>NZ_CP034335.1:0-1273530 GCF_004795975.1 Wolbachia endosymbiont of Drosophila mauritiana
TTGAGTAAAAAAAGAACTTTAGTAGAAAAAATAGCATACAGAATTTTTCTCTTTCTCTTCAACAAAACTTCTGTGTTAAAAAAATGTGCGACTGAGGCATTAATGGGTGATCTGTCAGGTCTTGACATACTTAATAGTCTATTAAAATTCCGTGATTGTAGTATCATGGATATAATGACTCCACGTAAGGAGATATGTGCAGTAGACATTGAATCGAGCAAGGATGAGGTAATAAAGAAGGTGAAAAACACTTACCATGCTAAGATACCAACTTATAAGAATAACTTTGACAACGTAATAGGCTTTTTTTACGTAAAAGATATCATTTTCAATAAGAATAAAGATTTTAATCTGAAAAATATTATACAAAATGTAATATTTGTCCCAGCCTCAATGAAAGCAACAAATCTTTTTGTTAGAATGAAATCTTCCAAGTCATATTTAGCTATTGTACTGGATGAATATGGCGGAACTGATGGTTTAATTTCGATAAATGATCTTATAGAAGAATTGATACCAAATATTGATAACGAGAATGAGGTAAATTCAGAACACACCATTACTGAATTATCTCAAAATAAGTTTGAAATATCGGCAAGGGCCCTTATAAAGGATATAGAGGAAAATCTAAAAATAGAGTTGTGTGACTCTGAAGAGCATTATGCCACACTTAGTGGTTTGGTTCTTTCAATTGCTGGTAAGGTACCTTCTGTAGATGAAGTTATAAGATATAAAAATGGTATAAAATTTATCATCAAGGATGCAAATGAACGATACATTAACAAAATAATACTAGACTTAAGTGATTGCAAAAATTAAATTCAATATTTTTTAGTGAAAGGTACTTTATCTTGGAAGTAGGATGCATAGTAGCCAGGTATGTAATTTAAACAATTTCTTAATATACAAAAGTTTGTAGTTCTATACGTTACTGTTTGATAATTAAGGTGGGAATAGTTTTATTGGTACAAAGTTATAAAAATTAGTTGTTTAAATATTTTTAGCGATCTGTAACCCTCAAAAAGGGAGTGTTAAATAAACCATACGCTTCAAGTTAAGAGATTGTAAGTAAATTCAGGGAAGTTAAGGTAGATACTCTAGTTTTTCTGTATTTGTCTTTTAATGAAAATCGAGACCAAGTTATGGTAAGATTTTTAAGAAAAACTTTCAAACTATTAACTTTATTCTTTAGTGCTAAAAATAACTCTCTAACCCGCCTTTTTAGCTCAATAAATGCCTTTGTTAAGCTAAGTTCTGTATTCTTTTTCACTTCTGTGCAACCAACTATGCCGTAAAATATAAGAATTGCGCACAAATTAGCATATAGTTCACATAATACTCTGCATGGCTTTCCTTTTAGCTTATCAACTCTGATATGGCTTTTATACAATTTAAATAATAACTCAATTTGCCACCTTACTCTGTAATACTTGCTCAGCACTAATTTTATTTTCTGGAACATTAGTTATACCAGTTCAATAATTTTTGATTTCTTTTAGAGGATCCTGCGATCTTGCTAATCTATTAGCTTTCCTTCTTCTGGCCATATTCAGTTAGTTTATATTCTTACTCTAATTTTTACTTCTTTTCCTAATAATACCTCGTTTTCTAAAAATCTCTAAACATTCCAGTAACTCTATTTTTTGATTTGTTTCTATATCATATATATTGGTATCAACGACTTATGAAATAAGCTCCTATTTCATTGATTTGTTTAAAAGAGCTTGGGACAAAATAACCCAGATCAGATATTAGCAAATCATTGCTTAATATATTACTTAAATGTTTCCTATATCCCGGATCTTATTCCCTCCGTTAAATTAAGTTGGTCTATTATCTGATTCATGTAGTCGAAAACTAATTGTAACTTTATTCCAGACTTAGTATTACTTTCGTAGCCACTGTAGCTAGTACCATAACCTTTATACATCTCTTCCATACTGTTAGGTAGAGTAGTATAGCTACTGTCCAATAATTTAACACTATTAAATAGCTGTAAGATTTTGCAATCAACTTGCAAGATATTTTTAAAGGGAACCACAGATTCATTATACATCCTTTTCATAAATTCCACTGCTTCTTCAGTAAATCTAAAATCCAAACCTTGTTTTGTTATATCTATCGAGTCCTCGTTTAGTAATTGACACATTGTTTCTACGCTACAATTATCAACCCCTATATTACCCAAGACCATGGCTTTTACGAACGATGAACCTTTTAGCTTTCTCTTTCTTTTTATAAACCTTGTTGTAATTGAGATTTTGTCTGCTTTTTCATTAAAAAATTCTTTGAGCTTTTTTGATAATCTAGTTACTTTATTCATTGATTCTCTCACTAAAAGTACTTCTGGGAGAACTTATACCTTATTATTCTATCTCTTTCATACCTTTATTTCCTTAACTTGACACGTATGGTTTATTTAACACTTCCCTAAGTACGTAAGAAAAAACACTCCTATACTGAAAGTACAAGCATTTGTTAAGATTATTAGGAATGTAAAACCTAGCAGAAATCTTGATAATTCAAACGCTGAACAACTTCAAGCTATTGATAGAAAAATCCCTTGATTGTACATAGGCCAAGTTGGCTTATGTGTTCTTATTCTCACTTTGTAAACATGCCAATAATTTTATCCACTATTCCACCCATATTTGCTCCAGCTTGAGTATGCTCTATTTTACCACCGTGTGAAATTAATTTAGGATCTGCACCAGGTGATATATTAACAAATTTACTACCAACAACCCCGCTGCTAGTGATTAGAGCTGAGCTATCAATTGGCAACTTTATGTCTCTGCTTATGCACATATCGATTCGTGCTATGTAGGTAGCTTTGTCAAGCGATACACCAGTTATGCTTCCGATTTCTACACCAGAGATCTTGACACTATCACCAACCCCTACACCGTTAGCATCAGTAAAAAGGCCATGTATTTTATAGCAATCCTTATAGTTTCTCTTTATGTAAGATAGCTTATTAATAGCGAAGAAGACAAGAAAAATAGTGAAAATTAATACAAATGATCCAGCAATTATTTCAAGTATATTTGACCTTCGCATCTTTAATTATTAGGATTCCAGCTTTCATAGTAGTTTTTCACCTTTTGCTTTGGGTAGTATGCATCTTTTGTACCCGTTAAATTAGGAGTTTTTCTTTTGTTATTGTTAATTGGTATTTCATTATTAGTATTATGCAGCCATATATAACATTCTGGAGGAATTGTTGTGGGGTCAGAAACATTACCATATATTACCCATCTTTTTCCTTTATTTGACTCATAGTAAGAATTTCCGTTTTCATCCCTACCTATAAGTTTACCTTTTCTCCTTAATAAGTTTGTTACTACATTATAAATTTTGGATAACATAAAGGTATTAAAACAAAAAGTATTATATATACTAATACTTTAACGATGTATTAACAACAGTTTAATGCAATTACCAATTCTACAAGTTATTATACCAATAATTGCGTCGATGTTCTGCTTTCTTACCAGGAAACATAGGGTGTCCTGGTTTATCTCTTTTTTTACAACGGCAGCTATTTTCTTTATTTCATTAACGTTGCTAGTGAAAACATACAATGGTGAAATTATAACTTATTATCTTGGAGATTGGGCTCCTCCATACGGAATAGAATTGAGAATCGACATATTGAACTCTTTGATTCTAACTTTGGTGAATTTTATAGCGCTGATTAGCGTGCTTTATAGCTTTTATATTAACGAAAAAGAAATTAGCAAAAACAAGATCACTGGTTTTTACTCTCTATTTCTACTGTGCTTAAGCGGACTACTCGGAATTCTAGTAACAAACGACATATTCAATCTTTATGTTTTTTTGGAAATTTCATCTCTTTCTTCTTATGTATTAGTTTCAATGGGAAGGGACAAAAAAGCCCTGATAGCAGCATTTGAATACCTCATTAGTGGTACTGTAGGAGCAACATTTTACTTGTTTGGCATCGGCCTTTTATACTCTATGACCGGAACGCTCAACATGTCTGACATGGCTGAAAGAATAGTACCATTATACGATAATAACATCATAAGACTTGGTACATTATTCATTTTTGTTGGTCTCTCAATCAAAATGGCACTATTTCCACTCAGCAGATGGCTGGTTAACGCATATAGTGAAGCACCTAGCTTCGTTAGCGTATTCTTTTCAGGTACAGTAACCAAAGTGATGATATATGTTTTTATCAGAATCTTTTACACTGTTTTTCAGCAAAATTTTTTCTTACCACTGCATAATGTGATAATTATCCTCGCACTTTGCGCTATTGTATTTGGATCAATATCTGCAATAATCGAAAAAGATATAAAAAGACTGTTTGCTCACTCCAGTATCAGTCAGATTGGCTATATACTTTTAATGCTGGGTTTAAATTCAAAATCAGGTTTGTTTTTAGCAGTTCTTCACATAGTAAATCATAGCATGATAAAAACGTCTTTATTCATGGTTGCAGGGTGTATTTCTTATAAGGTTGGTATGACAAAAATAGAAAATTTATCAGGACTAAAAAAGTCAATGCCCTATACAACACTCGCATTTACTCTACTTAGTTTAGCATTAATCGGTGTACCCTTGACAAATGGCTTTGTAAGTAAGTGGTATATGATGCAAGCAATTCTTGAATCTCATGCATGGGTCTCTCTGATGGTTTTTGCTGTTAGCTCTTTTTCTGCATTAGTATACATTTGGAAAATGGTTGAGAAAATGTATTTTGAAAACAGTACAGCATCAAACGCTGGAATGACATTTAATGAGGTACCATTGCTTATGCTCTTTTGTTTATTATTTATGGCAATTTTAACGGTAATAACTGGGATATATAGTAGTCCAATTCGGTTGGTAATTAATAAATTTGCTTTTTGATTTTCTTATGTTTTATTGTATCTCAAAGTCTGTAAAGTTTTTGCTGTGGATAAGCTGAAGAAGATTCACTTATTATTAGTCATTAACGTAATAGCTCTGTTTTGCGTTGGCATTGTTGTGCAATATTCTTCTGCTGGAGGAAAGTGGGCTCCATTTGCAATTCACCAATTGGTCATATTCTCTTTCTTCCTTTTGCTTGCTATAGCTATGTCATTTATAGAGCTAGATTTTTATTTGAAGCACGCTTATTTTTTTTACATAGCAGCAGTAATTGCGCTGTTAGCAGTAAATTTTTTTGGCTCGCATATAATGGGTGCAACGAGATGGATAAGAATTGGGTCAATTAGTTTACAACCATCAGAATTTGTAAAAGTGGGCTTAATACTTGCACTTGCTTGTTATTTTAATAAACAAAGTGTGTATAAAATGATGAAATTTCAAAGCTTATTTAAGCCACTTATAATTATTTTCTTACCTGTATTCCTTGTATTGAAGCAACCTAATTTAGGAACAGCTGTAATAATATTGTTTATAGGAGCATCAATCATATTCACAGCAATAATGGAGAGACCTCATTTGATAATTTTTGGAACTCTTGGCATTTTCGCAATACCAGCTATTTGGCCTTTTTTGCGCCCTTATCACAAGCAAAGGATATTATCATTTTTGGATTCATCAGTAGATCCACTTGGAATAGGTTATAATGCACAGCAATCTCAAATAGCTATTGGTTCAGGAGGTTTGTTTGGTAAGGGATTTATTAATGGAAGTCAAACTCAACTTGGATTTTTGCCAGAGAAACGCACAGATTTTGCTTTTGCGGTACTGAGTGAGGAATGGGGTTTTTTAGGCAGCATGACTTTGATTTTACTCTATACCACATTGCTTGCTATAATATTCTCCATTGCTTACAGGTCAAAAAATTACTTTTCTAAGTTAATATCTATCGGGGTTTTTGCCTTTTTTAGTGCTCATTTCTTTATAAACATTGGAATGACAATAGGCTTCTTACCTATAATAGGTGACCCACTTCCATTTCTATCCTATGGCGGAAGCACAACTGCTGCGAGCTTAATATGTATAGGATTGCTACTTAGTTCCGTGGCATCTACAAAGGACTTAAAGCTAAGTTTCCGATTTCACCCATAGAAAGAGCTTAGACAACCATCACTCTGCTAATGGTTAACGTCTTATTCTTCAATGAGAATCCCATTTTACGGTGCTTAAATCTATTCCCTCTTGTACCATTTCCAAAAGTGGGCTCATCTCTCTTAGCCGTCCAACATTTTTAGTAACAAGATCTGCTGCATATAGAACTTCATCTTTAGTTGTAAATCGGCCAAGGCCAAATCTAATTGATGAATGCTCAAGATCGTGGCCATTGTTTAGTGATCTTATGACATAAGAAGGCTCAAGGGATGCAGATGTGCATGCAGAACCAGAGCTTACTGCTAAATCCTTGATTGCCATGATAAGAGACTCACCCTCAACATAAGGAAAACTTAAGTTAAGGTTACCTGGAATCCTATTTTCGTAGTCACCATTTAAAACAACATCAGGAAATGCCTCTTTTATTTTGTTGTACAAAATATCTCTCAACTCTTCTAATTTGCTTGCTTCTATTTCCATTTCTTCTTTAGCGATACGTGCTGCTTCACCAAAACCAACTGCAAGGGTAGTAGGAACTGTTCCAGAGCGCATGCCTCTCTCCTGTCCACCACCACTAATTAGTGGCGTCAACCTAACACGAGGATTTTTTCTACGGACATATAACGCACCTATTCCCATAGGTCCATAAATTTTATGGCTAGAAAGGCTCATAAGATCAATGTTCATTTCATTTACGTCTATTGAAACTTTTCCAAAACTTTGGGCAGCGTCTGTATGAAAAAATATATTATGCTTTCTACACATTGCACCAATTTCTTTGACAGGTTGCATTACTCCGATTTCATTATTTGCCATCATCACTGAAATCAGAATTGTTTTATCAGTGATTGCCTCCTCAAGTTTCAACAAATCTATAATTCCGTTTTGCTTAACGGACAAATATGTAACTTTAAAGCCTTCATTTTCCAGATGTCGACAAGAATCTAAAACGCACTTATGCTCCGTGCAGACAGTTATTATATGATTTCCCTTATTCTTATAAAAATGAGCAACACCTTTGATAGCCATGTTATTTGATTCGGTTGCACCCGAGGTAAAGACGATTTCTTTGCTGTCTGCGTTCACCAAGTCAGCAATGTGCTTCCTTGCTTTTTCTACTGCTTCCTCAGCTGTCCAACCAAATGAATGGCTACGAGAGTGTGCATTACTGAACTCACCAAAATAAGGTATCATTAACTCCAAAACACGAGGATCTACTTTAGTAGTAGATTGATAATCAAGAAATATTGGTAATTTTATTTTAGCATTGCGTATTTTTTCCACATTCATAGTCAGGTTTCAGCATAGAAGTTACAACATTTAGTAGCACTAAAGCTTAATTTTTTCAAGATATATCTTGCCTAAATGAAAGTTGTTAGCGCTATCTTCTACGTTATTCCAGTGTCCCTGTAATGTCATTCCCTATGATCAGTGTTTGACACTGGTAGATCGAATACGCACTAGGCAAACCTAATAGCGCTAGCATCTTCTTGCTGTCCATTTGTTAAAGCAACAAGGACAACATTGCAAATTTAGAGTTCAAAAAGGGTTATTCCTCGAGAACTACTGCGTCAGAAAGCTGGCGCTGAATTTGTATATAATGTTGATCTTGGAGGTTTTTATGAATAATAGTGAGAGAAAAGAAAAATTGGAAACTCGCATTTTATCAAGTAGAGGCAGGTCTTTACTTGACCATGAGCTACTGGAACGTACTCTATCTGAATATGCAGAAGGAAGAGAAGTGGCAAAAAGGCTAATTGAGCTCTTTAGTAGTTTAGGAAGGGTAATTAATGCTGACTTTCATGAACTAAAAAATGTTACAGGAATGAATGATGGAGCAATAGCAAATATCTTTTGTCTGAAAGAGATTTTTGATAGGATATTGAAAGGTAAGTTAAAAAAGCTGTCGATTCTTGATAATAGAGAAGAGCTATTAAAATACTTTAAAGCAGCAATAGGGCAGTCACGAAAAGAAAGCTTACGAGTGGTATACTTAGATCGAAGTGGTCATTTAATATATGAGTATATTCAAGATTGTGGAACTATAGATAGAGTACCTCTATATGTGAGGGCAATAATAAAACAGGGATTACTGATTGACGCATCATCTGTTGCAATTTCACATAATCATCCAAGCGGAGATATAGAACCATCAAAGGAGGATGAGGATAACACACTCACATTAGCTGCAACCTGCGAAAATGTAGGAATGAAATTGATAGATCATATAATCGTAACACAGAAGAGCCACTTTAGTTTTTATGACAGTGGCTTATTGTAATCTGTAACCCGGAAGGAAAGTTCTCTAGCTTTCCTTCTTTTTTTCACTTCATAAATTAAAAAATTCAATATAAGCTTGAACAGCTAGAATTAGTAGTAAAAGGTGGAATTAGGTAAAAAAATAAAGGAACTTAGGTTATACTGTGGTTTGACACAAACTGAATTAGGAAAAAGAATAGGTGTTTCATATAGACAGATACAAAGGTACGAAAATGGTTCAAATTGCATTTTAGCCAGTAGGCTATATGACTTAGCAAAAGCCCTATCAATTGATGTTGCTGATTTCTTTACTGGTATGCATACTGACTCACATGAAGCTTATGATGAAGAAATACTAAAACTAGTCAAAGGATATAACAAAATTAAGAGCAAAAGGTTACGTAGTGCAGTTTATATATTGGTAAAATCTTTTTCTCAAAGTGATAATACATAGTTAATATTACCTGATACGTAAAATGACTATACAACATCCTATCAATAAACAAATAGGGGAAAGAATAAGGAAAAGAAGGCTAATGTGTGGTTTTAGTCAAAGAGATTTGGGAAAAAAGCTTGGAATTTCATTTCAGCATATACAAGGATATGAAACTGGAGAAGTTAGACTTATAGTTGATAGGTTATATAAATTGGCAGAAGCACTATCAGTTGATATGTCATATTTTTTTACCAAAGCCTCTGAAGATTTGCATGATAAGGCCTTTCATAGTGATGTAGGTAGCGAAGAAATATCGAGGCTAGTGAGGGAATACAGGAAAATTAAGGATGAAATTTTGTGTGACATTGTTCATTTAGTGATAAAGGCTCTTGCTCACAAATAATACAGGTTTTAAAGTACAAATACCTGGATATTTTCATAACATGAAGAAGTTTTCAATAAACCATTGCGTCAAGTTAAGGAAAAGTAGAATAAGGAAAAAAGAAGATGAAAAAAAACTATTTTATATATTAAGTTAGTAATTTATAAACTTTTCTAAAATAATTGCAACCGTTCACAGAGATAAGGTAGTTTACAAAGTAAGTATAAAAGTGTAAAGAAATAGGAAGCTATATATGGAATGGGTAAATGACAACAGTGCTGCAAGAAAAGGTTGTAGCAGAAAACGCTAATCTCAAGGAAAAAATAGTGCTAATCAGAGAAAATGATAGCCTGGGAACACAAATAGTTGAATTAAAAGACAAATTTGGAGCTTAAAATTCATCGCTGCTACCAGCATGAGATATATACCGTGAGGAAGCAAAAAAGAAAAGTGATAAAGACCAGGAGAGGACATAAGGCACATAAGCGTGAATTAATAGCTACAGACAAGGTAGTGAGCTGCACAATTGGTACGATTTGTGTATGTGGAGGTAAGGTTACTTTAGAAGATGAAGTAGAAGGCAGAGTTGCTAGAAATTAAGCCAATTGTAATTAAGTACAAATTGCAAAGAGAATATTGTAGCAGTTGTGTTAAAAGTCAATAGAAAAATTGATGTAGCTGTGAATAAGTACTTAAAATTTGTGTGGGCGTACTTATTCACAGCTATGCTATTACTATATAGAAACAGTTTTAGGGCTATACTCCTCAGTAAACAGTCTACCGTCTCTTACTAAAGAGTTAGCAAGGATAAGTAATTTTCTCATTGCAGCAGTAGAAGCAACTTTATATGGTTTTTTATATTGATTGTATAGCCTATCAAAGAAGATTTTTATATAAGAATTGTACCTTTGCGCACTAAGAATGCACATATGTAAAACCTTTCTAATTTGTGATCTACCACCCTGAATACACCTTTTTCCCTTACTAAAACCACTATCTCGATTAAAAGGTGCAACTCCGGAAAGGCTGGATATTTCTTTATGTTGGAGAGTTCCAAGCTCGGGTAGATAACAAATAAAAGTAATAGCTGTTATTGCACCTATACCAGGTATACTAGTTATTGACATATACTTTTTTTTAAGCTCTTGATTTTTATCGACTAATTCCATTACCTCATCTTCTAAGACTTGAATTTGATTTTGTAAAACTGCAAGTAGCTCTTCCATTTGTTTGATTATAGATAAATCGGTTACTTGATGAGCTTGGGTTTTTTGTATTTTTGCTATTTCTACTAGTTGATTCCTGCGAGATAATTTTTGCTTCAAACAGTCAATACTACTAACTTTTAAAGGAGTGACACGCATGTCTGTATTACTAACATAACGTGAGATGATGCTACAGTCTATTTTATCAGTTTTAGTAGCAATACCAAGGCTTTTTGCATAATCTCTCACCCATCTTGGTTGAATGACATATACTTCAAAACCATGGCTTAATAAAGTATAAGCACATAATTTTTCGTACCCACCAGTTGCTTCAAGTCCAACTTTGGTTACGTTATGTAAACGCAAAAAGTCGATTATTTGATCAATAGCTTGAACGTTATTTTCAAATACTTTATGATGTCCAAGTGGATGAATATGGATATCTAGTTTATTTTTGCTAATATCAATGCCAGTAATAATATTTGATAAATTCATAATCCCTCCATAAATAATGTGTATACTGCATTTTCCACCCTTATATACGAGCCTAAAAGCTCAACCAGTTGTTCGGAACTTTCAGTATAATAAACCAGAGAGGAGAACCTTGCTGCAAAACGGTCCTTATGACCAAGAGTATGTACGGTTCCTCCTCTCTGCGTGTCTTTATACCGCCATTTCGTGACATTTATAAAGACTTGTTTTTAACATATAAGAATATGTAGTATTAGGTACACATTTTCACAGGTTAGAAAAAAGTGATCGAAAAAAGCTAATACGTAAATTAATGCTAAGCGGTGCAGAGTTTCATGATACTTTATTGCAGAATAAACTGATAGGTGAAATCTATAATGAGCTACAACCAAAAATTCAGCCACAGATAGATAAGCAACTAGAAGAACTAGGAAAAGCTGGTGAAAGTGCTGTTCAGGAAGGAGCTTTAATAGATCTAGAAATAGATAATAGGACGTTTTTTGTGGAATTCTCTGAGGACAGCAAGGTAGAAGTTGCCAAAGTACTGAAAGCAAACAGAGAGTTAGGAAGTAATATTTTAAAAATTGGCAATAATGCAGTTGAAGTTAAAAGTGAGAAGGGAGGTATAAGAAACTATACTGATATTTCAGATGGTAGCTCTGTCATGTTAGAATTTCCTACAAGCGTTGGTAAGCTAAATATTATATTGTACCAAGAGGCAGATCAGGTGCAGGTTAGAGTAGCAAATAAGGAAATGTGGGCTGAGTTACAAAAAAGAGGCGAAGAAATTGGAAAAAACTGCCTTTTTGGTAGAATGAAAGTTAAAGAAGCAGTAGAGAAAGGTAATTTCACTAGATGTGGCATATGGAGTGAAAAGTATGCTATAAAAGAGGTTAGCAATGATGAAGTATTGTCTTCGTGGGTAAATAGGGTATGTGGAGGTAGTAAAGAAACCTTTAGAGGGCTTTAACCAACCTTCTTTCTTCATTTTATGGGTTAACTTTAAGGTTTCAGAATCTACCATTATATCTGGAGCCTTAACAAAATTGAGATATAGTAGAAAATATTATACGCAAGGTTCTTTTTGTGGAAAGAAGTTTAGACTATGAAGTAGGGCAAAAAGTAAAAAATTGGAGGTTAGAGCGAGGGTACACTCAGAAAGATTTAGCAGAGAAACTTGGTGTAAAGTACTGGGTAATACTGCAATATGAAAAAGGGAACCGTAGAATTTCAATTGAAAGGTTGTATGCTATAGCTGAGGTACTATCAATCAGTATTACTGATCTTATTCCTGTATCAAAAAGCTGTCTTGAAGATGGGGGAGATGGTATGAATAAGTATTGCTTGGTTGTAAGCAAGAGAAGATAATAACTTCTCAGAGTGGACTAGGTGGCAGGTTGGATATTTTTCTGAAGCACTTTCTGCTCTTATATGAAGAATAGAAAGAAGACTTCGTAGGAGAGATTAACTGCCCCTGCCACCGAAAATCATCGTGAGGCTCACAAAATGTGATGTGATGACCTCGTATAGGAGTTTGGAACAACTGGCAATATTCTACTCTGATATATTGAAATATGCAATTGGAGGAAAAAATATGCGTCACATTGGAGTTGATTTACATACCAATAGTTTTACTGCTTGTTACTTACAGGAAGGGAAACCTGAGCATATTCAAACGTTTCGCTTAAAAGACTTGGATAATTTCACCAAAGATCTTCAAGAAACAGATGAAGTAGCCATAGAAGCAACAGGTAATAGCTGTTTCTTTTATGATGCAGTTTCACCTTACGTTAAATGCATAGTAATAATTGCTCCTGGGCAGTTTGAAGTTGTTCGTCGCTCTGTGAACAAAACAGATAAGCATGATGCACGAGCTATTGCTTTCTTTCTCAGCAAAGATATGTTGCCTGAGGCAAGGTGCAAAAACAAACAATGCCAGCAGTTAGCTTCTCTTCTTCAAACGAGAGATCAGTTAGTAAAGTCACGGGTATCTTTAATCAATAAAGTTCATGGTCTTTTTAATTACCATGGAATAAAAATTAAAAAAGAAGTACTTACAACTAAAGTAGGATTTGAACGTGCTACTCAAAAGCATAATTGGGATCCTTTAGAAAAAGTTGAAATTGAAGTGATTAGCTATCATTTAGAAGCTATCCGAGAAAGCCTTAAAAAGCTTGAAAAGGAAATTATAGCTTTCGCTAAACAACTTCCTGGGTTCAGCAATCTTATCAGCATAAAGGGAATAGGTCCAATTTCTGCAGCTGTTTTTATTGTAACAATTGGAGACATTAATGATTTCCGTAGACCTGAGAAACTTACTGCATATTTTGGAGTTGTACCAAGAGTTTCTCAATCTAATCAGCAATGTACAATTGGAAGAATTACCAAACGAGGGTCAAAAATAGCGCGTACTTCTTTAGTTCAATGTACTTGGATTGCTGTACGTTACAGTCCTTACTTGAAAAGCTTTTATGAACATATAAAAAAGAAGCGTGGTTCTGCTAAGGCTATAACTGCTACTGCTAGAAAATTTCTTATAACTATTTTCTACACTCTTAAAAATAACTGGGTTTTTAAAGATTTTACAAAATTTGAAATTTCTATTGGACAATAATCATAGGAGATTAGTATTTATCTACGGAAAGATGGTAACAAAATGGTAGTAGAAATTGATGAGAAAAGCAAAATAAGGTTTAGCAAGTTAGAAAACAAATCAAGCTTTGGAGGGAATTGTCTTATACAGGGGAAAAGTGTTTTAGAAGTTATGGGCAAGAGTTTTGAAAATATTCCTGAGGAGTTAACTCAGACTATTAAAAACGTTCCATCTACTAGTCTTATGCAAACATGTTTACAACAACAAGAAAACTCTAATAGGGAATTAAATTAATGTATTTTTAGGATAATAATTAAGAAATTAATTATAAACATTCATACGCATTCGATTGGAGTAGAGGATATGGGGCAGCAATTAGCACAAGAACTAAAGGCAACTGTGGTTGGTTGTCAAATAGTGATTGATTAAATCAATTTAGAGAGGTAAATAGCAGCTTTGCAGCTTGTTTTTATGAACAAAGATAAAACGTTGTAGCCAAGTGCGCTTTCGGCATTGTGCTGAATTGCAATATCTCTGTGTTCTAACTCCTCATCACGAAACTTACTTATGGTTTCTCTTAATTCCCCATATTCTAAATGTAAGACTTGCTCCTTGTAGTGCTCTCCGATCACTTCTTCAACTGCAGCAGTGCAAGCCATAGCGGCTTTTTTACCCATCATAGCAGTTACAACACCAAGTGACACCCCTAAAGCACGCCAAATTGGCAACAAAACAGTAGGACGAACTCTTTGCTCCTTGATTTTCTCATTAAAATAGTGGAAATGTTTTTTTTCCTGCTCCTCCATTTCAATTATTTTGTCAATTATGGAAGATTTTTTAAGAATAAATTTTTGACCAGAATAAATACAAATGGCTCCATATTCGCCAGCATGATTTACTCTAATTGCTTGTTCTAAAAAATTTCCTTTCAATTTTTTTATATTGCTTTCCAATGTCTCCTCCCTTTATTTCTGCATTAGTACTACTATAAACCAACATATTATAGAGTAAATAAAATTCCATGCGTGCATTGCACCAACATTGTGATTACAGGAACTCAAGCAGCTATAGCAACAGCAAGAGTTACTTGACGGACTCCGCCATTCTCCTTAAAATAAGGGTGAAGATATATTATTTATCTTCAGTCTGTGCAGATAAAACGACAAAAAGCTCAATATACTTGATGTTTAATTTTTTGCACTATGTGCACTCTATGTCTTTATAAAACTTTTACCCACATAAGCCAAAATGCGCTTATCAAAGGATTTAACACAATAAAAAACGCCAATTAAAAAAATAGGTAGTAGCTGATAGATTTTCTTTTGCCTTTTTCTCTGTTTAGTAGATTTTTCAATATTTAATTCAATTAGCCGGTACTAAGATGATAACGAGTAGTAAGCTAAACATCCGTGTAGTTATTGGTGTTATCAAGATACTCCCTAATCTTCTTCAAATCTTCCCAAGCTAAGCGTTTTTGTGCTGGTTGACGAAGTAGATAGGCTGGATGAAATATAGCGGCTGTAGTAATTGAATGAGATAAATATTGGTTAGTATAAGTATGAAATCTGCCACGCAAGTTCGATATAGTCTTTGTGTTATCAAGAAGGCTATAACATGCAATTCCTCCGACAAAAATCAGAATTTGCGGTAAAATAAGAGCAATGTGCTTCTCAACAAATGGTCTGCACATATCAAGCTCCAGATCAGTTGGCTTTCTGTTACCAGGTGGACGCCAAAATACCGCATTGCTTATATACACCTTAGTGCGGTCCAGACTAATTGCACCGAGCATCTTATCGAGCAGCATTCCGCTTGCACCACAAAATGGTATGCCTTTCAGGTCTTCATTTGCTCCTGGTGCTTCACCAATAAGCATGATTTTTGCATTCGGATTACCATCAGAAAAAACAGTATTAGTTGCAGTTTTTTTTATTTCACAACCCTCAAATGACTTAACTGCACTTCTTAGTTCGTCTACACTACTACATTCACTTGCAAGCTTCCTTGCTTCAATGATCCAGTCACTTGGGAACATGGTTTGTTGTTCTTTTTTCTGCTCGATGACAGAAGATTGTGCAGCTCTCTCATTTTCCATTTTTTTTTCCTCTTCACTTTCAGTTAGTGTGCAATCAACTCCCACTTCATGATAGAACTTCAACAATTCTAGATCTTCATTGCTCATAGTGCCTCTTAACCTTTTGTGCTTTTTTCATAGCCAAATCATACTTCAACCTAGATAAATGTCTAATGTATAATATACCATTTAAGTGATCCAATTCATGCTGAATACACCTTGCAAGCCAACCACTAGCTTTTAGCGTCTGTTCTTCGTTATTTAAGTTTTTATATTTTACAGTTAAATATTTTGGACGCTTGATTTCATGGCTTTGCTCCGGAATTGAAAGACATCCTTCACTCATAATGACTTGTTCATCAGATAATTCCTTAATTTCAGGGTTAATCATACAAAACTTGCCAACTGAATCATACCCTACTAGCTCATCTCCAGCCTTTTCTGGCTGAACGTCCATGACAAAAATTCTCTTCAGCACTCCAACTTGTACTGCAGCAAGACCAAGACCTTCTGCATCGTACATAGTTTCGAACATGTCATTTACTAATTCTTTAATTTTATCGGTTATATCTGTTACTTCACTGGCGCGTGTAGTTAATCTTTCGTCAGGGGCAATTACAATTGGTAACTTAGACATAAAAATTGTAATTCTGTGTTTTATTTTTCTTTTTGTCTAGGTATATTAAAATGTTGCTACATTTATAATAGAAATATAAATTATTGAAGGGAGCTGCAATTTAAATGAAATTGTGTAATAAGGTCAATCAATGTATTCTGCGGTAATAGTAAAGCCAAAAAGAAATATCTTTGCTGTTTTAGATATAGGCACAACAAAGATTATTTGTCTAATTGTTAAGATTAATAGCAATCTTAGCTATAAAATAATAGGAACGGGTTATAAAAGTGCAGAAGGTATAAGTGGTGGATCAATAACTGATGCAAAGCATGCAAGTTACTCTATTTCATCAACTGTAGGTTTAGCTGAACAAGTATCAGAAGAGACTATAGACCAGATATATGTGAATGTGGCTGGATGTGGGATTTCTTCTTTTAACGTACATAACGAAATAATTGCAGCTAATCACGAAATTTTAGACCGAGACATAAAACGTGTAGTCTTTCAGACATTTGAGAAATATATCGAAGAAAATGTTATAATTCACAATATACCACTTAAATATCACTTAGATGATATGACTGACATAAAGGAGGTCAGTGGATTATATGGAAAAAGATTGTCTGCTGATGTTAATGTTGTCACTGCTTCGCGTCCAGCGCTTACCAATATCGAAAATTGTATAACTAATAATAGTGGGATAAGTATGGCTGGTTGTGTTGCTTCTGCATATTCTGCAGGCCTTGCCTGTCTAAGTAAAGATGAAAAAGAGCTAGGAACTGCCGTTGTTGACATAGGAGGTGGATGCACTGCAATTGGAATTTTTAAGAGAGGAAAACTTGTGTACACAAGCAGCATTCCAATTGGTGGCATTCACATTACCCGAGATATAGCTTATGGATTATGCACAAGTATAGAGCATGCTGAACGCATAAAAATACTATACGGTAGCACTATCATAACTTCAATAGATGAGAATGAATACATCACAGTGCAAAGTAACGAAAGCGATGAATCGACTCAAGTGCTCAAATCTGAACTTGTTAACATCATAAGACCAAGGATTGAGGAAATACTTGAACTGATAAGAGACCAATTTCAGGAGCAGAAAAATCTAATCAACAAAGTAGTCATCACAGGTGGTACTAGCTATTTGGCAAGCATTAAAGAGATTGCTAGCCATATATTTAATAAACAGGTCCGTATTGGGTATCCTGAGTCGTGTAGTGGTCTTGATGGCGAATACGACAAAAATCCTGTATTTTCTGCTGCTTTAGGCTCTATAAAGCTAATAGTTGACACCTTTTATAGAAATAATTCTGGAATGCTTGATCACGATGGCAAAATAAGTAAGTTATACCATTGGGTTAAATCAAAAGTCACAGTCTAGATTTTTGTCTTTATCTCTTAATATACAAATGGCTTGATCTAGGAGCTTATTTTTATAGTATTATTACACTGATGTATCCGTAAGAGAAGCAGAAAATTACAATAAAAACGTAAGAAACATGAACATCACTATACATTCACAAGAAGATTTTGACTTTATGCGTAAAGCTGGCAGGCTTGCAGCTGAAACCCTTGATTTTATTGCACCATACGTCAAAGTAGGCTTAACAACTAATGAATTAAATGATCTATGTCATGATTTTATAATCAATGCAGGTGCAATTCCAGCACCACTGAATTATAAGGGATATCCGAAATCAATTTGTACTTCGAAAAATGCTGTTGTATGTCATGGTATTCCTGATGATAAACCTCTTAAAGATGGAGATATTTTAAATATTGACGTTACAGTAATTTTAAATGGCTGGTATGGTGATACAAGTCGCATGTTTTGGACTGGTAAACCCTCAATAAAAGCAAAGCGTTTGTGTAATGCTGCCTACAATGTGCTAATGGAAGCGATAAAACAAGTTAAGCCTGGCAATAAGTTAAATGAAATAGGATTTGCTATAGAAAAATATATTGAAGATTTTGGATATTCTATCGTACGCAATTATTGTGGACATGGCATAGGAAAGGTTTTTCATGCTCCACCAAATGTTGTACATTTTTATGATGAAGGTGAGGATCTTATCTTAAAAGAAGGCATGTTTTTTACGGTAGAACCAATGATCAATGCTGGAAAACATGAAACTCTGCTCAGCAAGCTAGATGGCTGGACAGTGACAACACGTGATCTTTCACTTTCTGCACAATTTGAGCATACGCTTGGAGTCACAAAAGATGGAGTTGAAATATTTACACTATCACCTAAAAATTGGCATTTTCCACCTTATGATTAGATTTTTTAAACACTTGGTTTTTGAAAAAATCTAACTCTTAACTTGTGATATAGCAACTAACCCAATTAGTGCACAGAAAATCATGTAAAAACTTGCTAAAGTTCCTTGTCCTGTAACTTTGATAATAGTTGTGCATATAAATGGTGCAAGACCACCAAAAAATCCCGAAGCTATATTTCTTGATAAACCAAATCCACTGTATCGTACCTTTATTGGGAATAATTCACACATAAACGCGCTAACAGGACCAAGAGAAGCAGCTATTGGGATTATAAAAAGAACGTGCGCCATTATGGTGAGCAAATTATTACCACTTAGTATCATTGAAAAAACTGGATAACTTACTACTATAAAAGTCACAAATGCAAATTTCATGACTCTTTCTCTCCCTACCTTATCAGAAAGTATTGCAAATAGTATAGTCAATCCTCCAAGTGCAACCTGATTCAATATTTCTACTGCGTGATTAAAGTGAGTGTTTATTGTTGATGCAAGTAGATTAAAAAACACTAAATATATGTAAAGAGATGCATTCTCAACTATGTCAACTCCAATTGATATTAGAAAAGGTTTTTTATAGCCATTTAACAGTTCTTTTAACGGTAATTCATGTGGCTTTTCCTGCTTTTTATATTCTGGGCTTTCATCGAGTATATATCTCATATATATACTGATTAATCCTATTACAAAACTGAAAATAAAAGGCAATCTCCATCCCCAAGATTCAAAATCGGATACTTTTTTGCATATAAGCACCACTATAAGACTTAATATTGAGCCAAGAATTGCGCTCAATACTTCAATACTGCCAAAGAATCCTCTTTTATTTTTAGGAGCATGCTCTATTAAAAATGGGGCATTTCCTGCCTCTCCTCCAAGAGATATACCCTGCAATAATCTTAAACATACCACCAGTACTGATGCGAGTACCCCAATGTTCTGATACCCTGGAACAAATGCAATAAGTACGGTTGATAGAGTCATCAATATGATAGAGAGAAATAGAGCAATCCTTCTTCCATATTTATCGCCAATGTGGCCAAATATAGCAGCACCAATTGGTCTTATTAAGAAACCCGCTGCAAACACTCCAAAAGCTTTAAGTATGCTGACTAATTTGTCGTCTGATGGAAAAAACACATCTCCGATTATGCTTATTAGATGGCTGAAAAGCATGTGATCATACCACAACAAAGTGTTACAAATTAAACTTGATAGTATTACTTTTGTTATTTGTCGCACAAAATCTTCCGTAATTTGTTTGATATTATAGTAATATTACTTACTTTTTCAAACGTGAATCATGTAAATGTTATATTAATAATATTATCTTATTAAATTTTTATATCGTTGATTATATTTAAATATTCTTATACTATACCTATATATTTCCATATATTTTTTGGCGAGAAAGTTATTTTAATTTAAGTGCACAAAGTCTCTTGATATGACACATATTCCAGTTTTGTTAAAAGAGATGCTACTGCAATTGTCACCACACAGTGGTGGTATATATGTGGATGCCACGTTTGGAGCTGGAGGATATAGCAAAGCAATATTGGAATCCGCTGATTGCAAAGTGTATGCAATTGATAGGGATGAAACAGTTACCAAATTTTATGATGATCTGAACGTTAAATACCCTGATAGAATAAATCTATTTATTGAGAAATTTAGTAATATTAAAAGTATACTGAATAAATCTTCTGTCATCCCAGCTGGGATCCAGAAAAAAGATAACTGGTCACGCGCTGGAATGACATCAAGTGGAGTGGATGGAATAGTTTTCGACGTTGGAGTTTCATCTATGCAGCTTGATAATGGAGATAGAGGATTCTCATTTCTACGTGATGGCCCACTTAACATGAGCATGGATAACTATTCTCATATGAATGCTTCGACATTTGTTAACGCTTTACGTGAAGAAGAGATTGCGAACACTATATATAATTATGGGGGTGAGCGTCATTCCCGCAGAATCGCAAGAGCGATAGTAAATGCGCGGAAGAAGAAAATTATCAAAACTACATTTGAACTTGCGGATATTGTACGTTCTGTAGTGTTTCGTGGAAAAAGCAAGATTGACCCTGCAACTAGGACATTTCAGGCAATCAGAATATGGGTAAATGATGAGCTAGGAGAGCTTGAAAAGGGTATTAAAGCTGCATCTGAGATTTTAAGTGAGAACGGCAAATTAATTGTAGTTACTTTTCATTCTTTAGAAGATCGTATAGTCAAAACTGTTTTTAAAGATTTATGTGAACCAGGATCTACTAAAACATTCTCCCTTTTAAATAAAAAAGTGATCAAAGCAAGTTCAGAAGAAATAAATGTAAATCCACGCGCGCGTTCAGCAAAACTCAGAGCTATACAAAGGCTATCATGAGGACCTTCTGTATCATTTCAATAATTGTGTTTTTTCTTAGTATTGTAGGATTATTTAAGGTAAAATTATATGTCCAATCACTAAATAAATAGCTAACACAAATAAAACGTAAAATTGATTTAGTACAAAGCAACATAAAAGTTCTACAAGCAGAATGGAGTTATTTGAGTAATCTAAAAAAACTTGCAGTCTTACGGAGAAATACCTAAAAAATAACCCTTTGATACTAGCTAGCCAAATTCGACTCTCTGTAGTGTGTTAGCACAACTTAAAACCCAGAATAACAATTAGAACCTATCTTGAAAGGGAAAAAAATAAGATGAGGTAAGCAAAAAATAGGAGGGTAACGAGTGATGTCAGTGACAAGGCCAAATGTTGCACAAGGGGAGATAACAATTATTAATGCAATAAAATATATAATGAGGGAGTGCTAACCTTTAATATAGTTATGCAAGAGGCCTAATTTGAAATATTAACATGAAAAATTGCTTGCGCATATTTCAAATCTGATTATAATTACAGTTAGAGATATTTTAAGAGCTCAAAATCTATCTTTGTCTGCAGATTTTTTCTATTAAACAATCAAATTCATTAAAAATGTAGTGTGTCTTCTTCAGTGTATACACGTATACTTAATCTCTGTCGTATGTGCACTGCATTTTTTTCTAATCTTTTTTACACAGGAGGATTTTATGTCCAGAATTCCAGATATTTGACTTTTACTTTAGCTAAAAACCAATAGGCGCCTATTGTTTAACGCTAATTAAAATAAAAATTTTTCTAATATATAGAAGAATCACTGTTTACTGAAAATGGGATATGATTGCCAAGAAAGCTGCGAATGTCAAAGAATTTTAGGTAAACATTATTTGCTTGACGTATGAGCGTGCTCTCCTTACTGCAAGAACTCTTTAATATATGCTTAACCACTTAAGTCCTTTCAAGATATGTTCTTAGATTTAAGCTTTTAGGTAAACATACTACAATAAAATTTACTTTAGTATAAAATTATTTGCATAAGATTTTGGCAGTCTTTTAACATCTTTTGGCATTTCAATTGTGTACTTTGTGTTGTGTTTCTTTGCGTAAGATATTGCTTTTTCAAGAGAATCAAACTTTAATACAATCTGTTTTTGGGGATCTTTTGATCCAAACCACCCCATCAAAGGTTCAATATAGTAAGAACAAGGCTCAATTTTTAGGTGCCAGAATTTTGTATTACCCAAACCAGATTGTGTTGCAGTTTTTGTTGGCTTATAAATCTTAAAAACTACTTGATCGTCAATACTCATAGTCCTTACTACGTAATCTTAAGTATATATCTAAATAAATTTTTCCACAAAAAATTAGTGTGAAAGAATGAAGTTTGAAATAAATATTTTTATGTTATATTATTAAATTATATAAAAAGGATTAGCTGAATAGGAGTAATCAATGGCACGGCAAGAAATGGTAACAATTAATGCAGAGTTACGTGATGTAAAAAAAAAGAAAGCGATGCAGGCTCTGAGGGAGAAGGGAAGTATACCTGCAGTTATATATGGTAAAGGGCATGATAACGTAAATTTGACATTGTCTGCAAAGGAATTTACTAAACAATATAAATCAGGTGCTCTTTCTGCACATTTAATAGAACTAGATATTTCAGGGAAAAAAGAATATGCTCTTGTTCGTGATATTCAATGGCATGTAGTAAAAGATACTGTGCAACATGTTGATTTTCAATTTGTTGATAAAGGTAGTGAAATTAAAATAGATATACCTTTATCATTCATCAATGAAAGTAAATCACCAGGAATCAAATTAGGTGGAGTGCTTAATGTTTTGTGTCGTTCTATTACTGTCAAATGCTCTCCTGAGAAAATACCTCAAGTCATAGAAATTGATTTGTCTGGCAAAATGATCGGTCAGTCTATACATATCAATGATATAAAATTACCAGAAGGTGTTAAGTTTGTAGCTCATGAGGAAGAAAATTTCACCATTGTGACAATTTCTGCTGCTGATAGTGATGTTGAAGAGTCTCAAACAAAAACAGAGGAGTAGTGCATTTAATAGCTGGGCTTGGTAATCCTGGTAGTCAATATGAGTTAACTCATCATAATATTGGCTTCATAGTTATTGATGCAATTTGCAAGTATTGGAATTTTCAGTCATTTTCTAAGAAAGCTGATTACTTGATAACCTCAGGCATAATTAATAATAATAAAACCATACTGATAAAGCCTTATTCGTTTATGAATAATTCAGGCATTCCTGTTGCAAAAATAAAAAATTTTTACAAATTATCGCTAGACAACATTGTTGTCATACATGATGATGCTGACTTAAAATTCGGAAGAATAAAAATAAAAAAAGGCGGTAGCTCAGCCGGACATAATGGACTGAAGTCTATAGATAGCTTTATTGGTAACGATTATTGGCGTTTGAGATTTGGAGTGGGTAGACCTGAAGGTCAGAAAAGCTTAGCAGATTATGTATTATCAAAATTTGAAAATTTTGATAATGTTATCCTCTTAGTGGAAAAAATAGCAAAAAATATACACTTAATGCTGCAAGGAGATAACGTAGCTTTTATCAACTCAATTGAGAGTGAAACTTTAGTATAGCAAACGAATACTGCTCAATACAAACTAATCTAGATTAGAATACTGATTCTTCTAGAAGTTGTTCGCGTTCCTCTTCTATTGCAATAGAATCATCGTGATTTTTAAATAAATCTCTGATTTTTCCTTCTATTTCATTTGCAATTTCTTTGTTTGTCTTGAGATAATTTTTTACATTTTCCTTTCCTTGCCCAAGACGCGTATTGTTATATGAATAATAAGCACCTGCCTTTTCAAGCACATTAAGTTTTGCTCCTATATCTATTATTTCCCCAAGTTTTGATATGCCTTCATTGTACATTATATCAAATTTTGCTTCTCTAAATGGAGGAGCAACTTTATTTTTTACAACTTTAACTCTCGTTTCATTACCCGTAATATTCTCTTTATCCTTTATTGCACCAATTTTTCTTATATCAAGTCTTATAGAAGTATAGAATTTCAACGCATTCCCACCAGTGGTAGTTTCAGGATTTCCATATACTACTCCTATTTTCATGCGAATTTGGTTAATGAATATCAATATACAGTTTGCTTTTGAAACTGCAGAGGTGAGCTTCCTGAGCCCATGACTTAGAAGTCTTGCTTGTAGTCCCATGTGCTGATCGCCCATATCTCCTTCAATTTCAGCTCTTGGAGTTAATGCTGCAACAGAGTCAATAACTATCACATCAACTGCACCAGAACATACTAAATACTCAACGATATGTAACGCTTGTTCCCCAGTGTCTGGTTGTGAAATCACCAAATCATCGGTGTTTACTCCAAGTTTACGAGCATATATAACATCCAGTGCGTGCTCCGCATCGATAAATGCACATAATCCTCCTTTTTTCTGTGCTTCAGCAATTACATGCAAAGCAAGGGTAGTTTTACCAGAACTCTCAGGGCCAAATATCTCAATTATACGTCCCTTTGGCAATCCCCCAACACCCAGAGCTGAATCAAGTGCAATCGACCCTGTAGATATTGTGTCTATTTTTTCTACAGGATTTTGCTTCAGCTTCATTATTGCACCTTTACCGAATGCTTTTTCAATTTGGCTTATTGCATTATCTAGTGCTTTTTGCTTATCATTATTTCTTTCTTCTGAGTTGTTTGCCATGGATCATTTATTAACTTATATAACTTCCATGGTAATTGAACGCAAACAATCTGCCAAGGGTTTTTTAATAACGAAGAACGTTAGTGAACTAAATTATATTAAGATAGATAGACTTTGTAGTGCGATACAAAATAACGATAGAATACAATGGTAGTAGTTTTTTTGGCTGGCAGAAACAACAACACTCTGCTAACTCAATTCAAGAGACTATAGAAAACGCTATATTTAACTTCAGTGGCGAGAGAGTCTCTTTGCATTGTGGTGGCAGGACTGACGCAGGGGTTCATGCTTTAGAGCAAGTTGCCCATTTTGATATGGAAAGGCAATTTGAGCTTTATAGAATAAGAAATGGAATAAATTACCACTTAAAAGCGATTCCTATAGTTGTGCTTGGTGCAGAACTTGTAGATGATGCATTTCATGCACGCTTCTCAGCAAAAAAAAGATATTATGAATATAGAATAATTAATCGCTATGCTCCCACAGCTCTGGAAACTGGTTATGTGTGGCAAGTGTTTAATCCACTCGACGTAAATATCATGCGTGAAGCTGCCAAACACCTGCTTGGAAAACATAATCTTTCAAGTTTCTGCTCAAAAGACTGTCAAGCCACAAATCCAGTAAGAACAATCGATGACATTGATATAGTACAAAGTGAAAGTCATATATACATCAAAATATCTGCGATTTCCTTTTTACATAACCAAGTGAGGATTATTGTTGGCACTTTAGTTGAATTTGGAAAAAATAGAACTAATCCACAAGAAATGTTAAATATATTAAGTCAATGCAAAAGAAACGCCGCTGGAATCACAGCACCGCCTTACGGCTTATACTTAATAAAGATAGATTACTAGCTTAAGTCCTCATTGGCATCACTATGTATAGTGCACTTGGATCATCTTCATCAGTGATAATTGTAGCACTATTACCATCTGATAAGCTGACCTTACATTTGTTTTTTATACAAGATAAAGCATCAAGCAAATAACGAGAATTAAATCCTACTTCCATAAGAGCTCCATCGTAATCCACCTCTATAGACTCAGTCGCATCACTGCACTCTTGGGAATTTGAATGTAGAGTTAATAAATTCTCTTGCAATGAAAATTTAATTGATTTTATTTTATCGGACACAACAACGGAAACTCGGTCTATAACACTAGCAAGCTTACTACTCTCAACAATCATTTGTTTATCTTGAGACGTCGGGATAACAGCTTTGTAATCTGGAAAAGTCCCATCTATCAATTTTGATATTAGAACATATTCACCACATGTAAATTTGATTTTTCTATCTGAAAGCTTTATATTAATCTCATTACAATCACCCAATACTTTCAACAGTTCCATGATAGTTTTACGTGGAATAATCACCCCAAATTCACCGCTGATATCTTCAGGTTTAGGCCTTTTTATACGTGATAAACGATGGCCATCAGTTGCAACACAGTACAGAAATTGCTCGTCTGTATGCAGATATATCCCATTTAAATTATACCTTGTATCATCTAGCGACACAGCAAACTTCGTTTTAGTCAATAAGTCTACCAAATCTGCACTTAGTAGAGTGAAATCGTATTGATGATCACCTTCTTCAAGGACAGGAAAGTTATTTGAAACTACGTTCGGTAAAGAAAAATTTGCATTTCCACAGGATATCAATAATTTTCCTTGATTATTCATTTCGAAATGGACATCCAAATCAGTTGGCAACTTCTTCACTATGTCATGTAAAGTATGTGCTGAGATTTTTACTTCTCCTTCTGCTGATACATTTGCAGCAAGTGAGGCAAATATTGAAATGTCAAGATCGGTAGCCTTTAGCTTTATGCTGCCATGTTGTGCTTTGATATTTATACACGCTAAAACATCTATCGCGTTTCGTCTTTCAACCACCCCGCTCACTCTGGATAGCGTATTTAAAAGACTTGGGCGGCCAACGCTAAAACGCATTTGCTCACATATAGCTTGCTTTTTATCTGCAACTACCGCTTGCCTTTCATCCACAATTTCTGACATACCAATTCTCAAAAGTATATTTTAAATGATATTCATATTCTATGTAAAGTGCTATTCATATTTTTATCTGAGAGATAAAATAGCCTATCTTATACTTTAGCGATCAATAATCTACTTTGTATGGCATAAATCATGCATTTTTTGGTACGCTTTTTGAAATCCAAGCAAGGAATAAGTATCATCAACATTTGCTGTTTTTACTTTTCCATTAACTACCATTGATAATCCCTGCTTCATTTTTAGAATTAAATCTTGGTCTGTTTTTGTATTTTCTGACCACGCAAAATTTCTCTGTATTACCGGTAATTGATATTCAGCTTTCTTGTCAACATTGAGAACTACAGGCTCATTATTATACTGAAAGCCAGAAGTGACGCTTACTTCATCTGCTTTTTTATCAACGTAACTGACCATTACATACGGCTTGCGATCTGCTGTATAGTGTTCACTTTTTTTCTTAGGGTAGGATACAATGTAACACACTTTTTCACCATCTTCCAATGCAGTATACACAAGCCAATCTTTATATTTTTCACTCAGTTGCACGTTACTAATCGATGCAATAGTGCCTATTGAAAAAAATATTAGAAATACGAAAAGACTACGCATGCAAACCAAATTTCAAACTCTCTGATTTTATATGTTGTTTTACCTTACTCATCGCTTGCTCAGCCAACTGTCTTATTCTTTCTCTTGAAACACAATATTTTTTGCTAAGCTCATCCAAAGTTTGAGTATTCTCAGACAAATATCTGTTAATAAAAATGTCCCTTGATCTTTCGTTAAGACTTGCCAGTGCATTGCTTAAAATTTTTTCTTTTAATGTTTTCTCTTCATGATTCTGATAAGTCACTTCTTGGCTAATTGAATTACATGGAATCATGTCTTGTAGCTCCTTTTTAGAATCATCACCTATTTTTATACAATTATTTAACGACTGATCCTTACAAGCCAAACGATAGTTCATTTGTACAACATCTTCTTCAGATACAGAAAGCTCATTTGATATTGCTTTTATTTCTTCGTTACTCAAAGTTTCTCTGTTTGTGTATTGTAAAATTCTTTTTTTTATTTTACGTAAACTAAAAAACAATCTCCTTTGTGCTTGCGTTGTACCTATTTTTACAAGCGACCAAGATTTTAATATAAAGTCTTTCATTGAAGCTTCAATCCACCATACTGCATAAGTTGAAAAACGAAACCCTAAATCGGGATTGAACTTTTTCACTGCATGCATTAAACCCATATTTCCTTCCATGACCAGGTCCATCAACAATAGACCGTAATTCTTAAATTTCATTGCAATTTTTACTACCAAATTCAAATGGCTAGTAATCAACCTGTGAGCAGAAGAAATATCCTGGTATTCTTGCCAATTTTTTGCTAATCGCACTTCCTCTTCTTGGGAAAGCATAGGAAATTTTCGCACTTCAGCAATATATTGCATGAGATTAGTGCTACTATTAACACATAAATTTGCTACTGGGGCCAACATAACAACTTAAATTAAAACTCCATGTATATAATATATTGATTTTCAGCAAAAAACTCAAGCTTTAATTAAAAAAGCATAACTTTATATCTAGTTGAGATCTTAACAACAGCTACCTAAATGTAGCATTAAAATTGCTAGCGTGTAACGATAAAAACTACATTAAATAAATAATGTGTTATTCCAGTGCTCAAACACTGGAATCCACATTTCTTTTTTCTAGATCCCAGTGTCATGCTACTTGAATGACAAGAAAAACTCACTGGGATGACAAGACTGAAACAGACTAGAAATTAAACGCTACTCCAGCTTCTGCACCAACAGCGCTGTAAAGGACATTGATCTCTTTAGTAGCTGATACTGCTTCTTTATTAAAACTAGCACCATAAGAACCAAAATAACGAGCACCAGCATAAAGCTTGATTTCTGGGGTTACATCATAACTAACACCAGCTTTTGCTTGATAAGCAAAACCAAATTCTTTTTGATCTTTAACTGCACTAGCTTCTGAAGGATTGCTGATATATGCTGCACCAACACCAACACCAACGTATGGAGTGATAGGCATATCTTCAATCGCTATATCGTAATAAACGTTAACCAATCCTGAAAATGCTGCCACACTGTTTGCAACAGTTGTTGGAGTAAATGTTGCACCACTAACGTCGTTTTTGTTTAGTTGTGAGTAAAGTCCCTCAACATCAACCCTGATATCGTCCATTTTATAACCAAATGCAGCACCACCAGCCATAAAAGATGCTTTTAAAGGATCATGAACTTCGGTTCCTTTTTTATATTCAATGCCGTCAATTCTTGTTTTAAAAGGTAAAACTTCACCATTATATTGCAAACGAACATAGTAGCTAGTTTCTTCATCACTTATTGGACCAATAGGGTCTGATGAAAAAGCAGAGTTTGATAGGCTTAGCAACGTCACTAAAGCAGCTGCCGAAAAAAACTTTTTATAATGCATAATTGCCCTCGTTAAAAAAATTAAAATTCCACTTTAGCAGTCTAAATAATAACTAAAGTTAAGTCAAGTGCTAACTTAATAACACAAAACCTTCTGTATCTTAACTAACTTTTAGGAAAATACAAAGATTTTATTAATTAATAAATAGAGTTACTCTACTTTTTTTACTCTTGATCTTCTGACACCTATTTCACTAATGTCTTTTTATCTTCTGATCTGCATTCATCATTGTGAATTGCTTCATATTCATGCAGTAATATGAATGTACTTCATGGAAGTACTAGTATAAAAGGAAAACACTTAGTTACTGCATTAAGGCAAACTTCAGTAATAAATTTAAAAAGGAAGTTTAAATCCAGGTGGTAACCCCATCATACCTGCAAGATCAGAGGTTGCATTTGCCATATCTTCTTCTGCTTTTTTAATGGCATCATTAAACGCTGCTGTCACTAAATCTTCTACTATGTCTTTTTCTTCATTTCTCATAAGCTCTAAGTCTATGTTTACCTTTTTAGCTTTATAGCCACCTATTTTTATAACTTCCACTAATACAGAAACTTTGCCACCACCAGAAATACCTTGAAACTCTTTTCCAATATATTTTTCTTGGGCTTCCGCAAGCTTTTTTTGCATTTCTTGCGCTTGCTTCATTATTTGACTGAAATCCACAACCTACTCCTTATTTTCTATATTAACTACCTTTGCACCTTTAAACGTATTTAATATATCCTTAACTGCAGGTGCATAATTTAAATTACTCACTTCCCTATTCATATAACTCGTATCAACTATAATAACCCACTCCTGATTAGTAGCTTGATTTAAGTAACTTTTCAAGTCATTACAAAAATTACTGTTCAAGTTAGATACAGCTTTTAATTTTAAATACCCAAATTTACAATCTATTAATTGTAGATTACTACACAGTTGTTTGTAAAGATAAATTTGGTTACTCCGCCTTAATAGTTGCAAAATCTTATCAAAATCGTAATTTTGTTGTTTATTTTTCACATGGATCCCAGTGTCACGCACTGGGATGACAGAGTGGGGTTTTTCCACATATTTTTTTGGATCCGAGTAGTCAGCTATTTGGATGACAGAGGGGGAAGGTGCACCAGGTCTGCCCTTTCTATTTCCTTGCTCTACATTCTGTGAAAGAATTTTTTTGATCACCTGTTCCGGAGAAGGCAAATCAGAAAGATAACAAAGGCTAATTAATATCATTTCAGCGGCAATTTCATTGCATGTTGAAACCTTTATATCTTGAATACCCTTAAGCAGCACCTTCCACAATCTCGAAAAAAATATTAAAGACTTTTTTGCACTCAAATCTTTTACTCTGCTCTTCTCATATTCTGTATCAATCTCTTTTGTAATTAAAAAACGGCATATTAACTGGATTGTTTGCAGTAGATCTTCAAAAATATTGAGCGGATTTGCTGTTTTTACCACATTGTCGAATACTAACAAAGCCTTCTGTAAATCACTATCTAATACTGCTTCCAGTAGATCAAATATAACGTTTCTATCTACTAGACCAAGTATGTCTGTAACACTTTGAGTGGATATTGTACCATCTTTGCTATATAGCACTGCTTGATTCATCAAAAATAAAGCGTTACGCATTGAATTGCTACAGTGGTGCGCAATTAATTCCGATGCTTCTTTTTCAAGAAAATAATTTTCTTTTTGTGCAATATCATTTAAACGCTCCATTATCTTAGCTGAAGGAATGTTATGTAAGTCAAACCTTTGACAACGTGCAATAACAGTTATTGGTATCTTTTTTATTTCTGTAGTTGCTAGAATAAACTTTACACTAGATGGTGGTTCTTCTAGAGTTTTAAGTAATGCATTAAATGCATTACTGGATAACATGTGTACTTCATCTATAATGTAAACTTTAAATTTAGAACTTATTGGTAAATAGCAAATATCTCCCAAGATCGCTCTAACATCCTCAACACTAGTGTGACTTGCCGCATCGATTTCAACTACATCTGGATGGCTTGAATTTTTTATTGCCAGACAACTTGTACATGATCCACAAGGTTCAAAAGTTGGTCCCAATGAGCAATTCAAACATAAAGCTATTATTCTTGCAGTGGTAGTTTTACCAATTCCACTGCTACCAGAAAGCAGTATAGATTGTGGAATTTTGTTGAGAGTAAAAGCATTTTCTAGTATACGCACCAATATATCTTGACCTACTAAATCTTTAAAGCTACTAGGACGATATTTTAATGCTATGTTCATAGCCTAGATAAAACAAATAGTACAAATAGGTATGCAACCCAAAAAGATTCTGATATGGTTGCTTCATTTCTGACCTGACCAAGTTACAGAATTTTTGCCTGCATACCTTATAAAAGGTTATACTTTTTTTTTTTTTTAGCAAGGTATATTCTATATTAATCTTATAATTTATATGTTAGACTTTTTGCAACATTACTTTGGAATAAACAGCTGTTACCTAAAATACTCTTCTTCTGTCATCCCAGTGCCCAGACACTGGGATCCAGAAAACTTAATTTTAAATGAATACATTAGGCTGTTGTATAATAAGAACTGGATTCCAGTTTCAATCACTGAAATGACACCCTTCCGGTGGGGATTGCTCTCAAACTACAATGTTCGTACAGTTGTACTGGGATCCAAGTATAAAAATATTTGGAAATTATACAATGGACAATGGATTCTAGGAGTATATGTTAAAAGTAATGTCCATAATGAAATAAGCTGGATTCCAATGTCACGTACTGGAATGACAACATATAGGCATTGGAATAACAAAAGAGGAATATTATGATTTTATATCATTTTCCTCTTTGTCCGTTTTCACGAAAAGTTAGAGCTCTTCTCAAGGAAAAAAAGCTGAGTTGTGATTTGGTATATGAAAATCCATGGGAAAAGCGGAATGAATTCATGGAGATCAATCCAATCGGACAAGTACCAGTATTAATAGATAATAATTTTGTAATAGCGGATAGTAATGCCATTTGTGAATATATAGAAGAGACTTACAATAGCGACGTCAAATTACTTGGTTCATCCACTATTATTAAGTCTAAAATACGCGCTTTAATCAATTGGTTCGATAGCAAATTTTACAATGAAGTTACTAAGTATATTATGAATGAAAAAGTAATTACTAACCGCAGCCCTGACTCTAGATTTCTTCATGCAGCTCAGCATAACCTGCCTTACCATATGGAATACATCGAACACTTAATTAACAAGAACGTTTGGCTTGCAACCGATAAGTTCACTTTAGCCGATATTACTTTAGCATCACATATTTCTATAATAGACTACGTAAATAGTTTCCCATGGGAAAAAAGTAAGATTTTAAAAGAATGGTACTCCATTGTTAAATCAAGGCCTTGTTTTCGCGAAATATTATTAGAGAGAGTTTTTGGCTTAACTCCCCCTAGACATTACGCTGACCTTGATTTTTAACTTGCGTTAGTTTTAAAGCTACAGTCATTCCTTCGTCAGTAGGAATCAATATGGAGAAATATTTTTTTTCATCTGACAATCTATCGTTAAACTCTCTCATAGCATGCCATGACTTTTCTGATACTTCTTTTGGAGGAGATTCTAAAAATACTGTATCAAATAATAGAGTGTTATCTGCAACGATTAGCCCATCTTGTTTAATGTATGACTCTGCCCAATCTAAATACTTAGGATAACTACTTTTGTCAGCATCGATGAATATCATGTCAAATGGTGCCTTTGCTGATAATTCATTAATTTTTTCCAGTGCATCACCTTCTATTAGAGTAATTTTATCACTTAGATTAAAAGCACTAAAATTTTTTTTTGCTATTCTTGAGTGTTGAGGATTATTTTCTATTGTATATATATGACCATCTTTCGGTAAAGCTTTTACCATACAAATTGACGAATAACCATATAAAGTGCCAATTTCAACTATGCTTTTAACTTTATGGATTTTGATAAATAAATTTAATAATTTTCCTTCTTCAGGAGTGATTTGAATACGTTGTTTCTTATCAAGAGTACAATGTTCTTCTATTTTTTTATACTCTTTTGCAAATAAGCTTCTTATGTACAACGATTTTCTGCTAAAGTTATGACGCATTAAGTTTTATAATATAAACTAAGGAGGTTTAATCTATATAAGATTTATAAATATAACAATAGAGTTAAGAATAATAAAATTTTTTATTTTAAGTTGTTATTTTATAAAGTAAAATTTTAAGTGACAAAGATTATTATATATTTTACTATGGTTAACTAGTATAATAACCAATTGTTATACTAGAATTAAGGGATCGTTTATTTACATCTCTCTTAAAATGTAATTTTTATAATCAATTAGAGGGGGTTATATGTCTTATAACATTGCTAACGAAATTGAAACGTTAAGCAAGAAATCTAATAATAATGAAGGAGTGAAATTACTGCACAATCCAGCTTATCGCGAGAAGTACAAAGAACGCTTTAACGAAGCTCAGAAAAAAGTTATGGATATGGTCCAATTTTATGATGGAACGATAGTATTAATAGAGAATAAAATTGCTATGTATTATTATGCTTGGCACAGTAAAAAAAGAGAGTTTGAGCGTAAAAAGCAACAAACAGTATCAAAAAATAATGATTCAGCATAGGGTTTTTATATGGTAAGCTACAGTGTTATTACTTCACTATAGCTTTTCCATATAACTCATCTATTACATTAGTGAAGTATTCCAGCTCTCTATATCCTTCATGTTTGATTTTACCATTCTCTACATATGATTTGTCATCGTTAAGCTTGATGATGAATACAGGAGTAGCTGTGATATCAAGTTTATTAATTGCAAGTGATTTATCATTTATAATTTTGTCCATCATCTTTTTATCATTAATGCATTTGTTAAATACATCTTGCTTCAAATTGCTTAGTGCAGCAATTTTTTGTAGTATAGTTAAATCACTAAAATTAGAGTAGTTCCATGAGTCTATTGCATTAAACACAGCTTTGTTAAAATTAAAATAGTCCTCTTCTTTTTCATAGCAATAACTTAGCATTGCAGCTTTTAATCCTCTGTAATCTAGAGGAAAATGACGGAATATGTATAACATCTTACCTGTATCTATGTACTTCTCTTTGATTTTAGGAAAAACTTTCTTATGAAAAAGAGAACAGTGATAACAAGTGAGCGAGGCGTATTCTATCACTAAAATTGGCGCTTTTCGATCTCCTAATAATTTATCATCAGGCAATAGGGACAGTAGTTCTTTTGGTGTTATTTCATCAGTTTTTTGAGTGTTGGGTAAGTTTTGTTCAATAGCTGCATAAGAACTAACACTTATAAAAATAAGTAAGAACAATAATCTAAAAATCATTACAATGAAAATACTTAACTTATTAAAGAATTTATGCATTTATATAAGTGATGTCAAGATAACTTTTGTTTAGCAAGGCTTTCTAGTCTGTCTTTGAATGCAGTAATTGTTTTATTTTGTGCATATTTATACACCGAGTTTAATAAAGTAGAAAACAAATTGGATTTAAACTCAAACTCTATATAGAACTCTACCATAGTTTTATTTTTGCTCATAGGAGTGAATTTCCATTCGTTGTATAAATGTTTAAATATTCCATTTGAGGACACAGCTTTTATCCAACTTTCATTTATTCCATTTGGAGCAAGGGAGGTCACTTCTGATGTGTAACTTCCTTTAATGCCATGAAAAGCTGCAAGGAGATCCACAATCATTTGGCTATCAGTTTTTTCTTTTATATAAACAGCTTTGCACCAAGGAACAAAATCAGGATATTCCTCAACGTCAATTACAACTTGAAATATCTCACGAGATGAACAGAAAAAAACACCTTGTTCTTTATATTGATGTAACATAAATCTGAATAATAAAAATGGGATCCACATCTACCGTCAGTCTTAGTAGATTCCTGAGACCTAAAGTTAAGGTGGGTATCACATACTAATTTCAATGAAATTAACAGAGGCAATCCCCTTGATCAGAAATTATCGCTCGGGAAATTTAACTTAACTCATAACGTATAGCATAGACCCCTATTAATTATAGATTATTTATATAGAGTATGTCTATAGGTATGTTAGAGCTAGCGACTATTATTTTGCCTTTGTTAAATTTTGCATTTTAAGTATCATAGCTAATAAATACATCTTATGAATGTTATTAAGCTCTTAACCATTTTTATTTTAATATCCTCAAGTGCTTACGCGAGTTGTATAGGTCACAGAACTTTTGTGCTTGCCATGAAGCAGCAAGTAGATAATACGTCTATGAAAGGGAATAGAAAAAATTCAGAACATATACACGAAAAGCTTCGGAAGATCATTCAGAATAATGTTAACCTCAAAGAAATATCTCGATTTGTAATAGGGAAATATTGGAATTTATCTACTCAAAAAGAAAAAGAAGAGTTTCTAAAAGAATATGAAGTATATCTCGCGCGTTTGTGCACTAAAATTTTGTATAAATACATAAATAATAGTGAAATGATTATAATGAGCTCAAAGGTAGTTGATGATGAAACTTGTTTAATTGGTACAAGACTTTCTTATGGTGATGAGGAATTTACAAGTATTGACTTTAAAGTTACTAAGAGTGATAGCTCTTTCTTAATAAGTGACGTTGTAATGAGTGGGATAAGTATCGCTATTAATCAACGTTCTCAATTTAGTGAAAAGATCGACACGAATGGCATGGCAAGTGTAATAGATGAATTAAAACGTAACAATAATTTATGATATACATGCCTCATTGGCCTAAGCTGATTGGCAGTAGGCCAAAGGATTTTTCTCTTGATCGCATAAAAAGTTTTCTAAATAAATTGGGTAATCCCGAGAAAAAAATACCGCCAATAATTCACATAGCTGGCACTAATGGCAAAGGATCAACACTATCATTTATAAGATATATAATGCAAGCAGCAGGGTATAAAGTTCATACGTACACTTCTCCACATTTAGTGAATTTTAATGAGAGAATAGTTGTTGCAGGCAATGATGTCGATGATAGTGAATTACATAACTCACTGGAAGAATGCCGTATAGCAGTTGCGGAACAACCTATCACTCTATTTGAGGCCACAACAATTGCAGCTTTCTTAGCTTTTGCTCGTCATAAAGCGGATATTACTTTAGTGGAGGTGGGTATGGGTGGAAGGCTTGATGCAACAAATGTTATAGATAATCCGATCCTAACGATCATCACTTCCATTGCACTTGACCATACAGAATATCTTGGTCCTACCGTAGAAACCATAGCAGGTGAAAAGGCTGGAATAATGAAACCTAATGTTCCTTGCGTAATAGCACCACAAGAAAAATCTATAACGAACACATTAGAACATCATGCAATAAATAAGAAATCTCCTCTGTATAGAGGAGGACTTGAATGGAATTGCGAAAAACAGAATAACAGGATGGTCTTTCAATCGACTATTCAATCAATAGAATTTTCTTTGCCATCTTTAAAAGGAGATCATCAAATAATCAATTCAGGAAACGCAATTGCAGCATGTAGCATTTTGAGTGGGAAGTATGGATTTAATATTGGAGAAGAGGACATTGCTTCAGGTTTACAGAGCACTTATTGGCCTGCGCGGCTAGAGTCCATAAAAGAAGGTAATTTAATTTCTTTATTACCAAAAGATTGGCAATTATTTCTAGATGGCGCGCACAACAATGATGGTGCCAAAGTGTTAGCTAAGTGGGTAAGAGACAATTTTGCTGAAGGTATCTATATGATCTTTGGTGTTACTCGTAACAGAAACGTTGCAGAGTTCTTAGAGCACTTAAAGCCATACATCAAACTACTATGCGCCGTTTGTGTTAAATCTGAACCTAAAGCAACAAGTACAGATTTAATCAGAGAAGGAGCTAATAAGATAGGAGTAAATGCTATTGAATGTGAATCAATCAGAGATGCTATATCAAATCACATACTAAAAGCTTCTATACAAAACGTCAAAACCATACTAATCTGTGGCTCGTTATTTTTAGCCAGAGATTTGAGTATGGAGAATAATCAACCTACTTGATGAGCCGAGACGTTAAAAGCACCATCAGGATTTACAATGCTGCTTGGCTTTTCGGTTGATGCTCCTATAGGTACATTTTGTTCGTCACCTATTCCTTCAGTTTTTATAAGATCTACAACTTTCCTCTCGTAGATTTCACTTGCTAAGCGTAATAATAAACTACAACCTAGTACTGTAGCAAATCCAATGAGTATTTTACTGTCTACGCAACTAGATTGACACTGTAACACCAAACCTGCTACTAATAAAATAGAAGGAAGATAATTTGAAATTTGGGAAGTAAGAATTAGATATTTAAATGCTTTACTTTTGGATATTTCATCTTTTAGCTCTTCTTGATCTAAATTTTCACCTTGTTCCCATTGAGGATTTTGCAAATCCATAGCTTTTTTCAATAAAGAAGCTATCAAATAAACAGATAAGAAAAAAGTTGTAACAAATGTTATTAGAGTCGCACTAAACAAAATGCCAGGTGCATCAGTAAAATTAGCAGCCTTATATAGCTTAACCGCCAAGTAAATATACGACACTAATGACGAGATGAGCAGTAGGATATTTACCCGAGTAAAAACAGCATAATACTCTGCACGCTTATCATTCTGACCTTGCTGAATTGATTGTAAATACCTTTTCCATTCCTCAGGAATGATTAATCCCTTATTCTTTCCACTTAGTGGTTTAATATATTGCAAAAGTGCTGCTTTATTTCTGTTAAGGGCTTGTATTTTTTCATCGCTACCTCCTGTTTTATCTGGGTAACACTTTATTGATAACCTTCTATAATTTTTTGCTATTATATTAGATATTTCTAAGAAGTTACGACCTTCTACTTCTTGTACTTGAATGCCTATCTCTTTGAATAAACTTTCATTATAATCGTATTCTCTTTTTCTTAACTTATATCCCATATCTCCACCTAATAAATTAACTAACTATTAATACTTTATAATATATAAAATTCTAAATTATGTCAATTCTTTCATTCATGCTTATTGTATGAATTATTTCTTTCACGACTGCCATGACAAGTGTATGAAAATTATCATTTAGTGCATAATAATGTTTAGGGTTACAGTTTTCATTGGTCATTTGAGTTACTCAAATCCAGTTCATGCCAGTTCTATCTATCTTGTCACTTAAGTAGCCCTTTTTGTGTAATCCCAGTACCCTCTCTTTGATGTCATCCAAGTAGCTGACACTGGGATCCAGTTAAATTTACGAGTATAAAAGTAATCAATGTTTTGATGATTATGAAAAAGCTGGATTCCAGTGACCATCTACTATATAAATAGTACCTTCAAAAACAAACGTTAGTGCGGTTGTGTGTCCCACGCTGAACTACTTTAGCTACAAATATTAAGAAATTTACTAAGTAAAAAAAAGACAAAAGAACCCCCGTATGGCGAGTTTTGACCCTATAATAATTTAAATTGGCGTTGTAATAATGTGCTAACGCTTATTTTAAGCGCGATTTGGCTGAATGTAGAAAAAATTAAAAGACATGCAGCCGCTATAATTTTTATGTAATTTGCCAATAAATATCTGAGTTTTTTACTGAATTTTGCTGTTAAATCCGCGGAGATTAAAAACAAGGATAAATACTCTTGCTATCATAGTAAGGGGGATGGCGTAATTTGTCAAGTTAAATAAGCTAATTTATTAACATGTAATAATCAGGGAGCTATTGCAGATTTAATTGTTCACTAGCTTTGGGGTTTTAGTTTCATCTATTTGCGACTGACTAATCATAGTTCGAACGAAATTGGTTGCCATAAAGGTACAGCCTAGAATAAAAAAAGCAGTAGAAATGAAAGGAATAATAGGAAATTCAAGAGGTAATATAGATGTAATTCCTCCTATTAAAAATGAAACGCTGGATGCGATATCAAGACAGATCTTCATTAATTTCCTTTGCCAAGAAGTATCGAGTTGCTTGTTAAGGTCACGCTGCCTAAAATAATCAGTTAATGACCATATATTTAAAGCAAATGAAAGTGCACTGAGTATAGTGCTGACAATAGTAAAATACAAGCTTAAGACAGAAATATTCAAAGCTAATGCTGCTATGTACCCACTCAAAGAAGCAATAGATAGTGCAGTAACTAAGCGTTTTGAATAAGTTCGTATTTTTTTTCTGTAAACAAGCCCCTCTTTCTCATAACTCATAAACTTAGCAGTAAATATATATTACATCATAGCATTAATTGACTCAAAAATCAATATAGAGTGCCCGAGAGAAGACTTGAACTTCCACAACTTGAAAAGTTACTAGCACCTGAAGCTAGCGCGTCTACCAATTCCGCCACCCGGGCTTTTTGTGATTTACTATGTTAAAATAAAATAATATACTCAAATAGTTTTTAGCTCAAAGGTAATGCCAAATCTAGATCAAATATTTTTTGCTCAGAACAATGTTAATATTAATAATGTATATAAAATAGTCAACAACGCTTTGAGCAATAGTGATGGTGGTGAGCTATTTTTAGAGTTTTGCCAATCAGAATCCCTAATTTTTGATGATAATATATTAAAACATGTGGATTTGAATATCAGAAGAGGATTTGGTCTAAGGTCTTTTTGTGAAGATAGTACGTCTTTTGTTTGCTCTTCTGAGATTAGCGAAAAAGAAATTAGTAACGCTGCTTCTATGGTAAAAAGTTCAGCATCTTTAAGCAAAACAAATTCAGTAAACTTAAATGAGAAGGCAAAAAGCCTGTATTCAACGATTAATCCCATAAATGAAATGGACCTGAACTCAAAAATTAAACTGCTCAATGAGATTAATGAGTATGTAAGGTCGAAGAATAACTGCGTGAAGCAGGTAAAAATAACTCTAAATGGAGAATGGCAAGCTGTACAAATAATAAAAGATGATCACAGGTTAAGCGATATTAGGCCTTTGGTACGTTTTAATGTGCTAGTCATCGTAGAGAAAAATGGCCGAGCTGAGAGAGGTTCTGCAGGGCACGGTGGAAGAGACTCTTATAGTAAATTTGTTTCTGAGAAGAAGTGGAAAGAAGTTGCAAACCAAGCGTTAGAGCAAGCGCTGGTAAATCTTGAGGCAATTCCAGCTCCGGCTGGAGAAATGACGGTTGTTCTAGGTCCAGGTTGGCCTGGAGTACTATTACATGAAGCTGTAGGTCATGGACTTGAGGGCGATTTTAACCGTAAAGGAATCTCGGCATTTTCAAATTCTATGGGTAAACAAGTGGCAGCCAGTAACATTACTGTAGTTGATGATGGAACTCTACCTAATTTGCGTGGTTCTATTAGCATAGATGATGAGGGTACTTCACCTGGCTATAATGTGCTGATAGAAGATGGAATTCTCAAAGGATACATGCAGGATCATATGAACGCTAAACTCATGGGTGTAAGCCCAACTGGTAATGGTAGAAGAGAAAGTTACAAAGAAGTTACCATGCCACGCATGACAAACACCTATATGCTGCCAGGAAAACATACACCAGAGGAAATAATATCTAGTGTAAAGAAAGGTCTATATGCAGTAAATTTTGGTGGTGGACAGGTTGATATAACATCAGGAAAATTTGTTTTCTCATCTTCGGAAGCTTATCTAATAGAAAATGGTAAAATTATACAGCCAGTTAAAGGGGCAACACTCATTGGTGACGGTCCAACAGTGTTGAAAAAAGTATCAATGATTGGTAATGATCTAAAGTTAGATCCTGGTGTTGGTACGTGCTCAAAAGACGGACAAAATGTGCCTGTTGGAGTTGGTCAGCCAACACTCAAGGTCGATGCAATAACTGTTGGTGGAACTGAATGTTTAGATAAGGGCTAAGCGAACTCAGCTCATGCTGTACAATTGTACAAATATTATAACCATTATTCAAGTAGCTCATATAGATGCAAAAACTACTTAACAAATCTCTCTGCCTTCCTTGCCATAACGTGTATAACAATCTCACAAAAAATAATATCATAGAATTCAATAGGTGATCTTTAAAAAATCCTTAAGAAAAGTAAAATACTGTTTAAATAGGCCGATATAGATCGTTTTACGATATAATAAAATTATTATAAACAAGAACTTATAAACTCTAGCAAATGAATTTGTGAGTTTAGTGGTGTTAGGAATACCTGGCTCTTTTATGTGGATTGACATTCTCAATAACCTGCTCTAGAGATAGATTATATAATTTTGACAAGGTTCTTGGCATGTGATATTTTTCTCGAATATAGGGAATGGTATAAATGACTTTATATCTATATCCAGCTCTAGGGGAAGCTTCAATGTTTACGTCCATCCCTGATAAAGGATATTCTATGTCCATGTGCAGCTTTGGGGGATAGTTCTACTTTGAAGATTTCTTTCACTTTTACTATTGCGACTCCCGATTGGCTTTGTTGCATAGCTCAGATAAAAAGAACTGGCAGTTACTGACGAAATTCACTATAAAACAGGCATTTAACCTACGAAAGAAAAATATGCCAACTAAAATGAAGGTCAGTAACTGCCATGAATATAACAGATTTCTGCAAGAAAGAGGAAATATTTTTCATTTTATTAATGAGGCAATAGAAAATTGGTACGAAAATAGCTCCAAAATGCGAGGTGGAAATTATATTTATAGTAATAAAGTTGTGATTTTAGTGCATATAGTCGCTAGTCTCTTTAGAATTGGCTTAAGACAAACGGTAGGGTTTATAAAAGGATATTTGCAGCAAGTAGTTAGCAGTCATTAGCTATTCGCAGGCTTCAAGAAGGTTTAAAAAGCTCAATATTAAGATCAATGATTGCAGAGTTGACAAAAACAATATGGAAGATATTGAAATTACCATAGACAGTACAAGTATCAGATAATACCCCTGGTCACAGTAAGGAAAATAGCGAAGTATCGCAGTTATAAACAGGTAAGAAAGCTACACGTAATATTGAGTATAAATAGTAAAAAAGCTATAGCTGCACAATATAGCAATGGTGCCTACTCCGACCATTATGGTGCTTGCGACTTGCTCAGCTTTCAGCATGCTATAAAAGCATTATATGCAGACAGAGCCCCTATGATAGGCGCAAGCTTTATACATTGTGCAAAAATATGATATAAAGACAAAAATTTTACCGAAAAATCGTGCAGCGGAGCATACAAAATTGGATTATATGGTTGAAAGGAATGCTGCCATTAGATTATGTGGTAAAGACGGTGTGAAAGAGTGGAAGAAGGAAGCGGTTTATGGAAAAAGGTCATATATTGAAGGATTTTTTTCAAGATTAAAGCAAATATTTGGGTTTAGTTTTAGAAATAGATCTGAAGTAAATCGAGAAAAAGAGTTGCTAATAAAATGTTACTTACTCAATAAATTTACTGATATTGGCATGGCTAAGTTTGAGGTAGTTTCATGAATTTATTATGCTTTACCCACTATCCGATAAGCGATGCAACAAAGCCATCCCGATTCCACTGAAATCACTCTTTCCCTTAATTCATATTGATATGGTGACTCCATTTATTCCCTCACTTTCAGCTTTTTCTTGCTTTACCATATCTCTTCCCCTCTTGTCTCTATCTTTATGTATTAAGCTATATAACTCAAAATCTTGATGAAATGCAGAAAAGTTTTTTTAATTTCAGCTCCATCCTCGAAGAGTTAGAAAATAATTTTAAGCAAGTTAGTCAGAATTTTTCTGACGCAAAGGAACAAGTTTTAAATTTAGCTGTCAACTCTGAAGATTTGGCAGGCAAATTTCTTAATTATCACCCGAATATGTGCATAGTATAAAATTAGCTTGATAGACTTCAAGAGCTTTGCCTATGAAGTCAGTGTGCTTCTTGAAATGCAATATACTTTTATTACTTTAATTATGAAAATCCGTTAAGCCTTCTTGCCAATTACTACAATATTTTCACTTGGAAAAAAGTAGTCAGGTATAGCCATGTTTTTTGGTGCAGGACCGCCAATTACTCGGCCTGATGTGTCATAATATGAACCGTGACAAGGGCAGAACCAACCGTTGCCGTCTTTTGTAGCGTGATCAACTGGTATACATCCAAGATGGGTGCATATTCCAATCATAATTAACCATTCATCTTTCCCTTTGTATACTCTTTTTTCATCTGATTCAGGATCTCTCAAATTTTCTACATCTATGTCTCTTGCAGCCTCAATCTCTTGTTTTGTGCGCTTGCGGATAAATACTGGCTTACCTTGCCATTTTACCTTTTTTCCTTGTCCTTCTTGAATATCAGATAGATTAACCTCAACCGTAGAAATCGCTAAAACCTCAGCAGAAGGATTCATAGACTTAACCAATGGCCAAAGACCGCTTGCAGCTCCTATACCTGCCATGGCACACGTAGTTAATGTGATAAAATCTCTTCTACTCTTATTTTTGGCAAAATCTTTAACAAGAGATGTTTTTTTATTCTTCTCATTTGTCAATGATTTTTTATTTTTAGTTAACTTCTTATCCATCAATCTCTACTTGAACATAGACATATATTTTAATTTAAATACTATAGATTAATCAATAGAAATTTGCACTATTTGCTTAACCTTTGCTATACAGTTAAGAAGAAACAGAGTTTTCAATTTCGGAAATACTATCTTCAGTGGAATCAGGATCCTCAATTTTCGCTACTGACACTACCTTTTCTCTACTCTCTGTTTTAAACAGAGTGACTCCTTGAGTGCTACGTCCTGCAATTCTGATATCATTTACTGAAATACGAATTAACTTTCCTTTATCTGTAATAAGCATGATATTATCACCCTGTTCAACTGGAAAGCTAGCAACAACATTACCGTTTCTGTCGGTAGTAAGGATATTTGTAATACCAACACCACCTCTATTTGTTACCCTATACTCGTACGCAGAAGTTCTTTTACCAAAGCCATTTTCAGTAATAGTTAATATGAACTCCTCATTCATTGCAAGTTTTAAGAACAGTTTGTTATCTATTCCTAAATCATTCAAAGTTTTTTCCAATTTAGAATCAATTGAGTTGTTGGTTACAGCTTCCATCCTTTTTGCAAGCGGAACTCTTAAGTAAAGCTCTTTTGTTTCTGTTGCAATACCTATGCCGTTTAGTATGGTCATGGATATCACACTGTCATTTTTTGCAAGTTTGATACCTCTTACGCCATCTGAATTACGACTCTTAAATTGACGCACATCGCTTACAACAAATCTGATGCTTTTTCCAAGTGTTGTTGAAAGTAGAACATGATCAATTTCGCTACATACTTTAACTGATATTAACTTATCCCCTTCGTCGAGCTTTATTGCTATTTTTCCATTGCTTGGAATATAGTGAAAATCCGCTAAAGAGTTACGCCTTATGTTCCCATGAGCAGTAACAAAAACTATATTTTGATTTTCGTCATTCTCACTTGGAAGCGGCATAATGTTAGTTATTGTTTCACCATCACTAAGCGGAAATATATTAACAAGCGCTCTTCCACGTGCAGTTGGTTCTGCAAGAGGCAGTTTATAAACCTTTAATCTGTAAACTCGACCAGTATTAGAAAAGAATAAAAGACTAGTGTGGGTATTTCCAACAAATAATTTTGTAATTACGTCCTCCTCTTTTAATCCCTGTCCTAGCTTTCCCTTTCCACCACGATGCTGGGTTTTATAATGAGAGAGTTTCACACGTTTGATGTAACCATTCATAGTTACGGTCACTACCATATCCTCTTGTGGAATTAGATCTTCAGCTTCGATGTCCATATCTGATTCTTCTATTGAAGTTTTTCGCGGCACAGTAAATCTGTTCTTTATTTCTTGTAGATTGTTTTTTATTTCTTTCATCAACTTCTCTACTGAGCCAAGAAAAGCGATATATTCTTTTATCAGGTTAATCATTGAACTTAGCTCAGCTTCTAATTTGTCTTTTTCAAGGCCTGTTAAACGTTGCAATTTCATGTCAAGAATAGCTTTCGTTTGCAGCTCAGTTAATCTATACACTCCGTCTTTCAAAAAGCTCGTGCTGTCTGAGATTAATCCAATAATTGTGCTTATCTCAGCTGAAGTTTTCCATTCTTTATTTAAAAGTTCTCTACTTGCTTCCGCAGGATCTTTTGCACCACGGATGATTTTTATCACTTCATCTATGCTCAAAACCGCAATGTAGAGCCCTATATATATATGAGCTTTTTCCCTCGTTTTTCTTAGACGAAACTCTGTTCTCCTGATTAATACTTCTTTTCTAAAATCAATAAAAGCAGCTATAATTTCTTTCAACGACATCAAAGCAGGCCTGTTGTTGTTGAGGACTAAAGTGTTAACACTAAAACTACTTCTTAGTGGAGTTAGTCCCAATATTTGATTAAGTATAAAACTTGCTTCAGCATTTCTTCTGAGGTCAATTACTACCCTAATACCAGACTTATCAGATTCATCCCTAATTTCTGTTATGCCATCAATTCTTTTTTCTTTTACAAGCTCACCTATCTTCTCAATTAATTTTACTTTATTTACCTGGTAAGGTATTTCATCAATCACTATTGCTTGCCTATCTTGTGGCAGGTCTTCCATGTGAGTCTTGCCTTGCACAACAATTGATCCACGACCCGTTGCAAATGCTGACCTTATTCCAGACCTTCCAAGAATCGTTCCCCCAGTTGGGAAATCCGGTCCTGGCATCACTTCAAGTAACTCATCCAAAGTAACTTCAGGATTATCTATATATAACATACAAGCATCTATTATTTCTCCAAGGTTGTGAGAAGGAATATTGGTTGCCATACCAACTGCAACACCGCTTGCACCATTTACCAATAGATTCGGAAATTCTGCAGGCAGTACAACAGGCTCTGTTTCATTTCCATCATAGTTTGGCCTAAAATCAACTGTATCTTCGTCAATATCATTTAGTAAAAAATGCGACACTCTGTGGAGCCTTGCTTCTGTATATCGCATTGAAGCTGGCGGATCTCCATCTATCGAACCAAAGTTACCTTGCCCATCAATAAGTGGTAAAAGAAGAGAAAAATCTTGAGCCATCCTGACCAAGGAGTCATAGATAGCCATGTCACCATGTGGGTGATATTTTCCCATTACATCCCCGACTATACGAGCTGCTTTTTTATACGGTTTACCGGCATCGAACCCAGCCCTCGACATTGCGTATAATATGCGCCTATGAACAGGTTTAAATCCATCTCGCACATCAGGTATAGCTCGACTTATGATCACACTCATTGCGTAGGAGAGATAAGAATCCTCTAGCTCTTTCACTATTGAAACTGGTACTATGTTGTCTTGCATTTTCTATACTTTGATTGAAATAATTGTAATATTAATATTCAACTAGGCTAATGGGCAATGACAGACTTGAACTGCCGACCTCCTCGGTGTAAACGAGATGCTCTACCAGCTGAGCTAATTGCCCCTCTAGATATAATTCTATAGTTCAATGTTGTTGTTGTAAACAAAAATAGCGATACAAGCAACTCTTATGGAATCGCTGGGTGCACACTATGGAGTTGTATAAATTTTAGTCTTGCTGCTACCTTGTATAAAGGTATTCTTTCACTTGCATTTTTTGACATGTTCAACAACTTTGAATAACATGCTGTGGCATTTTTAAAATCTGAGAGCTTATCTAGAATAACAGCTAAATTATAAGTATAAAAAATATTGTTTTGATCTAAAGAAATTGCTGCTTTCATATATTCTTTAGCTTTTACGTAATCCCCTTTTTTCATATAGATCAAACCTAAATTTGCTGATAAAGGGGCGCTATTTCTGAGTGTATCATACAATTTCAACATTTCACTCAATGCTAAATTAGGATCATATTGTGAGATTATCGTCAGAAAATTCTTTAATACATAAGGGTTGCTAGGATATTCTTTTAACAGTCTTGTGTAAATCTCTACAGCTTTTTTAAATTCTTTGTTAGCGTAATAGATATTCCCTAGTCCAATTAAAGCACTTTCACGATAAGGAAATTTTGCGATAATCTGATTGAGGAGAGAAGTAGCTGTTTCACTATCTCCTAACTCAAAGGAATCTTTTGCTTTTTTTAAAATAGAGTATATGTCAAAATTCTTGCCAGAATTCTGCGAAATTTTGATATTAAATTTGTCACTTTTTCTCTCGATAACATCAAGATCTTTATATTTTTTATCAGCTTTTATATGCTTGACAACACTATCAAAGACCTTCTGTATCTCTAAATTTTCGCTAGCATAGGTAACAGAAGACCTCCATAAAATCACAACGCAAATTAGCATGCAGATAAACATAGATCCTAGTGTTGTGGCATTGGCTGCAGCGCGTAACCAGTAAATCTTATTTCTTTGAACTATACGTAACACATTACAAATTCATAAATGCTAAATTACTTATCTAATATAATAATAAAGATATTATTAATTGGCAGATACTATTTAGAATGAGTTAAAAGAGCACTTCTACACATTCCATATGGTTGCCAATTACACTCCTCACATGCGTAGTCAAATTTCTCTAAAGACATTTTCTTTCTAATTCTTTTTACTGCTTCACTCCAGGTCAAAATCTCGCCAATTTTTATTCCTAAAATTTCCATATGCCTTCTATCTAGCTCTAAAACTTTAGCTTGTGTGGTACATTTACCTTGTTTAGTCTGGTTTGGGCAAACACTACAAATAGTGTCAAGATTATCAACTACTTCGATTTTAGTATTAGGATCACTAATTACTTTACTTGCTATCTTTTCATAATTTTCTACAAAGCTCTGAGAATATCCATACCCTTGAAATGCAAGAGTGCACATAAAATGATGAGGACGAAACCTTATCACTTTTTCAAATACTGCAAAGCTGCTACAAGTAGAAAAATTTTTACCAAACCAGGAAGGATGAATGGTAAAACACCTACCATTATTGCTTGTTTCAGACCCACGTAAATAGTAAGCCAACTAATACCACAAATAAAGATTACGACTGTACCCGCCAGACAACTTAAAGAATTACACATAAATGATTGATATTTAGAGTTCAGTAATTCATTTACTCTGCTCATTACTATAACAGCAACTAAACAGCCAATCAAATATCCACCTGTTGGCCCGAGAAAAATGTGATGACCACCAGAAAAATTCGCAAAAACAGGAAATCCTGCTGCACCAAGTGATAGATATGTAAGCACAGAATAGAATGCTGTTCTGCGGTTAAATTTAAGCCCAACAAGCATTAATCCTAAAGTTTGCAATGTGATAGGCACAGGCTGCAATGGTATGCTTATTTGAGCCATCAAGAATAAAAGTAAAACGCAAGACAATATTTCAGCCAGTGTTGACCTACTGCTTGATTGTGTTATAAACATATCTTCCCAATAAAAATAACTTACTAAATGTAATATATGTGTATAAGAAGTTTTGCAATTTAAATTTTGCTTATATTGCGCTACAATGAATTATTTATGCACTATTTAAAAATGATGAGTAAACAAGATCTATTATCGTTGATGAAAGCAAGACACAGCGGACGTTCATACGATAATACAAGAGCAATATCTCAGAAAGAAATGGATATTTTAATAGAAGCTGTAAGGCTAACATCCTCGTGTTTTGGTGATGAACCTTGGCGATATGTGATATGCAACAAACAGAACAATCAAAGCATATGGAAAAAATTGCTCGATTGCCTTGATGAATCTAATCAAAAGTGGGCAAAAGATGCACAAATACTAATTATATCTCTAAGCGCTAAGAACTTCCGCAAACAAGGTAAAGGAGAAAATTTTTGGGCTAAGCATGATACTGGTGCAGCAAATTATGCACTTATGCTGCAGGCTGCAGCTATGAACTTAATGGCTCATCAAATGGGTGGATTTGATAGAGATAAAATAGTTAAGAGATTCAATATACCTGATGATTTTAATGTAATGTCAGTGATAGCAGTTGGTTACGAAAAAGAGGGTGCTGAAGTCAAAGAAAAACAAAGAAGATCAATAAAAGAAATATTCTTTTATGACGAATGGCCAGCGAGCTGACTTGACCATTCTTCTCTTAATATCTTAAAAATTGAATTATTTGGCAAATAATTTTTTTTCATCCTACCCTCTTCAATTGCTTGCCAATCTTTCCACGATAATTTCTTACTTCCAAGTTCATAGTCCATACCATCCCATATATCTTCTCGAAAGCCATAAACAGCAAAATGCCAATTATATTCATTAAAAATAGAAGCAAGATCTCGAAAATAGTGCTCTAATCCTTTTGAGCAGCGGTGCCCGCCAAACTCTCCAGCAAGGATCTTATAATCTGGTATATTATACCTCTTTTGGAAAATTTTTACAGGTTCTATATATGATTTTAACTTATCTTTATCCCAATACTCTACTTTTTTTGCATCAAAAGATTGAACATGTCCAGGGTAGGCAAAGTTACCTTGGTTTAATTTTAAGTTTGTATAAGTAAAGGGCTCATATATATGAAATGAATAAAGAACATTTTTATCACTAACTGGTTCAAATTTGTTAAAAGTATTAGAGTCAGCATAACTGCTGCTATCAAGTATTATTGGGGTCTCTGAGTCAACTTGGCGGACACTGTTTACCATGCTGCTATAAAAGCCAAATAGATTCTTCTGAACTTTGCTTTGTTCTACGTTATAAATAGCCGAATCTGCAGTATTATAAAGCCTTTCTGGATGTGGTTCATTTAAGATATTATATCCAACAATAGCAGGATGATCTTTAAGCTCTTTCGCAAGATCTTGCCAAAATTTTGCTGCTTGTTTTTGAAAAGCTTGATCTGACCATAAACGTAAATCATCTTTATCGTTATTATTTTGCTTCCATCTAGATCCAGGTAAGCTAAGCATCGTTAATACTACTGGTATTTTTTGTTGATGAAAAGCATCTAAAATATCTTTCAGAACTTTCAGGTCTTTGGAAATCAGGCCCGGATAATTGTCTGCATTGCCTAAGAGGAAGTCACGTTGCGTAGTTTCAAATTTGTCAGGAGCAAGACGAATAAAACCAATTTTGTATTCCTTTGCTGCTTTGATTAAGTCACTATCAACTTTTCTATTGAAAACATTTGCCCCCTTTCTAACTCCAGTTTGCCAAAAGAGCATTTTGCTGTTCTCCGGTATTGACTTAGCACTCACATTACAGAAAACTATAGAATACAAAACAGCTGTAATTAGAAGAAAAATTTTCACTTATATAATTTTGCTATAATGGTAAGTAACCTAACAGACAAGATCCCGTTTGTAAAGATGCACGGTACTGGCAATAGTTTTGTTATCATAGACTCACGTTCAGCAAATAATTTAGACTGGAATTATAGACAAATTGCTGATCAAGGCAGTTGTGATCAAGTGATAATTATAACAATGTCTAATGCTGCAAACTGCTTTATGCATATCTACAATGCTGACGGTAGTCGAGCTGAAATGTGTGGAAACGCAGCACGCTGTGTTGGATATTTGATAATGTTAGAAAAAGGTACTGAATATATCACTATTGAGCTGATAAATAATCGTATCTTAGAATGTTTTAAAGTAGGTGATAAATCAATAAAGGTCAATATGGGTAAACCACTGCTTAAATGGAATGAAATTCCTCTTTCTTGTGAATGCGATCCCCTTTATCTACCTATAGAGCTTGAAATGCTGAAAGAGCCAGTTGCAGTAAATATTGGTAACCCTCATATAGTTTTTTTTGTTGATAACATAAGCGAAATACCATTGCAGAATTTAGGACCAAAGCTAGAAAATCACGAATTATTTCCTCAGAAAACAAATGTTAGTATTGCACAAATAGAAAAATCTGGAGAAATAAACTTAAGAGTTTGGGAAAGAGGAACAGGTATTACTGCTTCATGTGGTAGTGCGGCTTGTGCAGCATTTGTTGCATCTATACTTCGTAAGTGTTTGGCTACTAAACAAACTTCAGTACATTTACCAGGAGGTCAGTTACTGATTGAGTGGTCAAAAAATATACTGATGACTGGGGATATAGGGTTTTTATGACCTAGGCTAGGCACTGACACTCATTACTTCTAACACCTTTTTACCAATCACAGCAGGGGTTTCTGCAATCGCAATCCCAGCACTGCGCATAACCTCTAACTTTGCACCAGCACTTCCGCCACTAGAGGAGATAATAGCCCCAGCGTGCCCCATACGTCTTCCTGGAGGTGCTGTTTGACCTGCTACAAAACCAACGATTGGCTTTTTAGTTTTTTCTGTTTTCACAAAATGTGATACATCCTCTTCTTCGTTTCCACCTATTTCACCAATAACTACAATACCATGAGTGTCATCATCTTTTAAAAACAACTCCATACAATCAACAAACGTTATACCATGAACAGGATCCCCTCCAATTCCTATACATGTTGACTGACCAAGACCAACAGCGGTTGTTTGTGCTACCGCTTCATAAGTTAAAGTTCCAGAGCGAGACATAATTCCTATATGTCCACGTTTGTGAATATGTCCTGGCATAATTCCTATTTTGCATTCTTCGGGTGTAATAACCCCTGGACAGTTTGGGCCAATCAATCGACTGTTTGAACCAGCGAGAGCGTGCTTTACCTTTACCATGTCAAGTATAGGAATGCCCTCTGTGATGCAAACTATTAATTCTATCTCTGCATCTATTGCCTCAAGTATTGCATCAGCTGCAAATTTAGCAGGTACATATATCACAGTAGCATTCACGTCAGTTTTTTCTTTAGCTTCTGCTACGGTATTAAAAATCGGTAAATTAAGGTGAGTGCTTCCACCCTTGCTAGGAGTTACACCGCCAACCATTTTGGTTCCATAGCTAATTGCTTGTTCTGAATGAAATGTACCTTGTGCACCAGTAAAGCCCTGGCATATTAATCTTGTATCTTTATTTACTAAAACAGACATACTCTACTTCACCTCTTGTACTATTTTCTGTGCAGCCTCGTCAAGTTCGTCTGCAGCAATAATACTTAGCCCTGACTCTTCTAAAATTCTTTTTCCTTCTTTGAAGTTAGTGCCTGATAATCTAACCACTAAAGGGACCTTAATATCTATTTCTTTTGCAGCTTCAACTATTCCATTCGCAATGATATCACAACGCATTATACCACCAAATATATTAACCAAAATTCCTTGTACATTACTATCAGATAATATAATTTTAAATGCTTCAGTGACAGTTTCCTTACTTGCTCCACCACCAACATCTAGAAAGTTAGCAGGCTCTGCTCCATAGTACTTTATTATATCCATTGTTGCCATAGCAAGACCTGCACCGTTCACCATGCAACCAATATTGCCATCCATTTTTATATAACTGAGACCATGCTTTGAAGCTTCTATTTCTTCTTTGACTTCTTCATCGTAATCACGTAGGCTCACGATTTCTGAATGACGGTATAGAGCATTGTCATCAAAATTAATTTTAGCATCAAGTGCAATAAAATCTCCAGCATTCGTTTCAACTAGTGGATTAATTTCTATCTGGCTCGCATCAGTTGTAATAAACGCATCATATATATTTTTTGCAATATTCGTTACCTTTCCTATTTGTTCTGAACTCAGATTAAAGCTATTGCAAAGCTTATTGTTATCAAGACTTGTAAAACCAGTAGCAGGGTCAATATTAAAATTCACAATCTTTGTAGGAGAGTTTTTTGCCACTTCTTCGATATCCATTCCACCTTCTGAAGAAAATATAAATACTAGCCTGCTAAGCTTTGGATCGACTACTAGACTCAAATAGTACTCTTTTTTAATGCTTGAACCTTCTTCAATGTATACTCTCTTTACCTGCTGTCCGCTTGGCCCTGTTTGATGAGTAACTAAAGTTATGCCAAGCATGTCCTTTACAAGTTGTTGAGCTTCTTTAGTTGACTTTGCTAGCTTTACGCCACCAGCCTTACCCCTACCACCTGCATGAATCTGAGCTTTAACCACAAACACGTCAGATTTTAGTTGATTTATTTGAGTTTCTACTCCTTCTGCAGATGTAGCAACAAAACCCTTTGGTACCGGGACATTAAACTTGTGTAAAATTTCCTTTGCTTGATATTCGTGAATATTCATAAGATAACTAATTATTAACCTTAGTAAAAACTACCAACCATAACGCTGTCTTCTGCATTCTTGCTGATACCTCTTTTTCCTTGCTTCAGCTTTTTTTTTAGCTGTTTTCTCTGATTTCTTTTCGTGATATTTTTTTTTCATTTTTAGCCCTCTTCCTTCCTTTTGAATTATTTTTTTCAACACTGGAAGAGCTCTATCTACATCACCATAATGGACTGATACTTCAATCAAACTCTATACCTCCTTCGGTAATCACTTCAAAATCCATTTATAAATTAGAAAATTAACATTGTCAATTATTTTATAAACTTGAGCGATAGAATATGATATGCAGTGATTTATATGAAAAAAGCTTCATTCTGCTGTCAATCATTTACTTGCTGATAAAAATTGCTCTTAGGTTACAGTGCTCTCGTAATTTTTCTAATCTCGGGGCGGAGAGATTTGAACTCCCGACCCTTTGGTCCCAAACCAAATGCGCTACCAGGCTGCGCTACGCCCCGACTTCTTTACTAAGAGTATCGATAGTTCGGAAAAATGCAAGTTTCATTTATTTCTTTTAGAAAAAATATAATGCAGATTTCTTTATATAGAGTGTCAAGTTGCACTAGCCATATTAAAAAATCTAGCTATACCAATTGGTGAAGGTTAATGCAGCAACTACAGCAGTATCAACTCTCAAAATTCTTTTTCCTAGACTCAGTTTCTGACAAAATTTATTGGCAGAATCAAGTTCGTAAGATGAAAAACCACCTTCGGGGCCAACAATAATAGCAACGTTTTTCTTGCCTTTTAGAACTTTATTAGGAGGTTGTCCTTCACCTGTTTCATCACACAAAACAAAATTTTTATTCTGGGAATCGGACAATTCACAAAAATTAATAGGAAGAAAAATCTGTGGTATACTTGTCCTACCCGATTGTTCCGCAGCTTCAATTGCCTGTAATTTCGCTCTACTTAGGTTAATGTTTTTTACTACTGTACGTTCTGTTGAAATAAATTGAATGCAGGTTACTCCCATTTCAGTTGCTTGTCTTACTATGTTGCTTAAGGCGCCGCTTTTTACCAGAGCACAATACAAATATAGATTTTTTTCATGTTGTTGTTGTTTAGTGCGTTCTTTTATTATAATTTTTGTCGATTTACTTGATATATTCACCACTTCTCCTAACCATTCTCCATCCTTTCCATTAAAAAGATAGATGTTATCATGCTTCTTAAGCCGCATTACATTGTAAATATAGTGACTTTGTCGTGGATGAAGCGCCAAACTTACATTTTGTGATAAAGCTTCTTCAACATAAAGCCTAATTTTTTTCATTCAAAACTTTAGTTATTTGCATTCTGTTTGAGTGACTCTTACGGGATTTGAACCCGTGTTACCACCGTGAAAGGGTGGTGTCCTAACCACTAGACGAAAGAGTCGACTTGAATCTAACTGAGTTATATCGATTATACATATAAAGTCAATTCAATTATTTTGAATCACACAGTTAGAGTGATATATCAGTGATTTTATATCGACAGTCTCCTATTACCCCATGTTCAATGCTTACTGAACCTATCTCAGATTTAGGAGCTTTAGATCCTAATTCTAATTTTTGTTCAACTTTTGTATCTGAATCATAGCCAGAATCGTATCCAGAATCTCTACGCTCAAAATTTTGCCTTATTTCTTTTACGTTAAAGCCAGCCTTGGTCTTGATTTGCTGACTCGCTGGCTTATTAGCACTTTGCTCATTTAGTTTTATTTGCAAATTATTTACTTTATCCTGCACTAATCCATGATAAGTCCCAGAATTACCTTTTATATGTTTTGCTTGTCTTTCTGATCTCTTTTTCGATAAATCTACTTTAGCATAAATAGGCTCTGGTTGCTCTTTATGATTTAAGCTAGTGGACTTTTTTGCTCTGAGAAATCATCTACATCTTCATAAATAGGTTCTCCTGATATACTAGAATAACCACTATCTTTCAATGATAAATTTTCAGTAGATCTTTTATGTGAATCATATACTTCAGCATAAATGGATTCTTCCGATACGCTCAACTCTTCTAATGAGTTACTAACCTTAGCGTCATACACCTCAGCATAAATGGGCTCTTTTAAAAGCAAAATATCATCATGCTCAAAAATTCTAGGAGGTTTTTTAGGTGAGTTGGCCTTAAATTTTAGCTCTACTTCCTCTTTAAGCTTGTCACAACCTTCCGCTTGTTTCAAAATCTCCAATATTTCTTTTCTTTCTTTTTTTATTAGCTCACCAAGCACTAAACAACATTTTTCTTTACGATCTTTGAGACTGTCCTTATCTCCGTACTGCATAGCTTCTGATGCTATTTTGTATTGAAGGATTACATTTCCTATACTATTATTTATTTCATTAATATTTGCTCCAGCACTAATAAGTAACGTCATTACATTATGATCAAGATTTGTTACTGCATACTCTAAAGCTCGATTTAAAGTTTGATCATTATTCAAGTCAAATGACCCCTTGTTCCTAAAAGGATTAATTCTAGAAAAGAGTTTTTCAAAGCTGTTTACTATATTATGAAGATTTAAAGCTAGCCTCACGCCTCTTATATTGCTATTTCTAGCGGATTTAATTAAAAAACTATCTACTATACCCATGATTGTACCCCTCTATATAAAAGCTCACCATTGTGGTACAATTTTAAACTATAACGATTTATTTTATATTAATAACCGCTTTTCACACCCACTTAACAAGAGGCGGCATCGACATCATAATTGCATCGGGGTTACCATTAGTCATTAAACCAAACCTTGTACCACGATCATAAAGAAGATTGAACTCCACATATCTGCCACGTTTTATCAATTGTTCTTCTCGTTGTTCTTTTGTCCAAGATTTTTGCATATGTTTGTGTATGATGTGTAAGTAAATTTCTAAAAAGGCTTCACCTACTGCTTTTGTGAACTCAAAATCATTTTTCCAGTTGCCAGAAGTTAGATTGTCATAAAAAATTCCACCAATACCACGTGGCTCTTTTCTATGTTGTAAAAAAAAGTAATCATCACATTGCTTTTTAAATTTCGGATAATATTCGATGTTGAACTCATCGCAAGTTGCTTTAATTGATTCGTGAATATATTTGCAATCTCCCTCATCTTTATAAATTGGAGTAAAGTCCATTCCTCCACCAAACCATTGTTTTGAGGTATATATCAGCCTTGTGTTCATATGTGCTGCAGGGATAAGGGGAGATTGCATGTGAGACACTAAAGATATACCGCTTGCCCAAAACTCTCCATTGCTTTCACTTGCACCAGGAATTTCATTAATGGCTGAGTCTGCGAGCTTTCCGTATACTCTTGAAACGTTTACTCCAACTTTTTCAAAAATATTACTAAAGATAATTGTAGATTCACCACTTCCTCCACCTGGTCGGTTCCACTTTCTTTTTTCGATTTTTGGTTCTGTGAATGACTGTACCTCAATTGATAAGAAAGATTCGGTGATCTTGTTCCTCAGTGCGCAGAACCATTCAAATGCTTGTGTCTTTTGTTTTTCCATAATGCCTTCTGTTGGCTTATTAATATTATTGTACTCTATATTTACAGGACTTAATTAGATTGGGATAGTAACTACCCATCAAGGATGTTAATAAATCTATAATAATTAAATCAATATAGTAGAATATTTTTATATGTGCAAGGATGCCAAGCAATAATAATGAGTAAAAGATACATAGATAACAAAAAAGAGAACAGAGTTGACTTCATACTAAGAAATTATGGGATGTCAATTATTGTGATGGCAGTCATTATGTTCTTACCTCCAATAGCAATATCAGTACTCTATTTTTCTAATGTATATAGTCAGCATGTTAATATAGAGATTAATTTATTAACTAGTACTCTAATGACTCTCTTTGTGGTATATAATATAAAACGTTACAAGTATCTACTTAATATCATAGAGTTTCAAAATGCAATATTTGCAAATGCGCTGAATCATAATACAGAGTTTTGTCTCATTTTACATAAAGATGAGGGTATTATTTATGCTGATGCGAGGTTCTACGAAAGGTTTAAAGATCACATAAACGATGATGTTACGCTAGATAAAATTCTTGAAGCAGGAGATGTTTCAGAAAAAGACAGAAAATCACTCTATCATGCGTTAAGAAATAACACTTCTGTAAAAGTATGCATTTCCTTAAACAAGAAGAGTAGAATATCTAACTTTCTTTTGCTCTCTGAACCAATACCGGATAATCCACAAATTGCTATAAATAGTAATAAGACTTTAAATTTATCATTAGCCCCAATAGCAAGACCGAATGGGTATTTTGTACTAAAGGCAACACAGGTAAACAAAGAGCAGGTATATGAAGAGTTGATAGAGAAACACAATATAGCAACTTACGTTGCAAATACAAAAGGAGGTATCTTATCTGTAAATAAAAGATTTTTAGACATGTTTGAACTAAAAAAATTGGAAAAAGGTAGCTCAATCAATGATTTTATATCTCAATCTAAGTATGACGATACAATAACCAAAAATGAAATTATGTTTTTTACTATAAGCGGTGCTCCATTTAAGGCTTATATGAGTACTGCTATATTTTGTGATAAATACAATCATAGCTATATACACGGCTTTATAACACCAACTGAATCAAATATTGTTGATTATCAACTACACCCTTGTTTTACAAATTCGTCAATTGCTATTGCACAATGCGACATAAATGGCAATTTTATAAAGAAAAATATAGCATTAGTAAAACTTGCGGGGTCAAATAATGGTTCTATCTTTGCATTGATATCAGATGGTTATCATATGAAAGTGCGTGAATATTTTTCAAGTAATAGGATAAATAATGCGTCCTTTGATGTGCAGCTCAATGGCGGTAATAACATGAAAATATATTTTAATAAGTTTCTTCATAATAAAGTGATGTTCATACTTTGTTATTTTATTGATAATACTGAACGTAAAAAACTAGAGATAAAACTTGAGCATTATCAAAAGGTGCAAGCTATAGGGCAGTTAGCAGGTGGTATTGCACATGATTTCAATAATATATTAACCGGAATAATAGGATTTTGTGATTTGCTTTTACTCCAGCACTCAGCTAGCGATCCATCTTTTGGAGATATAATACAGATACAGCAAAATGCAAAACGTGGGTCAAATTTAGTAAGACAACTGCTTGCTTTTTCAAGAAGACAGACTTTGCAGCCAAAGATTATTAATGTAAATGGTACGATAGCTAATCTTTATGAAATGATCAAAAGATTAATAGGTGAAAATATAAAATTTAATATTTATTATGGTAGCGATTTGGGTGCTGTTAGGGCTGACCAAGGACAATTAGAGCAAGTTATGCTTAACTTAGCAGTTAATGCTGGTGCTGCTATGGAAAAGAGGGGAGAGTTAACTATACGAACCTTTAATCAAAAGGTTGATTCATTAAATTCTACACCTCAGGATATGTTTTCTCCAGATAAGGAAACGATTGAACATGGGAATTATGTTGTGATTGAAGTGATTGATACTGGATGTGGAATGACGAGTGATATAATTGAAAAGGCATTTGATCCATTTTTTTCTACCAAAGATATTACTTCTGGTACAGGTCTTGGCCTCTCTACTGTATATGGCATTATTAAACAAACCGAAGGATACATCTATGTTGCTAGCAAAGTAAATCATGGAACTAAATTCAGCATATTTTTGCCCATAGTTTACATATCGGATGAAAATGATAAAGAGGAAGATAGTAAAGAAATAGAGAAACCGGTAGAGATTAAAGGTAATGGTATAATTTTATTAATTGAAGATGAAGATTCAGTAAGGGAATTTACTGCTAAGGCTCTTACAAGAAAAGGATTTAATGTAATAGAAGCGAGTATAGGCAGCGAGGCACTAGAGATCATTAGAAAAAAAAATCAACACATAGATCTAATAATCACTGATGTAATCATGCCAGAGGTGAGTGGTCCAGAAATAGTTAAAGAAACATTGATACATAGGCCAAACATCAAAGTTATTTTTATTTCTGGGTATGCAGAGGATGCTTTTTTAAAGAGCGATGAAATCAGTATAGAAGACTTCCATTTTTTACCCAAACCATTTACTCTGAATGAGTTAGGAAATAAGGTTCAAAGTGTGTTACACAAGACAAAAAAAGGCAGTTTACTTTGAGCATGATTGGCAACAAAAAAATTTTTCTAATGCAAAAATTTCTTGCATATATACAATAGAGTTATTTTATACATAAGATAAAAGGCGTGAGCAAGATCATTGCAATAGTAAATCAAAAGGGTGGAGTTGGTAAAACCACAACTAGTATAAATTTATCAACAGCCTTTGCTGCTGTGGGAAAAAGTACTTTACTGGTAGATCTTGACCCCCAAGGAAATGCTAGTACAGGACTTGGGGTTTCTTATCGTAGCAGGGAAGAAAAAAATATATATAAAATACTGCTGAGCAGCGGAAGTGAATTGGTGGAATCGGCAATTTTCAATATAAAGGAAATTCCAAATCTATCGCTGATTTCATCAGTGGTTGACTTATCAGCTGCAGAAATTGAGCTATCACAACTTGAGCAGGGAAAATTCGTACTAAAAGATACGCTAGAGAAAGTACGTAATAATTATGAGTACATAATTATAGATTGTCCTCCATCACTTGGTCTGCTTACTATCAATGCTCTGACCGCTGCTGACTCGATTATTGTTCCTCTTCAGTGTGAATTTTTCGCTCTGGAAGGATTAAGCCATTTAGTTAAGACTGTAGAGCTGATAAAAAGAAATAACCTAAACCCTTTCCTGTTAATAGAAGGAATATTGCTCACAATGTATGACAGACGCAACAAACTTAGTGAGCAGATTAAAAATGATATTTGCCAATATTTAAATGATAAAGTATATAAAACTATTATCCCCTTGTATGAGACCATTATTCCACGTAATGTACGGCTATCAGAAGCACCTTCTCATGGAAAACCTGCTATTGTATATGATCTTAAGTGTCCTGGTGCACAAGCATATATAAGTTTGGCAAAAGAAATTTTAAAGAAACACATGAGCATCTGTAAAGAGAAAAAGCTGATAAGTGAGGGTGCAGCATGAAGGACAATAGGCGCTTAGGTAGAGGTCTTGCTGGCCTCATAGGCGATAATTATGATAATAAAGAAGATCGGTTACCTATTTCATTACTACACCCGAGCAAATTTCAGCCGAGAAAATATTTTGATGAGGAGTCATTAAAAGAACTTGCAGGTTCGATAGAGAAAAATGGTATAATACAACCTGTTGTGGTGCGCAAAGATCCAAATAATGAAGGTTACGAAATAGTAGCAGGGGAACGTCGTTGGCGAGCAAGTAAGGTCATAAATCTTGATAGTGTACCGGTTATCATAAAAGATTTAAATGACAAGGAATGCTTAGAAGTATCGATAATTGAAAATATACAGAGGCAAGATATTAATCCAATAGAAGAAGGTGAGGCGTACAGAAAACTAATAGATGAATTCTCCTATACACACGAAGAATTAGCCTCAACTTTAGGTAAAAGCCGCAGTCACATAACCAATATGATACGAATGCTATCACTCCCTAATGGAGTAAAAACAATGATCAACGAGAAAAAATTGTCTATGGGTCATGCAAGAGCATTGATTAATGTTGAAAATGCGGAAAGTATTGCAGAAAGAATAGTTTCTCAGGGCCTGAGCGTTAGACAAACTGAAAAATTGATAAAAGACTTACAACAAAATAACGACCGAAAAGAGCATAAGTGTACTAAAAATCAAGATATGGCAGCATTAGAAGGAGCTATATCTTCTCAGCTTGGTTTAAAGATCAAAATTAATGACAGTAATTCTAAGGGTAAAGTCATGATACGTTATAACAACTCAAATGAATTGGATTTTATATTGAAAATTTTGAATAGAAGACTCGAATCAGCTATTAATGTCGAAAGTAGCTCATAGAAATTTCTTGACAAACCTTCCCACTTTCCTTGCAATGGAAGTGAAATGGTGGAGTTTGTCAAGTAAGTTATTTCGTTTCTACCTTCAATAAAAATTTGCACACAATAGTACAGAAGCATACGTTGCTATTCCCTCATTTCTTCCAATAGAACCTAATTTTTCCGCTGTGGTTGCTTTGATATTTACGAATTCACCATTAATTTCTAATATTTTTGATATGAATTCCTTCATTCCTGCTTTGTAAGGCGATATTTTAGGCTCTTCACAAACTATAGTAATATCTAAATTAGACACGCTATATCCTTTTTCCTGTGCTTTTTTAGCAGCAAAGTCAAGAAAATGAGATGAATTGCAATCCTTCCACTTAGAGGAATTAGGAGGAAAATGTTCTCCTATATCGCCACATCCTAGTGCTCCGAGTATTGCATCAACGATTGCATGTATTGCAACATCACCATCGGAATGTGCCTCTATTGCCATATTATGCTCAATTTCCACACCGCAAATTTTTATAAAGCTCTTAGCATCATTTTGAATTTTAACAAATTTATGTATATCATAACCGGTTCCGACACGGAATTTTGGCTCTCCAAAGAGAAGTTTTGCCATATTTATATCCTCTTTTGTAGTTAACTTAAAATTCTTTTTCTCACCTTCAATAATCGCAACATGTTTTTTATGCTCCACCATTAGTGATGAATCATCAGTAAATTCTTTGACTGACTGATGGCACGATAATAATTCTCTGAAATTAAAAATTTGAGGGGTTTGTATGGCTCTAAGTTTTTCTCTTAAAATCGTAGATTCAACGAAATTATTACTCACCAACGATATAGTATCCTCGACTTCTATTGCTGGAACTACTCCTGTATATTGACCATTAATCATAGATTCAATCAAGTTATTTATTAGAATATTTGATACAAAAGGCCTACAAGCATCATGTATAATAACAAAATCTGGATTGATCTTTTGCAAACTCTCCAGTCCAAGTTTAACTGAACTCTGCCTGCTTTTTTCTCCACATACTGGACTCAGCAATTTAGTATCTATAGTTGATGACGTAACTTCTTTATAGAAATCTTTTTGACTTTCATTTACTACCACTCTTATGTAACTTATGTACTGATTAGCTAAGAATTTTCTAATTGTGTGAAATAAAACAGACTTACCTGCCAGTTTTATATACTGTTTAGGGATTTTGGCATTGCATCTACTGCCTACTCCTGCTGCAACTATTAATGCTGCTATCTTGTATTCCTCAAGTCTGTTAGTGTGCATGCTTACCATTTTCGGTGTTAATATAAGTTATCTAGCATTTTAAAAAAGTTTGATCTAATTCTCAAAAAGGAATATTCTTTTACTAGGTGTAATATATGTTAGAGGGAAATAATGCACGTTGCTAAGTATAATAAAGAAAATGAGATACATCTTATATTTTTTCATGGAATAGGTGATAATTATAAAAATGCGTCCAGGTATATACAAGATAGATCTACATATCTCCATAGGTCTAATTTTCACACTCATGCACATAAATACCCAATTGCATTTCAAAACTATATAACTTACGCAATAGCTAGTTTCTTGTTTCTAGGAACATCAATACTATTACCAACTTTAATATTACTTACTAATCCAATGATATCTAGGACAGCAAGTTTAGCCATCTTAGCAGCTTTAACTTGCATCTTTTTATCTGTACCACCACTCATGATTCCGTTTATAAATAAGAATCAAAGCTTGTCTCAGCCTTCAATAAAAGAAATCAGTAAATTAATTGACAATGGTGTGAAGCCTGAAAACATTATACTTCTCAGCCATTCCTTTGGAGGAGCAATTGCATCAGAAGTGCTGAAATATTTTACAGACAGAGATATTAAACTCGGAGGTATTATTTTTACCAGCACTTTCAGCTCTTTTCACAAGGCAATAAAGCATTTTCCAATTCCTCAGACAAAAATTCTAAGCATACTACCCTCTTGTTTGTTAAAAAAAATGCTTAAGGTCCTAAATTTAGACTTTGATATAGTAAGCAATATACAAAAGCTACAAAATAATAATATATCAATAGTGGTCATTAATCATGAAAGAGACACCTTAATACCATATCCTGCACAATTAGCAAAAGGACTAGAAGATAATCAATCATTAAATATGAATTTGACCAAAATCGTTAATTTGAAAAGCTTTGAATATGACCCGCACAACGGAGTTTTATCTGGTTGGGAATTGGATGAAAATTTAGCTGATCTAATACTTAATAAAACAATGAATAGATAGTATTTACAAAAAACTGTATATTTTTTGGTAAATCGACTATGTTAGACATATGCAAAAACGTCATATAACTATTTGTTGTGTACTACTTTTTATAATAGGAGCATTATTTTTGATGCGTCCTATGATTGTTCCGTGTCTAATATCCGTTTTTGTTGCACATTTGTTTAACCCTCTAGTAACCAAGTTTGAAAAATACAGAATACCGCGTTCATGTTCTGTAGTTTTTATAACACTTGCCTTATTGATAGCTTTTATATTAGTTATTACATTTGTTTTACCTATTATATATTTTCAAATTACTTTAATATTAAATTTCTTAGTGAATAAGATACCTTCATTAAAGCTTAAAGTGGTTCCTTCTATGCTAGAATTTCTTAATATAAAAACTGAAGATAGTTTATTTGATCACTTGTCTAAAAATCTAGTAGAAAATTACAGTGATTATATATCTTATTTTATAAATGCTCTTAGCATGGGCAGTAATCTTATAATTCAAGTGCTAAGTTCAAGCTTTAGTTTGATTTACATGGTATCATTAATAGCTATTACGCTTATGGTGTTTTTTTATGTATTACGTGATTGGCCTTCAATTGTAGAAAAGGTTAGTAAACTAATTCCCATTCTCTACAGAGAAAAAGCTGCAGGTTATTTTTCCAAAGTAGATTTCATTATATCTAATTACCTAAAGGGACAGCTAAACGTATGTATAGTTATGATGATCTTTTACTCCGTGGGCCTTAGCATAATTGGGCTGAAGCATTCTGTAGCTATTGGAATTTTATCAGGAACATTAACATTTATACCCTATATAGGGCCATTATTATACACTATTATCGGATTTTTGAGCGCCATTACTCAATTTAGTGGATGGTTTGAAAGTGCTGCTGTCTTGCTGTTATTTAGTGTTGGTCAATTAATAGACTCAAGCATATTAGTGCCTTTATTAATAGGAAAAAAAGTTCATATACATCCAACTATCATTATTTTGGGAGTTGTCATATGCACCTCATATTTTGGGTTTATAGGTATATTATTTTTTATTCCAATAATAGCAATGTTCAGTGTGTTAGTAGAATATACAGTTAATAAATATTTTGAAAGTGAGCTTTATAAAAATGGCTAATGAACCTTTTAGTTCACGATAAAAAGAAAAAGGATCTCTGATACATTTTCTAAATGGTGCGACCTGAAAGTCTTCGGTCATATTGTTTAAAAGGAGAGGAATTCCTCCAGAAAGAAACTGAAAGGATTCTAAAACTTATTAAACCAGATGTTTTGCCATCTGAGTCTACGCATCAGTGCGAATCGGGCAACCGGTTGGTGCCAAGCGATGCGGACAATGAACCTCCTCTTGAAAAAGAAGATGCTCAATCGTGAGAGGAGCATAAACTACAAGCATCATGTGGTTGGAGAGCTAGGCTAGTGGTATGGTGAACGTAAGTGAAACTTCAAAGTATCGTAATTATGAAGGAGCTAAAGATGCTGATAAGCTCTAACCAAAAAGGTAATGTGGATAAGTTACATTTCTCATTTCTAGATGTACGCAAATAATAACTCCACCGGTATAGAGAAGTCACCTAACCCACTGTTGTATGACAGAAGGAACAGGGTAAGCCTGTATTTTCGCCTACATGGCAAGCAAACCGCAAGGAATGCTGATGGAAGTGCAGGTAAAGGAGAATGGAGAAAGCGAATGCCATTTTGTAACGAAATGGATAGAATTTGTAACATTAATTCGCGTGAACGAGCAGACTTCCGTTTGTTCCCTCGTGACAAGAAACTTTGTTAACCACTTAAGGTAGGAAAGCAGATGATTACAAGTAAACCTGTAAGTGCATCTACCGAAAGCTTTGAAGCATGGAAGCAGTTGCCATGGAAGAAATGCCAGAAAGTTATTGTGAGGCTACAAAGACGTATTGTTAAGGCTGTCCAAAAAGGAAGATGGGGTAAGGTAAAAGCTTTACAACATCTTCTCACACGCTCTTTTAGCGGAAAAGCTTTGGCTGTTAAGAGAGTAACTGAAAACCAAGGAAAAAACACAGCGGGTGTAGATCGTCAATTATGGTCAACTTGCAATGCTAAATTTCAAGGAATAAAGCAGTTAAAGCAAAGAGGATATAAACCTTCTCCGCTAAAACGGATTTATATCAGTAAATCTAATGGCAAAAGAAGACCTCTTGGAATACCATCGATAAAAGATAGAGCCATGCAAGCATTATATCTGTTTGCTCTGGAACCGATAGCTGAAACAATCAGTGATCGTCACTCCTATGGCTTTAGGCCTAAAAGATCCTGTGCAGATGCTACAGTAGCTTGTCATTTGTTACTGGCAAGTCGTAATCAACTACAATGGATACTTGAAGGTGATATCAAAGGATGCTTTGACAACATTAATCATGAATGGCTTATGAAGCATATTCCTATGGAGAAGAAAATTCTGCATAGTTGGTTAAAAGCTGGCTTCCTAGAATCGAAAACTCTGTATCCCACAACTGCAGGTACCCCGCAAGGTGGTATAATTTCTCCAATACTAGCCAATTTAGCCTTAAACGGACTTGAAAAGTTATTGGAAAGTCGATTTGGTAAACTCGGCAGTAGAAGAAGAAACAAAATCAGAAGTGGAGTGAACGTAATCAGATACGCAGACGACTTTATTATTTCAGGTTTCACACATGAAGTACTGGAAAATGAAGTTAAGCCTTTAGTATCATCTTTTCTTCATGAGCAAGGTTTAATTCTTTCAGAAGAGAAGACAAAGATTACATCTATCACAACAGGGTTTGACTTTCTTGGTTGTAATGTACGTAGATATAATAAGAAGTTAATTATTAAACCTTCGAAAGAAAGTATTAAAAGACTTCTTAATAAAGCACGTACATTGATAAAAGCAAATATAGCGAACACTCAGGCTATAGTAATTAAGTCACTCAACTCTCTACTGAGAGGATGGGGAAATTACTATCACCATGTGTGTGCTAAAAAAGCGTTTAGAAAGATCGACAATGAAATTTGGCATAGTTTATGGAAATGGGCAAAAAAAAGACATCCTCGTAAAGGATTACGTTGGATAAAGAATCGTTACTTCAAAGTAATGGGTCAACGCCAATGGGTCTTTGCTGCACCCATATGCAAGAACAAACCAAAAGAGATACGGTATTTAAGACTGCTTAAGCTGATTGATATACCTATCAGACGACATGTTAAAATCAGAGCGGATGCAAATCCCCTTGACTTAAAATGGAAAAAGTATTTTGATGAGAGAGTGAAACGAACAAGAATGTTAGCAAGCTCTTTCTCAAGAGAAGGTTCTCTACTGTTGGTGTCACCATTAAGAATGATGTTTCCTGAGGAATCATGAAGGACAAGCCGGTTCTAGAAAAGAAGAACTTAGATAAGGGGCTCAAGCGTAGTGTGGGGAAACCTGCATGCTGCGTTTCTAAGGGAGGGGGTAGTAGTAATACTGCTTCCTTACCTGACCGGGCTTGCACCATTGTCTAGTAGCAATTTTGCAGATTTTTTATGCCCTTCATTTATTTCTCGATTATAAGCTATAACATGTAATGCAGTACCAGTATATCTACTTTGCGTATTAACATACTTTTCTTTATCTTTTGCCGCCCTTATTAAAATAAAAGCTGTATCATAATGACCATTATAAGCAGCGCTATGCAATGCAGTTTCACCATTATTATCCTGTAAATAAAGATCTGCATTGTTTTGTAAAAGTAATCTCACCATCTCCAAATTACCTTCTGCAGAAGCATACATCAAAGGAGTAAAGTTATGCCGATCTTTAGCATCAACTGTTGCACCACGCTCTATTAGCAATTCTGCAACATCTGAATGTTCTTTATATGCTGCTTCATGTAAAGGAGTTACTCCGCTGCCTGTACTGCTTACTGAATTAACATTTGCACCGCTATCAAGTAAAAGCTTCACAAAATCTTTATGACCATTCCTAGCAGCTAAATGAAGTGCGGTGTTACCATCTGCTTTTGTCTTTGATTTTATCTCGATATTTGCACCACATTCTAGTAAATGCCTGCCAAGTTCGACATCACCTTCTTGCGCTGCAACTTGTAAGGGAGTAAATCCATTATTATCATAATCTGTGAAATATTCATTAATATTGTCTAGTAAACTTTCTCTATAAGCTTTTAATTCTTCAGGAATGATAAGTGTTACTTTACCGTTTCCATACTCTACCTTACTATCCTGAGATTTAAGTGTGAACTCTAAAATAGTATCAACCCTGCATATTTCCTTATTCGTATCAAGTTCTCTAACAGGCATACTTGGACAATACTGAATATTGAGAGAACCTTGGCTATTATATACAATACTTATCTTTCTATCGTTGGCATGAGGCAAGCTTAGTTTATGCTTAAAGAATATAGGAGAGAGCTGCATTAACAAAGAGCCATCATACCCAGCCTGATTGCAACTAGTAATTAACTCTTCCAATATATAGTCATTTGGAACTTCTGCTTTAGCATGTTTAAAAATTTCCGTAAAAACATACTTTGCAAACAGACGTTTATCATCTCCCTCATTATATTTATCATATAACCCTTTAATGAAATTATTATCTATAGTGCGATCATTGATTACAAAAAAATCCGTTCTATATAGGTCTTGATAAGCTGTGTTACCAGACTTTACATCTTCATTATTCTCATTTGCCTTTACTTGACCCAGCAGAGATTGTGTTAGCTGAAATTCTAACGTAGTTACTGCACTAGATTTAGTATCAGAATTATTAACGCCAGATTCCTCTTGACTTTCATTACCTGAATCCTCAGAACGACGGCGCCCTTTTTCCTCTCGTTCTAAAATTTCAAACCCTTCTTCAGTGCCAGAATCCCTAGAATCTGATTTCTTTAAAATTTTGTTTGATTTCTGTGATACAAAATCTGAACCTAACATGTTTTTCTTCCTAATTAGTAGCTAAGCTAAGTGTAGCATTAAATGGCAATTTTGTCAACTTAGCAAGCATCTCTTCGTAGTCTACCAAGTTCTTATCTATTAATAATCAATACAATTATAATAAATTATTGAATGATAGACTACTATTTCTTAACTTGCTCCTACAGCAGCGTTACGAACAATCTCCTCAACATCTGGTCCTTTAAGTGGACCTGAAGGTGCCTTATTATAATAATGTACAGCTATAGCAGCAACTATACAGAAAGCTCCAATACCTGCTGATACTCCTGCTACTAGCAGACTAGTACCGAGAGCAAAATATGCAGCTGGTGCAGCAGCTAATGCAAGTATTCCAGTTACTGCAAACATCCATGTAGCCACAGTAGGCCATTTAACGCTATTCTCTTTTGTGTAAATTTTGTTGCTATTACTAGCTTGCTTATTAGCTACTGATTTTAGTTGTATATTTTCGTTAGCAACTTGTTCTACACACTTGGCGGGTTTATTAGAAGTTTGCTTTTCTCTGTTATTATCAATTGATATTACGGTATTAACACTTTCATTTGCAAAACCTAATGATGATGATTGAGATGGAACAGTAAAATCTTCTTCATTGTGTGCAGTACCACATTGACTTTCGGGAATAGGCGATATACCCTCATCTACAGCTGTAGGTATTGTCAAATTCTGATTATCTTTTTCGTCATTTAGATCATCAGACTTTTCCTCAGTGACCATTGAAGGCATTTCTGCTGCAGTTTCAGGTACTTCTGTTTCAGAAATAATATCAAACGAAGGAGGATCTGAAGAAATTCTAGCAGAATCTTCACTTTCAAGTTTAGAAAAATCATCATCTTCAGAATTCAGTGATGGTGAATCCGGCTCGCTTTCTTTACGCTCCACTACAGGAATTTCTTGGCTACTTGCAGTAGCAGCTATATTACCACTCACTGATAATGCAGCAACATGCTCGAACTCTTTTTCAAGAAATATTTTAATTTTTGCGAGCTTGCTTTGAGATAGTTTATCTTTCTTACCAACTTCCGTCTTATTAGCGTCTTCTAAGGCTTTATTCAAGATTTGCTTTGTGTCTACACTATCGTCCTCTTTCCTTACCTTTTCCACTAAAGACATTACTTCTTCATAATTAAGAGCGAAGATAGCATTAGACAATTTCTCTTCTATATTTTTAGGCATTTTACCCCTCCTATAATTATTATTATCTATAGTTTCTTCTATTGAAACCTTTTTATTATTCATAATATTTTCTTCTTTATCAACAATACTCCTTTGTGGCCGTTGATTATCAATATTTTTGGATTCTGGACTTTTTTAATATTTAAATGCAAAGGTGTTTTATCATCTAAACCTTCAAGAAATTTTGTGATTTTTGATTCACTAGAAGATTTTTCCCTGTTTTCTTCCCTCACAAAATATAAACTTTTCGTTCCTACCAGATCTAAAGCTGTTTTGCCATCTCTATCTTGAATGTTCCAATCAGCTCCCTTGTTTACAAGTAATTTTACTATTTCAAATTTATCATGGTAAGCAGCCCAATGTAAAGCTGTTCTGCCATGCCTCTCATCTTGAATATCAATTTCAGCGCCATTTCCAATAAGCAAGCCCATTAATTCTAAATTATTACGTGCCACAGCCCAATGCAAAGGTGCATGCCCTGAATTGTCTATACTATTAATATCAGCAATTTTATGATTAATAATAGTCTTTGCTACATCTATAAAATCTTGTTGTATAGCATAGTGCAAAAATTTTTCTGACATATCAGAAACTCTAGACCTGGCTTCAGTATCTTTAAATTTATCTAATACCGCTTTCACGCATTCTTGATTACGAATAGACAACGCCCTTCGAAGTTTTTCACATATGCTATTCCAAGGTAGAATAGTACTTCGATTTTTTTCCAAATCTTCTAATAAAAGCTTAGTATAGCGCTGTCCACCAACACCAATAAGTAGCCTATCGAGACCTTCATCTTGCGTAAATAATATACTTTTATGCGTTTTTGCATATCTTTCCACAAGCGTATCATTAGCTGCAATGGCTAGTAGTGAAAGCTCTTTTACTGAATAATTATAATAACCATTTGTTTCATCATAACTATTATTCAACAGCACATTGTGCGTATGATCAGTCAAATTAAGCTGTTGAGAGCAAAAATCCTTCAAATTACCACAATTCAAATCAGTAATAAATCTATCGCTTTCCTCTATATTATTTATAGTTTTATCTAAATCTGCATAATCACCATAATTTTTTGCTTTATTTATAACATCTGTCAATTCATCAAAGGTTAAATTTTTAGGAATAATAGTAAATTCTTCCTCATTACGTCTTGGCTCTACACGAATTTGATCTTGAGGCCACAATAATTCCGTTGCTATTCCTGTACCAATTTCTGCAGCACCTATAAATACATTTACAATGTTACCCAAAATGCCTGGATCAGCCACTGCTCTAGTTGTTACTTCACTATTATCAGGTGAACTTTCAGTAATAGACAAATCTTCAGCAGAAAATGACTTAGGTCCTTCATTCATATTTTTCTCAAGAGTCTCTGTAATTCTATTATCCTCATCTTCGAAATGCCTATTTATTTCATCTAACAAACTTTTGCCATCAGCTTTGTAATTCTCTAATTGTTCAGGAATGATAAGTGTTACTTTACCATTTTCATACTCTACTTTACCATCCTGAGATTTAAGCGTAAACTCTAGCTTACTATCAGATTCATATTGTTCTAGTCGATCTGAATTTTTTATAACTATAGTATCACTATACTCAACATTGACAGATTCTGCACTATTACAATAAAGACTTATTATTTTTTTAGGGATTGTTGGTACTAGACTATGTTGACTAAATATAGGATGAATGTGGCTATACATTGCAAATTCATAACCAGCCTGATTGCAATTAGTAATTAATTCTTCTAGTATATTATCATTTGGAACTTCTGCTTCAGCATATTTAAACATTCCTGTGAAAACTTGTTTAGCAAATGTGCGATAATTTTCATTTAAAATTAAGTAGTTGTGCTGATAATATAACTCGCGCACATACTCTTTACTTATTGTTTGCCCATTAATTGCAAAATCCATTCTTTCTAGATCAAGTTGTGCTTGCTTGCCAGAATTTGCATTCCTATTATTCTCACTTGCCTTTACTTGACTTAGCAAAGATTGTGTTAGCTGAAATTCCAATTCAATTGCTCTGTTAGTATTTTGTCCTTCCTCAACCTCTGAACAATTGCCTGAATCTCCAGAATGACGATGCTCCTTAATTTCTTCTTGTTCTAAAATTTCGAATTCTTCTTCAGCACCTGAATCTCTGGAATGGCGACGCTCTTTTTCTTCTGCATGATTTGTTGTTGGCGGCATGAGCCCACCAAGTAAATTCCAACCACCCATGATTTACCCGCCTGACCATTAGCTAAGTTCATTATAGCATTAAACAGAAATTTTGCCAAGCAAATTATTGAGTCTTTTAGCAAACAGACTTACGTCTTCCATCTCTTCACCTTCCACTATACAAGCTTGATAGAACAATAAATAAATCATATCTCCAAGTGTTGGATTTTCACCATTTTCAGCGTGAGATTCCATTATGTTTCTTATCAAAGGATGCTTAATGTTAATTTCAAGTACTTTTGGCGTGCGGTAATTTAGCTGCTTCTGTTCACGTAAAAAACGCTCCATACGAAGATCCATAGTTCCTTCATCAACTGCTAGACACACAGGACTGTCGGTTAATTTCTTAGAGATCTTTACACTTTTTACTAAGCTTCCAAGAACTTTGGTGAAGTATTCGAGTATAGAATCCGCGTTTTCTTCGCTTTTGTTTTCATCTGATTTATTTTCTTCATCTTTCTTACCTTCTTCTGAAGAGAATTTTTCTAAATCAACATCAGCACGGGTCACGGACTTAAATTTTTGATCTTTATATTCATGAATCACGCTAGTCCAGAAATCATCAACTGGATCAACAAATAGAAGCACTTCCAATCCTTTGCTGACGAATCCTTCAAGTTGTGGACTGTTTTTTACTGAATCGAGACTATTTCCTGTGAGATAGTAGATATGTTCCTGTTCAGGCTTCATTCTGCTTATATAATCATCAATACTGACTAGCTTATCATCACTGGTGCTATGAAATCTGCAAATGGAAAGCAATGCTTCTCTTTCATCAGTTGGCATAGCTTCGCAAAGACCTTCTTTTAACACCGCACCAAAATTGCCCCAGAATTTTGTGTATTCCTCTAAATTATCTTTTGCTTTTTTGCCGAGCTCTGATACTGCGCGTTTAGTTAGGGATTTCCTAATCTGCTCAACAACGCGATTATTCTGCAGTGTTTCTCTGCTGATGTTGAGAGGTAAATCTGGTGAATCAACCACACCTTTCAAGAAACGCAGGTATTGTGGTATAATTTGTACATTATCTTCAGTAATAAATACTTTATTGACATATAACTTTACAGAGCAGCGTCTATCTGGATGAAACAAATCATAAGGCTTGATAGAAGGAACATAAAGCAAATTCGTATATTCTATTGCACCTTCATTTTTATTATGCAGTATCATCCAAGGCTCACCACCTACATGCGCAACACCGCGGAAGAAGTCGTTGTGCTCTTCTTGAGTAACGTCATTTTTTGGCTTAATCCAAATTGCAGCTTTGCTGTTTAATTTTTCACTTTTTCCCTCTTCATTTACAAACTCAACGGGAAAATTTATGTGGTCAGAGTAAGTAGTAACAATGTTTTCAATACGGAATTTGTCTAAAAATTCGCTTTCTTCAGGACGCATGATGAGCGTAATTTTTGTGCCATGAGAGATTTGACCATCTAATTTGCTGATTGAATATTCTCCATCTCCTTTAGATTTCCATACCCAAGACTCTTCTTCTCCGGCTTTCCTTGATTCTACTATAACTTCTGAAGCAACCATGAAGCTTGAATAAAAACCAACACCAAACTTTCCAATCAGCTCTACAGCTTGACTCGAATCTTTATTATTCTTAATTGCATTCAAGAATTTTTGCGTACCAGAACTTGCAATCGTGCCAAGATTATCTATTAAATCTTGCCTGTTCATTCCAATTCCATTGTCGGTTATATACAGCTCATTCTTATCTTTACTGGAGCTAATAGTAATCTTCAACTCATCACTTGAATCTAATAAATCAGCATTTAATTGTGATTCATAGCGCAATTTATCACATGCATCTGATGCATTTGATATTAACTCACGCAAGAAAATATCCTTATTGGTATAAAGTGAATGAATTACTATATTTAGTACTTTGCCTACTTCAGCGTCAAATTTTAAACTTTCAGTTTCTTGTATGTTGTGCATTTTGAGCTCCATTATTAGCTTACTATTCTAATAATTTAAGTATTGCAACGCGATCTTTCAAGGTCATGTATGCTAAAATTTATGTGAGCCAGCTTATGGTTCCAATGCTAAACTGGAATAAGCACAACCATTGTGTCATGCAAATTAAAAAGAAAGTGCTAGAATATAATATCTCTTATTTGCTTCAAAGATTTGTGAGTCTTTGATTCTTTTTCTGTAAAAGTAGTCTCAAGAGAAGTTTTAAGCTTTTCCCATTCTTCCTGATCGTTTAGAATCAAAGCGCTCTCAATCTTCTCCAGTGCTTTCTGAGGTGATGAATATAATTCCTCATACAAATTAGTGTTTACTGACTGTAGTATTACTAAAAATGTAAATAAATTTGGATCAGCTTTCGCATAACATAGCTTTATTTTCTTTACGCAGTATTCTATTGCCTGCAATGATAATGAGAAGCTTTCTGCATAAAATATAAAGCTATCTATAATTAAGCTCTTTGATTTTTTCGGCAATTCAATATTTTGAAACAGCTTTCTTGTAAATTTCTCTATTGGCTGTTTTGGTAAGTGCAAAGAAAGATCAGTAAAAGATTTTAGGCTGAAATTTGGTCCAAGTATTGTGCTGATTGCTCTTTGCACGTTACTTTTATCTTGACTAACAGAGATAATGAAAACCAATCCTTCTACATCAAGCATGTACTTTATCGATTCTAAAAAATCAACAATGAATTTAGGGCGGCATACATCAAGATCATCAACCATTATATAAATGTTTTTACCTTTTCTGATTTTGTTAACCACATCTGCTAGTTGTATTTTAAAATCTCTAATGTTCTCTTTTCTCCTTTGGAGAAGATTTAATTCACCCAAGACAAAACCTATGTCTTTCTTATCAGCCTCTTTTGCAGCATCGAGAAATACTGAAAGCATAGCGAGTGGAGATTTACTGATTAGCTTTCCTAATGTATTGAGAGAAAATAGTTCTTGGTTTATGTTTTTAAATTGCTGTATAACACTTCTTTTTACTTCGTATGATGCAAATAGATCCTCAAACAGGAAATGTAAAAAAGAAGGCAATGGTTGATCTATAGCACTAATATCCCATGCGCTGTAATAAGCTGCAATTTCATTTTGCTGCTCTAGATCCTTTACCCATTCTTTCAAAAAAAACGTCTTACCCCATTTATCATATCCTTCTAAGGATACAATAGAAAAAGACTTACCAATTGTCTTGATTATAGAACTAAATTTACTTGCAACTTGTTTATAGCCTAAGCAATCATTCTCCCAAATTATTACCTTTGGCAATTGCTCCTCTTCTTTTTTTCTGAATCTTACTAATGATATAAGTTTTTTAAAGCACATAAGATCCTTATGCTATATTTTACTATAGTATTTTATAAGTTAAGAATTCATTTACTTAAATAACCCATAATTTTCTATCACTGCATGAATGGAAAGGTTCTTCAAGCTGCTTTCGGGACTATATTGAATATCTATGCCGGTTAATTCTTTCACCCTTCCTTCTATATCTTTTTTTAACCTTTTTTCTAAATCATCTATATTGCCGGAACTTACCATTTGCATAACAGGAAATTTTCCATTTGAAATATACTCCTTCTCTATAAGTGGAGATATTTTAATTATCCAATCTAGACTTTCACGATTGTTTATTGATAATTTACCTTCTTCTTGAAGTAGATATAACTTTTCTATCATCTCAGCTCTATTACCGGAGTGATTCCTTACAAGATCCTTTAATAGTTCTCCATGTTCATCTATAGGCACATGAACATACATTAGCCACAAAAGAAGAACAAAGTCCGTATCTTTTGTTATTCCCTTTATTTCATGTGCCTGATTCATTGCATAAAAAACAGGATCTCTTCCACTACCATAAGAATAGCTAAACCCGCGTCCAACTAGATCATCAATTCTTACTCGAATCACATTTTTCAGATTTTCAATAGATCTATGCTCTTGTTCCATTACTTTAAACATTTTTGAAGAATCTATTTTTGTGATATATGGGTCATATTTGATTTTAAATTTAGGTTCAATATTCATCAGATCTCTTTTTAGTTCATATTTGATTTCAAGTTCAGGCTCAATATTTATCAGATCTTTTTTAACCAGATGATCTTCTATTATATATCCAATTCGTTTACTATCTGCGTATTCTTTGTTAAATAGCGCAATGAAATCAAGAGCGATTGATCTTAATTTTTTGATTAACCAATTATAAGTATTATATACTCCATCTAATAAAAAAGTTAACACAACTGCTCATTTTAAAACATTATGTTTTAAGTGTACAATATTTTCAATTAGTAAAGCAAGTTTTTAGGCTGAAGTATGTTACAGTGTTTTTAAAGTGTGTTGCTCAGAAGAAATGGAATATTATTTAATATCCTGTCTTGAAGTAAGCGCTATCTTCAGCGTTCCTTCATCTAGGTAGTCAATTTCTCCACCTATCGGTATGCCGCAAGCAAGGCGGGATATTTTTACATTTGAGTTCTTTAGCAATTCAATTATATATTGCGCAGTAACTTGGCCTTCTAATGTTGGATTAATTGCGACAATAACCTCTTCAATTTTAAATTCTGTAACTCTTTTAGGAATGTTATCAAGATTCAGTTCTTTTGGACCTATGCCATTTATTGCTGATAGCCTTCCACCTAAAACATGATACATACCTGAATATATACTCCCTTTTTCAAATGCCCATAGATCACCCAATTCTTCTACTACACACATTAGCTTGGTGTCACGCTTTGGGTTAATACAAATAGAACATGGCGATTTAGTATCTAGATTCCCACAAATCTTACACTCTATTATAAGATCCGCTAGTTCTCTAATCAAAGATGCAAGGGGTAGCATAACCCTATCTTTGTTTTGAAGCAGATGTATAACTAGCCTTCTTGATGATGATGGACCTAAACTTGGCAATTTAGAAAAAGCATGAACTAAATTCTTTATATTAATGTTCATTCAACAAATTCAGGATAGTGCATAAAATGATAACATCAAACCTTTCGTAAAGAAAGCTTGGTTTGATTGGCTATGAAAAAGATTTTCCACTTTTTTCAGAACTTATCTTAAAAAAAGTAATGTAATCACAATCTACTGCAGCTTGATTCTACTTCAGGTAGAACTGAAATTATCTCAGATATTTGCGTATTTGTTCTAGTATTTCTTTTTTGAAAATGACGCAATTTATTTTTCAACATATTTCTTTCTTCTACATAACTGTTTGACTCTTTATTCAAACTAGAGTTTTTTTCTTCATACTTGGAAAGTATTGTATCGATCAAATAATTAAAAAATAATATTAGACCTGTAGTGTTGGAAAGCAATGCAAGAGAATAATATAACATATCTTCACTCACTTTTTCATTTATTATGTCATGGGAATTTCCATACATTCTAAAACAAGAGCCAAAGGCTGCTAAGCATACACAAGCAAGTTTTGTTTTGCTTAGGACGCACTTAATTCGCGCTAATTTTTTATTATTATCTTCTAATTTTATACGCCACTCACTAATTTTACTACTATAGTGCTTAATAAACAATTCTATTGCCTCTTGGTCATTAGTATAATTAGATGCTTTGTAAGATTCCTTATCTATGAGTTCAGTATCTATATCTCTTGATTTCAGAAGCTCTTTGATTGCTTCATTTTTGCCAAGAAGCACAGCTTCGTGTAGAGGTGTGTACTCACTTTCAACATCTTTTCTTCTGTTAATATTTTTATCAGTTAAGTAGTTAAAAAGAGCTGAAATGCATTCTGAATTATTACCTTCAATAGCCAGAGTAATTGCATCTTTTCCATCCTTGTTCTTAGTATTAATAAATTTGAAAAGCGGCTTTTCATTCTCTTCCTTATGTTCAAAATATTTGTGCTTGTAAAACTCATTCGCACGGTATGGCTCCTTAAGAATACACAAAAGCTTTTTTACAAAATCAGCATGATTTTTTTTAATAGCCACATGTAAAGGTGTGTCCTGATTTTCTTCATCTTGCAACAATAAGGCATCATACAAACAACCCTCTTGATATAAAAAATTAATCTCTTGATCAAAAGAGATATCTTCTTCCCCGTTACAGATATTTAGTAGCCGTGACCCTATACTTTCTCTAGTACTGTAATCAATTGCAGAACTACGTTGCACTTTAGATTGATAAAGGTTTATGTTCATACTACCCCTGCCTTTAAATAACCCAGCTATACCTCTAAACAGCCCAGCTATACCTGATTCACTCCGAGCGGCACAAGGCGTTTCATCTTGAATGTTAATCTCAACGCTTTCATTAGAAAAAAGTTCTAAAACATGCGAGCTGCCTCTTCTACTGGAAAAAGGTACCTCATTCTTTTTATCTTTAGCTTTAACGCTATTCTCTAGCTTTGCATTCGAAGCACTTAGAGGATTAGCTAAATAATCAAGATCTGTAGCATTTTTAGACTCAAAGTCTTCTGCTTGAAAATTTGCTGCAGCGTTTATTTGACCCTCTATTGGTAACATAAAAAACTAATAATTAGATTACAGGTAGGGTATCTCATCTTTAAAAATTTTCAACTCTATTTAAATTTTTTTAAAATAGTTTTTGATAAAAATATTTATGACGCTAACTTTTTGGTTCTCTTGTTAAACTCCTACAAGACAGAATTATTAGCTAAAAAATTACTTCCGCATATTTTAAATCTGATTACAATTACAGTTAGAGATATTTATTGAGCTCAAAAATCTATCTTCGGTCTGCAGACTTTTAAATCACACTCACTAAAAATGTAGCGTATCCTCTTCAGAGCATATCTGTCGTATGTGCACTGCATTTTTTCTAATCTTTTTTTCACAGGGGGATCTTATGTTCAGAATTCCAGATACTTGACCTTTACTTTAGCTAATAAAAACCAACTGGTACCTGCGGTTTTTATAGCTACGTTTTCTCAAACAAGTTTTAAATGAATAGATTTCTTGCATAAACAGATGTCATCCCAGTGCTTGACACTGGGATCCAATAAGTAAAATGCGCTGGAACTTTCGAATTCCAGTTATGCAAGAAATCTAATGTTAAAAAACTCAAGATTTTCCTGGTTTTCCTCCAGTATTTTCAATCTTTTCATTCTTAACGAAAGAGAGTTGAGAATCAACAGCTTTTTCTATCGATTTAGCCTGTTTATAGTCCTGACTTAGTAAATATATAGCTACTCCAATTGCTATTCCAGCAACAAGAGCAGATACTGCGAGTGCGCATAATATAATAGTCATTGAAGGTACTAGAGCACTACCAATACCCAGTCCAACACCAAGAAAAACACCAGGTATGATACCAATCAAACCATTACATCTAGCACTTTCTTTTTTCGATTGAGCTTGGTCTTTCATAGATTTAATGAGTGCTTCTCTTGTTTTTTCTTCTTGAGCTAAATCTAATGGCATTTTGTCTTCTTTATTCCTTATCAAAGAATTTGCGCCATATTTTAAAAGGGCTTCTATTGCCTCAGTATTATTACTTATAACAGCTTGGTGTAATAATGTATTTCCACTTTGATCTCGAAAATTGATCAATTTATAGAAATCTTCAAGAGTAGTATAGTCATGCACTGCTTCATCTAGAATATTCATTGCGTTTTGAAATGACAATATCTCTCCTTTCTCAGACCTTGCACTATAGTGTTTAATACAGTGATGCAAAATAAGGTATATTTGCACTGCTTGTTCATTGATAAAATCTCCTTTTGTAGAGATTACATCTACAATAGCTGCTGAGAATAACTCTTTCTCAATCACAATTTTTCTATCATCAGTAAGATAATCTTTCAACTCTTGAATGTTTTTTTCAAGACTCTCGTTTCGATTATGAATAATCTTAATTAAATCATGCATACCATCTCCTTATTCTAATTATATCAATAATATAATAAATCGTAATAAAAGTCAAACTATTGATTAAAAAATTAATACAATTAATTCTGTGAATGTCAAATAAATTCAAATAACATCAAAAGAAACTCACAGGATCAACATCTATTGTTATTGCAATGTTTGAACTCAAGTTACAGCAATGTTTCAGCTTTTTCTTTATGAATAGACTATGGTTATTGTGTATTTTCAGTAACACTCTATAACGATATTTATTGTTTAAAAAATTTATTGCTGCTGGTGATGGGCCAAAAATTTCAAATTCTTTCAGCGTCAAGTGCTGAAAGGTAGTTGAACATTGATTATGTAAAAAGCTTGTTAGCTCACTTGCTGCTTTCTGCGTTGCAAATTGATCCTTATCACAAACTATAAGCGCTATTAATCTACTAAATGGTGGCATTTTAGCTTTGCGTCTTGACTCAAGTTCAACTTCATAAAACAAGTCCCTTTTTTGCTGCTGTAATGCTCTTATTATTAAACTTTCAGGATTATTGGTTTGCACTATTACCGTTCCTTTTTCGTTGAACCTCCCAGATCTACCCGCAACTTGATGCAATAATTGATACGTCTTTTCTGCTGCCCTGAGGTCAGAATTTTCAAGTCCTAAATCTGCATTTATCACTCCAACCAAAGTTAACTTAGGGAAATTATGCCCTTTGGCAATCACTTGTGTACCGATTATAATATTCACCTCTTCTTTCAACACTAAATCAATGACGTTACCAAGCGACTTCTGATCGCTGCTGATAATCGCAGTTTTTGCATTTGGTATTAATTTCACTATTTCTTCAACTAACCTTTCAATTCCCACACCATAAAGGAGCAATGACTGCTCACTTTGACAATTGGAGCATTTTTCTGGAAGTTTTGATTGATAAGAACAATGGTGACATAAAAGGACGTTCTTTTTCTTGTGGTAAGTAAGCCATACAGTGCAATTTGAGCAGGAAATTTTATATCCACATTTTTTACAAACTGCAAGTTGCGCATACCCCCGGCGGTTTAGAAAGAGCATAACTTGCTGTTTTTTCTCTATGGTTTGTTTTATTCCTTCGAAAAGTTCATTGGAAATCCATTGCTTATTATTTACTACTTTTATTTGTGGCAACTCTGCACTACCGAATCGTTTAGTCAATTTTACATGATTGTAATTCCCTTTTTTAACATGATAAATTGTTTCAAGTAGCGGAGTGGCGGATGACAAAATAATCGGAATATTTTCGAGTTTGGCTAAGATAATGGCCATATCTCGAGCATTATATATAATCCCCTGTTCTTGTTTAAAGGATGAGTCATGCTCTTCATCGACGATAATTAATTTTAGGTTTTTATAAGGCAAAAAAAGCGCTGACCGTGCCCCAATAATTATCTGCGCACTTCCATTTGCGATACTGAGCCAATTATTTCGGCGAGCTTTTGGAGTAAGTCCTGAATGCCACTCAGCTATATTTCCAGATGTCTGACTGCGAACGCGATTTACCAATTGTGAAGTTAGGACAATTTCTGGCAGAAGGATAAGGACTTGTGCATTACCTCCTTCTGTTGTCATTCCAGTGTGTAACCTTTTGGTGTTTGAACATTTGCAGGTAGTTTTAGTAGTAGATGATGTCATTCCAGTGCTTGACACTGGAATCCAGTCTTTATCGTACAAATGCTTAGTGTACTGATTTGAAATTAAGTTTTCTGGATCCCAGTGTCGGGGCACTGGGATGACATCCTTTTTGGTAAAAATTACTCTTATATTGTAACATTCGTCTAGTTGTGTATTGAACGCTGGAATATTCTTAATTAACTGTGCAATCACAGAGAGATAAACTTCCGTTTTTCCAGACCCGGTTTCACCGTCAAGTAAAGTTACTGAATACTCATTCAAATTACTTATTATTTTATCTCGAGCTGCTTGCTGCTCAGGGTTTAATTGGTAATCTATTTCACTTATTTCCTGCTTTTGCTTAGTGCAAACTAACTTATCTATTTGATTTACCTTTAATACTCCTCCCATTATCACTTTGGCAAGCATACCAATAGGTATTACATTATATTGAGCAACCCATTCTGCAAATTCGATCAACTTTGGTCTGATGCTCGACAAATTGACCTTTTGTTCAATGTATTTTAATTCTCGATCGCTTTTGCTACTTTTTCTCCAAACTATTCCAATCAAGCGTTTTCTACCAAACGGTACTACTACGTAATCTCCAATTGAAACTTTAGTATCTTCCTCAACTACATATGAAAATAACTGATCAATTGGAAGTGGTAGTAATACGTCAACTGCTTTCTTCATAGTAGCCTAAACTATTTTTGTAATTTTCAAATGAATCAGAAAAATCAGATACGCAAAAAGACCTTAATGCTTTTTTCATAGTACACAATTTATAATCATAAGTATTGAAAATGTGAGGAAATTCTGTATGTTTAGCGATAAAATAGTCCTAGACTTTGAAATAGAAAAAGGTGACCGAATAGATCGGTGTTACTTTTCTACACGCATCAAACTTACAGATAAGAGCAAGAATTTTCTATGTGAAAAGCTCGGTAAACCTAACAATTTAGATGATTACTTTAATCTTAATCCTGAGAATTTTTATATTTATTACAACAAATATAGTGGTCACTATGGTATAAATGAGCTATATGTCAGAGATGATAATGGTAGATATTTAGCTACTAAACTTCCACTTGATCACAACGGATTTTCGATAGAGTTATCACCTGGTGAGACAAATTATGGCTTTTATCCTCTATATGCAATCTATAACCCCACTCAATATGACAAAAAGCAGGAAAAGAGCTTCGAAGATAACGGTGAATTGCAGCCACTTGTGTCAAGTGTGTTGGATTACTTTCTAAATGGCTTAACCATTCAAGATATGTTTTTGCAAATACAAAATGAGCTTGTCGAAAAAGAAACAAAATTAGAAGAAGACAGAAGAAAAGCAGAGGAAGAATTAAATCAAAAGAATGAAAAGTTAAGAGAACTCATAGAAAATGATGAGATTAAAGTACTTAAAGTAATAAAAGGCCATAGTATTGGGAATGGACGTTCAGCGGCAATTTTACAGCTTAATGGTGATCTTGATGCAAGTAAATACTACATAGCAGAGTATGAAGGCAATGAATACTTACATTGCACGAGCTCTGGTTATGACATATTGCTTGACCAGAGCGATTTATTTTTTGTTCTGAATAGCAGCTCTTATCTTGAACTTGCAAGCGGTTTTTATTCAATACCTGCTGCTGGCAGCTATGCTAAATATCTCAATACTAAGAATCGGCTTTTCAGCGATATCTCAGCAGTTATGTAAAAATCAAGTAAGGGCTGAATCTATGGTTAACACATTGTTTCCAAGACTTATTTATAGTGAAAATTTTTAAGAGGTGAATATGAAGTTCAAAATAAATTCTGGATCTGACAAATCACAGACGTTGATTAAAAATTTATTTCCAAATACAGAGAGTATAGTAATAAATGATCAGCTTACGATAGAAGTAAAATATGGGGGATTAGCTAGTTATACCCCTGAGTATATAAAACAAACTGTAAAAGATGCTTACGGAGCCTGGTCTGATAATTTCTATTCACAAAAAAGCGTTCATTCTGGTCCAGTAAAATTGCAGCTTTATGTGCTGAAAAATTACGATGATTACAAAGCTCACATCAAGGAACTTTCAGGTGGTAAGGACCATAGAGAATTATGGGGTGGTGGAACAGTAAGAGCACACGAAGCTGACGGCACGATAGCAAAGACTTTTATTGTTGGAGATGTAAATGGCTTACTTTGTGCAAAATCTAAAATTTTAATGGAAAAAATGAGCGATGCATTTCTTGAGTACTCTACCGGTAATATGGATACAGTACCTGAAGTTTTACGTACCGGTATGAAGCTTTTCATGTGGAGCTATGATGCAGCTAAAAAAGAAAGCACTCGCGATATGCATTATACAAAAGAAGCATACAATAAAATGCAGGAATCTGGTCATGATACACCGTATAAAATAGCAAGTATGTCTAATGACTATAGAATGTCAGATTGCTTAGTGACATTCCTACAAGAAAAACATCCTCAATTCATAAAGCAATTACTTACTGAGATGTCCTTCAATAGAGTAGAAGCGATATCAAAATTCAAGCATCTTTTGAATAACTCAGAAGTTGAAAAAGAATTTAAGCAGTGGATGGATGTAAAAAGTGGCAATAAAATTGTGGCAGATCTTGTGCCCGATAGTGAAGTTATGACTTTCGGCGAACACAAGCTTCAAATAAATATAAAATATGATGATGAGGAATTAACTCAGAGCAAATTGAGTAGTGTAAAAAATGCTATCGAGAGTACTATAAAAGATTTTGATTCAGCATTTGGCATTAATAATTCTCAGCCTTGGTACAACATACCAAATAAAGTTAATGTTTTCGTATTTAATACAAAGAGTGACTACGAAAATTATCTTAAGGAGTTGAACGTTAACTATAAAGACGCTTCTGGCTTAACAGTTCAAGGGCGTGGCTCAGAAATTCATGTTTATTTTTATTTGCAGGACCAATTCAATGACTCATGTAAAACTTTAAAACACGAAATGGGGCACGCTTTAACTATTATTAACTCCTATTATGGTACAGGTGATGTCTTATCTAAGGCCATGCATGAAGGGGTTGCTAACTATATGGCAAGTTTGGAAGATGGTCGGCATGTCAATGATCACGGAGATAAAGAGGCCTTGATTGCAATAAAGAATAAAGATCTCAAACTAGATGAAATATTGCGCAATAATATTAGCAATAACAAAGGAGAACATTATCATTCGGATGCTGAACAAGTGATCAAATTTCTTGAAGATAAACACCCAGATATGATTGATAATTTGCTCAAGAGCCTTTCTAAATCTGGTGCAAATAGGTCTCAAGGTAATAAATTATTTGAGGATTTTTTGACTGAGCTGAAAGGTTATGATCAAGAATTTAAAAAATGGGTTAAGGCTGAGCTGAGTGGTGAACAACATATGGAATATAATGTTGTTGAATCTAACAGTGTTGAAAGTTCAACAAGCCAACAAAGTGCAGGCAAGGGTCTATATGGTTATAGCCCAGTACATAATGTAAGTGGTGATAAAACCAAGATAGAATCTAAATCAAGTGTCAGTAGAGAAGATTCTATGCAACTTGCTAAAAAAGCGAGTGAAGACGAACAAGGAAAAGCTGTTACAACAAAAGTTATGAAGTATAATAAACAGCCTTTCTTAAAGGTGAATATTGATGACAATAATGTAGAAAATACTATAGGAAAAGTAAACGAGATAAATAAGGTGACTAGTTTACATTCTGCTGCTTCATTGGGAGATTTAAGCAAAGTAGCAACGCTTCTAAAACACAATGCATATATTGATGCAAGAGACCATAATGGACAAACACCACTACATTATGCCATTCAGTCAGGAAATACGGAAGTAGCAAAATATCTTATTGATTATGGAGCAAATCTCAACTCTCAAGATACTTACTACGAGGGAACTAATTACTCTTGCTTCAAGACACCTTTTCACTATGCCGTAAAATTGGGAAATATGGGAATAGTTAAGTACCTAGTGGAGCATGGTGCAAATTCTAATATTCCGGATGCTCACAATCTCAGGCCGCTTGACTATGCTATAAAGAATACAGCTTTAGTAAAATATCTTATAGATAACGGTGCAGATATTAATGTATGTAATCCGATATTTCATTTTGTTAAAGTAGGTGATCTAGATATGGTAAAATATTTAGTTGAGCATGGTGCAGATCTCAGTATCAAGAACACGTCAGCTCAAACGCTGTTGCACTATGCAATCGGGCTAAAACACACGGAAATTGCTAAGTATTTAATAGATCATGATGTAGATATTGATGCCCGTGATATTAGCTCTGGTAAATCTCCACTACATTTTGCCATGCACATGAAAAATATGGAAGTAGTTAAATATCTCATAGAGTATAATGCGGATATTGATGTTCAGGATAGCTACGGCTTAACGCCTTTGCACCTTGCTGTTGATCTTGGGAATAAGAAGATGATAGAGCAGTTAGTTGAAAAAGGTGCGAATATTAATGCTCAGGATAATGATGGTTGGACACCTTTAGTTCATGCAGTGAGGCATGGAAAGTTAGATACAATAGAATATCTAATAAAAAACAAAGCTGACGTTGACGTTGTAGGCAAAGATGGCAGGACACTTATTGAACATGCTGAGTTATGGGCAGAAGGGAAAGGACTAGAAAGAGATGTAATAGATAGCAAAGGCGATAATGATTCTTATTATCGTGAGCTTTCAAAAGAGGCTGCAACTTGGGAAAAAGCTGGAAAGGATATGCTTAGCTATCTCAAAAAAATTACTATGCAAGAAAACGATATAGACCAAATGCCAGCAGATCAACCTGCAAGTGAAGAAAGGAATAAAAGGTCGCTAATAGTAGACGAAGAGAAGCAAGAGGAAACAATTATTATAGATAATGTGAAAGAAGAATCACAACATCCTTTAAAAATCAAAGTGGGTGAGGCTGTTGAAATAGGGAAATATAAGGTAGAACTGCAAGTTACGTATGATGATGTAAGAAATTTTTATGACACTATACGTGGTAAATATCATGATGGTAGTGGATACAATTATGAGCAAGTAATGGTTTTGTACAATGAAATTGTTAGGCCAGCATCACAGCATCATGATGAACCATTTACTCTTGCTGAGTCCTATATTGCAGATGGGCATCTATTTATTAAAAATCAAGATTTTGGAATTTTGAATGATTTTAATGAGATGTTCTATAAAAGTGATGAGTTTATGTAACATAAAAGGTGGATGAGAATTAATTGATATAAGGAATGAAATCTTCTCCTGTCATCCCAGTGCTTCGACACTGGGATCCAGTTTTTCATATAATCTCATCACAAACGTTTATTTTAATTTAAGACCAATACCTAATTTAGAATCAAAATTCCTGGATAAGCACTGACCATCCACTATGTAATTTACTTTTTTATATAATAAATAATACTAATTTACTAATATATTAATTGACAAGTGGTGTGGGTTATACTATTATTAAGATATATAGTTAATATCTTAATAATTAATATGCCAAAATATGTTAATCGCATTGCTGAATCTATTGTATTAAAAGTCTATACTGACAAGAAAAACGCTAAAATTAGAGTGTTTTCTAAAACTAAAGATGGAGAAGTTGAAAAAACACTTTCAAAACAGCAAATTGTAGAATTTTTAAACCTATTAACTAATGTAAGGAATCAAGGAAATAAAGAACTTGCTATCAGTAAAAATGTAGAACGTGGTATCGTTGAAGATATAGAAGGTATATGTAGAGAAAATGGTAGATATGTATATAAGGCGCCAGATTTATCAGCTGAAGAACAATATAATAAATTATTTGAAAGTGAGCAAGCCATTCAATTTAATTTGAATACTTTTATGTTAGATAGTATATCTAAAATTGTACAATTAAAAGATAGATTTGAAGAAATTTTAGGTTTTTCTCTCGAAAGAGGGTTATGTCACTCATTAAATTACTTTATTACTTTTCTAAAATTAGAGAATAAGCAAGATTTTGTTAGATTTCTCGAGTCTGATAATATTATATCTGAACAAGATTTTATGAATTATATTGATGGAAGAAAAGAACAAACGATTAAGTTATTGATGATGAAGTTTTTATCGCAATTTTTACCTATTCTTGATGTTCAGAGCATTAAAAAGCGAGAAGGAGATACATTTTATTCTGATGAAACAATATATGAGCAATTATGTGATGATTTATCTTCAACAAAACTATGGATCGATACTGAGCAAGAACAAATCAAACGTGTTTTAAATGATGTGGAGATAGGATGCTACTTAGAATTTAGTTCTTTTTGTTTTACTTATAATAGAGCAGATTCCAAGGGTGCTGGACATTTTATGTTGGTGTATAAAGCAGAGAATAATAAATACATATTTTTTGACTCTAATAAAGGAGCGGTTGGCTTTTGTCCTGATACAGGAGCTGCCAATTTTACATTAGAGGACGTTTGTAGGGTAATGGAACTTGCTGTAAACCGTTATTCATATGATATGTATATTGAAAATTTTGCAGATTATTGCCAAGCTTATATTATGCTTAGAAATGCAACACTAATATTAAAGAAAGCTGAAAAGCTTTATGAAACAATGGAAAGAACAAATTCAAGAATAATTGATATATCAGTTGATAAAGGTATGAATCAATTGTTGCTCACACCTGCAAGTCTGTAAGTGGACATAACTTGATCTTAAGGACTAGATTCCAGTATCAAGTACTGACCATCTACTATGTAATTTACTTTCAAAAATAAATGTTCCAGTGGTTTCGTCTTCTGTCATGCCAGTTTTTCCTTCTCTTGTCATCCCAGTGCTCCGACACTGGGATCCAGTGTTCATATAATCTCATCACAAACGTTTATTTTAATTTAAGACCAATACTCAATTTAGAATCAAAATTCCTGGATTCCAGTATCAAGTACTAGAATGACATCATCTACTATGCAAATTACCAAAATGTTCGTACAGCTGTGACTGGTTTGGGTTTTGTACAGCTATCCTGCAAACGCTATGTAAATAACAACTATACATTTATCTTCAAGATTATTTACCAAGTATAGACATCAGCTCATTCCATTCTCTTTTACCAATGCCACTTTCTTCTCTCGTAACATTTTCTCCTTTTATTAGCTTGCGAATTATCTCAAGACCAGTTTTTGAAATGCAGGCTGATTTTAAGGAGTATTCAACAAAAGCATTATAGGCCAGCGGGACCCATTTCTTTACTATGTCCAACATAACTTCTGCATAGACTCTAATTTCATATTGGGCATGCTGATCAGCTCTAAGCCTTAAAAAGTGAAAAAGGTTATGTAAATCTATTTTCCAATAAAACTGAGTATAGTAATTAAGTGTTAGATTAGTTCGGGCAATTTCCCTTGCAAGGCCCTGTTCAATAAATTTCTCATAATGAGAATATACTAAATTAGAATCATTTATTAGAGAATCTATTATTTCTTTTGAAGTACTTGAGTCAAAAGCTTCACCGCTGCCTTGTTTATTATTATCAGATTGTTTTGCAACCTGTTTTGGTATATAAAATTCATTATCAAGTATCGAATACCTTCCGGAATATTCATTCACATTTGCAGTTCTGTGTCTTATCCACTGTCTTGCAATAAAAATTGGAAGTTTCACGTGAAACTTAATTTCACACATTTCAAATGGAGTTGTATGATGATGCCTCATCAAATACTTTATAAGCGCTTCATCTTGATTTATCTGTTTTGTTCCTTTTCCATAAGAAACACGAGCAGCTTGAACTATGGCGCTATCAGAGCCCATATAATCAATCACTCGAACAAATCCATGATCTAACACCTTATGTTCTTCGTATAGAATTTCATCTATCTCTTTTACTGTAGTTCGCTTATTCATAACATGTCCTCAAGGAAATATCGGCTCCACACGAATTGAGTTTTTCGTCCATCGCTTCATAGCCTCTCCATAAATGATGTGAGTTATTTATTATAGTTTCTCCTTTAGCTACCAAAGAAGCGAGAATTAAAGCTGCTGTTGACCTTAAGTCATTAGCATGCAGATTAGCTCCAGATAGACTCTTTGTTCCACTTATAGTAGCTTTACTTTTTTCGATGCTGATATTAGCACCTAATTTTCTTAACTCATTCGCATGTGCAAATCTACTTTCAAAAACATTCTCTTCAATGATTGATATTCCATCTGCAATGCACATAGCAGACATTAGTTGTGGTTGCATATCGCTGGGAAAGTCGGGGTATGGATTTGTTGTAACGTGAATAGATTTAATAGAGCCATTTTTTCTAGAAATAATCATACCATCGTCACATAACTCAACTCCGGCTCCTATAGTCTTCAATTCATTTGCAATACATTCCATATCAGACAAATTTACTCCTTCTAGCTTTAGCTCGCCGCCGGTAATGACAGCAGCCAGAGCATAAGTACCGGCCTCTATGCGATCTGGTATTATTTTATGCTCACACCCATTTAATGCTTCAACACCTTCTATTGTGATTTTTGTATTATTAACTTCAATATTGGCACCCATACTCTTCAGAAATTCTATTAAATCAAGAACTTCCGGCTCAATTGCAGCATTGTTTATTATTGTTACTCCCTCTGCAAGTGTTGCTGCCATTATTATATTTTCTGTTGCACCAACACTCACTTTTTCAAATGTTATTTCTTTGCCTTGCAATTTCCCCTTTGTTGTTGCAGTTATATTACAGCTATCAATTTCAATTTTAGCTCCCATTGCTTCAAGTGCCTTAATATGAATGTCAACAGGACGTTTTCCAATATTACATCCACCAGGAAATACTGTTGAAACTCTACCAAATCTGCTGAGCATTGGACCTAGCATTAAAAAAGATGCTCGCAGTCTGCTTGCAATTTCATGTGATATTAAATAGTTATTGATATTGCTACAGTCAATTTCCAAAGTGTGATTTGCTTTATAGTCTTTATTGCATATAAAATTTACTTCTGCACCAAGACTCTTAAGCAGCTCAGACATCAAATGCACGTCAATTAAATCAGGTACGTTATGCAAAGTTATTGAAGAATTACTAAACAAGCTTGCCGCCATTATTGGCAAGACGGCATTCTTTGAACCATTAATCTTGATTTTTCCAATTAAGGGCTTATGGTTACTTCTTACTAATATTTTATGCATTTAATCAAGCGATAGAACTTATCAAGTAAGTATAATAGGTTAGCGGTAAAAGACAAAATTTTGCTTTTTCTTCTTCTGTCATTCGAGTAGCTGACACTGGGATCCATTTCTTCATCATCATCAAAATGTTATATTTCAACATTACTTTTATGCTGACCAATTTAACTGGACTCCAGTTTCAGCTACTCGAATAACATTTTCGTAGTCGATTCAAAATAGCATAATTAACTACACCTTTCCAAAGATGAGAGACGCGTTGGTACCACCAAAACCAAATGAATTAGAAAGCGCATATTGAATTTTATGCTCTTGAGCTTTAAGTGGTACAAAATTTAAATCACACCCTTCTGAAGGTTTGTGTAGGTTTAAAGTTGGTGGAACAATTCCATTGTTTAATGCAAGGATACTAAATATTGCTTCAACACTTCCTGCGGCACCAAGTAAATGTCCTATAGAAGATTTAGTCGAGGAAACAGGTATTTTATAGGCATAGTCACCGAATAACTGCTTCATTGCTATTACTTCAACTTTATCCCCAAGTGTTGTTGAAGTTCCATGTGCATTGATATACCCAATTTGACTTGGGCTTACTTGTGCACTCCTTAAAGCAAGTTCCATTGCCTTAAGTGCGCCTCTTCCTTCTGGATGTGGTGCTGTGATGTGGTGCGCATCTCCTGTGAGTCCATATCCAGTGAGTTCTGCATATATTTTTGCTTCCCTTTTTTTTGCGTGTTCATATTCTTCCAGAACTAATATACCTGCCCCTTCGCCCATGACAAATCCATCGCGTTCTTCGTCCCATGGCCTTGAGGCCTCTTCAGGCTTATCATTAAATTTAGTTGATAGCGCCTTCATCGATGCAAAACCTGCAATTCCAACTCTGCATAACGCACTTTCTGCTCCGCCTGCAATCATAATGTCAGCTTCACCGAGTTTTATAGCTCTTGCTGAGTTTATAATCGCATGCGCACCTGTTGCACATGCAGTTACCGCTGAGTCATTTGGACCTATAAATTCGTATTTAATAGAAATATGACCAGATATCAAATTTATTAGACTTGCAGGAACAAAAAATGGGCTAACACGTCTAGGCCCCTTCTCCTGCATGGTAATTACATTTTCCTGAATTGATGGAAGACCACCTATACCAGAACCAATAGCCACACCTATTCGCTCTTTATTAATATTTTTATTTTCCAAAATTAGTGAATCTTCTACTGCCTGAACAGCTGCTGCAATTCCGTAGTGAATAAAACGATCTGTTCTTTTTAGGTCTTTTTCAAAAATATAATCTGGTGGATTAAAATAATGCTCAATGTTATCGGATTGCACAGGCACCTGCCCTGCAACCTGACAAGCAAGATCAGAAGAGTCGAACCTATCTGTATTGATTGCTTTGATGCCAGATTTACCTTCTTTCAGCTTTGACCAGGTGTTATTAACATCTGCTGCTAGTGGAGTAATTAAGCCAACACCGGTAACTACTACTCTTCTGCTCATTCAACATCAATTGTTTGCTTTGTTTACTACATATTCAACTATCTGTTCCATAGTTTCCATTTTTTGCGCATCTTCATCAGGAATCTCTATACCAAATTCTTCTTCAGCTGCCATGATTATTTCAACTGCATCTAAACTATCTGTGCCATGGTCTGAAAGCTTTGAAGAACTACCAAATCCCTCTACATCCTTACTGATGTGCTCTAGTATAATCTTCTTTACTTTTTCTTCTATATCTTCCCTAGTGCTTTTTGCCAATTCGTTCATTTCTTACTAAAAAATAACCTATTCTCTGATGTTATAAGAAATTTTGATGTTTGCAATAGCTTTTATGATTATATAAACTATTAAAAACTTCCTATCTCATAGCACTCGATAGTTAATAGATTTAAAAATGCTAGACGAAACAACAAAAAATTTGCTTGTTGTAGAAGTGAATAAGCTCTTACCTGAAAATAGTGAGAATAAACTTATATCAGCTATGCGTTATGTGCTTCTTGCTCCTGCAAAACATATACGTTCTTTTTTAGTTATAGCATCTTCGTCGATATTCAACATAAAGGTTGAAAAAGCAATAACAACAGCAGCAGCAATTGAATTTATTCATGCTTACTCCCTAATTCACGATGATCTGCCATGTATGGATAACAGTGATACCCGCAGAGGCCAGCCAAGCTGCCACAAAAAATTTGGTGAAGCAACAGCAGTACTGGCCGGAGATGCATTACTTACCCTGGCTTTTGAGATATTATCTGTGTTAAATTGTGAGATCATAAAAGTGCTCTCTCAAGCAATAGGAATGAAGGGAATGGTGGGAGGGCAGATTTTAGATATAGGTGCAGATTTTGACAAAATAAAAGAAATTCATTTGATGAAAACTGCAAAACTATTTGCAGCTTCATGTGAAATAGGGGCTATAATAGGAGGCGCTACAGACAAGGAGCGGGAAGCATTATATAACTATGGAATAAATCTAGGGCTTATTTTTCAAGCCAAAGATGATATCGAAGATTATGAGCAAGATAAAACAAACAATTTAATGTCCGTGCTTGGAAAAAATGAAATGGAAAACTATATAGATAGTCTCTTTAAACAGGCCTCAGATAATTTAAGTACGCTTTCAGGGAATACTAATGACTTATATGATTTATTGAATCAAGTAAAGAAGGATGGTTAGAAAAATTATATTACAAATGTTTATCTCTGTAGTAATGATTCTCACTTTAGCTTCTGCTTTTATAATTACGATTGTTTATATAAACAAAGATAAACCAGAGAAAAGGGAAAAGCTTTACGAAATAAATGCTACACATGGTGGTTTGACACAGATGATAGCAAGTTATTTGGTCAGGCCGATACTTGAATCAGCTCTTGATCGTTATATTGAAAAGCATGGGTTAGCAGAATACTTAGAAGAAATAACACAGCAAAAAGAAGAAGAGATGATAAACTTTTATGAAATTACTGAAGGCAGTGGCAGTAAAGTTTTCTGTGGCCAAGAAGTTCTGCTACAAATGTACAAAGTCTCCAACAACCTAGCAACGCTACTTCCGACTGATGTCAATTTGAAAATAGGTCAGGATTACTTAAAAGAAGTGAATTTAGGGGTAATAGGTATGAAAGAAGGCGGAGAGCGTGTAGTTACTATTGCTGCTGATGACAACAAAATGAGTTTTAACTCTTATTACATCAAACTGATTGAAGTAAAAGATAAATATCCCGATTCAGTAAATAACCTGATGATTTTTAATGATTTAATTAACAAAACTGGAAAACGAGTAAAATGTGGCGATGAGATATCAGTTCAATATAGCATAAAGAGACATAATGGTGAGTATATAATCAAAGATCAAATAGTGCAGTTTAAGGTTGGTGACAAAAAAACACCACTTGCTATAGAGCTTGGAGTTGTGGGAATGAGAGCTGGTAATAAAAGAACAGTTCTTTCTCCACCTGACCTTTTAACTGATGTATTAACAAAAGACATAGATTTTGATATTGCAATAATTGATTTAAGCTTGAATTCTACTATTGAAAAATAGCTTAAAGAATTACGAAGTAAGAAAAAATAAAACCTCTTGAATGCTCTATATTACTTAAAGTAGGCTTCCTCTAAAGTATAAATTTAGATAAATCAAGCTGCTTTGAAATTGACTCTAGTTTATCTCTTACATATTTGCTATCTATAACAAATTTTTCACTATTTTTTTCAGAAGCGATAAAATTTATTTCATCCAAAAGCTTCTCCATGACAGTATGAAGTCTTCTTGCACCTATATTTTCCACTTCTCTATTAACTGTAAATGCTATTTCAGCTATAGTCTCTATACCATCATCAGTAAACTCAAGTGTTACATTTTCCGTTTTCATTAACGCTATATACTGTTTTAACAAACTAGATTCTGGTTCCTTTAATATTTTTATTAGATCCTCTTGAGTAAGCGCCTTAAGTTCCACTCTAATTGGCAATCTACCCTGTAATTCTGGTAAAAGATCAGATGGCTTAGATAAATGAAAAGCACCAGATGCAATAAATAATATATAGTCTGTTTTTACGGGGCCATACTTAGTTGAAACAGTTGTTCCCTCAAGTAATGGTAACAGATCGCGCTGCACTCCTTCTCTGTTGACTTCACCTTTTATTTCTGTACGTGCTGCAATTTTATCTATTTCATCTAAAAACACTATGCCTTCATTGCTAACAAGATCAATCGCTTCTTTAATTATCTTGTCTTCATCCATTAACCTTTCGCTTTCTTCATTAATCAATATTTCACGTGCTTCTTTCACTTTAACTGTAATAGTTTTTGTTTTTTTGCTCCCATTAAACATCTTGCCCACGATTTCTGTTACGTTCATCACACCAATTTGCCCACCTGGCATACCAGGTATATCAAAAGTGGGTAGCATACCCTTGCTCTCCCTGACGTTAATAGAAACTTCTCCATCTTCAAATTCCTTATTTCTCAGTCTTTCTCTGAAAACTTTTTTGCTTTCCTCGGTTGCATCTTCACCAACCATGGAGTTGACTATTATCTTTTCAGCCAAACCTAAAGCTTTTTTAGTTAAGGCTTTACGTGCTTTTTCCTTAACTAAAACTATTGCTGCGTCAACTAAATCACGTATTATCGAGTCAACATCACGTCCAACATATCCTATTTCAGTAAATTTCGTTGCTTCAACTTTTATAAAAGGTGCACCAGCAAGCTTTGCTAAACGGCGAGCTATTTCAGTTTTACCAACTCCCGTATGGCCTATCATGAGTATATTCTTAGGTATAATCTCTTCACGTAGTGGAAGTGGGACTTTATTTCGACGCCAACGATTTCTGAGTGCAATAGCAACAGCGCGCTTTGCATCATTCTGCCCGATTATAAATCTGTCTAATTCTTTAACTATCTTCTGTGGTGGTAGATCATCTAATAAAGCTTGTGAGCTTTGAATGCTGCTACTTCCTGTACCTTCATTTTCATAGAGGCTATTTTTCTCATTACAGTCATCATTATTATCAAATTGACCTACTACAGGTTGACCAAAAGAATTGGTACACAAAGTTCTTGACATATTACTCCTTTATTTTTTCAATAATTAGATTATGGTTTGTATAAACACATATATCGGCAGCTATCTTCATAGCCTTTTTTGCAATCTCCTCTATTGATATTCCTTCAACGTCAATCAAAGCTTTTGCTGCAGATAAAGCAAAATTTCCTCCAGAGCCAATGGCTGCAATGCCATCCTCAGGTTCAAGAACATCACCCGTTCCTGTAATGACCAATGAAATGGACTTGTCTGCCACGATCATCATAGCTTCTAATTTTCTTAGATATTTATCCATTCTCCAGTCTTTTGCAAGTTCAACACATGCCCTCATTAACTGTCCTGGGTGCTTATCAAGTTTAGATTCTAGCCTTTCGAAGAGAGTAAATGCATCAGCTGTTGCTCCAGCAAAACCGGCAATTACGGAGTCACCAGAAAGACGCCTAACTTTTTTTGCTCCAGATTTTATAACGGTATGGCCTAGCGAGACTTGCCCATCACCTATTACTACTACATTTTTGTCTCTTCTAATTGACAGTATAGTAGTACCATACATTTTACTGCTGTCATGATTAATCATTTTTTGTTATTTTAATTCGTTATATTATATTAAGATTATAACTTATAATATAGTACTTTTCTTATAACATTTAAAGTGTAGATGCAAAACATAATTCATCCAAATCTGGAAAAAGATATAAATAATTGGTTTGAGGCAAAATTTAACGGCCTTACATTGCCATTTTATAGCTCTATAGATCTTAGAAACTCCAGCTACAAAATTGCTCCAGTAGACGCTAATTTATTTCCTGCAGGTTTCAACAATCTGAGCGAGGTATCGAGAGTAACAGCAGCAAAATTGATAAAAAGCTACTTCGAAACAAAACAATATAAGAAAGCCCTTATAATACCGGAAAATTACACACGAAATAAAATGTATATAGAAAATGTATTTGCCATAGAAAAGGTGCTTCAACTTGCAGGTTTCGAAACTAAAATTGGTCTCTTTCACAGTGAAGCATATAATTTAATAGAATTATATGAGACTATTGTAAAAGAAAATTCTTTATTAAAGACAACTTCAGGATTTGTACCCGATGTTATTATACTGAATAGAGATATGACAAGCCACATTCCAGATATTCTCAAAAATGTAAAACAAGAGATAATACCGAGCCCACTGTATGGTTGGCACAGTAGACAGAAATTTAAGTATTTTGAAATTTATCAAAAATTAGCGTCCGAATTTTGTAGCGGGTTTAAAATAGACTCATGGCTCATTTCTGCACTTACAGAAAATTGTAATGAAGTAGATTTTAATGATGATTCATCACTAAAAGCAATAGCGGTTAAAGTTGATCAAGTATTGTCTCTAATACAAAGTAAATATCAGGAATATAAAATAAAAACACAACCTTACGTTTTTATCAAAGCAAGCAATGGCACATACGGAATGGGTATCATAACAGTGACAAGTGGTGAAGAAGTGTTAAACCTCAACAAAAAAAAGCGCAGTAAAATGAAAAAGGTAAAGGAAGGTATAGAAGTAAGTAGTGTTATTATACAAGAAGGTGTACCAACTATCGATGTATTTAAGTGCAGTCCTGCAGAACCGCTGATATACTATGTAGGGAATACGCCTGCGTGCTACTTATATCGATGCAATAATAGAAAAGATACATATTCTAGCTTGAATTCCACTGACTGTGAATTTTATGACATCAGCCAAGAAAATAAAACTCTGCCACTTTGGAACATTGTTAGCAAATTAGCAGTATTAGCATTGGCAGTAGAAATAAAATCTTTTCACCTCTAATCCTTACATTCCCACAGCGTTGCCATCGGGCAGATCATTACCATCATTACCGGGCTGAGTATGGTGAGCATGATAGAGTCCAGTAGAAGGATCAGTGCCATTACTAGGTTGATTAACAAACTTATCGATGTTTGATATCAAGTATGCTATGCTTAATATTAAGCTAACTGTTATGCTTAAGTTGAAGTTATAGATTATGCCACCACCCAAGTCTATCGGTATAGTTGCAATTTCCATTCTCTTTAATGTAAAGCTTAATAAGCCTAATGACAAGGTTATCGTGCTGAAAATAACATCTTTTCTACATTCAGCAGATTTTTCAGGATTCTTATTATCCAGATACTTCTTCCATGTATAATAATAGCTTATAAATTCTGAAAATAGAAACAGAACTGCTGATGTTAAGCTAATATAACTTATTATATCTTTATTGTTCCCAGCTAGGAAATGAATGATTTTTGTCTGCATCAATATTCCTATTGTACAATTTGCCAAGAAGGCTAAGCTACCTATAACCTGTGCTGGTTTTTTAGGCTCACCTTTATCGTCCTGAGATTTATATCCAGCTAACTTGAGTCCAGAATGAAGAATGAGTAATGTTGATGTTGGTAATTTTATGAACTTGGCAATATCTAATATAGTACAAATATTGGATCTGTTGTTATCAATAAACTCGCAACAGAATTGCAATGAAATTTTACACAATATGCCTGTTAAACCTACTGCAATACAATACATCTTTCTAATATCATGATTGTGAGCATCATGTATACTGTGTATAAATGTATTTGGCTTACCTTTTGGCATAAGTAGATAATAAAATAATAACTTTTTAATGTTATACCATAAAAATCTTAAAAGATAAAGTGCTATAAATCAGGACCTTGAGAGTGATCTAAACATAAATCTGCCAAGCATTTGATAAATAAGAGATCAGTACTGAGAGTTGGTACGCGAAAATAATATCCGTCTTTGATAATTGCTTTATACTCTATATCAAGTTCAACCAGTGTTTCCGAATGTTCAGACACAAAAGATATAGGTGATAAAACTACGGGTATATCATCGGCTTTTGCGCGTGACAATTCACTTTCAGTGCTAGGCTCCAACCATTTTACTGGGCCAACCTTACTCTGATAACATATTCCCCAATCAAGATCTTCAATATTCAATTTTTTTACTATTAACTTTACTGTTTTTTCTATCTGTGAAGCGTAAGGGTCGCCTTTTTTAATGATACTAAGAGGCAAGCTATGAGCTGAAAACAGTACTCTTGGCTTACCGATTTTGCTAGCTAACTTGTAGTACTTAGCTGTCAGATTGGTGTAAGCTTCAATAAAGTCTTCATTGTCATAATAATTATTGATTATTGTTGTGTTACATTCTAGGCTATGTTTTTTGGCATTTTTTTGCCAATTCTCGATGAATGATAGAGTTGTGGTGGTTGAATATTGTGGATATAGTGGTAACAGAATGATTTCGTCAGGGTCGAATTGCTTTACGCTTTTAACAACTTCATCAGCAAATGGATGCCAATAACGCATGCAGATAAATATCTTATACACATGGTTTTCATCTTCATTTAATTTTAGTTCTAAAGCATCAGCTTGTGCTTTTGTATTCTCCAAAATTGGAGACTTACCTCCAATGTGCTCGTATATTTCTTGTGCAGTATTTTCTCGCCTTTTGGAGATAAACTTTGCTAAAAGAAAGCGGAAAGGATTGGGTAGATTGACTATTCTTCTATCATAAAAGAGATTAAATAAAAAAAGACGAACTGCACTCAGTGAATCAGGCCCGCCTAGGTTAAATAAGATTACTGCCTTCTTCACTGACAACACCTTGCTTCAGGTTTGCCTATAAAATCAGCTACACACTCATCAAGTTTAGTTACAGGCACTAAATTTCTCACACTAGCATACAATAGATGGCCAGATCTCTTCACGTTACTCTGTGTAGATACAAAGTTTCTATCAAAAACCACATCAACACAGAAACTTGGAACTGCTTCAAGAAGCTCAACAGCAGCCAAAGATATCATTATGCAGCTTTGTAGGGCCTTCAGAAGAATAGTAAGGGGAAAAAGTAAAAACCTAACAAAGAGAGAGGGAGGACTTTCATTCATTAGTTGTCCTGGATTAGGAGAATTATACTCAATATGCTGTCTGTTTTTATCAAAGATAGGAAATTTTATAATGTCTTTCTTAAATTCCTGCTCTATTTGTTTCTCGGTATAATTTTCATTATTAGTCATTTTTTTTAATAACTTTTCACGCAAGTGAAAGGTTCTTATAACAAAACATGTTGCAATCATCAATGCAGCGCATGTAAGTGCACACTCCTTAAGACTTATACTACCTATCATAGGTAATGCAAGACAAATAAATGGCACTATGATTGTCATTTCAAGAAATGGAATGATGTTTCTTTTTATTGCAAAAAAAGCGCCTTCTTTTAATTTTGTATTACGATATGCGCTATACTCCAAATAACTCAAACACGCCAAATTAAAAGTTAAAAATCCCTTTGTTCCACAAAAAATTGATGATTTTAAATTATTAACAAATGTTTTAGCAGAAGATTCAGTTTCAACCGGTTGTTTGGTAGTAGATTTAGTTTTTTTACAACAAGCATGCATACAATACTCCTATGATTATTGTCCAATAGAAATTTCAAATTTTGTAAAATCTTTAAAAACCCAGTTATTTTTAAGAGTGTAGAAAATAGTTATAAGAAATTTTCTAGCAGTAGCAGTTATAGCCTTAGCAGAACCACGCTTCTTTTTTATATGTTCATAAAAGCTTTTCAAGTAAGGACTGTAACGTACAGCAATCCAAGTACATTGAACTAAAGAAGTACGCGCTATTTTTGACCCTCGTTTGGTAATTCTTCCAATTGTACATTGCTGATTAGATTGAGAAACTCTTGGTACAACTCCAAAATATGCAGTAAGTTTCTCAGGTCTACGGAAATCATTAATGTCTCCAATTGTTACAATAAAAACAGCTGCAGAAATTGGACCTATTCCCTTTATGCTGATAAGATTGCTGAACCCAGGAAGTTGTTTAGCGAAAGCTATAATTTCCTTTTCAAGCTTTTTAAGGCTTTCTCGGATAGCTTCTAAATGATAGCTAATCACTTCAATTTCAACTTTTTCTAAAGGATCCCAATTATGCTTTTGAGTAGCACGTTCAAATCCTACTTTAGTTGTAAGTACTTCTTTTTTAATTTTTATTCCATGGTAATTAAAAAGACCATGAACTTTATTGATTAAAGATACCCGTGACTTTACTAACTGATCTCTCGTTTGAAGAAGAGAAGCTAACTGCTGGCATTGTTTGTTTTTGCACCTTGCCTCAGGCAACATATCTTTGCTGAGAAAGAAAGCAATAGCTCGTGCATCATGCTTATCTGTTTTGTTCACAGAGCGACGAACAACTTCAAACTGCCCAGGAGCAATTATTACTATGCATTTAACGTAAGGTGAAACTGCATCATAAAAGAAACAGCTATTACCTGTTGCTTCTATGGCTACTTCATCTGTTTCTTGAAGATCTTTGGTGAAATTATCCAAGTCTTTTAAGCGAAACGTTTGAATATGCTCAGGTTTCCCTTCCTGTAAGTAACAAGCAGTAAAACTATTGGTATGTAAATCAACTCCAATGTGACGCATATTTTTTCCTCCAATTGCATATTTCAATATATCAGAGTAGAATATTGCCAGTTGTTCCAAACTCCTATACGAGGTCATCACATCACATTTTGTGAGCCTCACGATGATTTTCGGTGGCAGGGGCAGTTAATCTCTCCTACGAAGTCTTCTTTCTATTCTTCATATAAGAGCAGAAAGTGCTTCAGAAAAATATCCAACCTGCCACCTAGTCCACTCTGAGAAGTTATTATCTTCTCTTGCTTACAACCAAGCAATACTTATTCATACCATCTCCTATTTTAGTAGTAAAAAATATTTCAATACCACCTTTTAAGATATCTGTGTAATTTCTTTTTCCATCTTCTGTAATTTCAACTTTTACTATACTTTCCTTAATCTGAAATATGCCAACTTCTAAATCCTTAGCTTTTTCATTATTTAAAGTTCTTGCAGTTTTAACAATACTACCTTGTGGATACTTAATATAAAAATATTTATTATCTACTTCTACTTCAAGATCATATTTATCAATTTGCTTGTTATTTTCTTTCACAATACCTTCAAATGCTAGACCCTCTAGCATTTTTTTCTTACTCTTACATTGTTCGTTAAGATCATTTAAATAATTAGAGCCGTAATATCCGCCTTCAATATCGCTATAAAAAGATAATCCTTTTTCTACCCCACCTTTTAACACTAAATTACGAGTGATCTTTTGTATGATATTTTTTGTAGTTGAATTGTGTGGATTTGCATGAAAGCGATTAATTAATTCTTCCATTTTTTCAAATATAAAATTTGTTACAGTCTTATTATCCTTACCGTAATATGAGTTTAATCTTATTCCTTGATTTAAATAACCCTCTATTGTGCGTTCCATGTACTTTAAAACGCTTTCTTGCTCATCGTGTTCTGTTATACCTTTTATCATCTCATCACAAAATTTTTTAACTAGAATTTGTTCATCTGTAGTCAATGGTATTTGCAATTTCGTAAAAGATGAGTCTCGCTCAAAAAGATAAATTATTGACAATTCCTCTGCTCTTTTAATAAAGTCATAATTCCTTAGATATTCTGCAATATCTTTGTTTTTTGCGTACCTTTTCTTGGTTAAATCCATATGCCTATCTTTACGACTTATAGTCGGTAATTTTGGATTTGATGAATTACTCTGTTGACTATTGAAGAAGCTGTTAGAGAACTGTTCAGGCTCTAAAATAAGATTACTTTCACCTTGTTTACCTACTTGATTTAACATATTATATACCATAACCACTAAAACTTTTTAGTGACTACTTCAATACATAGATAAGTCAATAAAAATATCTTTTTCTCTTCAGTGCTAAAAAATTGTCAAAAATCTCAAAATTGGTTAATTGCATATAACCTACTTTCTGGTATACATCAAAACTACTGTAGAAAGCTTCAACTTTGAAAGGGATTAACAAATAAAACTCTTGTACTTTGCCTCTACTAAAGTACAATCAGGCTTTATTTAATATTTTTCATGCTTGATGAAGTACATGAGGAGTGTGGGGTATTTGGCATAAGTTACAACCAAAGTGCTGCTTTTAACTCTATACTTGCTCTCCACGCTTTGCAGCATAGAGGTCAAGAGTCTTTTGGCGTAGTAACCAGTAACAACGATAAGCTGCACTCTTATCACTTTCAAGGTCAAGTGAGCAGTGTATTTGATGATATAGATGAAATAAAGAAATCCTTACCTGGAGATTGTGCAATAGGTCATGTTCGATACTCAACAAGTGGCAGTAAATTTGGAGTGCAGCCCATATTTGGCAAAAGTGGCAAATTTGGGGATTTTGCCATAGCACATAATGGTAATTTAATTAATATTTCTCCGATACGCGAACAATTAATTAAACAAGAGTGCGTTTTTCAGTCAGATATTGATACAGAAGTAGTAGTGCATCTGACAGCAAGTGGTGAAAAAGATAGCTTTTTAGAGAGTTTTATATATGCATTAAAGCAAATACAAGGTGCTTATTCTTTTGTGGCAATCAATCAAGAAGTAGTTATTGGAGTACGTGATCCATCTGGAATCAGGCCTCTTGTTTTAGGAAAGTTAAACGATTCTTACGTTCTTGCATCTGAAACTTGTGCTCTTGATATAATAAATGCAGAGTTTATTAGAGAAATAGAACCAGGCGAATTAGTTACCATCAGTTCGGATAGTAAGCTAGCCTCAATGTTTCCTTTCCCACAGCAAAAATCAAGTTTTTGTATTTTTGAATACGTTTACTTCTCGAGACCAGACAGCATAATGGAGAATAGGTCCATATATGATATAAGAAAAGAAATAGGAAGAATACTTGCAGAAGAGAGCCCACCAAAAAACAATGTAGATATGGTTGTACCAATACCTGATTCTGGAATACCTGCAGCTATTGGATATGCAAAGCATTCAGGATTACCTATGGAACTGGGGATAATTCGTAATCATTACATAGGAAGAACTTTTATACAACCAACTGCTGAAGTACGTAAAGTTAGAATAAAATTAAAATTCAATGCTAATAAGCACACTTTGAAAGGTAAAAACATAATTTTAATAGATGATAGTATAGTGCGTGGTAGTACGTTAACAAACATAATAGTTATGCTAAAAGATGCAGGAGTAAAAGAGATTCACCTCAAAATTTCAAGTCCACCAATTAAGCATTCTTGTTTTTATGGAATAGATACGCCAGAGTGCAAAGATTTAATTGCTGCAAATAAATCTGTAGAGGAAATTAAGGAAATTATAGGAGTAAATAGCTTAGCCTTCTTGAGTATTAATGGATTATACAGGGCTGTTAAAGAAGAAAAACGTAACAATGCTACACCGCAATATTGTGATGCTTGCTTCACTGGTGACTACCCAATTGGTAAGTAATCTATTATTAATGAAGGTGAGGTTTTTTCTATATTACATTAACACTTTTAAAAATAGGTTTTTTGCATCACCATATAGTTTTTGCCTGGGCGTCATTTGAGTGAAAACTACTTTACAAATTTCGTCATTCCCTTTACTATGATAATAAGAGTATTTATCATTATTTTTGATCTGCAGGTTCAATTACAAAATCAGTAAAAAACTCAAATATTTATTGGCAAATTACACAAAAATTATAGCGGCTTTTTTTATTTTTTCTACATTCAGCCAAAACGCGCTTGTTAGGACATTATTACAACGCCAATTTACATTATTAAAACTCTTCACACGGGGATTCTTTTGCCTTTTTTCTTCATTTGGTAAATTTCTTAATATTTATAGCAAAAAGAGCACAGATGTCATTCCAGTGCTTGACACTGGGATCCAGGAATTTTTTGAGCATGAAAGTTATGCTAAGTTTTTGTTGGTAAGTAGAGGCTGGATCCCAGTGTCAAGCACTGGGATGACAAGAAAGAAAGCGCTGATTTCATATGTATCTGATAAAAAAGATGATGTCATGCCAGTGCCCAGACACTGGCATCCAGTTTTTTCATGATCATCAAAACGTTGTATTTTAACATAAAATGGCTACTTTTATGCTTACCAACCTAATAAAATTCCTGGATCTCAGTGTCAAGCACTGGGATGACAACGGAGGGACTACTCGAATAACACCTTTATGGTGGCTTAAGTCACAAGTTCGTGCAGTAATGGTGCTTCTTAAAGAAGCACCATTTGCTAATGTTTTTCTGAAATTTTAGTGCCTAGCGGCAGCTATTTGATGTTGCATCCCATGTTTGACCACTAGGGCAAGTTGGGGTTGTACTACTAGTTGTACATGCATCTTTTCCTGTTATTGCTTTCACAACTGCAGGAGCGCCAAAAAACACAGCAGTGAACGCACCGAGTGCAAAAAGCGCTGGCCACGGCATTCTGCCAAATATTGCAAGCAATGCTGCACCTATTATCACTATCGTGATCATTGGTCCACCCAAACTGTGAGTATAGCTCACTATTTTACATATCACTGCTGATGTTTCATCAGCATGTACATCAAACGCAAAGGAAAGAATTAAAGCTACAAGTAGAAGAAAGTTTTTCATTATGCCTCCGTATTTAACGCTGGATTATCCTTCACTTTGATTAAATTTAAGTAAACGGTGAGGATTTTTTACTTAAAAGTATGCTTTATTTCATTTAGAATACTTTTCTTAGTTTATTTATATTACAAGTGCTACAGAAATTTTATAGTATCGTTTATTGCCTTTATCGTGCTTTAATTGACACAATTTATAATGATGGAGTGGAGCATGCAGGGTATCTATCATTTTTAATCCTGTTATCAATATTTCCTTTTCTTATTGTTTTAATAGCCATGGCATCAACGTTCGTAAATTTCTTAGATCAATACAATGTCGGCTGGGCATTTATTATTGATAACATGCCACAGGATATTTTATCATCTTTGATGCCACGTATTAGGGAGATAATATCAGGCCCTCCGCAAAGCTTATTAACCTTGGCAATTGTAGGCGCTGTTTGGACTGCCTCATCGACAATTGAAGGATTTAGAACGATATTGAATAAGGCCTATAAAGTTCCGGTTTCATCGCCTTATATATGGAGAAGGGTGCTCAGTATATTACAATTTTTAGTAATTACGCTTGTTACAACTCTGACTATAGTATTTTTTACATTAGTGCCAATGTTAATTGATTTTTCTTACCAAGGGCTAAGTTATACTAGATATTTACTTATTGAGTTTCTGCTTTTTACTATAGTATCTTGGCTATATTTCACATTGCCAAACATAAAACAAAACTTATCAGACGTATTTCCCGGATCTTGTGTGGCTGTTATTCTTTGGACGATCTCTGCTTCAGCTTTCAAGCAATACTTAAAAGCTTCTTTTGACCAACTGAATTTGATATATGGAAGCTTAGGTGGTGTGGTAGTATCGTTACTATTTTTTTATGTGCTAAGTTTGATTTTTATATATGGAGCAAAATTTAATTTTCAGCTAAAATATTTCAATGGATCTTGCTAAGGAGAAAGAAATGGGTGACTTAGAAGGTAAAATAGCTTTAATTACCGGAGCTTCAGGTGGAATAGGCTCTTCTGTTGCAAAAAGATTTGTAAAAGAAGGTGCATGTGTAATTCTGATTTCCAGATCTCTTGATAATCTCAAGCCATTGTATAACGAAATTGAAGAGCTTAAAGAAGGCTCTGTGAAACTAATTCAACTTGATCTTTTGGACTTTGAAAACGTAGAAAAACTGGCAAATATGATAGAAAGCCCAAAATTATCAGAATCTGGAACACTTGATATACTGATTACATGCACTGAAATTTTAGGTAAGTTGAGCTCTGTTCATGATTGTGAGCTTGAAGATCTACAGAACGTAATGAACACAAATTTTACTGCCAGTTGGTACTTGCTAAAAAATTTGGGTCCAATACTAAAAAAGTCTAATGCTGGAAGAGCGATATTCATGACCTCAGAGATAACACTTTCTCCTTCCTCTTATCCATATTGGGTACCATATGCTGCAAGTAAGGCTGCGCTAGAAGCAATGGTGAAGATATATGCATCTGAGACAAAGCATACGAACTTATGCATAAATGCCGTGTATTCGGAAGGGCCTATCGATAGTGAAATGTATAAGCAAGCATTTTTGGGAAAAGATATATCTGAATTAGTATCGCCTGAGAAATTAACAAATAAATTCGTAGAGTTGGCTTCTGATGACTGCAGTATATCAGGACAAATCTTGCCATTAAGTAAATCTCCCGAATAAATTACCATAGTATCTGCAAAGATACCGTTAAGTCTAAAGGTAGTTAGGTTTAATAAAAATTCACATACACAGGAAAGATTGGTAACATTATTTGAGACGAGACTATTATTGTAATTATGCCAAAACGCACAGATATAGAATCTATATTAGTAATAGGAGCAGGCCCAATAGTTATAGGTCAGGCATGCGAGTTTGATTATTCCGGAACGCAAAGCTGTAAAGTATTAAAAAGTGAAGGTTATAAAGTCATTTTGGTTAACTCCAATCCTGCAACTATAATGACAGATCCTGAATTCTCTGATGCAACTTATATTGAGCCGGTACTGCCTGAAATCATAGAGAAAATTATAATCAAGGAGATGCCAGATGCAATATTGCCAACAATGGGCGGGCAAACAGCACTCAATTGCGCAATAAAACTTGCAGATGATGGAGTGTTAGACAAATACAACGTAGAATTAATAGGGGTAAATAGAGAAGCAATAAAAAAAGCAGAGGATAGAGAGTTATTCCGCCAATCCATGGATAGAATAGGACTGAAATACCCCAAAAGTATCATTATAAAAAATCAAGAACAAATAAAAGAGGCTTTGGACTACATTGGATTACCAGCAATCATCCGCTCATCATTCACCCTTGGTGGTGCAGGTAGCGGCATAGCATACAATAAAGAGGAGTTTTTCAATATTGCAGAAAGTGCTCTAAAAATTTCACCAATAAATGAAGTTCAGATAGATGAATCAATTATGGGCTGGAAGGAATATGAAATGGAAGTTATCCGTGACTGCAAGGATAACTGTATAATAGTGTGTTCAATAGAAAATATTGATCCAATGGGAGTGCACACCGGAGATAGTATCACAGTTGCTCCTGCTTTGACTCTGCGTGATGCTGAATATCAACAAATGAGAAATGCATCTATAGCAGTGCTAAGAGAAATTGATGTTAGTGCCGGTGGTGCAAATGTTCAGTTTGCAGTGAATCCTAAAGAAGATGGAAGCCTCGTTGTAATTGAAATGAATCCAAGGGTTTCTCGCTCTTCTGCACTTGCCTCAAAAGCAACAGGCTATCCTATTGCAAAAGTTGTCACTAAACTTGCTATTGGATATTCGCTCGATGAAATACGTAACGACTGCGCTCCAATAATACCAGCAGCATTCGAACCAGTGATTGATTATATCGTTACTAAAATTCCTCGTTTTGAATTTGAGAAGTTTAAGGGGACGAATTGTGAATTATCAACCTCCATGAAATCAGTGGGAGAAGTAATGTCGATCGGCCGCACTTTTAATGAGTCACTGCAGAAAGCTTTTCGTTCACTTGAAACTGATCTTACAGGACTTGATGAAGTATTTCCTGGGAACATTGATATTGATCACGTAAAATCTCAATTAGCAAAATTGCTGCCAAACAGATTACTGATTGCTGCTGACGCAATGCGTCATGGAATAAGCATAGAAGAAATAAATTCGATTACAGGATATGACTTGTGGTTTTTGCAGAATATACAGCTAATTATATTAGCTGAACAAAAAATCAAGGAAAACGGCCTGCCTGAGACTGCATATGAAATGTTAGAGCTGAAAAAAATGGGGTTTTCAGATGCAAGATTGGCAAAATTAAGCAATAAGAAAGTAGAGCAAATTGAAGAAATAAGAAAAAAATTTGGCATTAAACAAGTTTATAAGCGTGTAGACACCTGTGCAGCTGAATTTGAATCGAGCACTGCTTATATGTATGGCTGTTATGAGGGTGATGTTGAAAATAAAACGGAATGTGAGGCGAATATTTCGGATCGAAAAAAAGTTGTCATTTTAGGAAGTGGTCCAAACCGCATTGGTCAGGGTATTGAGTTCGATTATGCTTGCGTACATGCAGCTTCTGCCGCCAAAGAAATGGGGTATGAAACAATAATGATTAACTGTAATCCAGAAACCGTTTCAACTGATTATGATACCGCTGATCGTTTATATTTCGCCCCACTGATTGCAGAGGATGTGCTTGAAATACTAAGCAAAGAGCAAGAAAATGGCACACTGGTTGGTGTAATAGTTCAAATAGGTGGTCAAACACCTTTAAAGTTAGCCAAAGTGCTTAACGAGAGAGGTTTCAAAATTCTGGGAACTTCGTTTGATTCTATTGACCTTGCAGAAGATCGCATGAGATTTAAAAACCTTGCTTTGCAACTTAATTTAAAACAACCTGAAAGTTCTATCTGCCATTCAGTAAAAGAAGCGTTAACCAACGCAGAAAAGGTGGGGTTTCCACTAGTAGTCAGGCCATCATATGTCCTCGGCGGTCAGTCTATGTCGATTAGACATGATACTCAGAGCTTTAAAGAGTATGTCTTGAATCAAACCAAAATTTTTGAACACGGGTCACTGCTTCTTGATAAATTTTTAGTCAATGCAGTTGAGGTTGACGTTGATGCTGTATGTGATGGGAAAAAAGTTTTCATTGCAGCGGTCATGGAGCACATTGAAGAAGCTGGTATCCACTCTGGCGATTCAACATGCTCAATACCGACAAATACATTGAGTGACGAAGTAATAAAAGAGATCGAGCTCCAAACTGAAAGAATAGCTCTTGCACTAGAAGTGAAAGGTCTGATAAACATTCAGTTTGCTGTTCAAGAGAATAGACCTCTTGCAGAACCTGTTTGTGATGAGAAATTTTTAGAAAAAGTGCAGATGAGCATCACAGAATACTCGAATGTATTTGAGGAGCGCAGACAAGCTTTGACGACAAAATTGCCTTCAGAAATCGAGTTATGCAAGAGGTCTAGTGATGTATACATACTTGAAGTGAATCTAAGGGCTAGTCGCACAGTTCCTTTTATTTCCAAGGTAATCAATATTCCTATTGCAAAGCTTGCCACTCAGGTTATTTTGGGTAAAAAATTGAATCAGGAAAACAAGCCTTTCAATCATTTTGCAGTTAAAGCTGCTGTTTTTCCATTCACGCGTTTTTCGGGAATTGACACTTTACTTGGTCCTGAAATGAAATCAACAGGAGAAGTGATGGGAATTGACTTATCTTTCGAAGCTGCACTTGCAAAAGTGCACATGGCTGCAGGATACAAGTTACCAACAGAAGGAACAGCTCTGGTTTCAGTAAAAGATGATGATAAAGAGTATATATTGCCTGTTGCACGAATGTTGAAAGAACTGAATTTTGAAATATATGCCACCAAAGGCACAGCTTCGTATCTGAACAATAACGGCATTGCTGCAAAAGCTGTAAATAAAGTGAGAGAAGGCAGACCCCACATAGTTGATATGCTCAAAGATGGAAAAATAAATCTAGTGATCAATACCTCAAAAGGTGTAAAGTCAGTCTCAGATAGCAAAGATATTCGCAGAACTGCTATTTTGCAAAATATAGCTTATAGCACCACAGCTTCTGGGAGTAAAGCGTTAGCGCTTGCAATTCAATATGTAAAGAATAGCAAATTGGAAGTGAAATCATTACAGCAGATACAAAATGTTTAAATATCAAGACTATAATAAATTATTACTTATTTCAAAATTAGGATCGTGCAAGCTAAGGCGAGAGAAATTTAATTAAAGGATTTTGTGTCAGTATCAATATATAACTGCCTTGAGCGTTTGTTGAAAGGCTTTGTACTAATTTTCTTGATTCAAACAATATGCTAGACTTTAACTTAAAAATCTTTGTAAGTGATCACAACTGAAAGGTGTTTTCATGCATTTTTTACCTGAGTGCAATAAGTGTAATTCATTGAGTTTCCAAAATTGATAATGAAGAAAAGCATTACTCGTCTAATAAAAGCAATTCAATACTCCTGTGAAGGAATAAAATCAGCTTTTGTATCAGAAGTTGCGTTCAGACAGGAGTTACTGCTTTTTATAATATGTGTTTCAACTTTGTTTGTTTTAGATGTAAGTAATTTAGAACGTGCAGTAATGGTAAGTAGCCTATTTTTGGTGTTAATTGTAGAAATTATTAACACTGCTTTTGAAACAACAATTGAGCGTATTTCCAGTGAACAACATATACTTTCAAAAAAAGTGAAAGATCTAGGTAGTGCAGCAGTTTTTCTCTCATTAATTAACTTCTTGATAACATGGATGATAATATTGATATGAATGTTGTTAAGATATATTTTCAAATTCACCGATTAAGACTTGCATGTCTTGTGGTAAATCAGAAACAAATTCCATATATTCTTTACTTTTTGGATGATATAAGCCTAGCGTGTGAGCATGTAGTGCCTGTCTATTGAAATTACGGATAAAGTCAGAGTTTTTAGCATGTTTTGCACTTTTACTACTATTTTTTCCGTAAACTTGATCATCAACTACAGAATGTCCTATGTGGCTCATGTGTACTCGAATTTGATGTGTTCTGCCTGTCTCTAAAGTACATTTAACCAGGCTTGCTTGCCCTATAATTTTCTTCACTGAATAATGAGTGATTGCTAATTTACCTGCTGTTTTTGTGACACACATCATTTCTTTATTACTGCGTTTTGGAGCAATATGGGTTTTTACTGTTCCTTGCAGATTAGGTAATGCTCCCCAAATTACTGCTAAGTATTCCCGTTTTATTTTACGATTTGATAGCAGCTCAGACAAGAAGCTGTGGGATTGTTCATTTTTTGCAATTACCATGAGTCCACTAGTATCTTTATCAAGCCTGTGAACAATTCCTGGTCTTGTATTTGTATATGGAATTTTGCCAAGGTGAGCGATCACTGCATTCAGGAGTGTATCATTGTTTGTTCCAGCACCTGGGTGTACTGTTAATCTACTTTGTTTACTCAGAACTATAATGTCCCCATCTTCGTAGATGATATCAAGCTTTATATTATAGTTAGGTTCAATTGATGTGGATATGTCAGGTTGAACGAGATGTACTATATACTCTTCACCTGGTTTTACTATGTGGTCATTATTAATTATCGGCGTGCCAAATAATGTTACCCGCTCATCTTGTATCAATCTTTGCGCTTTACTGCGTGATATGTTGCACTTTTTAGCTATGTAAGTATCTAGCCTTAATTTTTTTTCGTCACTATTAACATTTAAGGTTATATCTATGGTCACTACCCTGCGCAAGCTACTTTGAATGCTGCATGAACATCTGGATTCACAAAATCAACTTTTGTACTAGGTTGAATTTGAAGGCTGTCTTGTTTTTTAATATGGCAAATTGTTTGAGAGCCATCTTTCCAGTAAATTATTATTTTATTATCAAAATCCCGTAGCGTTAACTCCCTCTTTTCTTCTTTTTTATCTTTTTCTTCTAGCTTAATAGACTCTAATAAATAATATAGAAAGTCACTTGCTTTACCGTTAACTTTTTTTCTCCATTCGTCCATTTTTTCTTGTTCAGATAATTCTTTTTCCAATTTTGCATTTTCTTGCTCCAGCTCTTTCATCCTTTTTTTTGATTTTAATAGTCTATTTTTTTCTTTTGCTTTTTTCTCTTCATCCCGTTGTTTGTCAAAAGGAGTAGCAGTAATACTGCCTTCACTGCTATTAGGTTCATTTGATTGAGTCTGTTTATTCTTTAATTCTGCTAGCTCATCTTTTACTTTTTTTAGTTCTTCTTCTAATTCGTTCTTTATCTTTTCCGCTTCTTCTTTTTGTTTTTCCAATGTATCTATGAACTCACGATCATCGCTAATTGTTCTTTCTCCAGATTGAAAAAAGCCAACTAATCTGCTTGGTTCAAATCGCTCAACCTTATCTTCAGCGATTTTAATAGTATTCTCTAAACTAGAAAAAATGCTTTCAATTTTTAGTGAATTTGTTCTTTTTGCCAGCTCTTTAGCTTCGCTTAAAATGACCATCATTTCCTTACGCAACTTATCTAAATCTTTTTTGATGTCTCCTCTAATTCCTTGTAGATGAACAAGTGTTTCTTGAATTTCATCATTTGCAGGTTTTAGAAGTTTGCTATCAAGTAGATCTGTAGCTTCACCTAAGTGCTTATCGAGTGAGTCAACAATTTTATCTGTAAAATCAGTCAAGTGCTTATCAAGTAATTTTATCAATCGAGATATAGAATCATTTTCTTCCTCATCTTTTGTCTTTTTTTTCCATTACCGATACAACCCCACCTCTTCTGAATGGAAAGAGAATATCCAAATTGTTAAACTTTTTAACAATATTATGATTATTGTTTATCTCATTGTTTTTTAGCTTGCTGAATGTTATACATATCCCAACAATAGCAATGATACTAGCCAGTGCAACTATGGCCCATTCCAAATCCTGAACATTGGCAAAGCTAAATCTATTTTGTATTAATGCGCCAACTATAATTACAGTGCTAATTATATATGGTATGGTAAGAAAAATGGCCTTATTTTTATTCTCCTGTTTCTGACTATCTAATATCTTTTTCTGACTTTCAGAAATTGGTAAAACTATTGAAAAGTTTGCTTTTTTGTGACCTATAAGACTTAAATTTGGTTTTATCTCTATTTTTAGAGCATTTTCAGCAAGTTCACTTATCTCGTTGTCTTTGCCACCTCTAATTTTATCATTTATTAATTCCTCTATCGGCTTTTTTCCTTCTTTTATCTTCTGCTTATGCATATATCTCATAGCAGAAGAGGCAACAAAAGCTGTTAAAAGAATAACAGAAACTAAGGTATAAATTGGCATGAATGTTGGGTTAAAAATATCTGTAATAAAGCTTAAATTATTACTAGTTATTATTATTGCAGCTACATAAGCCAAAGAAAATTGAAGCCAAGTATTTACAGCTGCTATAGGTAGAGTGTTACTTACGGAATATTTCTTTGTTGCACGCCATAATCTAGGAAAAAAACCAATAGCATCATCTATTTTGGCAAAATTATGATCTACCTTAACCTTGAAAGGATTTGTTGTATCTGAATGCATAAATTTCCTTACACCTTAATTAATTATATATAAATGATACTTTAAAAACAAGTTTTTTGGCTTATGCCAAGGACGATTAGAACGCACTTTACTAACCTTTATACCACTATCTGTTAGCCAAACAGCAGTTGTGTTAAAAGTCAATAGAAAAATTGATGTAGCTGTGAATAAGTACTTAAAATTTGTGTGGGCGTACTTATTCACAGCTATGCTATTACTATATAGAAACAGTTTTAGGGCTATACTCCTCAGTAAACAGTCTACCGTCTCTTACTAAAGAGTTAGCAAGGATAAGTAATTTTCTCATTGCAGCAGTAGAAGCAACTTTATATGGTTTTTTATATTGATTGTATAGCCTATCAAAGAAGATTTTTATATAAGAATTGTACCTTTGCGCACTAAGAATGCACATATGTAAAACCTTTCTAATTTGTGATCTACCACCCTGAATACACCTTTTTCCCTTACTAAAACCACTATCTCGATTAAAAGGTGCAACTCCGGAAAGGCTGGATATTTCTTTATGTTGGAGAGTTCCAAGCTCGGGTAGATAACAAATAAAAGTAATAGCTGTTATTGCACCTATACCAGGTATACTAGTTATTGACATATACTTTTTTTTAAGCTCTTGATTTTTATCGACTAATTCCATTACCTCATCTTCTAAGACTTGAATTTGATTTTGTAAAACTGCAAGTAGCTCTTCCATTTGTTTGATTATAGATAAATCGGTTACTTGATGAGCTTGGGTTTTTTGTATTTTTGCTATTTCTACTAGTTGATTCCTGCGAGATAATTTTTGCTTCAAACAGTCAATACTACTAACTTTTAAAGGAGTGACACGCATGTCTGTATTACTAACATAACGTGAGATGATGCTACAGTCTATTTTATCAGTTTTAGTAGCAATACCAAGGCTTTTTGCATAATCTCTCACCCATCTTGGTTGAATGACATATACTTCAAAACCATGGCTTAATAAAGTATAAGCACATAATTTTTCGTACCCACCAGTTGCTTCAAGTCCAACTTTGGTTACGTTATGTAAACGCAAAAAGTCGATTATTTGATCAATAGCTTGAACGTTATTTTCAAATACTTTATGATGTCCAAGTGGATGAATATGGATATCTAGTTTATTTTTGCTAATATCAATGCCAGTAATAATATTTGATAAATTCATAATCCCTCCATAAATAATGTGTATACTGCATTTTCCACCCTTATATACGAGCCTAAAAGCTCAACCAGTTGTTCGGAACTTTCAGTATAATAAACCAGAGAGGAGAACCTTGCTGCAAAACGGTCCTTATGACCAAGAGTATGTACGGTTCCTCCTCTCTGCGTGTCTTTATACCGCCATTTCGTGACATTTATAAAGACTTGTTTTTAACATATAAGAGTGTGTGCCATATGCTTCTAAGTCAGCATACTTGATGGTTTTAGTATTGCAAGCTGGGTAGTTGAATTTGCTTAGCTGAATTACTAGATCGACATTGTTACAACTTTCTACAATATCTTCTTTTTTATAAGCTAGCAACACTGACTTATTATTTCCTTTATTATATATACAGTCATAATCATTACATTTTAGCCTTTTGTGTGAATTACTGAATTTAGTATGATTCAAAATTTGATTCTGCCCGTTTTGTTTAGCCCATGTTTTGACAACAAAGTTCCTATTTTTCCTAGTAAGAGAATATAGTAAACTGTCATCTTCTTTTACAGCAAGATTATCAATGCTGACCAGGATGTCAGGGGTTCTATACATAGCGCTAGAGAAAATACCCAGCACAATAAAGAAAATTCCAAAAAAACGCCAATTCCTTTCCCACAAGCATAGCCACAATAACCCAAGTGTTATTATAATAATTGATGAGCCAGGAAAAGTGCGAGTGGGAATAACCAAATACTGAAGACTAGCGATTGCATTTGTTATACACAAGATACTGTCAATTGGGCGCTCTATAAATGGCGCTATAATCCATTCAATACCTAAAGGAATCAATAAAACATAAATTATTCCAAGTGGAATAATAATGAGTGTAACTATTGGTATAGCAATCAAATTTGTGATAATGCCACTGATTGAACAATAGTTAAAATTGTATATTGTGTACGGAATAGTTGCTAAACTTGCTATGACTGAGCTGATCATTATCGACACAAAATATTTTATTATTTTTATTTTAAATAACTTATTAGCATTGATCTGATAGCTGGCAATTAGTGCCAAAACAGCAGAAAATGACATTTGAAAACCTGGCTTTAAGATTGCTTCTGGCTCCACTATGAGTATCACCGAAGCAGCAAATGCAATTGCTATTAATCCTCGATATTTCCTTTCTATGATTATTGCAACAAGTACCAAGATCACCATGATGTAGGCACGCTGAGCAGAAATTTGCATACCGGTAATCAACAAATAAAAGGTAGTTGGCAAGATAGTAAAGAATGCAGATATTTTTTTAGTGTTATATTTAAGAGTCAAAGTTTCAGATATTGCAAATAAATTACGGAATACTATAAAAAACAGACCAGCAACAAACGATAAATGTAAACCAGATATAGCGAATAAATGTGCTATACCTGAATCTCGTATCGCATTCATAGTTTTTTGATCTATCCCGTCTTTTTTGCCAATTAATAATGCAGAGATTATGTCCGCGTGTGGCTTTTTGGTATTTTGCTGTAGGTTTTCATAGATATATTGACGGAAAGATTCTATATACTCTTGAAATTTTCTTGCTTCAGCCTTTTTGTACAGGACTATTTTGCTTGTTGCAAAGCCTGTTGCACTTATTTTCTGATAATATGCTATTCTTGCGAAATCATATGCATATTCCGAAGGCGCAATTTTTGGAGGAAAGAGTTTTGCTGATAATTTTACTTGATCCCCTATTTTAATGCCTTCTTCCGCTTTGGTTCTAACTGATATTCTGATGTTATCTAACTTAAACTTCGTGTTTTTTATTTCATAAAGCAAAAATTGCTCATATGAGCCCTTGTTATTAATATCTTTCACTGTAGCAACAATATCTTTCACATACCTTTCCTTATCAAGAATGTGAGTATTAACTGAATCTGTTCTGAATTTGCTGGCTGTAAATCCTATGAGCACTGCAATTAAAGAAATGCATAATATTGCGTATTTCCTGTATAATATTGCAATCAGAATTAGTATAGGTGAAAGCAAGAGAAAAATAGATATAGTGAAAGCACAGCTTGGTTCAAAATTTAATGAGAAATAGGTTAAAATTCCTGCACACTGAAAAACAGGGAACCACAATATCAAGTTATATTTTTCATTGCACAGATTGTTATGTATATAATTTACTATCATGTTAAGAAAGGTTAATAGATATATAAATATATGTAATAGTGTGATTTTATTCTTTTATTTATTATTATTACGCATATAATAATAAATAAGCAACGACGCGGGATGGAGCAGCTCGGTAGCTCGTCAGGCTCATAACCTGAAGGTCGTAGGTTCAAATCCTACTCCCGCAACCATCTTTCAATTGTACAAACACTGCGATTTCTCTTATTATAATAGCAATGGTATTTCTAACTCAAAGCTTGTTTTTGACCTGTAGGCTCAATCGTAACATTCAGTAAAAAACTCAGGGTATTTATTGACAAAATTATAGCGGCTGCATGCCTTTTTTCTTTTTTCTTATTACATCAATAATTTCACTATACACTTTATTGTTGTCTTTATCTGCAATTCCAGTAATAACATTACATCTATTAGATTCTTTTATAGCTATTTCTTGAAATCCTTCTCGAACTTTATTATAAAAATCAACGTCCATCTCTTCATACTTATTTTTATCCTTTGCTCTGCTGAGTCCAACTTGAACATCAATATCTAAAATAAATGTGATATCTGGATATTTAATTTCCACTAATTTGTGTAAGTCTCTTATTAGACTCAAGTCAACACCTAGTCCATACCCTTGATACGCAATAGTTGAATCGATAAATCGATCACAAATAACTGTCTTTCCCTCTTTAAGAGCTGGTAGTATTAATTCTTTCATATGTTCATATCTCATTGAGGTAAATAATAAAAGTTCAGAGATGGGATCAATATTATCCTTAAGTAGTAATCCTCTTATTTTTTCTGCAAAATCAGTACCACCTGGTTCTCTAGTCAATACGACATTATTTTCACCGTGAATTTGCTTGAAATAATTTGCAAGTAACTCAGACTGTGTTGTTTTACCAGAACCATCTATTCCTTCGAAGGTTATGAACATAAATTTTATAATTACAATGCTAAATGCAAACAGTGTACATAGAAACCATTTGACATTTAAGCAATAAGATCATAAATTATATACGGTATACAATTCTCTATGAGCTATGGTTACGCTAGACACTCCTAAGATAGATTTAGACTTTACTGCAAAGAATTTCAATCTCTTGGGAGTGGATAACAAATATTATACATTAAGTGACTGCTATGGGGAAAATGGTCTTATTGTAATGTTTATATGCAATCACTGTCCTTACGTTCAATCAATTATTAGCAATCTAGTAAGCGATGTTAATTTGTTGAAAAAAGATTATCAGGTAAACACCGTTGCAATCATGCCAAATGATGTGAATAAGTACCCAGAAGACTCCTTTGAAAACATGATTAATTTTGCCAAGAAAAATAAGTTTACATTTCCATATTTAATTGACAGTAACCAAGAAGTAGCTAAAGAGTATGGTGCTGTTTGTACCCCTGATCTCTTTGGGTTTAACGCTGATTTAAAACTTCGTTATCGTGGACGTTTTAACAATGCAAAAAAAGAGAAAGTTCAAAATTATGAAATAGGAAGTAGTGATTTATTTCAAGCGATGAAATTTATTGCAAAAACTAGCAATCCTCCAATTGACCAAAAATCAAGTATTGGTTGCTCAATCAAGTGGTCTAATTCTACAGGGTAAATATCATGCACAGTGGCTCTCAGCATTTGTTTGATATTATCATCTTACTTTCCGCTGCTGTGTTTATAGTCATAGCGTTTTGGAAAATGAATATCAGTCCAGTGCTTGGTTACTTTGTTGCAGGTGCGTTGATTGGTTCTCATGGATTTAATCTGATAAATTCAGCTGAAGCAATGGATAACTTCGCAGAATTTGGAGTAGTTTTCCTGTTGTTTATTATAGGTCTTGAATTGACATTTGAACGCCTCATCGCCATGCGTAGGCATGTGTTTGGGTTTGGTTCTCTCCAAGTTATAGTTACTATGATAGTAATATGGTGCATTGCTCTCGCCTTTGGAGTGAGCATAAACATGGCAGCAGTTATTGGTGGTGGGCTTGCACTATCTTCAACAGCAATAGTGTTGCAGGTTCTGCAAGAAAAGGGTTCTCAAGCAAGCCAAGTTGGCAGATTGTCAATAGCAGTGCTACTAATGCAGGACTTTGCAGTGGTACCTCTAATAGTACTAGTGCCCCTACTTACTGGCAATTCTGAACACAGCTTAATAAGCTCGTTGGCAGGCTCATTAGTGCAAGCAGCTATTGCATTGGTGTTGATATTTGTAACTGGTAGGTTATTACTGAGGCCATTGTTTTCGGTTATTGCCAAAATGGAGAGTAATGAAATCTTTATATCAACAACACTTCTGATAATATTAGGATCAGCATTTATTACTGAACAATTTCATTTATCAATGGCATTAGGCGCATTTGTTGCTGGGTTACTAGTTGCAGAAACAGAACACAGGAATTCGGTAGAACATGCAGTATTGCCATTTAAAGACTTATTTCTTGGTTTATTCTTTATGACTGTTGGCATGTCTATTGATATTGACCTTTTACTCAATAAGTTACCACTCGTTACTTTATTATCAATTATCCTTATCATTTTAAAGACGTCCATTATATATACATTGTGTAGATTTTTTGGATTTAGAAGTGCACCTGCAATACAAGCTGGATTACTGCTTGCACAAGGCGGTGAATTTGCATTTATTTTATTCCGTTTAGCAGATGAATTAGATGTACTATCAAGTGAAATCGCTCAAGTGCTTATGATGGTAACTACAGTAACTATGGCTTTTACTCCTCTTTTATCGGGAATTGGAGACTGGATAGCAAATTCATTTAGCACTGAAAAAATAATACTAGACGATGAAGCAATCGAAACAGACACACAAGATCTTCATAACCACGTAATAGTTGCCGGGTTTGGTAGAGTGGGATATATGGTAACGAAAATGCTTACTGCAGAGCATTTAAGTTATGTTGTTGTAGATATTCAATCAAAAATAGTGAAAGAAGGAAAAAATGACAGTTTCCCTATATATCTTGGAGATGCTACAAGATATGAAATTTTAAAATCAGTAGGAATAGAAAGAGCTCAAGCTCTTGTGGTTTCAATAAAGAACGAAGTCACTATAAAGAAAATAGTTTCTCTAGTTGCAACAAACTTCCCGCATGTAAATATTATAATACGTTTACCAGATTTGAATAATGTGGAGGTTTATAAAGATCTAGGGGCTAGTAAAGTTATTCCCGAAACGTCTGAAATTGGATTGCAGCTAGGTGGAGCAGCATTAAGTTTAAGTGGTATTAGCGAAAGCGGAGTTACATCTTTAAAAGGTAAATTTAGAAAAGGCAACTACAGTATGTTAAAAGCCCTTGGTAGTGATAAAGATGAATAATCCTCTATCACTTTAATTAGTGACCAGAAAAACACATTTAATTAAGCAACTATACTCTCTAGAAAGGTGAAATTGACCTTATTGTAACTATGAACAAAATAATAATAAAAAAATTTGGTGGTACTTCGCTAACTGACTTAAATCGAGTTGCAAATCTAATAAAAAACGATATTGAAAAAGGTTATAATGTAATTGCTGTTGTATCTGCTGCTGCAGGATTCACTGACCAAATGGCTTTTCAAGCCAGGCAAATTTCAAATTTAAATTGTAGACAAGAGTTATCAGAGTATGATGTCCTGCTTTCAGCAGGAGAACAAATCTCTTGCGGGTTATTAGCTATCACTCTTCTGTCTGTTGGAGTTAATGCTAAATCATGGCTCGCCTGGCAGTTGCCAATTCTAACGGATAATTTTTATTCTGAGTCTAAAATAAAAAAGATAAAAATTGACCATGTAAAAAGATCTTTTGCTGAGGGTTATACTGCTGCAATCATTGCTGGTTTTCAGGGTATACACGATGATAGAATCACTACTTTTGGTAGAGGAGGATCTGACATCTCAGCAATTGCCTTTGCTGTAGTCTTTGGTATTAGGACTTGTGAAATTTTTACTGATATTGACGGAATATATACAGCAGACCCAAAAATTGTTCCAAGGGCACGCAAGCTTAAATCTATCTCTTACAATGAAATATTGGAGATGTCGTCATCTGGTGCTAAAATATTGCATAATCGTTCAGTACAACTTGCAATGAAGCATAATATTAAGGTGCAAGTGTTATCCACTTTTGAGGAAGTAGAAGGCACTACAGTACTACGCGAAAAAGATGTACTGGAAAGATACTTAATTACTGGAATAACTTATAGCACTCACGAAGCTCTTGTAACTTTTACTAACTTTGCAAATACTCTGGATACTTTAAGAGATATAGCAGGAGCAAACGTTAAAATTGACATGATACATGGGTCAAGCTTTTTGATTTCCAAATTTGATGTTGATTTAATGACAAAGTTATTGAACAAAAATGAAAATTATGTCGTAAACAATAATATAGCTAAAATTTCAATAATTGGTATTGGTGTTATGTCTAACACTGAAGTGATGTACCGCACACTCAAGGTTTTAAGCGAAAAAAAGATAGAAATACTTGCTGTCACAATGTCCGAAATCAAGATCAGTATAGTTGTTCAAAAAAAACACGCTGAGGCTTTAATTAGAGATTTACATACCGAATATGAGCTTGATGTATGACAGCACGCTTGAAATTTATTTACTTGATAATTCAAAAAACTTGAAAGAGCAAAGATAGTTATTGAAATTATCTTGATTTACATCGGTTATCCAAGTTTGACATTGAATGCTTAACACCTCCTCCATTAACACCTTTCTGTAATCTTTATCAAGATGCGACATTATATCGTCAAGCAGAAGAAGAGGTGCTTTATTGTAATGAATACACCTTGCTTTTACACTAGATAAGATGATAGAAAGCAGTAATAGCTTTTGCTCTCCAGTAGAACAAAGATTTATTGGCATGTCCCCTTTTTGGTAAAAAACCCGAAAATTATCATTATGTACAGAAAAGGTTACTCTACCAGTTAATGAGTCTTTTTCTCTGTTTTCCTTTAGACGATTCTGAAAATATTCTGCAGTATCGTTCAAAGTTAGCTGACTGCTAAATTTCAAACTTGCCTTTGGAAAAAACTCACAAGAATGGTTATCAATTGTGCCCTGTAGTATTTTTAAAACAGACAAACGCATACGTAAAATATCAACTGCATTGGTAGCCATGACGTTTTCAAGGCTAGAGAGCCAATTTTCGTCTAAAATATTCTCTCTAAGCAGTTTACTTCGCTCATGTTTAGCTTTCCTGTATTTCATATAGCAATAAGTGTAATTTTCTTCAAACAGTGAGACGATACGGTCTAAAAATTTTAATCTGTCGCTCGGAGAATTAAGAAGAATATAGTCCATTTGTGGAATGAGCCATATTACATTGGATATTCTATACAGAGATGAATAACTTGATTGTGTTTTTCCATCAATTTGTATTAGTTTATTATTAAGATTCTTTCCTATACCAATTGAGTTAAAGTATGTTCCATTAAAAAAGTCATAATGCACTGCCCAATCTTCATTACTGAGTCTATTTTGCATCTCACTAATTTTTACTTTTTTCATGCCATTACTTTTAGCAAGCAACGAGATTGCCTCAAGTATATTAGTTTTACCAACACCATTTTGACCAGTTATTACAACCGATCTATCGTCTAAATCAAGTTCGAAATTTGAATGACTACGGAAATTATGTAATTTCAATTTTTTTATATAGCAATGGGTAGCCATTCTTTAATTTATATTCTGCTTACTTCCTCTAAAACCTCATCAACATGTCCACTCACTTTTACATTTTTCCAAATCTTCACTACTTTACCTTTTTTATCTATTAAAAAAGTAGTACGCTCTATTCCCATATACTTTTTGCCAAACATACTTTTCTCTACCCAAACACCATACTTTTCCAACATTTCAGCATTTTCATCAGAAACTAAAGAAAATGGCAGAGAATATTTTGCTTTGAAGTTAACGTGGCACTTAACACTATCTTTTGACACACCAATTATCACTGTGTCAAGAGAAGAGAAATTTTCTATTTTGTCTCTAAAGCCTTTTGCCTCCATTGTGCAGCCCGGAGTATCGTCTTTAGGATAAAAATAAAGAACTACATTTTTTTTATCCAAAAATTCACTCAGTGATAAAATCTCACCAGAATCTATTGGCAAGCTAAAATCAGGTGCATTATTTCCTATTGTTAATTCCATACTTTGCTCCATTATTAACACTTTTATGGTACTATATTATATTGTAATAGGAAGGGAGGATAAATGAAAGTAGCTTTTCAGATGGATGAAAGTATAAATTTTGAAGCTGATACTACATTTTCATTAATAAAAGAAGCGCAAAGAAGAAGGTACGAAATTTTTGTTTATGTACCTAATAATTTAGCGCTTAAGTTAAATCAGCCGATTGCCCTTGCTCAGAAAGTCAGCGTTGATGATTGTAGCTTCATTTCAAAAGAGGATGTAGTAATCAACCTAAATGAAATGGATATCATATTTATCAGACAGAATCCACCATTTGATATGCGGTACATTACAACAACCTATATCTTAGAAAAGACTACTGCGTTAGTAATAAATAATCCAACAGAAATAAGAAACTGTCCTGAAAAATTAATTACTTCACTATTTCCAGAGCTAATTCCTCCAACTTTGATCACTGAGAATATATCGATGATTAGAAATTTTTGTCACGACTATCAAGATATCATCTTGAAACCACTATATAGCTATGGAGGAAATGACGTAATAAGAATACAAGACCAAAATAGCATTCAAGTAGTAGTCGATCTCATGATTGCAAAATATGAATGTCCTGTGATTGCACAAGCCTTTTGCAAAAACATAGACAAAGACAAAAGGATATTATTGCTAGATGGTAAACCAATAGGATCAATGAAGCGAGTTCCACAAGTGAATGGAGAGATCAGGACAAATATGCGACTAGGAGCAAGTTTTGAGCCTGCCCAAATGAATGATAGAGACAACGAAATATGTAATAAAATTGGTCCTGAGCTAAAGAAAAGAGGGCTAATATTCGTTGGCATTGATATTATAGATGACTTCCTTCTTGAAATTAACACAACTTCGCCTACGGGAGTAGTTTATATCAATAAGTTGTATAGTAAATCACTAGAAAAAGAACTATGGGATGCATTTGAAGAAAAAGCAATTCGTCAACTAAGTTCTTGAGCTATTGCCTTAATAAATTCAGTAACTCCATTCCTTATTCTTGTTTTCTTAGTATTATTAGCCATATCACGCAATTTTTGACAATTTTGCAATAAATCAACTAGCAACTCTCCTAGATTCTTTTTCGCGTTACTATTTTGCTCAACCATTACAGCTGCTCCCGAATCTTCAATATGTTTTGCATTATAAAATTGATGATTATCTTTTGAGTGAGGATAAGGAATATATACAGCAGGACGCTCAGCAAGAGTAATCTCTGCTATTGAAGTTGCCCCCGCTCTGCTAATTACCAAATGAGCATTGGCCAGTTTATTTTCCATATCATCGAAAAACTCACTTAACTCACAATCAATTCCTTCACTTTTGTATAGACTCTTGACCTTGTTTATATTTTTCTTCGTACATTGCTGCGTTACTCTAATCCTCTCTTTTACTTCAACAGGTAGATCACAAATTACGCTGCTCACTACATTATCAAAAAAATTTGCACCCTGACTACCTGCTATTATTAACACGTTTAAAACTGTTTCAGCACTAGAATAGCCTTGTGCTTCTATATCGACGAAATTTCCTGTAAAAACGCATTTACTGTCTTCTGCATACTTAGTCTCTGGAAAGCTAGTTGCAATTAATTTTGCACTCTTGAAAAAGAATCTATTTACTCTCCCTAAAACTGTATTTTGTTCATGTAAAATTATAGGTATAGAAAAAATCTTTGCTGCAAAAAGAGTTGGAAAAGAAGCGTAGCTACCAAAACCAATTATTAGCTTTGGTTTTAATTTTCTTGTTTGATACAGTGCTAATACACAACTATACATTAACAAAAAGAGAAACTTCAATTTGTTGCCACTTGGCTTGCACAATGGTAAAATATAACTTTCTATATTGATGGTTTTTTGATCAGTGAATAATATACAATTGTGCCCTTGTACCTTTAGTGCTTTTGCTAAGGTTATAGCTGGAAAAACATGCCCACCTGTACCGCCTGTTGCTAGAATAATATCCATCTGTAAATAGCAATTTGATAATAGATTATTAATCATTTTTTAATAATCTGCATGTAAAATTTTATTAAGCTTTATGATAGTTGAGTTAAAAATGCCTGAAAGTAGCAACAGTAAAAACGTGAAAAATAAGCCTCAAGAGCAAAGAGAAGGCGGAAGCAGAGGTTTTATAGGATTGTTAAAAAGCATAACAAAAGCTCTTTTTAACTCAGTTGTTGATCTACCTCAGCAAGAACAACTCAATAAAAATATTGATAGACAACAAGGTTTAGACAGTAAAAGAAAAAGCCCAGAGGATCTTAATCAGGAAAAAAAGCTTGAAGTGAAAGAAGCAGCTGAAGGGTTAAAAGAAAAGTTAGAAAAATCTGATATTGGTAATCAATCTATTAGAATTGAATCGCCTAATCAGGATAATTGTAGCTCTAAAACAATGAATCGTTAGCTTAACTATTTAACGATTCATCATCTGCAGCAAGTACTGATTCGTGTATAATTTCCGAAATAGTTGGATGAGGAAAAATCGTAGATTTTATGTCGCAGTCTGTTCCCTCTAGTTGCTTTGCAAGAGCGAAATTGCTAATTAACTCTGTTACTTCCGCTCCTATCATGTGAGCTCCAAGAAGTTCGCCTGTTTTTTTGTCTATAATTGTTTTCACTAAACCTTCAGTTTCACTTAGTGCAATAGATTTACCATTAAAGTTGGAGTGAAATTTTCCTACTTTTATATCGTATCCACTTTTTATTGCCTGTTCCTCAGTAAGGCCAACGCTTGCTACTTGCGGATGAGAGTAAGTGCAATTTGGTATGCACTCTTTTTTTAACTTATGAGCATTTTTACCAGCAATTTTCTCAACACAGATTACAGCTTCATGACTTGCTTTATGCGCTAAACATGGGGGACCAGCTACATCACCTATTGCATACACACTTGATTCACTTGTTTCATACCACTCATTCGTTTCAATGAAACCAGAAGGACTCAACTTAATTTTTGTATTTTCTAAACCTATATTTTCAGTGTTTGCTTGAACGCCAACTGCAACAATTACTCTATCGAATTCTTTATCATCACCACTACTTAGCTGCACTTGAACAGAGTCTTTATTTTTAGTGAAAGTTTTTACACTATTGCTCGTATATATTTTTATTCCTTGTTTTGTAAATATCTCTTGTACTAAATTTGAAATGTCTTTATCTTCCAGCGGCAAGATAGTGTCTTTTACTTCTATAATTGTTACATCAACCCCCAAAGTACTATAAAAACTTGCAAATTCTATTCCTATCGCACCAGAACCTATGATTAGTAGCGATTTTGGTAATTTCTTTGGAGTCATAGCGTGCTGCGCATTCCATATTAAATCTCCATCCGCCTCTATTCTAGGTAGATTTCGCGCTCTAACACCTGTTGCTAAAATGATATAATTGGAAGAAATTTCCTCCTCCTTTTTGTCATTAAGAATTTTTACAGTACGATTACCTGCAAGTTTACCAAAGCCTTGATGAACTTTGATGTTATTTTTTTTCATCAAATATGCAACACCGCTTGACAATTTATCAACAACGTTTCTTGAGTATTTCACTATTGATTGTATATCAAAACTTACATCCTTTACTTTTATGCCAAATTCTTCTGATCTTGTTATTAACCTATAAATTTCAGATGCTCTAAGTAGCGATTTTGTTGGTATACACCCCCAATTTAAGCATATACCACCCAAATTTTCTTCCTTTTCAACAATTGCAGTTTTAAATCCGAACTGCGCCGCTCTAATTGCTGCTATATAACCACCAGGACCGCTACCTATAACTGTAATATCATACTTATTCATCAGCTTTCTTCGTATTCAAAAAGATTATATATAACAGATGGAACCCGTATAATCAATGCTCAGGTGCATAGAAGCGAATTGACAAACCTTCCCACTTTTCTTCTTATATCAATAAGAGAGAGTATTTATCCTTGTTTTTAATCTCCGCGGGTTTAACAACAAAACTCAGATATTTATTGGCAGATTACATAAAAATTATAGCGGCTGCATGTTTTTTAAATTTTTTCTACTTCAGCCAAAACACGCTTGTTAGCACATTATCAATTTACATTATTAAAACTCGCTATATAGGGATTCTTTTGCCTTTTTTTACTTAGTAAATTTATTAATATCTATAGCTAAAGCTTCAGGCCAGCACTTGATGCTGGAATCTTTACTACAAATAAGCATATTGAGCACAAAATTATGCTAAAACACAACGTTTTTGGTGAGACTATGGACAAACTGAATCCCAGTATCTGGGCACTGGGATGACAAGAAATAGGCTGCTTGAATAACAATGAAAGGTTATTTGGATGATAGCTGCACTTCCAGTGTCAGCTACTCGGATGACAAGAAAGAGGGCACTGGCATGCTGAACCATAATGTTCGTACAGCTGTGCAAGAATCAGTGGGTGTGACTTGCCAAATTTTTAAATTACGGACAGCACCAAGTAACGCACAAGCACAGTGTCTATACCAGTTACTGTTATACCTTATTTTTTTCTCTACAATACATTTTACCTGATAAGAATAGAGCTACTATAAGGTAAATTAAGTTCCATGTTGCTAACGAGACACCAAAAATATAATGAGGTCTGTCACAAGATGGAGAGTAGTTAGGGTTTAATAGATTATTTCTTAGCTCTTCTATGCTAACGTTACCACTTGCTTGCTCTGTACAGCCTAAAACATCATGAAATAAGTGGAGTTCAAGACCTACATGATAAAAAGATATTATTGCACCAATGAGATAACTGCAAAACATCGCATAGATTAGGATTTTGTTGTTTTTGAACATGTACGCAACTGCAAGTAGCCCTGTAACATAGTAAACTACTCGCTCGTATATACATAACTTACACGGTATCATATTGAAAAAATACTCTAGCACATATGCAAAAATTAAAGCGACAGCGCTTGATAAGAGAAAAATTATAGAATTGTTATTTACATCTGACATAGTTAATGAATTACTACAATATCTGTGAAGAGTCAACTCTTGTTTGACAATGTTTCATGTAACGATAGAACACTAAGTACTATGTTACTACTTTTACACCTCTATACATATGCTCGCCGTTGTATATTGGTTCAATAATCAGCCCTTTCATATCAGTTGCAACTCTAGTATCACTATCTATTTTTGCAATTTCTTCTTTGGTATACAATTCATCCTTGTTTTTCGTCCAGCTATTGTCATATTGAATATCAACTTCTCCTCCATTGGTTTTAAACCCAAATGTTTCTTGCATAAGCAATCTTGCTTCTTCCAAACGTCTATTGTAACGTTTGTTATAATCTTGATAGCTAGATATAAGAAGAACGTCATTAGAAAGAGTGAAATATACTATCTCTTCCATAATTTTGTAAATCTCATGTTCTGATAACTTAAACAAAGGATAATCTTTTTGAAACTTATTCTTTACTTCATTGTAAATTTCCATAATTTTTACTCTACCAGCATCGCTTAGAGCAATGATAGCATTTTCAATACTTGCTATACCGTCATAGTCATAACCTTTTCTGTCATTTTCAGCAACCAAAAAGCCATGCATAGCCTGAATCTCACCAACTTTCTTATCTTCTTTAGGTAAGATATCAAAATCAAAATAGATCATAGGAGATTTCAATACCAACAATATAAATATACGCATGCTGTCTATCTCAACACCAAAAGATAATCTTTTACTTTCTGGAATAGAGTATAGATCTTTGAAATATTGAGATACAATGTATAAAGGACATTTAGATAGTTCTGTTTTCTTATTTGGTTGCAAGTGAAAGCTGAATTCATACTCTCCTAAATCTAGCTCATTAAAATCTATAAGTTCTATATTTTTGTTTGGGTTAAATTTTCTGTTTGATATTTTATTCTCCAACTCTTTACGTTGCTCAGGAGTAAAACCAGATCCATTTATTACTAATTTCACTACACGTGTATTTTCTCTTTTTGCCCATTCGCTCAATCTCTCCAAATATTTTTCTGGGATCGGATATCCATATCTTTTTGGAAGCCACTGAAATACTAAAGGTGTATCAACCGTGAAAGTATGTGGAGATCCAGGCCTTAAATCTTGTCCTTTATAATTCATAGCAAAAGTACTAAATAAGTTAATACTTTACTATATAACATTAATTTATCAACTACTTATTTAGGTAATATTGTTTACTTATCAATAATATTACCCAAGATAAAAAGCTATATTATTAATAAAACAAGATTATCTACTTTACATAGGGATTTTTGTTCTTTTTCAAAAGTAATCTGACTGGTACACCGTGAGCAAAGAAGTTTTTTCTAAGACCATTAGTCAAATAACGTTTATAACTCTCATCAACACTTTCAGGGACGTTGCATACCAAAGAAAAAGCTGGAGGTTTGGTGCCAATTTGAGCAATATACTTCATTTTAATTGCTCTACCTTTTATAAGTGGGTGAGAATGTTTTTCCACGGCATCTATTAGCCAATTATTCAGTTTTGCAGTGCTGATCTTCTTGTTTAAGGATTCACTCACTTCAAGACACTTATCTATCACATCACCGCAGCGCATACCTTTCAATGCAGAAATTGTTACAGTTGGCACTTCCAAAAATAACCGAGTCACTTCCTGTTGTTTGACAAATTTTATTAACTTACTTCTGTCATCCTTACCTATTAAATCCCACTTATTTAAAACAATGATAATTCCCTTCCCCCCTTTAATTGCAGCTTCAGCAATTGATAAATCCTGCTGCTCAACGCCAAGCAAGGAATCTAGCATTAAAATCACTACATGAGAGCGCTTTATTGACTCTATACTTTTTTCAACAAATCTTGATTCTAAGTTATCAACAACATTTGCCTTTCTGCGGATTCCCGCAGTATCGATGAGAGTGATTAATTTCCCATTATGGTCGTATGAAATATCCACAGAGTCACGCGTGGTACCAGGTTTTGAGCTTACTATTAGTCTATTTTCTGCAAGTAAACTGTTTAAAAAAGTTGATTTTCCAACGTTTGGGCGACCGATGATTGCAATCCTCAGTCTAATGGACTCACTTTCAGGCAGCTCAGTGCCTTCGCTCAGACCTTCAATAACACTAGCTAATGCATCATAAAGATCAACCATACCAAGATTATGTTCAGCTGAGATGTACACCGGACCTATGAAGTTGAAGAACTGCAAATAATCAACGTTTTCCGATTTATGACTTTCGCATTTGTTTGCTATTAGTATTACAGGTTTGTTCGTTTTTCTCTTCAGCCACTTTGCAAACTCTTTGTTCTGCTCGTTTTGCACTTTTGCATCAACAAGAAAAAAAATTACATCTGCGCTTAATAAAGAAAACTCTATTTGTTCAATAACTTGTAGTGAAAAACTGGTTTGGTCGTTCCATCCTCCTGTATCTATAACTTTAAACTCTAAATCACTAATTCTTCCAATTCCTTCACGCCTATCTCTCGTTACTCCTGGAATGTCACTAACCACCGCTGCTTTTCTTCTTACTAGCCTATTAAATAGAGTTGACTTGCCTGCATTTGGAAGGCCTATTATGACTATTTTCAGCATAGTTTAAGAGCGTGTTTTATACATAGTAAATTATAATCAAAATTTTTCACTTTAACTATTGACTTAATAGATTATGTGCTTATCCTAAGGTTAGTATGTTTTATATTAAATTTATTATGTAAATGAGGGTGGTTATGCTAATACCAGAAAAAATATCAAGTGCAAATAAAGAGCAACATAAAGGGTCTTTGGAAGAGATAGGTTATCCAGAAGAAATAAGTGCTTTTATTGACGAACATGAGCGAAAAAATATTTTAGATATATCGCGAGAGTTTCATAATGCTTATAACATATATAATGATTCAGAAGACTTGCCTATTGATCAGGCTGTGGCAGAGATTGCAAATAGATTTCTAGAATCTATAAGAGATGTAAAAAAGAAAAAGGTTATACTGAGTGTTCCATTTGATCCCCAAAGAGGATCAGCAATACTAGATAGCTTGATATGTAGACTTAACCATCTCATACACAAGGATGACAATATTAAGGGGAATGACAAAGATAAATTAAAGCCTATTTGGGAAGAAGTGTGTGATCTCGTTTCAAAAGGTAATTATGTAAGTGAGAGAGTGTTAAAATTATTGCCAGAAGATGTAATTGAAAGATGTGAAGATTACTTATCAAACCTAGAGAAAATTGCAAGTGAAAGTATTGATAATGGTGAAATAAACAAAGTTGCAGTAAAAAGAGACAATCAATGCTATTTTATAAAGTATCCAGCAGGGTGTACTGTCATTCCTACAAAGTTGCTGAGCCATCCAGAACTTCAAGATTTAGACGGAGCGCTAAAAATCGGAGATGGTATAATTCGAATAAAAGATGGAAAATATCATGATATAAAAGGCAGCGTAATAATGACCTTGACCTTTTACGATGAAACAGTTGAAATGGTTTTATCCTCAAAAGATGCTTCAGGATTTGGTAAAATGATGGTCTATATGAACGACAAAAATTGTGAAATCTTCTCAAAGTACCTTAAAGAGCTAGAAGAAAAACCTCATATAAATGAGATTGTTGAAGCTGCCAAAAGCTTTGTGCAAACAAAACCTTCTTCTACTCTAGACGATACTAATGCATCTCAGCATTCTCAGGAAGTTCTAACAGTAAGCTGACAAATAAAGCATGTACACTGTTTAATAGTGTACATTCTTAGTGTTAAAAATGTTCAAATTCTAGACTATAAATCTGCTTGTGACAGTTACAGTGAATGCGTGCAGTTTCATCAATTTCGTTAGACCTTAAGAAAGTGTTTAGGTCAAAAATAGACACTTCAAAAAAGTAATGTATACTTAATTAATTGAAGAATTACTCCTCTTGATATGCAGGACTTTAAAATACTAGAAACTAAAACATTAGAAGCTGAAAAAGGAGGAGGTCCTGATAGGGTTAACAAGCAACATGAAAAAGGAAAGCTAACCGCTAGAGAAAGGCTGAGTATATTGCTCGATGAAAATTCATTTCAAGAGTATGATAAGTTTGTGAAGCATCATGCAACTGATTTTGGCATGCAAAATGCTGATTTTTTAGGTGATGGAGTTGTAATTGGCCATGGTACTATTTATGGCAGAAAAGTTTTTGTTTATTCTCAGGATTTTACTGTCTTTGGTGGATCACTTGGTGCATCACATGCAAAAAAAATATGCAAAATTATGGATATGGCAATTAATGCCAGGATTCCAATTATCGGACTAAACGATTCTGGTGGAGCCAGAATCCAAGAAGGAGTAAATTCCCTTGCTGGTTACGGAGAAATTTTTCAAAGGAATGTAAATGCATCAGGCGTTATACCACAAATCTCTCTAATCATGGGCCCATGTGCTGGTGGGGCAGTTTACTCTCCAGCGCTAACCGATTTTATTTTCATGGTAAAAAATAGCTCATACATGTTTATAACCGGACCAGATGTAGTGAAAAAAGTTACATACGAGAACGTAAGCCACGAAGATCTCGGTGGAGCAAAAATTCATACGAGCAAAACAGGAGTAACAGATTTTGCATTCAATAATGAAGTTGAAATGCTACTAGAAATGCGAAAATTCTTCACCTTTTTGCCAGCAAATAATCAAGAGTTGCCAAAAACTGTACCAATCTGCGATTTAATTGATGATGTTGATGAATCTTTGAACACTCTAGTTCCTAGTAATCCTAATACTCCTTATGATATGTATGAACTCATTGAAAAGGTGTGTGATGAAAGGAAATTTTTTGAACTAAAACCCGATTTTGCTCGTAACATCATAATTGGCTTTGGCAGAATTGGAGGAAATACTATTGGTGTTGTTGCAAATCAACCTATGCACCTTGCAGGATGCTTGGATATTGACTCTTCAAGAAAAGCTGCAAGGTTTGTAAGATTTTGTGACGCATTTAACATTCCCATCATCACACTTATTGATGTTCCAGGGTTTTTACCTGGCACGAATCAAGAATACAATAATATAATACAACACGGAGCGAAACTGCTTTACGCTTACGCTGAAGCGACCGTGCCGAAAATTAGCCTTATCACTAGAAAAGCGTATGGTGGTGCATATATTGTTATGAACTCAAAGCATTTAAAAGGTGATATAAATTATGCTTGGCCAACCGCTGAGATAGCTGTAATGGGCCCTGAAAGTGCAGTTGAAATTATATTTAGGCATGAAAAAGAACAGCAAACGTTAATCAAAGAATATAAAGAGAAATTTGCTAATCCATTTTTTGCTGCATCACATGGATACATTGATGACATTATAGTGCCAAGTAAAACAAGGCATCACTTTCACAAAGCATTAGAGCTACTTAAAAACAAGAAAGTAGAAAGAATATGGAAGAAGCATGATAATCTTCCTTTGTAACTTTCCTCTCAGTCTTTATTGTAAGGTCTACAGTGCCGTTACACCAAGACTAGCGCTTGGATTACCAATAACGCTAACTTTTGGGTTCCTTTTTTCTATAATATATTCTTATAGCTAAAAAATTACTTCCGCATATTCTAAATCTGATTATAATTACAATTAGAGATACTTTTAGAGCTCAAAAATTTATCTTTGTCTGCAGACTTTTTTTTATTAAACAATCAAACTCATAAAAAAATGTAGCGTATCCTCTTCAGCGTATGTGGGTGCATACACACATACTTGATTTCTGTCGTATGTGCACTGCATTTTTTTCTAATCTTTTTTTTCACAGGGGGATTTTATGTTCAGAATTCCAGATACTTGACCTTTACTTTAGCTAATAAAAACCAACTGGTACCTGCGATTTTTACAGTCTCAAAATTTTTATCAAACTTCAACTATCATTCAAAGAAACTTGTAGTTATTCTTAGTGTTATTACTATAGTAGCAGTGCTTATGATGATAAGGATATGGAATCCTTTATAACCTTGGTTCTTTTAAACTTTGTAGTTGATTTTAAGTAAAGATACTCGTAATTGTGTCAGCTAATTATGAAAAAGACTTCAAGTGAGAGTATATAAGTAAGGCACTGACTACTAACAAAGATATACAAAAGTTGTCTTTGTTTACTTTGCCAATTTCCAATAAGTCGTTGTTCCTGTCTTTTAGGCCTACTATTCCATCAATTGCGGTCTTATTGCTTTTATTATCATTTTTTAGAGAGCTAACTAGAACATCTACCATAAAAGAAAAATTACTTTTATATTCATCAAGCTCTATACTTAATTTACTACCCAAAACAAATTCTATTATCTTATTAAAGACGTTCTTGAAGCCCATAACACACCTGTCAAAATAATTGTTCTAAAATTTTAATAGCATTATTCTCCTGTTAGCCAGAACTTTTTTAGCTCTTCCAATGTTCCATTAAATTTATCTCTGTCACATGGTCCAATCCCTTTCACTGAATGTGGCTCAGGTCCCGTCTGACCGTCAGTGTACTGCCATAAAATCCAGTCATTCCATCCTTTCGGTAACATTGGACTTTCTCCCCATCTTGCTATCCAGAGGGGACATTTCATTAAAGTTGGCGTTGCAAAATCTTTTAGAAAGTAAGCACTTCCATAAATCAATGGTAAGCGTCCTGTTGCTTCATGAACTTGATTAACAAAATCTTCTGCCTGTTCTGGCGTTATATTGTTTCCCCCATTTTCTTCAATATCTAGAGCAAGCAGCACTTGAGAAGCATCTCCAATTTTTTCCAAAAAATGCTCTGCTTGATCTTTTCCTTTCTCTCCTACTCCAAAATGATATGCTCCCCAAAGCAATCCTTCTTCTCCAGCTACTTTTCTCCTTTCTTCATATGTTGGATCCACATATTTCAGCCCTTGTGTAGCTTTGTGCATAACTCCTAATATTCCATCTTCTTTCGCTAACTTAAAATCTATATCCTGCTTCCAGTGCGATAAATCTATAACTACATTTTCTACCATTTATTGCTCCTACCTTAAACCTTATTAATTACTTTACGTCTACAATAACATGAATATAATTCAGTGTGCCGTTACCAAGATTCGAACTTGGGACCTCGTCATTACCAATGACGTACTCTACCACCTGAGCTACAACGGCAAGTTCACGTATTATGATAATGAATAACATGAAAAAAAATAAGGAAAAAGAAGAAGAGAGAAAAAGATTGGCAAAAGCTTTAAAGCAAAATATTCTAAAAAGAAAAAAACAGCAACAGAGTAGACAAGATGCCAGAACTCCCAGAAGTGGAAGTAATCTCTAACTTCTTATTTGATAAAATCAAAAATAAGAAAATAAGCAATGTGACAGTCAATAATTGGAATTTACGTGTACCAATAACGAAGAATATTGATGATTTGCTAAAGGGCAAAGTTATAAATGATATCAAGCGTAGAGGTAAATATATAATCTTGAATATAGATGCTAGTATGGCTGTAATCATACACCTTGGCATGAGCGGAAAGCTTATATATGCTGAAGACAATCAAGCACAGAACAAACATGATCATGTGATATTCTTATTTTCTGACAACACTTCGGTAATCTTTAATGACCCAAGAAGGTTTGGATTAGTGATTGTTTTAAGCAGAGAGCAAGAACTAAATTTTTTTAATAACCTAGGAATAGAACCCCTCACAGATGAATTTAATGGAAATTATTTACAGAAGTTGCTACAGAGCAGAAAAGCAAATATCAAATCAGTATTAATGAATAATAAGCTAATAGTTGGCGTAGGTAACATATATGCTTCTGAGAGCTTATTTAGAGCTCGCATATCACCACTTAGGCTAGCACAAGATTTAACATATATAGAGTGCGAAAAACTTGCTATCGAAATAAAAAATACTCTGAGTGATGCAATTGCTGCTGGTGGTTCAACACTGAAAGATTATGCACAGCCATCTGGATCTGCTGGATACTTTCAAAATAACTTTTACGTATATGGTAAAGTGCAAAAACCTTGCAGAATCTGCAACAATATCATAACACTTATACGACAAAATGGTCGTAGCACTTATTTTTGCAATGCATGTCAGAATTAAATTTTATTTTTGCATATGACACTCTTACCTGAAAAAGATCCTTTTGATTTGTTTTCAAAGTGGTATCAAGAAGTACTTAATTCTCCGTGTAAGGAGCCAACTGCAATGACGCTAGCAACGTGTAGCAAAGACTGCATTCCATCTGCAAGAGTGGTATTACTAAAGGAATATAGTAAAGAAGGTTTTGTGTTCTTTACTAACGTAAACAGTAGAAAAGGAAAAGAATTGACTGAGAACCCCAAAGCTGCACTCGTATTGCATTGGACAGAATTTTCTAGACAAGTACGAATTGAAGGAGAAGTTAGGCTTCTAAGCGGCAAAAAGGCTGACGAATATTTCTCTTCTCGAGCACGTGATAGTCAAATTAGCGCGTGGTGCTCAAAACAATCGAGTGTTCTGAAAAATTGGCAAGATTTTGAGCAAGCTATAAAATTGAAGGAGAAAGAATTCCACAATACACAAGTTTCTCGTCCTGATTTTTGGGTGGGGTTTTGTGTAATCCCAAAAGTAATTGAATTTTGGCAAGAAGGTAAGCATAGGAGACATACTAGATTTAGATACACTCTTGTTGAAGAAAGCAACTGGAAAATAGAGCAGCTATATCCTTAATTTTAAAGATATGCACTTTCAGCCTTTTATCGTAAAGTTAAGGAACTTGTCTTTTCCTTATAAACTTATCTCTAATAGACTACTTCTTTTTTTTCTTCATCAATTTTTCTTAAACTGATGTGCCTCACTTTGTAAGTTTTCACATCACTTGCTAGGTGCAGAGATATTAATTTTCGATAAGTCAACTTCATCTACTGATGAACTAGGTCTGGTGTCTTTCATATGTTGTACCAAAAGCTCCATAACTTTTTTTTGCCCAAGAGATTGCTGAGATGAAGGTAATGTTCCCAAATCTCCAAAACCAACTAACCTAAGGAACCTATGAAACCCTTGTGGATTCGGAACATCATCATGCCAGTTACTGTTTTTAGCGCTCTTAGCAGCTGCTTGTAAAGGAGTATATCCTGAATGGTTTTTAATATTAGCATCAGCACCTTTTTCTAGCAGTAATCTTGCTATTTCTTCATGACCTTTTATAGCTGCTATATGTAGAGGTGTATTGCCAAGCTGATTGCTAATATTGACATCTACCCCTTCTACACTAAGTAATAACTCAACTATCTCCTTATGGCCATTGTTAACAGCCACACTTAAGGGATCTCTACCGACACCACAACCATTGACTTTAGCACCGTTATCAAGAAGCAACTTAACTACTGCTTTATGCCCATTCTGAGCAGCGCGATACAAGGGTGTGAAATTATCTTTGTTTGCTGTGTTAACATCAACCTTCTTTGTGTTAATTAATGATTCAACTATTTCAGTGTGTCCATTTTGAGCGGCTGCTTGCAGAGCTGTGTTACCAAATGTATTGTCTTTAGCATCAACCTCAATTTTTTGAGTGTTAAGTAATACCTTTACAACTTCTACAAGTCCATTTTGAGCAGCAATATGTAAAGGTGTCTTACCATCAGTATAGTCTTTTGTGTTGGAATCAGCTCCTGCTATGGTTAACTTCTCTACTATAGCTTTTACTGTAGTTTTATTTTCACTTATAACAGCAGAGTGTAAAGGTGTACTGCCTTCAATATTTCTTGCATGAACATCAGCTCCTTTACTTATTAGTAACTTTACTACGTCTAAATGCCCTGAATGAGCAGCATTGTGCAGTGCTGTAAATCCAGCTCTATCCTTGATATTGACATCAATTTTTGCATTAAGTAATGACCTAACTTTGCTTACTTCACCATGAAAAGCAGCTGTATGTAATGGAATATTCTCATCTAAAAGCCATCGAAGTGTACTGAACATATTTATCCTCTATTCCTCTATAATATACCGAACAATATTATATTAAAATGAGTAATACTCAAACAAAAATATTTATCTGTTGAATTTTTTTACGCTTGCTGTATTCACCAGCTTATTAAAATTTCTGAATCAAATATTTTTTAGCTATAAACATTGAGAAGTTTACTAAGTAGAAAAAAGGCAAAAGAACCCCTTGGTAGTGAGTTTTAATAATTTAATGTGCTAACAAACACGTTTCAGCTGCATGTAGAAAAATTTAAAAAGCCGCTACAATTTCGCCGATAAATACTCTGACTGAATTTTGTCATTGAACCCAAAAATAAGGATTTATTGTCATGATAAGGGGCTGATAAAGTAACTTTTTATGGCTTAAAAACTTGTTGTATGTAACGTATTGTAATACTTACGCAAAATATTTTAGTGCATTCTCAAATATGAGCATTCCATCACCATATTTTGGCATAGCCACTCCTGAACGTTTACATTTTTCTTTTTCAAGAGGCCAGTTGTCCTGCTGAGTAAAAAATATTCCTCTCTCTGGGTGAGGCATTAAAGCTAAAACTCTACCACTTTTATCTGACAAAGCTGCCAGGTCGTATATAGATCCGTTTGGATTGTAAGGAAATTGTAAATTTGCATAGTCACCATTTTCATCAACGTAACGCAGTGCAACGGAATTATTTTCAATCAATTGATTTAAAATATCTTGATCCATAAAAAACCTGCCTTCTCCATGAGCAACAGGAAGATATAGCTCACTCAGGCCCCGTAGCCAAACAGAACTGCTCTGCGGATTAACTCTCACTCTAACCCAACAGCATCGATAATTGCCTATATCATTAGAGGTTAAAGCTAGATTAGAGAATTCTGGAACTAACTTTACTAATATCTGGCAACCGTTACATATCCCTATAATAAGCTTATCCTGAGATAAGAAATTTTGAAATTCGTCTAACAAGTTGTTTTTTATACGCAAAGCAAATGCATTACCAGCACCAGTATCATCACCATAGGAAAAACCTCCTGGAATTGCAAGTATATTGCTTAATTTCAGTTCACTTAGATTATCTATAATATCATTAATGTGAACGATTTTTACTTCAATATTATTAATACCAAGCTTTCTGCTGCATTCCATAAATGCAAATGCAGTTTCTTTTTCGCAATTTAAGCCATAACCAGATAGGATTGTAATTTTCATGAATCAAAAAACTCGAACTTTCTTTTTACAAAATTTGCTATTAAATTCAAAGCAAATAGCATTAACAACAAAGCTATAATTGCAATGGCAGCAAGCTCAATAAATGCAATTTCAGGACTACTTGACCATATGTATATTTGTACAGGTAGAACAGTTGCCGGATCGAAGAAGGATGTAGGTGTATCAGCAATAAATGCTACCATGCCTATCATAAGTAAAGGGGAAGATTCGCCTAAAATCCTTGCAATTGCAAGCACTGCACCATGTATTATCCGTGGCAACGCAATTGGTAAAGAGTGATCCAATATCACCTTGATGTGAGGTGCACCTAGCGCAAACGCTGCATCTTTTATTGCAATAGGAACGTTTGTAAAGGCATTTTTTGTTGCAATAATAATATTAGGCAGCATCATAAATGAAAGAGTCATCCCGCCAACAAATGGTGAAGAACGGGGTAACCCAAATATGCCTAAGTAGAGAGTCAGTCCTACCACACCAAATATTATCGAAGGCACTGCAGCAAGGTTATTCATGCTAATTTCTACAATACTGGTTATTAGCCTATTTCTAGGCATAAATTCATAAAGACAGATACCTGACATAATTCCTATTGGCAATGCCAACGCTAAGCATACTATAATTGTCATTAATGAACCGATAAATGCCCCTAAAATCCCTGCGTTCTCAGGCTCACGAGAATCAGACTTAAGAAACAGAGACTTATTAAAAAATTTTCTTACTCTTCCCTTCTCTTTTAACCAATCAAGTAATTTAGCATAATGATCATTCAAACATTTATTTTTATATAGTGAATTGATCACACTCGATGCGGTAAACCAAATCTCATATTCACCACTATTTTTTACTCTCTTAAGAAAAAACCTCTCTAGCTCCTTGTAAGAGTTACGACTTAAAATTTCGTCACTGTCTTTAAAGTCAATTCCTTCAAACACTTTATGTAAAGAGTTATTGAGTAGGCTAATGGACTTATATCGTAAATCACCAGGATTATTAGTTAAAATAAGATCAGCATTTATTTCAACTGGCAATAAAATTTTCGTTACTGTTAAAGCACTATAAGAGTTAACTAATATACTTAGTAATATACATATAGGACACCCAATTGAGACAATCAGTGCTGTAAAAGAGCAAAAGCATAAAATGTTGTTCTTTTTATTTTTTCTTTTTACACGAGCATGTACGCGCTTAGATTGAAGTAACTTAAGGAAGTTTTTCTTTATACTCATTTACTTTTCTTTATATGAGGATTTGAAAAAACTTTCTCCTTTTTCCAGTGCTTGACACTTAGATCTAGCAGGCTTTGCCTGCAAATAATTTTTATATTTCTCATGAAAGCACAAACCAAAAGGAGAATCTGGATCCCAGTGTCAAAAATTGGGATGACACCACAGCAGGAGGCAAACGTACAGTTGTGCGTCACACACTGGGATAATAAGAGAGAGTCTTGAGATGATACAATTGACATCACTCCCTATTGTATCTACTTAGATTTTTTTTTAACATAAGTAGTACGTTCTTTGATCCTTGCAGCTTTCCCAAATAGCTTGCACAGATAATATAATTTTGCTCTACGGACCTTTCCCTTTCTTATCACTTGTACTGAAATTAATGCAGGAGAGTAAACAAAAAATTGTGATACTATACTTTCTCCGTGACTTACCTTTCTAACTGAAAAAGAAGAGTGTAATCCACGATTTCTTTTTGATATACATACGCCCTCAAATATCTGTATACGCTCACCCATACTATCAACTACCTTAAAAGTGACCTTCAAATCATTGCCAGGACAAAAAGCTGGCATCTCTTTGGCTAATCTTTGTATTTGTTGTTCGTTAAATTTTTCAAGCAAGTTTGTCATTTATCATCTCCATTCAACAATTCAGGTCTACGTTCCTTTGTTCTAACATATGACTGTTCCCTTCTCCAATCACTTATTTTTCTGTGATTGCCAGACAACAGAACCTCAGGAACTTTGTACCTACTCCACTGCTCAGGCCTAGTATATTGAGGATATTCAAGCATACCACCACTATAACTAAAACTTTCTTCAGCAACGCTATCGAAATTATTTACTACACCTGGAAGAAGCCTAATACATGCATCAAGAACCACCATCGCAGCTGGCTCACCTCCCGAAAGTATATAATCTCCAATACTTAACTCATAAGGAGTATACACATCAATTACTCTTTGGTCAACACCTTCAAATCGACCACACAATATTGTTACATGAGGAATTTCTGTTAACTCCTTTGCAATGCTCTGATTAAATTTTGTACCAGATGGAGTCATATAAATAAATCTAGTATTTTTATGAGCAGAAAGCACATTATCAACTGCATTACCAATCACATCTGGGCGCATAACCATCCCTGCTCCACCTCCATATGGAACATCATCTATAGTTGAATGTTTATCTTTAGCAAAAGAACGAATATTTACTATTTCAAGATTCCATATTTTTTTTTCCAACGCTCTTCCAGCAAGAGAATAGTTCAAAAATCCGGGGAACATTTCTGGAAATATGGTTAATATTGTAACATTGAACGCCATTAAGGTTTATTTTAAGTTATTTGGGGCTATACTCTAAGAACAGTAGATTGATATGATACATAGTTAAATTAAATATGTCACTGAATAAAACGATATACGAAGGTAAAGCCAAAGTCATTATTGAAACTGAAGACTCATCAACTGTTATACAGTACTTTAAAGATGATGTTACAGCATTCAATAAGGAAAAATATGAAATTATTGAGGGCAAAGGAATAATTAATAATCATGTTAGTGCTTTTATCATGGAAAAGCTTGGAGAAGCAGGAATTAGCACGCACTTTATAAACACTCTAAACGAAAGAGAACAGCTAGTCAAAAAACTCAAGATAATACCTCTTGAGATAGTGGTTAGAAACATTGCAGCTGGGAGCTTTTGCAAACGTTTTAATATCAAAGAAGGTGAGACACTTACATCTCCTATAATCGAGTTTTTTTACAAAAATGATGACCTAGCCGACCCAATGGTGAATGAAAATCACATACTATATTTTGGTTGGTTATCCCATAAAGAAATGGAAGAAGTTAAAACTACAACTTTAAAGATCAACAAAATCTTAGTCGACCTATTTTCAAATGCAAATATATATTTAGTTGATCTCAAGTTAGAATTTGGCAAATTGATAAACAGCAGCACTAAAATCATTTTAGCCGATGAAATTAGCCCTGATAATTGTAGGCTATGGGATAAAAATACGTATAAAAAGCTAGACAAAGATGTTTTCCGTTTAAATCTAGGAAACTTAAAGGAAGCATACTCAGAAGTTGCAAAAAGACTGTCAGTAAAGTTAGACTAACTAAATACTACTCTATCAAGTGGAGGGTTACATGCCTCATCAAGTTTTCCAATAATCTCAATTTTTTCTCCACGCTTTTGGAAATGGCTTTCCACATCCTTCATATTCTCGGGATCTACAATCAGTACTATACCTATGCCGCAATTAAATGTTTTTAACATTTCTCTCTTTTCTATTTTGCCTTCTTTTTTCAGCCATAAAAATATATCTGGCCATTTCCAAGAATTAATATTTATGTCTACAAATAAATTTCCTGAGAGAATTCTTGGAATATTGTCTATTAACCCGCCACCTGTTATATGCGCAATGCCTTTTACCTTTGGCATAATAGGCAACAAAGAATCAACATATATCTTTGTTGGCTTAAGTAATATTTCACCCCAAGATTTATTATTCCATGGAGATATATCATTATAATTTATACCTAAGCTTTTAAAAATATGGCGTACCAAAGAAAATCCATTTGAGTGAATTCCATTTGATTCTAAACCAACTACACAGTCACCTGCTTTCATTATACTACAATTTGGAAGAATCTGCTTTCGATCAACAACACCAACCACAAACCCTGCAAGGTCATAGTGATTGTTACCATACATTCCAGGCATTTCTGCAGTTTCTCCACCAACTAATGCTATTTTAGATTCCTTGCACCCTTCTGCAATGCCCTGGATTACAGACAATAAAACGTTTTTGTTTAAAACGCCTGTTGCAAAGTAATCAAGGAAAAATAAAGGTGTTGCTCCTTGTGCAAGTAAATCATTTACACACATTGCAACTAAGTCTATACCTATAGTATCATGCTTATTCACCTCTTGAGCTATTAATAGTTTTGTGCCCACTCCATCAGTTGAGGAAACAAGTACTGGATGGTCGTATTTCTTACTCAGCGAAGAAAAGTCAAACAATGCGGAAAATGATCCTACTTCACTAATTACTTCTTCTCCTTTAGTCTTTTCAATGATAGGTTTAACTTTTTTTATTAGTTCATTATATAGTTTAAGGTCTATTCCAGATTTAGCATAAGTATTCATAGCGCCTTCATAAATCTTATAATTATTAATACTAGATTAATGCTTTGATACAAAAAGCGCAACGAAACTTTCTCTTAAATTGACTACTACATGCCTACCAATATAGGGTTAACTTTAATCATTTATACTTTTATCCAATGAATAAAAACATAATGTTAATAACAGAGTGCCTATCAGGACGAATTCTTCATGATTTTGCTAGTTCTATGCAAGGAATAGTGGGTGGATTGGAAGAGCTTGAAGAAAACAATCCTAATATGCAAAACGAAGCATTGTCATTGCTTAAAGAAAGCTCTGATGATTTAATATATAAATACAAAGTTATGAAGCAAGCGTATTCTCATTCATCAGATAATTGCAGCTTTGTTAAGACTAAATCCAATATAGAAAATTATTTATTAAAAAAAAAGTAAAGCTTCAGTGGAGAGTAAGTGAATGTCCTACAGAAAACTTAATTGAAAAAATAAATAAGATAATTTCCAATATGGTGATAGCTATAATCAGTGCAGTGGCACAAATTGAATTAGTGTCTATTTTACTGACTAAAACAGAAGATAAAACACTACTAACTATAAAAGTAGTAAATGAACATAAATCAATAAGTACATTATTAGTGAGCAAATTAACAAAAAAAAATGATATTCGTTTGGATACAAAAGACATTATTATCTATATGATTTCTTTACTGTTAGAACAGTATAACACTAAAATCAATTGCACTTGTGAAAGTAATTCACTGAATATAGGCTTAACTATAACTTGAGATGGCTTCATATTTCATGAAAAGGACTCGATACTATAAATTTGAATCTTGGATAAGGAAAGGAAAAATTTTGTGGAGTAACCTAGACATAAAATCTGTAGTTAATTTCTTTGCAGGGAGTGTTAAATAAACCATACGTGTCAAGTTAAGGAAATATCGTGAAATATAGCAACATTTGAGATGGGCATTTTATTTGTTACATTTATTTTTTTAGGGAGTTCTTATCTGGAAGAAGATAATTTTTTCAGAAGAATCTATAAATTAATAACTTTATTACTTAATATATAAAATAGTTTTTTTCGTTTCCTTTCTTCCTTATACCACTTTTCCTTAACTTGACGCGTATGGTTTATTTAACACTCCCTAATTTACCTCACAACTCATTTTAACATATATGAAAATAATGTTTAAAGAATTTTTTCCTGCTTTTTCCTGCAGTAATGAATTATTATGAAGCTTGCATTTTCTGTCGCTTACTACTGGGATAGCTTGACAGTTGCAGTACATGTCTATCAATGATAAAATAAAGATCAGTTTATTTTGATACTATGATTAGGTTACTCTTTGTTGCACTATTATTTTTTTGTGGTGGTGATGCACTTGCAAAACAGGAACCACGACCAATAGCTGGTGATAACCACATAAAGGTAATGAATTATAATCCACAGGCTATACATAAGTACACGGGCTTTTATGGTTATCAATCCAGCATATTGTTTGAGCCAGGGGAGGTAATAGAGAGTCTTTCAATGGGTGATGCAACCGGTTGGCAACTCCTTCCTCAAGCTAATAGATTATTTATTAAGCCTATAGATGATATTGCCGATACTAATGCAACTATAATTACCAATAAAAGAGTTTATTATTTCGAGTTTCATGCTGAAGAAGCAAACGGGCTAGATGATCCAAGGTTAGCATATGAAGTAAGGTTTCTTTATCCACTGTTCAACAGTGATGAAATTTATTCAACGAGTAACGGTGATATTCTAGAGCAAGCTAGTCATACCACTATCCCTGATATAAGTGATATTGAGGTTATAAAGAAAGGCTTGAATTTTAACTATTCCATCTCGCACGTTGAAGGCAGTCAATCAATAATACCAATTAAGGTTTTTGATGACGGAAAATTTACATATCTACAATTTAATAAAATAAACTCTGATTTCCCGGCAGTTTTTATGGTTGATTCTGCAGGATATGAGTCCTTGATAAATTTTCGTACAGTTGATGACTACCTGATAATTGAAAGAGTAAGCTCGGTATTTACCTTAAGAAACGGATCAAGTACAGTCTGCCTATTTAATGAAAACATACCTTTCAAAAAAGGTAAGTGATTAAAGGCTATATTATTCTTATAGGTGCAAAATTCTTTCTATGGTGCTTCGTAATTCCATGAAGGCCAATAGCGCTGAGGTGTTCTTTTGTTCCATATCCTTTATTTTTATACCAATTATATTGAGGATGTTTATTATGCAATTCTTCCATAAGCCGATCTCTTGTAACTTTTGCAACGATTGAAGCGGCTGCAATTGATATACTTAAACTATCACCATTCACTACAGACTTTGTTTGCCATTTCACTTCAAGTGGTTGGTTACCATCAACTAACACATAATCTAGTTCTAAATCTAAATTTACCAGCGCACGTTTCATTGAAAGCTTTGTTGCTTGCAAGATATTGTATGAGTTTATCTCTTCTACACTTGCCATTCCTATACCAAATTTTGCAACAGACGTTATTTTTTCGTATAGAACTTGCCTACACTTAGGGGTTAGCTTTTTTGAGTCGTTTATTCCATCAATAACCGTATCTCTATCAGTAAATATTACAGCTGCAGATATCACTGGACCGGCAAGCGGACCTCTTCCAACTTCATCTACTCCTGCTATAATTCCTGATAATGTATTTTCTAATGTGAAATCTGGATATTTCATAGTTCCTATAATAAGAAAGTTAAAGCAAAAATCGAACAAACGATAGAAATTATCCAAAATTTTATAACTATTGTATTTTCTGACCACCCTTTCTTTTCAAAGTGATGATGTATTGGTGTCATAAGGAAAATTCTTCTTCCTGCTCCATATCTAAATTTTGTATATTTAAAATATGATACCTGAATAATCACAGATAAAGTCTCTATTACAAAGATTATTCCAATAACGGCAAAAAGCATTTCTTTTTTAATTAGAACACTAGTGAGTCCTAAAGCTGCACCGATTGATAGGCTTCCAACATCACCCATAAATATTTTTGCTGGATGTGTGTTAAACCACAAGAAACTTAAAATAGCTCCTATAAATGCAATGCAGAATAAAGTAATGTTTACATCTGTCTGAGTGATGTATGCAACTAGTCCCAAAAAAGCAAAGGAAGTAATGACTTGAGTTGCAGCAAGGCCATCCAAACCATCTGTAAGATTCACAGCATTGGCAGAGCCAACAATAACAAATGCAACAAACGGAAGATATAGATAGCCAAGGTCGATTGCTACTTCTCTAAATAGAGAAATTTTTGTAAAACCTTCAGCAGATTGTAGCTTAAGTATAAACATACAGACCAGAGTAACGACAAACTGAATAAGTATTTTGGTTTTTGCACTTAAACCTCGGTGGTGATTTGTCTTCAATTTTAAATAGTCATCAATAAATCCAAGTAGAGCAAAAAATAGGGTTATAAATACTAAAAATAAAATTTCTTGTGTTAATTGAGTCCAAAACAAGATTGGTAATAAAGCAGAAGTGAGTATTATTATTCCACCCATAGGTGGTATATTCTTTTTTGTTATTAAATGACTTTCTGGTCCATATGATCTGATTGGTTGTCCATCTTTACTTATCTTTTTTAGAAGTTTTATAAAATAGGGAAAGAGAATAAACCCAAAAATAAATGAGATAAAAAACGTCTTTGTAGCTAAGATCACTTGCCTATCCAAATTGACTAGGTATTATACCAAAAGCTTTACCTAACCTCAATTTATACCTTTTTAGCAGCTCATTTTATTTATGATAAATTAGTTGTTGATGAATTATGATAAAATTTGCATACTAATATTTTGTTAATGGTAAGAGGTGGCATATGTTAGATCATATTAAAAAGCTTTTGTGGGCTACTACAGTACTTGATAATGAGAGTAGAGTTAAAAATTCTTACACGCATATAGTAGAGAAACCTTCTTTTGGTGATGCAGCTTCAAAGTTGAGTAAGGAAGAAAGGTCAGAAGAGCATCTTGTTCTTCTAAAAGGTAAAAGCAATAGCTCTGGTACAACTGTAACGGAAGGATCGTCTAGTATTCAGAATGCAGCATCAGGCAAGAATAAGCGTGGATATATCAAATTAGACAATGATGAAGAATGGGATGAATTCTTTGAGTTACAGAATGATCCAGACACTAATACTACGAACAAAGAGCCTTTTTCTCCGAAGAAAGGAGAATCTCACTATCATGGCAAAGAGATCATAGGTAAAATTGCTGACCAAATTAAAGCAGAGATATCTGAAGGTATGAAAAATCATACTATAGGATCCATAATGATAAAAGAAGGCAAAAGGGAAGGTAGTATTGTTTACCCCACCGTGAGAGTTGTGCTACATGCCAATAAAGAAGGAGTAGATATAGCTAAACTTCTAGGCGGTAGTATATGTAAAGAGTATGGTGTAAGAACAATTACATTTTGTCATCCTAATCAAGAAAAAAAGAGAGGGGCATGTTGCTATATTAATAATGATAGTGATAATGAGGAAAGAGTTTATGAAATAATTAGTGGGTTATATGAAATGACTTTAAAGTGGTATGTTGATGGAAGAGAATGCAAAATTAAAGTTAACATTGATGGTAAGAATGGTGTAACTCTCCTTGAAGGCAACGGTGTTACTGCAGAGCAGTTGCATGCAAATAAAGAAGTCAAAATAGGTAAGAGACGTGAGCCAAAATCTTTATATGAAGCGTTAGTACCGCAATTGCAACAAAAGAGCTCTGAATCAGTCAAGGTTTTACAGCAGCCTTCAACAGATGTAACAAATGTGACAATAACACCAACTTCTACTTCTCAGAGATGCTCTTGACTAAATAAATAAGAAAAAGCAAAAATAGTATAACTTGCTTACAAATGTAAGTAACTTGTACTTCTATGATGAATAACACAATATTACCAAGAAATTTCTATAAACGGCCAACTTTAACCGTAGCTGGGGAGCTGCTAGGGAAGATGCTGAAATTTTCTAATTTTAGTGGAATAATAACTGAAGTTGAAGCGTATATAGGGATGGATGACCCAGCTTGTCATGCAGCAAGAGGCTATACTAATCGAACCTCAGTAATGTTTGGTACGCCAGGGTTTTCGTACGTATATTTTATATATGGAATGTACTATTGTCTAAATATTGTAACAGAAGCAGAAGGATTCCCAGCAGCAGTGTTAATACGAGGATTAAAGCTCACTGAACCGCTTGAAGCAAATTTAGGCGGGCCAGGCATACTGTGCAAAAAATTAAACATTACAAAAGAACATAATAAACAAGACCTTACTATAAGTCATGAATTTTGTCTCTATGAATATCACCTCAAACCAGATTATGTGTGCACTCCAAGAATCGGAATTAGTAAAGGCAAGGAGAAATTTTGGCGATTTAAAAGTTGCGTTTTAGCAGAAATGCCTAAAATCACACTCAACAATAAATATTAGACCTCCTGCATAAACTAGATAAAAAGGCAAATAGGCCTTTTATGTTTACCAACAATAGACTTCTTGGATAACCTAAGGATACTTTTTGATCTTCTATGGGGGAGATGGTATGAATAAGTATTGCTTGGTTGTAAGCAAGAGAAGATAATAACTTCTCAGAGTGGACTAGGTGGCAGGTTGGATATTTTTCTGAAGCACTTTCTGCTCTTATATGAAGAATAGAAAGAAGACTTCGTAGGAGAGATTAACTGCCCCTGCCACCGAAAATCATCGTGAGGCTCACAAAATGTGATGTGATGACCTCGTATAGGAGTTTGGAACAACTGGCAATATTCTACTCTGATATATTGAAATATGCAATTGGAGGAAAAAATATGCGTCACATTGGAGTTGATTTACATACCAATAGTTTTACTGCTTGTTACTTACAGGAAGGGAAACCTGAGCATATTCAAACGTTTCGCTTAAAAGACTTGGATAATTTCACCAAAGATCTTCAAGAAACAGATGAAGTAGCCATAGAAGCAACAGGTAATAGCTGTTTCTTTTATGATGCAGTTTCACCTTACGTTAAATGCATAGTAATAATTGCTCCTGGGCAGTTTGAAGTTGTTCGTCGCTCTGTGAACAAAACAGATAAGCATGATGCACGAGCTATTGCTTTCTTTCTCAGCAAAGATATGTTGCCTGAGGCAAGGTGCAAAAACAAACAATGCCAGCAGTTAGCTTCTCTTCTTCAAACGAGAGATCAGTTAGTAAAGTCACGGGTATCTTTAATCAATAAAGTTCATGGTCTTTTTAATTACCATGGAATAAAAATTAAAAAAGAAGTACTTACAACTAAAGTAGGATTTGAACGTGCTACTCAAAAGCATAATTGGGATCCTTTAGAAAAAGTTGAAATTGAAGTGATTAGCTATCATTTAGAAGCTATCCGAGAAAGCCTTAAAAAGCTTGAAAAGGAAATTATAGCTTTCGCTAAACAACTTCCTGGGTTCAGCAATCTTATCAGCATAAAGGGAATAGGTCCAATTTCTGCAGCTGTTTTTATTGTAACAATTGGAGACATTAATGATTTCCGTAGACCTGAGAAACTTACTGCATATTTTGGAGTTGTACCAAGAGTTTCTCAATCTAATCAGCAATGTACAATTGGAAGAATTACCAAACGAGGGTCAAAAATAGCGCGTACTTCTTTAGTTCAATGTACTTGGATTGCTGTACGTTACAGTCCTTACTTGAAAAGCTTTTATGAACATATAAAAAAGAAGCGTGGTTCTGCTAAGGCTATAACTGCTACTGCTAGAAAATTTCTTATAACTATTTTCTACACTCTTAAAAATAACTGGGTTTTTAAAGATTTTACAAAATTTGAAATTTCTATTGGACAATAATCATAGGAGAATAACATTACCTTCATGTCAGACACAGACAGAAGCCTCTTTTGTACAATAAAAACTGGAAGTGTAGCAAGATGTGCCAAATTTCGTTATTGAAAATAAAATTTAAAACTTGGATTTGCTATCATTTTGCCACTCGTTAGTACCACAGTGGTTTTGTAATAGAACACAAGCTGCAAAAACTTAAGGAAAAAATGGTCAGTGCTTGACACTGGCATCTAGTTCTTTCCATCAAAAATGCTGTAAAGTGTTCACCAATTTAGTTGGATCCCAGTACTCGGATGATAAGAAAAGAAACACTGGTTTCAATATTTGGATGCATCTGAACAGATACAGATGGCTAAAATATTGAAGAAAGTATACGCGTCAAGTTAAGAGCAACTAGCCTTCTTTAACTTGTTAAGAAAGGTCTTTTTTCCCCAGATTCTATTATCACATGCTGAAATGACATCTCTTGCTTCTTCATGTGATTATGCAAAAAGCCCTTTGAATTTTTACAGCTTGAAAAATCTTTATAAAATTTACTTCCTTTAAATGCTTTAATCTTCTCTTCATTATTTAATGAGCCATATTTAGAAAAATATTCATCTGTAATGTGAATATATAAACTAATCAACTCAGGAAAAGTGTAATCAGTTTTGTTGGAAGACTTTAAACACGTAATTGGCAATTTATGTATATCTTTATCAGCTTTTTTAGAATCAATACATTTATCATTCTTTCTTAATGTTGTATGCTGCTTAAAAAAGCCTTCATATTCCTCAAAATCTTCAAATATTTCTTTTTTTTGATAATCTTTCCTTCTACCGCTTTGATCTATTTTTTCTATTTCTGTTGCAAGTTGCGCTGGCTGTTTTATCGTTTTATCTCCCTCTCGATTAAAGTACATTGTATAAGGAGTAATTGAATTTACGATTTTATATGTCTTCCAGTGGCAGCCAAAAATCTTTAGTACCAATTTGATTATCGGAGCAAGAAAAATTTTTAATTTTGCTATGAATCCAAAATAATAAAGAGAAGCTTGTTTAAGTGAACTTGCAGCATTGCTAACGATGCATCTTAAATGTATATCCTTATACTTAAAATTTTTATGAACCTCTGCAGCTACGTGTCCACCAAGACAGTCTCCAAACAATATGATATCATCTGGCTTTATACCTCTTTCCAATAAGTTAGTTACAACTGCTACACCAGATTTAACTCTATTGCTACGTATTAGTGAGTTATTTTTACTTAAACCAAATCCAGAATAATTAAAAAGATGTACAGTAATCCATTGATCTGTAGCCCAATCCCAGTTTTGGGAATAGTCTTTGCTAGGACTGAATGATTTATTTCCGCCAATAAAGTATATCAGATGTTTTTCACTTTGATTGTTTATACTTTTACTAGGAAGCGTAATTGTATGGATTTTCATCCAGTTTTGAGTTCTTACAAATTCTCTCTCAGTTTGCTCTCTTATTTCTTTCATATTTTAACCCTCACTATGCTGATTTAATTACACAACAAAATCTTAAAAAAATCAACAAACCTTAATTTTATGAACAATATAAACCTTCTCAAATTCATTGAATTATGCTTTCAAACGGTAGTGCCGGGGTGTGAGTATAATGATTATCAATATATAAAAGTCATAGCAGATAGGCTTGAAGCGGCAAGCGCTGGTAAAGTGAAGCGAATAATATTCAACATGCCGCCACGTTCAATGAAGTCCATTTGTGTAAGTGTTGCATGGCCCGCATGGATACTTGGAAATCAGCCAACTGCAAGAATAATAGTTGCAAGTTATTCTCGGTTGCTTAGCGAAAAGCACTCACTCGATACCAGGTGCATAATGCAATCTGATTGGTATAGAGAGCTATTTCCGAAAGTAGAATTATGCAAAGATCAAAACACTAAATATAAATTTCAAACAGTTCAGAGAGGATGTCGAATTGCAACATCAGTTGGGGGAACATTAACCGGTGAAGGTGGAGATTTCATTATCGTGGATGATCCACTAAGTCCCGCACAAGCTTTGAGCGAAACATTTAGAAAGCGTGCTGCAAACTGGTTTGATCAGGCTTTAGTAACCAGGCTCAACGACAGAAAAAAAGGAGTTATCGTTCTTGTGATGCAAAGACTCCATTTAGAAGATTTAACTGGTCACCTCCTCTGTAAACCAAGAAACATATGGCATCATGTCCGTTTACCAATAATAGCTGAAGATAAGGAGATTATTTATTCAGTTAATAATCATATTCCAGAGCATGAACAGGAAATATACTCAAGAAAAGAAGGTCAATTGTTGTATTCCCTAACTGAAGGAAAAGAAGAAATTGAGATGATAAAAGCTGAATTTGGGAGTTATGGTTTTGCTGCTCAATACCAACAAAACCCTCTACCACTTTCAAGTGCTATAATTAAACGAGAATGGTTGAAGCGCTATAAAAATTTTCCTGATAGCCTCTTGCATGTAACACAAAGTTGGGATACTGCAATTTCAACAAACAATACAAGTGACTTTAGTGTCTGCACTACCTGGACAAAAGTAGATAATACATTCTATTTACTCGATGTATATCGCGCAAAACTTGAATATCCAAAACTTAAAGAGAAAGTTCTATCGCTGGCTGCAAGGTGGAAGCCACACGCAATTTTAATCGAAGCAAAAGCAAGCGGTCAGCAATTGGTTCAGGAGCTCAGGAAAAACAGTGATTTACCTATTATTCAAATAGTACCACATGATGACAAATTAACTCGATTTCACCGAATTGTCCCAATTATAGAATCTGAGCGGGTTTTTCTCCCTAACCAAGCAGTATGGCTTAGCGACTTTGAGTATGAGATTTTAATGTTTCCAGAAATCCGTCACGACGATCAAGTAGACAGTACCGTGCAATATCTTCAGTGGGTGAGAAACAATATTGCTAGAGTGGTAGCTATACGTTCATTGTAGCTTGAAAAGGTTCCTCGGAATTGTGTATAATTTTTTTAACTGAGCTTATTTAACTTATCCATTTTCTGAATGATATTTTAGGGTTTATTGAAATAAATACTACGCAAAAATTCTATCTCTGGGTGCTTAGATGAATATCTTTATATTAGACGAAAATCCTGTAACTGCAGCACAAATGTTATGCGATAAGCACATAGTAAAAATGCCGCTAGAAACTGCTCAATTGCTTAGCAGTGTTTTTTCAATAGCATTAAAAGAGCCAAATCCTTTAGTCAGCATTACAAACCAGAATATAGAAGTTCCATATAAACTTACTCACAAAAACCATCCTTGTTCTTTATGGGCTAGACAATCAAAAGGAAACTTTGATTGGTTAATAAAACATGGAAAAGAATTGTGTATAGAATATAGCTTGCGATACAAAAGAACGCATAAATCCGAAGAAGTTATAGATTGGTGCGATAATAACAAGGATTTGCTAATATTTCGATCAGCTGATATACAAGCTTTTACACAAGCGTTACCTGATCGATATAAATGTAGTAACCCAATAGAAGCCTATAGAGAATATTACCTAAAAGAAAAGATGAGATTTGCTAAGTGGGAAAAAGGTAGAGAAGTACCAGATTGGTTGCTAGACAAAATGCTATAGGTTATAAAATTATCCAAATCGGTCATAAAAAAGGTAAATTGAAGCTACAAAAGCAATGCTGGCTGATAATGTTGATGTTTATCAAGTTTATTGATCTTTCTATTTGTGAGATTAAAGAATTTAGTGAACTGTTATTTCCAATACATGATGGGCTGCTTGCACTGTAGAGTGTCATGTACATATCTGTACTAACAAGTAGAGGCAAATCTAAGTCAGTTTAGACATAACACTTACTTTAAAAAACTTTATTTTACTCTGATATTCTAGCGCTTTTCTGTGGTATTCTGTAGGAGTATAATTCGCAAAACTATCTTCCTTATAGATTAAAGAGTTACACTGCTTTATATGTAACTCTATCCACTCTGCATAATCTTGATGATCAGTTGCAATAAATATTTCCCCTGTGACAAGTATTTTTTTTGCTAATAAATTTAAAAATTCCGTATTAATTAACCGTCTTTTGTTGTGACTTCTTTTTGGCCATGGATCTGGAAAGAGAATAAAGAATTTTTCAACACTGTTGTCAGGAAAATTGGCAATTAATTCTCTTGCATCTTCTGTCCATATTAAAATATTTTTTATGCTGTGTGCTTCTATGCTTTTTAGCAAGGAAGAAACCCCCTTTAAATAAGGCTCACATCCTATAAATAATAGATCAGATTCATTGAATGCCTGATGGAGCATATTTTCACCATTACCGAAACCTATTTCTACCCGTATTCTTTTTTGTAAGTCTACGATCTTTTTTATAGATTCCTTGCTGTTTTTAATAGAATACTTCTCCAAAACATTCAACTTCAACCTAGATCTTCTGGAAAATGATCTAATCCATTTATTATTCCTAGATAGCATATCTTACATAACTTAATCTTTTATAGCTTAAACAATTCTCAAAATGAATTAATGAGAATTTACTTGTCACTAATTATTAATATTATATAATATATGAGTTCTAATGAAGTTAAAGTTAAAAGGTATGGAAAATACAGTTGCTATCAGGGGACTATTATCAAATAGGTTCATAGAAGAGATATTTCAAGATCAATTTGATAATCAAGATAATGATTTTTGTGAAGATTCTTTTGCTAACAAAATCAAAGAAGGAGATGTGGTAGAAGGTATAATCACAAGAAGAAATTCTAATGATATTGTGGTTGATGTTGGTTTAAAGTCAGACGGAAGGATTCTGATTAAGGAGCTCAGTTGTAATGATGATATCACTGTTGGCTCGAAAATTAGAGTTTATGTTGAAAGAATTGAAGATTACCATGGTAATGTTGTTCTTAGTCGTGAGAAAGCAATCAGAGACGAAAAATGGAATAAATTGGAAGAAAGCGCGGTTACAAAGGATGAAGTAACAGGAATCATTAAACGCTCAATTAAATGCGGTTTTATTGTTGATCTTGGTGATGGAATAAGTGCGTTTTTACCGCTGAGTCATGTGGATTTGAAGCAAATAAAAGATGCTAATCACCTTATTGAAACTGAACAAAAATTCATCGTTCTTAAAATGGATAAGAAGCAGGGGAATATTGTAGTATCAAGAAAGCTGGTATTAGAGAAATTGCATGCTGGTGAAAAAATTAAGTTTTTAGAATCTTTAAATGAAGGTGATGTAGTAGAAGGCAAAATAAAAAGCATCACTCACTACGGTGCATTTGTTGGCATTCATGAATCAGATACAGTGGGAGTTATAGATGGACTGCTACATATTACAGATATCTCTTGGAGTAATGTAAGTCATCCATCTGCAATTTTTTCTTGTGGTCAGCATATAAAAACTAAAATTATAAAAATAGATAGAGAAAATGGAAAAATCTCCCTGGGTGTAAAACAATTAGGAGACAATCCTTGGCAAGATCTAGAGTCAAAATGTCCAATTAACAGCGTACACAAAGGATGCGTAACGGGTATAAAAGATTGTGGATTCATTGTTGAGATTAAACCTGGGATTGCGGGTTTGGTACACTCATCAGAAATAACTTGGAGCAAGAGTAATTTACCAATTAGTAGTTTTGTAACAATAGGACAAGAAGTGGATGTAAAAATTCTCGGTATTGACATTATTAAAAATAAGATGAGTTTAAGCACAAAAAGGTGCGTAGAGAATCCTTGGCAGGTATTTATTGATAAATATCCTCTTGGTTCTATTGTTTCTGGTAAAGTTAAAAGTAACAATGGTTCACAAATATCTGTGACTTTTGATAATTCTGAGATATCTGAGGACGTAGAAGGAACAATTTATATGCAAAATCTAAGTTGGTCGAAAAACAATTCAGATGAGATAAAAAAGTATAATGTAGGTGATGAAATAGAAGCAAAAGTGATAAGGGCTAACGTAGATCGGACAAGAATTTATCTTGGAGTAAAACAAATAGAGTATGATCCTCTTGAAGAACTGATAGAGAAAGTTAAAGTAGGGGATAAAATTCAGGTTACTGTAAGTAAGAGAGAGGAAAATGGTCTAATCGTTGAGGTTGAGAACAATGTAACCCTTTTAGTAGATCAAGAGCATTTACCAGAAAATAAAAAGTTTTCTATATCAGAAAAAATACAAATTGAAGTAGTAGGTGTTGAAAAATATAATATAATATTATCTGCCAAATAACTTCTTATGCTTCATATAAATGGCAACGAAATCTGATATAATAGCAAAAGTGGCAAAAAAACACCTTTTGTTAGATAAGGTCATTATAGCAGCCATAGTTGATAGTTTTTTTCGAGTGTTTTCAAACACGTTGAAATATCATAATAGAGTTGAAATCAGGGGATTTGGTTCTTTTTCAATTAGAAGCTATAACTTGAAAGAAGCAAGTAATTTGACGTCACAGAAGGTTGCAAAACATCAATACTTTAAAACTTATTTTCGTAGCAGTAAAAAGTTATCCCTCTTGATAAATGAATGAAAATCTATATTGTAAATTTGAAAGTTGTACAATATAGCATCATATGCAAGTAGTAGAAATAGTTATACATAATAACACATATAAAATATCTTGCGAAAGTAAAAAGAAGGACCATTTATTACAACTTGCTAATAGCTTCAACAAGCTAGTTAGCTCCATATCTCAAAGAACTGGAGGTAAGGGCTCAGATGCATTAAATTTCTTACTTGCAGCATTGACTCTCGAAGACAAAATTTTAGAATTAACAAAGCGATTAGACGAAATAAATCAAGAATGCAAAAAGTATAGGGAGGAAAAAAGAGTAGAATATGCTGAAGTATTAGATAGGGTAAACAAGATTATTGGGTGCATAAGTGATTAAAGCAAGCAATCAAATCGACTACCTCACTACTCAAATCAGGGGGGAGAAGTTTCTTACGAGTTATGTAACAATATAATTCGCAATCATCAAGATCAACTATTTTTTCGTATTCAATTAGTTCACTTAAGGAAAATTTATCAAGATATTTCAATGCAAAATGCCCTAAAAGTATATCAGTTTCTTTACAACCCCTATGCCAACTCCTATACATCAGTTTTCTTCTTAATAAGGAGATATCTATCATTATCATTAAACTTTTTTTTAATTTAAAGACTAAACTAAATACTTGTCAAGCAAGGCGCATTTTAATATACTCAACGTTTGATTAAGATTTAAAACATAGGTGGAATTAGTTTCTCATCAACTTAGCGCTGGAATATATTATTTTTTATCGTTTTCTTTAATAATTTCTATCATAGTATTCGTGCATGAATGTGGGCATTATATTATCGCTAAAGCATGCAAGGTTAAAGTTGAATCTTTTTCTATAGGCTTTGGTCCTGAAATTTTTGGTTTTAACGACAAGTCTGGAACTAGATGGAAATTAAGTGCCTTTCCATTGGGTGGCTACGTTAAAATGTTAGGGGATACTAATGCAGCAAGCGTTCCTGTTGATCAACAAAAATTAACTGAAGAAGAAAAATTACACTCATTCCATACAAAACCTCGATATCAAAAAGCAGCAATAGTTTTTGCAGGGCCTTTTGCAAACATGATATTTACCGTTATAGCCTTCACAATATTTTTCAGCGTGGCAGGTTATTATCGTACTCCACCAGTAATTGGTAATGTAATTGAAGAAAGTGCAGCAAAGCAAGCTGGCCTATTACCAGGTGACACTATTACACAGATCAATGAGTACAAAATAAAATACTTTGAAGATATTTCACGCGTGATAATGTCCAACCCTGAAACAAGAATAGAAATTAAGTATAGCAGAAATAACGAAGAGTACAGAACTATTCTAACTCCGGTTACAGTTGAGGATAGAGATGTCTTTGGTAACATAATAGAAAGAAAAACTATAGGAATTACCTCAATTAATATGATAGGGTTAAAACAGTCATCTTTTCTTGGAGCTGCTAGCCTATCAGTGAATGAAACCTACCACACTATGTGTTTAACAATCAAAGCACTCTTTCAAATTGTTGTTGGTAAAAGGAGTATAAATGAAATAGGTGGGCCAATAAAAATTGCAAAATATTCAGGGCAATCAGCTAAAAAGGGACTTATTATGGTTCTATATTTTATGGCAATTATTTCAGCTAATTTAGCTGCAATTAACTTGCTGCCAATACCACTACTAGATGGTGGGCATTTATTTCATTATATTATAGAAGCAGTTATACGTAGAGATTTGAGTTTGAAATATCAAAAATATGCAGCCACTTTTGGTGCTACCATACTGTTTTTGTTGATGGCAGTTGCAATCACAAATGATATTAGGCATCTTTTTTAAGATACATATGAAAAAGTTATTTCACATACTAATAATAATATTTATTTCTTTTCCCACTCTACTTGTTGCTCTAGAAAATAAGGAAAAAGTACAGATAAAAAATATTAAGTATATTGGCAATGAGCGAGTAAGTGATCAAACAATAAGGTTTTATACAAAATTAGAACCAGGTAGTCATATAAATGATGATGATGTAGATTCAGTTATAAAAGATTTATATAAAACAAAGTTATTTGCTAGTATTAACGCCTATATCGATGATGAAAAAAACTTAGTAGTAAAAATTCATGAGAATCCATTGATTAACAAAGTAATATTGAAAGGCAATAAGTTATTTAACAGTAAAGAGTTGCTAAATAACGTTATCCAGTCAAAATCACTAACTATTTTCACTGAAACAAAATTACAAAACGATTTAATAAATCTAGCTACTCTTTATAGGAACAGTGGTAAAATTGGTGTTAAAATTGCATATGAGCTAGATAAGCTTGGTAGCAATAGGATAAACCTAATTTTTAAGATAAAAGAAGGAAGAACGTCTAAAATTAAGGGTTTACGATTTATAGGTAATAAAAACTTTTCAGCAAATGAGTTAGAGCAAGTTATCAAAAGGCATAGCAATGATATATTTAGTAAGTTATTTAGAGCCATTTTTAAAAGCGGAACTCATTATTCACCTCAATATCTACTGATTAACACAGAACTGCTTGATCGCTTCTATTCATCTAAGGGATATATTCAAAATAATATCCAACCAATTGTTGAGGTTGATAATAACAACCAAATAGAGTTAACTTTTTTGATTGATGAAAAGCAGCAATACTTATTTGGAAATAATGAAGTTGATATTGAAACTGAGATTCAGGATTTAAGTTTAAGGGAAGAAATATTAGAATTTATCAAAGAGGAAAATAATCAAATATTTAATAGAGTTAAAATTAACAATACAGCAGAAAAAATAAGTAAACATTTAAGCGAAAAAGGATATATATTTGCAAAAGTTAATCCAGAATATACACAACATAACAATATTGTGGATGTAACTTACAAAGTGCTACCAGGTAAAAAGATTTATATAAACCAAATTACTATTGATGGCAATGACCGCACTTTAGATAAAGTAATTAGAAGAAAACTTAGCATGGCAGAAGGTGACGCATATAACACATCTGAGATCCAAAAATCACGTAGAAAATTGATATATAGTAATTTCTTTGAAACAGTAAAAATAAATAGTTATACAGTGGATGACAATGCAGTGAATCTTGATTTAAATGTTAAAGAAAAAAGAACTGCCTCGTTATCTTTAACAGGTGGTATGTCTCTTCCTGGTGGAGTATTTGTTAAAACCGATTTCACAGATCGTAATTTATTTGGTAGTGGTAAAGAGGTATCTTTTGCTCTTGAAAAAAGTCAATATGTTCTTTCTACTAGTATAGACGCTGTTGAAAATAATTTTAATGACTCTGATACTTCACTAGGCATGGGTGTTTTTTATGAAAAACAAGACAAACCAAACACTACTTTCGATACCTGCAACTGGGGAGGAATAGCAAAAGTATCATATAAAATCTCAGAAAATCTAACCAATTCCTTTCAATATTCTTATAAGTATAATCACATACACATGGACAATAAGGGTGGAAAAGATGAGGATATCTCTGAGATAATAAGAGATCAAGAAGGTGAGTATCAGGTTTCATCAGTGGGATATACGTTATCATACAATAAACTGGATAACCTCTATACTCCTAAAGAGGGATATTTATTGCGCTTAAATCAGGATATTTCAGGATTGGGAGGAAATGTAAATTTCCTAAAATCTGAATTCTTATCTTTTTATACACACCCTATATTAAGCAAAATTGATGATGATATAACACTGCGCTTTAAAGTAGCAGCAGGTCATATTTTTTCTTATACCGATGAAGATCTAAACATTGGCCAGCACTTTTTTAAAGGGGGTAATGAGATTAGAGGATTTGACCTTTCCGGCATTGGACCAAGAGCAGAAGACAAAAATAAAAGCTCATTGGGAGGCAAAACTTATTTTAATTTAACACAGCAAGTAGATTTTCCACTATCTAAATTATACGACTATGCTGGTATCAAAGGCTCACTATTTGTTGACTATGCAACACTTTTTGGTTTAGATGAAAAGGAGGGATATAGTGGGAAATATTACGATAGTAAGCTTATAAGAGTATCACCAGGTTTTGGCTTTTCAATGCCTTCTCCTTTTGGTAGGCTGAGATTAGATTTTGGGTTTCCTTTAGTAAAGGAAGCTTATGACATAATACCATCGACAAACGTTAAAATTTCTATTGAAGCGGGGATTTAAATGAAATATATACAGTTATTTACATCAGTTATTGCCTTAATTATTTCCTTATTTGTGGGGTATAAGTTTGTAGGGTATCAACCTCAGAGCACGCTCAATACAAAGGCTGCCATTATTGATAGTGATAAGGTTATCAATGAATCTCTGGCTCTGCAAAATATACAACAACAAATAAAGGAGCAGAATTCTAGATTACAGAAGGAATTTGAAAATGAGTTAGAAAAATTTAAGCCATCGAAAGAAGAATTTGACCTTTTGTCAGAAGAAGCAAAAAAAGAAAAGACAGAACAATTCAGTAAGCATACTGTAAGTGTTAGGGATAATTACGCTAAGAAAATGTCACATTTAGAAGAAAATTATAGAGAAGCAGTAGAAAGTATCTTTAACAAGATAAAAGAAGTTGCTAAAAAAACAGCAGAAAAAAACAACATAGATTTGGTACTATTTATTTCAAAAAAGAATCAAGTTTTATACTCTATGGATGAAGTAGATTTATCGGATGTAGTATTAAAAAATGTAAACAAGGAAATACCCGAATTTGCTTTGCAAAACATTGAATAGGCTTATGCAATGTAATATCAATGATATTATAAAAATACTACCACATTCTTATCCTTTTCTCTTAGTAGATAGGGTTATAGAATGCGATCCTGGTATGAGTATAAAAGCAATTAAAAACGTGACTTTCAATGAGCAATTTTTTATTGGTCATTTTCCTGGCCATCCGATAATGCCAGGAGTTTTGATAATTGAATCTTTAGCTCAGGCATCTGCAATATGTGTTCTCGGTAAAAAGGTAATGGAAAATAAAGTTGTTTACTTGAGATCAATTGAAAATGCAAAATTCACAAAGCCAGTTACTCCAGGAGACGCATTGATTCTTCAAGCTAATATTCAAAGTGTGCGTTTAGGTCTACACAAATTTGAGTGTGTTGCATATGTTAAGGAAGAAAAGGTTGCAGAAGCAATAATCTCAGCAGCATTAAAAAATAAATCAAATCTTCATCTGTAAGAAACAGTATGTACGCTGTATAGTATAAAGATGCAACTGAATTTCAAAATCTCATTTTCAAACTTATACACTCGTAGTGAATTAATAAAGTTAGATGAGGCGTTTTTAGATTACATAAAATCGTCCGATGAAAGCTTGTTTTGTTCATTAATTGAAGCAAGAGAAAAAGCAGCTTCTTCTTCGATGTCATCCCAGTGCTTGACACTGAGATCTAGAAAACAAGAAGGATGGATTTCAGTATCAGCTACTTGGATGACAGATGATTGTAATAGCCAGTTAATAATAGACCTTTCATATTTACTTGATGAATTCATTGCAAAACTTTTCAACATTGAAAAAGAAATAGAGGAACTAAAGAAAAAACACAACGACTTTGCTGTAATATACAGATGCAAAAGGTTTTTTGTTCAGCGCTATGCATTGAAGAAATACACTGATGTAGTAAATATTGATTATGTAACCAACAGGTTAAATAGTTTCCTTACTTTACCAACAACAGAAAAAAACTTTTCTGAGCAGGTAATGAATTGGCTTGAAAATAAAGAGGATCACAAAGAAGAAATAGAACTTGCGGCTCAATATGCAGTTTGGAGAGTAAAAAATAAACAGAGTATACTATTTAGCATACATAAGAAAATTGATTACGAAAATCTCGTATCATTCTTGAAAAAAGAAGTAGACGAGGTTGAGGTTCTGTATTCAAATGAGGTGAAAAGAAGATATGGTTTTGATCTAACAAGCAAAAAGGTGAGTTTGAATAAAGCACTAGATAATGCTCACTACTGCATATTTTGTCATAAGCAAAGTAAGGACAGCTGCTCAAAGGGGCTAATCAATGATGACAACACTTTCAAAAAGTCTCCACTTAGAGTTGAGCTGCACGGCTGCCCACTAGAGCAGAAAATATCAGAAATGAATCTGGTAAAAAGCGAAGGATATAGCATAGCAAGTCTTGCAATTGTGATGATAGATAACCCATTATGTGCAGCTACTGGGAATAGAATATGCAATGATTGCATGAACTCATGCATATATCAGAAACAAGAACCTGTAAATGTGCCAGTGGTTGAAACAAGGATTTTGGACGACGTACTCAATTTGCCGTACGGATTTGAAATATATTCTGTGCTTAGCCGTTGGAATCCTTTAAATTTTCAGCGTCCATTGCCAAAAGAAAATACTGGAAAAAACGTTCTAGTTGTAGGACTTGGTCCTGCGGGTTTTAATTTAGCTCATCATTTATTAAATGATGGACATAACGTTATCGCCATCGATGGATTAAAGATAGAACCTTTGATTGATCATTTCCAGTTAATTAAAGATTTCGAGCATGAAAAACTAAGTGAACGCATAGCTGGCGGATTTGGTGGAGTAGCAGAGTATGGAATAACTTCCAGATGGGATAAAAATTACCTAAAAATTATCAGACTGTTACTGGAAAGACGTGAGAATTTCGCACTTTATGGAGGAATTCGTTTTGGAGGTACGATAACTGTTGATGACTCGTTCAACTTGGGTTTTGATCACATTTCCTTGGCACTTGGCTCTGGTAAGCCACGAATGATCAAAATAAAAAACATACTAGCTCGTGGAGTGCGCATGGCATCCGACTTTCTCATGTCGTTACAACTAACAGGTGCTCTTAAGTGTGATTCTATAGCAAATCTGCAAGTTCGCATGCCGATAGTTGTCATAGGTGCAGGACTCACTGCAATTGATACTGCTACTGAAGCTTTAGCTTACTATCCTATTCAAGTGGAAAAATTTCTTCTTCGTTATGAAATATTGGTTGATAAGTATGGAAAGAAATATGTCGAAAAAGATTGGACAGAAGAAGAATATGAAATTGCAAATGAGCTCATATCACACGCAAAATTGATCCAAGCAGAGCAAGCGCTAGCAAAAAAAGAAAACAGAGAAATAAAAATATTAGAGTTAATGCAGAGTCTTGGGGGAGTGAAAATTGTATATAGAAAAGATCTAAAAAATTCACCAAGTTATCGATTAAATAGCGAAGAGGTGCAAAATGCACTATCAGAAGGGATTTACTTTATTGAAAACTTAGAGCCAGTTGAAGTTGTGACGGATAAATATAACCATGCTGAATCAATAAAATTAATAGACACAAAATCCGGCGAAATCAAATGCATGAAAGCACGTTCTATTTTTATAGCAGCAGGTACTGAGCCAAATACAATTATTGCAACAGAAGATAAAAAGCATTTTAAATTAAGCAATGGGTATTTTACTCATTTGAATTCATCAGAAAAAGAAATAGACCCAATATTTTCTCCTAAAATGCAGGATAAAGATAGAATATTAGTGCATAAGCAAAGCAATAAAACAATTAGCTTTTTTGGTGATCTTCATCCTTCGTATAGCGGCAGCGTCGTGAAAGCTATGGCAAGCGCTAAGAATGGTTACCCTATCATTTCTCAGCTTTTGAGTCGAGTAGCTAATCAACGTGCTTCAAAACACCTGGCCAATGAAGAATTCTTTAATAAAATTAAAGAAAAATTCACTGCAAAGGTTATAAAAGTTCAATATTTAACAAACAAAGTTGTGGAAATAGTGATCAAAGCACCTCTTGCGGCAAAGAATTTTAAACCTGGACAATTCTTTAGGTTGCAAAATTTTGAAACCAATAGCAGAAAAGCCAATAATACAAACCTTGCTATGGAAGGTATAGCCGTAACCGGCACTGAAGTAGACAAAAAAAAAGGATTTATTTCCACTATTGTGCTTGAAATTGGCGGTTCCACTAATTTATGTAAATGTTTTAAAGAAGGTGAACAAGTAATTCTTATGGGTCCAACTGGCAGCCCTACTGAGGTTTACTAAGTCTGGATATTAAAGTGATGCTAAATTTTATTTCAAAAAGTAAATAATTTACTAACGCTCGTGCACAAATTAAAAATAAATTATGCACGAGTGTAGCACTATGAATTAGGAGTGCTAGATTAAAGCTTACCTCACTATTAAAGCTATCGGTCAGATTAGATTAAAAATCTAATCTGACCGGTTTCTCTATAACCCTCTAAATCCTGATATAATTATATGGTAATTAGTTTAATTAGTGGTTAATATGCAATTTGCTTTTATTCGTATATTGAGGTAGCATAAACCATACTGGTTTACATCACTGTGCAACTTTATAAATCGTCACTGTTACTTCTACTAACTGCATTAATAGTGATAGTCCTAACATTACCTGAAAATTTAGGTGCTATACTGAATTGGTCTCATCCAGTTCTAAATTTTGATTTATCTTTTCGTATCATACTAATATCTTTTTTGTCAGTTGCATTTTTAGCTGTTCTACCAACACAAAATTTGACTTTTTCAGAGATGCTATCTTTTGCTGCTTACACTACCTGTTCACTCTGTGCAATTTTATCCAAGCAGATGATATTGGTTATAATATTCTTTGAATTAATGACCATCAGTGCATTTTTTATTATCGTAGCTAGCTGTAGAGATAGTGGACCTGCAATAAGGTACGCTTGTGTACACTTTTTCGTTGGAGTTATATTAACAGCAGGATTGGCACTGCAAAGTACTAACCTGATAATTTTAGGTTTATTGATAAACTGTGCTTGCTTTCCTTTTTCGTTTTGGATTGTTGATGCATATCCCGCTTCATCACTACATGGCACTACATATCTCTCTTTATTTACCACTAAAGTCTCTTTTTTAGTGATGCTTTTACACACTTATAACCTATGGCAAGATTGTACTGAAATATTAGCGCTTGTAGGCGCCATCACTGTAATTTACAGCATTATATTTGCTTCTCTTGAGCAAAATATTCGTAGATTTCTATGCTATAATGTTGTAGGACAAATGGGCTTGCTGATTATTGCAGGAGGTTTACTCAGCCCTTCGGAAAAGGCAATACCAATTTTGATACTGCATATAATCTTCTCTCTTGTTTATCAATCATTATTGTTTGTAGTTAGTAATTCGATTATTTCACGAACAAAAACAATTAGTTTTAATGGAGTAGGTAAACTGATGTCAGTGGAAGGCATGTGTGCTATAATCGCAATACTTACAATGGCTGCATTTCCTGGAACTGCTGGATTTATCAGTAAATCATATATCACAGCTGAAATTGAAATGAACACTGTTGCCTTAAAAGGGTATAAAAATTTATATAAGGTTCTAAATTTGCTGCTTCATTTAAGTGTGGGACTCAAATTTCTTTACTACATATTTATTGCAAAAAGTAAGTCAAAACCTTTAGCAGAGAGGGAAGGCAAAATATCCATAATTATTTTGGCATTTATATGTGTAATCGCTAGCAATCCTTACTTGCCTATTTACAATAAACATTCAATTTTCGATTTTGTGTACAACACAAAAAATATTTTGTCGCAATTTAATTTGTTATTATGTACCACTTTACTGTTTATTCCTTTACGCAGGTTATTTTACCCAAGAATAAATTTTAAAATGGATGTTGATTGGATTTTTAGAGCTTTCATACCCTATATTGTCTTGCTGTTCAATCAACTGGTCCTTAAAGTGAGAGAAATGTCTGCCAATCTACTGCAAAACTTGACTAATTCACTTACTAGTTTATACTTTAATAATGTTACTAAACTTAAAGAAGTGCTGAGTTATAACTCAGTGAGTTTCGTTTCATCTTCTTCTCTCTTTTTAATGAGCATTCTACTAATTTTATTATGTTTAAATCGTTAACTGAAAGTTTAAATTCTGTATTTAATAAACTGAGAGGAAAGTCAATCATTTCTGAAGATGATTTTAATCTTGCCATGCGAGAAATACGTATAGCTTTAATTGAAGCTGACGTTTCACTTGAAGTTGCAAAAAAATTCATCAACGACATTAAAGATAAAGTGATTGGGGAAAAAGTCATAAAAAGTGTTTCTCCAGCACAAATGATAATTAAAATTGTGCAGGATAATTTAGTTGCAGTTCTCGGATCAGAGAAAAGTGACTTAAATCTAGCAGTTAAACCCCCTGCTGTGATTATGATGGTGGGCTTACAAGGTGCAGGTAAAACAACTACCTCAGGAAAGCTTGCTTTAAAGCTAAAAAAGCAAAAGAAAAAAGTGATGCTTGCCTCTTTAGACATTTATAGGCCAGCTGCTCAGAAACAACTTGAGGTACTGGGTAAACAAATAGACGTACAAACTTTATCTATAGTGATAAATGAGGGGCCTATTGCAATTACAAAAAGGGCATTGGCAACAGCAAAGAGCGATAATTGTGATGTATTAATACTAGATACCGCAGGCAGGCTTCATATTGACAATAATATGATGAATGAGTTGAAATCCGTAAAGGAAATAGTTTCACCTGCAGAAGTTATTTTAGTAGCAGATGCAATGATAGGCCAGGATGCAGTCAATATTGCCAAATCATTCAATGAGGCAATAGGTGTAACCGGCATTATTCTTACCCGTGTTGATGGTGATGCACGTGGTGGTGCTGCTCTTTCTATGAAAATGATCACCGATTGTCCAATTAAATTTATTGCTTGTGGTGAAAAATTAAGTGACCTCGATGATTTTTATCCCGATAGAATTGCAAAAAGGATACTTAGCATGGGTGATGTTGTATCATTGGTTGAAAAAGCTGCTGAGATTGTTGGTCAGGAAGAAATTGATAAGTTACAAAAGAAAGTAAAAAAGGGTAAATTCGACCTAAACGACCTAGTGGGAATGTTAAAAACTCTGAGTAAAATGGATGGCATTAGCAACATAATGAAATTCATCCCTAGTTCATTCACAAAAAAGCTAAGTAGCAGTGTGCCAGATGACAATAAAGTGAAAAAATATATAGCCATCATAAACTCAATGACCGAAAAAGAAAGGCAAAATCCAGATATTTTAAATGGCAAAAGAAGACTTAGAATTTCTAAGGGGTCTGGAACAAGTGTAACTGACGTTAATCTTCTAATTAAGCAGTATAATCAAATGAGCTCTATGGTGAATAAGTTCAGTAAAGTTGACCATAGTAAACTCAAAGAATCTGATTTGATGGATATGCTAAGCAGAAAGTAAGTCAGCAGGTAGTGGAATGAAATAAAATCATCAGTTGTAATTGCTGTTGAATAGTAAAGTATATTATTTTAGCGTGAAGTAATAAATTCAATAAATTTCTTCAGTTGGAATTGGCATGATAATAAAAATTGATACAAGTTACTTTATCTATATTTAATGCGCTGTTTTATAGCTAACACACTATACCACCATAGCACTACACTAGTAACAGACCGAAGGTTGTCGATATCTCAAGTTAGGCTAGTTATAGCATCCACAATATCGTTTGTAAACCTGTAGCTATATACAATAAATGAACTTTTTTATATATTCGTTGTTAGTATTTTGTATTTCCTGAACAGTTCCGTGAGAAATGATCTCCCCTTCATATAATACTGCTATTTTGTCAGCTATTTTAAATGCACTATGAATATCATGTGTAATCGTGATAATTGTAGGACGAAGATCTTGAGATAATTTTATTATTATCTCGTTTACTACATCTGACATGATTGGGTCTAATCCTGAAGTTGGCTCATCCAATACAATAATTTCTGGGTTGTGTGCAATTGCTCTTGCAAGTGCCACTCTTTTCTTCATTCCACCTGATAGTTCTACTGGAAACATGTCTGCTATGTTTTCTTCCAGTCCAACGTCATTTAACTTCTCGATTGCTAGGCGTTTTGCCTCCTTTATGCTGATATTAAAGCGTTTTTTATAATTAAAAGATATATTTTCCCACACTGTAACATAGTCAAACAAAGCGGAATTTTGAAATAAGACTCCAAATTTATTTTTGCTTTTACTATTTATTTTAATAGACCCTGAGTCTGGTGTCAGTAATCCAATAATTATTTTTGTTAATACAGATTTACCACTTCCTGAGCCGCCAAGTATGACTAATGATTCTCCTTTCGATATATTGAAAGTTATGTTGTTTAATATCGTTCTATCATCAAAGGATAAGCTTAGATTCAATATTGATATTATGGGGCTATGCATGTATTAAAGTAATTAAGTAATTTGCTAAAATTATCAATATAGAGGATATAACAACAGTTGATGTTGTTGCAATACCTACTCCTCGTGCACCTTCCCTACAATGGTAACCGTAATAACAACTTGAAACAGAAATTATGGCGCCAAAAGCAGTCGCTTTCATCAGCCCAACAATAAAATCGTACATATTAAAGAATTGAGCTGTATATTTTATGTATATATTTAAATTGTGGTTAAATTCAAAGACTGCGGTGACATACCCTCCAAATATTCCTATTAGATCTGCACATACTGTAAGTATTGGAAATACTATAACTGACGCTAGAATTCTTGGTACAATTAAATATTTGAAAGGATTGATGTCCAAAGTTGTAAGTGCATCTATTTGTTCAGTGATGCGCATCGTGCCAATTTCTGCTGCAATTGAGGACCCAACCTTTCCTACCATTATTAAGCTGATCAAAACTGGCCCTAACTCTTTAATGATAGTGATCGTAACAAGTTTAGGTACTACTTGTTCTTGATTAATCAATATACCACTTAAGCTACTCTGTAAAACTATCACTGCTCCTATAAAAACTCCAGTGAGCCCAACAATTGGCAAAGAGAAAAAGCCTATCTCTATAATTTGTCTTGCCACATTGCTAAAATAATATGGAGGAATAAAGCAGTGATATAGAGATTGAATAAAAAATACAAATGCGTTACCAATCCTCAACAGAAAGTTCATAAAGCATCTACCGATTATTCTAACGCTGTCTATATTAAAGGAACTCACTTTACATTTATCTTAGCTAAAATTAGTTTTACTGATTTTATTAAAATTTTTATTAACTTCGCCAGAGTATAGTCAAGATATGTCTTAAGTTCAATATACTTTGATCAAAATGCTTGAGTTTAAGTTTATAAGACTGAATTGTATAAGAAAACCTTACTTATTTCGCTATTTACTTCTTGTAAAAAACATGCTACTAATAAATTGTGTTATATAATTGAATTGGAGTAAGTTTTGGCAGTTCCGAAGAGAAAAAAGTCAAAGTCAAGGCGTAATATGCATCGTTCTCATCATGCTATTAAGCCTAAGAATATTGTGGTATGTGCAACAACTGGAGAATTCATGTTGCCTCACAACATAGCAGTTGACAATAGTTACAAAGGAAAACGTGTTTTCATTAAACAAAAGGCGGAGTAACTCATGATATGTTACCCACGGTTAACAACAACATAGTTATCGCACTTGATGCTATGGGAGGGGATTTTGCACCTCTTTCCGTAATTCAGGGTGCTAGTTTTTTCTTGGATAATCTTGTTGACCCAGGTGTTGAAGTTTTTTTTCATATTTATGGAGATCAGGAAGAAATATCTCCTTTGCTTTCAAAATACAAAAAAGTAAGCGATAACTCCGAATTTACCCATTGCTCTGATAATGTTCTTCCAAATGATAAACCCTCTTTTGCACTGAGACATCGCAAAGATTCAAGTATGAAGGCAGCTGTTGAAGCAGTGAAAAAAGGTAAAGCTTTTGGAATGGTGTCTTCAGGCAACACTGGAGCATTGATGGCTATCTCCAGATTTATTTTAGGAACATTACCCAATATCTATCGTCCTGCTATTGCATCTATCTGTCCAACTAAGACAAAAAGCTTTGCATTGCTTGATCTTGGTGCAAATGTTGACTGTAATACTGACTCATTATTTCAATTTGCATTAATGGGGAGTATATTTGCAAAAATAGCATTAAAAGTTGAAAATCCTGAAGTCGCTTTGCTAAACATTGGTACAGAAGAAGTGAAAGGTACTGACTCAGTAAGAGGAGCTTTTGAGTTACTCAAAAATGCTCCAAGTATTAACTTCAAAGGATATATAGAGGCAAGTGAATTTTTAGATGGTAATATAGACGTGATTGTTGCTGATGGTTTTGTTGGTAATGTAATGCTCAAGACAGCTGAGGCAACTGCTGGTACTTTTATCAGTCTAATAAAACAGGAAGTATTTAATTCATGGATGACAAAAATGCTTGTCGGCATATTGTTGAAACCCAAGCTAAATAAAGCATTAGAGCGTTTTAATCCTAAAATTAGAAGTGGAGCTATGTTTTTAGGGCTAAATGGTATCATTATAAAGAGCCATGGAAATTCTGATGCTATTTCTTTTGCTCACGCTATAAAATTTGCAGTAAATGCAATCAGTGAAAATTTAAACCAGAAGATAATTAACGGGGTAAGTCATATTGAATAAAAGTTTCATATTGAGCACTGGTTCTTACCTACCAAAAAAAATTTTGAGTAATAACGAAATTGCATCGATAGTTGAAACAAACGATGAATGGATAAGGCAAAGAACAGGAATAGTTCAAAGACATATAGCAGATGAAGGAGAACTAACGTCAGATTTAGCTGTTAATGCAGCGAAAAATGCTATAGAAAAAGCGAAAATTTCAATAGATGAAATTGGTTTGATCATAGTTGCAACAACAACACCTGACAAAACTTTTCCTAGCTGTGCAACGATTATACAAAGTAAATTAAAATGTAAAAACGCATTTGCTTTTGATGTACAGGCAGCATGCTCTGGTTTTATATATGCAGTTACAGTTGCTGATTCACTTGTAAAGTCTAACGATAGAATTAAATACGCGCTTGTTATTGGTGCTGAAATAATGTCTAGGATTGTTGATTGGGAAGATAGGTCAACTTGTGTACTCTTTGGTGATGGTGCTGGTGCAGTGATAATGAAATCAGAAATGAGTAGCAGTAGCATTATATCAACAAACTTACACTCTGATGGCAATGTGGACTTATTATGTACAAACGGAGGAATATCCTCTACTTGTGATTCTGGAAAGATACTTATGAATGGAAGAGAAGTGTTTAAACATGCAGTAGAGAAATTAACAGCCTCAGTAGAGGAAACTCTAAAATGCAATAGTTTGAAGATTACTGATATTGACTGGTTAATTCCCCATCAAGCAAACATTCGCATTATTGAAGCAGTAGTAAAGAAATTAGATTTTCCTATAGAAAAAGTAATTAATACAGTTGATAAGCATGCAAACACCTCAGCAGCGTCAATTCCACTAGCCTTAGACTATGCAGTACAAGAATCAAAAATAAAGTCAGGAAATCTGATATTGCTGATTTCAATAGGTGCAGGTTTAGCCTGGGGTTCTGTGTTACTGCGCTATTAGACTTCCTATTACCCACGTTTCTTTTTTCTCAGTTTTATCGTTACATGCTGTACTGACAAAGTTTTGAGATATTATCACAAACATTATATTCACAAGAAATACTTGACTTCACGTGTACTAAGAAGCATTTTATATATGATGTGTGCCCGTAGCTCAGTTGGATAGAGCAACAGCCTTCTAAGCTGTGGGTCGTAGGTTCGAATCCTACCGGGCACATTCTTCTATCAATGCTTTCTATAAATTTTCAAGTATTCTGGTACCACATTTTCAATTGCTAGTGGTCTAATTTTCATTGTTCCGAGATCATCTGACTTTTCGATTGAACTATTCATCATAACTTTCACCTGATCTCGAGTAAGTATAGGGCTTGCATCTCCGGTTATAGGTTTTAACAGCACAGAAACAACTTTACTTTCTAAGAAAAAGGCTATCAATCTTGCCATTGGAAAAGGTACATTGATCAGTAGACACTTTCTGTTAGTCACATTCAGAATAAACTTTAATAAGCTTTTAAAAGAGTAAACTTTTGGTCCACCTATATTATAAATTTTTTTATCTTGCTTATTAAAGCTGATAATACGATATACCACTTCAGCTAAGTTTGTTACACATATCGGCTGAAATTTCGTTATTCCACTACCGATTAACGGCAAAAAAGGAAGAATTGTTGCTAATCTTGCAAATTTATTGAAGAAACTATCTTCTTTACCGAATACAAGACTTGGCTTAATTATTATTGCTCCCTGAAATGCTGAAGTTACAGCTTTTTCACCTTCTAATTTACTTTGGGCGTATCTTGACAGCTTACTATTTTCTATTCCCATGGCAGAAAAATGTATCATCATGTATACACTTTTTATTTGCGCAGCTTTTGCTATTCTTTCAGCTACTCCAACATGAACGTCATAGAAATCGTATTTTCTTTTTTCATATAATATTCCTACTAAATTTATAACAACATCACACCCCTCCATACTTTCTAAAATTGATTTTTCATTAAAAAAATCTCCTTCAATTATTGATATTTGTCCTAAATTTCCACATAACTTCAGACAAGCAGCTTTTTCCTGATCACGAGTAAATATTCTTATTAAATACCCCGCCGCTGCCAAGCGTCTTACGATGTGTTTTCCTATAAATCCCGTTCCACCAAAAATAACTATACGTTTTATCACAGTTAAAACTTCCAATAACTTAACTTTAAATTAATACAATAGTTTTATTTAATATTCTATTGTGAATTCCTGCACTATAAGGTCCATTCTCATTCCATGAGAACCTTTAACTAAAATTACATCATTATCTTGAACAATATTAGCTAAATTACTTTTCAATTTGTTAGAATCATCGAAATGCATGCCTTTTATATTCTCCGGTAAAAGTTTATTCAATTCTAACATAAATTTACCAACCGTATGAACTTTATTCACATTTTGTTCTACTATAGAGTCAAGCAATTCTGTATGAAATACTATGCTTTCATTACCAAGTTCTAACATATCGCCAAGTAGTGCCACTTTTCTTAAATTAGAATATGTACCTAAAGTTCTTATTGCAGCCTTCATTGAAGTAGGGTTAGCATTATAGGAGTCGTTAATCAAATGTACTAATTTTCCATTGTATTTAGCTTGATGAACATTACCTCTACCTTCTGTTACAGTAAAATTCTCAAGTACTAGTGGTAATTTAGATAAATCAAGTTCGAGACTTTGCAAAACTGCTGTAACAACTAATGCAGAGTATGCAAAATGTTCGCCTTTTACAGGTAAATTACAGTTCATAATTTGACCATTGTTCAGTTTGATTTTTAAATTTAGACCGTTATCGTCTCTTATTAGGTCTAACAAACAAATAGTAGCACTTTCATTCTTACCAAAGCTTACTACATTTCTGTTAGCATTTGATAAGAGATAATCATAATGTTCATTATCCTTATTCAAAACCAAAGTACCATTATTTTTCATACCATGTAGAATTTCTAATTTCGCTTGCGCAATATCAAGTAGAGATGAAAAATTTTCAACATGCGCAGGTTCAATGTTGGTAATAACTGCAATATCCGGATTGCTAATCTCCGATAATTCTTTTATTTCACCAGCTCTACTCATTCCTATTTCAAGGATTAAGTACTGGCAATCTTCTGGCGCTTTTAGAATCGTAAAAGGCAATCCTATATTATTATTCAAGTTACCTTCATTTACATGAGATACTCCATAATGCAACAAAACAGTGTTAAGCATATCTTTTGTAGTGGTTTTCCCAACACTACCTGTAATTGTGATAACTTTAGCATTAACAAGAATATTTCTAATGTAATATGATGCCATATTATGCAAAGCTTTTAGAGTATCTTGCACAATAATTAGAGGAAAATTTCTATATTTATCTTCGCTTACTACCGCAGCAACAGCTCCTTTTAAAAATGCTTCATGTAGAAAATCATGCCCATCAAATTTCTTTCCCTTGAGAGCAATAAATAAATCACCTTTTTTTATGCTTCTTGTATCCGTTGAAATATTTGAGCTATATACCGAATTACAAACACCCTCCCCTCTTCCGCCAGTAGCATCGATAATATTATTTGCGTTCCATTTTAACATAATTTATCTTTAAAGGTAATTTGAACAAGAAAAGCAGCAAAAATACTACATACTTTGGTAATGTACAAATAATGATTGCTATTTCTATAATTTCATCTTATAATAGATATACAAGCTTAAACATTTTCGTCTATAATTAGGTGTATTTTACCATCTGATTGTAGAAAGTGATTTGGAGGTATGTATGGCAAAAGATGAGTCAAATAAAAAGTCTATTTTGGCTAAGATAAAAGGCGTGTTTTTTCTTGTGCCTAAAGCACTTATTTATCCTATAAAGAAACCGTTTGCTTCAATTGATGAAATGAAGCATGATGCTAAAGTTTCATTAAAAAACGCTGTGAGTGATGTACCTAAAGAAGAAGAGAAATATGACCCACCTATAAAAACCACAGAAGCTAGTAAGTACCTTGGCATACAAATAATAAAACAAGAAAAAGGTAAGGTAAGTTTTTTAGCGTCAAGAACTTTAACGGGGGATATACCTTACTTGAGTCCAGAGAAATTAGATGAAATAAGGGAAGATCTGCCCAATATAACTATTTTTAGAGAAGAAAACAAAATTGTAATTGAAGTTGATGTTGAAAAGATTATCCAAGAAATAAAAGATAAAAATCTAGGTATGGATGAAAAAGTAATGAAAAAGTACGCTCTTGAAGGAATTTATAATAAGATTGATTGTGATCTTAAAAATTTGGCAAAAATTACTGGTGGAGAGTTTAAAGTTCACACAGATCGGAAATTGCTGTATGGTATTGCAGAAAAGTTGTATAGTGGATATGATAGTAAAAAGCAGAAGTCACAGGAAGTTGTAAGGCCTATGGATAAAGAAAAATCATCAGAGAAAATTTTAAATAATTGGCAAAAAGCTATTAAACAAGATTTTGAAAGTTGCGAAAGCATAAGAGGTAGGGGGAAATAAATTATGGAGAGTGTTATGAAAGAAGTTCAAATAGAGGAAAGGTATCATAGCCTAACTGTTCCTGGAGATATGTATCATTTACAACCAGAAGTTATTGCTGCAAGAAGGGCAAATAGAATAGAAACGTTTTCAAAAAGACACCAAATGGACTATGGGTCAGTTTTGCGTGGACAAGATATACAGCTAAAAGACGTTTCAAGTCTTGAAGATGCTTCTAGCGAAGCAGCAATAAGCCCACCTTCTACACCAAATCATAAGCAAAATAGAAGAGGACCAGGAATTTAATAAAGTATGGGTAGTACAGCTTATGATGACACTAATATCTTTGCTAAGATATTAAGAGGTGAGTTGTATTATGAGGAAATACATAAAAATGAAAATGTGCTAGCTTTTCGTGATAAGTATCCTGATGCACCAGTTCATATTCTAGTTATACCAAAAGCTCAATACGTTTCATACGATGATTTTGTTCTGAAAGCTTCCGAAGAGGAAATAGTAAGTTTTTTTAAAACTGTTAGAGAAATAGCACATAAATATAACTTAGAAAAAACAGGATATAGATTAGTTACTAATCACGGTAAAGATGGAGAGCAAGTTATACCGCACTTTCACATACATATTTTAGGTGGTAAAAGATTAGGAAAGCATGTAAATTCATAGTGTTATATGTTTTTTAAATGAGTGAATATTTAACTATATTAATTTTTATCTGTGTATCAATTGTATTATCCTTTACTTTAGGTGTATTACCTATGTTTCTTGCAGTCAGTAACCCAGATGGTGAAAAGCTTTCTACATATGAGTGTGGCTTTAATCCTTTATCAAGAGCCAGAAAAAGTTTCGACATAAAATTTTACTTAGTTGCAATATTGTTCATAATATTCGATTTAGAAATTGCTTTTCTTTTTCCTTGGGCCGTTTCTTTATCTAAAATAAGCTATTACGGATTTTGGTCTATGATGATATTCCTTGCAATACTTACTATAGGCTTTATTTATGAGTGGTGTAAAGGTGCGTTGGAATGGGAGTAAATTTATCTAATGGCGACTGGAATCGTTACAAAAAAGAAGGTTTTCTTATCACTAAATTTGGTGATTTAATAGATTATATAATGAACTGGGCAAGGTCTGGTTCATTGTGGCCAATGACATTTGGTCTTGCATGTTGCGCAGTAGAGATGATGCACACTGCATCCAGTCGTTATGATCTTGATAGATATGGCATAATCTTTCGTGCAAGCCCAAGGCAAGCAGATGTTATGATTGTTGCTGGCACGTTAACTAATAAAATGGCAGCAGCATTGCGTAAAGTTTATGATCAAATGGCAGATCCCAAATACGTCGTTTCTATGGGAAGTTGTGCAAATGGCGGTGGCTATTATCATTATTCTTACTCAGTAGTCCGTGGTTGCGATAGAATTGTGCCAGTTGATGTGTATGTTCCTGGATGCCCTCCAACTGCTGAGGCGTTGCTATATGGAATGCTATGTCTACAAAATAAAATAAAACGAACTAAAAATATATAGCATGGATAAAACTGCAAAATACATACAAAAAAAGACTAAATGTGAATGTATTCAGAAAAATGATGGCACTATTGTAATATATTCAGCTTTGAATGACATTGAAAATCACTTACTCTTTCTACGTGATGATGAAAAGTGTAGGCTTGAATTATTAGTTGACGTTTTTGGAGTTGATTACCCAGATAGAGAAAAACGTTTCGAGCTAATATACAATTTGCTCAGCGTTGTACACAATATCAGAGTGCACATAAAGCTTCAGTTATGTGAAGGTGATATACCTCTAAGTGTAGCAAAGATATTTAACGCAGCTTCGTGGTTTGAGCGTGAAGTATTTGATATGTATGGAATAGAGTTTTCTGATCACCCTGATTTACGTAGGATTTTAACGGATTATGGATTCAAAGGTCATCCAATGTTAAAAGATTTTTCTCTCACTGGCTACGAGGAAGTAAGATACGATATAGAGACAAAAAAGGTTATATATAATCCTATAGACTTACCGCAAGATTTTCGTATGTTTGACAGCTTATCCCCTTGGGAAGGTAGGAAAGCCACAAAAGTAAATATAAAGGAGTAAAAAATGACAGCACAAAGAAAAAAAATATCTTTGATTGGCGCAGGAAATATCGGTGGAACGCTTGCCCATATGATTGCACTAAGAGAGCTAGGAGATATTGTTTTGCTTGATGTCAGCAATGGAATACCACAAGGTAAAGCGCTTGACATTGTAGAATCATCTCCTATTGATGGGTCTAATGTCAATATTACTGGTACAAATAGGTATGAAGATATAAAAAGCTCTGACGCAATTATAATAACTGCTGGCATTGCCAGAAAACCTGGAATGAGCAGAGATGACCTTCTGCAAACTAATGCTGCAGTAATGAAAGAGGTTGGGGAAAATATTAAAAAACATTCTCCAAACGCATTTGTAATAGTGGTTACCAATCCTTTAGATGCTATGGTTTCAGTAGTACACAAATCTTCAAGTCTGCCAACTAATATGATTGTTGGTATGGCAGGAGTGCTTGACTCTGCTCGTTTTCGTTATTTTCTTGCAAGTGAGTTAAATATTTCTGTCGAAGATGTATCTGCTTTTGTGCTTGGAGGACATGGTGATACTATGGTACCACTAATCAATTATGCTTCAATTGCTGGCATTCCACTTACCCAAATCATTGAGATGGGTTTGATTACGCGAGGAAAAGTTGATGAAATAGTTGAGCGCACTCGTAATGGTGGAAAAGAAATAGTTGATCTACTTAAATCTGGATCTGCATACTATGCTCCTGCATCTTCAGCCATAAGCATGCTAGAATCATACTTAAAAGATAAAAGGCGTATATTACCATGCGCTGCTTATCTTAATGGTGAATATGGTGTGAAAGACTTATTCATTGGTGTTCCTACTATTATTGGCAAAAATGGAGTTGAGAAAATTCTAGAAGTTAAGATGGATGATAGTGAACAAGAGATGTTCAATAAATCTGTAAATGCAGTGGAAGAGCTTTGTCGGCTAAATTAATTGTCCTATATAATTTCTTTGAGCTCAAGTTTTGTAAACAGCTTAAAAAAATTATTTGTAGTTATTTTTGCTACTTGTTCCGGCGATTCATTCCATAATTCTGCTAAACAATTCACAACATATTTCACCATTGCCGGTTCATTTTTTCTTCCTCTGTAAGGCTCAGGAGATAGATAAGGTGCATCAGTTTCAACTAAAACACGTTCACGTGGTACATTTTGTGCAATTTCTCTGAGTAAGCTCGCATTTTTAAAAGTAATAATTCCAGAAAATGAAATGTATAATCCCAAGTCCATAGCTTTATAAGCAAGCTCCTTAGAAGAAGCAAAGCAATGCATTACTCCACTAAAAGCGTCTTTCTTCATTTCTGAATTTAACATATCAATCATCTCACTATCAGCATTTCTAGTGTGAATAACTAAAGGTAATCCCGTTACTCTTGCTGTTTCTATGTGTGATACAAAACTTTCTTTCTGATAGCTTTTGTTATCAGATTTATAAAAATCTAATCCGGTTTCACCGATACTAATTACCTTTTTGCCCTTAGTAAATTCAATCAATTCATCAGCATTTATACACTCACCTTTTTCCACAGTAGTATCAAGCGGATGTATACCAACGGAGCAGTAGACTTGATCATAGGATGAAGAGATTTTTAATAATTTAGGGATATCATTAATGCTTATACATATGTTATGCAAAATTCTCACACCATTTTGCTCTGCTCTTGAAATTACCTTTGGTATTTCATCACCAGAAAAATAAATTAGATGACAATGAGAATCAATTATCATAAATAGATCCTTTTATGATAGAAGAAAACTCTTCTATCACTTTTTTATAAACTTCTTTTTTGAACGGTATGGCACTGGCTACCAAATCATCTACATTTTGCCAACGCCACTCTTTGAACTCTGGATGATCAGTATAGTTAATATTAATATCCTTATCCTTCCCACAAAATTTCATTAAGAACCACCTTTGCTTTTGGCCAGAATACTTCCCATTCCAGCATGTTGGTATAACTTCCTCAGGTAAGTTGTAGTATATCCAATCTTTATTTTGGGCCACAACTTCTGCTTTATCAGTACCAGCTTCCTCCAATAGCTCACGTAGCGCTGCCTGCTCTAGCTCTTCACCATCATCAATTCCACCTTGTGGCATCTGCCAATAAGAGTCACTATCAAAGCGTTTTCCAATAAAAATATTTCCTTGTTTGTTAAATAACATTATGCCAACACAAGGGCGATACTCTTTCTCTTCACTAATCACAAATGCTCTCTGCTGCTAAATTATCTATCATAGAAGTTCCAACTACTTTTTTACTATTCATTTTTTCAACAATTTTTTTTGCAACTTCTTTTGCGCTTAAGTTTGAGTTATCAATTTTAAGTGAACCTTGAGGCACAAATAGTTTCTTTTCTTTAATTCTTCTCATAGCAAAATCTGAATCAGTAATTTTTCTCCTATGATTATTGTCCAGTAGAAATTTCAAATTTTGTAAAATCTTTAAAAACCCAGTTATTTTTAAGAGTGTAGAAAATAGTTATAAGAAATTTTCTAGCAGTAGCAGTTATAGCCTTAGCAGAACCACGCTTCTTTTTTATATGTTCATAAAAGCTTTTCAAGTAAGGACTGTAACGTACAGCAATCCAAGTACATTGAACTAAAGAAGTACGCGCTATTTTTGACCCTCGTTTGGTAATTCTTCCAATTGTACATTGCTGATTAGATTGAGAAACTCTTGGTACAACTCCAAAATATGCAGTAAGTTTCTCAGGTCTACGGAAATCATTAATGTCTCCAATTGTTACAATAAAAACAGCTGCAGAAATTGGACCTATTCCCTTTATGCTGATAAGATTGCTGAACCCAGGAAGTTGTTTAGCGAAAGCTATAATTTCCTTTTCAAGCTTTTTAAGGCTTTCTCGGATAGCTTCTAAATGATAGCTAATCACTTCAATTTCAACTTTTTCTAAAGGATCCCAATTATGCTTTTGAGTAGCACGTTCAAATCCTACTTTAGTTGTAAGTACTTCTTTTTTAATTTTTATTCCATGGTAATTAAAAAGACCATGAACTTTATTGATTAAAGATACCCGTGACTTTACTAACTGATCTCTCGTTTGAAGAAGAGAAGCTAACTGCTGGCATTGTTTGTTTTTGCACCTTGCCTCAGGCAACATATCTTTGCTGAGAAAGAAAGCAATAGCTCGTGCATCATGCTTATCTGTTTTGTTCACAGAGCGACGAACAACTTCAAACTGCCCAGGAGCAATTATTACTATGCATTTAACGTAAGGTGAAACTGCATCATAAAAGAAACAGCTATTACCTGTTGCTTCTATGGCTACTTCATCTGTTTCTTGAAGATCTTTGGTGAAATTATCCAAGTCTTTTAAGCGAAACGTTTGAATATGCTCAGGTTTCCCTTCCTGTAAGTAACAAGCAGTAAAACTATTGGTATGTAAATCAACTCCAATGTGACGCATATTTTTTCCTCCAATTGCATATTTCAATATATCAGAGTAGAATATTGCCGGTTGTTCCAAACTCCTATACGAGGTCATCACATCACATTTTGTGAGCCTCACGATGATTTTCGGTGGCAGGGGCAGTTAATCTCTCCTTTCTCACCCATATCACCTTTTATTCCCATAGTTCCATCTACTCCTTTAGGACCAATATCACCTTTTTGTCCTTGTATGCCTGGAGAACCTTGATCACCTTTATTACCTCGTAAACCTGGAGGACCTTGTATACCTTGAGGACCTGGTAATCCAATATCTCCTTTTGATCCAGGTGCACCTGGCTCTCCTTTGTCACCTTTAGAGCCAGTATCTCCTTTAGAACCTTCTGGACCAAGAAAACCTCGGTCACCCTTATTACCTTTGGAACCTTGCTCGCCCTTTAACCCCGGTTCACCGTTACGGCCTGATTCACCCTTTTGGCCTGGAGGACCTTGTACGCCCTTAACTAACGCTTTTAAAGAATCTTCTCGCTTTACACGCTCACCAAAAAAATGTGCTATTCTTTCTGAAAATCCCATGGAATTAAGTTGATCTTTTTCCATTATAGCTACTGCTAAAGGATTTAGATGGGTTCTGTTAGAAGAAAATTCGGTAACAACTTGATTAATACTTGGAGTTATTCCATTAGTGCCTTGATTCCCTTTTTCTCCTTTAGGTCCTATAGGACCTTTATCTCCTTTTGATCCAGGCGCACCTGACGTTCCAGTATCTCCTTTAGAACCTTCTGGACCAAGAAAACCTCGATCACCCTTATTACCTTTGGAACCTTGTTCGCCCTTTAACCCCGGTTCACCGTTACGGCCTGGTTCACCCTTTTGGCCTGGAGGACCTTGTACGCCCTTAACTAACGCTTTTAAAGAATCTTCTCGCTTTACACGCTCACCAAAAAAATGTGCTATTCTTTCTGAAAATCCCATGGAATTAAGCTGATCTTTTTCCATTATAGCTGCTGCTAAAGTATATAGATGGGCTCTGTTAGAAGAAAATTCGGTAACAACTTGATTAATACTTGGAGTTATTCCATTAGTGCCTTGATTTCCTTTTTCTCCTTTAGGTCCTTGATCGCCTTTTGATCCATGCGCACCTGACGATCCAGTATCCCCCTTGTCACCTTGAGGACCAGTCAATCCATAGTAGCCCATATCACCTTTTACTCCCCTTACACCTGGCTCACCTTTAGGACCTTGTACACCAGTATGTTCTAATCTTTCAATTCTGCGTTTTAAAAGTTCAATTTCTGTTTCTAAATTTATATGTTCTTGAATATTCACATCAACCTCCAAAAAGTTATCAAAATTTTCTAAGTTGTAATAATAAGGATATGGACCTGGTCTATTGTCGCGCTCATACCCAAAAGAATTAGGGTTAAAATCATGAAAATTTTTGCATGTGCTATTTTCATACGATATGCAACCAACATAATTATTGCCTAACTTTTTTACTGCGAAATAGTTATCTTGCGTTTCCAAGCTCTCAATTTCATGAAAAGGAAATAACTCGAATGTATTGCGTGCAAGACTGAACTGTGGAAAGATATGATTCAATATGCCAACTTTTCTACCAGTTGAATCATATACATTAGCACTCTTATAGTATCTGTATATATATTGCGATTCCTTAAAAAAATAGTCTCCTATTTCTATTTTCAATCTTTTATTAGGTGAATTTTGAAGATCCTGAACAGTAAGGGTGATATTTTTGCTACTAATTATGTCTTTTGGATCTATTAAAACCTTCCTGTTTTCTAGCGGTGCATAATAAATACTACAGCTTTCACGATTATATGTGTTAACATAGAAACCATTTGTGTAACCATGAGGTATACGATCAATAGTATCTATGATAGTATTTTTGCCATCATAGTAATAATAATAAGGTTGATCAGAAGTAGTAACTAAAGCAAATTTGTAATCATTTCCTACCTTTTGTAGCTTTAGTTGTAGCCCTTGGAATGAGTCGTCTAGTGTACTTTCCCTGTTATTCAAATCCAGAATTTTAAAACGCTGATTATCATCTCCGGTGATAATGTAAGATGCACTATTCAGGCTAAATGTTGTTTTGTTATTTAATCTTATTTGTGCAGGTACCCTACGACCAGTTCTATTATTACAATCATTTTGTGAAATATCTTCTTTTTCTAGTTTAAAACGCATCTCCACCTCCCTTTGCGATTAGATATAATTAATTTATGGGTATTAATTATTGATTAATAATGATGATCAGTAAATATAATTATATTTTATACTAATTTAATTATAAATTAATTTGTGAAAGAAAGTTATCCTTTTTAAACTGATTATAAAAAGGTTTTATATTATCCAGCTTCTTACCACTACAGCTCTTTCATCTTATAGATGATATCGCTCCAGTGCTTGATACTGAAATCTAGTTCTTCCATAATCTCGTTGGAAACGTTTTCAGTATAGGGATAAATTTTATTAATCTACAGAAATACCTTTACCCTCAGGATAAAGAAGCTAGTTAAATTTGTCAAGCAATTTTTTCATGACCAGCTAGATAAATAGCTACTTCTTCAATTTGATTGAGGTGAAAAATTGATTGCCGTTGCGATAAATAAGCAGCATTACTGAATCTTTGCCGTCTTTTTTTACTGCTGAATCAATTTGTTTTTGAAAATCATTAGTATTTTCAATATCGATTCCATCTAGTTGGATAATTATATCACCTTTCTTAATAACACGTAGTGTAGAATTACTACTACTATCTACACTAATAACTACTACACCCTTTGTGGGTGCATTATTTTTTAGTTCTTTTGGCAAATTTGAAACGGTTAAACCACTTATATAACTAGATGTTGATTTATTTTCTTCTTGATTATTACCTGAATCATCATTTGTAGATTCCTCGATTGCAACCTTGATATTGACTTCTTTACCTTTTCTAAGTAATTTAACCTGTACTTTCTTTCCGGGCTCAGTTCGTGAAACCATATGAGGTAATTGCGTCATTCTATCAATTTTTTTGCCGTCAAACTCTAATAGTATATCACCTACTTTGATTCCTCCTTTCTCTGCAGGACTGCCCTTTACTACGCTTGCAACTAATGCACCTTTAATATCTTTTAAACCTAAGGATTCAGCAAATTCTTTTGTTATAGGCTGAACTTGCACACCAAGCCAACCATGTTTTATTTTTTTACCACTTTTTAATGTGTCAATAATTGAAATAGCTAGATTAGATGGTATAGCAAAGCCTATACCCACGTTACCGCCAGACTCAGATGGGGAATAAATAGCAGTATTAATACCTATAACTTTTCCATTTAGATGAAATAGTGGTCCCCCTGAGTTACCTCTATTAATTGCAGCATCAGTTTGAATAAATTCATTCATAGTACCAATACTAATGTCTCTAGATCTTGCAGACACAATTCCTTTACTTACAGAGCCACCTAAACCAAAAGGGTTGCCTATTGCAATAACTGTATCACCAACTCTTGCTTTATCAGAATTACCAAATTCAACAAAAGGAAGATCTTTATCAGAATTAATCTTAAGCGCAGCAAGATCAGTTTTTGCATCATAGCCTAAAACTTCTGCTTTGAAATAACTATTATCGTTCATAGTAACTGTAATATCTTGGGCATTTTTAATAACGTGATAGTTGGTTACTATGGTTCCACTTTTATCTATAATAAATCCAGACCCAAGTAACGTCACTTCTCTATTAATGCTAGGAGCTCTATCAAAAAATTGATCAAAATGCTCGAAAAATTCTCTAAAGTCATCAAAGAAATTATTTCTTGGTGTAAAGGGAATTTTAGTTCTACTGTTATTTTCTTGCTTAACTATTTGCTCACTTGAAATATTTACAACTGCGGGAATAAGTTCTTCTACTATATCAGCAAGCCCTTTGTTACAACTGCATACAGGATCTGCAACTGTTTTTGCAAACAGATTAGCATATGAAGAAAATGAAATTAAAAAATATGCAAATATAGATAAAATAAATGCTTTACTTTTCATAAGCTATTTCCATCCCTTGTTCAAAATATCTAAGAAATTATTATTTGGTGAAAGCACAAATTTAGTATTACCCTCAACAAATGATTTACTGTAAGCTTTCATAGAGCGATAAAAGTTAAAAAACTCTTCATCAACCTTGAATGCCTCATTATAGATTCTAGTTGCTTCAGCATAACTACGGCCTCTTATTTCATGTGATTCTTTTACTGCACTAGAGACAATTCCCCTTTTTAATTTATCAGCTTTTGATCTAATTTCTTGTCCAGCTTGTTCTCCTTCTGCTCTAATTTCTTTTGCTTCCTTTTCCCTTTCAGTTTGCATGCGGCGGAATATTGCAGAACTATTTTCTTCTGGTAGATCTGCTCTCTTAATTCTTACATCTATTATTTCTATGCCAAATTTTCCAGCTTCAGAATAAACTCCACGTTGAATTAATTGCATAACTTCTGATCTCTTTTCATTCAACAAACTAATTAATGAAAATCTTCCTATATTCTCTCTTATGTGAGCTTCTATGACAGGATATAATCTTCTAACTAGCCCTGATTCATTTTTCACAGTTTGGTAAAAAGTGATAGGATCTATTATTTTATATTTTGCATAAGCATCTACTATAATACGCTTTTGATCTGCAGTTATCACTTCCCTTGGAGTTTTATCAGGACTTAGATCTAAAATTCTCTTATCAAGAAATTCTACGTTATTTATAAATGGTAGCTTAAAATATAAACCACTGTCTTTAACATCTCTGACGACTTTACCTAATTGTATAACTATCGCTTGTTTTGTTTCTTGAACAACAAAGATTGAATTAGATAATGCAATCAATAATGCAACAAATACAAAAGCAAAAACAATTTTAATATTACTACTCATGACTATTTTCCTAGATTTGTAAGAGGTAAATAAGAGAACATACCTTTTAGATCGTCTGTTATAACAAATTTATCTACCTTGCTAAAAATATTTTCCATAGTTTCAAGATAAATACGATTCTTAACAAGAGAAGGATTTTGTCTATATTCTTCATGAAGAGATAAAAAGCGATTTGCATTACCTTTTGCTTCATTTATTATTTCATTCTCGTATGCTTCTGCATCTAATTTTATCTTTATTGCTTCACCTTTTGCACGAGGTATAATATCATTACTGTAAGCGTATGCTTCGTTTATGATACGCTCCTTATCTGCGCGAGCACTTTGTACATCCCTAAATGAGCTAATCACCTTTTCTGGTGGATCAATTTTTTTCATTTGAATGGATAAAATCTCTATACCCATTTGATATCCATCAAGAATCTGTTGCAATAAAATTCTAGTATCTCTGGAAATTTCAGCCCTGCCTTGACCTTCGAGTGCAAAAGAGATCGTATTCTTACCTATTATTTCTCTCATAGCACTTTCAGCAGCATTTTTAACGCTAAAACCAGGTTTATAATCCCGCACTTTGAATAAATAATCTTTAGCATCCCTGACTCTCCATTGGACCTCAAAGTTAACGTTGACTATGTTCTCATCTCCGGTGAGCATCACTCCTTCACCACGATCTGTATCTCGCCCATAAGAGCTGCTTATGCCAATTTCTTCACGATTTACTTCTTTAACATTCACTTTAAAAACCTTACCAACAGGATAGGGAAAGTGATAGCGCAAACCAGATGTTTCTGTATTGGAATATTTGCCAAAAGTAAGTTCTATACCTTCCTCACTCGGATGGACAATATAGAAACCAGTACAAAAATAAAACAACAAAACAATGAAAATGATGAAATAAGGTTTTTTCCCTCTATTTCTGGTTAAGCCATTAAAAAAGCATCTTATATCAGACACAGCTTTACTTAAAATATCTTCATTACCTGGACCTGACGGTTTCTTTCCAAGATTCCAAGGATTACGCTCATCCATAAAAATTATTAATTGTATAACTAATACGCTGATATTACTTAATCTTATCAAAAAATGCAAAACTATTTTGTTTACAAATTAATGATCAGAGTGAAGGATGTGATCATACACTTCCTTTTTTTCTATATGTTATGGTCAATTCTACAGAATTTCTAGCTTTTTTTGAATTCTTTATTGTCGTTTTTGATAAGTATCTTTAGTTGTATATTAATTATTAACATAAAAGACAATGCCTGGGATTTAGGAAACTTAATTTTAATCAAGTAGCTGCATAATAAATCATTGTCAAGTGATGGAATGACATTATCTACTATGCAAATTACCTGCAAATTGTAATGTTCAAACAATTGTGTATCTGAGTTTTGAGATGACGAAACTAGAGTTGTATAATCTATACATATTTGTGATAACTTCTCACCTTCGCTCAAATAACTTTTCAATATCGCTTAATTTCATTTCTATATAGGTTGGCCTTCCGTGATTACATTGTCCAGAATAAGGTGTCTTTTCCATTTGCCTCAATAATTCATTCATCTCCTCCAATTTCATCTTTCTGCCTGCTCTTATTGATCCATAACAAGCAATTGTGGCTAGTATTTTATTCACCTTATCCTCTATAGGTAATGTATCTTCTATTTCTGTTAGTCTATCCACTATATCAATGAGCATTCTCTTTGTGTCTATTGCTCCTAAGATTGCAGGAACTTCTTTTACTATGATCTTATTTTCTGATTTAATTTCAATCTCAAAACCCATCTCAAAAAGTTTATCTTTATAAGTTTTAATCATTTCCATTCCAGCTTGATTTTTGATTTCAATCATTTCAGGCAAAAGAAGTTTTTGTCTTTTTATACTTGATTTCTCCTTTAAGCACTCGTATACTAGTCTTTCATGGGCTGCATGCTGATCTACTATAATTAGTTTGTCTCTTACCTCAGCAATAATATAAGTATTGTAGATTTGACAGTGTGCAAACCCAAGTGGATAATCCCTTATTAGATCGGTTTGTTTCCTTTCCAAAATTGTAGTTTCTGCTCGTGGAGGAGATTTTTGCATACCAGTATAATCAAACGATTTTGAATGTTCTGATAAGCTTTTTGTCTCTATATTTGGAGAAGTAAATTCTCTCATTAATTGGTTTTCAAAAGGATCTGACCTTCTTTCATAAAATTCATTTTTAAGACTAGACCTACTAAAAGGATCTGATGATAGATGATTCGTTGTTGTTCTAGTCTGGGCCAATACAGTTTCTGCAAGATCTATTCTCTTTGATAGCACTTTTATTAGCCCTCTTCTCACTATTTCATATATTAGCCTCTTGTTCTGAAACCTTACCTCTGATTTATTTGGATGCACATTTACATCAACTTGATCATACGGTATCTCTAAGTGCAGCGCTGCAAAAGGATATCTATTGCTTGGAATAAGGTCGTGATACGCATAACGAATTGCACCAATAAGTAGATTATCTTTAATTGGTCTACCATTAACAAATGTATAGATCTGAGTTGAATTGCTACGATTGACAGTAGGTTTACAGATGTATCCTGTAAGTCTAATGCCATCTTCTTCTTCACTAATTTGCAAAGAGTTTTCATGAAATTCTTCTTCTACTTCGCATAGCCTGCTAAATAATGAGGTCTGCTTAGTATACTTAAGAAGCTTCTTATTATCGGAGATAAGAGTAAACTCAATTCCATAATTGATCATTGCTAAGTTGTTTACAATATCAACAATGCTTTGTGTTTCTGCCCTTTCGGTTTTGAGAAATTTTAGTCTATTTGATGTGGCAAAAAATAAATCTCGTACTTCAATATATGTTCCTGTCGATAAAGGATAAGGAACAAGCTCTTCTATTTTTTCTCCCCCCTCATATCTTATAGACCATGCTTGATCTGCTTTGCTTGCCTTAGATGATAATTTTATTCTGCTTACTGCTGCAATTGAAGACAAAGCTTCTCCTCTAAAGCCAAGATGCTTAATCTCTATCAATTCACTATCACTCAATTTTGAAGTAGCATGGCGCATAAACGCAAGTTCTAAATCATCCTTTTTTACTCCGCTACCATTATCGATCACAGTAATGAGGTTACGCCCACCACTTTCTATTCTAATTTCTATCTCTGAGCTTTTTGCATCTATTGCATTTTCCACTAATTCCTTTACCACACTTGCAGGCCTTTCTATTACCTCTCTTGCTGCTATACGATTTATGGTTTTTGTATCTAAAAGAACTATTGCCATTATAATGTTGGTTTTTCTTTTACTGCTTTAGTTTGCTCCTCTCTCCATTTTTTTAATCTATCTGCAATTTCACTATTAGAAATCGATAATATAGATGCAGCAGTAATAGCGGCATTGCATGCTCCACTCTCTCCTATAGACATTGTTGCAACTGGAACACCTTTTGGCATCTGCACTATAGATAATAGACTATCTAGCCCATTTAATTGCTTGCTATGAACAGGAATACCGATAACAGGTAAATAAGTAAGCGATGCAGTCATACCGGGTAAATGAGCCGCTCCTCCTGCACCAGCTATAATAACCTTAAAGCCTTTTTCTTGAGCAGACTTAGTAAAATTAAAGAGTCTCTCTGGTGTTCTATGTGCGGATATTATAAATACATCATGTGAAATTTCCAATTCTTTTAATAGGTTAATAGCATGCACCATAGTGCCATAATCCGACTCGCTTCCCATAATTACAGCAACATCCTTTTTCATTTTTTCTGTATTAGACATGATTTTATTTACTAACCAAATAGTATTTCAGAAGCAACAAATATTTGAATTAAATTACGAATATGATATAGCATTCTCATTAAATAGAAACTTTAAAAATTAAAATGAATCCCTATATTAAAATATAGAGGTATAAATTTCGGATATAAGGGTCTATTCATAATCTTTTTAGAAGCAAAGCGGTGGAAGCAAGAAGACGATTTGTAAGCTAGTATTGAATTTGCTTATCACAATTGTCTACACTTTTCTATAAGAGTATTAGAGACTTACCTTTTGACAATACGGCAAAGATCTCTACAGTTACATCCTCTATATTTGTTTCTTTGCAACTACTTTTTTATATATGTTTCAAAACACTTTCTTTACTTCTGCTATGTTTTTTACTTCATTTATTAAAATAATCTTGCCATTTTGAAAACATTGTTGATTCACTGAAGCCACTTTTTAGGACCTGTAGCACTATGTAAAATACATCCTAAATCTTCTTGATTTTGTTTCTTTCTACAGAACTCTACTCAGTTTTTCTCCTACTCATCTTGCTCTGTTTTCATAATTTACATACTCTATCTCCTGCTTTATTCCTTTCTTGAGATCATGTACAGTCTCTAAAACGAGTTTGTAAAATGATTATTTCTGTGTTTTAAACTTTGCAATTTCAACTTATTCTCTTTAATAGTAAGTTTTTTACAAAATAATAGTTTGAAATTACTAGTATGTTGATAAAAATTATAGTCAATTTAAAATTTTGAGTATCAGATAGTTATTGACAAATTATATAGTATTAATATATTGGTATATTAAATATTATGATATAATATTTAATAAAGCTAGTTGGTATGTGAGAGTAAAAATTATGGAAACAATATCATTAAACAATCTGGATAGTGAAGCAATAAAAAAAAATTTGCTTGGCATAATAAGTAAAATTATAGGAAAAAATACTTGGACTCAAGCTTGTGCGGCTGAGAAACTTGGTATTGATCAACCAAAGGTGTCACAAATTAAAAGTGGTAAGACAAGTGGTTTTTCTTTAGAGAGACTGTTGGGTTTTTTGAAAAAGCTTGATCATGAGATAACAATTACAATAACAGAAAATCAATCAGTAAAAGGTAAAGAAGAAAAAGTAGAATGTAGAATTGGATCTCAATAGATCCGAAGTTGACATCTTGTTTTTTGTGATATAGTATAAAGCTTATCAAGGTAGTATTTTATGGTTGAGTCTATTGTAGAAAAGTGTGTAGAACGGGTACACAATCGTTTTAAATTGGTTCTGCTAGCAAGTCAAAGAACACATGATTTGAGTACAGGAGCAAGCGATCCCGTTGAAATGGTTAAGTTTAAAGATCATAAGGATACGATAGTTTCTTTATATGAAATAGCAGAAAAGAAGGTGAATACTCATGAGTTGTTTAACCTTTTGGTGAAAAGGTGCAAGGAGCACATGAAAGGAAACACAGATAATGCTTATAGTAGTAGTCCAAGTAAGCTAGCAAATTTGTTAAATTTTTCTGATCATCAACTTAACGCGAGTCTGGATATAAGTCAAGAAAGTCAAGATGATGAAATAGATGATCAAGATAGTGATGAAGAAGTACCGATTTAGAAATCTGCAGAGGTTATAATAGCTTATAAATGATTAGTATTGCTATCTATGCGCTTTTATTCTGTATGAGTGTAATGTTATGTTGTATAGTGTTTAGGTCAAGTGATGTATACAATAAGGTTTTAGCATTCAATAATTTATCAACACAGGTAGTTTTACTCATAGCAGCAATATCAATTATTCTGAATGATTTTTTTTTAATTGATATAGCATTGTTATATGCTAGCATCAACTTTATATCAACTATAGCACTAATGAGATTAATGTTGTTTTGATAATTTATGGTAGCATCCATTCTCATATCTTTAGGTATTTGTTTAATAGTCATTTCAAGCATAGGAGTAGTAGTATTTCCTGATTTCTATACTAGACTACATGCTGCAGGTATTGCAGATTCTAGTGGTGCAATGTTGTTGTTGATTGGTTTTGCTTGGCAAAATGAATTTTCAATCAATACTATTAAAATTATATTATTGATTTTTATAATATGGATAGCCAATTCAACTAACAGTTATATTTTAGCGCGTACTTATTATAAAAGTAAAGACTATTAAAGAAGGTTAAGATGCTAGAAATACTGAATCTAATATTACTTTTGCTGTTACTCACGGTTACAGTTTTTATAGTTCTTTCGAAACATTTGGTTGTAAGTGCTGTTCTAATGTGTGTATTTAGTGCACTTATTGCACTTATGTACTTGATTATGAATGCGCCAGATGTTGCAATTACTGAAGCTTCTGTTGGTGCAGGATTGAGCACAGTCTTTACGTTTGCAGCACTCTCTTTGGTAAAGAATTACAAAGCAAATTTATCTCATAGCCCCACAACACTTTTTTTTATGTTATTTTTGACTGCATGTTTATCATACTTTATAATTCAATTACCAGATTTTGGCAGTCATAATGCTCCAATTCACTTGCACGTTGCTCCTTATTATGTCGAAAATACTGAAAAAGCTATTGGTATTCCTAATATAGTGACAGCTGTTTTAGCAAGCTTTCGTGGCTATGACACATTTGGAGAAACTATAGTAGTTTTTACTGCTGCACTTTGTATAATGTTAATATTAGAAGAGAAAGAAAGTGATTAAAGATCCGGTATTAAGTGCAGTAACATTTTTGATGATACCTTTTATCATTTTGTTTGGTTTATACATACAGTTTCATGGTGACTATACTCCAGGTGGAGGTTTTCAGGCGGGAATAATTATTGCTTCTGGGATAATATTATATTCTATGTTATTTGATATACCTACAACTTTAAAAGCAATACCTTACTCTATTATCAAATTTACTAACGTACTAGGTATTTTAACCTATGGAGGAGCTGGTATTATAACAGTTTTATTTGGCCAAAATTTTTTATCCTATAGTATATTGTCAGCTGATAGTAGAACAGGTCAAAAATTGGGTATTTTCTTAGTGGAGCTGGGTGTATTGCTTACCGTCTCTTCTTCCATGTTAATCATATATATAAATTTTGCTCGCAAGAAAAAACAATGACTCTATATAATTATGTAGGCATTACTATATTAATGGTGCTAGGTTTCTATATCATTGTAAATGATAAAAACTTAATCAAAAAAATGATGGGATTAAGTGTCTTACAAGCATCTGTTTTGTTGTTTTACATATCTTTAGGGTATGTAAAAAGTTCTTTACCTCCTATATTGACTTCAAATTTTCACTTATATACCAATCCTATACCTCACGTCTTAATGCTTACTGCTATAGTGGTTGGAATTGCAACATTTTCAGTTGGATTGTCCATAGTAGTAAGAATGGAGAGATTAGTTGATTAAGAAGAGTGTGAATAAATTGACAGTATCTTAAACTATATGAAGTAGCAAGTAACTATAAATTAAGAATAAAACTATAAGCTTGCTAATTGTAAGTTTATTTGATAAATAAGAAATAAAATTATAAACTGTAAAGGTAATGATGTCAACTATTAATGGTACGGAAGATAGGAAAAAGATCATCAAAGATCTTGTAACTAAAAGTATAAGAAAGGGCGGTTTTATCACTTTTGATGATATAAATGATAAGTTGTCAGATGAAAGTTTTCCACCTGATTTTATAGATGATACTATAGCTTTATTGCAAGACTCTGGAATTAACATACTCGAAAGTAGTGAAGATGAGGAAGAAGCTCCTTCTAATGATGATGGTAATAAGCTTGATGATGATGAGACATCGTTGAATACTACTACAACTTTAGTGCAAAATGATGATCCAGTAAGGATTTATTTACAAGATATGAGCTCTGTAAAGCTTTTGTCGCGAGCAGATGAAATTAAGATAGCAAAAAAAATTGAATCTGAAAAGCATAACATGTTACGTGCAATAATTGAAACATCAGTGGCATTCAACATGATCAAAATATGGCGTGATGATTTAAGTGGTGGAACTTTTTTACTGAGAGAAATTATAAATCTGGATGCAATTTATAACTCTGATTTCAATATGGTAGACAAAGAAGAAAGTGAAGCTGAAGATGTTAGAGATTGTGTTAATGATGAGGAAAAAATTAATGATGAAAAGGGAAATGAGAGTGAAGACATAAGTTCAGCTAACTTAAATATTTCTGTTCTTGAAATGGAAAGTGATTTATTGCCAAAGGTTATCACGGCATTGGATGAGATCATTGCTTTAACAAATGAAGCATTGGTATTGAAAAAAAATTCTAAAGATTTCTCTAATGAGCTAGAAAATTTATATAATCAAATATGGTCTGTAGCATTACAAATTCAGTTTAGTGATGCTGCTATTACCAGAATTACACAAAAACTTTGCGAAATAAATAGACTAATCACGTTTGAAGAAGCTAATCTTATTACTGAAGCTAGAAAGTACGATATTGATAGAGAAAGTTTTTATAATGTTTATGATGATGTGCTTTTAGAGCACGAGTTTAGTGAAATAAGTTTTCTCAAGATTAATGAAAATCAATCTCTTTTTACAGGTGAATTAAAAAATAAATTCTTAGGGTTTATAAACGATAGCTATGAGTATATAGCTAGTGCCTTAAGCAATATTAAGAGTTATGTACAAGGAGATAAAGTTCAGGAATTTAAGAAGCTAATCAAGAGAATACAGAAACATGAACAAGAAGTCTCTCAAGCAAAGCAAGAAATGATTAAGGCTAATTTAAGGCTGGTGGTTTCGATTGCTAAAAAGTATTCAAAAAGAGGCCTTGATCTGCTTGATTTGATACAGGAAGGTAATATTGGTCTTATGAAGGCTGTGGATAAGTTTGATTACAAACGTGGGTATAAATTTTCGACTTATGGTACTTGGTGGGTAAAACAATCAATCACTAGGGCAATACCTGAACAGTCTAAAGTAGTTAGAATACCAGTACATATGGTGGAAATTATCAGTAAAATCAACAAAGCATTAAGAAAGATGACTCATGGAATGGGTAGAGAGCCTACATTAGAGGAATTGAGTATAGAATTGGCGATGCCGCTAGAAAGAATACGCAAAGTTATGAAGATAGCAAGAGATCCGGTAAGTCTTGAAGCTCCAACAGGAAAGGATGATAGTAGTACCTTCGGTGATTGTATAGAAGATAAGCGAGTTTCTAAACCAGAGGATGCTGCAATACTTGCCGACTTGCGTGGCATTACGACCAATGTTCTTGCAACTTTAACACCAAAAGAAGAAAGAATTCTAAGGATGCGCTTTGGCCTTGGTAAAGATGGAAAGGAGCATACCTTAGAAGAAGTAGGAAAAATTTTTAATGTTACACGTGAAAGAATTAGGCAAATAGAGGCAAAAGCACTACGTAAGTTGAAACATCCAAGCCGTGCTAAAAAACTTAGAGGTTTCTTTTAAGGCAGAAGGGCTGCTCAAAAAATAGGTAAAATTCAGCCAAAGTTCTATAATTTTACCCTATTTTTCTTTTTTATAGGCTTCATAGAGCAGTATGATTAGATATTGAATGTTATGGCAAATAAAAATAATAACTCTAATTCAAAGTGTAAAAATTTTTGTGTTCTGGGTGATAGTTTATCTGATAATGGTGTAATTATTGAAATTCTAATAACTTATCCTTTGTAAGAAACGTGAAACTTAATGCCCCTTTTTATTAAGGAGGATTTTTAGCAATGGCCTTACTGTTATTGAATATGTAGCAAAGTATTTAGGTTTAGAAGAATTTAAGTCATCATGGAGATGCTCATTTTTTGATCGATACTATGAACAGCAAAATCATAACTATGCGATTTTATATGCAACAGCATCTGAAATTCTTAACCCTATTTTTTCTTATTTCCTCAATAAATTTCGTTTAGTTAATCAGCTAAACGCAGTAATTAAACATCATCCAGACGTAGGTAAAGGAGATTTTATTTTTCATTATAATCGAGGAAATAATATTATGGGTGCCACTGCTTATAACAATGTTAAAGCAGAAAAAGTATTGAAATAAAGCGGTTAGTGAAATATGTAATGCATTTGGTTCTAAATGAATATGGTGTAAAGCATGTGATTGTTGCAAATGTGACTGAGGGTGGTTTGATACTAGCTTTAATAAAGACGAAAAGCAAGAGAGCTGGCTGCAAAGCTTACACAGAGTTTTAATACAAAATTAGCTAATGATTTAGATTATATGAAGAAAGGTGCAGATCTTGAAATAAAAGCATTCGATCTTAACTCTAAAGTGAAAAGTATGCTTGGTAAATATAAGAGCAAAGGGTTAAATGATCGAGATGCATACCTATCAAACATCGTAGACCAGTTTAGGGTAGGGTGATTTGGAAAAAGTATAAAGATACTCTTGTTGATATTTAAAGGAAGGCTTGATACTTACTATAATTCTGGATGCAGCACAGAAATACTAAAGGATTATTTCTTTTTTGATTATTTTTATCCAACTGCAGAACCTTGTTGTGAAGTTGGTAATGAAATGTATGAGTTGATAAAAATTAGATTTCTTTTAAACATCTTTACGGTTTGTAGTAACTATCTGCGTAGCTGAATGGTAAAGGGAGGGGGGTAAACAAAATAATCTAAAATATAGAGAAAATACAACGGTGCTTGATACATAGCTATTGCGATTTTATCCTCTTTTTGTCATTTTAGTGCTAGAATGACATTCTGCTAGTGAAGTTTATTCTTTGATATATTAACTATAAATATAGAGAAGTCTTACTAAATAAAAAGGTAAAAGGAACTTCTGAGTAGTGAAATTTTGACTCTATATTACTGTAAGTGGTGCTGTAATAATGTTCTAACAAGCGCAACTTGGCTGAGTATAGAAAAAATTTAAAAAACCGCTATAATTTTACGTAATCTACCAATAAACACCTAAGTTTTTACTGGATTTTGTGATTGATCCTACAGTCAAAAACAAATTTTGAGTCATAAATAGTTTTAGTGCCATAATAAAATAGGGAGGTTTGTCAAGTAAAGTTCTTTATTTCATCAGATGCGCTGCCAAATTGTTATGCAAGCAAGTTTTTTAGTTTTCGTATATCCGAAGTAATTCTTGTGCATTGGCCTTGATTAGGGTCGGACATTCTCTATCATTTAATAATGAATGCAATATTTCAATTGCACCTTTAATGTCGTTACTGTGTATCTTTACTATAGCGATAGCTTCTTGGCTTGAATAAGGGTACACTGCATTTGATTCTAAATTACTAATTTTATCTTTATTTGTTTTTTCACCGCTGGAGTGAAGTAAGCTCATTAATTCTAAGTATTGTGCTAACTCACGCAAAACATCAGGAGCATCTTTATCGTCTGCCAAATCATTATAAATAATAGATGCTGTGTCTGTTGGCATTGAATCTGAGATATGATTGAATGCACGTTCAAAATTTGCTAAATACTCCCAATTTGAATCTATTTCTTCTAGCAGCGATTTATTATCTTTTTTTAAGAATAATACTTCGTAAAACTTGTCACCTGCAGTTATAGATTGTTTTGTGTTATCAATGTTGCGCAATAAGTATAATGTGATGCCAACTAACATTGGCGCGAGTGCAAGCAGAAAGATGTATTTTTTCATGGTAATATTCCAAATAGTTATATATTTATACATTAATGCTTTTGATTTGCAAAAACATATTGACATAGTGATTATATCACATAATAATACTCTTAAAGTTGTTTGAATAGTTGGAGATTAAAATATTTCTAAAGTAGAAATAAAGACAGCAGTATTAAGCTAAATTATTTTTTGTCGGATTTATCCGATGTACCCTCAACCTTTTATAGGTTGAAGTCTAAATTTGAGAGTTTGATCCTGGCTCAGAATGAACGCTGGCGGCAGGCCTAACACATGCAAGTCGAACGGAGTTATATTGTAGCTTGCTATGGTATAACTTAGTGGCAGACGGGTGAGTAATGTATAGGAATCTACCTAGTAGTACGGAATAATTGTTGGAAACGACAACTAATACCGTATACGCCCTACGGGGGAAAAATTTATTGCTATTAGATGAGCCTATATTAGATTAGCTAGTTGGTGGAGTAATAGCCTACCAAGGCAATGATCTATAGCTGATCTGAGAGGATGATCAGCCACACTGGAACTGAGATACGGTCCAGACTCCTACGGGAGGCAGCAGTGGGGAATATTGGACAATGGGCGAAAGCCTGATCCAGCCATGCCGCATGAGTGAAGAAGGCCTTTGGGTTGTAAAGCTCTTTTAGTGAGGAAGATAATGACGGTACTCACAGAAGAAGTCCTGGCTAACTCCGTGCCAGCAGCCGCGGTAATACGGAGAGGGCTAGCGTTATTCGGAATTATTGGGCGTAAAGGGCGCGTAGGCTGGTTAATAAGTTAAAAGTGAAATCCCGAGGCTTAACCTTGGAATTGCTTTTAAAACTATTAATCTAGAGATTGAAAGAGGATAGAGGAATTCCTGATGTAGAGGTAAAATTCGTAAATATTAGGAGGAACACCAGTGGCGAAGGCGTCTATCTGGTTCAAATCTGACGCTGAAGCGCGAAGGCGTGGGGAGCAAACAGGATTAGATACCCTGGTAGTCCACGCTGTAAACGATGAATGTTAAATATGGGAAGTTTACTTTCTGTATTACAGCTAACGCGTTAAACATTCCGCCTGGGGACTACGGTCGCAAGATTAAAACTCAAAGGAATTGACGGGGACCCGCACAAGCGGTGGAGCATGTGGTTTAATTCGATGCAACGCGAAAAACCTTACCACTTCTTGACATGGAAATCATACCTATTCGAAGGGATAGGGTCGGTTCGGCCGGATTTTACACAAGTGTTGCATGGCTGTCGTCAGCTCGTGTCGTGAGATGTTGGGTTAAGTCCCGCAACGAGCGCAACCCTCATCCTTAGTTGCCACCAGGTAATGCTGAGTACTTTAAGGAAACTGCCAGTGATAAGCTGGAGGAAGGTGGGGATGATGTCAAGTCATCATGGCCTTTATGGAGTGGGCTACACACGTGCTACAATGGTGTCTACAATGGGTTGCAAGGTGCGCAAGCCTAAGCTAATCCCTAAAAGACATCTCAGTTCGGATTGTACTCTGCAACTCGAGTACATGAAGTTGGAATCGCTAGTAATCGTGGATCAGCATGCCACGGTGAATACGTTCTCGGGTCTTGTACACACTGCCCGTCACGCCATGGGAATTGGTTTCACTCGAAGCTAATGGCCTAACCGCAAGGAAGGAGTTATTTAAAGTGGGATCAGTGACTGGGGTGAAGTCGTAACAAGGTAGCAGTAGGGGAATCTGCAGCTGGATTACCTCCTTAGGCTTTGTACGTAATTCACCATTTCAAATAATAGTGTTATTATGTACTATACTGCTGTCTTTACTTCTACTTTATTTTTTAATTTCTCAATAACGAAATTTTATGAGTAATAGGCCTCTTTCCCCATATTTACAAATATATAAAGTACAAGTTACTAGTTTTTTTTCTATTATGCATAGATTGACTGGTATCTTGCTATTTCTTTTATTAATCATACTTTCTTGGTATTTTATATTATATGTTTACTCCCCTAAGTTAATTATAGTAAGGTGTTTAAATGCATTATTGTTCACTCCTGTTGCTAAATTAGCTTATATCTTATGCTTTGTAAGCTTTATGTATCATTTTCTTAATGGTATTCGTCATTTATTGTGGGATGCTGGGCTTAATTTAGAAATTGCTAGTGTTTTAAAAAGTGCTATGTTACTAACAATAATGCTATTTCTTTCTACTATGGCTTTTTTATTTATATTTATATGAGTCAATCTGTAAATTCAGTACATCATTGGTGGATCCAGCGTATTTCTGCGGTGATTTTGTTATTTTTATTTCCTTGGTTTATTTACTCATTTTCTTGCACATTTTATGTTGATAGCCCTTTATCTTTTAATGAAAAATTATTTCAGGCTATTAATCATCCACTAGAGCTTTTGTTTTTTGTTATACTGGTGTTTTGCATTTTTTGGCATGCAGTTCTTGGAATGCAGGTAGTGTGTGAAGATTATATAGACAGCGTACCTCTAAGGATTTTTACAATTACATGCATAAAATACTTATCAAGCATTACTTATATAGTCCTTGCTTTTACGACTTTTTTCTTTTATAGGCATATTTTCTTGTAAAATTGTTAGTTCTGTGTTAATATATTATTAGTTTACTAATTTTATTATTGAGCTATAGTGATTTTGGTTTGACAACATGTTTGGGGTGTTAAAAAAAGGAGTAGCAGATTTTACGCTTAAAGCAAAAGGTTTATTTGCTTCATCTGAATCTCAAATTTATGTCAAGGATCTTAGAAAGGTAATGACATATACAGATGGAAGAAAATGCAAATATCCAAAGAATTACGATCAGATTGTAAAATCTGGGAAAGTTGTAGAAAGTAAGAATAGTAATGATGAGACTATATATAAACTTTCGTATGGCAAGGAAATTTTTGAATTAGCTCTTGTCGAGAAAACGGATGATAGGTCCTATTTTACCATTGACTTTTTAGTTAATCGGGAAAAAAACAAGGATGTTAAGCATTATGATGGCTACTATAAACCATTTGAGTTTTCAAAAATCGATCTTGAAAAACATATTCCAATTTTTGAAGCTAAAAAAACTAATGATCCTAAATATCCGTTTGAATTAACTCACTCTTCTGTGCTAATGAAAAAGGTAAAAAATGGAGAGGGTAAAGTTCAGGGAGTTGTTGATGAAAAGGGAAGAAATGAAGTATTACTATACACTAGTAATTATAAAAAATTAAGCACTAATTTTTCAGAAATTAGAGATCAAAGTGGTAGTCTAGAGCTAGATAAAAGTCTGATATCTGTTCCTATTGTTTTTGCTGCGGGTTTAGCTAAGATTTGTGCTATAATGCTGACTTTCATTCCTATGAAATTAGGAGAGAATTTGATAGCTAGAAAAAATCAAGTTGCAAAATCTTTTGGTTATCTTTTTTTCACTCCTGCAGTGGTAGTAAAAAATTTAGTAAATGTGGGAGCTACAATACTTAAGGTTCCAATTTTATTATTTGTAGCAAATGAGAAAAAGTATGGTGATGCTTATCTTACTATGTGGAAATACCAATTGAAAGAATGTTGGAAAGAAGTAAAAAGCGACTTTAATGTTGTTACAAATGGGGAAAGGCCAAAGCCGAAGCAGAAGGATCATAAGCCACTTAGCATAGCGGGTACATGGAAAGAGCTTAACGCTAAAAAATCAGATATTGAAAAAAACTTAGAGAAGGGGTTGAGCAAAAATAGTGAAAGTATAGATAAATCTAGAGAACTAGGTGTTGGAGAGAGCTTAAAGGAAAAGTTGCAAAACAAAACTGATGAAAAAATAGCTGCAGCCGTTAATCAAAAAAGCAACACTCCTCATATTGATGGAGAGATAGAAAGAAGACAAGACTCATCACGAAATGTAGGGACTCCATCACTTTAAATTACTTTTTACTTTAATCATCTCACAATAAAAACTTGCATGCATTTTGCCGTTAGTATAAGATATTAATCAAATAATTAATATCTTAATTAAATGCGCCCTGTAATACTGTGTGGTGGTAGTGGCAGCAGACTTTGGCCTCTATCTAAGCCAAAGCAATTTCAGAAAATATTTAGTCAGAATACTATGTTTCACAACACTTTGTTGAGGCTAAAAGGCGATTATATGCCACCCATCATTACCACAAATATACAATATGAGTCATTATTGATGCAGGAATTACATGCATTACAGGAATGTAAAGTAGTTTTTGAACCAGTTAAAATTGGGACAGCGGCAGCAATACTAATTGCTGTGCTTCTCTGCGATAGGAACGAGACAATCTTAGTTCTGCCTTCAGACCATTTTATAGGTGATTTGAATAGTTTTTATGTTTCTATTGAGAAAGCGTCTAAGCTAGCCTCTGAAACTGACTCTATAGTCACTTTTGGGGTAAAGCCTCATGAATTCAATTCTGAATACGGCTATATAAATGCAGTATATGGTCAGAAAGAAAAATGTCATATAGTAAAAGATTTTATAGAAAAACCCGAGCGTAAGGTAAGTAACGATCATTATTGGAACTCTGGAATATTTGTGTTTAGAGCAAAACGCTATATAGATGAGATAAAAAAAATTGCTCCGACTCTCTATAATTTATGTTGTGAAAGTATGAAGCATTTTGTACCACGAGAGAGATTTCTGTATTTAAAACAGCAAAATTGTGCAGGAATGGGTGATACATCTATTGATCACCTAGTGATAGAAAAAGCAGAAAATATTGTAATGATAGAAGCCAATTTCGATTGGATGGATGTTGGCACTTGGGATTCAGTTTTAGAGTTAAGTAAGAGATTTAATAAGAATTTTGAGTCGTTTCAAGCTGTAACCAAAGGAAGAGAGCCAGTTTTGATGACAGAAAATGATGCAAAAAATTTACTAGGTAGAGTTTATAAGCGGCCAAGTAAGAGCCTAATGTTGTTCATTAATAAAGTTAAGGAAGTAAAGCCAATAAGGAAAGAGATTAAGCCATGGGGATTTTATAGTGTAGTTTTAATGGGCAAGGATTTTCTTATAAAATATCTTTTTATAAATCCACTAAGCTGCACTTCTAAGCAATTTCACCACTATAGAGATGAGTACCATATAATACTATCAGGAGTTGGATATGTTAGTTTAGATGACAAAACATATGCTATAACGAAAAATCATGTAATAGAGATTCCAAGGAAGGTGTTTCATAAAATTGAGAATAAAAGTACAAGATTTCCTCTTGAGATAGTTGAGTTTCAGGTAGGAAAGTTTTTATCTGATAATGATATAGTAAGATTGGACGATATATATGGAAGGTCTTAATATAGAATATTGAATATATTCTATAAGCTTGCTAAATTTAGACAACCTAATTTGAGGTAAAGGAAAAATTACAGTTATATGAAGCATAAAAAGTATGATATTTAAATCTTAGTATAATGTCTATTGCCTTTGAATTTACTATGGCTATTCGCTATTTGCGAGCAAAGAATTCTAGATTTTGCTCTATAATGGCCTTGTTTTCTATTATTGGTATTGCTCTTGGAGTTGCAACGCTAATAGTAGTAATGTCTGTAATGAATGGGTTCAGAGTAAAGCTGCTCGACTCTGTACTTGGCATTAATGGCCATATTAATGTTTACTTTGATAGAAGCATAAATTCAGATTACCACGCAGTGTTAAAATCTATTGAGAAAATCCCAGGTGTATTAAAAGCTACTTCTATGACCAATGATCAAGTGATCGTTGCAGCAAATGGTGGAATTGTGGGTAGCGTAGTCCGTGGTGTGTCAACTAAAGACTTACATAATAATACTACCGTTAAGAATAATGTAATTATGGGTAACGTGGAAAAATTCGATGAAGGTATCATAATAGGGGCAAGATTAGCAGAAGCTTTGAATATTGATTATGGTGATAACATTATTCTTATATCACCTGAAGGATTTGACGCACTGTCTGGTGAAATACCAAAAATGAAAGAATATAAAGTTGTAGCAATATTTGATATGGGTATGTTTGAGTACGACAATACCTTAATGTATATGCCCATAAAGTCAGCTCAAGCTTTTTTTAATTATAAAGATAATGTGAGAAATATAGAAGTGTTTGTAGATGATATTGCTATGGCTAATAAGCTAGCAAACGCTATAGCAAAAGAAACAGGAATGAGAGCTGAAAGTTGGCAATCTCAGCAAAGCCATTATGTTAATGCTTTAAAGACTGAAAGAAATGTGATGTTTTTAATTCTCACTTTAATTATAGTTGTAGCAGCATTCAATATTGTTTCAAGTTTGATGATGATAGTGCAAGAAAAGAAATCTGCAATTGCAATTATGCGTACATTTGGTGCAACAAGCGGAAGCATTATGCGCATATTTTGTGCTTGTGGATTGCTCATTGGTTTTACAGGAACTTGTCTTGGCTCTATTATAGGGGTTGTTTTTTCTCTCAATATTGAAAATATTAGAGTGTTTTTAGAAAACATTACCAACATCAAGCTATTTGATCCTATGATATACTTTTTTTCAAGTTTGCCAGTGATATTAGTTTCTCAAGATGTATTGAACATTTCTGCACTTGCATTGTTCTTGTCATTTTTAGCAACAATTCCTCCTGCATTGCAGGCAGCTGCGCAAGATCCAGCGGAGATATTACGTTATGAATGATACTCGAAAAAAATGCATAGGTTGGTTCTTAATTATATTGTTATTTGTTAGCCATATTGCAATAAATAACATAATATTTTTCAAAATAAATCAGCAAGAAAGTGAAAATAGTATAAATGGTTTAACGGAAAAGATGGATGAACTTAGAGTATTGCTTGAAGTTAATCAATCTAGAGTAGAGAAAAGGATATTTGACTTAAAGAGAAATCTGCACACTCAATGTGAGCAAGGTGATGATAGTTTAAGGCATAAGAACCTCGCAAAGTTGCTGCTACTTGTGATTAAGATGAAGAATTCGTTATTGCGAGAAGCCAAGTTTGATAATCATATAAATTCAATAAAGCCTTTGATATCAGAGCTTGACGATCCAGAAATAGAAAATGCAGTAAATGAATTAGAAAATTTGAAAGAAGTGGATACTTTACACGAGTTAAAATTATCTTTTGAGAAGAATATTACTGTTATTAACTACAATAAAAGTACATTGTTAAAAAAAATCATTTCAAATTGGATAAAAATAGATAATCAAAATGACCCACTTAAGGTAAAATTTGCAGAAATTGAAGAATCAATAAGCGATAATGATGGGCAAAGCATAGCGACTATAATAGGCGACTTAACACATCCAGAGTTCAAGTTATGGCTTAATAAATTGAATGGTTTTATTGTAGCTTCTAAGAATACGTCAACAATATATCATCATTTATTACAATACATCTCATGATTTATTTTATAATTTTTGCTTTTTCGTTTTTATTTGGCATGTGGATCAAGGTAAGTGGTGAAGTAATAAAACTGGAATTAGGCAATTACGCTATAAGTGTTGATCTATATTTCGTTATTCTTGCTTGCGTAGTCTTATTATTTTTATTGATTGCAGTTGCACGTTTTTGTTCTTCTATTTCATCAACATTTGCTAACATAAAAAATAGAAGAAGAAGTAGGGAAGAATTGCTTCTCTTTGAAGCTTTCTTTAGCTTAGACTTAGGTAATATAGAGAACACCAATAAGCTAATTAAAAATCTAAATGAAGAAGGCGATAAATTATCTTTAGTAAAGCTCTTTAACGCAGGTAAAACGGGAAATTACAGCTTTTTTAGTCATAGTTTGATGAGTATTGCAAGTAAAAATCGTAATTTAGCTCTACTTCTGGTTAATAAACTGATTATTCACCTAAAGCAAGAAAGGTCCGTCTTTCGAAAATTCATAGAATATTGCTCTAGTTCAATTAATGATAGAATTCTGTCTATTCCCCTTCAAATAGAAAATTGTGTATTGCAAGAAGATTGGGTTAATGCAATTTCGAGATTAAAGGAAGCCATTAAGTTCAATATCTTTCTTCCCTTTGATTCCAAGAAAATGTTGGCAGTTTTTTATTGTGCTTTAGCAAAGCAATACGAAAGTAAAGGAAATTTTAAAGAGGCTATAAAGTCCTTACTTAGAGCACAAGGTTGCTGTACAGCTTTTCAGCCCATCAATTACTTAAAAGCAGAATTATATATTAAACTTGGAAGAATCAAAAAAGCTTTTGCAGTGCTGGAAGAAGAGTATGCAGTAAATCCTACGCCTCAGTCAGCTAGAATGTATATCAAATTAAATAGTAAAGGCGCTGAAAGACTATATAACTTACGCCCTGATTATTATTTTAGTTATTGCTTGCTTGCTTTGTCTTCAATTAGCTTAGGGAAATATGATCTTGCAAATCAGCATTTAGATATTGCTATGAAAAAAGCTAATTACATATCAATCTACCTTGTTATGGTACAGCTCAAGATTATGCTACAAGAGTATGATCAAGCAATTTACTGGCTAAACAAGATGGACTCAGAAGCTGTTCCTGATCCAAGTTGGAAATGTACTGGTTGTAATAGAGAGCTAAAGCAATGGGATTATAAGTGTTCGAGCTGCAATAATTTTGATTGTATATACAATCAAGCTTTATAGTAAAATACTCTTGTTAATTATTAAGAAAGGCCAATTCCATATTAAAAAAACTTGTTTTTAGACATTACCAGTTATATATTTTAATAAATTGGAGTTGTATACGAAATGAAGAGCTTGAAGGAATTATCCTTAAGAATTAAGAATATTAAATCTGTACAGAAAACTACGAAAATAATGCAAATGGTTTCTGCAGCAAAATTATTACAAAGCCAAAAGAAATTATCAAATTCAAAATTGCATATATCTAAGCTGCATAGCATTATTTCTTCACTAGCGCTATCAGCGAATCAAGAGTTACTAGCAAGAATTCTAAATATCAATAATGAAGATTCTTTCCTAGTATTTATTATTGCATCTGATCGTGGTTTATGTGGCAGCTTTAACTCCTCTGTTGTTAAATTCAGCCAGGAGCATATAAACAAATTAATTGCAAATGATAAGAAAGTAGATATTATTTTTTTTGGTAAGAAAGCTTTTGAGACAGGCAAAAATAGATTTAATTCTAAAAATATCTTGAAGGTTGAAAATAGTAAGGGAATCACACTAAAGCGTGTGGAAGCCTTGGTTAGTGATATAGATCTAAGTAAATACAATAAAGTTAAGGTTTTTTACAGTAAATTCTATAATACCTTCATGCAAAAGCCAATATTAGAAACAATAAAACCATGGAGTAAAGACTCATTATTAATTGATAATTTTATAGTTAGTCCTCTAACAGATTACAGCTATGAGTATGAACCACAAAATATTGAGTTTATTTTAAAATCTTTGACTCAAGATTATGTTACAGCTGCTCTTTATTCTGCTTTACTTGAAAGTGCAGCAAGTGAAAATAGTGCTAGGATGGTTGCTATGGAATCAGCAAACAGAAATACAAAAGAAATGCTAAATAAACTAGCATTACTTTATAATCGTTCTCGTCAAGCAGCAATTACAACTGATTTGATTGAAGTTATAGGTGGTGCAGAATCTTTATAGAAACTCAAGGAATGAAAAATGAATATATTAAATATTGCAGCAGATATCACTAAACTAATAAAAAAGCAGAATCAAGACGCAGAAGTTACAATATATGAAACTAATAAGACCTCGGTTTCTCAGCGTCTATCAAAAATTGAACAAATATCACAATCTAAAAACTGTACTGTCGGAATTAGAGCTATAGCAGGTAAGAACAAAGCTGCGTATATTTCCACAAACGATTTGAATAATCTTAGTAGTGCAGTGAGCCAAGTGGTGGAAATGGCAAAGAATGCCCAGGAAGATCCTTATATTAGTTTTGCTGTAGATGGCAGTAATTATATCTCTTCTGCAGATTTAAATATCTCAGATAATAATGTTGTAACAATTGATAAATTAAAAGAAATTACTGAAGCTACAGAAAATTCAGCTCTTGCACATAAAAATATTATTAATTCCGAAGGAGCTTCATCTTCACATACTTCAGTAAATACAGTATTATCAACCGTTTCTGGTTTTGTTGGTTCATTTAGTAAGTCAACTTTTGTTAATCAGGTTTCTGTTGTTGCTGGAGAAAAGAGTGAAATGAAAATAGGCTACGATTACGATGTAGCATGCAACTTCAGTGATTTAAAAACACCGGAGTCAATAGGGAAAGAAGCAGCAAAAAGAGCAATAGATCAATTGGATTCATGTACAATCAGGACAGGCAAATTTCCGGTTGTTTTTGAAAAAAGAGCAGCAAAAGAGCTAGTAAAGAGCTTTGCTTCTGCCATAAATGGTAGCAATATTGTAAATAATAGCTCTTTTTTGAGAAATAGTTTAAATACTCAAATTTTTAATACTGAGATTAACATTATTGATGACCCATTGTTACCAAGGGGTATAACATCAAGACCGTTTGACGGGGAAGGAATAATGAGCAGAAGAAATGAATTTGTAAAAAATGGAGTACTGCAAAACTGGATTTTAGATCTATATTCGGCTAGGAAATTAAACTTGGAAACGACCGCAAATGCAACTCGTGCAAGTAATGCTGCAATTATTCCTTCAGCTAGTAATTTCTATTTCAAAAATGGTAATAGATCGTTTAGGGAATTAATTGAGGAAGTAAAAGAAGGAATATATATAACTGATTTATTTGGTTTTGGTGTTAATTTAATCAATGGCGATTATAGTCAAGGTGCATGCGGATTTTTTATAGAAAATGGTAAAATAACGTATCCAATACACGAGATTACTGTTGCCGACAATTTGAAAAATATGTTTAGCAATTTAGTTGTTGCAAATGACCTAACTTTCTGTGGGCAGTTTAATTCACCAACGATTAAAGTTAGCGAAATGACAGTAGCAGGTTCACTTAGTGATTAAAAATTTTAGTTGCATTAAGTACAATAATTGTGTACTATTACTATGTAATGTTAAGAATAGACTATGGAGATAGAAGTTTAGTTGCAACAACTAAGCTTAAAGCATTCTAAATCGTAATTTCAAAGTTTTTCATCACATTAATAATATTAGTTAGTAGTTTAGGAGTTATCCATATGGAATTTGGTAATATAAAATGGTTTAATGTTGAAAAAGGCTATGGTTTCATCAAGCCAGAAGGTAAAGGTGAGGACGTTTTTGTACATGTTAGTACATTAGAACGTTCAGGAATAAGACCTGATTCACTTCGAGGAGAGGATAAAAAGAGAGGAATGAAAGGGGAAAGAGTAAGTTATGAGCTTAAAGAAGAGCGTGGTAGGAACGGAGAAGATAAAAAGTCTGCAATAAATTTAAGATTGGAAGATTAGTCTATCGTGAAGCTTTTTAATAGGGTAATGTATTGTGAATAATTTTCATGAAATGGGGCTTCCAACTTTGCTTAGGCAAGCTCTAAGTAAAAATAATCTTTGTGTTCCAACCCCGATTCAGGTGCAAGCGATTCCTCTAGCTCTTCAGGGCAAAGATATTCTTGGGTCTGCTCAAACGGGAACTGGAAAAACCTTAGCATTTGCTATTCCACTGGTTGCTAAATTGCTGAATGAGCCAAGCATTGGTTCAGCTTTAGTCATCGTGCCAACCAGAGAGCTTGCTCATCAGGTAACAAATGAGATAAGAAAACTCTTATCTCAAAATTCTGTACTAAGAGTCGCTTTGTTGATTGGAGGTGAGCCTATTTTTAGGCAGCTAAATCAGCTTCAGAAAAAACCACAAATCATAATAGGTACTCCTGGTCGTATTATAGACCATATTGAGCGTAAAACTTTAGTTACTCGGAATGTTAGTATTCTTGTGCTTGATGAGACGGATCGTATGTTTGATATGGGCTTTGGAATTCAGATTGAAGAAATTATGAAGCATTTGCCTAAAATAAGGCAAACTCTTATGTTTTCTGCAACTCTTCCTGGAGAAATAGTAAAACTTACTGAAAAATATCTTAATCAACCAGAGCGTGTTTCTGTTGATTGTCAGGCTACAACTTCTGCAAAAATTAAGCAAGAAATTGTTTATGCATCAGAATCAGAAAAATATGGAAAACTTGTTACACAATTATGTCAGCGCAAAGGATCGATCATTATTTTTGTCAAAACAAAGCGAGGAGCGGATCAGCTAGCTGACAAATTGCACAAAGATGACTATAGCGCTTTGGCAATTCATGGTGATTTAAGGCAGCACAAGCGTGAAAGAGTCATTAATTCTTTTCGTCGTGGCCGCAATCAAATCATGGTTGCAACAGATGTTGCTTCTCGCGGCCTTGATATTCCGCACATTCAACATGTTATCAATTATGATGTACCACAATCGCAAGCTGATTATGTTCATCGTATAGGTAGAACTGCACGTGCGGGAGCTGAAGGATTTGCATTATCTTTTGTTACACCTCAAGATAAGAGAAGACTGCCTGCACTAGCAGATAAAGAAGGAGAGCCAAATTTTGATTGTAGTATACAATCTCAAAAATGTAACAGCAAAAAGATCTTTAAAAGGCCAAGTACGTTAAAGGCTAAATACGGTAGAAAAAAGATCAATGTATTTAAGAAGAAAAGCAGAGTACTAGAAAAAGCGTATTAATGTACTTAACTATTCTTCTATTCTTTAAAAGCTCCAGTAAACTTGCTGCAAAGCGAAGTGATTGGAAGATGGTAGAAAGAATATATAGCTAACCCAAATTAGATTTACCTACAATTTGATAATCTTAATTCTGCTGCTTATAACGTTTTGAGATTATCACAACGGTATAATGTTAGGCTGTGTGGACTATAATCTGTAGCTTCATTCAATTTGGCTACAACGATCTGCTAGATTTCAGTTTTTTTAATAATTGTGTGCTACTAATTATATATAAATTTACACTTTTAAAGAGAATAGATGATTTCTAAAAATTTAGAGGCAAGTTTAAATAGAGCGTTACAGATTGCTTCTGATTGTAAGCTTAAATATGCAAAAGTGGAACATTTGTTGCTAGCATTAACCAAAGATGTGGATGTAAATTATGTTTTATCAAGATGTAACATCAGAGCTGGTGAAATCATAAATATAGATAATATTATATTAAGGAATGATCATGGTAATAATACAAAAGGTTTTTTACAAGACAACTCCGACTTAACTGTCAATAAAGTTGAGCCTGATGTGCTATTTCAACGCATAATACATAAAGCCATGATACGAGCTCATCGTTTGGGAAGAAAAGAAATAAATGGAGCAAGTATTCTATTAGAGATTCTGTCTGAGCAAGATTTATACATTGAAGAGCTATTACGCAAACAGAATGCAAAGGATTCTAATTTGATTTATAACATATCCAATATAAAATATTCAGGTGATATAGAAGAATATGTAACTAATCGCAAGATAAAACTTGATAAGAATAACGATATCTCTACTGTAGCAAATAAAGGTGAATTATTAAAAGATGAAGAAGTTCTACAAAATTATTGTAGAAATTTAAATGATTATGCAAGAAGCAAAAAAATAGATTATGTCATTGGTCGTGATTATGAATTAAATCGCACTATAGAAATCTTACTAAGACGCAGAAAAAATAACCCTTTATATGTCGGAGAACCAGGTGTTGGTAAAACAACAATAGTTGAAGGCTTGGTATTGAAAATTATTGAAGGTAGTGTTCCGAGTGCACTGAGATCCAGCATAATTTATGCTTTGGATTTAGGATCACTTCTTGCAGGAACACGCTATAGAGGTGACTTCGAAGAGAGAATAAAATCTATAATAAAAGTAATTGAGGCAAAACCTGGCGCTATTCTTTTCATTGATGAAATACACACTATTATTGGAGCGGGTTCAACAAGTGGCAGCTTTCTTGATGCTGGCAATTTGCTTAAACCTGCACTTGCAAGAGGTGCATTGCGTTGTATAGGTGCAACTACATATAGAGAATATAGCAATAGCTTTGAAAAGGATAAAGCATTAGCAAGGAGGTTTCAAAAAATTAATGTAAAAGAGTCTTCTATTAATGATACAGTAAAGATACTAGATGGTATAAAGCATTACTATGAAAGGTATCATGGAGTATATTACACGAAACATGCCATTAAATCTGCAGCTGAACTTTCACACAAGTATATTACTGGTCGAATATTACCTGATAAAGCAGTTGATGTTATAGATGAAGCAGGGGCATATTGTAAGTTACAAAAAAACAGGCGAAAAGTTATAAACAGTAGAGACATTAAGAGTACTATCGCTAGGATTACAAACGTACCTTGCGGATTTGATGATATGCAAAGAGTAAAATCTTTGAAAGAAAATCTCAATAGGGCCATTTTTGGTCAAGAGCAAGCGATAGAGTTTCTCGTTAATTCTATTAAAATTGCTAAATCTGGTCTGAGAAGTTACAATAAACCCTTGGCAAAGTATCTTTTTGCAGGGCCAACTGGTGTAGGTAAGACTGAGCTTGCGAAGCAACTAGCACAAAATATGGGTATGAACCTTATTCGGTTTGATATGTCTGAGTATATGGAACCTCACACAATATCTAGAATGATTGGTTCCCCTCCTGGATATGTGGGTTACGACCAAGGTGGATTGCTTACAGAATCTGTATCTAATAATCAATATAGCGTAGTACTTCTTGATGAAATTGAGAAAGCTCATAGTGATATTTATAATATATTACTACAAATTATGGATTATGGGTGTGTTACAGACACTTACGGACGTAAAGTTAATTTTTCTAATACAATTTTAATTATGACAACCAATGCAGGATCATTTGAACGTAGCAAGAATTCTATTGGCTTTGGATATAAAAACTTTAATACTAGTGACAGCGAAAAAGCAATGGAACGGATTTTTAGTCCTGAATTTCGTAATCGCTTAGATGCAGTTATTTCTTTTTCTGACTTAAATACGGATGTCATTTTGCACATTGTGGATAAATTTATTCAGGAATTGAAAAAACAACTTATGCAAAAGGGCATAAGCTGCTCAGTTGAAGAAGAAGTAAAGTCTTATCTTGCACAAACAGGTTATAGTAAAGAAATGGGAGCACGTCCAATAGAGAGGCTGATTGAAAAAGAGATAAAAGTTCATTTAGCTGAAGAAATATTGAATCGTCGATTAATTAAAGGAAAGAAATTAAGGATTTATGTTGGTAAACACGGAATTGCTTTTGATATAGTTTAAATTCTTGCTTGAGTATTAAATTTGTAGTATAGTCACTATCTTTTAATGAGGCTATAGTGGCAAGTTTAACCAGAAATCAATATTACAGTAATCAAAATTTACGGAATTTATTTTCAAGGTTGGGAATAGAAGCGGAAGAAGTAATAAGCCAGGAGTTTGATGATGTACTTAAGTTAGTTGAGCGGCGCTTTAGAAAAGCTTCATTAAAATGTCACCCTGATAAAGTAATAGGAGAGAAAGAAAAAAAAGTAGCTGAAGAAAAGTTTAAAAAACTTAGTGCAGATAAAGATAAGCTAGAGCAATATCTTAATGCTTTAAAAGCAGCTGGCATATCTATACCATTACAGCAAGAAATGCGGGAAAAACAAAGGAGAATCAATGAGATTCTATCGCGTAGAGAGAAAGCTGTAAATAGGGCAGTTTTATTTTTTATATTAGCGAATGTGGTACTTAATTCATCACATAAGGTCGAATATTGCTTATCACAGCTTGCTAGTAGTGGCAAAGTGCAGAGTGTTGCTTATAAATTTTATGTTTTCAGTACAGGAATTTGGCCATGGTTATTTATTATATCCTTTTGTAGTATTATTTATGCAGCAAGTAAACAAAGAGGTTCACAAGAAGAAGGTCTGGATAGGTTAAATCGGAGATGCAATCTACTCATTGCTGCTGATAATTATGTGATATGTATTGCAGCAGCGTTTGCTGTGTTCAGTTTAGTGTCGGAAATTGCACAAAAGGGCTGGCCTGCTCAATATGGAACGATGCTGATGGTTAATTTAGTATTAGATTTATTGCTTATTGCTTTACTTAGGACTTTTGTGAAAGCATCTGAACTATATAGTGAACACTGCATCCAGCGTTTATACGAAGAAGATGCAGAATTTAGCTACAAGGAAAAATTTGCATGGTATGACTACAAATTAGTACTTATGCCGCTCGTTCTTCCTATTGTTAAAATGTATTTTGAAGATTTAGTTCAAGAAAAACCACAACAGCATACTACTGATCCTCAAGTTACACCTTTAAATATAGGTGTAGGAACAAGAGCATAAAAAGGTCTTTGCTTCAACTATAGTTTTTGCTACACTTTGAGTAAATTTGAAGATATTAATGAGTGAAGAAGTAAAACAAATCCTAAGTTACTACGAAAGTGAAAACCCTGGAGTAAAAACGAATCTTACTCGCATTCTTATGCATGGGAAACTTGGTGGAACTGGCAAGTTAGTAATTCTTCCTGTAGACCAGGGATTTGAGCACGGACCAATAAAAAGTTTTGAAGTTAACCCTGATGCTTACGATCCACATTATCATTTTCAGCTTGCAGTTGATTCAGGAGTAAGTGCATACGCTGCTCCGCTTGGTATGATCGAAGCTGGTGCTTCAACTTATGCTGGAATGCTACCACTTATTTTGAAGCTTAATAGCGCTAACTCTTTGCACTCAAAAAGCTTAACTTCAGATCAAGCAATAACTTCCTCTGTAAAAGATGCTCTACGTTTGGGCTGCGTGGCTGTTGGGTTTACTATATATCCTGGTTCTGCTAAGTGTTTTGATATGATGGAAGAAGCTCGCAAAATTATAGCTGAGGCTAAATCTTGTGGCCTTGCTGTAGTGCTATGGTCTTATCCACGTGGTGAAGGGATTTCAAAAGAAGGTGAAACAGCAGTTGATGTCATTGCTTATGCTGCGCATATAGCGGCTTTGCTTGGTGCCAACATAATAAAAGTAAAACTTCCAACTAACCACTTGGAAAAAGAAAAAATAGAAAATATTGAATCATTATTCAAAAGAATTAAATATATTAAAAAGTCTTGCTTTGCAGGAAAAAGAATAGTGGTTTTTTCTGGTGGTGAATCAAAGTCAGTGGATGATATATACAATGAGGCAAAAGAAATTAAGCAAGGTGGTGGTAATGGTTCAATTATCGGGCGCAACACTTTCCAAAGAAAAAAAGAGGATGCTTTATCTATGCTAAAAGATATAATTAATATCTACGCATAAAAAAATGGCTGGGTGGCAGAATGGCTTATGCGGAGGACTGCAAATCCTTTTATACCGGTTCAATTCCGGTCCCGGCCTCTTACTCCAATTAGATCGTTTTTTCTTCTGAAATTTTAACAAGAAGTGTGGCTTTTAATGAAATATTTAAAAAAATAAGATACTATATTCAAAATATAAGCAGTAAAATGCCAAAGAGACTAACGAAAGTTTTATTATTGATTGGTTTGCCCTTCTTGCTTACCAGTTGCACTTTTCACTATTTATTAAAGAGCTCATATACTCATCTTGCACCAGAAAAGTACCCTTCATCCAATAAACAGCCAGTTTACGTCGGTACAGCTTACAGTGCACAGACTATATATAATGCGTTATTTAATGACTTTCTGTTAATAGGTAAGTCATCATTCACAGCTAAACATGGGCGTGCTAGTCAATATATCAATTATGGAAGAGAAGTTGGAGCAGATGTGATAATTGTATCATTTCAAAATATGCAAAAGGATAAAGAGCATTTTAGCATCACAGAACAACTATTATGGGATACAAGCTTAACAACATTTCATACAAGGACCATTGTAAACTTTGATCAGAACGTACTCTTTCTAAAAAAGGTAGGTGATGCAAAAGCTCCATGGGAATATGTCAAAGGAGAGTTCGAGCTTTACGAAGAAAACGATACTGATCCATATCTAGGGAATTGGGTAGGGTATAGAATGTGCAAGATTACAATATATTCTTCAGAAGATGAATATTTAGGATTTGTAAATGAAGATGATTGTAAGGAAAAATCTGGAATAAATAAGATGCTTGCTTGGGAGAATGGGGATATAAGGTTGCGGATTAAAAAACAATCAAAACAGGGATTTTATTTAAATCGAAATAAGATTCCTATACTAATAAAATCTCAAATTAACAAATTTGGCTACCTAGAATTACTAGATAAAAATACTGATCAAGTTGTAGTTTACCTTCAGAAAAATTAGTTTTTACTATTTATAGAAACTATATACTTGCTATTTTGATAAACCTCACTTTAATCAGCTTTCTACGTTATTCTTGTTGCATGGTAAAAAATAAACTAAAAATAAGCAAAGTGTTTTGCAAATGATATTACGTAATTTATTGTTTTTACTGCCGCCTGAAATTGCTCACTACTTGGTAATAACGGCGTTAAAAAAGATGCCCTGTAGGAAACATATAGAACTACCGAAATCTTTAAATGCAAACTTTTTTGGTAATAAAATTAGGAGTCCTGTAGGTCTTGCCGCAGGTTTTGATAAAAATGCGGAAGTTATAAAGCCCATGCTCTCATTTGGTTTTGGATTTATTGAGGCTGGTACTGTAACTAAATATCCCCAATATGGAAACAAAAAACCGAGAATTTTTCGATTAATTAAAGATGAAGGAATAATTAATAGATTGGGATTCAATAATAAAGGGGTGGACTATTTTCTTAAGCAGATAAGTGAAACTAAGCTTGATAATTGCATTTTTGGCATCAATATAGGAAAAAACAGTACATCAAAGGACCAAATCAGCGATTATGTTGACTTAATAAAGATAGTATATGGAAAGAGCAATTATATAGTACTGAACATCTCATCCCCAAATACACCTAACTTGCGTGATTTACACAACAAACAAGAATTATCCAAGTTGTTGAAGTCTATTACTCTAACCAAAAAATCAATTGATAGCTCTGAATCGATACCGATAATATTAAAAATTTCTCCAGATATAGATCAGCAAACAAAAGAAAATATCGCTGAGCTTGTACTAGAATATAAAATTGACGGCTTAATAGTGAGCAACACTACGATAAGTCGAGATTCTTACTATAATGAGAGTGGTGGGTTGAGCGGCAGGCCATTATTTCAACTTTCAACCGAGTTATTGAGTGACATGTATAAGCTTACTAAAAGCAGAATTCTATTGATAGGATGCGGAGGAATTTCAAGTGGTGTTGATGCATATGAAAAAATAAAGGCAGGAGCCTCTTTAGTACAACTGTACACTGCTCTTGTATACCAGGGGCATCAAGTTGTGAACAAAATCAACCTGGAACTTGCGGAATTGGTAAGAAGAGATGGATTTAGTAATGTTACTGAAGCAGTGGGTTGTATACATTAGACTGTACATTTTGGAAGTTATGGATATTGTCTTAGTGAAATAGAGCTAACTTTTTAGTGTAGAGGTATGATAGAGAGTGTTTTTCTATTGAATGATTAGTATGAGAATTTTGAGCGATACAATATCTAAAGTTATTAATTATAAATTTACAGATTATGCAATATTAGAAGAGGCATTAACCCACCCAAGCGTAAATAAGAGAAATAGCGAAGACCAGGTTGTAAGCTACGAAAGGCTAGAGTTTTTGGGCGATAGTGTTTTGAATATGGTTGTATCTGTTATGCTGTTTAAAATGTTTCCTGAAGAAAAAGAAGGAGCATTGGCAAAAAGAAAAACGGATTTAGTTTGTGGCAGTACCATTGCTAATGTTGCTAAAGAAATAGAGTTAGGTAACTTTATTATCATGAATAATAGTGAACGTTGTAACGGAGGAAAATGTAACTTGAAAAATTTAGAAAATTCGCTTGAGGCACTAATAGGTGCAATTTATATTGACGGCGGACTTGAGAGTGTTGAGAAATTTATTATCCGACATTGGGAAAAGCTAGCTAAGGACATCCTCGATCCTCCTCAAGATCCTAAAACTTCACTGCAAGAATGGACTCAGAGAAATAAATTACCTTTACCAAAGTATGAGCTTGTAAAACAAACTGGACCAGCACACAATCCTGAATTTACTATATCAGTTTGCATAGAGAGTTATGACAAAGTTTCTGCATGCGCTCCTAGTAAGAAAATTGCTGAACAAAAAGCTGCTGAGTTGATGCTAGAAAAAATTAAAAAAACGACTTAGTTTAATCAAAATAGCCGTTAGCATAAATTTAAAGTAAGCTAAGCTCTTTAGTTCAGCTTACATATTTTTTTATCTCAGCCAGAATCTTATCAGATTGACTTTCATCTGAATTTAAATCAGCTACAAAGTGTGTGACATATTTTCCTTCAGGGCTAATAAGGTATATCATTGAAGAATGGTTAATTTCCTCTTCTCCATCTACTTTACTTGCATATACTTTATACTTTGTAACTACTTCATCTATTTTTTGTCTTTCACCAGTTAGCATTTGTATTCTATGGTCAAATTGCTGATGAAATTCTTTAAGCCTTTCTGTGTTATCGCGCTCAGGATCAACTGTGATAAAAAATGTTTGTAGCTTATTGTCAGTTTTCTTATCTAACTTTGCAAGTGTTTCTGAAATTATTCCGAGATTCATAGGGCAAATTCTTTTGCATGAGGAAAATCCGAAAAAAATCATCATATACTTATTTTTAAAATCACTACTGCGTACTATTTGTCCGTCTTGATTGATCAAAGAAAAATCTCCACCTACCTTAATTTCTGTATTTTGTGAAATAAATATGCCTTGCTTGGTAAAATAACAATAACCTAAGAAGATAGCTGCTACTGTTATTAGCAAACTAGACAATAACCTTATAAACTTTATCATTAAAGCGTTTCCAATAAAGTTAAATCATATATTGATTAGTTAATTGATTCAATATATTCCTTCCAAAGTGGGTTGTTAATTTTATCTAACAATTTCTTATGCTCATCAATTTCTTTACTACTTGGTGAATGTTCTCTGCGAGCTAAATTACGCACTTTATGTTGAATAAACGTAGAGTTATTGTCCTGAGCACATTCATTATTAAATAAAAAGGTTTGCAATCCTCCTGTAAGCTCAACATAGACCTTTGCAAGCAATTGAGCATCAACTAATGCTCCATGCAATTCTCTACCTTCCAACGATATATCAAAACGTTTACATAATGCATTTAAGGAAGCAGGTGATCCTACAAACTTTTTTCTTGCAAGTGGTAATGTATCTAGCACTCTATCTGAGGAAATTAACCCAGCATTTAACTTGCCTAACTCCATATTAAGGAACTTAACATCGAATTCAGCATTATGAATCACCAAAATGTCATTGGATATGAAGTCAAGAAATTCAAGTGCAACATCTGAGAATAGTGGTTTATCTTCCAAAAATTCCTCACTAATACCATGAATCTTAAATGAGTGGTAAGGTATATCTCTTTCTGGATTGAGATATCGATGAAATGTTTTACCTGTTGGAATACGATTAATTAGTTCTACACATCCTATCTCAATAATTCGATGGCCAGATTTAGTATCAAGACCTGTAGTTTCAGTATCAAGTACTATTTCTCGTAGCCTACTTTCCATCAGTTGTCATTTGTTGTTAAATTTTTATCAGTACTTGCCTTCTTATAGTTAATAGAAACAAGTAACCAAGTTAGATCTGATGAATTAATATTTTTTTTGAATTGCCATACATCTTCAACTTTGTTAATAGTAGACATGCTACCTGATGTGATGTTTCCTTCATTATTCTTAACGAAGTTAATTTGCTCTGAAAGGAAATATACTGCAATAAATATTACGTTTTTTACTAACTTTATTTCTAAGATCTTTTGTGAAACGATAGAAACAATTATGGACTCATGTGTCTCTTTAAGATGTTTAATCTTATCCACAAAACTGTTATATAAGTCTTTGTCCAGAAGGGATTTTAATTGAGGTAAATTTCCTTGGTTAAAATATTTTATTATTAATTCAAAAGCTATGCTTGAACCTTCTATAAAATTGGAAATAGAAAACTTTTTGTTTTTTTGTAATATTTGTTCATAAGTAGCTTCTATTGAGCTTTTGTCGTTGCTATAAATATAATCTTCGATATTTTCTACCACATCTTCTTTACTTTGACTTACATCCAATACACCTGTTAGCTTTTTTAGGTTGAGACTGGCTGATCTTCCTAAAGAATTATATAAGCGTGAAAAAATAAACGCCGCTAGTAAAGCATATATTACAAGCTCTATCATGGTAACTTAACTCCTTGATATATAAAGTATCTAAATATTATTAATTATTGATAAAAATATGTTTTTCATATTAACCTATAGTTAGGTTTACTATTCATTTGTAAATGAATATATTATATAAGAAAGTATTAAAAATCTCAACTTAATTAAAGGAGACGTAAGAAATGTCACAACACAAAATGAAAATTCATGGTCAGTATGTCAAAGATTTTTCGTTTGAGAATCCAAATTCGCCATTCCTTCCTTCTAGTAAAGCTCCTGATATTAATGTAATGGTTAATATTAATTCAGCAAAATTAGAAGGAACAGAAAATAAAAAAGGAATAAGTGAAGAAAAGCCTTTTCATGAAATTACTTTGCATATAGAAGCCAAAGCAACGGTAAAAGATGAAGATGTAAAAGATGATATAGCTTTCATTTGCGAGGTAAAGTATTGCGGTATTTTTTCAATAGAAAACTTTACAGAGCTAAGTGAAGAAGAGGTGAGACAAGCTTTATTTATTGGTGGACCTACTTTTCTTTTCCCTTTTGCAAGAGAAATAATTGCAAGAACTACAAGTAGTGGTGGGTTTCCTCCACTTATGCTAGATCCTATAGATTTTGAAACTATGTATCAGCAGCAAAGTCAACAACAAAAAAGTAGCGCTATTAATTCCAATTTTAACTAATACAGGATGAACAATTCTTTAAATGCAAAGACGACTTTAAATATTGATGGAAGGTTATATAACTACTTTAACCTAAGTAACGCTGGTAAATTCTTAGGAGTAAATTTAACCAAATTGCCTTGTTCACTCAAGGTATTGCTTGAAAATTTATTGCGCAACGAAGATGGAGTAAGCGTTAAATTAGATGACATAAAGATATTAGCAAATTGCGTCAAGAAACACATTAATCACGAAATTAGCTACAAGCCAGCAAGGGTTTTGATGCAGGATTTCACAGGAGTTCCTGCTGTCGTTGACTTAGCTTCAATGCGTAATTATGTGAAGAAAAACAGAGGTAACCCAAGCAAAATAAATCCATCTGTACCTGTTGATCTCGTGATCGATCACTCTGTTCAAGTAGATAGTTACGGAAGCACTTCTGCATTTGGTAAAAACGTTGCACTGGAAGTAAAAAGAAATTTGGAGAGGTATCAATTCTTAAAATGGGGAGAGTCATCCTTCACAAATTTTAGAGTAGTGCCACCAGGTACTGGAATTTGCCACCAAGTGAATCTTGAATATTTAGCGCAAGTTGTATGTAACGATAGCGGAGTTCTATATCCAGATACCTTAGTCGGTACAGATAGTCACACTACTATGGTAAATGGTTTATCGGTTCTTGGTTGGGGTGTTGGTGGAATAGAAGCTGAGTCTGTGATGCTTGGTCAACCAATTAGTATGGTAATTCCAGAAGTAGTAGGATTTAAATTAATAGGAAGACTTTCAGAGGGAGTAACAGCAACTGATCTAGTGCTAACGATTACTAATATCCTGAGAACAAAAGGCGTTGTTGGCAGATTTGTGGAATTTTATGGTGATGGCTTAGATTGTTTATCTTTGGCAGATAGAGCAACCATAGCTAATATGGCTCCAGAGTATGGTGCAACTTGTGGATTCTTTCCAATTGATCAGAAGACACTAGATTATTTAAACTTAACCGGAAGGCCAAAAGAGTTGATTAAATTAGTTGAAGTCTATGCAAAAGAACAAGGGCTGTGGCGTAGTAATGAAGAATTAGCGTTCTTTGACACACTGAAGCTTGATTTATCGAGCGTAGAGCCAGTAATGGCCGGTCCAAAAAGACCGCAAGATAAGGTTTTTCTTTCGCAAGTGGCAGAATCTTTTTCTAAATCATTTTCAGTTAATGAGTCAGAGGAAGGCGATAAACTCCAAGATGGAAGTGTAGTTATTGCAGCAATAACAAGCTGCACTAATACTTCAAACCCAAGCGTAATGATTGCTGCTGGACTTGTAGCGCGTAATGCAGTCAACCTTGGATTAAAATCAAAGCCTTGGGTTAAAACTTCTCTTGCTCCAGGGTCACAAGTTGTAACAGAATATTTAGAAAAATCAGGGTTACAGGAAGATCTAAATGCTTTGGGTTTTAATTTGGTTGGGTATGGCTGTACAACTTGTATTGGAAACTCCGGTCCGCTTAATGAAGATATAGAAAGTGATATTAAGGATAAAAACTTGACTGTTGCAGCAGTTTTATCCGGTAATCGTAACTTTGAAGGAAGAATCCATCCTTTAGTCAAAGCTAATTACTTGGCATCTCCGCCACTTGTTGTTGTGTATGTACTTGCAGGTACTGTACAAATTGACCTGACAAAAGATCCTATATGCAAAGATAAGAATGGAAGTGATGTTTATCTCAAAGATATATGGCCAACAAATAATGAAGTTGAGAGCTGTGTTAAAAGTGTTGTGACGCGTGAAATGTTCATACAAAAGTATAAGGATGTTTTTTCTGGTGATGAGCATTGGCAAAAGATAAAGTGTGAGAAAAGTGAAATCTATGATTGGGACGCGAAAAGCACTTATATACAAAACCCTCCCTATTTTGATAATTTATCGACTAAGAACAATAAAAGCAACATAGTTGATATAAAGAATGCGCAAATACTAGCGATGTTTGGCGATAGCGTTACTACCGACCACATTTCCCCTGCTGGAAATATTGCCTTAAATAGTCCTGCAGGCATATATTTAAAAGGTTTTGGAGTTGAACCGCAAGATTTCAATTCATATGGATCTCGCCGCGGTAACCACAACGTAATGATGCGTGGAACCTTTGCTAATATCAGAATAAGAAATAAAATGGTGAGCGCTGAGGGTGGCTATACAAAACATATTCCTTCTCAAGAAACTATGTCAATTTTTGATGCAGCAATGCAATATAAAAGAGAAGCTGTCCCATTAGTTGTCATTGCAGGAAAAGAATATGGTACAGGTTCAAGTAGGGATTGGGCAGCAAAGGGTACTGCATTACTGGGAATTAAAGCTGTGATTGCAGAAAGTTTTGAACGCATACATAGGTCCAATTTGGTCGGTATGGGTGTTCTTCCACTTGCATTTCAGGATGGAGTAACGAGAAAGATATTTGATAGTAGTGAGATAGTGAGCATAAAAGGTGAAGTAGTACCAAATGGAAATCTAGAATGTATCATTAAAAGAAAGGATGATTCAGAGCAATCCATTCAACTCAAGTGCTGTGTACAAACTGCAACTGAGGTTAAGTACTTGATGAGTGGTGGAGTGTTGAGCTATATACTTGCGCAGTCCTTTTGAGCTATCACAGTCATTAACTAGGTTTTTGAATCGATTTTGGCTCTTTATTTAAATAATATATTTATTCGATGCAAAGTTATGATATAATCTTGCCTTACATATGGTAAAGGGTGTTTTGTAGATAATTATGATCAGTTCTATACAAGAACCTAACGCATTACGAAAACGATTGCAGGCATTTTATCGTGCTGATGAAAAAAGTCACGTACGTTATCTTGTAGAAAAATCAGAACTTTCGGCTGATTCAAAAAACATAGTTTACAATATTGCAAAACAAATTGTCGAAAAGATTAGAGGTAATAAATTAGGCATTATAGATTCTTTTATACAACAGTACTCACTTTCTAATGATGAAGGAGTAGCACTAATGTGTCTTGCTGAATCATTACTTAGAATACCAGACGATTACACAATAGATGAATTGATCAAAGATAAAATTGCCAACCAAGAATGGAATAAACACTTGGGGCGTTCCTTTTCATTGTTTGTTAATGCTTCTACATGGAGTTTAATTATAGGAAGCAGTATATTAAGAAACAATGAAGAGGATTCAAAATTCTATCACATAATTTCCAGGTTATTGAAAAATTTAGGAGAGCCAATAATTCGCAAAGCGGTGAAACAAGCAATATCCATTCTTGGCAAGCATTTTATTGTTGGAGGAACTATAGAAAAAGCATTGGAAAGTGTGAAATCAGATGACTACAGTAAGTATTTATGCTCTTTTGATATGCTTGGTGAATCTGCTTGCACAGTTGAGGATGCGGAAGAGTATTTTAATTTATACATGCATGCAATAAAAGCCATAGGTGAATCTGCTGACATAAATGATTGCTTTAAATCTCAGGGGGTTTCAATCAAATTGTCTTCGCTGCACTCACGTTATGAATTTAGCCAATTTGATAATATGGCTGAAGAACTGAGAACTAAAGTACTGGAACTTTGTCATGAAGCAAAAAAGTATAATATTTCATTGTGTATAGATGCAGAAGAATCAGAAAGGCTTGAGATGTCGCTCGTGTTATTTGAACAGTTGCGTCTTGATGAGTCACTTTCTGAGTGGGAAGGGCTTGGTCTAGCTGTGCAAGCGTATCAAAAACGTGCTTTGTCTGTTCTTGATTTTGTTGAAGATGTTGCCATTCGATCAAAGCATAAGGTTATGGTGAGACTTGTGAAAGGAGCATATTGGGACTCAGAAATCAAGCGCACACAAGAATTAGGGTTAATTGGTTATCCGGTGTTTACTAGAAAAAGCCACACAGATGTATGCTACCTTGCCTGTGCACAGAAACTTTTAAGCAAAGAGAATCACTTTTATCCATGTTTTGGAACTCATAATGCTTATACTTTTGCTACTATAATAGAGCTTGCCGATAAAAATCATCCTGGATTTGAGTTTCAGTGCTTACATGGAATGGGTAAAAGTTTGTATGATTATGCAATTTCAGAACTTGCAACAAGCATCAATTGTCGTATATATGCACCAGTTGGTAAACATAGTGATTTATTGCCATACCTTATTAGGCGCCTTCTTGAAAATGGAGCTAATAGTTCGTTTGTCAATCAAGTAAATGATTCTGACGTTAAAATTGAAGAATTAGTCTCAGATCCGTTAGAAAAAGTAAAAAGCTTAGAATATGAGCCTCATCCAAGCATTCCGTTGCCACGAGATATTTTTGGAGAGAAAAGAAAAAACTCCTTGGGAATGGATATTAGCGATTCAATTGTAGTTTCACAATTTGCAAATGATGTAAGGGAATTTAGTGAAAAGAAATGGCAAGTTGGCCCAATAATTGATGGAGAGTCATTTCTTGACAGTGCGGAATTTACCGAAGTAGTGAATCCTGCACATTTGGAAAATGTAATTGGAGAAGTGTCAAGTGCAACAAGTGCTCAGGCTTTAAATGCTCTTGAAATAGCACATAGTGCTTTTACTAAGTGGCAGAATGTTTCAGCAGGAGAGCGCGCTAAATGCCTTGAAAAAGCTGCAGATTTGCTTGAGGAAAGGATGAAAGAGTTAATTTATATTCTGATTGTAGAAGCAGGAAAAATTTTATCCGATGCAATAGCAGAAGTAAGAGAGGCAATCGACTTTTTGCGCTATTATGCAATGATAGCAAAAAATGAACTGAATGACTGGAAAAAATTGCCAGGTTCAACAGGTGAAGATAACTTCATCTTTTTTGAAGGCAGAGGAGTTTTCTTATGCATATCACCGTGGAATTTTCCACTCGCTATCTTCATTGGACAGGTTTCAGCTGCACTTGCAGCAGGTAATGCAGTGCTGGCAAAACCGGCAGAGCAAACGCCGATTATTGCTTATGAAGCCGTTAAGATACTACACGAAGCTGGAATACCAAAAAATGTGCTACACCTTGTTCCAGGGGATGGTTGGTATTTAGGTAAAACGTTAGTACCAGATAATAGAATTTCCGGTGTAGCTTTTACTGGTTCAACACAAACTGCTCAAACAATTAATCGAATGCTTGCTAGCAGAGATGGTCCTATTGTGCCACTTATCGCTGAGACTGGTGGATTAAATGCTATGATTGTTGATAGTTCTGCTCTTTTAGAGCAGGTAACTAAGGATGTTTTAATTTCTGCATTTCGCAGTGGCGGTCAACGTTGTTCTGCTCTCAGAGTGCTATTTATTCAAGAAGATATAGCAGAAAAACAGATAAAAATGATATGCAATGCAGCTCAAGAACTAAAGATAGGTGACCCAATACAACTGAGCACAGATATTGGTCCAATAATTGACAAAGCATCTATTGATATGCTCACTAAACATACGGAAAAAATATCAAGGGATGAAGATTCAAACCTTTTGTCCAAGGTACCCATGGATACAAATTCTTATAATGGTTATTTCTTTCCTCCGTACATTTATGAGATACAAAAAATTTCGCAATTAAAGCAAGAAGTGTTTGGGCCTATTTTACATATCATACGTTTTAATAAGTCGCAGTTAAATGAAGTTATAAGTGATATAAATAATACAGGATATGGACTTACGTTTTCTTTGCAAAGCCGTGTACAAAGTCAGATCGATTTAATAAGCAAGAAAATATCAGTTGGAAATGTATACATCAATCGCAATCAAATAGGTGCAGCAGTTGGAATACAACCATTTGGTGGTAGAGGACTGTCAGGTACCGGACCAAAAGCTGGTGGTCCTAATTATCTGCAACGTTTTTCTATAGAAAAGGTTGTAAGTGTCAACACTACAGCATGTGGCGGTAACATTACACTTGCGTGTTTGGATTGATTTGCAATTTCTAAATTGGAAGTCCGTGCAGTTGTGTATGCAGTACTAAAACCTAAAACTCATATACTGAAAGGATAGTTATGATTCTAAGGAGTCTTCAAAGAAAGTCTTGTCTTTAATAAAAGAAAAAGGTTGCTATAATTTTGATAAAAGCACTATAAACAAAATGAATGTAAAAAATATCTTATTAGCGTTTTTAGTACAATTTATATTCGATTTATCATTATTTGCGGCTGATCCTATTTTGCTTAATTGTATTGAAACTCCAGGGGTTTATGATCTTGAAACAAGGCCAAAAAGCTTTAACTCTTCAAATAATTTAAGAAGAAAACCTGGCTCTCCAAATAATGCAGCAGGAGAATTAATAAATGTAGTGGGTAGAGTTACTGATGTAAATTGCTTATCGATACAAAATGCTGTGGTTTCTATATGGCACGCAGACTCACTTGGCATGAGCTATTATGATGAAAATGTGGAGCTTGATCCAAATTTTGCTGAATCAGGAAGATTTGTAGTAAATAACCTTGGCTATTATAATTTTATTACAATAGTACCAGGTAAAATTGGTGATAGGGCTCCACACATCAACTTTTTGGTCCAACATCCAGATTTTCCAGAATTCACAACACAAATGTTTTTTGCTGATCATAATTGCGATAACTGTGATGATCTTCTTCTTGGTAATCTTATTGAGAGTGGACTTGCAAGCCTTCTGATAGCACCATTTACTTATAATGATCGTGCCATTAAGACCTACACGTTTAATATCACCTTGGGTGGGTATAACAAATTTTCTGATAAAAGATAAAACCCTTGCATATCAGGGGAGTTCATATTAGTCTTAAGCGCTGTTGTACTTAAAATGTATATGAAAAACATCTTACTAATGTTTTTACTATGTTTTATGTGCAGCTTACAATTATTTGCAACGGAGATGTCAACGATGAAGATAACAATTTCTAAAGCTTTACCTGATTTTGAAACGCTAGTAGTGGGTTTATTTGAAAGTGATGAATTTATAAGTAACGTTAAGGTTTTACAAGATAAGCAAATTATAGAGAGCATCAAAAGATTTAGTGATTTCAATGGAGGTTTTGGTGAATTTTTCTCCATTACTTCATCAGAGGGAAAGAATGTTATAGTTGCCGGGCTTGGCAAAAGAGATGAATGGGATGAAAACAAAGAATTAAATATTGGCGGAAAAATATATTACGAACTAAGCAGATTAAAGATCAAGCAAGCGGCAATTTCAATCGAAGGCAATGCAGCAAATGTTGCATACGGTGCATTTTTGCGTAGTTTTAAGTTTGATAAGTATAAAACCAAAAAGGACGAGAAAATTACAGAAGTAGAGGAGATTACAGTGCTAGCAAAAGATGAGCAATTAAGTAGTGCTGAAAAATCATTTGAGCGTTTAAGACAAGAAGGTGAAGGCATATTTCTTGCACGTGCTCTTACCACTGAACCACCTAATGTTTTATATCCAGAATCCTATGCTGATCAAATAAAAACCGAGCTTACCAAGCTTGGCCTTGAAATCGAAGTGCTTGGTAAGAAGCAGATGGAAGAGAAAAAAATGGGAGCATTGCTTGGGGTAGCACAAGGAAGTAGTAAAGAGCCAAAATTAGTAGTGATCAAATGGAATGGAGCTTCCAAGGAACAAAAGCCTGTAGCTTTTGTGGGTAAAGGTATAACGTTTGATACTGGTGGAGTGTCACTAAAACCCTCACGTGGTATGGAGTCAATGAAGTATGACATGGCAGGCTCTGCCACTGTAGTTGGAGTGATGCGTACTTTAGCTGGACGAAAAGCAAAAGTAAATGCAATTGGCGTAGTTGCACTTGCAGAAAATGCAGTGGACGGTAATGCTCAAAGACCAAGTGATGTAGTAACTTCAATGTCTGGGCAAACAATAGAAGTATTAAACACCGATGCAGAAGGAAGGCTCATACTTGCAGATGCTTTGTGGTATACGCAGGATAGATTCTCACCTAAGTTTATGATTGATCTTGCAACTTTAACTGGTGCTATAGTGGTTGCACTGGGAAATAATGAATATGCTGGTCTTTTTTCAAATAACGATGAATTAGCAAATCATCTGATTGATTCAGGAAATGAAGTAAATGAAAAATTATGGCGCTTTCCTATGAATGAAACTTATAACAAAATTATTGATTCGCCGATTGCTGATGTGCAAAATATAGCTCCTGCAGGTTCTGGTGGAGATAGTATAATGGCTGCACAGTTTCTACAGCGTTTTGTAAACGACACTTGTTGGGCACATTTAGACATTGCAGGCACTGCTTGGCACGAAAAAGGCACTGATATTTCTCCAAGAGGGGCAGTAGGTTTCGGTGTAAGGTTGCTAAATAAGTTGGTTGAGAAATACTATGAGATTAATAATTAAGGATCTTTGTATTGAGTTTATAGCTTAATTTACGGCTACATGAATGTCTATTTATAAGACGTAGAAAATGATATCATCAAAGTAACTTACATTTTCTTTTTTGGGAATTCTAAAGTTACGTACTTGAGCATCATCAAGAGAAAGTATTTTGTTCAAATGGTGGTTATAATTATGTACTATTAAAACTTTAAAGCTATTTAGCATTGACGGTGTGTACTTAAGTGTTAAAATAAAGTAAGAAGTTTTTAGGAGTTTATATGGCAGCAGGCGGGAAAGCGAAAACAGCTAGTAAAAATAACCCTACTCAACGTAAGAAAGCTGAACAAAAAATGTATAAGGATAAGCCAGTAAAACCAGTTAGGTATATAGATCGTGATTCACGCATGAACTATATGTCAGCTCAATACGATAACGGCAATTTGGTTGGAGATGAGGTAAGTGGCAATCCTATAAAGTGGGAAGCTGTATAGTAATTGTGGTTAAAATTACTATTAATTCTAAGGAATGTGAAGTAGAGCATGGGCTCACTATAATTCAAGCTTGTGAAGTTGTGGGCGTTGAAGTTCCGCGGTTTTGTTATCATGAGCGTTTAGCAATTGCTGGTAACTGCAGAATGTGTTTAGTTGAAGTTGAGGGTGGCCCTCCAAAACCAGTAGCTTCTTGTGCAATGTCAGTTGCAGAGGGTATGGTTATTCATACCGATACTCCCAAGGTAAAAAAGGCGCGCGAAGGAGTGCTCGAGTTTTTACTAATTAATCATCCACTTGATTGTCCAATTTGTGATCAAGGTGGTGAGTGCGATTTGCAAGATATAACAATGGCTTATGGGAAAGGAATAAGCAGACTTGATGAGAATAAAAGAGCTGTGCCAAAAAAACATTTTGGTCCGCTGATTGAAACTGCAATGAATAGATGCATTCATTGTACTCGATGTGTTAGATTTTTGTCCGATGTTGCAGGTACAAATGAACTTGGAGGAATTGGCAGGGGAGAAAATATAGAGATTAGTACTTACATAAAAAGGCATATTAGCTCTGAATTATCTGGGAATATTATAGATCTCTGCCCGGTGGGAGCTTTAACTTCAAAGCCCTATTCTTTTACAGCGCGTCCATGGGAGCTATCACATTGCGAAACTATAGATGTGCTGGATGCTGTAGGAAGCAGTATTAGAGTTGATTATCGCGGTCCTGAAGTGATGAGAATATTGCCAAGGCTTAATGAAGAAGTGAACGAAGAATGGATATCAGACAAAACTCGCTTTGCTTACGATGGACTCAAAGTACAACGCCTCGATCGACCTTATATAAAAAAAGAGGGCAAATTAGTGCTAGCTGATTGGAGTGAGGCATTGACTTTTGCTGCAAAAAAACTAAAGGGCACGAAGCCAAACAAAATAGCTGCAATTGCAGGTGATTTAGCAGATTGTGAGTCTATGCTTCTGCTGAAGGAAGTGATGCATAAGCTTGGTTCAGTAAATCTAGACTGCAGACAGGATGGAGCAAAACTTATACCAAGTAATCGTGGATCTTATGTGTTCAATACCACTATCGAGGGTATAGAGAATGCAGATTTGTGTCTGCTTATAAGTACAAATCCCAAAGTAGAAGCACCAATTATTAATGCACGTATAAGAAAGAGGTATTTACAAGGTAATTTCACTATTGCAAATATTGGTCCTAATGTTGAATATCTATATAATGTTGAAAGATTAGGTGATGGTCCAAACGTTCTAAAAGAAATAGAAGAGGGAAATCATAAATTCTGCGAGTTACTGAGTGCGGCTCAGAACCCTATGATAATTATCGGTCAAGATGCATTAATAAGAGATGATTCTGAATCAGTTTTAGCTCTAGCTGGCAAAATTGCAGAAAAATTTAACATGACCAGAGATGACTGGAATGGCTTTAACGTACTACATAAGGCTGCAGCAAGGGTTGGTGGACTCGATATTGGATTTGTTCCTAGCAAAGGTGGAAAAGACATTAATCAGATACTAAAGCAGGCAGAAAGTGGTGAGGTGGAAGTTGTTTATCTTCTTGGCGCAGATGAAATTGATACATCAAAATTAGAAAATACATTTGTAATTTATCAAGGACATCATGGTGATAGGGGAGCGCATATAGCAGATGTCATTCTACCTGGAGCTGCATACACAGAAAAATATGCAACTTATGTAAATACTGAAGGGCGAGTACAGAGAACAAATTTAGCTGTTTTTCCTCCTGGTGAAGCAAAGGAAGATTGGTTGATTATAAAAAATTTATCCCAATATTTGGGTCTTTCCTTGCTATATGATAGTTTATTTGATGTTAGGAAAAAATTAGACACTATTGGTCCACAGTTTAGAGATGCTGATCAAGTAGTAAAAAATAAATGGGTATCAATTGCCTGTAATGAGATCAAATTAAGTAATATCCCTTTCACTTTAAAAAAGTATGATTTTTATATGACAGACTCAATAAGTCGTGCTTCAAAAATAATGGCAGATTGTACTAAGGCTTTCCATGGACACGCTGATTAATATCTTATTTATTTTGGTACCGTTACTGCTTTCAGTTGCATATTTGGTGTACTTTGAGCGCAAAGTTATTGGTGCAATTCAACTGAGACATGGTCCAAGTGTAGTAGGGCCATTTGGTTTATTGCAGCCGTTTGCAGATGCTATCAAATTGATAATTAAAGAGCCGATAATACCATTTAGAGCAAACACCATACTGTTTATTATGGCTCCAATGCTCACCTTTATTTTAGCATTAATTGCCTGGGCAGTTATACCGTTTGGAGCTGAAATAATTACAAAAAACGGACAACAGATAGTAATCCCTAAGGTAATAGCAAATATTAATGTTGGAGTGCTTTATGTGCTAGCTGTATCCTCTTTGGGAATATATGGCATTATCATTGCGGGCTGGTCGAGTAATTCCAATTATGCATTCCTTGGCGCTATAAGGTCAACTGCTCAAATGATTTCATATGAAGTTTCAATAGGTCTAATAGTTGCTACAGTTGTTATTACAACTGGTACGTTGAATCTCGCAGAGATGGTGGTAGCGAAACATAATATGCCATTTTGGATTGATTTGCTGATGATGCCTATAGGAATAATATTTTTTATTTCTTTGCTTGCCGAAACTAATCGTCACCCATTTGACTTACCAGAAGCTGAAGCAGAGCTTGTCTCTGGGTATAATGTCGAGTATTCATCAATGCCTTTTGCTCTCTTTTTCTTGGGAGAATACGCAAACATGATTTTAGCAAGTGCTATGATGACAATATTCTTTCTAGGAGGATGGTATCCCCCATTAGAGCTTAGTTTACTGTATAAAATTTCAGGTTTGATTTGGTTCGTCTTGAAAATAATTTTATTATTGTTCATATTTATTTGGATTAGAGCTACAATACCTCGCTATCGTTATGATCAATTAATGCGTCTTGGTTGGAAAGTATTTTTGCCAATATCGGTACTTTGGGTAATACTCATTTCAGGAGTGTTGCTTTTTACTGGGAATTTGCCTGGATCCAATGTTTAATTTCCCAAATACAAGGTTAAGGCGTAGGCGCTCAGGCAAGTGGATTCGCAATTTAACAAGTGAAAGCACTTTATCAGTAAATGATTTGATTTTTCCCTTATTTGTTCATGACGGAGAAGAAACAATTGAGCCAATTTCTGGCTTACCTGATATCAAATGTTATTCAATAGATGGATTAATTTCTATAATTCAGAAAGCTAAGGACTCGGGGATTAATGCTGTTGCAATTTTTCCTGTAGTTGATAGTAAACTAAAATCTGAAAACGCCGAGGAAGCTTACAATCCTGACAATTTAATCTGTAAAGCAATTTGTGCTGTAAAATCAAATGTACCGGATATTGGCATTATTGCAGACATTGCACTAGACCCATACACTACTCACGGTCATGATGGCATTTTAAAAAGCAGTAGGATAGATGTAGAAAATGACGAGACTGTGTCAGCATTATGTAAGCAAGCACTTGTTTTAGCAAAAGCAGGATGCGATATAGTTGCTCCTTCTGATATGATGGATGGCAGGATAGGAAAAATAAGAAAAACATTGGATGATAATAACTTTCAGAATATGTCAATATTGTCCTATGCAGTAAAGTACTGTTCTAGCTTCTATGCGCCGTTCAGGCAAGTTGTCGGTTCGTGCGCATCATCAAATTTCATCGACAAAAGTGGTTATCAAATGGATTATAGAAATGCACGTGAAGCAATCTGCGAAATCGAAATGGATATAGATGAAGGTGCAGATTTTATTATGATAAAGCCGGGTATGCCATACTTAGATGTAATAAAAACAGCAAGTGAAAAGTTTAATTTTCCGATTTTTGCTTACCAAGTAAGCGGTGAATACGCAATGATAAAAGCTGCAGCAAATAATGGCTGGCTGGATTATAACAGAGTGATTTATGAGTCCTTAATTGGTTTTAAACGTGCAGGTGCAAGTGCAATATTTACCTATGCTGCACTTGATGTTGCAAAAAATTTGGTATCTACTTAGCAGTGTGGAACATCTAAGTAGGTAGCTGGCCGAAGTGACTTGACAAATCTTCCCACTTTCCTTATCATATCAATAAGAGTATTTATCCTTGTTTTTAATCTCTGCAGATTTAATAACAAAAATTCAGTAAAAAACTCAGGTATATATTGGCAGATTACATAAAATTATAGCGGCTGCATGTCTTTTTTATTTTTTCTACATTTAGCCAAAACACGCTTATTTTAAGCGTTAGCACATTATTACAATGCCAATTTACATTATTATAGGGTCAAACTACTGGGGGGTTCTTTTGCCTTTTTTTCGTCTGGTAAATTTTTTAATATTTATAGTTAAAGCTTCAGGCCAGCGCGTGACCAGTTCTTATTACCTGTTCTGGGTCCCAGTACTGGGATGATGCCATCATAGAGATCAGCCACTTGAATGATGCCCATATTTCAGTACGTATAACGGTGTTATTCCATAGTTTGAGATCAGATGTAAGAATATTGAAGATGTCATTCCAGTACTGGAATCTAGAAAAAAAGAGCCAATCCCTGGGCACTGGGATGACGATAGAAGGGGCAACGGTTATTGCTAAACTTAGATCGTTTTTAATTATTTGCCTTTTTTCTATGCAAGAAGTGTATTGATAAGTCCATTACAATTCAGTATTGTGAAAAATATAAGTCAAGTGTTAGTTAGGACATGGGGATTTTTTTTCAATTTTTGGGTAAGGTGCTAGGCAAGGTTTTTCCTGCCAAAATAGTAAGCTCTTTTTTAGGAGTAGGATATTTACCGGGTTGGCAGCATTATTGGTCTTCTTTTCTAATATTATTTATTACCGACATTATATTAATGCTTACATACGGAGGTGATTTTATACTATATAAAATGCCGAATTCAGGCATAGTTGTAGCTGCTATTTTTACCAAGCTAGCAATAGTTATGTTAGTGCTGCAATTAGTTGGCATATCTATTTTTCATACTCAAGATCCTTCAGCCAGCAGTGATGAGAATATAGTAATACAAATAGCATCAGGACAGGTGATGACTGTTGCGCTTTCGATGCCGGCAATAATGTCAATTTATTATATTGTAAGTAAATTCTATTTAGGTATATGCAAGGCAATACTTCAATGTCCATTTTGGTTTAATGATCTTATGCATTTGTTCTTTTTCTTTATAATACCTTATTTATTTTTTAATATTGTAGAAGTAATAAAACCATGGCCGATAAGTACGATACAGCTTAGTTATAACAATACAATATCAATCACATTTGAAGGGATTTTTCATGTGTTTTATGCAGTAATTTTATTGTACTTGACTGCATTTATATTCTGCGATCTGACTATGCATGATGCGATTGTCTTGAATGAAAGCATATTTGAGTATGTAAAAGAAAGTTCAATAGCCTTAAGTGACTATTTCCATGGCACTATTAAAACATTATTAAAAAAATAAGTATAGAATAGTACTTATTTGCTTATATATTTAGTTTAAAAGATATACAGTTTGCGTGAATCTACAGGATATAATAAAGGGGCTACAAGATTTTTGGGCTGATGAAGGATGTGTTATACTTCACCCATATACGTCTGAAGTTGGAGCTGGAACACTACATCCTGCAACAATCATGTCAGCGATTGACGAAAAATCAACAAAAATTGCATATCTGCAACCAGTAATAAGACCTGCAGACGGACGCTATGGCGACAACCCTAATCGCTTATATCAGCATCATCAATACCAAGTTATAATAAAACCATCTGGCAGCAATTTGCAAGATGTTTACTTAAATAGCTTAAAAGCTCTTGGTGTATCGACAAAAGAATATGATATTAAGTTTATTGAAGATGATTGGGAAAACCCAAGTGTTGGTGCATCCGGTCTTGGCTGGGAGGTTACATGCAACGGAATGGAAGTAACACAACTTACTTATATACAGCAAGTGGGAAGTATTGACTGCAGAATAATTCCTGGTGAAGTAGCATATGGGTTAGAGCGTTTAGCAATGTGCATACAGGGTGTAGATAATGTTTACGACATAATGTGGAATGATAGTGGTGTAACTTACGGAGATATTTTCAAACAAAGAGAGTATGAGTTTTCTTACCTGGCACTTGATTATTATGATACTAAAGTAGTACAACGGCAGTTTGAGGACACAGAAAAACTGTGTAAATTCCTTATCGAAAAAGAATTGCCAGTAGCAGCTTATGACCAATGTATTAAAACTAGCCATCTACTTAATCTACTTGATGCAAGAGGTGTGCTTGGTGTGAATGAACGTACAGCCTATATTGGTAGAGTGAGAGAGTTAACAAAAAAATGCTGTGAATTATATAGAGCGAAGTAGAATATGTTGTCACAATTATTGTTTGAATGTCTTTCAGAAGAAATTCCATCAAGAATGCAGAATTCATCTGCAGCTCAGGTTAAGAGCTATATCATTAATGCTTTTAGTAAAAATAATGTGAAATTTGCATCTATAGAAGTTTATGTGACTGCACGTCGCATTGCTCTTTTTATTGATGGCATAAGTGCTTTGGAGCTAAAAGATTCTAACAATGAGATTAAAGGACCAAGAGTTAATGCACCGAAAAGTGCTATCGAAGGTTTTTTGAGAAAAAATCGGAAAGGTGAAGAAGATTTACTCATTCGCAAAGTAAACGATGAAGATTTTTACTTCATTAAGAGAGAAAGCTGCTTATTTAACATCAGCGGGTTTCTCAAAAATCAACTGGAGGAAATGCTAAAAAACTTTTCTTGGCCAAAGAGTATGAGATGGAGTGAAAGAAAAGAGAGATGGGTTAGACCAATTAAAAATATTCTATGTATTTTAAATGACGAAATAATACCCATATCTTTTGCAGGGGTTACAGCATGCAACGTGACGTATGGTCATAGGTTTCTTTCAGGTGATGCAGTACTTACTGTTAAAACACCCAAAGACTATTTTGAATTGTTAGAAAAAAATAATGTCATTCTCCAGTTGGACAAAAGAAAGCAATTTATACTAGATCAGATTAATAAGTTTACAAAAGAGGAGAACTTACAACTTGAAAAAAATGATTATTTACTTAATGAATTGGCAGGGCTTATAGAGTGGCCAATAGTATTATTTGGTAAAGTAAAATCATCAGAGTTACCGAAGGAAGTAATACTTAGTATAATTAACATGCAGCAAAAGTATCTTGCTTTAAGTAATGGACAGAAAATTTCACATTTTGTTACTGTTGTAAATGTTAACAATAATGAAGTTGTCAAAGGTCATGAAAGAATATTAGAAGCACGTCTTGCTGATGCCCAATTTTTGATGTCTCAAGACAAAAAGGAAAACCTAGATTACTATGTCAAAAAATTGAGCTCTATTTCATTTCATGCTTCGCTCGGTAGCGTAGAAGAAAAAGTGAAGCGTATTATTACTCTGTCAAAGTATGTAGCGATATTTATTCCACATGCTTCACTAATTAAAGTTGAACGTGCTGCATATTTAGCAAAGGCAGATCTTGCAACGTTGATAGTAAAAGAATTTCCGGGATTGCAAGGAATAATGAGTGGATATTACGCTTCTTACTTTCAAGAAGATAAAGAAGTAGTAGAAGCTATAACTGAGCACTATAAGCCAATCGGATCGGAACAAGAATGCCCTAAATCTCCTACTGCGATTGCTGTAGCTATTGTAGACAAAATGGATAGTTTGGTTGGTTTAATTGCAGCAGGTGAGAAAATCTCTGGTTCGTATGATCAGTTTGGTTTGCGGAGAATGACAATTGGTATAATTAGAACAATACTTGAAAATAATTTGCATATTCCAATTAGGCTACTGATAGATAAGTCAGTATCTTTATGTTCAAGACTTCTCTTTAATAAAAATACAACACCAGTTGATAAGCCAAATGAAAAACAAATTTCAGAGCTAGTATTTAAATTTTGCTTAGAGAGGTTCAAGGTTATTTTAAAAAATAGAAATATAAGGCAAGATATTGTAGATTCAATAATATATAAAATCGATATTAATGATCTGCTGACAGCAGAAAAGCAAACTGTTATATTGGATCGTTATCTTAGTACGCCAGAAGGTGAACAGGTTCTAAGCACTTATAAAAGAGCCAGTAACATGATGAGCAAAGTGAGAAAAAGTGATGGCACTACTTATAATGCATCTTACAGTAAGAAGTTTTTGATTGAAAATGAGGAGATTGCGCTATCAAATTGTGCTATAGCTGCTTGTAAAAACATAAAACAAGCGATAGAAAATAACGACTTTAATACAGCGCTTGATGAACTTGCTCGTTTTGCTCCATTTATCAATCAATTTATGGACAGTGTAAAGATTAACTGTGATTCTAATGAGCTTAGAATAAACAGGTTATCTTTGCTTGCAAATGTTGTTTCTACCTTTCATTTAGTAGCAGAGTTTAACCTTATACAGGTTAAACAATTGATAAATGCTCAGGCAATATAAGGAACAAATCAAATCATCTCCACAATCCTGTGGCGTTTATAAGATGGTTGGAGATAAGAATAAGGTTTTATACATTGGTAAAGCAAAAAACTTGAAGTCGAGGTTATCCGACTACCTTCAATTCGAAAACCTTTCTGAACGAATCAGAGTAATGATCTCACAGGTTATTAAGGTTGAAATATTCATCACTGAGAATGAAATCGAAGCATTGCTTCTTGAAGCACAGTTAATAAAATCGTTAAAACCATCTTATAATATTTTGCTTAGGGATGGAAAATCTTATCCTTATATAACAATTTCTAAGCATGATTATCCAAGGATAGCAAAATATAGAGGTAAGTTTAAGAAGAATGAGTTTCATTACTACGGCCCTTTTCCATCTGCTGCTGCTGTTAAGAACACTATATTATCATTGCAAAAAGCTTTTCTCTTAAGAGTATGTTCAGATCAATATTTCTCTTCAACAAAAAGACCATGTCTTGAGTATCAAGTTAAGCGCTGTTCAGCACCATGTGTAGATAAAATTACAAAAGATGATTACTGCAAATCAGTAAAACAAGCACAAGATACTCTGCTAGGAAGGAATAAAGAAGTGCAAAGACAGCTATTTTCTACAATGGAAAAGTGCAGTAGGGAGATGAATTACGAGCTTGCTGCTGTCTATAGAGATCGATTGAAATTTCTTCAGCAAATTCAAATGCAGCCAATGGATTTTTCTTTTGAAGAAGATGCAGATTTCTTTAGCGTTGTACGTGAGGCAGACTTAGCATGCATTGGTGTACTATCTTTCAGAGATAAAGGTAACTATGGAAGCATTCCTTACTTCATTGAGAATTGTAGTGATCATCCAAATGATGAAATTTTATCCACCTTTTTGGTCAATTTGTATAATCCAGTTAGCACACCACCAGCACAAATTTACGTTCCCGATTTTATTAAGGATAAGGAAATTATAGAACAAGCACTTTATGCTCTTACTCAAAAATCAATAAAAGTTTTGTATGCGAAAAATAGTAAAGAGCGTGATTTGTTGAATTTTATTTACAATAATTCTAAGCATAGCCTAGAGCAGAAGATTACTGATTATAGAAATAACCTAGAAAAGCTCGAAGAGCTTAGGAAGATTTTCTCGTTACCAAATATTCCAAAGCGTATCGAGGTTTATGATAATAGCCATATATCTGGAAATCAACAAGTTGGTGTGATGATTGTTGTAGGGCAGGAAGGTTTTTTAAAAAGTGAATACAAAAAATTTACTATAAAAGAAGAAATTTCAGGTGATGACTATAAAATGATGAGAGAAGTGCTGACTAGACGTTTCTCTGGCAATATAAAAGATATAATCCCTGATTTTTTACTGATTGATGGCGGTCCAGGACATGTTTCCATAGTGCAGAATGTATTGGAAATATTGAATATAAAAGTTCCTTTTGCTTGTATGGCAAAGGGTCATGATCGTAATGCAGGAAATGAAAGATTTTATGTGCCAAGCAGAGAAGAATTTACTCTAGCAAGTGACAGCAAGGTCATGCTTTATTTACAATTACTGCGTAATGAAGCTCATCGTTTTGCAATAACTTCGCATAGAAAAAAACGCGATAAACAATTTTTTGCTTCACAATTAAGCAAAATATCCGGTGTTGGCAGTAAAAGAAAGAAGGCACTCATGTCTCATTTTGGTTCGGTAGAAAACATAAGCAAAGCTTCTCTAGCTGAAATTCAAAACGTACCTGGAATTAGTAAAGGTTTAGCAGAAATCATTCTTCAACACGTAAATTCTAAGAAAGGTACTCCTAAATAGGTACTCTAAAATTAACCTTTATTTCTTCTTAATAAGACATAAAAAGCTCCTTTGCCACCATGTTTTTTTATGACTTGCTGATAGTATAAGATCATATTCCGAACTTTTGTGTCATTCAACCACTTATTTAAGCTATTCTTTATAGTGTCTATTTTATCTGTACTATTACCATGCCCCGTAATTACCAATAAGCACCTATTCCCTGCTTGATAATTTTTGATAATAAAATCTATCAATTTACAATAAGCATTATCTATACTATAGCCGTGCAAATCGAGTTTATCGCTTATAAAATATTTGCCCCTATCGATCTTTAATTTTGTATTGTAGTCAAGACAAAATGATGAATCACCATTATCAGTATTAAGAAAATTTTCTTGTAAACTAGAGGCACCTTTATCAATCATAGATTTTATATTTACTTTGTGATCAACTTTCAAAGTAACTTTTCCACATTCTATTGGCTTAACATTTTTTTGCCAATCTAACTCATCATCTGACATAAATTCATTAATTGAACTGCATAATTTTACAACAATATATAAACACAGTAAAATATTGCTTACTCTATAAAAATCTGATTTTTAATAATGAGATGAAATCATCAAAAGCTAATGAAAACTGTTGGATATATGGAAAGCACACTTGTATTTCAGCATTAAGAAACAAGAATAGGCGGTGTATAGAACTGTTAGTAACAGAAAATTTCTACAGAGAATTTGAGAAAGAAATTAAACAATGTGCAGATAGTAAGGGCATTAAAGCTCGACTGGTAGAGAACAAAATGTTCAATGATGTTTTACCCAAAGGTGTAAATCACCAAGGAATTGCTTTAAAAGTTACTCCTATTTTTCACAGCTTAAATATTGAAGAAATAGCTGAAAGATCAGGTGAAAACTCTACTATAGTCATTTTAGATCAAATTACTGATACACACAATATAGGGTCGATTTTAAGAACCTCAGCTTGTTTCAACATTGATGCATTGGTTTTACCACATCACCATTCGCCGGGCGAAAATGCATCTATCGCAAAAGCAGCAAGTGGAGCACTGGATATTGTTCCTCTAATATACGTTACAAACATAGTAAAGACGATGGAGTCTTTAAAAAAGATAGGCTACTGGTGTTATGGGTTTGATTGCAATGCCAAGGAAAATATAGATGAAATAAAGAATTTTGGGCAAAAAAGAGTAATTATTTTTGGTTCTGAAGAGAAAGGAATGCGGAGACTAGTTAAAGAAAATTGTGATTATCTTTTAAAAATCCCAATGTCAAACGTAATTGATAGTCTAAATGTTTCAAACGCAGCAGCAATAGGACTATATTCCATTTACATTAAAACAAAAATCACTGCAAATTAGTTGAAATGAAAAATATACTTCTTGCCTGCTATCAAGACCGTTGGAATCTAGAAAAAAGAATGCCATTTTAGCTTCACATGCACAGCTGGAAGATGTCATCCCAGTGCGTGACACTGGGATCCAGTTAAATTTGCGAGTATAAAAGTAATGTTAAAATATAACGTTTCTGATGATGATGGAAAGATGGATGCCAGTGTCTGGGCACTGGCATCTACAGAATAATGTTCGTACAGCTGTGTATCACATGCTGGAATGACAACAGTGAATGACATAACGAGATATCATCTACTGGCACTTACATTACCAATCCCAAGAAAGAGGTGCACTTGGATCTATTGGAATTTCAAAAGATGGCTGTGACATTACTGCCTTTACAGCTTCTTGAAATTCTGAATCTTGAGCATTTACTGCAATTTTGGCACTAGCTTGAAAACTTGGGTTTTCTATTAGCTTGGTGGCTACATCTTCAGGCGTTGGTTTTATCCTTTATCAGCTAAGAATGTTTTTGCTGCTTGATTGCTCTGAGCACCGTATGGAGTTTCAGTAGAATCAAGTAATAATCCTAATTTTTCTACTAAGATTGATTTTTGGCCATCTTTAGCATCAAATATAGCTTCAACAACGGCTTTTTCTGCCGCTTTTGTTTTAAGCTCTGTAGTTTTAAGAAACGTATTCTCTGCTTCAGCTTTAGTATAAACATCTGCAGTATTAGCTTTCTTTGCTAGCTCAGTATTGACATAACTCTTGTCAGCTTTGTTATCTAGAGCGGTTGTATCAGCTTTTTTAGCTAATTCAGATTTATCGGCTTTGTCAGCTAGAGCAGACGTATCTGCTTTGTTTGCTAGCTCAGTATTGACATAACTCTTGTCAGCTTTATTATCTAGAGCGGTTGTATCAGCTTTTTTAGCCAATTCAGATTTGTCGGCTTTGTCAGCTAGAGCAGATGTATCAGCTTTTTTAGCTAATTCAGATTTATCGGCTTTGTCGGCTAGAGCAGACGTATCTGCTTTGTTTGCTAGCTCAGTATTGACATAACTCTTGTCAGCTTTATTATCTAGAGCGGTTGTATCAGCTTTTTTAGCCAACTCATTATCCACACCTTTTTTAGTATATATACCGGTAGTGCCATCATCTTTTGCTAATTCTGGTATTAGAGCTTCAACAACAGGCTTTTTTGCTACTTCTTCTGCAAGAACTGATTTACCAGCTGTACTCCCATCTATAGTAAGTAATTTTCCTAGAGCTGCTGCTAAACCATTTACTGTGTACTCTTTTGCCTGACCACCATTTGGTGTATATGCCACTTTAAGATCATCTGTGGTAATATCTAAAGTATATTTATTATCCGTATTGTCTGCCAAAGTTACAAGTTTAACTTCTGTCAGAGTTGCTGCTGCTGTTCCTGCAGCACTTTCAAATTTTAAACTAGCCACCATATAACTCTCCGTTAATTACAAAAACCATGGAGTGCATGAAAATAATATAAATTCCGTAAATACTAGATTTTGTATAAGATTTCCTTGAAGCTTTTCGCTTCATAATTCTTCTCTTGTGATCTAAGTATGTAGCAGACGATGTCATCCTAGTAGCCCCTTTGGTGTCATTACAGTGCGTGACACTGATTTTTCATAATCATCAAAACGTTGTATTTTTATATAACTTCTGTACTCACCAGCTTGATGTATGATCAGAATTCCTGGATCCCAGTACTTGAATGACATCTTTTTTCTGGAGACAAATACATCTAAATCTTCGTACAGTTGTGTGTCTGGACACCGTAATGACACCGAAGGAGCTGCCTGAATGACACTGAGGGGGCTACTCAGATCTGTCATTCAAGTACTGGAATCCATTTTTCCATCATAAGAAATGTTGATTACTTTTATACTAGCAAATTTAACTGGATGCCAGTGTCTGGGCACTGGCATGACACCATCATAAGGTGAACCAGTGTTAGCTACTTGAATGACAAGAAGAGGGCAGGGCCCTCCTTGTATATTAGATATAGGCTGAGTTATGATCGTGATAAACATGATCGCTTGCGCAATCAAACATTGTCACAAAACCATTCTCTAGATAGAGATTGTATTCATGATGTTGATCTGATAACTCAATGTTATCTTGCGTTTCTAAGTTGAAGTGACTTGAATCTGACAGCAATTCGTAATTTGGATTATCTATTTTACTAATGCTACTTATTACTTTGCCATTACCATATTTGATATAGCCAAACTATAACTATCACCATCCTTCATTATTTTGACGGATACCTTATCTTCAGGTAACACTATAAGCTTTTTTGTATCACTATCGTGAACTACAAATTTGCCATCTTTAAAATAATACTTGTCTTCCGGCAAAGCACCAATCTTATAATTTGATGTATGCAGTTTGTTCCAAAAATCTAACACAGATTGCTTGTCTGTTCCTTCTGCTCTATCATACAAGGCTTTCACATCATTATAATCTATGATTACATTTGCCTTATGTTTCCCTTCAGAATCTTGCTCGCGACTCTTTTCTATTTTGAGAATTGTGTCTTTTAATACCTGCTCTTTCTCCTCCACTGAAGATGACCTTTTTGCCCTTGTTGGAATTTGTGGTTGATCAGACTGCATTTCACTATTGTCGTTTGATACAGTTCTCTCTTCAGCAACAACATTAGTAGTAATATGGCTCATGTGTGACGTATCAATCTCTGTCTTAGTTTCACTTACTTGCCCTTTTGGACTTTCGGTTTGTTTCTCTTTTGTGAATATTCTCTGATAGTCCGTGTAGCCTCTGTTAGTATCTCCGATATCGCCACTGCCTTGATCAAAAGTTATTTTTTACTTCCATTTTCCATGTTCTCAATTTCAACTTGAGGAGAAACAGATGCGAGGAAATCGTTATAACTGTAGTTGTAGTCAGCAGAAAAGAATATTTTTCCTTTGAAGTTATGGAAGTTATTAGATAACATTCCAATTTCTTCATCAGTATCACCATCAAATAGTTTTACTTTAGTGAAATATCTTTGATTGTTGATTCTCACTATTTCACCACTCGAGTTTCTTTGTATCTGATAATCATTTGGATCATGTTTAATGGTAAAAAGTTTACCAGGGGCATATTTTTCTAAGTTTATAAAGCCCACATTTATATGTTTATGAGAATAATCTCTCTTTTCATATTCATGTGCAAATACTGGGTTGATATATTTGTATTCTTCTGGTATAGCATTACCTTGAGCATCATACCTATATTCATTACCACGTTCATCAGCTGGTGCCAATTTGTATCCGTCATCCTTTTGCACCAACTTTAGATGAGTAACTTCTTCAGGTAACTGATAGCGCACATTTTTTCCTTGATCATGAATGAATAAGTTACTCCCATTTACAACTTCACCTCTTTCATTTTTTATCTCTTCAGTAATATAGAAACCCATATTTTTGAATTCATGTAGATTTTTGCCTCCTTGCTTTACAACCGCTTCGTATACATCGTCGTCTGTTCTATCAGTCCCTTTATCATCCAATAATGTTCCTTTTTCTACGATTATGCCGCTTTCTCTTTGCTCATCAGAATATTGAGCATGATTTGAATCCTGATGATTTAGAATTTTGGTTCCTCTAAGAAGAAGAGAATCTAAATCTTTTTGAATGTGTCCAGTGCTGGGATGCAACAATTCATTTTCATGTAAATGTGCTTCATCAAAGTATTCATCACGTTCAACTGTTCTACCATCTATCAGAGAAGCTTTATAATGACCGTTTTCTTTTGTAATTGCCATATAAGCACCTCCATCATATTGAGTATTCAAGTTGTGCAATATGTCCTCAAAAACAAAAGTTTCTTTAGTTTGACCTTCAACTTGCTTAAAAAAGCCCGATTCGCTCGACAACTCTCCAAGCTTTGTATTCCCATCATATATAGATAGTGCACCCATATTTCCGTGACCAAGAGCTTGCATAGAAAAAATCTTGCCTTCTTGTAGATCAATATGATTTGTACCTCTTATCAAGTTTGGATCGATATTGACCAGCTCTCCTAATATTTTTGCTGCCTGAGGATTATTTTCAATCTCATCAACTGCTTTGTTTTTTAGTTGATCAAACTTTAAGAATGCTGGTCTGTATTTTGTATTTTCCTCATTACGTAACTCTTCAATAGTAATCTCCTATGATTATTGTCCAATAGAAATTTCAAATTTTGTAAAATCTTTAAAAACCCAGTTATTTTTAAGAGTGTAGAAAATAGTTATAAGAAATTTTCTAGCAGTAGCAGTTATAGCCTTAGCAGAACCACGCTTCTTTTTTATATGTTCATAAAAGCTTTTCAAGTAAGGACTGTAACGTACAGCAATCCAAGTACATTGAACTAAAGAAGTACGCGCTATTTTTGACCCTCGTTTGGTAATTCTTCCAATTGTACATTGCTGATTAGATTGAGAAACTCTTGGTACAACTCCAAAATATGCAGTAAGTTTCTCAGGTCTACGGAAATCATTAATGTCTCCAATTGTTACAATAAAAACAGCTGCAGAAATTGGACCTATTCCCTTTATGCTGATAAGATTGCTGAACCCAGGAAGTTGTTTAGCGAAAGCTATAATTTCCTTTTCAAGCTTTTTAAGGCTTTCTCGGATAGCTTCTAAATGATAGCTAATCACTTCAATTTCAACTTTTTCTAAAGGATCCCAATTATGCTTTTGAGTAGCACGTTCAAATCCTACTTTAGTTGTAAGTACTTCTTTTTTAATTTTTATTCCATGGTAATTAAAAAGACCATGAACTTTATTGATTAAAGATACCCGTGACTTTACTAACTGATCTCTCGTTTGAAGAAGAGAAGCTAACTGCTGGCATTGTTTGTTTTTGCACCTTGCCTCAGGCAACATATCTTTGCTGAGAAAGAAAGCAATAGCTCGTGCATCATGCTTATCTGTTTTGTTCACAGAGCGACGAACAACTTCAAACTGCCCAGGAGCAATTATTACTATGCATTTAACGTAAGGTGAAACTGCATCATAAAAGAAACAGCTATTACCTGTTGCTTCTATGGCTACTTCATCTGTTTCTTGAAGATCTTTGGTGAAATTATCCAAGTCTTTTAAGCGAAACGTTTGAATATGCTCAGGTTTCCCTTCCTGTAAGTAACAAGCAGTAAAACTATTGGTATGTAAATCAACTCCAATGTGACGCATATTTTTTCCTCCAATTGCATATTTCAATATATCAGAGTAGAATATTGCCGGTTGTTCCAAACTCCTATACGAGGTCATCACATCACATTTTGTGAGCCTCACGATGATTTTCGGTGGCAGGGGCAGTTAATCTCTCCTACGAAGTCTTCTTTCTATTCTTCATATAAGAGCAGAAAGTGCTTCAGAAAAATATCCAACCTGCCACCTAGTCCACTCTGAGAAGTTATTATCTTCTCTTGCTTACAACCAAGCAATACTTATTCATACCATCTCTCCTTTATCGTTACCCCGGTGTTGTGATACTGGGGTAACACCGTTCGCTATGTAAATTAGCTAAAATGTTCATACAGTTTTTACTGAAATGACATTATTCACTGCTTCCTATATAGTTTGAAGACATGCTCTTAGCGGCTGCCTGAGGTTAGCTATAGAATTTTATCTATATTCTCGATTTTTCATATTGAGTTAATTATCTATACTTTTTTATTAAGATGTAAATTATATCAATATGAGAATTTACACTTTCTTAGCGGAAGTAGCTTTATGCTTGATATTGTAAAGACTAATAAATTAGAGGTTAGAATTATGACAATCAATCAACAAATAAATAAAAATATAACTCAAGAAGAATACTTTAACAATAAGCATACCATAGAAGTTAAAGATTTAAATATCAAAGTAGAGGTTCATTCTCATGATTTAAGAACAAGTAAAGTTGCTCACATTGAAAGTGAGATAAGAGAAACAGCTACTAATTTTAAAGATGCATTTAAGCTGGAGCCTGGTAGCTCAGAACAAACATTCAAAATTTATGTGTTTGATGATAAGGCTGATTACACTCACCTTGGTGGAAGCAAGCATTTCGGTTCTCACCTCCTTGGAGATGAGGGTGGTAAATGTTATCCAGGAGGAGGAGATGGTGTTTGTGCTACAATGTACGTCTATCAGCAAGGTGGCGTTCATAACCTTCAGCATGAATTTGCACATGGTTTGACTTACTTGGCTACAGGAGGCGAATCTTTACCAACAGTATTAATGGAAGGAATTGCAGATTACTTTGAGCACCATTCAGATCATAAGTTCAATGCTCAAGGATCAAGTATTGACAAAACCGAAGCTGCAAATTTGGATTTAGATAAAATTTTAGATTTAGAATATTCAGATGACAGCGAAGCAAATAGCCTAGTTTATAAAACAGGTCATGCGTTGGTGATGTACTTACAGGAAAAAGATCCTAGTTTATTAAAAGATTACCTGGATACTTTACATGCAGGTAATTCACATAAGTCAGAAAGGTTCTTGGAAAGTATAAAAGGGCATAATGCTGACTTTAAAAGTTGGCTTACTGAGAATGATACAGGAACTGCAATGGAACACCTCAACGCTTTGCAAGTTACAAAAGGAGATTTTATAGCAACTGGTCAAGAAATAGTGGGTGGAGAAATTAAAAATGTATCCTACTATAAAGCAAATATAGAAAAAATGGATGGAGAAAACGTTGGAAATTTTTCTCCTGTAGAACATGTTGCATTTTATGACGTTGCTCGTGCTATTAATAGGGCAACAAATGATAACCTCGATATATCAAAGGAATATCATTTCCTCAAGGTAGTAAAAACTTCTGATGGACAGGATAAACTAACTTACTCTGACCAACAAGGTAATGAATATCAAAACAGTCAAGAGTATAAAAATCAGGCTTTTAGAATATTATCAAAATATGATACAAAAATTAAAAGTGAGGCAGACAAATTCGATAATTTGAATAAAGAACGTGGTGAAATGTATCAAAAATATCATAAAGGAGAGATGGTATGAATAAGTATTGCTTGGTTGTAAGCAAGAGAAGATAATAACTTCTCAGAGTGGACTAGGTGGCAGGTTGGATATTTTTCTGAAGCACTTTCTGCTCTTATATGAAGAATAGAAAGAAGACTTCGTAGGAGAGATTAACTGCCCCTGCCACCGAAAATCATCGTGAGGCTCACAAAATGTGATGTGATGACCTCGTATAGGAGTTTGGAACAACCGGCAATATTCTACTCTGATATATTGAAATATGCAATTGGAGGAAAAAATATGCGTCACATTGGAGTTGATTTACATACCAATAGTTTTACTGCTTGTTACTTACAGGAAGGGAAACCTGAGCATATTCAAACGTTTCGCTTAAAAGACTTGGATAATTTCACCAAAGATCTTCAAGAAACAGATGAAGTAGCCATAGAAGCAACAGGTAATAGCTGTTTCTTTTATGATGCAGTTTCACCTTACGTTAAATGCATAGTAATAATTGCTCCTGGGCAGTTTGAAGTTGTTCGTCGCTCTGTGAACAAAACAGATAAGCATGATGCACGAGCTATTGCTTTCTTTCTCAGCAAAGATATGTTGCCTGAGGCAAGGTGCAAAAACAAACAATGCCAGCAGTTAGCTTCTCTTCTTCAAACGAGAGATCAGTTAGTAAAGTCACGGGTATCTTTAATCAATAAAGTTCATGGTCTTTTTAATTACCATGGAATAAAAATTAAAAAAGAAGTACTTACAACTAAAGTAGGATTTGAACGTGCTACTCAAAAGCATAATTGGGATCCTTTAGAAAAAGTTGAAATTGAAGTGATTAGCTATCATTTAGAAGCTATCCGAGAAAGCCTTAAAAAGCTTGAAAAGGAAATTATAGCTTTCGCTAAACAACTTCCTGGGTTCAGCAATCTTATCAGCATAAAGGGAATAGGTCCAATTTCTGCAGCTGTTTTTATTGTAACAATTGGAGACATTAATGATTTCCGTAGACCTGAGAAACTTACTGCATATTTTGGAGTTGTACCAAGAGTTTCTCAATCTAATCAGCAATGTACAATTGGAAGAATTACCAAACGAGGGTCAAAAATAGCGCGTACTTCTTTAGTTCAATGTACTTGGATTGCTGTACGTTACAGTCCTTACTTGAAAAGCTTTTATGAACATATAAAAAAGAAGCGTGGTTCTGCTAAGGCTATAACTGCTACTGCTAGAAAATTTCTTATAACTATTTTCTACACTCTTAAAAATAACTGGGTTTTTAAAGATTTTACAAAATTTGAAATTTCTATTGGACAATAATCATAGGAGTAGCTATATGCTCTGTCTTGGGATATTTGGTTGTTCAGTATCAACATCTTCCAATTTTGTAAAAACAGTTCTTGACAATGCAGCACCAGCTCCACCCCCAATTGCAGCTGCAGCTACAGTTATAAGGCCAGATTTGAAAGATTCTTTATGAATATTAAGGATGATGTAAGAAATCGATGTATATAATCCTGCAATAACTCCTGATAATACAATATTTTTTGTACTAATTGACTTGCATACTTTTTTAAAATTATCTGCAGTTGTCGCTAACTTCTCTCTTGCTTCAGAATTATCTGACATTGACTCCACTATGTGTTCTAAATTATTTACAACTGGCATAGATAGCAGTCCTCCAAGTGTTACTGCAACAACTTCACCTACTTTTGATTTTCCAAGACTAGTTTTTGAGGTTATTGTCATAGATATTAAAAATATTACTAAAGACATAGGAATTATTGGATTTTTATTTTCTTGGTGTCTTTTCTCTGACTCTTGTTGTTCCCATGATGAGTGTCCATCATAAGTTTGTTGACTAAGATCATCTCCATTATCGTACTGGCTTTTTTTTCTGGATCAGATAATACTTCGAATGCTTCTGATATCTTTTTGAACTTTTCCTCGCACTCTTTAAATTTTTTTTTCAGTTGAATTAGTTGATCTCTTTCTGCTTCTGAAAGGTGCGTCTTTGCTTTTAACATATTGAGATCTACTATTTCAGGAAATTTATCTGGATGAAACTTAAGTGCTAATTTTCGATATGCTTTTTTTATCTCATCTTGAGTAGCATTTCTTTCTACTTCTAATACTTTATAATGATCAATCATTTATTCCTCTCTATTTTGAAACATTTTTCATTACATCACCAATACTACATCTTTATGAAAGCACGGTAATACAATATAAATGTGTAGCAAATATTATAATAACTGTCAAGATTTTAATAAATTAAGTAAAGATTTATAAAAAATACTAAACCCTGTAGCGTTACAAGAAATTTGTTTATTTACCTTCTTAAAATTGCAAAAAACACCCACCTTTGTAAGAGCAAGCCGCATAAATACGTGGTTGTAAAAATAGAAGCTTCAAATTGCTGCAACAAAGTCAGGTAAATTAGTTCAGGTAAATTAGTTCGTATATAAATGTGGCAAAAGTAAGCTAATATAGATATTTTCACGATATACTAAATTTTCCTACCATTTCCAAATAAATTACATTAACTTGGACATGAATGGAATGAAAGTATATATTTATATAAACAGCTTCTTATTTATAAAATCAGAAGTAACTTAGACGGATTTAAGATAGCACTATTACAGTTTACATTAAATCTTAATGACTCTTTTTTTACGTTCAATTGTTTTACTATCAGGAGGTAACTTACATGTCGTTGATCACCTTATATCACGCCATTTTTGATACTTTCAACACTTATGGAAATTTGTCAAGGAGTTTCATCCAGCAAGAAGTCTAAAAGCAAATTGACTTTCATTTCACTGAAGCACTATACTAAAGCTACGATGGGTAATTAGCTCAGTTGGTAGAGCACTTGCTTGACGTGCAAGGGGTCGCTGGTTCGAGCCCAGTGTTACCCACGATTTTTGCTCATAAAAAGATTTTGTATGACAGCAGTGCACAATGGCAAACACTCAATAGCAGAGTCCAAGCGCTTAATTTATTCCATAATAATAGTCGCAATAACAATGCTTATGGAGATAGCAGGTGGAGTAATTTCACATTCGCTTGCTCTACTATCAGATGCAGGGCATATGCTCACTGATCTTTTTGCCTTGATTTTAAGCTGGATAGCGCACAAATTTTCAGCTAAGAAATCTGATTTACAGAGGTCATATGGGTATCACAGATTGCAGATAATTGCAGCGTTTGTTAATGGCTTAACTCTATTTCTCATTGCAGCAGTCATTATCATTGAATCAATAAAAAGATTTATTTTTCCAGTTAATGTAGAATGGAAAGTAATGCTAATAATTGCCACACTTGGCCTGATCTCTAACATTATAGTCTTTTTTATATTACATAGTAAATGTGAAAGCAATATAAACATAAAAAGTGCTGTACTGCACGTCATAGGAGATATTTTAGGCTCTGTAGCTGCTATAGTTGCATCCATAATTATCATGCTTACCGGATGGCAAGTAGTGGATCCTATTTTGTCAGTATTTGTTAGCGTAATAATCTTAAGCAGTGGCTATAAAATTCTCAAGAATTCTTGCCATATACTCCTTGAAGGCACACCCGAGGGTGTATCTGCTGAGGAGATAAAAAGTGAGATTATATCTAAGCTACCTGAAGTGATAGATGTACACCACATACATGCATGGTCACTATCTGATAATTATTTTATACTTACCATGCATGCCAAGATAAAGCAAAATGGGCAACATACTAATATTCTGTATGAGATAAAAAAAATACTATTAAATAGTTTCAAAATCGCACACTCTACAGTTGAAATTGAATACGATGAATGCGTAGACAGTAAAATACTTAAGCATTGACATCTATAGGCTATTTGTTATTACTACAATATCATAATATTATAGAGAATAGGCTATGATAGGTATTTCCCAAATACAATTTCCTGGAAAAGGCTCTTACAGATTAAAGACAGCAAGCTACTTCGCAGCTTTTGTTTCTTTAAGCATTTTAGTTAATCCGGCCAATGTCTTTTTATCTTTCGCTACAGTATTTTTTAGATCTGAAATAAAAACTTTTTACGTTTATAAAGACATAAAAACTGCAAAGCAGGAAAAAATAAGTAAAAAGGAATATTGGGAAATATTTTTTAAGAATAATAAAATTAAGATAGCATCTTTCTTTTTATTTTTTGTTTTTGTAACATATCTAACCTTTACGACTACTTTTCTACTCGTTTCGTTACTTGCAACAATACCACTTGCAATGGTTTTAATTCTATTACAAAGTGAATTAAGGCCAAAGGATTTTAATCCATTTACGTTACTTAAAGCTGCTATAAATTTCTTTTTAGAAGGCATAAAAGAAAATACTCGCAGCATGACAAATAAGTTTGATGATACTTACGAGCATTTACTACCCCATCAATTGAACGATGATATTAGTAATAATATTGATAAGTTACTGCATAAATATGGTGGGGTACCAGAAGACGTTATTAATGATAAAGAATTTAAAGAATTTATTGAATATATAAATCATTTACATATGCTTGATGGCCAACCATTTAGTAATGAGAATAAGGGAAAATTAGTGATGTTTTTGCAAGATTTTTGCAAAGGTAATGAGAAACATAGCTCTGGTTTCAATGGCGGGCAAATTCTTCTGTTAGTTCTGAAAGCTTGCAATGATGGAAATAGAGAAACTGTAAAAAACAAAAAAGACGCGCTGATTGCAAATTTACTAGATAGTCAAACTTTCTCTAGAAAAGAACGAATTCCTAACACATGTTTTACTGGTATTATCTACAGAATGTTAAGTACATTAGAGGGTATTCATTCCGATCCAGAGATTAAATTTACACCACCTAGACAAATGCTCCTTACAGAAGCAGAAAATGAAGCACGTAAGTTTATGTTAGACAGGCTAAAAAATAAGAAGAACAGTAAAGAAATTCTTAGGGCTTGGCATAACGCCCAAAATAATTATGAAGATGATAAAAGTCAAAAAATAGTTGATGATTTTATTGCAGAAGTAAGTATTTCCTTAATGAGAAATTTACTGAGTTTTACTTCTCAATATAGTGAACAAATTGTGCTGACGTTAATGAAAAATATTAACTCTGTAAAGTTAAATAAATTAGAGCATTATACATTGAATCAATACATAAGAAATAAATTACAAGATCATGATTTAGATAATCAAATTGAAAATATCAAAGGAAAAGTCTTTTTGAAGCTTTTAGAGCTTGATTTACTTAAAACAGATTTTTCTCTCAAGGATTCATCTTTGGATGAAGCTAAGAGAATAGCTGATAAGGTAATAGAGAAAGAAATTAAGGAATTTAGGCTAAAAGCTGAGAAGACCGTTGAAGGTCAAGTGGCCAGAATGTTAGATAGTTTAAGAATGTTACCACTAGAGAAAAGGTGTTATAGGGTATACACAGAACTGAGTAAAAATAGCAGAGACGATAAAGAAGAAGTAAAGAAAATTCTGCAAGAAAAACTAGCAATAACAGAAGCAGTGATAAATAACATGTTAAAAAAAGAAGCTTCACACAGGCTAGAGATAGAGATTGAAGATATTTATAATCAAAATAAGCGCAATGTAACCACACTTTATGAAAAAACAAAAGAAGTAAAGCAAAGATTTATTAAAGATGGACTTTTAACACCTCAAGAAGTAGAGAGTATAACAAGAGTAAAAATTATAATCTTAAATAAAGAAGATAAAATAATACCATCAAGCAGTTTATCTCGTAGTTTAAGTGTCAGTGATTTAACATCTCATCGCTTATAAAAACTTACGCTCTCTGCTTTGCAGAAGGTTTGTAATATTTCTGTGGTGCTTTAAGAAAATCAATATTGCTACAATGAGTAGTGCAAGAAATAATTCTTTTTGAAAAAAGAAAGACGCTACAACAATTATTACAGCCGCAGTCAAAGAAGCAAGAGAAGAATATCGAAAGGTAAAAAATACTATTAGCCAAATAAACACAAACACTGATGCCAAAGGGATATTAAGTGCTATCAAAATTCCCAAAGTTGTCGCAACCCCCTTTCCTCCATTGAACCTTAGCCAAATAGGAAACATATGTCCTAAAACTGCTAAAATAGCAGATGCATATATCCACAGATCGTTATCAAAAAATTGTTGTGCTATATAAATTGCGATAAATCCTTTAAAGGAATCCAAAAGTAATGTCAAAACAGCAAGAAATTTGTTTCCTGTCCTTGCAACATTTGTAGCACCAATATTTCCAGAACCTACTTCTCTTAAATTTATTCCTTTTATTTTTGTAATAATTAAGCTAAACGGTATTGAACCTAATATGTAAGATAATACAAAAACTACAAATATCTCTATCATAGCAATAAATCTAGCTAATTTTATTATTCCTCAGCCTTTTTAGATAACATTGGACTTCATTGTTAATCTGGTTGCTAAACAATATAAGTGCTGTCATATTGATGAGTGCTAAACAAGAGAATAAAGCTCCACCAATATTAGCAATAGCCATTATATCTTTAGATAAACCTGACAAAAATGCAACCGCTACTACTGCTATACGATATATTACTACACTTTTTACACCAAACAAATACAGCCATCCCATTTCACAACAATATACAAATGAAATTACTGAGGAAAACGCAAACAAAGGTGCAGCTATGGTTAAAAGTATAGGAAACCAAGAAGAAACTGTTTCAAATGCTTTCTGGGTGATCAATATTCCCTCGCCAATGCCGGTCTGGTATGCACCTGTTATTACTATTGTTATTCCTGTTAAGCAACAAATTAACATTGTATCAAAGCATGGTTCTATCATTGCAACCAGACCAGTTCTAACTGGCTCCTCATCTTTAGCTACCGCGTGAGTGATTGAAGCAGAGCCAACACCTGCTTCACTGGCAAAAATTGCTCTTTGAATCCCAGCGACAAATGCTCCTACTCCTCCTCCACCAACAGCATTGAAGTCTATCATACTGGAAAACAATATTTTCAATGTATTGCTAAAATTGTGAATATTGAATGCAATGATTGTGACACAACTCAAAATATATATGAGTGACATAATAGGAACTAGCGCAGAAGAGACTTTAGCTATTCTCCTGATTCCACCGATAATCACTAGAGCAAGTAATGCAGAAATTATGAAGGAAAGAACCCAAGGATGACTATCTATCCAGCTTGAATAGCCAGATAATATTGAAACCATTTGATTAGTCTGAAATGCTACACTTCCACCAAGACCTGACAATACAAGAAACACTGCATATATTGCAGCTAGCACAATACCAAGCTTCTTAAATCCAAATTCCTCTAGTCCATTTCTTATATATTGAAAGGGACCACTGAATAACTGCTCCTGGCCTTCTGTTCTGTGTCTGAATGCTAAAGTTACTTCAGCAAACTTTGCAGACATACCAAAAAAACCTGTAATCATCATCCAAGGTACCGCTCCTGGCCCTCCCATTGAAATTGCGATTGCAACACCAGCAACAGTTCCAAGGCCTACTGTGCTTGATAGCGCGGTTACAAATGCCTGAAAATGCGTAATGTGACCATCATGATGATCTGTGTCATATTTTCCACATAAAATAGCGAACGCATGCTTAAACATCCTTATGTTGAGAAATCTAAAACGTAGTGTTAGAAATATATAACCAAAGGCCAATAAAAGAATTATAAATGGTACGTGAAAGATCTTGAAAAACAACACTTCATTCATGAAGTTGCTTACTCCATTTAATGCAGTGTCATAACTTTTATGAAAAATTGAAGCAGCGTATACATCATTAAATGGTAGGCAAAATAACACTATATAAAGCATTCTATAAATCATGTTTAATACCTTTTGTAATAAGAATCTATTGTATTTAAGACTTCCCTTCTCAGTAGATATATCGCAACAGCATTTGGAATCATAAGGCACATAAACAGGCTATCACCTAAATAAGATATAAATTCTACATTTTTTGATATACAGCTGATATACACTGAACCCACTATAAAAAACTGAAACAATATCAGTACTTTTTTGTTACCAAATAAGTACACTAGGGCAACTTCACAGTAGTAATAGTAAGCTATTATTGTGGAAAATGCAAAGGAAAACATTATCAGCGGAAGAGCTAGCTTGCTAAATAAAGGCAAGGCTGTTGAAAATGCTGAGCTAACTAACATAATATCACCTACGGTATTAGTGCTATGCATATCGGTGATAATTATCACAATACCAGTCAAAAATGAGACTAATATTGTGTCTACAAATGGTGCAATCATTGCAACACTTCCAACTTTAACTGGGTCTTTCTCTTTTACAATCGAATGTGCTATAGCTGCTGTTCCAGTACCTGCTTCATTAGCAAACACTGACCTTCTTACCCCTGCTATTAATCCACTCAATACTCCACCTCCTATAGCTGATTTGTTAAAGATATCTTGAAATATTATAGATAGAGCATTCAGTAGATTATTTCCGTTTACACAGATTAAATATATACACATGCCTATATAGAACATTATCATGATCGGCCCTAAACCTGTTGCAACTAAAGCAATTCGCTTTATTCCTCCCAGTATTACAATTAATACAAATAGCGAGATAATAACAGATGTGTTGTATTCAAATAAGTTACTTGACAACGCTGCAATTTGATTTGCCTGAAATGGTATACCGCCTAGAATCATTGCAACAAGCAGCATAACTGCGTAGATAAATGCAAGGAATTTTCCAGTCTTCATAAATCCAATCTTTGCAAGTCCATGTTCCATATAATAAAAAGCCCCACCAGTTGTGTTTTCAGAGCGATGAGTAAATGCAAGCACTACTTCAGCAAATTTTATTGACATGCCAAGTACCCCGGTAATTATCATCCAAAAAACTGCACTTGGCCCCCCTATTGTAATAGCTATTGCAACTCCTGATATTGTTCCAAGACCAACTGTTCCTGAAATTACCGTTGCAAATGCCTGAATGTGGGTGATTATGCCGTTATTATTATGGCTCTCTAGGTTGAATAGTGTTTGTATCCCATATTTGAACAACCTGAAGTTAATGAATTTGAATCGAATCGTACAAAAAACCCCAGTTGCAATTACCCAAATAATTATAAATGGTATGTTGAATATCTTTATATATAAAAAAGAGTTTAATAGATCAGTTACTTTTATAATCATGTTGCTCACTATTTTTTATGTAGCTGACTAGTTTTATATGCGTAATGTATATAAAGTCCGATACTTATTGGAATAGTTAAGATATAAACTACACCTAAAATTGGTAGTGTTATCCAGGGCTTACTTATAAAAAATATGATCAATATTCCAAAAAATGACACAAATATATAGGATAAACTTTTAGGGACATAAATGTATTTTGCAGAGAAAGTTGGAATATGACTTATCGAAAAAAATGAGATGGTCAAAAAGTAACAAGCTGTATTCTTTACGTTAAAAAATTGCTCTATAAGAAGTAGATATTCACTTTCATGAGATTGAAAGGTAATAATTATTGGAAACAGAACAAGTAAAGCGCATACAGGGGCTGGAACACCAGAAAAGAAAAATTTTTTCCAGTATAATTGCTCTAAATGTAGCGAAACATTGAATCTTGCAAGTCTTATTGATATGCAGATTACATATATCATTACTAAAATCCATCCTACAACTTTAATTTCATTTAACTTCCAAAAATATAAAAGAAAAGCAGGTGCTGAACCAAAATTTAGAAAATCTGCAAAAGAATCGAGTTGTGCTCCAAAATCGCTGGTTGATTTTAAAATTCTGGCTATCCTGCCGTCCATTCCATCTATTATTGCTGCAATGATAATAAAAATTGCTGAAAATTCCCATTGTTCATTAAATGTGAATTTAAGTGAAGTAAGGCCAGCACATAAACCTAATAAAGTTATAAAGTTTGGGAATAACTTGGTAATAGGTAAAAATTTACTGTTACTTTCATCGTTATTCATATAACATCAAAAGTAAGCTTCTCTTGTTTATTAAAATCTGCTATAACTGTCTCACCGCCAATGACAGTTTGTCCTTCTGAAACTCTTACCTCTATACCAATAGGAATATAAATATTTACTCTGCTACCAAATCTTATAATTCCAAATCTTTCACCTGCTTTTACGCTCTGAGATGTCCTCAAATTACAAACAATGCGGCGTGCAATAAATCCAGCTATTTGCTCTACAATGATTTCTTTTCCCTTCTCATATTCAATCGCAATAACCTGTTTTTCATTCTCATTACTAGACCTATTGCTTATTGCGGAAACAAACTTGCCTTTTTTATAACTCATTTCCTTTATTGTACCAGATATTGGTATACGATTAACGTGGACATTCAAAACACTTAAAAATATGCTAACAAGCGTAAACTTCTTTTCTTCTTCATTCTCTTCTGATAAAGAGTAACTAACTTCTTCTATCTTTGAAATTACACCATCAGCAGGGCTTAATATAAAGTCCTTATTGTTTGGTACAGCTCTTGCCGGATCACGGAAGAAATAAGTACATAATAATGTTGGGAATAAGCAAGTAATGCCAGCCCCCCAAGATATAGAAAATGCTATACATGTTACTATAAAGGAAATAACTATAAATAAATAACCTTCTCTGTTTATATTAGGCAAACCAAAGCACATAATTTATTCTCGATAATTCATTATTAACAATTTATCATTTATAATTTCTCATGAAAAGCTTTTTTTCACTTCTTCACTTTTGGAATGCTTATATAAACATTTGCTTATATAACCATTGATAGAGATTAATTTTTAATGAAAATTTAATTTTCTTAGCTATTGTTAATATTATTTTAATAAAAACTTAATAATAATTCTTAATAATATATGAATTGTTGTGTTCTTAATTTCGTATGACAGGGGAAATAGAAAAAGATGAATCTCCTTCCTTATACTCTGCAATTCGGATGGGTGATATTGAAGCTACAGAGCTGCTAATAAAGTTTGGTGCAAATGTCAATGATAGTTATGAACGTAATAGTACACCACTACATATTGCTATCGGGTATAAGCAGTTTGAAATAGCGAAATTGCTGATAAATAACGGAGCAAACGTTAACGCAAAAACTGAAAATCATGGCAAAGATGACTTAACACCAATGCACCTTGCAATTTTTGCAAACACGCCAGAGTTTATAGAATTGCTAGCTAGCAATGGTGCGTCAATTGATGAAAGAGAAAGCACTGAAGGACATACACCTTTTCACCTTGCTGCTTTATATGGGAATAAAAGTGTAATACAAGCCTTAGTTGATAAGGGACAGAATATTGAAGATATTGATAATAATGGACGTACAGCTTTATTTTTAGCTATTAGGCAATGCACTGGAGCAGAGGATGATAGCAGAATAGAAGTTATCGAGTATTTGATAAATAAACTCAAAGCAGACATAACGAAAAAAGATAATAATAACAACACAATACTTTTTCCTGCTGCTAATAATTGTCCTGAAAAAGTAGTGAAACTCATCATTAAACAATATGTAGGAAGCTTTGATAGAGATCAGTTGAAGAATTTTATCAATCATAAAAATAAAGATGGAATGGATGCTTTGGATATTGCGCTCAACAGTGAAAATGAAGAAGCCATTGAAGTACTTAGATCATATGGAGCAAGTATTGAAAAGATAGAAGGTGAAAGTTGTATATTTCGTGCAGTAGAAGAAGGTAATACAGGAAAAGTGAGCCTTCTTTTAGAGCAAGGAGCAAACGTTAATATAAAAAATGGGAATGGACTTACTCCTTTAGATCTTGCAATGCAGGAAAATGATAAAGACATGGCTCGATTCCTCAGAGAGAATAAAGCAAAAACAGGTTTAGAGATAAAAGTTCAGTTAGCAGCATTAATTACGCTAACTATTATAACCTTCGGCTTAGCACTAGTAGTGTATTTTATTGTGAAAGGTATTAAAGAAATTGCTGCACAAAAAACAGGCAGTACTCTCAATAATGTAGAAAGTACAAAGATAGAACCTCCTATCAAGCACAAATAAAGCTTTTACAGGTAGTTGATAAGTTTCTTGCTTTATTTACATTCTTTCTATAGCATGATATATTAATGTTAGAATAGGGTGTGTGGTATGTTTGCAGGTCAAAATAATAATCAACAGCAGAATAGAAATAGAGCACAAGACTTAGTAAGAAGAGTACAAAATGCTCATAATAATACTAATAAAATTAAAAAATTCATTAATATAGCTTTATTAATAAGTATGATTCTTCCATTTTCTCTTCTGATACAATTTTCTTTGTGCTTATGGATGGTAAACCATTTTTTAAAACCAGAGGAAAATGAGAGAAGATTATCAGCATGGCCAAAAAATATTATTAGAGGAATATTAACGGCTGCTTTAGTCATATGTATTATTATTTCTTGTGTATTTTTAGTGCTTCCTATGTTGTTCTTCTGCTTGCTAAACAAAACACTCACTGAAGCAATACAGCAGTTTAACGATTTAATACAACAAATTCCAGAGGAAGAAAGGGGCCTTTTTGCTGCTGATATAGTCAATATTCTTCCCTTTGTTGCGCAAACTACTCATGATCCAAGTGCAGTTGCTAGTATAAACTTGAGTGTTGATAGACTCGTAGAAAAGTATAAAGAGAATTTAAGCAAAGATGAATTCTATGTACAGCTAAATAGAGGTAACACAACCGGCATTGAAGAGTACATCAAACAGTCAAATGAGTTTACAGAAGGCGATAAATCTCATGCACTTGAATGCTTAAGATTTATCAATAGAACAGGAGATAATTTTAAAGACAATCATAGTAAGTTAACACTAAAGCAAGCAGCTATTTTATGTTGGAAAGCCTGCAATGATAGAAATACAGGGACAGAAAATCAAAGAACTCCTTTAAATGATGAATATATAAAAAATAGAAAGGATATGTTTGTAAAAGGTCTTGTAGACGCTGCAACAACTTACGGTAATCAAGGTCAAAGTTGTGCAGGTGGAACATACAATAAATTATTTGAGTCTTTATCTGGCTTACATCCATCAGTGGTTATTACACTCGATGGAGAAGAGGCTAGAGAAATGATAAAAGAAACGATCACACAAAAATTCCCTGAAATGGCCAGAACCAATTTCACCAATTTCTCTGGAACAGAACAAGAAAGGATCCGTAGCGAGTTACCAAAGTTATCATCTGAAACAGTAAGGTATATTATGACTACGCATTCAGCTCTTGAGAGAAGGTGTCAGGAGTTCAGCAATAGATTAAACAATGATAAAAAGAATGAAATATTAGAAGAGTGTATGAGCAACTTATCCTGTGTTGAGCTAGAAAGTCCAATTGAAAGAAGAAGGTAAATTGTATTTGATTGTAGCCATTTATCTTAAAATATGAAGCAGAGTTTTGGATTATTTGAACTTAAGTTTATGTATTGAAGTAACATGTAAAACCACTTCGTGTAGGTGATGTATTATATTTTATCTACATGTCAAAGATCCTTCTCTCAACTTAAAGATGTTGCTAATCAGCACATACAAATGTAATATTAATTAATATTTATAAATAAAGCAATTCCATGGAAAGTAACTACAACGCTGACGCAATAAAAATCCTAAGAGGTCTTGATGCTGTGAGAAAGCGTCCGGGTATGTATATTGGTGACACTGATGATGGATCAGGCTTGCACCATATGGTGTATGAGGTTGTTGACAATGCGATAGATGAGTCTTTAGCTGGTTATTGTAGTAAGATTGAAGTTAGCATAAATGAAGATGGCTCAGTATCTGTAACCGATAACGGTCGTGGCATTCCAACTGATATTCATGCAGAGGAAGGAATATCAGCAGCAGAAGTAATAATGACCCAACTACATGCAGGAGGTAAATTTGACAGCAATACCTATAAGGTTTCCGGAGGATTACATGGTGTTGGAATTTCAGTTGTTAATGCGTTATCGAGTTGGTTGGAATTAACCATCTGGCGCAACAAAAAAGAACATTTTATGCGCTTTGAAGATGGTGAGTCTGTTGAATCTTTAAAGGTAGTCAATGAAAACACAAGTAAAAGAGGAACTAGAGTAACGTTTATGCCATCAACGGGGACTTTTAGTAGTATTGATTTTAGTTACTCCACTCTTGAGAGTCGCATCAGAGAATTGGCATTTTTAAACTCAAATATTGAGATCATTTTGTGTGATCTCCGTAATAAACCACATGTAAAGTCTCATTTTAACGATAGTAAAGAGTCTGAAGATAATTTTGGTACAGCTAATTTTGTACGTTACTTAGACAAGAATAAGACACATGTTACTAAAATTGCCAGCATTAGAGATGATATAAAAGATCTAGGTACCAGTGTAGAAATATCAATGGAGTGGAATGATTCCTACTATGAGAATATGCTATGCTTCACAAATAATATAAGACAACGGGATGGTGGTACGCATTTGGCAGGGTTTAGATCTGCACTAACCAGATGTATCAATAACTATGCAAATAATGAAGGTTTTTTGAAGAAGGCAAAAGTGAACTTGACTGGAGAAGATGTTAGAGAAGGCTTAACTTGTGTTTTATCTCTCAAGATGCCTGATCCTAAATTTTCTTCACAGACAAAAGATAAATTGGTCAGTTCTGAAGCGCGGGCAGTTATAGAGAGTATAGTTTTTGACAAGTTGAGTACAATACTTGAAACTGACCCCAAGTTAGCAGCAAGTATAGTAGAAAGAGCAATTAGGTCAGCAAAAGGAAGAGAAGCCGCAAGAAAAGCACGAGAGTTAGTTAAAAATAAAAACAATATTAATATTGCAACTCTACCTGGAAAGCTTGCCGATTGTCAGGAAAAAATTCCTGAGTTATCGGAATTGTTTATAGTAGAGGGTAATTCTGCAGGTGGTACTGCAAAGCAGGGACGTAATCGTAAAACACAGGCGGTACTTGCTTTAAGAGGAAAAATTCTAAACGTAGAACGTGCAGGGCTGGATCGTATTTTTTCATCTGCAGAAATTGGCTCTCTGATCACGGCAATTGGAGCTGGAATAGGGAGTGAGCACTTCGATATTGAAAAAACTAGGTATCATAAAATTATCATTATGACAGACGCAGACGTTGATGGATCGCATATAAGAACTTTGATTCTAACTTTCTTTTTTAGACATATGCGTGAAGTAATTGAAAAAGGATATTTATACATAGCGCAGCCACCCCTCTATAAAGTTACAAAAAATGCTAAAGATACTTATATCAAAGATGATGAAACTTTTGAAGAGTATATAGTAAATTCAGCGATTAAAAGATTAACATTAAATGGTGTAGGCAAAGATTTGCGTTTCGTTTTGAATAAGTGTCTCAGTATTTCAAACATTAGCAAAAATTATGATAGGGAAATACCAAAAGATCTCTTAGAATCATTGCTAATTTTAAGTAAAAAGAATGCTCTATTGTCTGCTGATGAGATATTAAAATATTTAAAATTGATGTATAGTGAATATACTTGGGAAGTAGAAGTAAAAGATGAGGAAATTCACATTGCTAAATTGTTTCAAGGGTTAGCAGACAAATATGTATTCTCGCTTAGTATGCTTGAAAGCAAAGAAATACAGAATATATTGAGTTCTCTTGATAACATAATTGACTTATTTAATGGTGATTCATTTTTACAGTCGCAAGAAACTGAAATAAAAATAAAGTCTCCAAGTGCACTCGCAAAAATAGTGATGGATTATGGTAAAAAAGGTTTAGCTCTGCAGAGATTTAAAGGCCTTGGTGAAATGAATGCTGATCAGCTTTGGGAAACTACACTCAATCCAGAAACTAGAACTCTGCTAAAAGTTGAAATAAAAGATTGTGAGGAAGCAGATAGCATATTCTCGGTGCTAATGGGTGATATAGTTGAACCACGTCGTGACTTTATAAATAACAATGCACTTAACGTGCATGATGTTGATATTTGATTTTAGAAACGCTAAACCCTTATGGCTTAGCATTGTGTGCCAAACCGGCTATTTAAAACGTACTACTGACCAATCCATTTCAGAAATCTGAATTGATTTCGGTTGTATTCCCGTTTTTGATCATAAATATATAGATTTTCTGCCCTATTGTTGTTATAATTAACACCTTGCTAAATTGAATGTTAATGAATGAATTGAGAAGGTTCACTATTACAGAGATGTATGATGGACTAAGACGGGGGGATTTTTCTGCTGTTGAGCTTGTAGAAACGCATGTTAGTGCAGTCGAAAATGAGCAACTAAATGCATTTGTAACAAAAACCCCAGAAATCGCGATAAAAGCTGCTAAAATAGCAGATGAATACTTTTTGAAACAAAAAGATAATATTTCATCACTTATGGGCATACCAGTTGGTGTTAAAGATTTATTCTGTACAAAAGGAATAAAAACAACAGCATGCTCAAAAATGCTGGAAAATTTCATCCCGACTTATGAATCTACGGTATCTAATTTGCTTTTAAAAAGTGGAGCAGCCATGCTCGGTAAACTTAACATGGATGAATTTGCTATGGGCTCTGCTAACATAAATAGCTATTTTGGCCCTGTTGAAAATGTATGGATTAGAGAAAGTGATGGAGAAAAAGTTGTTCCTGGTGGATCATCTGGTGGATCTGCAGCATCAGTTGCTGGGTTTTTATGTGCTGGAGCATTAGGAAGCGATACTGGTGGGTCTGTACGTCAACCAGCAGCTTATTGTGGAGTGGTTGGAATAAAGCCAACTTATGGAAGATGTTCGCGTTTTGGTATGATTGCATTTGCAAGCTCTCTTGATCAAGCAGGAGTCATTACTCGTTCTGTTTCTGATTCAGCATTAATGCTGGAAACAATTTGTGGCTATGATGAAAAAGATTCAACATCGAGCGAAAAACCAGTGCCTAAATTTTCTAATCTTATAAATGGTGATATCAAGGGTAAGCGCATTGGTATACCAAAAGAATATAGAATGGATGGGATTTCAGAAGAAATCGTTCATCATTGGGAAAAAGTTTCTTCCAATTTAAAAGAAAATGGTGCTGAAGTTGTTGACATTACTCTGCCTCATACTAAATATGCGATACCGGTTTACTATCTAATTTGTTCTGCTGAAACTTCATCTAATCTTGCTCGCTATGATGGTGTACGTTACGGATTCAGGGTTGATGCTGATACCCTTGAAGAAATGTACTCGCTAACAAGAGCAGAAGGTTTTGGTAAAGAAGTGAAAAGGAGAATTTTAATTGGTTCTTATGCGCTTTCTTCAGGTCATTACAATGGGTATTATGAAAAAGCACAGTGCATTAGGGCATTAATCAGAAATGATTTTATAAAAGCGTTTGAAAAAATAGATTACATACTTGTGCCATCTGCTCCAACAGAAGCTTTCGGCTTAAATGAAAAGTCAGATCCGCTAATGATGTGCATTAATGATGTGTTTACCGTGCCGGCAAGCTTAGCGGGATTACCTGCTATTTCTATCCCTGTTGGGCTCTCAAATGAAGGTTTGCCACTTGCCTTGCAAGTAATTGGAAATTATTATGATGAAACTGGAATATTAAATATGGCAAGTGTGATAGAGCAAAATTGCGGCAGAATAATTGACTCTCTTATATAATATATTTTCTTATAGTAACTATAGCATTATGATTATTTTAGCTATAGGAAACAAGAACTTGATTTTTGTAACTAAATAATAGACCATCAAAGGCACACTCAAATATCTAAAATGAAAGAAAAGACTTTCACAATCATTGATGGTTACGGTTTTCTTTTCAGAGCTTATTACGTTTTGCATCATTTAACTACCACAACCGGTATTCCAATAGGTGCTGTGTATGGCTTTTTGAATATGGTTCTGAGGTATATTGCCCATTCGGACTACTTAACTATAGCACTTGATTCTGGCAAAAAAAATTTCAGGCACAGTTTATATTCTGAGTATAAAGCAAACAGAGTAACGCCTCCTGAGGATTTAATTCCACAATTTACAATACTGAGAGAAGCGGTGGAAGCTTTTAACTTCAGCTATGAAGAGATTGAAGGCTATGAAGCAGATGACATAATTGCAACACTAGCTGCAAAATATGCCAACCACGAAGACTTTAAAGTAGTAGTAGTCTCATCAGATAAAGACTTATTTCAACTTTTGAATTACAACATTCTAATATTTGATCCTATCAAAAATATATACGTAGATGAAAAACAAGTGATAGAAAAATTTGGTGTAAATTCAAATAAGCTTCTTGATTTATTTTCTCTAACTGGAGATGCATCTGATAACATTCCAGGCGTTCCAGGAATAGGCCCAAAAACTGCAGCTAAATTGCTGGATAAATTTGATTCGTTGGATAACATTATAGAAAACATCAATAACATTGAGCAAACAAGAGTTCGTAATATTCTTACTGAGCATAAGGAAAAAGCACTAATTTCAAGAGAACTTTTGTCACTATGCAAAAAAGTAGATCTTCAACATGATATTGTAAAATATGAAGTCCATCCTCCAAATATGGAAAAATTGTTATCCTTTTTGAAGAAATATGAATTTAATTCATTGATAGGAAAAGTAGAAAAGCTTTTTTCTTATAGTGGATCTAGCACAAAAGAGAAAACAGAATATAGTAGTGAAGAATTAGAAAAATTTTTGGAGTATTGCAGATATGAAGGTAAAATTGCAATTCATTGCCACTTTGAAAACAATGCATTAAACGAAATCTCCTTATCTTGCAGTGAAGATAATATTTTCTACATAGATCAAAGCTGCCTACAAGATGCACTCACTATAATAAATTCAACTTTATTTTCAAATGGGGTGCTTAAAATAATACATGATATTAGAAAGATCAGAGAAATATTTCCTACAATAGAGAGAGTGCTAGACTCAATTGATGACTTGATGATCATGTCATATAGTCTTGACACAGGTAAGCATGATCACAGCATTCCAAACATAATTGCACACAATTTAAGTAAAAATGTAGAAACTTTCTCGGCAAAAATTTTAATAGCGATCCATGAGAAACTGACACAAAGATTATTTCAGGAAAAACTTTTTACGATTTACGAACGCTTCGACAAGCCTCTCATGAAAGTAGTATTTGATATGGAGAAAAATGGAATACTGATTAATATTCAAAAACTACAGGAACTGTCTGATAAGTTTGAGCAGCTAATTGCTGTACTTGAAAACGATATACATAATTTAGCAGGAGAAAAATTCAACATTGCATCGCCAAAACAATTAAGTGATGTTTTGTTTAATAAAATGGAGCTAAGTAAAAAGAAAAAGTCAAAATCTGGGTCTTATAGCACAAACTCTGAAGTTCTAGAGGCACTTGAAGAGGAGGGGACAGAAATCGCAGGTAAAATTTTAAGTTGGCGACATTCAAGTAAATTAAAGGGTACCTATACTGACGCGTTAATAAAACAGGTTGATCCGCTTGATGGTAGGATACATACAAGCTTTTCAATCACTGTGACTGCAACTGGAAGGCTGAGCTCTAGCAATCCTAATTTACAAAATATTCCTATCAGAAGCGAAGAAGGTAGTCTTATCAGGCAAGCCTTTATTGTGCCAAAAGGTTGCAAGATAATTTCTGCTGACTATTCACAAATAGAATTAAAACTCCTGGCACACGTTGCAAATGTTACCGCATTTAAAGAAGCTTTTGCAAACAGGCAAGATATTCATGATATCACTGCAAGACAAGTTTTTGGAGTGCAAGAAATAGATGAGCAATTAAGACGCAAAGCAAAAACCATTAATTTTGGCATTATATATGGCATTAGTCCATTTGGCCTTGCAAAGCGACTTGGCATTACCTTTCAAGAGGCTGCTGAATACATTAATTACTATTTTTCTTGTTACCCAGAAATAAAGGTCTATATGGAAAAAGCAGTATCTATCGCGAGAAATCATGGTTATGTAGAGACTTTGTTTGGTAGAAGATGTTTTGTAAGAGACATAAATAATAAAATTCCTTATCTAAGACAATTTGCAGAAAGGGCAGCAATAAATGCACCGCTGCAAGGAACCGCCGCTGATATAATAAAACGTGCAATGATTCAGCTTTTTGATCAATTGAAAACAGGTAAAATAATCCTCCAAGTCCACGATGAGCTACTGGTTGAAGTAGAGGACGACAAGGTACAAGAAACAGCAAAACTTATGAAAGACGTAATGGAAAATGCGATAGAAATCTCTATACCACTTGAAGTAGAAATAAAAATTAGCGACAACTGGGGCTTTTCTTAATTATATTGCACACTCTAAGAACATATCTTGAAAGGACCTAAGTAGTATCTGTTCAGATGCATGGCTAATGTGTAAATATTGAAGTAAAAATAATGTCATCCCAGTGCTTGACACTGGGATCCAAATTGCTCACAAGCAACCTAATCATGGATATTAAAAGCAACGCTTTCAATGAGACTACAAAAGGCTGGATTCCAGTGTCAAGCACTGCCTTGTTGTTGTAAATTCACTTTTACCTTATTTTGCCACACCCCTGAACGGATGCCTTGAGTAGTTAATTTCGTAAGTATAATAGCAGTCATATTAAAGAGTTCTTGAAGTAAGGAGAGCACGCTCATATGTCACGCAAACAACGTTTGGGAATAATCTAAGGTTCTGTGATATCAGCAGCTTTCTTGGCAATAACATCCCGCTTTCAGTAAATAGTGATTTTATAATTTTCCTATATATTAGAAAAATTTTTATTTTAATTAGCGTTAAACAATAGGCGCCTATTGATTTTTAGCTAAAGTAAAGGTCAAATATCTGGAATTCTGGACATAAAATCCCCCTGTGTGAAAAAGATTAGAAAAAAGTGCAGCGCACATACGACAGAAATTAAGCACACTTACATGCTCTGAAGAAGATACGCTACGCTTTTTGATTAAAAGTTTGACTGAAAAGTCTGCAGACAAAGATAAGTTTTTGAGCTCTAAAAATATCTCTTACTATCATTATAATCAGATTTAAAATATATGGAAGCAATTTTTTACGTTCCCTTATCACTTATATCATTTGTTACTCTTCTATTTTTTGCTTTATTCTTTTCTTTTTTCCCTTTCAAGACAGGTTCTAAGAAATTTGAATTAATACGAAAAATATGCTATAATTATAACATAGGTTAGTACAAATAGATCGTTATGACAGTTCCAAAAGCAAAAAATAAGCCTTTAGAGTCATCTACTCAGGTGACCGGGCAAAATGAGATGCTCTTCAAGAAGGAACATAAGGAAATTTACGATTACTTTGTAAAAGTATTAGAAGTTAAAGCCAAATTAAAGGAGAGCAAAGGAATAACTGATTATTTTATATTAGCTTATAAGAAGATACTACTAACTAATGTCAATCCAGAAAAGATAAGACCACTCAGTGAAGAGAATTTTTGTCAGTTTTTACTTTCTATATTTAAAGAAGTTAGAGAGAAAAAATTGGCTGGAGAGGAAGATAGTAAAGTAAAGCAAGTAGTAGAGGAATGCTTAGATGATGTACGTGGTACAGAAGCTAAAGATTCACTAATAAAACTTGTTGGGTTACCATTGGGAATAAAAATAGACCCGAAAAATATTTCTGGCTCCTTTATGGATGGAGTGAAAGAAAAAATACCATTTTTAGGTGGAGATAAAAAAGAAGAGGATGAACCACTACTTAGTGATGAAGAGATGGTAACAAAGTGCTTACGTAAGGTTTTTCTTCCTATTCTTTTTTCCATTGCTTCAATATTAATTTTTGGTCCTACTACACTTGCGATAGTTGCTGCTGTTATTGGTACAATATTTGCTGTAAAGGGAGGAATTGAAGTTCTTTTTTCAAATAATAGGCCAGGTACTTTATATGATCCTAGCTCACCAGATAAAGATGATACAGAAAAGAGAGTAAAATTGAATGAAAAAATTCGCAAGGGTATTGATGATATTTTAAAAACCCCAATTGAAAGCTCTCTTGAAACAATTGCTGACGGGAGTAAAAAACAACCTACTCTGGAACAAGCTCCTCAGGTGGGAAATAAAGGGGGTGAGCAGCTTACTGTGCTTGATGAGCAAGTTACTGTAGATAAGCTATTTGAGGAACAAAGGCAGCAGTCAAGTAAGACATAGACTTACCAAAAGTGAATTGTGTAAGAGGTCTTTTATTGTTTTATAACACATACAACAGGAGTATGATCAGATGGGTTTTCTAATTTACGCAACCTATCATCTATGTAACATGTTTCCAATTTATCTACAGCTTGTGGCGATAGTAGCATATAATCTATTCGCATCCCTTGATTATTTCTCAGTGAATTACCTTGATAATGCCACCAAGTAAACTGTTGCAAATTTGGGTGAGATATTCTAAATGCATCTTTAAAACCAAGATTCAAGATCGCTCTTAATTTCTCACGCTCTTTTATATGAAAGCATACTTGGCCATTTAATAAATTTGAATCAAAAACATCAATTTCATCCAGTGCAACATTATAATCGCCAGCTATAATAGTTAACTCTTCATTTTTCAACAAAGTGCCCATCCTTTCATATAAGTTATCAAAAAACTTGAGTTTATATTCAAATGCTTGGGAGTCCAAGCTTTGACCATTGGGTACGTATAAACTTCCTACCCTTATCTTATTATTGGTGTGCTTTATCACACACTCTATATAACGTGCTTCTTGATAACTCTCTACAACATCGATTTTTAATTTTTCCAGTATTGGATATTTAGATAAAACACAAACGCCATTTCTTGCAACCTGTCCATAGATAGCATATTCATATCCTAACTTTTCTATCTCTGCATAAGGAAATTGCTCTTCCGTACATTTTATCTCTTGCAGCAAAACTATATCTATCTGACTATCACCTATAAAATTACAAAGTTGATTAACTCTTCTACGTATTGAGTTTACATTCCAAGTTGCAATCTTTAGCATCAACAATCCTTATTAATTATATCAATTAAACTCTCCCCAGTAGGTAACCTTGATGTTATAATTTTTTTCCATTTGATTAACCTTAAACTATCAGCAATGTTTTTACTCATGGTATATGCAACTGTATTATTCATCACAGGAGATAGCCCACTTTTTAGAACTAATGAACAAAATGCCCTTGCAGTTTGTGAGGAAAAAAAAGCAACGCTATCAATTTTACCGTCCAATAGTAAATTTTTACACCTATTAGTTAGAATCCTTTTAGTAATTGTTTTATAGAGTACAACTTCTCTTACGTTAAAACCTTCTTCAGATAATCTCTTTTTTAGGTCACATGATACTTCTTGTCCCCTTATATATAAGAACTTTATTGCATTTGAATAATGAGATTTTATGAATGATATCAGACCATCAACGTTGCTGTCTGCTGAGATTATATCGGAAAATCCCAAATTTTTTGCAGCCTGCATAGTTGAATTACCAACCGTAATAATTGGAAAGCCATCCTCTTTGCATATTTGACTGAAAGCCTTTACACTGTTTTTACTTGTAGATATCACAACGTCAAATTCATACGTAGATATATCAGGATTTAAGTACTTTATTGTGAATACTGGTTCTATAAAAACTTTGTATCCATATTTTTTTAGCGTGCTTCTTGTGCTCAACGAATCTAATAAAGGCCTTGTCAATAAAATAGACTTCATTCTGGTTTATTTCACTAGCAGTAAAATAATATACCTTATACACAAATTATTGAATAAAAACTTTTATTTTTTAAGTTTCTTGCGTAACCTATGAAAAAGGCAAGAGAAACTCCATAAATTGGCCTAGTGCTAGAAAATTGATATTAAATAAGCGAACGTTTTGATCAAATGGAAAAAAGGATGTTACTCATTGAGTAACATCCTTTTGAAGAAAGTGGGTAATTTTGGTTACTGTCTTTCATTTGTTTTTGGAACTTGCTGTTCTACATTAGTGTCAACAGTTACTGCTGAAGAAGGTCTCACCAATTTGTCCAAAGAACCTGTCTTTCTTAAGTCAGCTTGGGTTTTTAACTTGCCATTTTTCTCAGTGAAAATACCATGTTGCGGAGAAGAACTTGGTGAATTGAATCCACTATCAGAATTACGACGATAACTGGCAAAGCTAGAAGTTGTAGCAGTACTGTCAGTACTTATAGAATCCATTGAATTGCTTCTTGGTGGAGCAACATAAAAAGTGCTATTTCCTTTCTTTGTAGATGGTATCTCATCTGCATTCATCCTTTCATATTGTGTAAGAGTAACTTCCTCTTGCTTTTTGCCACCTTTTAGCGATGATGACAACTTGCTCCAAAGTGAGGTAGGTGCTTTTACTTCCTTATGCTCATTAGGATTTAATAATTCTGCTTCGCTGCTAACAGTACTTATAGAACTCGTTGAACTACTACCTGATAAGCTATTTTCCAGTGAATTCATAGAACTTGCTTTATGCCTTTTTGCTGACTTATTAAGACTTTCTAAAGTATTAAAACGAGTATGCTCTTCCTTGCATTCTCTAATAACTTCCTTAATCTCATCATGATGTTCAGAGAAAATACTGTCTCTAAAGTATTTATCTTTATCTGATAGTCTTTTTGTAACTAAATTACGCAAACCATCTGCGTCCAAGTTATCAATAAATTTCTTCTGCTCTCTCCATTTATCTACTAGCTGGTCTGGCAAATAATCTCTCCAATCAAGATATGTTTCTTTTGCTATTTTTCCTTCTATTTTTTCTGATATTCCAGAAAGTATGCTCTTTATTAACGTGGAATTATTTTTTCCATCAGTACAAATTGCTCTAAGATCTTCTTTCACTTCTTGAGCTCTCTTCTTTTGTGGTGAATCAGGAATAAGCTCATTATCTATTCTATCTGAATAATTCTCATTACCAGCTGCACGATATAACTTATTTGCTGTTGCAGTGAGCACATTACTTGTCTTTTCCTTTGTTTTTTCACTTACAAAACTAGCACCTCTCTTCAGCGAATCTGCTGAATACTCATAGCCATCCTTAATTTTTCCGCCAATATGCTTCGCTCCTTCAACTGTTTTTTCTGCTGACCATTTGAGCCCTTTATATCCAGATTGAACTGCTTTTACAGCAACTTTCGCAGCGTAAAATAGAGTCAGACCAACTATAGCACTTGGTATAGCAAGTGTTGCACCAACTGCCAAAAGTGGTAACATTGCTGCAAATAATCCACTTGCTGTACCTACTACAAGAGCCTGATCTCCTTGCTTCATCTTGGAGAATTCTGTATCTCCTTTTAACAAGTCAGTAATTCTTTCCTTTAGTTTTTTAGAATCATGAACAATATCTGCACTTAATGAATCTTGCATAATTGTACTAACACCCAAATTATCTTGTTGAGCTTCAACAGGACGTGAGTTAGATTTTATTTCACTAGGTGACATTTTTAACCTCACTATTAATTAAACATACTAATATTGTATATACATGATTCTTAAGTTAGGGTTAATTCACCTAACAATGTCCATTTGCTTTCAAATGATTTTGCTTGATGTGTTTTTTTGAAAGCACAGAAAATTAGTGATTATTGCAATATAATATCTCGTTTGGATTAGCTATAGTTGAAGCAAAAACTCATCATCCTAAAGGGGTAGATTTTTCCGTAGTCTTAGCAGGAACTGTGTTTGGATCTGATAGTTCTGTTCTGACATATTTGCCTTCTTTATCATATAAATCGCGAAAATCATTCATTTGCACATCAGTTTGAATCTCCATTTCTTTAGTCTCCTTTTGATCTGTTGAAGATGATGCATCAACACCTGTACCTTTAGTAACTTTTTGTCTTAGTTGTGTATTTTCTTCTTGTAATTGCTTTGAATTTTTCTTTAACTCACCAATCTCTTGTATTTTTTGGTTTAGTTGATTAGATATAGTTAGTTTGTCTCTAGCCAAATTTTTATTTTCCTTTTCTAATTTACTAATTTTTTTGCTTGAAGATTTATCCGCAGCTTGTGTACCTTGGTCTTGTGTTTTAGGAACTGTAGTTTCCTGATCACTTGCCTGGATTTCTACACTTTTATATTCAACTTCAGTTTGAGTTGATGTAGCTACATTCTCACCTACTTCACTGAGCTCATCTGCAAGTGATTTTCCAGGTTCAAGTTGTTGAATTTTTCCCTCCAAAACTTCTTTGTCTTTTTGCAGTTGACTTAATTCTTTAGCTAATTGATTCATCTTTTTAGCCAATGTATTGTTTTTCTCTTTTTCTTCTGTCAATTTTTCTGCCAACTGCTTTTCATTATTATTCTTTAAACCTTCTAACAATGTTTTCTTTAGATCGTTTTCCAAATTTGCATTCTTTTTTTCTAGTGCACTTAACTTAGCTTCACTTTGCTCTAATTTTTCCTGCTGCTCTTCATTTATCCTATTTATTTCATTTTCTTTATTTTTCAACTGATCACTTAACTGACCAATTACATTATTTTGACCTTGTAGTTCTTTTTCTAACGCCTTTATCTCTTGTGTTAGTTGTTCAATACCTTGATCTTTTTCTTGCGTTATTCTTTTCAATTCAGCTTTAAGTTTTTTAACTTCTCCTTCCAAAATTTGCTTTTCCTCACTTAGTGTTCTTATTCCTGTATCACCTTCCTTTTCTATATTTTGATTAAGTTCTTCTGATTTTTTGAGTTTCTCTGTAAGTGACTTAATAGAAGCATCTTGTTCCTCGATTTTTTGATCTCTTTCAAATATTGCTTGCTGTTGTTTGTTAATTTCATTTTTCAAGGAGTCGCATTCTAACTTTAGATCCTCAAGCTGCTTTGCCTGCTTTGCAAAATATTGAGCAAACGTTTCTTTTTCTTCTTTTAACTCCTCAATTCCATCTATAATTTCATCCACTCCATTTTCTGATCCTTCTTGTTCATACTTTTTCTCGTCATCAGACATGCTATTCTCAAGCGTTTCATCTTCTTCGCCACTAAATTCACTAGCGCCAGAGAAAGAACTTCTACGTGAATCAGGAGAGGAATATCCACTGCTACTTGGTGTAGCTGACTGTGGTTAATCTTTTGTAAATGTTTCCTCTGCTGGTGTTTGTTGATCGTTCACACTTTTGACCATGTCAGTGAAAGTTTGATATAGAGTTTTGCCATTGATAAAAACTTCTTTATTCTGCTCAACTAATTTTAATACCTCTTCTGGGTCAGTTATTTCTCCAAATTTTGGTTCATCAATCACTCTTTTTATGCCCTTAGAATTTACTTCTACAGTCATGCTACAATCTATGCTATTGCCTTTAGAGTCCTTAGCCTGCCAGTTGATGGTCATTTCACATGAGCCTGGACCAGCAAAATCATAGTGCCTTTCGCTGCCTTTTTTGGTTGCAGTGATTTGACTATCTTGCCCTAGAGATAGGTTATAAACCTTACCTTCGTCGCTGGCTCTTAAAAGGGCGCTAATCTCTATTGGTTTTTCTTTATTTTCAAACCTAATTTTAAAGTCATTATCTTTTGTTATATATACTAAGAAATTTTCACCTGGTAGGAATGCTTCAAAATTTTTATGTGTTGCATTTATTGATTGCTCAAATTTTTGGAACTCCTTTTTCCACTTTAAATTTGTCTGTTCTTTAACGTTCTCATCTTTGCGTAAAGGGCCGATAAAGTACCAGATTAAATTTTCTTCCTCTAGTTTTCTGATAAAATCCTGAAAATTGCTGCAAGATTTAATGAAACTTGAAATATCATTTTTCTTCTGCTCATCTAAATCTAAACCTTGATTTGCAGCTATCAATAAGTTTTCTTTTGGCATAATTTCTGTTTTTAGAGAACTATATTATAATATTAGCATATTTTCTTAAAAAATCAACTAATCTTATAGTTAAATAGACTTGAGTATTTTGCGGGAATGTTATATATTAACCACTCCAAGAAGTGCAGTATGGACAATACTATTATAAGAAAATACGATATTAGAGGTGTGGTAGGCAGAGACCTGCAAATCAGTGATGGATACGAGATAGGCAGAAAATTTGGTCAAACTGCAGCTAACGTTTGTGTAGGCTATGACAGCAGGATAGATTCACCAAGCATAGAAAAAGAATTAATCAGAGGCTTAATTTTATCCGGCGCAAATGTTATACGAGTTGGGCTCTGTTCTTCACCTATGCTCTACGCTGCAACAATGCAGGCAGATCTTGGGATTATGATCACTGCTTCTCATAATCCCAGAGAATATAACGGCTTTAAATTTTTCAGTAGTAAAAAAGTTTACTCAGATCAAGAAATGAAGGAAATTATAGGCAGTACAATTAAAAACAGCACGAAAATTGGAAGCTTAATTAACACGAATATATATAGTGAGTACGTTAACATATTAAAAGATGTGCTCAAGAATAACGCTACACAAAAACTAAAAGTAGCCTGGGATTTTGGCAATAGTCCAACAATTGTAAGGTATATTGAAAAAGTTTTACCAAGTCATATACACATCATAACCAATAATTCTATCGATGGAACGTTTCCACTGCACGACCCAGATCCCATAGAAGAAAAAAATCTTGCTCAGTTAATAGATATTGTCAAGAAAGATAAATGTGATCTTGGTATTGCACTTGATGGTGATGGTGATAGGGTACGCTTGATTGATAATAAAGGTAATGTTGTTTCCAATGATCACTTGTTTATGATTTTTTCACGTGAAGTATTGGCGGAACACCCAAAAAGCAAAGTTATTGCCAACGTAAAAATGAGTATGAAAGTGCATGATTTCGTTAGCAAATTAGGGGGGCAAGTAATTACCTGTGCCACTGGACACTCACTAGTTAAGAAAAAGATGGTAGAAGAAGGGGCAAAATTTGCCGGTGAACTCAGTGGGCATTTTTTCTTTTCTGAGCTGGGTTTCGATGATGGACTATATTCTGCTGTTAAAGTCATTAACATTTTACTTAAGAAAAACCAAAGCCTATCTGAGATGATTGAAGATTTGCCAAAGTTATATATCACTCATGAAGTGAAAATTGTAGTGAAGGATGAGAAAAAATTTCAAATAATTGAGTCAGTAAAGGAGACACTAAAGCAGAAAAATATTGTATTTTCAGAGCTTGATGGTATTAAGGTAACCGATAATAAAGGTTGGTGGCTTCTTAGAGTATCAAATACGCAAAACTGCATTACAGCAAGATGTGAAGGAAATACCTTAGAAAATTTTGAACTCACTAAAAAAGTTTTGTTTTATTACATTGATGCACTAAAATTATACATTTAAATTTTTTTGATGATTTACTTATTCGTCAATGTTTGCAGTTTTGTTTGATTAGTAATAGGAATTGGTAACCTATGGCGCACTGCTGTGGATAACAGCTGTCTAAGCTAATTTAGCTATAGAAAATGAACACTCACTTTTCTTTATTGTTTTGAGATTTTTCTTGATCAACCATTTCCTCACCGATCTCTTTTATTTTTAGTATCAATGACTCTGGCACATACATGTTAATTACTTCTTCTGTTGTCACAAATAAAGCCTGATAAGAGTGTGAATTTATTATCCAATTGGGCAATATGTCTTCTGCTTCTACTTTAGACTCTCCCTCTTGTTTAACGTATACTGTGTGGCAATATAAGTGCACAGCAAAAAATAGTACATAAGAAAGCAATATTCCTCTAAGTGCTCCGACAAAGATTCCAGTAACTCTATCCATTAATCCCAACCTTATAGGTGATAATATGTACATTAGCCAGTTATTCATTGTCATGAATGTAAGATTAAGTATGATAAATACAGAGATTGTAGAAAGTATGTTTTGTGTAACTTTAGAGTCAAAATACTTACTATAATTTATAATAAAAAAATCATAGTAACTAGCTGTCAAAAAGACTGATAAGAGCAACAACATTAATGCACATAGCTCTTTTATAAAACCTCTAGTTATCGATATTATTACACACAAGACAATAATAAAGATAATTAGGCTATCGAAAAACATATTTTGTATCTATATGATTTTCAAGATATAATAGTTGTAAATAACAAAGTTGTAAAATTAATTATGTTGATATTTTATCAGCTGGTCTAAGTATCGGGCAATCATATCAACTTCTAAATTTAGGTAATTACCTGTTTTGTTATATTGAAAAGTTGTATTTTTCCATGTGTAGGGAATAATGTTCACAGTGAATTCTTGATCGATAACTGAATTTACTGTAAGGGAAACTCCATCTAGCGTTACAGAACCTTTTTTTGTAATAAATTTAATTAATTCTTGTGGGCATGATAGTCTGATTTCATGAGATTCTAAATTTTGATTGATTGTTAAAATTTCTGTTGTGTCATCCACATGACCCTGAACCAAGTGGCCGTCAATTCTGTCACTCAGTTTCATTGCTTGTTCTAGGTTTATTTTTTTCCCTGTTTTCCACGTATTTAAGTTAGAAACCTTCATGGTTTCTTGAGATACTTGAACTGTGAATACATCGTTCATTATGTCGACAACAGTTAAACACACTCCGGAGCAGGATATTGAATCTCCTTTGTTTATAGAGGATAAATTTTGTGTCTCAATATGGAAGATTTGATCAGAGTTAGGGTGGATAGTGATATCAGTTATAGTGCCAATATCTTTGATAATTCCTTTAAACATGCAATAAAATAAATAATTATATCACAAAAGATCTTGTTTGTTAGGTGCGCGAAGGAGGATCTTTTTCACTTATCTGCTCTACAGAATATTCAGAATATAGAAAGTAAGCCAGGTTCAAAACGCACAGTGTAATTAATATTGGTAACCCTATGTTTAATGTTAGACCGATACTTTCCCTTTTTTTTGTTGACACCAATTCCTTTAAAACTGATACTTTCCCCAGCGGCAAATGCCATAGGCAGAGTGCTGATATAGAAGCTGCTACTAAAAATAGACAAAAATAAGTCTCTTTCGAAGAAAACATAGCTTTTAATGGTGATTTGAGCCTAATATTAGTAGGCAATCGAGTTTTAGCTTCATTTGTTTTTGGTAAATGGTCTACAGCTTTGCTTGGTAAAATTTCATGAGAAACATTTTTAGGCTGTGGAGAAGGTTGGCCTGAAACTAATTTAATCAACTGCTCTTTTTTTCTATATACTTGCTTTTGTAAATATTCTTTACCTAAAAGTGAATTATGAGGGGGTTGTGGCCTTTTGAGTACCTCTAGCACTTCTGATATCTCATCTGGTTCTAATACTTCATGTAATTGTTTATCTTGAAAGTAAGCAATATTAAACACTGAGTTAAAAATATTGCGAAATGTTTCTGGGTCTTGATTTTTGTATCCATTAATTACTTCAATAAATATTTCATCAAGTTTTTTTTCCCTGCACTCAATCTGGTTATCTATTATAGCAATTCTAGCATCAATTTGAGCTTGTTTTATAGTTGATTGTTTTTCCTCTTTCGATAATTCTTTAGCCTGCTTTTTTGACTTCTTTTTTCTGTTAGCCTTAAAATAATCTGTGTGCGACCTAGTTTGACCTATATCCCGCTCTGTTTCTTGAGGTACTAGATTTCCTATACTACCCTCTGTTATCCGAGTGTCTAACACTGGTTCTTTTTCTTTTTGGTCAAGTACTGGAATAACACCAGGTGGCATATTGTTACTCTGTATAGAAAATTTTGGCAGCTGTGGGAAAAAGAATTGTGCCGTATTAAAAAAATTGAATGGCTGAAAAAGAGACCTAAACCAGGAAATATTTTCATGCATTGCAGCAACAATTACTGGTGCACGTGTAATTTGCTTTCTGTTACTTGCTATATTGTAGCCAAACGAACCTTGCACAATTTGTTTATCTTGCGTGTTTCTTTTTTCAATCACATTTTCGTTTTTATTTTCAGTTTCTTCTATTTGTAATGTATCTTGACTTTGCTCCTCACTTTTGGCTTTTTCTACATGTTTTAGCTGCTTATTCAAGAATATCTCGATTTGTTGCAAGCTACCTAGGTTGATGTTTTTAACGTCTGTTTGCAGCGTTATCTTTATGCCCTGCAGAAGGATTTGAATTGGAGCATTACTTATGAATTCTTCTACAGTTTTATTAGCTTTATGGTAGTTATTATATAATTTTTCACTTTCTTTTGGTACTTTTATATTGGCTGTAAAATTTTTTTCTTGAAGGAGATAGATTTTGAAAAAGCCAATCAAGTATTGCATTTTAGGTAGGGTTATATTAGAGACGTCTTCATCTGCTGCTGTTAGCAATCTTAGCTTAAATGAAAACTCTTGTGTATCACTTACAACACTTCTTGAGCGAATAGTGCTGATTTCTACTACTTCATCGGAAAATACTTTGCCTATCTCTTTAGATTTATCTTTGAAAAATTTAGGTAAATCTTCTACCTCATATTTTCTCTTAGTTTTAACGTTGACGGGGGTTTTTCCTGTATCTTGAAACTTATCTTTGAGAAGTTTTGATAAGCTCTCTGCATTAGTTCTAACGCCAGAAACTGCTTTGTTTACATTTGTTTTTAAACCCGCTAAGGACTCAGGTAAATCCTCTACACGAGCTTTAAAGGTAGGAATTACTCTATTTGTGTTTTTTTTAGCCTTATCCATAAAAGACTTAAATGAATTTTTTGTTTGCTCCCACGGAGTTGTGGTATTATTACTGTGCATGTTTCTAATTTTTTATTAATATAATATTAACAAAAAAATATAATTAGTCGATAAATTAATAATTATAGCACCCTTGCATAACAGCGGCGCGTTGGGTTCAATAAGCAGAAAAAGTTACTTTACAAATCTCATCAGTCTTCTTATCATGACAATGAGAGTATTTATCCTTGTTTTTAATCTCTGCAGATTTAACAACAAAATTCAGTAAAAAACTCAGGTATATATTGGCGGATTACATAAAATTATAGCGGTTGTATGTCTTTTTTATTTTTTCTACATTCAGCCAAAACGCGCTTTAAATAAGCGTTAGCACATTATTACAACGCCAATTTACATTATTATAGGGTCAAAACTCACTACTGGGGGATTCTTTTGCCTTTTTTTTGCCTGGTAAATTTTTTAATATTCTGGATTAGTTAGGAGTCCTATGGAGATGTCATTCCAGCACTTCTTATTACCTGTCCTGAATCCCAGTGTCAAGCACTGGGATGACAAGAAAGAAAGCGCTGATTTCATATGCATCTGATAAAAAAGATGATGTCATGCCAGTGCCCAGACACTGGCATCCAGTTTTTTCATGATCATCAAAACGTTGTATTTTAACATAAAACGGCTACTTTTATGCTTACCAACCTAATAAAATTCCTGGATTCCAGTGTCAAGCACTGGCATTATAAAGGAACTAGTGTCAGATGCTCTGATGACACCTTTTTATCCAAATAGTTTTATTGATGATATTAAAGATTGCACTATAATGAAAGTTTAAGCTAGCGTTTTTAAGGTGAATAAAGAGCTAATAAGTGAAATACCTCTACTTGAAGATAAGGCAGTTTCTGAGATTGAAAATGCTGCTTCTTTGCAGGATTTAGAAAAAGTTAGGTTGTCATACTTGGGGAGAAAGGGTGTAGTAAAAGCTTATTTCGATGACTTAAAGAATATAGATGATGCAGGAGAAAAACGCGACCTAGGTGCAGTGATTAATGTTTTACGCAATAAGATAGACCAGCTTATAACAAGCAAAGAAAATGAACTAAAAGATAAAGAAGTTAAGTTAAAACTGCAAAATGAAGCAGTTGATATCACACTGCCTGTCAGACCAGAAAGAATTGGCAAGATTCATCCACTGAGCAAAGTTATAAGTGAAGTAAAGCTCATTTTTGCACATATGGGCTTCAAAGCAGTTGATGGTCCTGATATTGAAGATGAATTTCACGTGTTTGATGCGCTAAATACTCCAAGTCATCATCCTGCGCGAGAGGAGCAAGATACTTTCTACTTAAAGAATAAAATAAACGATAAAAGAATGGTGCTGCGCACTCATACCTCATCTGTGCAGATTAGAACTATGGAAAAAACAAAAACTTTTCCAATTAAAATAGTGGCTGCAGGCAGGGTATACAGAAATGACTTTGATGCAACTCACACTCCTATGTTTCATCAGATAGAAGGGCTTTATGTTAATGAAAATGTCAATATGGGCCAATTAAAATTTACTATTCATCGCTTCCTTAGTAAATTTTTCGGAGATAAAGGTCTAAAAATACGCTTTCGTAATAGTTTTTTTCCTTTTACTGAGCCTTCTGCAGAAGTGGACATAAGTTATAAAGATAGTAAATGGATTGAAGTACTTGGGTGCGGTATGGTACACCCAAATGTCTTTAAAAATGTTGGAATAGACCATACTAAATACAGTGGCTTTGCATTTGGGATTGGTATAGAAAGGCTAGCAATGCTGAAATATCAAATTAGTGATCTAAGGAGCTTTTACGACAATAGAGTTAGTTGGCTCAACCATTATGGTTTTCATTTTTCGTCTTTAAGATAAGTGACAAATAAATCTTATACATTTGTTGTACTTGCTGCTGGGCATGGTAAACGAATGAATTCAAGCTTGCCTAAGGTTCTGCACAAAATAGGTAATTTCTCCATGCTTGAGCACGTCATTGACAATGCAAAGCAGATGAATCCTGAAAAAATAGTTATTGTAGTCGATTTGCCTTTAACTCAAAGGCTGAAATGCTTTGAGGGTATAAAACTAATTACACAAGAGTCAACGCTCGGTACAGGGGATGCAGTCAAAATTGCAATGAGAAACCTGAAAGAATTGTCAGATATAGTTGTTGTGCAGTATGGGGATACTCCGCTGATAAAAAGCAGCACAATAACTAAAATGATAAGCTGCTTAGGAGAGAGCAATGCTTTAGTTTGTCTTGGGTTTAAAACTAATAACAAAGGATACGGTAGACTAATTATTGAGAACGGTTCCCTAAGAGAAATCGTAGAAGCACAAAATGGTAGAAATAATGATGAGGAATTTCTTGCTAATGCTGGAATAATGGTTGCACGTGAAAAGAATCTACGTGAATTGGTGGAGAAAATAGAGTGTAATAACCAAGCTCATGAATATTACTTGACCGATATCGTTGCCATTGCAGTAAAGAGTAATTTAAATGTCGGCTATGTTATTGCTGATGAGGAGGAGGCAACTGGCATAAATAATAGGAATGACCTTGCAATGGCCGAGTTTTACTTTCAAGAAGAAAAAAGAAAGTTTTTCACTAACTCTGGAGTAACGCTTGTTGCTCCAGAAACTGTTTTCTTCTCTCTTGATACGCAAATTGGTATGGATTCGATTATTTACCCATACGTTTTTTTTGGTCCTGGAGTAAAAATAGGATCTGGTGCTCAAGTTGGTCCATTTGCCAAATGTGAAAATACAACAATAGGTGATGGTGCAATCATAGGTAATTTTGTTGAAACAAAAGCAAGTGATATAGGTATAAATACTAAGATAAAGCATTTAAGTTATATAGGAAATACTCAGGTAGGGCAGGGGAGTAACATAGGTGCAGGTACCGTTATTTGTAATTATGATGGGAAAAAGAAACATAAAACAAATATTGGAAGAAATTGTTTTATTGGTGCTAATAGCTCATTAATTGCACCGCTTAATGTTTATGATGACTCTCTAGTTGCAGCAGGTAGCGTTGTAGTCAAAGATGTGCCAAAGGGAAGTCTGGCAATTGCAAGAGAAAGGCAAATAACAAAAAAAATAAAATAATTCCAATTTTTTACTTGCAATTTATACCATTTTTAATATTTATATGCTTGTATATGCATATATTAATCTTTAGAGGATAAAAATGAAAAAATTACTTACTTTATTGGCCTGCTGTTCTTTGTCAGCACCGTCTTTTGGAGTTGATTGGGTTAAAGATAGAACCTACACCTCTTCGTCGTATGGCATGCTTGGTATTAATTATGATCTTGGCTATCATTGTACAGATAGCATTAAAATTTCAGTTGGCCCTGTAGTCAAACTTGTTATTAATGAAGGGATTTTAGATGCGGGACTTATGGCAAAGCTTCATTATCATTATAAGTTTGAAAGTACAGATATTGCTCCTTATATTACTTTTGGTGTAGGAGGAGTTGCTAAAATGCTTCTATCAGAACAGAAAGATCAAGAGCCAGACGTAGAAGAATTTTTTTCTTATCAAATAGGTTCTGGTATTAATCTTCCACTTTCTGAGAGAACAAATGTTTTTGCTGGCTACAAGCTGCAAAAGTTCCATGAACTTTCGCATGGGGTTGAGTTTGGAATGAGTTTTAATTTGTAAGCTCCGATTGAATGTTTTTAGTGAAGTCTGGTTTGAATTTTTGTTGAAATAAAAGCAAGTTATATAGGCTAAAATGATGATTGCAGCAGGTAATAAAATGTGAAAAAGAAAAATTTGGCAATTGCAAGAGAAAGGCAAGTAGCTAAGAAAGTGATTCCGATTTTATTATGTAAGTTATGTGATTTTTAACTTTTCTGTGAGTATATATGCGTATATTCATGGTTAGAGGGTGAAAATGAAAAAATTACTTACTTTAGTAGTCTGCTGTTCTTTGTCAGCACCGTCTTTTGGAGTTGATTGGATTAGAGATAAAATCTATACTTCGTTATCATATGGCAATCTTGGTATTAATTATGAGCTTGGCTATCATTATACAGATAGCATAAAAATTTCAGCTGGTCCTGTAGTCAAATCTGTTTTTTTTGGAGGATCTTTGGCAGAGCTAGGATTCATGGCAAAGCTTCATTATCATCATCAATTTGAAAATACGGATATTACCCCTTATGTTACTTTTGGTGTAGGAGGTGGAGCTAAAGTATCTCAACCAGCACAGCAAGGTCAACAGCCAGACGTAAAAAAGTTTTTTTCTTACCAGATAGGCTCTGGTATTAATCTTTCACTTTCTGAGAGAACGAATGTTTTCGCTGGCTACAAACTTCACAAGTTCAGTGAGTTTTCTCATGGGTTTGAACTGGGAATGAATTTTAATTTATAAGCTCCGATTGAATGTTTTTAGTGAAAGCTTGAGTTTTTATTAACGTCGTAAAGTTTTCATGAGACTAAGAGAATTTGAGAGTAGTCAAGTTTAAAACTTGACTACTCTCCACAAGGAAAAGCAGATAAAGGTAGAAGTATTTCATGTTTTTATTTATATTGACAGTATGTGTAACATCATTTACGATTACTGCTAATAACAATAATTGATATTTGTCATGTTTGCAGTAATCGAAACTGGTGGAAAGCAGTATTTAGTAAAAAAAGGCAGCATAATTAAAGTAGAAAGATTACAAGCTGAAGAAAAAGAGGAAGTGGAAATCAATAAAGTGATTTGTGTTTCAAGTAATGGCTTATCTTGTTCATCTAATGCTGTTGTTAAAGCTGAAGTACTGGAGCAGTGTAGAGATAAAAAAATTATAATCTTTAAGAAAAAGAGAAGAAAAAATTACCGTAGGAAAAATGGTCATAGGCAGTATATTACTGTTCTTCGTATCAATGAAATTAGTCTTCAAAAGTAAGAGGTAAGATATGGCAACTAAAAAATCAGGTGGTAGTTCCTGTAATGGTAGAGATTCGGCAGGGCGTCGACTCGGGATAAAGAAGAATGGTGAGGTTATTCCAGGTAACATAATTGTACGTCAAAGAGGTACAAAATTTCATCCTGGAAAGAATGTTGGTATGGGTAAAGATCATACGATTTTTGCTAAAACGAAAGGCTGGGTGAGTTTTAGAAAATCAGCAAATAAAAAGACGTTTATTGATGTTGTGCCTACAGATGATATGCAAGCCTTGGCTTGAATAGATACGGGTCTGTAGCTCAGGTGGTTAGAGCGCACGCCTGATAAGCGTGAGGTCGGAGGTTCAACTCTTCCCAGACCCACCGTTTAAATTTGCAATAGTTTTGATATTGTGTAACTAAACGATGGTTTTACATAAGAATTCAGTAACCAGTGAATCAGTAGCAGCTGGTCATCCAGACAAAGTAGCAGACCAGATTTCAGATGCAATACTTGACGAATACCTTTTTAATGACTCTTCCTCTCGTACTGCAATAGAGACTTTAGTTACTAAAGATAATGTTATTATAGCTGGGGAAGTATTTGGGCCGAACATTGAAAATAGCAAGATTGAAAGTATTGTACGGAATACAATAAAAGATATTGGTTATGAGCATGATGGTTTCCACTGGGAAACAGTGAAAGTAAATATATTGCTACATGAACAATCAAATGACATTGCAATAGGTGTGGATCAAGGTGCTGGGGATCAGGGCATAATGTATGGCTATGCAACAATAGAGACAGAAAGCCTCATGCCAGCACCCATTTTTTATGCACACTCGATTCTGAGAAATATCATGAGTATGGTCAAAGAGGTAAAGCTTGGTCCGGATGCAAAATCGCAAATCACTTTGGCGTATGAGAATAACCTTCCAGTGCGTGCTGAAAGTATTGTTGTTTCAATACAGCATCTTGAGGATCTGAGTCAATCGAAAGTGAAGGAAATAATTTATCCTTACATAGCTTCATCTTTACCTGAAGGGTGGATGTGCCCTAAAGAAAATCTCTTAGTCAATCCAACAGGTAGATTTGTTATTGGTGGACCAGTTGGTGATTGTGGATTAACCGGACGAAAAATTATGGTTGATACTTATGGAGGCTATATTCCACACGGTGGAGGAGCGTTTTCTGGAAAAGATGCAACAAAAGTTGATAGATCCGCAGCTTATATGGCTAGATACCTTGCTAAAAATATTGTCTTTGCAGGTTTAGCTGAACGTTGTCTTGTGCAGCTTTCTTATGCAATTGGTGTCTCAAAACCTACTTCATTTTACATTGATACATTTGGCACGAATACAATAGATGAAGAGAGGATTAAAGGGTTTATTGAAGGTAACATAGATTTATCAACTAAAGGCATAATAAGGCATTTATCACTTAATCGTCCTATATATAAACGTACAGCCTACTATGGGCATTTTGGTAAAGATTCGGAAGGTGATGGTGGATTTTCTTGGGAAGGTGTGGACTTATCTACTGATTTTTGTAAAGAATTTAATATAGAAGAAAAAAGGAGAGAATTTCTTTAAACTATTAAACTCTTTTATTTCTAGCTTGATACTGATATAATAACTTATTATAAATTGTAAGTAACTTTTTAGTAACCATGCTAGTTTTAATATTTATGAGGCTTACAAGATGTCCGACAAACCAAAAGAAGAATTTTATGATATTGCTATAAAAGAATCATCTGATCTTATTGAAGAAATAAAAGAACATCCTTTCAATGTTGAATTGATAAACAATACGCTAGATTATGAAAAGTTCAAAATTTATCTTCAGCAGGATTTTTTATATTTAGTGGACTGTACTCGTGCTTTATTGATTATTGCAGCTAAAGTTGATGACATTGAAATAATGGGCAGTTTGGTTAATATAGCAAGGGGAACATTTGCGGTTCGAAAGCAGTATACTGAATATTTTGAGACTTGTGATTTATCCGATAATCATAAAAAATCAAAATCTTGTTCTGCTTTTACTGACTTTTTTATGCGTGCTGCATATCATAATTCTGTTGCTGAAGCTTTAGCAGCGTCTTATCCTTGCTTTAATATATACCAAATTATTATAAATCATATGGTAGGAGAGGTTATGCCTAAAAAAGTTGAAGATCACAGATATCAAGGGTGGATTGATATCTATAATAACACAGTAATGAATGCTACGATTAATCAAGTTACTGACGTTGCAAATAATCTATATGCAAAGGCTGGTGATTATGAGAGGAAAAAGATGCGTGAGTTTTTTAAGAGAGGTCTAGAGCTAGAAATAATGTTTTGGGATGAGATGTATTCTCTAGCATAGTCTGTAGTATTAACACTAAATTATATTCTAGTTTATGTGATGTTTAGTGGTATAATTAAGAGTTATTATGGGTCAAACCTTTTAAAGGATATTATTGAGCATCCTTTCAATGTTGAATTAGCAAATAATACTTTAAACATAGAAAATTTCAAGTTTTATATACAACAAGATGCATTTTTTGTAGCTGATTATGTTCGTACTGTTTTAATTATTGCATCAAAAATGGAGAGTTGTAACAACATTGTTCCATTGATTGAGGTGGCTCAAGGAGGAATAGAGATTATAAGAGTGTTATGCGACCACTACTTTGCTGTATACTCTATAAATCGTGGAGAAAAGTCGCTAGAGTGTTTCAATTTTACTAACTTTCTTTTGTCTACTTCGTATAGCGACATTTATGAAGCTGTAACAGTTATTTACTCTTGCCATTTTATATATAAAGTTGTTATTGGTAGTATGAGAAGTAAAATTAAAAAAAATAATAGGTATAAGGATTGGTTTGATTTTTTTGGCAGTAGCTTGATGGAATCTGGATGTGTTGCTTTGGAAGATATTGTTGACGAGTATTGTAACAAAGCAAGGGAAAGTGAAAGAACCAGAATGCTTGAATTATTTAAAATAACTGCACAATTTGAGTTAGACTTTTGGAATAGCGCATATAATTTTTCAAAATTTGATCAAGATTTTAAGAAATATTGACAATTTTAAGCTAATTTGTATGCTTGATATGTATTTTTGAAGGTGATATGAAAAGGAAAGAACATGATTTTCATTTAGTGGACCCAAGTCCCTGGCCAATTGCTATATCAGCAGCAATTCTTGTTCTTGCACTTGGATTAGTTGGTACACTCCATAAACAAATTTCTGGAATATTTGGTTTAGTTTTGGGGATCTCTGCGGTATCAGGAGTGCTGTTTTATTGGTGGAGAGATGTAATAAGAGAAACAATTTATGATAAATGCCATACTGCCATTGTAAAACATGGACTCAAGCTTGCAATGTACTTATTTATCCTCTCGGAAGTTGTGTTTTTTATAGCGTTCTTTTGTTCATTCTTTAAAGCCTGGCTTGATCCGGTTTTTTTATTTGAAGCGTTTTCTCCTACAAAAAAAGTTGAATGGCCCCCTGAAGGGATTTTACCACCGGATCCGTGGTCGTTACCATTTATGAATACACTAATATTATTACTTTCTGGTACAACAATTACCTCAGCACATCATTTTTTACTTGAAAATGATAAAAAGAGCATGATTAAAATGTTATCTATAACTATATTGCTTGGAATTTTCTTTATAATAGTGCAAGCAATTGAGTATTATGAAGCAAGTTTTTCTCTACAAGAAGCGGGAGAGAAACTTATCTATACATCCAACTTTTACATGATTACTGGTTTTCATTGTGTCCATGTTATAATAGGTATAATATTTTTGTCAGTATGTTTATTTAGAGCTCGGAAAGATCAATTTATACCTCAAGATCATTTATGCTTTGAGTTTGCCTCTTGGTATTGGCACTTCGTGGATGTAGTCTGGATATTTTTATTTGTGTTTGTTTATTGGTTAAGCCTTTATTAAGTGGTTAAGATAATCGGTCTAGATCCGGGAATAAGCAAAACGGGTTGGGCCATTATCAGCCTGGAAGAAAAAAATAATATTAAATTTTTGGGTGGTGATACCATATCAACTGATGGTAAGTTAGGTACAGGTGAACGTCTATATATAATTTTTGAACAATTAAAGAAAGTAATTTTTCTGTACTCTCCCAATGAAGCTGCTGTAGAAAAAATTTTTGTTAATAAAAATCCAAAATCTTCACTAACTTTAGGATATGCAAGAGCAATTGTAATTTTAGTATTACAAATGACGGATTTGACCATGAATGAATATGATGCGAACTATATAAAAAAGAGCATTACTGGAAATGGTCATGCTGATAAGGATCAGATTATATTTATGGTGAAGCAAATAGTTAAAAACTTAAATATAAAATGTCATCATACTGCTGATGCTCTTGCTACAGCAATTTGTCATGCTTATACGAGAAGTTCTTGTTTTATTGAATAGTTTTACATGAATTCAGTTAAAAAAAACTATTTGATGGTATTTATCTTATCTAATGTTCGTTGCAGAATAATACATGCAGCAATTTTATCATCTATTTTTTTTGATTTTGTGATTGATATTCCAGTAATTTTTAGTGCGTGAGTTGCAAGAGATGTTGATAAACTTTCGTCTTGTAGATATATGTTTATCTTACATTTTTTTATTATTTTATTTGCGAATTGGATTATTGCTTTACACCATTCGGTCTCTTGTTCATCTATTGTGAATGGTAGCCCTATTACCATTGATCCAGCTTCATTTTCTTTAAGTACTCTATTTAGATAACCTAAATCTTTGCTCATATTTCTTCTATAATATATACTATGAGCTGTAGCTATAAGCTGTGTTTTATCACTAAATGCTATGCCTATTTGTTTTTCTCCCATATCAAGGCACATTAACCGCTTATCTTTTGGGATGGATTGTAAAAATTCATTGAGGTTTCTATAGAGCATTCATTAGATTTTTTGTTTTTTACATCATTATTTATTACATGATCTGTAAATTCAGTGTCATAAATCTATTGGCATGACAGACATTCATCATAATTAATATCTGTTTTTTGTTGCAATATTTGACTTTTTTTGAATATGTCATGTGAGACCTTGTCAGCTCTCTGCATTGATTGTGATCTGCAGTAATATAAGCTCTTTAATCCTTTTTTCCAAGCAAGCATGTGTATTTTGTGTAAGTAACGTTTATGCACATTGGCAGGTAAGAACAGATTTACTGATTGAGATTGACAAATATAAGAAGTTCTATCACTTGCATGTTCTATGATCCATTGTTGATCAAGTTCGTATGCTGTTTTAAATGTCAGTTTTTCATGCTTGCTAAGAAAATCTAAATGCTGAACAGAACCCTCATTTGTTGAAATTGAGGACCATGTTTCATCATTGTCTTGATTTTTTTCTGCTAGTAGTTTTTGCAAGAATTTATTTCGTACTACAAATGAACCTGTTAATGTCTTCTGTATAAATACGTTTGCTGCATATGGCTCTATTCCAGGGGAAGTGTTGCCTGCGATAATCGAAATTGAGGCAGTTGGAGCAATAGCGAGCTTATGTGTGAACCTTTCCATTAGATCGATTTCTTTAGCGTCAAGACATGGCCCTTTTTCTTCTGCTAATTTTTTAGAAACTACATCCGCTTGCTCGCGCAAATGCTTAAATACTTTTTTATTCCATTGTTGGGCTGTTACTGATTCAAAAGGAACCATTTTACTTTGTAAAAATGAATGAAAACCCATCACGCCAAGACCGATACTACGCTCTCTTATTGCGGAATATTTTGCTCGCTGTATTTCATTTGGTGCTTGGTTTATGAAATCCTCTAATACATTATCAAGAAAACGCATTATATCTTCTATGAAAAGCTCATTATCTTTCCATTCTTCGTAGTATTCAAGATTTACGGATGATAAACAACATACAGCAGTGCGTGACTTGTTCAGGTGATCGTAACCTGTAGTTAAAGTTATTTCACTGCATAGGTTTGACATTTTTATATCTAAATTGAGCTTTTTGTAAGGTTCTGGTTTATTGTTATTTGTTGCATTAAGAAAGATAATATAAGGTTCTCCAGTTTCAATTCTTGCTGTTAATATTTTAATCCATATATCCCGTGCTTTTACTGTTGAAATAACTTTATTGTTATGAGGGCTTATTAAATCCCATTCTTGATCATCTTCAACAGCTTGCATAAACTTATCTGTTACTATTACAGCATGATGTATATTTAATGCTTTGCGATTTGGGTCACCACCAGTTGGCTTACGTAAATCTAGAAACTCTTCTATCTCTGGATGGGATACAGGAAGATAGACGGCTGAGCTTCCTCTTCTTAATGATCCTTGGCTGATTGCAAGCGTTAGAGCGTTTTGTACTACAATAAATGGCACAATTCCTGATGTTTTACCGCTACCTTTGACACTTTCACCAATTGAACGTAAATTTCCCCAATAACTACCTATTCCACCACCACGTGCAGCGAGCCAAACATTTTCATTCCATAAATCAACTATTCCCTGCAAGCTATCTTCAGTTTCGTTAAGAAAGCAGGAAATAGGCAATCCTCTCTTGGTACCACCATTGCTAAGTATTGGAGTTGAAGGCATGAACCATAAATTGCTCATGTAGTCATAAAGACGCTGTGCATGCTCTTTATTATCAGAGTAGTAATTGGCAATGCGTATAAAGAGATCTTGATAACTTTCATTTTCTATTAAATACCTGTCCAATAGAACTGCTTTTCCAAAATCGGTTAATTTACTATCCTTTGCGTAGTTAATAGCAATGTAATTCATAAGGCTCCTTTTATGATAATATAGACATTTATTTGAGCGATTTCTCGATTAAGTTGTTAAATTTTTTTGTGGATAATGTAATGCAAACAAGATACCATCAACTTGGCTGCCATATATTTTACAGTAACTCATTTGACTTATTTGCATATTTGTTTCTTTTGCAACATGCTGAATATAATCTTCTGAGTGACGAAAATAATCTCCCTTGTTTACAAAGTCAATACCCTTACTTTCCTTTCTTCTTACTAAACATACAATAACCCCTTTTTTGTTTGTCAATCCTTTTGCTAGTTTCAATTCTGCTAGAAAATCATGTAGATAGTGTAGCACTTCAGCAAAGATAATTACATCATACTGCTGGTTCTTCTCTTGTTTAAGAAACTCTTTCATTTCTGTATGTATTAACTCATCGTAAACAGGTTTACCTTTTATAAGGCATCCTCTTGCAATATTGAGCATTCTATTTGAGATATCAACTCCTGTTATGCGACTTCTAATATTACTTATTTTTAGGAAGTGACCACATATTCCAGTACCGCAACCAAGGTCGAGTATATTCAGTTCAGAAGTGTAGTGGTTAAAGACTTTTGTAATTATCATGTGTACGAGTTCATGCCCTCTGTATTGTTTGGCAATTAGCCAATGCTCAACAAAATATTCACCTGTGTAATCAAAATATTGTTTTATGAGATTTTCAGGCAATTCTACGATATCTGATGTGTTTGTTATTTTTTTTAAGTAGTAAGAAGCTTCTTTGTGACTACTATCTAATTTTAGCGTCTTTGTTAAATAATTATAAGCTTTATTAGTATTTCCTACTGCAAAATGACATCTTCCAATATTATACCAGATTATAGGTAATTTGGGGTAGAATATGCTAATTAACCAAAATATTAACTTTGCATCTGATATATTACCTTTATAGAAGTGATATAACCCGATTTCAATGTTGGTATTTAACAGGTTTTTAGATTTTTCAAGAAGCGCTACAATTTCTTTATGGAGAGTATTGTATTTATCCATAATGAAATTTTTTACTTTTTTAATACTTAATAAGCCAGTGAGCTTAGATATACAATTTAAAGCAAAGTTTTTTATAAAAGATAGATTACTTTTCATACATTAGAAATACTCGAAATGTTCATTGTCGTTTTTAGGTAACTAATTTTAACACATTTTATCTTACAAAATATCTTTTTCATTAATTTTTCTGTACATATCAATTTGTCGAATATTTCTCAGATTGTACTGTTTAAGATTACTGGTATGTTGTTGTTGATAATAATAGGTAAATGTTTTGTGTAAAAAGGCGTTGACATATGATGTATCAGATTGTAACATATAAAAGATTAGTTTTTAGATGTTTGAAAAGTTTTATGGTAGAGATTATTTAATCTCAATTCAATTGTAAGTTAATATTTAACTCTGCATATTCTACATATAGTCAGATAAATAAATTATTAAGAGCACTTGATGGATGCCTTGGCGTTAAGAGGCGATGAAGGACGTGGCAGGCTGCGATAAGCTGTGGGAAATTGTCAACAAATTTTGATCCGCAGATTTCCGAATGGGGAAACCCAACTAGCTTAGCTAGTTATTATATACTAATATATAAGGCAAACTTGGTGAACTGAAATATCTAAGTAGCCAAAGGAAAAGAAATCAACCGAGATTCTGTTAGTAGTGACGAGCGAAAGCGGAAAAGGCTAGTGATTTAAAAATAAGAATTAGAATACTCTGGAAATGGTAACCATAGAAGGTGATAGTCCTGTATAAGTAGAAAGTTTTTAAATCCTTGAGTAGAGCGGGGCACGTGAAATCCTGTTTGAATATGGGGGGACCATCCTCCAAGCCTAAATACTCCTTAACGACCGATAGTGAACAAGTACCGTGAGGGAAAGGTGAAAAGAACCCCGGGAGGGGAGTGAAATAGAATCTGAAATCAAGTGCTTACAAACAGTTGGAGCTCTATATCAATTTATTGATATTTAGAGTGACAGCGTACCTTTTGCATAATGGGTCAGCGAGTTAATCTATGAAGCAAGCTTAAGCCGGTAGGTGTAGGCGTAGCGAAAGCAAGTCTGAATAGGGCGTTTAGTTTTATGGATTAGACCCGAAACCAAGTGATCTAGTCATGACCAGATTGAAGGTATGGTAAAACATACTGAAGGATCGAACCAGTTAATGTTGCAACATTATTGGATGAGTTGTGATTAGGGGTGAAAGGCCAATCAAACTTGGAAATAGCTGGTTCTCCGCGAAATCTATTTAGGTAGAGCGTTGTATGTATGTTGTTGGGGGTAGAGCACTGGATAGACTAGGGGGATTCATCATCTTACCAAATCTAACCAAACTCCGAATACCAACAATTAATTATACAGCAGACACACTACGGGTGCTAAGTCCGTGGTGGAAAGGGAAACAGCCCAGATCACTATCTAAGGTCCCAAAATTACAGCTAAGTGGGGAAGGAAGTGGAAAAACCATTACAGCTAGGAGGTTGGCTTGGAAGCAGCCATCCTTTAAAGAAAGCGTAACAGCTCACTTGTCTAAATAAGTTTTTCTGCGCCGAAAATGTACCGGGGCTAAAGCTGTATACCGAAGATGTGGGTGCTTATTAATTTCGATTAATAGGCGCGGTAGCGGAGCGTTCCGTAAGTCTGTGAAGGCGGTTTGTGAAAGCTGCTGGAGATATCGGAAGTGAGAATGCTGACATAAGTAGCGTAAAAGAGTGTGAAAAACACTCTCACCAAAAATCTAAGGGTTCCTACGTTAAGTTAATCTGCGTAGGGTTAGTCGGTTCCTAAGGCGAGTCCGTAAAGGAGTAGTCGATGGCAATTAGGTTAATATTCCTAAACCTCTTAAGTGTGACGGGTTTTGTATTTGTGTAGGTCTTATTGGATTGATCTATGCTTAAAAGAAGCTCCAGGAAATAGCACTTAATATTTATGAGGCCGTACCGTAAACCGACACTGGTGGATGAGTAGAGTATACTAAGGTGTTGAAAGAATGATGTTGAAGGAACTCGGCAAATTATACCTGTAACTTCGGAAGAAGGGTAACCTGCTTTTAGGCAACTATGAGTAGGTGGCACAAAATAGGGAGTAGCGACTGTTTACTAAAAACACAGGACTCTGCAAACACGTAAGTGGAAGTATAGGGTCTGACGCCTGCCCGGTGCTGGAAGGTTAATAGGAAGAGTGCAAGCTCTGAATTGAAGCCCCAGTAAACGGCGGCCGTAACACTGACGGTCCTAAGGTAGCGAAATTCCTTGTCGGGTAAGTTCCGACCCGCACGAATGGCGTAACGATTTCTCCACTGTCTCCAACATCATTTCAGCGAAATTGAATTCCCCGTGCAGATGCGGGGTACCCGCGGTTAGACGAAGAGACCCCGTGCACCTTTACTATAGCTTTACATTGCTATTAAAAATGTGATGTGCAGGATAGGTGGGAGACTTTGAAGTTATGGTGCTAGCTGTAATGGAGTCGACCTTGAGATACCACCCTTTACATTTTTGATATCTAACTATGTTTCATTATCTGAAACTAGGACATTGTATGGTGGGTAGTTTGACTGGGGCGGTCGCCTCCTAAAAAGTAACGGAGGCGTACGAAGGTAAGCTAGAGCTGGTCGGAAATCAGCTTGATAGTATAATGGCATAAGCTTGCCTGACTGCGAGGCTGACAAGCCAAGCAGAGACGAAAGTCGGTCATAGTGATCCGGTAATTCTGTATGGAAGGGTTATCGCTCAACGGATAAAAGGTACGCCGGGGATAACAGGCTGATGGTGTTCGAGCGTTCATAGCGACGACACCGTTTGGCACCTCGATGTCGACTCATCACATCCTGGGGCTGGAGAAGGTCCCAAGGGTTCGGCTGTTCGCCGATTAAAGTGATACGTGAGTTGGGTTTAGAACGTCGTGAGACAGTTCGGTTTCTATCTGCCGTGGGTGAAGGAAATTTGAGAAGGTCTGACTCTAGTACGAGAGGACCGAGATGGATATACCTCTGGTGTACCAGCTGTTATGCCAATAGCATCGCTGGGTAGCTATGTATAGATGGGATAATTGCTGAAAGCATATAAGCAAGAAACCCTCTTCAAAAAAATTTCCCAATTAAGGCCGTGGAAGACTACCACGTTGATAGGCTAGGTGTGGAAGCATGGTAACATGTGAAGCTAACTAGTACTAATAGCCTGATTGATTTATTTCCTTTCTATATGTGTATATGCAGTGTTAAATATTAAATTGAAATTTGTTAAGTCAGAAATTTTTATTGACTTGGTGACTATAGCAAAAATGAACCACCCGATCTCATTTCGAACTCGGAAGTGAAACTTTTTAGCGCCGATGATACTTAAAAAGGGAAAGTAGGTCGTTGCCAAGTTTATAAAAATTTCTTTTTTATTTATATCTGTTCAGTAGAGCGATGAAACAAGGTAAACATAGAGTAGCTGTGAGGTAATATAATTGATCTTTTAGAACTCTGCGAAAACTTTAAAATAAAAGTAGAAAATTTAAAAGTAGAATTTGCTACCTGTTTGTAAATGAGGAGGAGAGATAGCAATATTTAACAAATCATCAAAAAGTTGATCTTCACGTGAGAATTATAAGTGATGTTTTTAATGTGAATTGAAGTTTTTAATGTGAATTGAAAGCGTATCAAATAGTGAATGTAGAGTTCCTTCAAAATGCAAAAAGGTGTATGGTGCAATCGTAATAGTCGCTGACAGGTACTTTGAAACATAGTCGGACTATTGAAGTTAAAGTTCTGGGCTGTTACTTAAAAAACGCATCCACTAAATTGTTTATGCTAAAAAAAAGCTTTATTAAAAAATGAAACAGAAGTGTAAGAAAGTTGCAAAACGTATAAGGTATTACTTGAAGCTACCTATCTGAAGCAACTGGAGCTTCTCAAGTTGCGAAAAATATTTTAAAATCTGAAAGAATGATGTGAAATTTTTTAAGTAAACTAGAAAGTATTCCGCTATCACGCTGAACAGCAAATTAGGCATTATATCGTTTACTGTAAAAGCTCATATTTTACGTAATCAGAGCTAGGAATTTGAAAAGATAATCTCATTATACTTCACATGAAAACAAAGAGAACTATACAATCCCCTGCCTATCGCTTCTTCAACCACTCCCCTGAACAGGTACTTTTACTTTTATCAAACCATTCTCTTATTGTAATAAGTTGCTTCTATATTCAAATTTAGCAACTTCCCTCTAGGATTATCCTTATTTTGTTCTAAGTACTGGCTTTGTTCAAATGCCATTCCCCATTGTGTACGGTAGCTAGACTTTCTATATTCATAAAAACTCTCTTCAGCATTATTTGTATCGAGCTTTTTATCTTGTTTTCTTATACTCTCTACCATCAAGTACCCACATCTATTAATTTATTTTAAAAACTTTACTTACTTTATCATAAAAAACATAGCTGTAAATACTTTAGTGAAAATTTCTTCTTATTTTATCTTTCTTTAAGCAAATATTTAGATCTTTTTGTAAATTTTTATAGCCTGCTTGCATAATGTTTTTATGGGTTAGTATTATGTAATAGTATCCTAGATTACTTATATTAGAAATGCTAACTTTAGCTAGCATTCGTAATTGCCTTTTTATTTTATTTCTTTTTGCTGCTTTTCCGACTTTTTTACTGATAGCCAGACCTACTCTAATAACATGAATATACTTTTCAGGTTCTCTTTCTTTTATAGCATATAGTGATATATATACCCCTCGATAAAAAAGACTGTCAGGTGCTAATCTGTTTTTAAAAGCAAAGGAAAACTCTTTTTTTTTATGCTTATTATGCGCATAATTTATTACACCCTAATGAACGACGCTTATTAAGAATTTTTCTTCCAGCTTTTGTTGACATACGTGAACGAAATCCATGTCTGTGCTTTCTTTTTAAATTTTTTGGTTGAAATGTTCTTTTCATTGCTTTTATATTAATATGACTATTTATTTTAAATTATTTTGCTCTATTGTCAAATAATGGTCAACTTCTATGGCATTCTTGTTGAATAAAATTTGATGTATGGAAAAATGAATTTAATTATAGGCGTACCTGTTTTACTAATCCTTTTATTTTGTTTGAGTAAGTTTCAAGCAGTAAGTAAAGTTAAGTCTTATATATATTTGAGTTGTATGTGGATGCTACCTTGTTTGTTAGCATTCTATGATGGTTATTTTATAACTTCTATTTCTATAGCGTTACTTTTTTTTATGCTGATTTTTATCTTTAAAGGTAAAAGAAATAAGATGGTAAAATTTTTGTTATTTATGGCTTTAGCAATATCACTTTTTATCACTTTATTTATAATGCTATCTATTTTTGTTCAGTCCATTTCTTTTTTTAATAAAGTAGCTATTTCAGAATTCTTATTTTGCTTAAAATGGAAGCATAATGTAGCTATTATTGGCGGAGGAGAGGTGGGATGTTTTGGTATAGCGCCACTTTTAGTGGGGACATTACTTATAACTATTGTAGCAATGTTAGTTGCGGTGCCGCTTGGTTTATTTTCTGCAATATATATTAGTGAGTATGCGAGTGAAAAAGTGCGTTATGTTATTAATACAGCCTTACAGGTTTTGTCTGCTATTCCTACTGTTGTATATGGATACTTCTCAGTTGTATTTTTGTCTTTTTTTATAAAGCAGGTAGCAAATTTTTTTAATTTAAGTATACACTCAGAAAGTGCTTTGATTGCTGGTTTATCGATCGGGGTAATGATTCTTCCTTTTATTATTTCTTTGCTTGAAGATGCTATAAGATCTGTTCCAAAAAGTTTGCGTTATGGTTTTATGGCGCTTGGCGCAACACCAGCGGAAACTATATGGCATATAACAATACCTTATGCAATGCCTACAATTTTAAGTGCAATTTTATTATCAATTTCAAGAGTGATAGGTGAAACAATGATTGTACTAATGGCTGTGGGAATCAATGCAAATTTGACCTTTAATCCTCTCAATTCAGTTACTACTATCACTGTACAAATTGCTACATTACTTACCGGAGATCAGGATTTCAATAGTGTGCAAACTCTTGCTGCTTATGCGCTTAGTTTGGTGCTGTTTGTTATTACTTGGCTATTGAATGCATTTGCATTGTTTATAATGAAACGTAACTAGTAAGTGTTTTAATATTGCAAAATTTCTGTTAATAATATAAGATTTATTTTCTTTAGAAGTTCTTTTATAGAATTGTAGTGTTAGGTGATGAAAGAGATGAGTACAGGTAAAGTAGTTAAAATAACTCAAGCAGTTGTTGATTTAAAATTTGAAGACGGGTTGCCTAAGATATTTAATGCTTTAAAAAGCAAACTAAAATATAAGGGCAAGGAGCTAGTTTTAGAGGTTTCACAGCATATAGGTGACAATATAGTTCGTTGCATTGCTATGGATAGCACAGATGGTATGTCAAGAGGTGATGAGTTTGTTGATACAGGTGCACCAATATCAGTTCCGGTTGGACGCTCAACTTTAGGAAGGGTTTTTAATGTTGTAGGGGAGCTTATAGATGAGTGTGGTCCGCTAAAAGGAAAGTATGATTTAGAACCTATACATAGATCACCTCCAAGTTTTACTGAGCAAAAGATACAGGAAGAAGTTTTAGTTACAGGAATAAAGGTTATAGATCTTCTTGCTCCTTATCTTAAAGGAGGAAAAATTGGCTTATTTGGTGGAGCTGGTGTTGGTAAAACAGTTCTGATAATGGAGCTGATTAACAACATAGCAAAAGCTCATAAAGGATTTTCTGTGTTTGCTGGAGTAGGAGAGAGAACGCGTGAAGGTAATGATCTTTATAACGAGATGATTACTTCGAATGTAATAAATATAAATGAGCACGAAAAATCTCAAGCCGTTTTGGTTTATGGTCAAATGAATGAACCTCCTGGAGCAAGGGCTAGGGTTGCTTTAACAGCACTAACTATGGCGGAGTATTTTCGTGATCATGAAAATCAAGATGTTCTATTTTTTGTAGATAATATCTTCCGTTTTACTCAAGCTGGCTCTGAAATTTCTGCTTTGCTTGGAAGAATACCGTCGGCTGTTGGTTATCAGCCAACTCTTGCGACTGATATGGGCGCTATGCAAGAGAGAATAGCCTCAACTACTGCTGGTTCTATTACTTCTGTACAGGCTATATATGTTCCTGCAGACGATTTGACCGATCCAGCTCCAGCAACGACATTCTCTCATCTTGATGCAACCACAGTGTTGTCAAGGCAGATAGCTGAAATGGGTATATACCCTGCTGTTGATCCACTTGACTCAACTTCTCAGTCTTTATCTGCTGAAATCATTGGTGAAGAACATTATAATGTGGCTTCTGAGGTGAAACGTATATTGCAAACTTATAAGTCGCTGCAAGATATTATCGCAATACTTGGTATGGATGAACTATCTGATGAAGATAAAATTATTGTTGATAGAGCTCGTAAAATTCAGAAGTTTCTTTCTCAACCTTTTCATGTTGCGGAGGTATTTACTGGCATGTCTGGCAAATTTGTTTCACTTTCTGATACTATTTCTAGTTTTAAAGGAATTATTGAAGGTAAATATGATCATCTGCCAGAAGCTGCTTTTTATATGGTGGGAAGTATAAGTGAAGCAATAGAAAAGGCTGAATCAATAAAAGCTGAAGTTGGAGCCGGACATTAAAGATTATGAACACTTTTAAGGTGCAGTTTTTTTCTCCTGATAATCGAATTTCATTCAATGAAGTGGTTTCGCTTTCAGTGAGTGGGCTTGAAGGGAAATTGATGATTTTAGCCTGCCATTCCCCTTATTTAATTTATTTATTGCCTGGTATAATTACTGTTCAAATGAGTAACCAGATAAAGGAGAAAGTTGTAATTGACAATGGTGTATTAGAGGTCGTAAATAATGATTGTAGCATTGTAACAAATCAAATTCAGGTTTTTGATCACCTGACTCATGATGAGGAATCATTAAAAAATAAGGGAGTTGGTATATATTTAAGTTATCTTGATGGTAAGTCTCTTTAGGGCGCTCTTTTTGTGTTCAAGAAATGAGTTTACTCTTGTCATTCCCACTTCAAGTAGCTGACACACAACTGTACGAACATTATGGTTCAGGGAAGATGTCATCCCAGTTTGTGACACTGGTTTTTCATAATCATTAAAACGTTGATTACTGTTATACTCGCAAATTTAACTGGATCCCAGTGTCGCGCACTAGGATGACAAGGGGGACTTGACAAGAAAAGAAGGACTGGTTTCACATGCATCTGAACAGTATTAAACACTTTCGTGCTGACTTTGACTACACGCCTGTGAGGGAATGCTGATTAAATTTAGAAATGAATTATAGTGATCATCATCATCATCGCTATGAAATGCGCTATCAAAGCTTAAAGACCTAGGGTTTTTTTCTGCATCTTGGTTATTTAGATATGGTTCTTTACCGTTTAGCTTTTCTTTTTCTTCCATTATTCTTTTAATTTCCAAAGCTTGATTTTTTACCTTTTCTTCCAATCTTTCAATCTCAGCATAGCGCTTATTCTCTTCTACTATCTTTTGCTGTAATTGCAGTATCATCATTTCGATCTGCTTATCTTCAGTCTCTGGCGTTAAATCCGACTTATCCCACTCTAGCTCACATTCCTCTTGTTCATCAGGTTCCAAATGTGCGTTGTGCTCACTTTGCAAATTTTGCATTTGAGATTTGAAATTCATTAAACGTTCATTCTTTACCTCCTGCTGTAATTGCTCTCTTATTTTCTCGATCTGTTCATCTTTAAGCTCTACCTTGTTCGTTAACTCTTCACATTTCCACTTTAGCTGATCTACCTCTTGTTTACAAGATTCCAGATTTGTGTTGTGCTTATCATCTAAGCTTTGCATTTGAGATTTTAAATTCATTAACGATTTACTGTGTTCATCTCTCATGCTGTTTGCTTCCTCTTCATTTGCATTTGCCTCTTCTTCTAACTGATTCACTTTACTTTTCAGTTTCTTTCCTTCTACATTGGCAACTTCCAGGTCTTTCTTCAGTTTTTTATTTGCCTTTTCAAATTCTTCCAGCTCTGTTGACATATTTGCTAGCTTTTCATTTTCTTGTGTCAGTTCATCTTGCAATTTTGCATTTTTTTGCTTTTCTCTTCCAAGTTCATCCTGTAAATCACTATTATACTTTTCTGACTCTTCAATTTCTTGCTTAGCCTCTATGATTTCCTGTTCTAATTTTTCTTGCTTTATTATACGGCTGTTTAACATTTGCTTTTCTTCTTTCAATAATAATAACTTTTTTTCTAAATCTGATATTCGCTCCTCTTTGCTTTTTTTTATACTCTCATTATCGATTCTTAACTGATCAAGATCGTTTTTTAAATGAAACCTTTCTTCTTCCAGGTGAGCTAATGCGTTTTGCAGTTTTCTTAACTCACTTATCAACTCTTCTTTTCCTGCATTAGCAACTTCCAGTTTTTTCTTCAGGTCTTTCTTTCCTTCATGCACACTCTCAAGTTTTTGCGCTCTTTCTTCCAGCTCTGTTGACATATTTGCTAGCTTTTCATTTTCTTGTGTCAGTTCATCTTGCAATTTTGCATTTTTTTGCTTTTCTTCTCCAAGTTCATTCTGTAAATCACTATTATGCTTTTCAAATTCTTGCTCAGCATCTTCGAGCCTACATTGTAAGTTGTTTCTCTGCTGATTTAACTCTCTAATTTCTTGCTCAGCCTCATCGAGGCTATATTGTAATTTATTCTTTTGCTCGTTTAATTCTCTAATTTCTTGCTTTTCTTCTCCAAGTTCATTCTGTAAGTCACTATTGTGCTTTTCTAACTCTTCAAGTTCTTGTTCAGCCTTGTCGAACCTATATCGTAATTCGTTCCTCTGCTCATTTAATTCTCTAATTTCTTGCTCAGCTTTTGTAAGCTTTTGATCTAGTTGTTGTGAGTTAACTTCTGTTTGCACTGCAGCTTCTTGCAAATTAACTTCTGTCTGAGTTTCAGTTTCTTGAGAGCCAATTCCTGTTTGAGTTTCAGTGTGCTGTAAATTAACTTCTGTTTGAGTTGCAATCTGTTGTGGATTAATCTCTGTTTGAGTTGTAACTTCTTGCAAATTTTGAGTTTCAGTCTGTTGAGAGCCAATTTCTGTTTGAGTCTTAACGTGTTGCACAGAGACCTCTGTCTGAGTTTCAGTGTGCTGTGAATTAACTTCTGTTTGAGTTGCAATTGCCTGAGTTGCAATCTGCTGTGGATTAACCTCTGATACATTGTTGCTAGTGAAAGAAAGAATAGGATTGCTTTTAGCATCATTTTCAAGATCTTTCATCTTTTCATCTTTATTGATTACGATATGTTCATTGTTTTGCAGATTAATAACAGCTGGAGCATCTTTGTTCTTCTCCAATAATGCTTTGACAGCGTCATGTAGAGAGAGACCTTGAATATATAATTCTTCATTTTGTCTTATTAATTCCAAAAACTCCTTAGGTGGCGATTCAAAATCTTTACCATTAAACTGTAGTACTTTAGTTATACCAGAATTACTTACATTCATAACCATAGTACAGGTAACAGTTTTTCCATCCTTGTCCTGCACAGGCCAAGTGCTTGTCATTTCATAATATGCATCCTCTTTAAATTCATAATGTCTTTCCTTACCTTTTCGGTAAGCGTATATGTCATGCTTTTTATCGCAATAGATATTCAATGTGCTAATATCCCTTTCTTGCTGTAAGATATCACTAATTCTTATTGGCTCACTTCTATTGTAATTAATAAGATTAATGTTTAACACTTTATCAGAATTGTTAGTTTCTACATAAAAAGCTCGAAGATCTATGTCTTTGTCTCTAAAATACTTACTTACAGCTTTTTTTGCCTGATTTGCTAATTCTATAAAGTTTTTTTTAAAGCTTTTGTTGAAAGATAGATCTATATATGCTTGCTTCAAATTTTCATCATTTGTTAAATTCATGAACAAGTCATAAATCTCCCATTTGCTCTGATAGTATTCTTCTAGAACAGTAATGCTATTTTTTCTTTTCAGTTCTGCTAATATATCTTTCAATATCGGGAAATTTGTTGACATAGTATACCCCCTATTACTATTGTTCTGATAATATATTTACTTTAGGAGTGATTAAGCTATCAAAACTCCTTTTATATTAACCTTTTTAGTTGAATTTAATTGCGAGCGTTAAACTCGACCTTAGTCGTTTTGTTTATTGTTCCTCACTACCTATTTATGTTACTATACTAATAGTAGCACTAAGTTTTAGGCTATGCAAGAATTTCTATTGGACGTAAAGCTAGTAAACTTCAGAAATTGGTTATGCTAATTCTGTTAATAAAATGCAACCAATTAAGGAAAGCGCTATACTGTGTCTCAGTGCAATATTTTCTTTCCTAACGGACTTAGAATTGAGTTGAGTTAAAAATCCGATTTTATTTAATACTTTTCAAAGATGACAATATTTTGTAAAAATGGGTTTTGAATAGGACAATAATTAGGACAATAATATGGAAATTTTTCTTGATAGTGTTGATTTGAATGAAATTAAGGAGCTAAAAGAGTTCATTGATGGCATAACAACAAATCCTTCTTTGATAGCAAAATCTGGACATAAAGATAAATACGAAAATTTAGTAAGTGAGATATGCTCTGTTATAAAAGGGCCTGTTAGTGTTGAAGTTGTTGCAGATAGCCATGAGGATATGGTTAAGGAAGGCCTTAAGTTAGCGAAAATCGCTAGTAATATCGTAGTGAAGTTACCCCTTACACATGAAGGATTAATTTCTTGTAAAAAGTTGTGGACAGAACATAAAATACCTGCTAATATCACATTATGTTTTTCTCCTGGACAAGCACTGCTTGCCGCTAAGGCCGGTGCTTGTTTTATTTCTCCCTTTGTTGGTCGTCTTGATGATATAAGCTATGATGGCTTATCGCTAATAGAAGATATATGCACTATATATTCTAATTATGGTTTTAACACAAAAATTCTTGTTGCATCAGTAAGAAGTCCAGCGCATGTAATAGAGGCTGCAAAACTTGGTGCTGATTCAATTACTGTGCCAGCAAAAATACTTAGACAGTTAATTAATCATCCACTTACTGATCAAGGGCTTGCAATATTTGAAAAAGACTGGGGTGTAAAATAATAAATTTAGAAAATATAATATAAAAAGGACATAGGTACCATCTGTCCTTTAAAGACATGCAGGTTAATGATATGCGTAATTCAGAATTTTAAACATAATGATCCTCCTGTTAATAAAAAAAGATTCAGAAAAATGTATACAGTTACGACCGAAGTATAGCTTAAATATATTTTAACTGAAGATTATAGATTAATTGAATTGAAAAGTCTGCAGACGAAGATAGATTCCGAACTCTAGAACACCTTCGCTGTGCATGGTAACAAAGCTATTAGAGTTTGTCAAGTAATTTTTTATCGTAATTTTACGAACGTGCCATGCCAGTAATTATATCTAGTTAAATTTGTAAAGTAATACAGTGTTTTCGATAGTTATAAAAAAGCTGGATTTCAGTGCTGGAGTAACATTTTGGAAATTGGGATGAAAAGAGGGAAAGTACTAGTTTGAAATTAAGTTTTCTGGATTCCAGCATCAAGTGCTGGAATGACAAGAGAGGAGTTCCAGGTACAGCTGTTACCTATAGAATGGCAGTACTAGAATGATAACAAACTGAATGACATATTTAATCTCTATACAGATGTACATCACGCACCGATTTCCATTCAAGGTAATGTCATTCCAGTGCTTGACATTGGAATCCAGTTAGATTTGCGAGTATAAAAGTAATACAACATTTTTGATGATGGAAGCCATTACTAGGATAACAAGAAAGGAAGTGCTGATTTCAGTGTTTATACGTTAGCCATGCATCTAAAAATTTATAAACAAAAGGTTACACTTCACAACTTTGTGATGGAATAAGTTTTTCAATGCTTTTCACGCAAAATTCAGTTATGTTATTAGCTATTTCATCAAATTTATGATTTATATCCTTACCTATTTTTTCATCTTTAATATATTCGTACAGAGTTAAAATAGCTATAGTTGAACATATTGCGATGAAACCAACTTTTGCTGTAATAAGTAATGATAACCCACCTGCAAGTATGGACACTACTCCAATAGCTAAATTTATAATTTTATTTTGTGTTGACTGGTTCTCTTTATCCTCTAAGACATTTGATATTGCTTTTGAGGCCACTTTTATTGCTATTGCTGTAGTTGAGATTATAATGAACATTATAGCTATTTTTGCTAAAAGCAAAATTGATGGTAGCATTATTGTAAGCAACAATGAGCCAGCTCCTATCAGTAGCCACTTCTCATTTATTTTTTTAGACTGATCTGTATTGCTAAGCACTGCACCCTCCATTTTAATTAATGGTTTATTCATATAGTATGAAATATGCGATGGTCAAGATATTTTTATGTGGAAAAGTTTGCGATTGAGTTTTGGCATGTTATTTAAAATTCTTATATAATATTTAAATTAGTTTAAGAGAGAGTTAAATGCAGGATGCAGCTTTAGTTTTACAAGATGGCAAGTGTTTTTTAGGAAAATCAATAGGTAAAAAAGGCAAGTGTATAGGTGAGGTTTGTTTTATCACTGGTATGACCGGTTATCAACATACTATAACCGATCCTTCTTTTGCTGATCAAATAATAGCGTTCACTTTTCCTCATATTGGTAATGTTGGAATAAATCATAAAGATAATGAAGGAGAAAAAGTTTTTGCAAGTGGTGTGGTTATGCGTGAACTTTCTCCTATGTCTCACTCTTCTTCATATATTAGCTTAAATGATTGGTTGGAGAAAAATAATGTGGTTGGGATATCGGGAATTGATACTAGAGCGTTGACGAGACATTTGAGAAAATATGGATCTCAAAATGGAATGATATGTCCTTCAAGTGAGGCGCATATATTGGATGAATTGAAGAAATACAAATCTGTGAATGGAATAGAAATAACCAAGAAAGTTAGTTTAAGTAATAACTTTAAAAGCGATCTTAATGCAAAATATAGAGTTGTAATTGTTGATTTCGGTGTAAAAATTAGTATAATCTCACGCTTAGTAGAACTTGATTGTACGATTGAATTAGTCAAACCAGATACAGGTTTTGCTTACAAAATATTAAGCATGAACCCAGATGGTATAGTGCTTTCAAATGGTCCTGGTGATCCGCAAGAGATAGGGGAGAGTGTAATTTCAGAGATAGAAATTATTGTAAAGTCTAAGGTGCCGGTTTTCGGCATATGCCTGGGCCATCAATTACTTGCAGTTACTTTGGGAGCAAAGACTGTCAAGATGGATATTGGTCATCGAGGGAGTAATCATCCAGTTTATGATTTTGAGAGTAAAAAAGTTGAGATAACTAGCCAAAATCATGGTTTTGTTATTGATTCAGCTTCTCTTTCAAGTAACGTTGAGGTTACTCATATTTCTCTATTTGATAATAGTGTAGAGGGAATAATGATGAAGGATTGCCCAGTCTTTTCTGTGCAGTATCATCCAGAAGAGGCGCCAGGCACTCATGATTCGCATTATTTGTTTAGGCGTTTTATTGATAATATTATGTTATACAAAATGAAATCTAACTGATTTCAGTTAGATTAGCTTTTATTACTTGATCTTTTGGATTTGGATGTTTAATATTAGGGATAATAAAACTTAAGTTAAGGTAGTGTTCTCTTAACAGATTTTTGTGGAGGAGTGACCGAGTGGTTAAAGGTAACAGACTGTAAATCTGTCCGCGTTGCGTACGTAGGTTCGAATCCTACCTCCTCCATTGTGCGGGTATAGCTCAATGGTAGAGCTCTAGCCTTCCAAGCTAGTGACGTGGGTTCGATTCCCACTATCCGCTCTTTTTTTTGTTGTATTTATATAAAATCAACATATTATTTATTGATGTATTTGTATTTTAGGTAGAAGAGTTAAAGTTATGACAGCGATAGTAGAAGCATTTGGAAAGCCGCATGTAAATGTGGGAACGATAGGACATGTGGATCATGGGAAGACAACGTTAACAGCGGCGATAACAAAGCATTATGGTAATTTTGTAGCATATGATCAAATAGATAAAGCGCCAGAAGAAAGAAAGAGAGGAATAACAATAGCAACAGCGCATGTTGAATATCAAACAGAAAAGAGACACTATGCACACGTTGATTGCCCTGGACATGCTGATTATGTAAAGAATATGATAGTAGGTGCAGCACAGATGGATGCAGCGATATTGGTAGTGTCGGGGGTTGATGGGCCGATGCCACAAACGAGAGAGCATATATTGCTAGCAAAACAGGTGGGTGTTGGATATATCGTGGTATATATAAATAAAGCTGATGTTGCTGATGCTGATATGATAGATTTGGTGGAAATGGAAGTGAGAGAGTTGCTGAGTAAGTATGGATTTCCAGGTGATGAAGTGCCTGTGATAGTTGGGTCTGCGTTAAAAGCATTAGAGGATGATAGTAGTGAGTATGGAAAGAAATCAATAGATAAATTGATGGAGAAGTTAGATGAGTATGTAGCAGTACCTCCAAGGCCTATAGATTTGCCGTTTTTGTTGCCAATAGAAGATGTATTTTCAATATCGGGCCGAGGGACGGTAGTAACAGGAAGAATAGAGAAGGGGGAGGTAAAGACAGGGGATGAGATAGAGATAATAGGTCTGAAAGCGACACAAAAGACGATATGTACTGGTGTTGAGATGTTTAAGAAGTTGCTAGATAAGGGAAGTGCAGGACTCAATGTAGGAATATTACTAAGAGGAACAAAGAGAGAAGAAGTGGAGAGAGGGCAAGTATTGGCAAAACCAGGGACAATAACCCCGCATAAGAAATTTAATGCGGAGGTGTATATATTGAAGAAAGAAGAAGGAGGAAGGCATACACCATTTTTTGGAAATTATCAGCCACAGTTTTATTTAAGAACAACGGATGTAACTGGGAGCATAAAATTGCTAGATGGAAAGGAGATGGTAATGCCAGGGGATAATGTAAGTATAGAAGTGGAGTTGCAAGTACCAATAGCAATGGATAAAGGATTGCGTTTTGCGATAAGAGAAGGTGGTAGAACTGTTGGTTCTGGCGTTGTTTCGGAAATTTTAGAATGAGTATAACAACTAAGATGAAGCAAGATATATATATTAGAATCAAAGCTTTCGATTGTTCTTTATTGGAAAAGTGTATTCGGGAGTTTATTGATCAATTAAAGCAGTTTAATGCAGATTTATCTGGTCCGATTGCGTTGCCAAGAAAAGATTCTAAATTTACTGTTAATAGGTCTCCTCATGTTGATAAAAAATCTCGTGAGCAATTTGAAATGAGAATTTCTAAGCGGTTAATTATTGTACATAATCCTACTTCTACTATGATGAAGATGCTTGCAGATTTATCTTTTTCTGCTGGTGTAGAAGTGGATTTAAAGGTTAAGGAAGTTAATATTTAGGAAAAGAAAAATGAAGAGAATAAATTCGCTTAGGAGAATTGGTTTGTTAATGACGAATGTTGGCCATACTGCTATGTATTTTGATAATAGTTGCATGGCTGTAACCTTATTGCATCTCAGCGAAACTTATATTATCGATATAAAAGGACAAGATAAATGTGGCTACAATTCAGTCATTTTAGGCACAGGAGATTTAAAAAAAATAGCAAAGCCTCAGTTGGAATATTTAAAGAAAAAGGGTGTAAATAGTAAATGTAAACTATATGAAAGTAGATTAACTGATCTATTCGGAATAGAATGTGGTAAAAAAGTGGGGGTTAATCATTTTGTAGTTGGTCAATATCTTGATATTACAGGTTATTCTTTAGGCAAAGGGTTTGCTGGTGTGATGAAGCGGCATAACTTCAGTGGGCTTAGGGCATCTCATGGTGTTTCTATCGCTCATAGATCACAAGGTTCTACTGGTCAATGTCAAGATCCTGGTAGAGTATTCAAGGGGAAGAAAATGGCTGGTCATTTAGGTAATAGCAGAGTAACTGTACAGAATATGAAAATATTATCCATTGATTGTGAAAATAGCATAATTGCTGTAAAGGGTAATAATGTTCCTGGGTTTAAAAACTCTTATGTTTTTGTGAGAGATGCAGTTAAAAAGCCTTTACATAAAGATGTTCCTTTTCCAGTAGGTCTGCTGTTGAATATGAGTGATGATGCTAATAATTTGGTGAGTTAGTTATGGAATGTGAATTAGTTGATCTATCTAATAATAATGTAGGTAGTGTTGAGCTTAATCCCTTGATATTTTCTGCCAAGCAAAAATTGAGTATTTTGCATGATATAGTGAGATGGCAATTAGCAAAGAGAAGAGTTGGTGCTCATAAAACAAAGGGTATCAGTGATGTTTCTGGTACAACAGCTAAGCCGTATGGTCAAAAACGCACCGGTAGGGCGAGACAGGGGAGCTTGCGATCTCCTCAGTTTAGAGGTGGTGGAATTATTTTTGGTCCTGTTGTGAGGAGTCATGCTTACTCTCTTAATAAAAAAGTACGTAAATTTGGTTTGAAAATTGCTTTATCTCTAAAATATTTAAATAATCAAGTTATTGTTCTTGATAGTTTAAATGTTGATGTGAAGAAAACATCTAAAATGTGTGAATATATTAAAAATTTTAAATTTTCTTCTTTTTTAATAGTTGGTGATTATGGAGATGATTTGTTACGTGCTGCTAAAAATTTGCATTATGTAGATTTAATCAAACCTATTGGGTTAAATGTTTTTGATATATTGAATCATGAATGCGTGATGTTAACAAAAGACACTTTAAAGCATCTTGAAGGTAGATTGTTATGATTAAATATAATAATATAATAAAATCTCCTGTAATCACAGAAAAGGCTTCTCTTTTAAGAGAGAAGTTTAATAAATACTCTTTGTACGTTTTTGTAAATGTAAATAAGCGTCAAATAAAATCGGCAATAGAGTCTTTATTTAATGTCAGAATTTCTTCTATAAATGTTATTAGAGTTAAACCTAAATATAGACGGTTTAGGGGTGTGATTGGTTGTAAAAAACAGAGAAAAAAGGTTTATTTTTCTTTGATAGATGGTCAAAAATTAGATATAATGAGCGTTTAATATGGGTATGAAATTTTTTAATCCTGTTACTCCGTCTTCTCGTGGGACTGTATTAATAAGTAAAGTTGGTTTATCAAAAGATAAGCCGGAGAAGTCTCTTGTATTTGGTAAGAAATCCAGTGGTGGAAGAAATAATCATGGTAGAATTACAACTCGTCATAGAGGTGGTGGTCACAAGAAGAAGTATAGAGTTATAGATTTTAAACGTAATAGAAGAGATCAGGGTATAGTTGAGAAAATAGAGTATGATCCAAATAGAAGTGGATTTTTAGCATTAATATCATATAAGGAGGATGATGCTAAATCTTATATATTAGCTCCTCAAGGTATGAAGCCTGGTGATGTTGTGACAGCTGGAGATGATGCTGATATTCTGCCAGGTAATTGTTTGTTGTTGAAATATATACCTGTTGGTTCTTTTGTTCATAACGTTGAATTGAAGCCAGGTGGTGGTGCTGTAATTGCTAGAGCTGCGGGTTGTTGTGCGCAAATTGTTGGTCGTGATGGTCAATATGTTTTATTGCGGCTTAGATCTGGTCAAGTTAGGTTGATTTTATCTTCTTGTAAAGCCACTATTGGTGTAGTATCTAATCTTGATCATAAGAATAGAAAGTTAGGTAAGGCTGGGAGAAGTAGGTGGCTTGGAATTAGACCGGCTGTGCGTGGAGTTGCAATGAATCCGATTGATCACCCTCATGGAGGTGGAGAAGGAAAAACTTCTGGCGGTCGTCATCCTGTTACTCCTTGGGGTGTTGCAACAAAAGGAAAGAAAACTAGGAAAAAAAATAAATCTAGTGATAAGTATATAAAAAAATTGAAAGGTTAATTTATGAGTAGATCTGTATGGGAACCACCTTTTTTACACCCATCTGTACTAAGATTAGTTCAGAGAGCTTTAAAAGAGGGTTCTATTAATAAGGTGATAAAAATTCATTCCAGGGCTTCTGTAATTCTTCCTAATTGTTTGGGTTTAAAATTTGCTGTTTATAATGGTAAAGATTACATTCCTGTTAGTGTTGATAATCAGAATATGATAGGTCATAAATTCGGTGAATTTTCACCTACTCGTAAATTTACTGGGCATGGTGGTGATAAAAAGGCAACAAGAAGGTAGGCAATTGATATGAAAAATAGGGATATAATAGTTGAGGCTGGTTCTAAGGTTTTAAGATCAACTCCTCGCAAATTAAATTTGGTTGCTGATTTAGTGCGTAATAAAAAAGTTTCTTTTGCTAATGTACAATTAAGATTTTGTGAAAAAAAGGCTGCCGATTTTATAATGAAGGTGTTGAATTCTGCAATTGCTAATGCTCAAAATAATTATGGATTGAACGTTGATAATTTATATATAAAGGAAATTTTAATAGGTAAGTCACTTACTTTGCGTAGAGTATATCCAAAAGCTATGGGTAGGGCTAATAGAATGAGCAAATTTTATAGTAATATAACTATAAAATTGAAAGAAATTGTATGATTTATAGAAATGGAAAATTAATAAGGAAAGTGTAAAAATATGGGACAGAAGGTTAATCCTAAAGTATTTAGATTGCAAATAAATAGTAATACCTGGGATTCTGTTTGGTGTGCTACGGACGATTATAAACAGAAATTGCATCAAGATCTATTTATTCGCAGTTATATAAATGAATCCTTTAAGCATGCTGGTATTTCTAAAGTAACTGTAGAGCGTACAGTTACTTTAGTGTCTGTAATAATACATTCTTCTAAACCTGGGGTTATAATAGGTAAGAAAGGTTTGGATGTTGAGAAGATAAAGCAAGAAATAGCTAAAAAAGTAGGAAGTAGTGTCGAAGTGAATGTAGTAGGAGTTAAAAAGTCTGAAATAGATGCAGCTTTAATATCAAGGGGTATTACATATCAGCTAGAAAAAAGGATTTCATGTAGAAGAGCAATGAAAAAAGCTATTCAAAATTGTTTGAAGATGGGTGCTGGGGGTATTAAAGTAAGTTGCTCTGGGCGTCTTGGTGGAGCTGAAATAGCTCGTACTGAATGGTACAAAGAAGGTCGTTTGCCTTTGCACACTTTACGTGCTAATATAGATTATGCTTTTTGTGAAGCGAAAACTATATGTGGTATTATAGGAGTTAAAGTTTGGGTTTATATTGGTAGTTAAGGTATATTGAAATGTTTGTTCCCAAAAAGAGTAAATATAAAAAGGTATTTAAGGGGAGAATTAAGGGTAATGCTAAGGGTGGTAGCACGCTGTCTTTTGGAGATTATGGATTAAAAGCTATGGAAGTAGGTAAGGTTCAGTCTAAGCATATTGAAACTGCAAGACGCGTAATATCTAGAACGTTAAAACGCTCTGGTAAAGTGTGGATAAGAATTTTTCCTGATACCCCAGTTAGTAAAAAGCCAGCAGATGTACGTATGGGTAAAGGGAAAGGTAGTGTTGAATTTTGGGTATTTAAAGCTAAGCCCGGTAGGGTTTTGTTTGAAATTAGTAGTGATGTTCCCATGCATTTAGCAAGATTGGCGCTTGAAAAAGCGACTGCTAAGCTTCCTATGAAGTGTAAATTTATATCTAATCATAATTGAATGGAGTTGCAATGGATATGGTTAAATTTGAATCAGAATCTTCACAAGGATTACATGAACTTCTTGTGAATTTGAGAAAAGAATTTGTTAATTTGGCTTTTCAAAAAAAGCTGGGCCAGTGCAATAATTTTTCGCGTTTTAGCTCAATAAGAAAGAGCATAGCTCGTAGTCTAACTGTGTTAAATAGAAGAAAGAGAGAGGGAAGAAATGCCTAAGAAGGTTTTTTGTGGTGTCGTAACTAATGCTGAGTCTGATAAGACTGTAAAGGTTTCGGTATTACAAGTGTATAAGGATAGGCTGTATAAAAAAGTTATTAAAAAATACAAGAAGTATACAGCGCATGATGAGAATAATAGTTGCAAAAAGGGAGATAGGGTTTTAATACAGGAACATAAGCCTATTTCTGTTACTAAAAAATGGGTTGTTATCAATGGCTAAAATGGAATGGGTATTTGTATGATTCAAAAAAACACATTGTTAGAAGTAGCTGATAATTCTGGTGCGCGTGCAGTGCTTTGTATTGGCTTGTTAGGTGGTAGAAAATCTGCATCTGTAGGTGATACGATTATTATATCTACTAAGTCTATTAACCCAAAAGGTAAAGTTGAAAAAGGAAAAGTATATAAAGCAGTTGTTGTTAGAGTAAAAAATAATGTTAAGAAATCTGATGGTTCTGTAATTCGTTTTTCTAGCAATGCTGTGGTTTTAATTAATGATCAAGGTGAACCACTTGGCACTCGGGTGTTTGGTCCGGTAAAAAAGTTATTATCTGGTTCTTTTATGAAAATAATGTCATTAGCTGATGAGGTTTTATAATGAGTGCTAAAATAAAAAGTGGTGATGATATTATAGTTTTAACTGGTAAAGATAAGAGAAAAATTGGTAAGGTAATCAAAGTTATAATACGTGATGCTAAAAAGAAAGTAGTTGTTTCTGGCGTAAATGTGTGTAAGAGACATACTAAACCAAGAGCTGGTAGTGGTGGTGGTATATTGAATAAAGAGTTAGCTGTTGATGTATCCAATGTTGCAATATTGGATCCTAAGTGTAAAACTCCAACTAAAGTAGGATTTAAGATTATAGATGGTAGAAAAGTGCGTTTTGCAAAAGTTTCTGGAGAAGTGATAGATTAGGTTGATATGTTTAAACAATTGTATAAAGATAGTATAGTAAAATCCTTAAAGGATAAGTTTAATTACGGCAATGTAATGCAAGTTCCTAAACTTGTCAAGGTGTGTATCAATATGGGCGTTGGAGATGCTGCTACGGACAATAAAGCGATAAATGAGCCATTTGATAATCTACATTTGATTGCTGGGCAAAAGCCTGTGTCAACCTTTGCAAAAAAATCTATTTCTGGTTTCAAAATTAGAAAAGGTGCACCTGTGGGTTGTAAAGTGACTTTACGTAGAAATAAAATGTATGAATTCTTAGAAAGATTAATATATATTGCTTTGCCAAGGGAAAAAGATTTTAGAGGGTTTAGTGTGAAGCAATTTGATGGTCATGGTAATTTTTCCTTTGGTATCAAGGAGCATATATCATTTTTAGAAATAGACTATGATAAAATAAGTAAAATTAGAGGTATGGATATTAATATTATAACAAGTGCAGTTAGTGATAAGGAAGCAAAGGAATTATTACTGGCTCTTAAATTCCCTTTTTTTGATAATTGAGAGAAAAAATATATGGCAAAAAAATCTATGATACAGAAGAATCTTCGTAGAATAAAGTTATGCGATCAGTATAGGGAGAGAAGGGAAGAATTAAAATCTATAATGAATAATAAGGATTTATCTATTGCAAAAAGGTTTGCAGCTCAAAGTAAGCTGATTAAAAAATTGCCTAGAGATTCTTCTGAAATCAGAATTAGGAATAGATGCGCTTTAACTGGTAGGCCGAGAGGAGTATATAGAAAATTTGGTTTATGTAGGATTGTTTTACGTGATTTGTGTTCTTTTGGACAAGTTCCAGGGGTTACAAAATCTAGTTGGTAAATGTGATATAAGGAGTGTAATAGTGTCGTTATCTGATGGTATTGGTGATTTTTTAACAAGAATACGTAATGCTCAATTGGCAATGCATAGGGAAACAAGAGTCCTATTCTCTAAAGTGAATTCTTCTATATTGAAGATTTTAAAAGAGGAAGGGTATATTCTTAATTATAAAAAGCAAGAGAGTGATAGTGTCCCTTCGCTTGTTGTGCAGTTGAAGTATTATGATAAATCACCTGTGATTAATGATATAGCTAGGGTATCAAAGCCCGGTTGTCGTTATTATTCTAAGTGTAAGGACATTTCTAAAGCATATAATGGTCTTGGAATTTTTATTATATCTACACCGAAAGGAGTGATGACCGATTATAATGCACGTAGATTAAAAGTTGGTGGAGAAGTTTTGTGTCGTGTATTTTAAATGATAGGAGAAATGTATGTCTCGTATAGGTGCCGCACCTATCAATATTCCTGCTGATCTTTCAGTTGAATATAATGATGGTAGGGTGTTGATAAGAAGTGTTAGGGCAGAAAAAGAGCTGAGCTTGTGTAGTGGCATTCTGTGTCAGATAGTTGATAATCAATTGTTACTTTCTGTTGATCAAGACAGGGATGATTATGATAAAATAAAATCTATATGGGGCACTTATAGAAGTAATATTAATAACATGATTAACGGTATGGTTAATGATTTTTTTGTTGATCTTGAGATTAATGGTGTGGGATATAAAGCAGAATGTGATGATAAGTGTTTGACTTTATATCTTGGTTATAGTCATAATATTAAGTATAAAGTGCCTAAATATGTTGAGATTAAGTGTATAAAGCCAACTCATTTAGTGATTCGCGGTATGGATAAGCAAAAAGTCTATATGGTGGCTTCTGATATATGTAAAATTAGAAAATATGATCCTTATAAAGGTAAGGGTATTGTAATAAAAGGCAAATTTATGCTGCGTAAGGTTGTAAATAAAAAGAAGTAATGAAAATGAAAAGATTGTATAATTTTTTAAGTGGCTATGAAAAAAGGAAACTTCGTAATAGAGCGAAGCTCGATAAGAGCGCTGGACGTTTACGTATATCCATATTTAAGTCTAATAAACATTTTTACGTTCAGTTGATTAACGATGCAAAAGGAACAACCCTAGCTTCTGCTTCTACTTTGGATGATAAAATTAGGAATGTATGTAAAGGTAGGGTAAATGCTGAAACTATAAAACAGGTTTCTTCTTTAGTGATTGAGCGTCTGCCTAGTACAAAATTGGAGCAGCGGTTCGTCTTTGATCGGGGGGCATATAAGTATACAGGATTGATTTCTCAATTTGCTGAGGCTTTAAGAAGCTCTGGATTTAAATTTTAGAAGGTTTTAAATATGGCTGTAAAGAATTTACAAAATAATAATGATTTATCAGAACTTTTAGTTTCAGTCCGAAGAGTAACAACGGTTACCAAAGGTGGTAGAAGATTTTCATTTTCAACTTTGGTTGTTGTTGGTGATGGTAAGGGTAGGGTAGGATGTGGAATAGGTAAACACGCAGAGGTTGCTGAAGCAAGAGTGAAAGCTGTAAATGCTGCAAAGAAGTCGATGATTAGGGTGTACTTACGTGAAGGTAGAACTTTACATCATGATATTAAGGCTAAATTTTGTTCTGGTGAGATAGTTTTAAGAGCTGCAAGAACTGGAACAGGTATTATTGCTGGTGGAGCAATGAGGTCGGTTTTTGAGGTATTAGGTATAAAGGATGTGGTAGCTAAGTCTACTAGATCAAATGATCCTCATAATATTATATGTGCAGTATTTAAGGCTTTTGATGTTATGTTATCTCCTCGCCAAGTGGCAGGTAAGAGGGGTAAAAAGATTAGTGAGATAGTTGGAAATAGGTAAAGTATGAATGATGCTGTAAAATTAAATTCTATATTTACCAAATTATCTAAGAAAAAGAAGCCTAAATTATTAGGTAGAGGTATTGGTTGTGGTAAAGGTAAAACATCCGGTAAGGGGCATAAAGGGCAGAAAGCGAGAAGTGGCGTTTCTATAAATGGTTTTGAAGGTGGACAGCAGTCTATATATACTCGTTTACCTAAAAGAGGTTTTAAGCCTATACGCAAAAACTTATACTCTATATTTAATGTTGGTGATGTACAGTGCTTAATGGAAGCTAAAAAAATAGTCAAGGATTCTATCATAGATAAGGAGCTACTGCATAAATTAGGTTTTATCAGATCTGTTAAAAGTAAAATCAAACTTCTTAATAAGGGTAAATTAAGCGAAAAATTTGTGTTTCATGTTGATTTTGCATCAGAAGCTGCAAAAAGATCTGTAGCTTCAGTTGGTGGTAGTGTAGAAATACTATCGTAAATCATGAACAGTAAATTTGCATTTAATAGTTTGGATTCTACGTTGTTATATAAAAGTGATTTACTAAAGCGTATATTTTTTACGCTAATGGCTTTAGTTTGTTATCGTTTAGGCACTTATGTTCCTATCCCTGGAGTTAATCTTGATATAATCAATGATATATTTCCAAAGGAGAGTTCTGGTGTTTTTGGAGTATTTAATTTATTTTCTGGTGGCGCTTTAGCTAGAATGACGATCTTGGCGTTAAACGTTATGCCATACATAGTTGCATCCATAGTTATGCAATTATTATCCTCTGCCGTTAAAGGAATCAATGAAATTAAAAATGAAGGAGAGTTAGGACGTCGAAAGATGAACTCTTATATACGCTATATGACTATAGTGTTTTGTATCTTTCAATCAATTACGATCTTAATAGGGTTAGAAAGAATGAATAGAGAAGGGGTATTAGTTGTAGTTGAACCTGGTATTATGTTTCGTACTATAGGTATCTTTAGCCTTTTAGGTGGAACTATATTTTTAATATGGCTTGGTGAGCGGATCAGTGTGAGCGGTATAGGAAATGGTATCTCATTAATCATTTTTACTGGCATAACATCTGAATTACATAATGCTTTATCATCTCTGCTAACATTAAATAAAAATGGTAGTATGTCATTTTTCATTACCCTTTTTGTTATAGCATTGTTTTTTTTACTGCTCCTTTTAGTCATTTTTACAGAATCTTCTTATAGAAAGGTAATTGTTCAATATCCCAAAAAACAGTTTAAAAAATTACATAATGATGATTTTACTTACATTCCATTGAAGATCAATTTATCTGGTGTAATACCAACTATTTTTGCTAACGCAATTCTATTAACGCCTATTTCAATTGCAAATTTCTATAAAGGTCATGCCATTGCTGATTTTATTTTAAACTACTTTATGGCAAATAAAGTGATGTACATTATAACTTACTTAATACTCATAGTACTTTTTAATTTTTTCTATACCAATTTTATATTTAATCCAGAGGAAAATGCTGATTTTCTTAGGAAAAATGGTGGTTTTATTCCTGGTAGAGGGCCTGGAAAACATACTTCTGATTATCTTCAAGATATAGTTTTTAAATTAACATTTATTGGGTCTGCGTATTTGGTGGTAATATGTACTGTACCTGAAGTTATGAGGTATCATTATGATATACCATTTATTTTTGGTGGGACGAGCTTGCTGATTATAGTTAACGTTATTACTGATACTATTATGCAAGTACAATCTTATGTTTTTTCAAATAGGTACGATAGTTGGATAAAGAAATATGAGTCTAAAACAAGGAGACTAAAGTGATTATTACAATTTTTGGTCCTCCTGGCTCTGGTAAGGGTACTCAGTCCAGTTTGTTAATAGCAAAGTATAATTTTAAATTAGTTTCAGTAGGAGATTTATTAAGGAATATTATATCTAGTGGGAGTAAATTAGGTAAAGGAATAAAGGATACTGTTGAATCTGGTAATTTAATTCAAGATGAAGTTATATGTAAATTATTGTGTGACCAGCTTGCATTAATAGATGGTGATTTTTTGTTAGATGGTTTTCCAAGAAATTTAAATCAAGCTCATTTTTTAACTCAAGTTTTGCAAAAAAGATGCAATAGGGATGTTGATCTTGTAATTGAGTTGCAGCTTGACGATAATATTGCAATTGATAGATTAAAAGATCGTCTTACTTGTTTGGATTGTAAAACTATATATAGTATATCTTCTTTTAAAAATACTACTTGTGCTAAATGTAAAAGTACGAGATTGGAGAAGAGAATTGATGATGCTAATATGCTTGCAATTAATAAGAGGATAAGAGAATATCATTTTCAGATGAAGGGTTTGCGCGAGTATTATAAGGGCAAATTGTTAACAATTAACGCTAATTTGAGTGTTGATAGAGTAATGCAAGAGATTGAAAGTAAAATTTCTTGTAATTTGATTTGACTATAAGTTGTTTTATGGTATAAATTAAGAGTTATTATTAATAAAGTATCGAGGTATCAGTGGCACGTATTGCAGGCATAAATGTTCCGGTGAAGAAGTGTATTCCTTTTGCATTAACTTATATACATGGTATAGGCATTACTACTGCGAATATAATTTGTCGTAGCTGTAAAATTGATGAGCGTAAGCGTGTTTCAGAATTACAAGATGAAGATATAGAGAAAATTAGTAGTTTTATTAGGCAAAAATATGTCATAGAGGGTGAGCTCAGAAAAAAAGTGGCTATGGATATAAAATCTTTAATCGAAATTGGTTGCTATAGAGGATTAAGGCATAGAAAAGGTTTGCCTGTGAGGGGACAAAGAACCCATACTAATGCTAAAACTCGTAAAGGCAGATCTAAATTGCCTATTGCTGGGAAAAAATAAAATTTGTTATTATCGTGAGTTTTTATGAAAAAAGTTAAAACGGTTGGTAAGAATACAAAAAGGTTTATTACTGGTATTGTCCATATTCGTGCAACTTTTAATAATACTTTTGTAAATGTGACTGATGTTTGTGGTAATACGCTTTACCAGACTTCTGTTGGTGCATGTGGTTTTTCTGGTTCGAGAAAATCCACACCTTATGCTGCAGGTAAGGTTGCCGATTCTGCTGCGAAGAAAGTAATAGAGAGATTTGGTATGAAGGTTGTTTCTGTAATAATTCGTGGTCCTGGTTTTGGTGCAGAAGCTGCAGTTAAAGCACTTCGGAGTTGTGGATTGACTGTCACTTCAATTGCAGATAAAACGGCGATACCTCATAATGGGTGTAGATTAAGGAAAAAAAGAAGAGTATAGGATATTTGGAAGGTTTTTGTATGTATTATAGTGATAATGTTTCTTTCTGTGGAAATTTAGATAGATTAACTAAGCCTAATGCAATTAAGGTAATATTAGGTGATTCGAGTAAAAAAAGTGATATAGTTCTAGAACCTTTGGAAAGTGGTTTTGCTTTAACGTTGGGTCATGCATTAAGGCGTGTAATGTTGTCTTCTCTTCGTGGTAGTGCTGTTTATGGAATAAAAATTGAAGGCATGAATCATGAATTTACTTCGATCCAAGGAGTTAGGGAAGACATAACTGATATAGCATTAAATATGGGCATGTTGAGATGTAAGTTAAATAATACGTCTAATAAGTGCTTAAATTTGAGCGCTAAAGGGCCTTGTCAAGTATTAGCTGGAATGATAGAAACTGATGACCAATGCTCTATTATTAATAAAGATTTGGTGATATGTACACTAGGTCAAGATGTGGAGCTTAACATTACTATATATGTTGCTAGTGGAAAAGGTTATCTTTCTGTAAATAAATATAAAGAAAATGAATTTTTAAAATCTATGAATGAACAAGATTTAATTGGTTTTATTCCAGTTAATGCTTTATATAGTCCTGTTGAGAGGGTTTCATATAAAGTAGAGAATAGTCGTGTTGGTCAAGTTACTGATAAAGATAAGCTGATATTGTCAATTGAAACTGATGGTACAATCTCTCCAAGTCAAGCTATTGACTATGCTGCAAGAATATTACAAGAGCAATTTCAGCCTTTTATTAATTCTGATATGAGTTATAAAAAATCGCAGGTTTCTTTGTCTAGTGGTGCTAAAGATTTGGGCTATGATCCTGTTCTATTGTGTAAAGTAGATGAAATGGAATTATCTGTTAGATCTCATAACTGTCTGAAAAATGAAAATATCACTTATATAGGTGATCTTGTGCAAAAGACGGAAGTTGAAATGTTAAGAACTGCTAATTTTGGCCGAAAATCTTTGAATGAAATCAAGGCAATTTTAAATAATTCAGGTTTGTCTTTGGGTATGAATATACCAAATTGGCCGCCTAAGGATATAGATGAACTGGCTAAACAACATACTGATGAGGATTAGGTAGTATATGAAACATGGAATAAAGAAAAATAAACTGTCTCGTTGTACCGAGCATAGGTTATCAATGTTAAAGAATCTATCTATCTCGTTAATTAATCATGAGCAGATTGTAACTACTTTACCAAAGGCTAAAGCACTTCGTCCATATGTGGAAAAGTTTATTACAATTGCTAAGAATAACGATTCTTTACATGGTAGAAGGCTTTTGCTTTCACGTCTTCATAATAGTAAGTTAGTAGTTGATAAATTATTAAGCGTTCTAGCTAATCGTTATCAAGACCGTAAAGGTGGATATTCTAGAATAATAAAATTTGGTACTAGAAAGGGTGATTGCGCTCCAATGGCAGTGATAGAGCTAGTTGATAGAGATATTTCAGCAAAAGGTGAGATTTATAGTAAAAATAAAAAAGGAAGCAAAGTAGTTACACAAAGCTAATTATTCTTTTTATGGTAAGTAGGTTACGCTATTTTGTAGGTTACTTTGGAGAATTGTTAGTTTCGATATATTTAAAGCTGAAATTCTATAATGTTATAAAACGTCGCTTCCGTTGTAGGTTGGGTGAAATTGACTTAATTGTATCTAAAAAAAGGGAGCTGATTTTTATAGAAGTTAAAACAAGTTTATTTGGAAAAGAAGTACCGATATCTCATTTTCAGTGTCAGTCTATTATAAATTCTTCTAAATATTTCTTAAGTAAAAATCTTGATTTTTTAGATTATTCAGTCAGATATGATTTATGTTTTCTTTCCTTAAGGAGAAGACCTATTTATATAAAAAATGCTTGGATTGAGGAATGGTAGCTTAAATAACTTAGATTTACTAGAATAGGTAATTTAATATGAAAAACAATAATTTAGTTTCATCTTATGCTAGAGCACTGTTTCATGTTTCAGGAAGCAGATTAGGTATTATAAGAAAAGAAGTAGAATTTTTGTTAGCTTTTTTTAAAGATCAAAGTGATGTTTTTGTGTATCTATCTCATCCTATGGTTTCTCTTTTGCACAAAAAAGAAGCGATACTTTCTATAAATGAGAACTTGAGTGAAAATTTAGTCAAATTTATTATGGTTACACTTGCAAACAAGCGCTCCCGTTTATTAATCCTTATATTAGAAAAATTCTTAAATCTTGTAAGGGAAAGTGAAAACGAATTGGAAATTACTATAAAATCAGCAGAGGTTTTAAAGAAACCTGATATAAAAATAATTACTGAATCTTTGAACTTTCTTGGTAAAATAATAAAAGTTAGTAATGTGGTTGATCCTTCTATACTAGGTGGCTTTGTAGTTAGGTATGGTTTTAACTTGATTGATGCTTCGCTTAAGAGTTATTTGGATAGATTGGTTGATTTGAGTAAAATGGAAATGTTGAAAATAAGGAATTGTATATGAAGAATAGCATAAATGCCTCTGAAGTAGTAAACATAATAAAAGAGAAGGTTGAGACATTTGATAATCCTATAAAACGAGAAAATATAGGTGAAGTAATTTCAGTAACGGATGGTATCACATTAGTCTATGGGCTGGAAAAAGCAAAGTTTGGTGAAAAGGTATCTTTTGCAAGCGGTGTAGAAGGAATAGTTCTTGATTTAGATCATGATACAGCTGGAATAGTTGTGCTTGGCAATGACCGTGATGTAAAAGAAGGGGACGTTGTAAAATGTAGTGGTGATGTTGTACGGGTGCCTGTAGGTCATGAATTATTAGGGAGAGTTGTAAATGCATTAGGCGATCCTATAGACGATGGCGGAGAAATTAGAGCCAAGAACAGAATGTATATAGAATCTAAAGCGCCAGGTATTATTGACCGTAAATCTGTGCATGAACCTCTGCAGACAGGAATTAAAATTATAGATTTGTTGATTCCTATAGGTAGAGGGCAACGTGAATTAATTATTGGCGATAGACAAATTGGTAAAACCACTATTGCGATTGATACTATTATCAATCAGAAGAAGATTAATGATGAGGTAAATGAAAATCAAAAAATTTACTGTGTTTATGTTGCTATTGGACAAAAAATTTCGACAGTAGCAAAAGTGGTGAATAAGCTAAAAGAAAGTGGAGCATTAGAGTATACAACCGTAGTTGTGGCTAGCGCATCTGACTGCGCGCCTATGCAATTTCTAGCACCTTATACCGGTTGCACTATTGGAGAATTTTTCCGTGATAATGGAATGCATTGCTTGGTGGTATATGATGATTTATCTAAGCATGCTGTGGCATATAGGCAGATGTCCTTATTGCTCAGACGTCCTCCTGGTCGTGAAGCTTATCCTGGAGATATATTCTATGTACACTCTCGCTTGCTTGAAAGAGCTGCCAAAATGTCTGATGAAAAAGGACGGGGATCTTTGACTGCTTTGCCGATTATTGAGACTCAGGCTGGTGATGTATCTGCATATGTTCCAACTAATGTGATTTCAATTACCGATGGACAAATTTTTCTTGAGTCTGAATTGTTTCACAAAGGATTTCGCCCTGCAGTGAATATAGGTTTATCGGTTTCTCGGGTTGGCTCTGCTGCACAATTGAAATCTGTGAAAAAAGTTGCTGGTTCTATAAAGCTGAGTTTGGCCCAATATAGAGAACTGGAAGACTTTGCTAAATTTGGTTCTGATCTTGATGCTACTGTTCAATTGTCCTTAAACAAAGGTAAATACCTTATTGAATTATTAAAGCAAAAACAGTATTCACCTATGCAAATAGAGGAGCAAGTATTGCTTATGTATATCTTTTCTAATCTATATGGTCAATTAAGTAAGGTACAGGTGAGCAACATCAATAGATTCGAGTGTGATCTTATCAATTATTTTCAAACTGTTCACCCTGGAGTTTTAAAAAAGTTGTCAGGTGACATGAATGATGATATAAAAGATGATATTCTTGGTATTGTGAGTGATTTTGTCACTCAATTTAATTGCGTTTAGGCGGTGATTATGACTTCATCCATTGTTAACAAGTTTCCTATTACAAGGGAAGGTTTTGAGAGTATGCAAGTCGAACTTGAGAAATTAAAGGAAGAAAAACCTTCTATCATACAGGCTATTTCTGATGCTCGTGATCAAGGCGATTTATCCGAAAATGCAGAATATCATGCAGCACGGGAGAGATTAAGTTTTATTGAAGGCCGTATAATTGAGGTAGAAAGTAAACTTTCACATGCAGAAGTGATAGAAGTAAAAAATTTGTCTGGTGATACAGTAATGTTTGGTGCAACTGTTACGGTAAGCATGCTCAGTGATGATAACAGTGAAATAGAATATGTTTATAAGATTGTAGGTGGGTATGAAGCTGATGCTTCAAAGCAGTTGATCTCTACGGATTCACCACTCGGTAGTGCTTTAATTGGCAAAAAAGTTGGTGAGTATGTGGAAGTGATAGTGCCAAATGGAGAGAAATTGTATAAAATAGTTAAGATTGAGTTTAAGTAAATCATGGTACAAGCAGCTTACCCTTCAATTGATCTGTCTCTCATTTCTTCTGTGGAAGATATATTAGAGGATGTGCGTTCCGGTAAATTATTCATTTTAGTTGATAATGAAAATAGAGAGAATGAAGGTGATTTGGTTGTTTTAGCTAAAAAGGTGAAACCAGAACATATTGCTTTTATGGTTAGGTATGGCACTGGTATTGTGTTTTTAGCTATGACAAAGTTTTACATGAATAAACTTAACCTTGAATTTATGAAGAGAAGTAATGTAGATGAAGCACTTATTCCTCACACTGCATTTACTACGTCAATCGATGCTCGTTATGGTATTACAACGGGTGTTTCTGCTCATGATAGAACGCATACGATACTTACCGCTATTGATGGAAAAAGTACTAAGGATGATATTATTACCCCTGGTCATGTTTTTCCTATTATTGCAAGTGAGGGCGGGGTTTTAGCACGTAACGGTCATACTGAAGCAAGTGTTGAGATAGCAAAATTGGTTGGATCTAGTCATGCGGCTGTAGGGTGTGAATTAGTGAATGATGATGGCTCTATGATGCGCTTACCCCAGTTGCTTGAATTTGCTGAACAACACAAAATTAAGTTAACTACCATCGATAAACTTATCAGTTACGTTCAAAATTTAAACTAGCGTTTATAAATTCGTATAGTTTAAATGTTAAAATGTAAGATTCCTAAAAGTTATACGAATAAGGAACTTCCATGTCTAAGCTTTTTGTTTTACTATTTTTCTTCGTATACTGTAATAGCGTTTACTCTGTTAGTATTATTAGAGATAGTGAAGTGGAAGCGGTAGTGAAGGATCTAGCGCAACCTTTATTTTCTGCTGCGGGTATTGATAATGATAAAATAAAAGTTTTTATAGTTGATGATAGATCGATTAATGCTTTTGTAATTAACAATAATAGCATTTTCATTCATTTAGGGCTTTTACAATATTCGACTGAACCTTATGTCTTACTTGGTATATTAGCACATGAAATTGCTCATATATCTGCTGGTCATGTATTACAAATGAGTAGTGCTGTAGGTTATTTTCAATCAATAGCAATGATTAGTTATATGGTAGGATTAGTTTCTAGTATTGTTATTAACCCTCAGGTTGCGAGTGCAATCTTGCTTAGTGGTGTAACGCTTAGTTCGAGGTTGTTTTTTAACTATTCCCAAGAGCAAGAGAGTGTAGCAGATAGCTATGCTTTAAGATACCTTGATGAATCTGGCTATGATAATTTGGGTATGAAAGAGATTTTTGACTATTTTAAGAGTATTGAGCATGAAAACACTGAAGAGTATTTTCGCACTCACCCACTTAGTGATAAACGTATATTTGCTGTACAGAATTATAAGGTTAAAAATAATATAAAACCAATCCTTGCAGATAAGTTGTTGAAGTTTGAGCGTATGGTTGCAAAGCTAGACTCTTTTTTTACCCCTATTCATGTGTTATCTAATAAATATGAAGGTAGTTCTAATTATGTAAATGCTGTAATTCACTATAGGCAAGGAAAGATAGAAGAGGCTATTACTAAAGTTAATTCATTGATTCAAGAGTCACGCAATGATCCGTACTTATATGAATTAAAAGCAGAGATTTTATACAAAGCTGGAAATTTAAGTGAAGCAATAAAAATGTATGAAGAATCACTTAGATATTTATCTGAGAAGAATAACTATTTAGTGAAACTTGCGTTATCTCATACTTTATTATTACACGGTGAAATAGAGAAGGCAATTTTTTACCTAGAGCAGGTTGCAAACGTAGAAACAAATAATGCCTTTGTCTGGAAGCATTTAAGTATTGCATATAAACGTAGCGCTGATATGGCAATGTATTATTTTGCTTTGACGAAAAAGGCTTGTATTGAAGGTAATTTAGAGAAATTTATGAAGTACGCTGAGTTAGCTATTAAAACTTTACCGAAAGATAGCTCTTGCTTGCTGCAAATTGAGGATATGAAGGAACAATACACACAAAAACACACTTATTTTTAGATTATTTTCCGCATTTATCCAACGTATCTTTTACTTCAGTACTTATATTGGGTATAATTTTCATTATAATCGTTTTGGCGCCAAAAAATACACCACAAAACATACCCAAGGCAAAGAGAGCTGGCCATGGCATTCTACCAAATATTGCAAGCAAAGCTGCACCTATTATGACTACAGTCATAAGTGGCCCACCTATTCCCCAAATATAACCAATAATATTGCATATTACTTGGGCAGTTGTATCATCTATATCATTAGCAGCATTTGCATAATCTGAAAAAGAGAGAAACAGCACTATACATAAAGCATTAAAAAATTTTTTTATTATATAGCTCATTCTTTTGCCTCCAAGTAATAAACCAGTGTGAATCTAAATTCATATATATATTTATTTTAGGGTAAAACTCATAGTTTGTCCATAAATAAGTGTTGCTACATAAATAGCCCACCATTGATGTTAAGCACATGCCCCGTTATATATTTTGCCTCATCACTTGCTAAAAACAATATCCCTGCTGCTATTTCTTCTCCTGTTCCCATTCTTTTCATTGGAATGTTATCTAATATTTTTTCTTTTTGTTCTTTATTTAAAACTTCAGTCATTTTAGTATCTATAAATCCAGGAGCAACACAATTTACTGTTACACCGCGACTTGCAACTTCTTTTGCTATAGATTTGCTCATAGCTATTATTCCAGCTTTTGATGCTGCATAATTTACTTGCCCGGCATTTCCTGTCAATCCTACTATTGAGGAAATATTTATGATTCTTCCCCAATTATTTTTAATTAATTTCTTGCATGCTTCTCTATTTAGCTTAAATGTAGAACTCAAATTAATATCAATCACCTTTTGCCATGATTCATCTGTCATTCTTAGTAATAAACTGTCTTGTGTAATGCCTGCATTGCATATGAGCCCATCAAAGCCTTTCATCAACTCACTTGCTTTATTTATTAGTTGATTTACCTCTTCAGAATTTGATAAGTCGCAAGGAAGTACGTGAATGTTTTTTTCATATTTTTTAGCAACTTCTTCGAGTACTTCTTTTTTTGTACTAGAAATACATAAAGTTGCTCTGGCCTTATGCATAATTTCTACAATTGCCTGGCCTATTCCACCTGATGCACCAGTAATCAGAAATTTCTTATTCTCTAATCCAAACATAATAATTTTTATATTGCTTCAGCTCTTAACAGAATATTAAAAGACTTGCAATAGATTTTTTGCATAACTTTCATTTAATAGAAGCTTCTTGATAAATCTTGTATTTATTGGCGAAATTATGGCGGCTGCATGCCTTTTTTATTTTTTCTATTCAGCCTAAACACGCTTCGTTTAAGCGTTAGCACATTATCAATTACAGTAATAAAATCAACACCATGTGGATTCTTTTGCCTTTTTTTGATTGGTAAATTTCTTAACACTTATAGCTAAAGTAATTTAAGAGAGCCAGCGCGTGACTAGTTCTTATTACTTGATCAATCTTCTGGATCCCAGTGTCTGGGCACTGGGATGACAGGAGTGTGAGATAAGGCTACATTCATACTCTAACAGGTATGACGGTGTCATTCCAGCACTTGATGCTGGAATGTCTTTGTTGCACCACTCAAGGAAAGAACAGGCAGTTACTGATGGAATTTGTTATAAAATAGATATTTAGCCGACAAAGGAAAAATATGCCAATAAGAATGAAAGTCAGTAACTGCAATGAATATAACAAATTTCTTCAAGAAAGGGGAAATGTTTTTCATTATATCAACGATGCCATTGAAAATTGGTACGAAAATAGTCCAAAAGTAGCAGGTGGCAACAATGTCTACAGCGACAAAGTAGTGATTCTAATTCACATAATAACTTATCTATTCAGGATTGGTCTTAGGCAAACAGTGGGATTTATAGAGAAATATCTTGAGCAAATAGGGAAAATTTTGCAAATTATCAGCTATTCGCAGGCTTCAAGAAGGTTTAAAAAGCTTAATATCAAAATCAACGACTGCAGAGTTGATAAGAACGATATGGAAGATATTGAAATTGCTATAGATAGTACAGGTATCAGCATCTACAATAATATTCCAGGCCATAGTAAGGCAAATGGTACAGATATAAAGTATCGCCGCTATGAGCAAACAAGATGTAATGCTGGAGATAGGTAGTAAAAAAGTTATAGCTGCAAAATACAGTAGTGGAGTTTATTCCGACCACTATGGAGCCTGTGATCTTATTGAAAGAGTGGATACCAAGTATAACATAAGCACGATATATGCAGATAGATCGAAAGAAGTTATACAAACTGTGCGATGAGCTTGACATAAAGACAAGGATTCCTCCGCAAAATAATGCAGTAGAGCATCCAAAGTTGGATTATATGAATGAGAGAAATTCTACAATCAAGCTCATAAAGTCATATGATGAAGATGGTATGAAGAGGTGGAAAAAAGAGATAAATTATTGGAAGAGATCTTATATAGAAAGTTTTTTCTCGCGACTGAAGCAAATATTTGGATTTAGTTTTAGGAATAAATCTGAGATTAATCGTGAGAAGGAACTGCTACTCAAGTGTTATTTGCTTAACAAATTTACTGAAATAGGCATGGCTAAGTTTGATATAGCTTCATGAATTTATTATACATTACCCACTATCCGAAGAGCTGTGCAACAAAGCCTGCTGGAATCCAGGAGTCTTTACTACAAATAAGCATATTGAGCACAAAATTATGCTAAAACACAACGTTTTTGGTGAGGTTATGGACAAACTGGATTCCGGCGTCATGCGCTGGAATGACATCATAGAGGTCATTGAGATGACAAGAAAGAATACTTGAATGACAATAGGGACACTAGAATGAAAGGAAAAGAGGCTATTTAATTGTGCTGAATTTTACAAAATTTATTACTCCTGCCCGACAAATTTATTAGAATAGTATGTGTATTAGTGAAAATCCGAAAAAAATGCAAGAAAAGTTAATATATTACTTTAGCCAAAGCAACTGTGAAGGCAATGCAGCAATGAGAAATCTACTAGGAGGGAAGGGAGCAAATCTGGCAGAGATGTGTAACATTGGCATTCCTGTTCCACCTGGTTTTACAATTTCCACTGCTGTTTGTCAGGCCTATTGTCAAGATAATGAATTGTCTTGTGATCTACGTAACGAGATAAAAAACTACATGGCGATGCTCGAAAGTGACATCGGTTGTAAATTTGGGGATTCAAATAATCCTTTATTAGTTTCCATACGCTCTGGTAGTGTGAATTCAATGCCGGGCATGCTCGATACAGTCCTAAATGTTGGCCTAAATGATGCAACCGTTGTTGGTCTTGCAAAAAAAAGTGGAGAACGTTTTGCCTATGATAGCTACTGTCGTTTCATTATGATGTACTCGAATGTTGTACTACAGCTTGACCATCACCTATTTCAAGATGTTGTTGATAATGAACAGCAAAAGAGAGGAGCAAAAAGCTTAGCTGATCTTGATGTTGATGTTTTAAAGGGGATTGTTAATGATTTCAAAGATGTAGTATATGAGGAAATAGGAAAAAATTTCCCGCAGAACGTTGAAGAACAGTTACTCAATTCAGTAAATGCAGTGTTTTCTTCTTGGCAAAATGATAGAGCTGTTTCCTATAGAAAAATAAATAATATTCCTGAAAATCTTGGAACTGCAGTTAATGTACAAGCAATGGTTTTTGGCAATCTGAATGATAATTCAGCAACTGGTGTGATATTTACAAGGAATCCTTCAACTGGAGAAAAAAAGCTTTTTGGTGAGTTTTTAGTTAATGCTCAGGGTGAGGATGTGGTTTCTGGTGTTTATACTCCTATGCCAATTGACGGGGAGCAAGAAAGTACCATGGAGAAGTTGCTACCAAGTGTCTACCGGGAATTATGCACGGTATGTGAAAAACTTGAAAGGCATAATAAGGACATGCAGGATATCGAATTTACTGTACAGGACGGTAAGTTATGGATTTTGCAGACTAGGTCTGGCAAGCGCACAGCCGAAGCTGCTATTCGCATAATAGTTGATATGGTAAACGAAGGAGCGATTACAAAAGAGGAAGGAATATTGAGAATTGATCCAAAAACCTTTGACAATTTATTACATCCAGTTCTTGATGTTAAAATCGATCAAGAAGTAATAGGCAAAGGACTGCCAGCTTCTCCAGGTGTTGCTTCTGGATATATAGTATTCAGTGCAAGTGATGCTGAAAAAGCTGCAGAGCAGGGTAAAAAAGTAATTTTGGTAAGATCAGAAACGAGTCCTGAAGATATTAATGGAATGAATGCTGCAAGTGGAATAATAACAGCGAGGGGAGGTATGACCTCGCATGCCGCTGTTGTAACTCGTGGAATGGGTAAACCATGTATTTGTAGTCTAAGTGGACTTTATGTTGATAAAGATGGAAAATACCTTTCTATAGGGGATATAAAAATAAATAAAGGTGAACCAATCACCATCGACGGAGGAACAGGAGAGGTTATGCTTGGTATTCTTCCGACAGTTTTGCCTGAATTATCGCAAGAGTTCAAAACGATAATTAACTGGGTAGATAAAATCAAAACAGTGAAGGTGAGAGCGAATGCTGATACTCCAAAAGATGCAAAAATTGCAAAAGAATTTGGTGCAGAAGGTATAGGATTATGTCGCACAGAACATATGTTTTTTGCTAATGATAGAATCGAATTCATTCAAAAATTGATAATAGCTGATGATGAAAATGAAAGGGCAAATGCATTAAATAAACTCGAAGAAATGCAAAAGTCTGATTTCAAAGAAATGTTTTCTATTATGGAGGGCAAGGAAGTCACTATACGATTACTTGATCCACCTCTACATGAGTTTTTACCTCATGATCAATCCATTATAGAAAAAATCGCCAGATCACTGAATAAGTCAGTTGAATCGGTAAAAAATAAAATAGTACAGTTATCAGAAAAAAATCCAATGCTTGGCCATCGAGGGTGTAGGCTTGCTATTTCTCATCCTGAAATATATAAAATGCAGATTAGGGCAATACTCCGTGCTGCAAGTGAATTAAGGAAAGAAAAGAAGATAGAAGTGAAACCTGAAATCATGATTCCTTTTATCATTAGCGAGAAAGAGTTTGTTCTGATATGCGAGTTAGTAAAGAAAGAAGCTAAAAATTTCGATGTGAATTATTCAATCGGAACGATGATAGAACTGCCAAGAGCAGCACTTATTGCTGACAAACTCGCAAAACACGCAGAATTTTTTAGTTTTGGCACTAATGATTTAACACAAACAACTATGGGACTTTCACGAGATGATTCAGTTAATTTCCTCGATTCTTATAAGGAAAGCAACATATTCAAAAACGATCCCTTTGAGGTGCTAGATGTCGAAGGGGTAGGGGAATTAATCAGAATAGCTATCGAAAGGGGCAAAAAAACCAGAAAAGAAATTAAACTTGGTATATGTGGAGAGCATGGAGCGAATCCACAGTCCATAGAGTTTTTCATCAAATCAGGGGTTGATTATGTGTCATGCTCGCCCTATAGAGTACCGGTTGCAAAATTAGTGGCAGCACAGCTTAGCATAAGTTTGTTGGGCAGCACAATTGTACGAACATAGATTTCGCTAACAAGTAGCGGAATGATGATTTTTCAAATTGTCGATAAATCTAAGTCAGTTTAGCTATTTTGCTGCTACTTTTTTTCTTAATATCTCAAGAAAGATTGACTTTTTGTCTAAAATAATATACTATAAAATAGTAGTGAATGAGGTAAAAATGTCAATATCAAAAGAACGTAAGGAATATTTACTAGAAAAGTTTAAATATGCTGCCAAAGAATTTGGCAAATCTGGTACAAAGTCCAATCATCTAGCAGTACCAAAAGAACAGCAACTCTCTATTGATTTAGGTAATAGAAAAGTTTTTGGTATCATAAATAAGATTCTGTATTGGATAGAGAATAATTTTACTTATTTTTTTCCACGATATAATTTGTTTCCAGAAGTTGGAGTTGAAGGAAGAAAAATCCCTGGAACTAATACAAGGGTTAAGTATTTTACTCCAGATGACCAAGCAGAATATACTATAATTCCTTATAAAGGAAAATTATACGTGGACTTAATGCCAGAAGTGGAAGGTAACAAGTTAAAAGGCTTTAAAGGCAAACTATATGATACAACTGATAAAATTAGTAAGGGTAAAAAAGGTTATGTAGCTTATGTGATCACGCTTGACGGAAAGCTAGTAACTCATGAACATATTAATGTTAACAAAAGCGAATGGGCTTATCGTTATTCAACTCTTGCAGGTGGTAGGCCAGTTTTATGTTCTGGTTTAATGAAAGTGGTAAATGGTAAAATAACTTATATAGACAATAATAGTGGGCATTATAAACCAGAACCAGCAAACTTATACAATGCAGTGAAAAAATTAGAAGGTCTATTTTCGGAAGATGCAAAAGTTGTTTGCCTATCATATTGGATTAGCTTGAAAAAACAAATTCCGCTTATACGCAAAATTACTCTAGCCAAACGAGAGCCAGTAGAGGAATTCTTGAAAAGGATGGAGAAAAAAGGAAAAGATGGGTTGACTCAATATGAAAGACATTTTAAAAGGGTAAAAGAATTTAATGAAAAATACTCAGATAAATTAGAAAGCCAGTCGGTTTATGCTAAAGTAGCTGCTCATGATTATAAATCAGTGCCTGTTTCAGACTGCAGTAATCCTCAAATAATAAAAATGGCAGTAGAACACTCAATAAGAAGGATTATTGGAGCAAATTATGGCCATAAACCAAAACTTGATATTAAATATGATCAAGAAGAAGCTGTGGGTGTTAACGTAATTTTTCACTATAAAGATGATAGAAGCAGATTTGTTGGAATTTTAGACTTACATAAATGTAGCTATTCATCACGTATTCAAAAAAATAAATATATAATTACGATGAGCATAAAACAGGCTGATGAATTTATAAAGGATGCTTTACAAATTAAAATTGATAGTGTTGAGCAATTGGATACCCGTTTAGTGATGGGCTTACCCTATTTAAATATATGATAATATATCCTCATCAGGGTGGCAAAATAGGTAGAAGAGAGAAATACAACCATAGAAACACAAATGGTTGTCATGAAAGTAACTGATACTGGCTTCTTTTCTCGATTCCAGTGTCACGCACTGGAATGACAAGATAAGGGAGCACTGAAAATAAATAGGAGTCATTCAAGTAGCTGACACTGGAATGACAAGAAAGGGAGCACCGAAAATAAATAGGTGGGATCCAGGAATTTTGAGTTTTTGAAAAGATTATGGATTCCAGCGTCACGCGCTGGAATGACACCCTTTTAGTTGCTGTACGAACATTGTGGTACAACAGACCAAGATAGAGTTAATAGGGTCTCCTCTTCCTGAAAATACGGAAAGTCAGTAAAAAAAAGCTCAGGCATTAGCACTTCAGCTCTGCAGTTGAGTCAATATGAGAGAGTAAGTCTACAAAAGTAGACTTACTAATTGAACTTTGATCCTTTATTTTACTATAGAACAGACACTGAATCTGCAAGATCATAGAATTTATTTCCAATCTCTCTGAATGTACTACTTATATCAATAGGTGTCGACTCTTCTTGTGAATCAGATTTAAATAAGCCATGAGTATCTTTCAAATGACAGTACCACTGGCATTTATTTCGCTCTGCTATTGCCCACCCTGGGGACTTTTCTTCACATTCTCTATAGCAATCATGAAGTGAATCAACTTCCTTCCATTGAAATGGAGGGTTTAGTACAGGATTTGTCATAATATGCTCCTTAATTATAAAACTAACACCATGTTAGTACTTATATGCTAATATAATGTTAATTCTTATATTGACATAATAACTTTTCGGATAAGGTTTCTTGATTTAAAATTGCATTTTAGCAAACTTACTTAATTTTAGAAAAATTTGCTCACATAAAACTGTTTATAGAGTGACAATAGATGTATTATACTTACACTTCTGATTCGAAAATTTATGCAGTTGTTTCTAACAAGGTTGGTAAATAAATTTTATTGTTTAAAGATGAGAAACAAAGTAATCATCGTTTCCAGTATTGTTCTTATTCTACTGTTTTTTATCAATAGTACGTTTTTAAAAGAAGATCAAACAGTTCATAGTGATGATACAACTAGTAGTTTTTCAGTAAAAACTCAGGATTATACTCCACAAAATCGCACTGTATATTTAAATTTTTCTGGTACAGTAAATCCCTTGCATAGGGCAAGCCTTGTCTCAAGAACAAGTGGTCAAGTTATTGCTATTTATTTGTCTGATGGTGAAAAAGTAAAAAGAGGCGATGTAATTTTAAAGATAGAAGATTATGACAGAGTTGCACAAGTTGAGAAAGCCAAAGCTTTATTAAATCAGCGTGAAATTGAGTATCATTCCTCTAAAAAATTGAATAAAAAAGGCTATGGAGCGCAGATACAAGTGGAAACAGCTTTTACTGCATTGCAGAGTGCAAAAGCTGACCTAAAAAGGCTAGAGTTGGATTTAGAAAATACTGCGATTAAATCCCCTATTGATGGTTATGTAGATAAGATCAACGTAAATGAAGGGGATTTTGTTAATCTTGGACATAAGATAACTGACATAGTTAATTTTGATCAGGTTCTTGTAGTGTTGTATGTTTCAGAAAATGAAGTAAATAAAATAAAACTGAGTAGTGCAGCGCAAATTAATTTGCTAGACGGAAGGGAATTAGTAGGTGAAGTGAGTTTTATTAGTAAAATTGCTGAGCCTAAAACTGGATCTTATAGAGTGGAGGTAAAGGTAACTGATAATGAGATTATATCCTTGCAAGGACTGACTGCTAGTGTAAGCCTCCCTTCAGGTGAAAGATTTGCATATAAAATTCCTTCTTCAGCCTTAAGCTTAAATGACGATGGTATTCTTGGAATAAAGATTGTTGATGACAATAATTATGTAGTATTTACAGCAATAGAAATTGTTGATTATGAAGACGATGGAGTTTGGGTAGTCGCAAATAATGAAAGTAAGCCTATAAAGTTAATAACATTGGGTCATCTATTTGTTAATCCTGGTGATAAGGTATAACTCCAGTGTCAGCTACTTTCATGACATCGAGTTCTGTCATTCAAGTAGCTGACACTGAAACCCAGAAAAGAAGGCAGTGTCTGGACACTAACACTATGTTTTTATCTATCTTATTTTGCCACTTTGCTGTGTAAACTTACTCCGCAACAACCTTTTTTTCTTTTAACAAATTTTGTAATTCACCGTTTTCATACATCTCGCGGATTATATCACAGCCACCAACAAATTCTCCCTTTATATATAATTGTGGAATTGTTGGCCAATCAGAAAAACTTTTTATGGACTGACGTATTTCATCATTCTCAAGTACGTTGATGCATTTAAATTTTACATTCAATTTTTTGAGAATTGACACGACGAGTCCAGAGAATCCACATTGAGGAAAGTCAGAGGTGCCTTTCATATACAGCACTACATCGTTTTCTGCTATGTCTTTTTTTATTTGTTCAAAGTTGTTCATAAATATCACCTTAATTTTAAGCTCCAGTTTCTAGTTGCAATGCATGTATAGACTGACCTTCAAGAGCCTTATATACCATTCTGTGTTGTTCTATTTTTGTCTTTCCAGAAAAACACTTGGAAGTTATTTTTAAATGATAATGATCATCATCTCCAGCAAGGTCCTTAATCTTTATATCAGCATCAGGAAATGATTGTTTGATAATTTTCCCTAACTCGTGAATTGTAATAGTCATTGGTTTATTTTAATTATAAGTCTAAAATATGCAATTGATTATTGTGAAGACAATAGATTCAGCGTGCTGAGAGCACTAGCAAGACGAGATTTTAATTGACTTGCATACTCATTCCAGTCCTCTATTTCCTTTCTTGCCACACCTGAGGTAACGGCAGCTTTTGCAACAGCAGGAGATACTATAGAAATTAATCTTGGATCAAATGGAGTAGGTATTATATATTCACGTCCATAGCTCATTTTACGACCGCCATAGGCTGCAGATATCTCATTTGGCACTGATTCGCGGGCAAGCTTTGCTATTGCATCTGCAGCAGCAATTTTCATTTCATCATTTATTGTCGTTGCATGTACGTCGAGTGCTCCTCTGAATATGTAAGGAAATCCCATTACGTTATTGACTTGGTTGTTATAGTCTGATCTACCAGTTGCAATTATTGCATCTGGCCTTACAGACTTTGCAAACTCAGGCCTTATTTCTGGATCAGGATTAGCAAGAGCAAAAATGATTGGGTCTTTACCCATGCTTTTTAACATCTCTTCACTGAGCACATCCTTTGCAGAGAGTCCGATGAATACATCAGCATCTTTTATGGCATCGAGCAAGGAACGTTCTTTACTGTCAATTGCATATTTTTCTTTCCACTCATTCATATCCTCTTTTCTGTCTTTGTGTATTACTCCTTGTTTATCACATAGTACTATGTTCTTAGCACCCATAGACTTCAGTATTTCCAAACACGCAATACCAGCTGCTCCAGCACCATTCATGATGATCTTTACATTTCTTAATTTCTTTCCAACAATATCGAGGGCATTTTCTATACCAGCTGCAACAACTACTGCAGTTCCATGTTGATCATCGTGGAACACCGGAATATCCATCAACTCATTTAGACGTTTCTCTATTATAAAACAATCAGGAGATCTTATATCTTCTAGATTTATTCCCCCCCAACTTGGACCAAGATACCTTACTGCATTGATGAAATCTTCTATGTTTTCTGTGTCAACTTCTATATCAATTGCATCAATGTCAGCAAAATGCTTAAATAAAACAGCTTTGCCTTCCATGACGGGTTTTGAAGCAAGAGGACCGATATTGCCAAGTCCCAGCACTGCGGTGCCATTTGAAATGACAGCCACATAATTGCTTTTTGCCGTGTAATCATAAACAGCCTCAGGGTTTTTAGCTATTGCAAGGCATGGGGCTGCAACACCAGGGGAATAAGCAAGTGATAGGTCATGCTGTGTAGACAAGGGTTTTGTCGGTATGATCGATACCTTACCAGGTTTACCACTTTTATTATGGTACTTAAGTGCTTCTTGTTTTGTGGTGTTATCTAAATCATTATTCATGCTTTGAGCTTATTGTTAGTAATTTTTTAAGTATATGGGGTTTTTATGAATATTCAACTATTAGCTTGTGAATTCTGCTGTACTTCTGTATAAGTTTATCTACCAATAGTGTGACTTACATGCTTAAGAAAAACGTGCCTAATTTGCTAACAATTTCTCGTGCGCTCGCGATATCGGCAATAATATCAAGCTTTTATATAGAAAGTAAATATGCAAATCTAATAACAATATTGATCTTTATGTTTGCGTGCATTACAGATTTTTTTGATGGTTATTTAGCACGTGCATGGAAAGTCCAATCGAATTTTGGCAAGTTATTTGATCCAATTGCCGACAAATTAGTAGTAGCTTCAACAATAATCATGCTAGTTTATAAGCACAAGATAGATGATATTACAATTATACCGTCAGTTATAATTGTTTGTAGGGAGATATTAGTTTCAGGTATGCGGGAGTTTTTGATAGCTACAAACGTTAGCCTACCTGTGAGTAAGGCTGGAAAAATTAAAACATTTTTGCAGATGATTGCTGTGGTAGCGCTAATAATGAGTGATTATGAGAAAATTAGATATGCAGGTGTGATTTGCTTATGGGCTGCAGCTGTTATGACTATGTGGTCAGGCTATAATTACGTTCTAGCTGGCATCAAACAGATTGACTAAATTGCTTAAGAGTATACAAAGAAGGTTAATAATTTCACAATATTGACTGATTAGTTAAAATCCTGTATAATGTATTAGTTTATAAATTGGTCAAGTTTGTATGACTGGTATTATTATAGATAGCTTTAATACTGAGTCTTCCTTTAAGAGATCAAGTTCTGAGAAAGATACTAAAATAGAGGATTTTTTTCGAGATTTCTGGTCAACAGTTGATGAAGAAGAAAAAAAGAGAAAAAAACTTGAGCAAGAATTATTAATACTTGAAGAAGGAAAAAAAAAGCAGAAGCTGGAACAAGAACTATTAACACTAAAAAAAAGAGAGCTACATAGGAAATGTGTATCATTGGTAACAATGGTTCCATTTGCATTATTGATGGCAATTGAGCTTGAAAAAACATGTAGCGATCAGGTAGTACTTGGCCTTATAAGCAGCGCATTAGGCCATACTATATTACCTTTCACAGTCTTATCCCTTATTTGCACGCTATATTTAATTTATAATAATAGAAAAATAGCACAAAAAGAACGAGAATTGGAGAATATTGAAAGTGGGAAAACAGTAGAAAAAGAAAAGAGAGACCTTCCTTGTACCGTTGATGATTACTTTAACTATGCTGATGCTGCTTTAGTTACATTAGTTATTGTGGCTAGCATAGTAGGTGAAGCATTGGAGCAAGGAATAATAGGAGACGTAGCTTTTTCAATGTCTAGTTTATTCTACTTTGTAGCAAGTGCTACTTTCTGCTATCGTGAGTATAAGAAAAGTACAAAACACGAGTTAGAAAAAGAGCAAGGCTTTGATGAGAAATCTGAAAAAAAGATAAGCAATATGTCTGTAGCTAAGTTAATGCTTGCTGGTTCTTCTTTATTACTAATCAGGAAGATAATGTTGATTTCTGAAGTAGCATTAGCATCATCTGCTGTTGGGCCTGTTTTAGGTCTAGTAGGTATTGCTCTTTTGATGGTCGGAAGTGGATTGAGCATACATTCTTATATTAGAAAGCTAGAGAATATAGAAGTGAGCGGAAAGGGTGTTGCAATAGGTGGTGGTGCGAGCAATATAGGTAATGTTGGCCAAGAGCCGCTTTTCGTTCGATGATAATGCCAAAAATTTGTTTATTTAGGTAATATTTAGTCTATACTTTATTTTGATCAAAAAAAATCTTATGTATAAGACTTTAATCATATGCTTTTTTCTTCTGACTTGCCCCTTTACGCAGTTATATGCGAATGATCTGGAACACACTGAAACTGAACTATATGAGGAGGCAGTTAAGCTTTATGATCAGAAAAAATATAAGCAAGCTATTAGAGCATTTAAAAAGATAGAGGATTTGTATCCTTTATCTTATTGGGCAATGAAAGCAAAATTATTATCTGGAGTTTCTTACTATAATATGGGTAACTACAGCAGTGCTGCAGGTGATATGGATGATTATATATACGTTTATTCAAATGGTGAAGATTTGCCATATGTATATTACTTAAGAGTATTATCTTATTACATGCAAATTAACAAAGTGCAGCTTGGGCAACAAATTGCATATAAAATTTTAGAGCTAGCTACTGAATATATTAATCTTTTTCCGAATAGCGAATATATAGAAGAGATCAAAGAAAAAGAAAAATTAATCACAGAACATATATCAAGAAAAGAGTATTCTATTGGTGAATTTTACCTAAAGCGTGGTGAATATTTAGCAGCAATTAAGCGTTTTCAAAATATGGTAAGCGATAAAGATTCTAAGTATTCTTCTAGAGTTATTAGTTATTTAATAACAGCTCACTTAGCTCTTGGCCTTGACTTAGAAGCTGAGCAGTATGAAAATATGTTAGCAGAAGGGGTGAATTAGTTTTCTTATGGCTGGTCATTCACAGTTTTCAAATATAAAACATCGAAAAGGTGCTCAGGATGCAAAGCGCTCGCAAAAATTTACGAAGCTCATTAGGGAAATAACAGTTGCTGCAAAACAAGGGCTGCCTGATCCAGAACTCAATCCACGTCTTCGCTCTGCTATATTTGCTGCGCGAAAGGAAAATCTACCAAAAGATAAAATAGAAACAGCAATAAAAAATGCAGCTGGTAACGTTGCTGGAGAAAGTTATGAAGAAATACAATATGAAGGCTGCGGACCTTTTGGTGCTGCACTTATTGTCCATGCTCTGACAAATAATCGCAACCGAACTGCTTCTGAGATACGTTATATCTTTTCTCGCAAAGGCGGTAATTTGGGAGAAACAGGATGTGTGAGTTATCTTTTCGATCATGTAGGCTTAATTGTCTATAAAGCAGAGGGTATAAATTTTGAAGATTTATTTAACTATGGAATTGCATTAGAAGTATTGAATGTTGAGGAAAATAACAAAGAAGAATTATATGTTATAACTTGTGAAGTAAAAGACTTTGGTAAAGTACGTGACGCTTTCTATACAAAATTTGGAGAACCAGAACTTGCTCGTCTTTCATGGCAACCAAAGGACCTGATTGAAGTTAGCGACAAAGAATTAATTGATAAATTATCTACATTAGTTGAAGAGCTAGAAGATAATGATGATGTGCAGTATGTTGAAGGTAATTTTATTTTTGCTGATAAACTATGAGGCTGGTAATACTTCCACTGCTTTGTATTTTACCAGCATATGCAACTGAAACATTTGCGCAGAAAGACTATTGTCATTCCAGTGCCCAGACACTGGAATCCAGCAAAATTGATTGTAAACAGCACGCTATACAACATTTTCGATTAAAAAATTGGTCAAGCACTGAAATGACACTAACCCACTCTCCAGTGTTATTCCAAGACGGGATCAGGAAAAAAAAAGCTGCTTTGGTGACAGAAAGTGATAGAAAGTTGTTATTCATATCCAGTGACATAAAATCCTCTTTTTTTGATGCAGGAGGTTTGGCGCCAGATACAATAATGAGATTAATCAGCATATATAAAGATTATGGTGTAGATTTTAAAAAAGACATTGTGCCCAAAAGCAAGTTGGAAGTTCTGTGTGAGAGTGATCAGAAGGCTGAAGAAAAAATTTTATATACTTCACTGACAACAGATAAAAAGGTCATTAGCTTGTATCATTATGAGTCACAAAACAGCAAAGAAGAGTATTTTAATAAAGAGGGGGTAAGCTTGAAGAGTAGCGAAATTTTTGTAAGTCCTTTAAACGGAGATTTTCGTATATCCTCGAATTTTGGTAATAGAAAGCATCCCATTCATGGTAAAATTGCTTTTCATAAAGGAGTAGATTATGCAGCTAAACTTGGCACTCCTATACACGCCACTGCAGAAGGTGTAATAGAATATATAGGAAAGAATGGTGGCTATGGGAATTACATCAAAATAAAGCACAACAATAAATATTCAACTTGTTACGCACATATAAGCAAATTTAGTAGCGATATAAAGTTAGGCTCTAAAGTAAAGCAGGGACAAATCATTGCTTATGTTGGCAGCACTGGTGTTGCAACAGGACCTCATTTACATTATGAAGTTATATATAATGGTAAACATATTGATCCGCTTACGATAGCTCATGGCAATGAGATAAAGTTGCCTGATCGTGAATTAAGAGAGTTTAAATTATTTGTAAGTAAGGTAGATGAAATAATCGGCAGAGAGGGTGCAAGTGAAAAAGCAATCTGATGAAGACAGTACAGATAAAAATACAATAAATGATAGAAATCTAAGTAAAATTCGGGCTTTTCCTGTACTAATAGCGCTAGGGTTAATTTTATTGGTACTTTTTGTGTATGACAGCACAATTGCACTTGGAGTTGCTGCTGTTTCAATTTTAACTTTTCTTCAGTCACTTTTTGTTAATGACCCTAATGAAGCAAGAGTGATAGAGTTTTTTGGTCATTATATTGGAACTTATTTTAAATCTGGAATATGCGTAACGCTTCCATTTTCGAGTAAATATAGAGTTTCTCTGAAATTTCAGAATATTAACACAGAAAAAATCAAAGTTAATGATGCAAATGGAAGTCCAATAGAGATTTCAGTAGTGATTGTTTGGAGAGTTAGCAGCCCTGCAAAGGCATATTATAATGTTAATAATTATCATGATTTTGTTTTTGTGCAAAGTGACTCGGTAATTAGAGAACTGGCAAGTAATTATCCTTATGATAGCGAAAACGATGAGGAATCTTTGCGTAAAAATTCTGATAAAATTTCAGATGAATTGCGGTTAATGTTACAACAAAGATTGAATATTGCTGGAATTGAAATTGCAGAAGCAAGAATATCGCATTTGGCGTATTCATCTGAGATTGCACAAGCAATGCTAAGGCGTCAACAAGCGCATGCCATCACCTCTGCAAGAAAGCATATAGTGCAAAATGCAATAGGAATTATCGAGGAAGTAATAGCTCATTTTGAAAAAAATAAAAGCTTACAATTGGATGGAAAACAAAAGGTTCAATTGATAAACAATTTGCTAGTTGCTCTGATCTCTGAGCAAGATGCACAGCCGACTATTAGTTTGAATAATAATTAGCACAGAAGCCGATAGGGTTTCATGAATGCAAGTCACTGTTAATTTCTTGATTAATAGACTAAATGGTGTTATAAATTACACGCATTAGGGGTGCTCTAAAAAAGCTGAGAGTACATAAAGTACAACCCTTTGAACCTGACTCTTGTTAAACACAAACGTAGGAAAATGTATGTATGTCAATATTGAAGAATGCTTTGGCTTCATCGCGTTCGTTACATCTCTCATTGGGTTATTGCCTCAAGTATATAAAGCATATATCACAAAACTTACTCGTGACGTATCGATGCTAATGTTGGTGAGTTATCTTATTTGTTCATCATCTTGGCTTATTTACGGTATTTGTCAGGGTTTAACTTTTGTGATACTCAGTAATATTGCTGGATTAGTGATCAGTATAATATCAATTGTTCAAAAATGTTACTACGATGCAAAAACTGCACGGAGCGTTTTATAACCATATGCTACATTGTAGCGTGGAGCAAGAATATTGCTCTATTGTAGTGCTAAATGGAGAAATACCTGATTCATCATTTTTTAAACAAGATATACCTGTTATTGCTGTAGATGGAGGAGCAAACAAGCTTCTATCAATTGGCGTGAAACCTGATCTTGTAATAGGAGATTTGGATAGTATAAATCCGAATTTACGTGCTAATTTAAATACAGTATATCTACCTGATCAAGATTATTGCGACTTTTCTAAAGCAATGGCTCACTTAAAAACAGTAAAGTTATTGCCATCAATAGTAACGGGTATTACTGGAGGAGCAATTGATCATATACTACAAAATATCAACATTTTTTCAAGTACAGATAGTATCTTTTATATGCCTTCGCCTTCCATGGTGGGGTACGCCTTACAAAAGGGTATTACCTATTTTTCCTCTTTGCTAAAAAATACTAAAATGTCCTTACTTGGTATACCGAAAGCTCAAATATCAACTAAAGGATTAAAATGGGAACTGTGCCTTAGTAACCTTGCTTTTCCAGGAAAGAATTCTTGCTTTAATCGAAGTTTAGGCAATGAGTTATCTATAGAAATACACAGCGGCGTGTGTTTAGCAATGATATATTTAGAAGCAGCAAATGATGATGGTGTGTATTGAGTTAAAACATTAAGAAAAAAAAAGTAGAAAAACCGTGTTAACACTAATTCTAAAAACTACAGGCGCCTGTTATTAGCTAAAGTAAAGGTCAAATATCTGGAATTCTGGACATAAAATCCTCCTGTATAAAAAAGATTCAGAATGTACACACAACAGATGTAGCTGAATTTTTATTGAAAAATTGGTTAAAAGGTCTGCAGACCGAGATAGATTTTGAGCTCTCTAAATATCTCTACCATCATTATAATGGCATCTTGAGTATGCGGAAGCAATTTTTTCATTAAAATAAAAAATTTTATTCTACAGCGAATAAAAAGGAGTTTGCTAATTTTCATACTGATCGGATTTCACTACTCAAACCTAGAAACTTTAATGTATCAAGGTATCTGTTCAGGGGAATGTGCAAGCCAATTCTCCCTTTTTTGTCATTCAAGTAGTCTTTTCTTGTCATTCAGGTAGCTCCTTATTGTCATCCCAGTGCTTGACACTGGGATCCACTCTTTCGTAATCTCATCAATAAAAACTTAGGATTACTTTTGTACCCAAAATTTCTGGATCCCAGTGTCAAGCACTGGGATGACATTGCCTTGAATGGGAATCGTTTCGTAATACACCAAAGGTTGTGCACCAAAAGAGCGTCATTCCAGTCTGGAATCCATTATACTCCGTAAATTTAATTGGTTTCATGACATCAACTTTTGCATTCCAGTTATGCAAGAAATCTATTATATAATATTATTGTCACCCTCTTGATAGTTTTTTAGCTCCTCTCCTCCTGAGTTACTTGGTGATTCCTGCATAGTTGTTTGGTCAGGTTTGGTTGATGATTCATCTCCTACTGAATTGCTCAATGGTTCTTGCCCAGTTGTTTGATCAGATCCAAACAACCATGAAAAAAAGCCACCAAAAAATGATCCTATTAAAGAAAAGGGCTTCATAATTATATTAAGCAAATTATCAAAAAAAGAGCTAGGGTGTTCTTCACTTGTTGATGATTCACTTCGTGGATTAACACCATTTTTTGTCAGTGCTATGTCAATAGAATGTCCATTATCAGCATCTTCAATTTGTACATCACTGATTTCTTCTGCAATGAGTTCCTGTGATTCTTCCTTTTGTTCTTGTAAACTTGGTTGGACATTACCTTCTTGTCCAGCATCTTTCTCTTGATCTCCTTCACTATCTGTCGATACTGAACTGTCATCAGTTTTTTCTGCGGCTTTTTTTAATAGAGCTTTTATTTCTTCTGTTTTAGCTAAATCAAAAGGAGTTTTTTCATCCTTGTCTTTTACATTGATATCGATTCCGTCTACTGCTAATAGAATTTTTACTATTTCTATATGACCATTTTTAGCAGCATAATGTAAAGGGGTCTCTCCATAATTATCTTTTATATTAACACTCGCTTTTTTGCCTAATAGAGTGTTTAATATCTCTATATGACCTCTTTCAGCAGCCCAATGTAAAGTAGTCTTTCCAAAACTATCTTTTTCTGAAACACTAATTTGTTCTGCTGTTAGTAGCGCTTTTACTATACCTTCACGACCATTTGCAGCAGCAAAATATAGTGCTGAAAAATACCTATCAACGTCGACTTGTTCTGCTGTTAGTAGCGCTTTTACTATACCTTCATAACCATTTTCAGCAGCCAAGCCTAGTTCCTCAGAAAGTGTTTTAATATCTATTCCTTTTGTTCTTAATAATACTTTTACTACGCCTTCATGGCCATTTCTAGCAGCAAAACGTAATGCTTCAGGATACATGCTAATATCGATTTTTCTGCTGTTAATAACACTTCTACTAAACTTTCATGACCATTTTGAGCAGCCAGCCATAAAGAAGTCATTCCACTAAAACTTTCTACTCCATTAACATCTGCTCCTCTCTTCAATAAAATTTCTACTACATCTTCATGTCCTTCCATAGCAGCAAAGAGTAGAGGAGTTATGTCTAGAAATGCTACTGAATTAACATTTGCTCCTTTCTTTAATAGAATTTCTACTATCTCTTTATGGCCTTTTTCAGCAGCCCAGTGTAAAGGAGTCTTTTCATAAACGTCTTTTGCATTAATATCTGCCCCTTCGTTTATTAGATGCTTTACTTCATCAATATCACCTCTTTCAGCAGCATTAAGTAAAGCAGCATCTATATCTCTGATTGAATAATCCATTTAACACTTCTCTATAAAATTGCATTACTATAGTAAGGTAATTAATAATTCATGAAATCTGGGTTGTAGAAATAATGATTATCCTTCGTGTTTTTCAGTGTATTTGAGTAAGCTATATACAAAAACTGCAACTGTAGAACATGCAACCGTTAACAGTAAATTTGGTAAAATGCCATAAGAAAAGAATTTTCCTACTATGTATATTCCAATAGCTCCAAACATCATATTGCAGAATGAGAGGACTGCACTGCCAAGTCCTATGCTTTTGACCGTTTCTAAAGCAGAAGTCACATTATTGCTGATTACGAGTGCAAGGCCAATATTGCTTGGAATCCAAATAACTTGAAGAATAAGTACGCTCAACTTGTTTATGAAATAAAAATATACCAAAAAACCATCGGATATTATTGGTAGTACCAAACCTATTATTAGCATCTTGCTAACCCCTATTTTTGGTACGTACCTTCTGTTAATTAAAGTTCCAATTATGTAAAATATAACTATGATTGATATAAGATAGCCAAAATATTGTACTTCAACGCCCATTGATTCAAATATGAACGGGTAGTTAGCAATGTATGCCCAAAGCCACATGAAAGTTAGTCCATGAATGGTTGAAAATCCAAGGAAACGATAATTCTTAAATATTAATATATACTGCTTGAAGATATTAATACTGGCTTTACTTTTATTTACAGTCAGCGTTTCTTGCAGCTTCAAGTAAATAAAAATGAGCATAATAATTGCGGCAAGTGATATGATAAAAAACAAAAACTTCCAACTATAACCATGTGAAATTATATAACTGCCTACCACTGGAGCTATTCCAGGTGAAAGTGCTACTACCATATTTAACTTTGAGATTACTCTTGAGTATTCACTACCTGAGTACATATCCCTGATTGCCGCATATCCGACAACGCCTGCAACACCAGCTCCAGCTCCTTGTATAAAACGGATTAATATTAAAAGTATAATATTATCAGCTATGCAACATACAATACTTGCCAAAGTAAAAATTGTCATACCAATAAGCATTATTAGGCGCCTACCATAATAGTCTGACAATGGGCCATAAATTAATCCAGATACTGCAACTCCTAATAAATTTAAACTGATCGTAAGCTGCGCTATATTACCTTTCACCTTAAAATAGTTGGCAATACTTGGCAATGCAACTGAGTATAAGTCTGTTGCCATATCAACAACTGCTACAGATAATATCATAATAAGAGAGATGATATTTTGTGAAAAAGCTGTCGACACTAATGATTTACTGGATTAAATATGTTTAATTGTAGTATATTTTTCTCATTAGTATATTAATTTAATTGCTAAAGTTTAAAATAATTATGTAAGCAATCTCTATATAAAATATGGATAAATCACAACTAGTTAAAGAGGTTTTCGATTCTGTAGCAAATCGCTACGACATTATGAATGATATAATGAGCCTTGGAATGCACAGGCTATGGAAAGAGAAGATGGTAAGTAGTGTGCATTTTAAAAAGAACTCCAAGGTTTTGGATATTGCTGGAGGAACCGGAGATATAGCTATAAGAATAGCAAGAGGGGAGCCAAGTGCTCAAGTTACAGTATGTGATATAAATCAAAACATGCTGGACAAAGGGCGTGATAAAGCTATAAATTCAAATCAGCTAAATTTCAATTGGGTATGTGCAAATGCAGAGAGTTTACCATTTGAAGATTCCGAATTTGATTATTATACAGTAGCTTTTGGTATTCGAAACTTTTCCGACCGTAAGAAGGCTTTAAGTGAAGCATATAGGGTACTAAAGCCAAATGGACAATTTGTCTGCTTGGAATTTGCCCCTATGCATTATCAAAATGAGATATTCACCGAATTTTATGACTTATACTCATTTAAAGTAATTCCTAAAATTGGTAGCATAGTTGCTAAAGATAAGGGTTCTTATGAATATTTAGTGAAAAGTATCAGAGAATTTCCAACTCAAACTAATTTTAAAATGGAAATTGAAGAGATAGGCTTTAAGAATGTTGAGTTCTATAATATGAGCTATGGAATAGTAGCATTGCATATTGGAACAAAATGAATATTAAACTCTGGTCTATTCAGTAGTTTTTTTGCTAACTTTCTGTAATTTCGCAGCGTTTTTCCTTCAGTAGAAATCAAGCTAAAGTTTCTTGAACGTATTGCTCTAACGAAGTACACTGTAAACTAATATTGTAACTTTTTCCTGAAGCTAAATACTTAACTTTAAAATAAAATGCGATCTAACATTAAGCAGCTATTTTACTATATAAAACCTAGTCTACATTATTTTAGCATAGCTTTTATTGCAGTTCTATTTTCAGCTTTAACGATTCTTCTTTTTGGTAGGGGCTTAAGCAACATAATTGATTCTGGCGCAGAGCATAACTTTACTACCAAGCTCGTAGTTGCAATACTGATAGTTTTAGGCATTTCTTTCACTGCATTTATTCGGTTATATTTCATTGGCATTGGCAGCGAAAAAGTTGTCGCAAGAATCAGATATGACTTATATAGCAGTATTACTGATTTACAACCAAGTTTCTTTGAGAATATAGGTGTGCAAGATGTTATCTCAGCATTAATTACTGATACCTCTGCATTGCAATCGATAATAAACAGCAGCTTATTGACAATATTGAGGAATGCAGTGGTACTAACTGGTAGTGTTGCAATGCTGTTATACACAAATCTACATTTAACCGCATATGCAGCTGCAATAATACCCATACTGCTCATTATCATGACTTCACTTGGAAAAAAAGTTCGCAATTATGCACGCTTTGCTCAGGATAAATTAAGTGAGCTTGCATCATTTAGTGAGGAAAATTTTAGATCTATAGTAACCATTAAATCATTTGTACTAGAAGAAAATGAAAAAATTCGTTTTCAGAAACATCTAAACTCAGTATCAAAATCATACGTAAAATTAGTACTCTTGCGTGCTATTTTAGTAACTCTAGTTATCACGTGTGTGATAGGTTCGCTAGTTATTTTGCTTTTTTTTGGAATAAAAGAAGTCTTAAGCAATAATATAACTATTGGAGAACTCTCCTCATTTGTGTTTTATTCAGCGCTTGCGGCAGGAGCTGTCAACAATTTGAGCGATAACGTCAGTGACCTACAACGAGGTCTTGGAATTGTAGAGCGTTTGTTTGAGTTTACGAACATGAAAAGCTCTATAGTAAATGGCGAAAATCCTATAAGAATTGATAGTATTCAAAAAGAAATTGCGTTTAACGATGTAACATTTTTTTATGCTGATAAGCCAGCATTAAATAACGTATCATTTTCTATAGAGGCAGGCCAATCAGTATCAATTGTTGGACCATCTGGCAGTGGCAAGAGCACCATTTTAAAGCTTTTGCTCCGTTTTCACGATCCAAGTGAAGGCAGTATTACTATCGATGGACAGAATATTAAGACAATTGCGCTAAATGACCTAAGATCGCTGTTTGGCTTAGTACCACAAGATCACATGATATTTTCTTGCTCAATAATGGAAAATATACTATATGGCAAACCGGGTGCTGAATATGAGGAAGTCAGGCGAGCTGCTATCAGCGCTTATGCGATGGAATTTATTGATAAGCTACCGGATAAATTTGATACATTTGTAGGAAAAAGAGGACTGAAACTTTCTGAAGGACAAAAACAACGCATCATAATAGCAAGAGCAATACTTAAAAACCCTCAGGTTTTAATACTTGATGAAGCAACTTCCGCCCTCGACTATAAAAGTGAAAGCCTCGTGCAAAAAGCACTTAGCAAGTTGATGCAAAACAGAACAACAATCATAATTACACACAGACTGTCAACTGCACTCAAAACTGACAAGATTATAGTGATTAATCACGGAAAAGTAGAAGAAGTAGGAACTCATGACTCTCTAATGAGTAAAGATGGGCTGTATGCAAAATTGGTGAAGATATAGTAGAAGTTGAAAGAAAATTTGAGTCATACTAGATTTGGTATCTAGATTATTATTTTATTAATTATTTTAGCTTATAATAATATCATAGTATTTTTTAAAGGATCGTTATGTTTTATAATAGTCTACCAAAACTACAATCTATGGTTAGTAGTTTGCCAGTACCAGGCTTACAAGCACCGTTATCAAGTATGGCTTATAATTTACCAATAGCTTTACAAGTACCAGTATCGAATTGTGCACAATCTTGTCCACCTACATTTGTACCTTGTGCTACTAATTCGTGCCATAATCATTTTAACTCATATAATAGCCATTATGACATATATAATAATCCTTATTGTGAAACATTTGATTATTTTTGCTAAGTGATTAGATTTAAATCACTAACAAACGTACGTTCTTTCACTCTTGCTATACGTACTTCCAATAGCACATGGGAAACCATGTGCTTTACATTTTGCTTAAAAATATAATATAAAGAGATGCTTGCTTGTCATTCGCAGTGGCTATAGCAATTCTACCAAAATTAACACAACTAATTTAGCTACTGACAGCTTTTTCTTGAAATCTTAGCATTATTTTGCTGTGGCAAAGCTTTTTAGTTTCAATATCTCCTATGTTAAAGTCGTATTTTAAATGTATTGTATTTGTATATGCTAATTTTAACCTTAAAGTTATGAAATCGTTAACTTTTGTATCTTATAATAGTAAGATAATTATTTTTTAAGGATTTTTATGACTTACAATTTTTCCTCATTTCCACGTGTTGGTTCATGTATTCCTCCTCGCACAGCTTGCACAACTGATACACGGTACCATCATAATTTTGATCCACGTTATCATAACCACTTTAACCTACATCCCCATGACCACTTTGATCCGTGTTGTAATGGACTTGAATTAGGTATACATCTTCCTGATGTAAAAATACCTCCTTGTCCTGATGTAAAATGTTTTGACCCTTGCCCTGAGGTAAAAATACCTCCTTGTCCAGAACCTAAAAAACCAATTGACTTTTCAACTCTTTCATTAGTAATTAATGCAATTACTGGAGATATTGAAAATGCCGTGACTAAGAAATCTAGTGGTTTAAAGTTTGCAGAATGTAAAATAATTATTGATAAAAATGACAACAATCTTGAAATTAGTCCGGACAATCGTATCAAAGGACAGTGTGATAGTAATCCTGAATGCAAAGCTTGTGTGGAGGCGATAAATTCTTCTATAATAGATGCGCGCACAGAATTAGCATTTTCTCCTGAACAAATGTCAGTACCAGAAAGTATGGTTTATATTATGTAAAAGCAATGAAAGTGTATACATTGTTAGTATACACTTCTATTTTATGTTAACTTTTTAGTAACCTTTATTTATTAATGGAGCAATTTTATGTTAAAGAATACTTTCCCTTATTCAAATCATAGGCATGTAAGTCATATATGTCAACCGCCACATATGTTGAAAATTAATTTACATACAAGCCTAGATGATGGTAAAGACCCTAAGTCCGAGATTAATGACAAGACTAAGAATGAACTGAAAGAAAAGATTAAAAATGAACTAGAGAAAGATCTTAAGTTTGAGATTGGCGATAAGACTAAGAATGAACTGAAAGAAAAGATTAAAAATGAACTAGAGAAAGATCTTAATTGTGAGATTGATGATAAGACTAAGGAGGAAATGAAAAATAAAATAAAAGACGAAATAAAGGATGAGATAGATTGTGAATGTGATAAGGATGCAATAAAGAAGGAGATAGGTAAAATAAGGAAAGAATTTATTACAGATCCTGTAGTTGAGGAAGTCAAAATTAATATTGATAAAGAACGTCATCTTGAAGATGAGATTGTTGTTATGCCTAAAGTAATCACTCCAGAACACGCTATGATTAACAAATGCGGAGCTTACTCTGGCTATTATAAATACTCTCCTGAGAATCAGGTAGGTCATTATGCTTTTAATACATCAGATGTACTAAAGAAACTGTATCCTGAGATGTTTGATAACCCTAAAATTATGGAACACATAAAATCAGGTGCAAATGATCCATATTCAGCACATAATTTTAAGTTTGCTTTTTCAGATGATATTAACTATGCGTGGGGTAGCCCTAGTAACATGTGGTGTAAAAAGTGTACAGAACTTCCCAATGACTCTGTTTGCAAGAATGACGGAGATACTAAAAGTATTTGTTATTCTGCAAAAAGCGGTTACGACAATAAAGAATATAGCAAAAACTTCTTTAATGAAGAATGTCCTAACCTTATTAGTAACCCTATTCAAATGGGATCAAAAGAACAAAATGTACTTATGAAGCAGGGTGCGCCGCTGTTACTTGTTAATTACAGAACAGGAAAGATAATAAATAAAGATGGTGAAGAAACTGATCAGAATTATCTTATATGTCAGGGTTGCCTTAAAGATGATGGTAAACCTAAATCGATAGGGGATTGTGGTAATGGTGAAGTCTGCAAGAAGTGCATTAACACACTGAACGAATGCATTTGGGATGCTAAAGATAAAGCGATTATATTAAAAATTCCTGCGTTTAATGAAAATATGATCGAGTCCAATATTGCAACAGGTATGTATGGAAGTGAGAACAATAACGCTTCTTATTATACTAGCAATAGCGACTTAATATAAACTATAACTTTTCTGGGTCTTCCGACCCAGAAAAGGTCGCCTTACACCAAACAAAGAGTAGAGATAAGATAAACCTTCAATTAACCCCACTTGTCCGCTATACTGCTATAGATTTTATAACAGTATAGTGAATGAGCATTTTTAAGCGGATTTTTTCTCTAATTTCTGGCAAATTAGGTGAATTAAAGCAAACGGGTGTTATAAGCACAAGTGCAGAAAATTTTATCGTAGAGCCTCCAAGCAATAGAGCACATGGTGATATCTATACAAATGTTGCTATGGTGCTTGCAAAACATGAAAAGAAGAATCCCATTGAAATCGCAGAAGTTTTAGCTAAAGAGTTTGAGCTTTTTGATCCAGTTGCAAAAGTGGAAATAGCGGGCCCTGGGTTCATCAACATGCACTTTAAAATAGAAGTATGGCATGGAATTTTAAAACAAATAAATGAGCTGAAAACAGAGTTTGGCACCCTAGATATAGGGAACAATCAAGCCATCAATGTTGAGTTTGTATCTGCAAATCCAACTGGGCCACTACATATTGGTCATGCAAGAGGGGCAGTATTTGGTGACGTTCTGGCAAATTTATTGAAAAAAGTTGGTTATAAAGTTACTAAGGAATACTATATTAATGATGCTGGAGCGCAGATAGATACACTAATAAAGTCAGTATATTTGCGGTATAAGGAAGCTCTGGGAGAAAAAATTAGCATCGAAAAAGGTTTATACCCAGGTGAATATTTAAAACCAATAGGGGAGGGGCTAGCTAAAAAATATGGCAAGGAGCTTAGAGAAGAGGAAGATAATCGAGTAATTAGAGAATATACTTTAAGTTCTATCTTAGAACTTATAAAGGAGGACATGAGCTTGCTTGGAGTCAATCATGATATTTTTACTTCAGAGTATGAGCTACAAAAAAATGGCAAAATCGAAGAGAGTATAAAGATATTATCTGACAAGGGTTTGGTGTATGAAGGGTACCTAGAGAAACCAAAAGGCAAAGAAAGTGAAAGTTGGACTTCCAGAAAAGAAATGTTATTTCGTTCTACAAAATTTGGCGATGATGTTGACCGCGCACTGAAAAAAGAGGATGGTAGCTGGACTTATTTTGCCTCAGATATCGCTTATCATTTCGATAAGATATCACGTGGTTTTAACAATATGATCGTAGAGCTTGGTAGTGATCACGGTGGTTATGTCAAAAGGCTAAAAGCAGTTGTCTCGGCGCTAAGTGATGATCAAGCAAAGATAGAGGTAAAACTGCATAATATTGTGAATTTTTTTGAAAATGGCAAACCTGTTAAAATGTCCAAAAGATCAGGGAACTTTCTTACAGCCAGGGATGTGGTGGAAGAGGTTGGCATGGATATCACTCGTTTTATAATGTTAACACGCAAGAATGATATGGTCTTGGACTTTGATTTTGTTAAAGTAAAAGAACAATCAAGAGACAACCCTATTTTTTACGTGCAATATGCCCATGCTCGTGCTCACTCATTAATGCGTAATGCTCCAAAAGAGCTTCCAACAGCAGATCCTTCACTTTTAAAGACTGATGGGGAGCTCTTCCTCATAAAAACCTTAGCAAAGTGGCCAGATGTGGTAGAAATATCTGCAAGGCTTTGTGAGCCACATAGAATTACTTTCTACTTACTTGAAGTTGCAGAAGCGTTTCACGTTTTATGGGGGTATGGCAAAAGTGATTTAAACATGCGGTTCATACTAGAAGATAACTTGAACCTCACCGCTGCAAGAATGTTTCTCGTCCAAGCCTTAGCGCACGTAATCGCTTCTGGGCTTTCTATTTTTAATATAGAGCCTTTGAAAGAGATGAGTTAATTTTAAGGCCAAAAATTATACAAGAGGTCTGTTAAAATCACGTATATCGATTGTCTTGAAGTCACACAATTGTTCTGTAGAGCTATGTCCTGTAATAATTACTATACCGTTCTGCTCAGAGCGTATTGAGATTAGGTTCAATACTAATTCACATGTTGTGCTATCAAGATTACAAAATGGTTCGTCTATCAGCCAAACGTTTGCATTAGAAATTAAGAGGCGAGCAAGCGCAACTCTTCTTTTCCAACCTGCAGAAAGTTCACCATATCTAATGTTAAATACAGGTTGCAACTCTAAACAATAAGCAGCTGCCATAACTAATTCTCTAGTGTTCCGTATTCTTGCCCAGAATTGTATGTTTTCACCAACTGTTGAGCTATCTTTACAAGCGTTCTTATGACCTATGTAGACCATGGAAGGTATAAAGGATTTGGGGTCATCATATATGTCTTTTCCGCAGTATCTTATATTGCCTGATACTGGTGGTAAGAGTCCAGATAAACTTCTGATTAAGCTGGTTTTGCCGCTACCATTTGGACCAGTGATTAAGATTTTTGATTTTGGCTCAGCTTTAAAATTGAGGTTTTTAAATAATACTTTGTTATTACGAGCACAGGATAGATTTTTACATTCAAGCATGGATTATCTGCCTTTTCCTTTATATTTACCCTTAGTTGAAGACTGAGCTTTTATAAATAGCTCCCAAAATCCTTTCTTATCACTTTCTTTGTGTATCAATTGTGCAAAATGTTTCATTAAACTATTACCCATCATAACCATCTTTGTCCATTTGCCTAACGGTTTTGCTATATCAACTATTTCTAGATCTTCTTTGTAAACTTGCATATTCTTTTGTTTCTCCCTTAGCATTTCCTGTTGTTTCATCAACTCTTTTTGCTTATTTTTTTGATATAATTCATTAAATCTTCTATTTTCTTCCCACTCTTCTTTGAGAACTTTTAGAGGAAATATAATTTTTCTAATATGATTTTTGTATATTTTTCTCAAAAAGAGAAATACTGCAATTACAGCAAGTAGTTCCGTACTGTATATAATGATTTGTCCGAACGGCATTTTTATACTCAGCTTATTGGCAAGCGGTATTTATAATTATACCATAACTATAGAAATTTTACAATTTTTTTCTGGATAAAGATAGTAGACTAAAAATTTCTAAAGGACAAAAGCAACGTATTTACGTACAGGCTATCAACTACTACACTCAAAACTGACAAGTGATTAATCATTGGAGAGTAGAGGAATCACGGCTCTCTAATGAATAAAGATGGACTGTGTCAAGCTGGTGAGTAAGGTGGAAATTGAATAATTGTTGGTTATCATGCTAGATCTATAATATAAGTTATAAAATTTTTAATTATTTTGGCTTATAATAATTTCTGAGTTAACCTGAGATTTTCTGAACTGTGGTTTCTTTTACCCATGTTGAATGATTAGCTTTTACACTCTAATTTAATTCCAGTTTTGACTGTATAGGAGGTCACAATGTCAAACAATATCTATAGCGATCAAGTTAATAATAGTAATTTATATGCCAACAAACTTTTTTATGGTGAAGATGATGATGAATTAGAAGGAGATTTACTTCGTGACTGTAGAGATGAAACTGAGAAGGTAAAAGATAAGTTAGTAAAGTGTACAAAAGGTACTGCGGAATTGCAAGAAGAAATTGGAAATGCTGAAGCAGAAACTAGTAAATTAAAGTTACAGGTTCAAGAAGAGAAAGGGAAGGTAGAACAAACTAAAAATGAAGCTAAGACAGCAAAAGCAGAAGTTAAGGAGTTAAAATTACAAATTCAGAGAGAAAAAGAGAATGTAGAGGAAGAATTTAAAGGTAAGATAGAACAAGCTGAAAATGAAGCTAAGGCAGCAAAAGCAGAAGTTGAGGAGTTAAAATTACAAGTTCAGAAAGAAAAAGAGAATGTAGAGGCAGAATTTAAAGGTAAGATAGAACAAGCTGAAAATGAAGCTAAGACAGCAAAAGCAGAAGCTGAGAAGTTTAAAAACCAGGCTAAAGAAGAAAGAGAGAAGGTAGAACAAACTAAGAATGAAGCTGAGGCAGCAAAAGATGAGTTAATACAGTGTAAAAAAGATGCTGAGAAGATGAAAGAAAACGGTGGACAGGCAATTAATCAGGAAAAATGTGATGATATTAAAGCAGAAGCTGAACAAGCAAAATTAGAAGCTAAATTAGCAAAAGAGGAAGTTTTGAGGTGCAAAATTGAACAGGAGAAAGAAGAAGTGATGCAGAGTAAGATTGAAGGAGTAAAAGAAGAACTTTTAAAGTGTAAAATTAACATGGCAAAAGCAGAGACTGAGTGGTATAAAAAAGCAGCTGAAGAATGTCAAAATGAGAAAAGAATCGATACAGATAAACCTAGTATTAAGGGAGGGAATGAAAGTGGAGAAATTACATCACAAGAAATAACCCCAAATCATTCCGAGCAAGAAAATTGTGGAGTGTATGCTCGTTACTATCAAGCGAATAATAAGATAGGTCATCAAGGTTTTAATACATCTGATTTACTCAGGGAATTGTATCCTGAGATGTACAGTAATCCTAGAATTGCAAAACATATAGAAAAGGGAACAGATGGTCATTATGGTGCAGTAAATTTAAATTTGCCTTTACAGGGGATATTGATTCAGCAGCCAGTTTTAGTAATATGAAATGTGGTCAATGTGTGAGTAATCCACAAGAGTTATCCTGTCAGGACGATAGAATTAAGAGTTTCTGTTACTATGACGTTTTCTTTAATAATATGGAATGCAACAAGAACTTGTTTTCTAGAGAATCATGTCCTGATCTCATTAGAAAATCCGGTGGAATAAGTGTTATAAAAGCAAAACAAGTTTCACCATTTATACTTGTTAATAACTCAGGACAAATGATAGATAAAGAGGGCAATAATACTCAAATACAATATAATTTATTAAAGCCTTATCTAAAGGCTAATGGTAAAATCAAGGACTGTGGAAATGATCAAAATTGTAAAGATTATAATGCAATTATGAAGAAAGTTGCATGGGATACTGATAAGGAAGTATTATTAAAAACTGTTTTTGATGATACGCAAAGAGCGAGTCCTTACTATGAAGATAATTCTGTTTCTGATGATACTAATTTTATATAAGACTAAATGTTTTCTGGGCTTTTCAGCTCAGAGAACATTTTTGTAGAAAAATAGAATTGGTGACCTTACTCAAAAAAAAGTAGAGAAGAAGTTTTTGTTGTGAGAATAAATTTAGCAGAGTTTATAATATAATATTTAAGTTATTTATGATAAAAAATAGATTTCTTGCATAACCAGCCAGTCTGGGATTTAGCAAGAAAATCTAGATTCCAGCGTTACGCGCTGGAACTCTTTAAATTCCAGTAGTGCAAGAAATCTAATTTCTACGTATTCAAATATGGAAGTTCTAGTTTGTTGAACAGAACGTTGAGAAGTATCAATAAGAAGCTCCCTTTTGAGTAAACTTTTCTGCAACGGAGTTATCGTAATAACATCCCTTATGTAAGTTGCATGAGCAAATTGGTCAAATATACGAAAGAGTTATAATACAGATTTTACTCAAAAAATATTGAAACAATCTCACACATCTTAAACTAAGTTCTCAATTTCTCAAAGAAATCTTTTAACAAAAGAGAACATTTTGTTTCTAATATTCCACCATAAACTTCAGGTATGTGGTTACAGAATTGAAATATTCTAGTGCCGTTTTCAACTCCTCCACCTTTGGGATTGTAAGCCCCGAAGTACAGACGTTTAATTTTTGCAAAAGAGATAGCTTGAGCGCACATCGGGCACGGCTCTAACGTTACGTACATTTCAGCTTCATAAAGCGTGGAAGTTGAAAATGCTTGTCTAATTGTTAACATTTCTGCATGTGCAGTTGGATCATTAGATATATTGTGTGCAGAGGAGATGATATTGTTTCCATTAACTATTACAGCACCTATTGGCACTTCGCCATCTTTCTGAGCAAGTTTTGCTTGCTCTATGGCAAGTTCCATGTATTGGTACTTAAACATTAGGTGCTTGGGTAAATATAATTTTCTTTTCTTGGCTTTTCTATTTTTTCTAAGTTATAGAATTCACTAAGGACTATTGTCCTTTTTACAAGGCTATCTATTTCTCGCTTTAAATATTTTTTTATTTCTTCTACCGATTTTAGTTCGTTTATAGCTATAACTACTTCTTCCATTATATCCTCTATAATTTGATCCTCTTCTAATTTATATATTATTTGTTCTACATGCCTATTCAATTCCTCGAAGGTCGCAGATCCATATGTTTACTATTTCTTAGTAACATTTTTTACCTCTCTATTAGAATAGAGTTTATTAAGTTCTATTAAACTCTATTGTCAATAGCTGCCTTAATAAATGATGTAAAGAGAGGATGAGGAGAAAATGGTCTTGATTGAAATTCTGGATGAAATTGCACACCAATAAACCATGAGTGATTTTTTAGCTCCACTGCCTCTATGCATGTTTTATCTTCTGATATACCACTGCATATCATTCCATTCTCTTCTAAGTTATTTTTATAATCTAAATTAACTATATATCTGTGTCTGTGTCTTTCTGAAATAGTGACACTACTATACACATTTGCCATTTTTGAATTTGGACTTACATTACACTTGTATGTTCCAAGTCTCATGGTTCCACCAAGATCAACGTTCTTACCATCAGCGAGCTTGATGATTTGGTGTTTGCAAGTATAAAATTCTTCAGAGTGTACATCTTCAAGCTTAATAACGTTACGAGCAAATTCAATCACTGCAAGCTGCATACCAAGACATATTCCTAAAAAAGGAATGTTATTTACACGGGCATAGTTTATTGCTAATATTTTACCTTCTATTCCATTATCACCAAATCCTCCTGGAACAAGGACTGAATTAGAGCTTTGTAATTTTTCTCTGATAAACTTTGCATCTATAGATTTTCCATTCTCTTCTCTTGAGTTGACCCAATTTATCTTCACTCTAGCTTTATTACTAATTGCACCATGGTTTAATGCTTCAATCAGTGATTTATATGCGTCAGGAAATTCAGTATATTTTCCTACTATGGAAACGATAACTTCTTGTGTTGGATGTTTCATAGAGTGTACTATTTGGTCCCATTCAGGTAAGCTTGGTTTTGGCTTACTTAAGTGAAAGTGATCCAAAATTTGTGTCCCGAGCCCACATTGATTATACAAGGACGGTAACTCGTATATATGGTTTACATCAGGAGCAGGTATTACGTTAGATAAAGAAACATTGCAAAGATTGGCTATCTTTTCTTTTTGATTATCGGAAATTTCTTTTTCACTGCGACATAATATAATATCTGGTTGTAACCCCGCAGAATTTAACTCTCGAACTGAATGCTGTGTCGGTTTTGTCTTTAATTCTTGTGCTGCAGTGAGATATGGTATTAAAGTTAAGTGAATAAGGATAACTTTTTGCTTTCCTAGTTTATAATTAACTTGGCGTATAGCTTCCAAAAACGGTTGGCTTTCAATATCACCTACGGTTCCGCCTATTTCGCATATTACAAAATCTAAATCTTCTGTACCATTAAAAATGAAAGATTTGATTAAATCTGTCACATGAGGAATGATTTGCACAGTTTTGCCTAGATAATCACCACACCTTTCCTTCTTTAATAATTTATTATATACTTTACCAGTTGTTATATTGTCGTCCTTGGTTGCTTTAATTTTAGTAAAACGCTCGTAATGTCCAAGGTCTAAATCAGTTTCAGCACCATCCTCAGTAACAAATACTTCCCCGTGCTGAGCTGGGCTCATTGTTCCAGGATCAATGTTGAGATATGGGTCAAGCTTTCTGATGCGAACATTGAATCCATGAGCTTGAAGAAGTGCTCCCACACTTGAAGCAACTAAACCCTTACCAAGTGATGAAACAACTCCACCTGTAACAAAGATAAACTTGGTTTCTTTCATTAATTTTCAAATGGAACAGAAGTTGATTGGCCTTCTTGCTTCTTTTCTGATATAATCTTCTCTGCAATTGATTTTTTATGTACATCTTTTGAACATAATCCTGATAGTAACAGTGTATTTATAATGAACAGTCCAGCAACTATAGAAGTTATTCTACTGAGTGGATTTTCAGAAGACTTTACCGGAATTATTGAATTCATTCCCTGTTGTGAATTACTAAAGCCACTTAATGAACTACTTCCAGGTGGCTGCAGGAGCACTAAAATTACCAATACAACAACTAATATTATTTGAAGTACACTAAGTACTGTTACTGACATTATGAATAGAGCTAAAATAAAAATTTTAGGAGCATAAGGATCATAAGTCAAGAATATCTTTACCCGAGTAACTTGACTACTGGAATCCAAGTATGTATTAAACCTTATTTAAATTATGAGCTATCACATTTTAAAATACAAAGATTATGAACCAAAAATGGATGAAAGTTCTTTTATCGCAGATGGTGTGCGTATCATAGGTAACGTTGAAATAGGAAGGAATGCGAGTATCTGGTTTAATTGTGTGATCAGAGGAGATGTTGGATCAATCAAAATAGGTGATGAAACGAATATTCAAGATGGCACCGTAATTCATGTAGATAGAAATTCAGGCGGTGACACGATTATTGGTAGTATGGTGACGGTTGGACATTTTTGTGTGTTACATGCATGCACGATACATGATAAAGCATTTATTGGTATGGGCTCTGTTATAATGGATCATGCGATTGTGGAGTCTGAAGCTATGGTAGCTGCTGGTTCACTGGTGACACATGGAAAAGTGATAAAAAGTGGTGAAGTATGGGCTGGCAGGCCAGCACAATTCTTCAAAAAAATGTCAGATGAGGAAATTAAACATATTACACAATCTGCACAAAATTATATCATGCTGATGAAAGAATATAAGGCTATATGCTAGATTGAGAAATCTTCAGCTCTGATGGACATTCTACGTTAACTACTTCAAAAGTTTCTTCAACTATAGAATGCTTATCAATATAAGGCTCAATCACTTTTTCAACTCTAGTTTGCTTATCAATATGCTGATTAATAAAACTACCTCTGACTAGAATATCCTTTATTGGCCAGTTTGTTTCTGTTGGAGTACCTGATAGCATAGCTGCATATTGTGCTTTTGCTGATTTTAGAGAAAAAGACATAGTATTGTTCGAGTTAAGAGAGAAATTTACATCGTCTTTACAATCTTTTAGATCTATATCTTCTGGAAAATCTGGTATTTTTGACTGTATCATTGCTCTTATGGGATTCATCCATCTGAACTTTTCAGTAAGTATCCCTACCTCTTTTGGCACTTGTAATGGGATGATAATATCATTGCTAATTCCATTTTCTTCTTGAGAAAAAAGTTCAGTGTATGCTTCTTTTTTACTGTGTTTCTCAAAATACTTAGGAAAATACATATTAAGGTATTCAGAGTGTAGCTCTATACGATTTTTCTGGTCATCCTCTAGAGTAAATGTATATTTACCACCATTTTGCTTAAGCTCGCACAATTTAAATTTACTAAAGTCAGAGTCTGGAAATGGCTTTTCAATTTCAAAAGCAAGTGTAAGAGTGTGCGTTGTGTGATCAAATTCATTTTTTTCTTGTAGACTATAGTACTTATTTTTTTCATATTCCTTTTTTTCTCTATTAGCATTAACTTCCTGTTCATCAAAACTTTCAACAGCATAAAAAAATTCTTTTTCATCTAGCTCTTCTCCTGTTAGAGCATCCTCAAACACATCCTCTAAATCAATCTCATTACCTTTCGTTTCTATTTTATTCTCTATACTTATTTTTTTTGTATGGTCATTTCCATTTCTAGCAGTTGTTTGATGATGTGTATCGTTAGTTTGAAAAAAGCTCTTTACTTTTGATATTAAGCTAATCCATGAAAGTCTGACTTGATTAAGTAGCCATTTAAAACTCTTCATTGTTTTGCCCCCATCTAACTACTAAAAATTGTAACAGAATAAATTAAATATGTCAATAAGATACACAAATTGTACTAACTGGGAATTAGTGGCAGCACTTAACATCTGTGTAAATTTTGACATAGGCGTTTTCTGCATTTTAACCAAATCAGTGAGGAGAACATCATTGACCTTCTCCTTTTAGAAGCAACTTAAAAAAAATTAATAAAATTTTATCCATCAGATTAAGGAAGTGAATGACTAGTGCTACTTATATATGATTCTCTTGATTCATCTACTTTAGTATTAGGTCTTAGTGCTTCATATGTAGCACCACCAGATACGAGTGCAGATGCTGTGGCTATGACAATTATTGCTAACAGACTTAGTCTAGTTGTATGTGCAAGTACAGTACTTGCTACCAGCCCAACAGCAAGACCAACACCAATAACAGCAGTGTGCAACATTATCGGGTTCGCATTAGACGTACAGCTTACTAACTCTTTGTAATACTTTTCTGATTCTTTTTTTATGCCCTTGAGCTTATTTAGATCTTCTTCTTTTATTTCAGCATTGAATTCTAGTTTATTACATAATTCTTGCATTTCTTTTGCTTGTTTTTCTACTTTTTTAACAAAATTTATTATTTTTATTCCTTGTAATTTTATTATTGTTTCCTTAAGTAGTAACATTGATATTGGCATTGCTATTTCTTCTACCTCTTTTTCTATTTTCTTTTCCAATTCCACTACTTTTTCTATTCTTTCGTCTGATATGTCATCGTCTTTTTTTAGTTCTATTTCAAATTTTCTTTTTTTTAACTCTGCTTTTGCACCTTCTAATGATTCTAATGCATTCCATAGCTTTTCACCAGAATTCTGACTCCGTTTTGGTGACATAGACTGACTGCTTTTGGACTTTTTTGGTGACATAAGCTGAAATTTAATTTCTTTGAGCTTTTTTGCATTTTCACCTGCATTTACTTTAACCATAATAAACCTCGCATATTAAATAATGCTATTACATAATATCTTTAAAGCTCAAGGTCAAATAGTATCTTTACATAATATAACTCATAAACAGATAATTTTAGTGTAAATTGACGTATTTACTTTGTGCTATGGTTTGAGATGGAATAACAACTTGCTTCAATATGGAAAGGCAGTACAACTCTATAATCAAGTTACTGAACTCTCATTTACTCCTCTTTTTTTGTAAAACAATCTACAATTTATTAGAAGATCTTCAGATAGACGTTGATCATTGGTTGCGTTTTTACAGTGAGACAAGACCTCATTCTAGTAAATATTGTTATGGCGATGTAGACTTTCCTGAATAGAAAACATATTGCTTTTTAGAAAAATATTGGTAGCATTACATTAAGAGACTGATATTAGTTTTCAATTTTTCTGTTAGTTAATTCTTGCTTGCTAGGTTAAGTTGTGTCTGGTAACCATAATGGCAAATCTTGTTAATTTGAGGCGTGGATTTTAGCCTCTTTCATCCTTACATTAGTTACATATTCTTTCGCAGAGGGCTAATGAATTTATTAGTAAAATTCAGTAATTTATAACTGACAATTAGAGCTGTTAATTAGCAACTCACTTTAAATAAGTTACTCAACTGTGACAGATTTAGCTAAATTTCTCGGACAATCTACATCTAACCCTTTTTTTTCTGCAATAGAATAAGCAAGAAATTGCATAGCAACACTGTAGATAATTGGAGAAACAAAATTGTCAACTTCTGGAAGTTGCACCACATCTATGCAAATTCCCTTTAAGAGCGGTGCTCCTTGCTTATCACTAAAGGCAATTACTTTACCTTTTCTTGCAATAATCTCTTGTATATTGGATAGCGTTTTAAAGAATAAATTATCGTAAGGAATAATTGCGATAACAAGTACAGTAGAGTCTATCAAAGCGATAGAACCGTGCTTCATTTCTCCCGCTGCAATACCAATTGTGTTGATATATGAAAGCTCTTTTATCTTCAATGCACCTTCCATTGCAACTCCATATGAGCTTCCTCTCCCAATTATAATTATATTATTGTGCTCTAATATACTGCCTGATATATGTTGTATTTCCATCACATTCAAAACATGCTCAACATGTTCGGGAATAGAATTAATAGCACCGCTTAGTTCCTTTATCCTCTCTCTACCCAGTATACCTTTTATTTTTCCAAGTTCTACAGCAAAGCATGCTAAAATTGCAAGCTGCGTAGAAAAGGTTTTTGTCGAAGCAACACCAATCTCAGGTCCAGCAAGAGTATGCAATACAATATCTGAGGCTTTTTCTATGCTGCTATTAAATGTATTAATTATGCTAATGATCATTTGTTTCTGCAATCTCGCATAACGTAGTGCTTCCATAGTATCTGCAGTTTCACCAGATTGAGAAATGAATAAGCCAATACTACCTTCTTCGAGCTTGACGCTGCTATACCTAAATTCTGACGAGATTTCTAGATATACCCGAATTTGAGCAATACTTTCCAGCCAACACTTTGCTATTAGTCCAGCAAAATAGGATGAACCGCATCCAACTATAGTAATGTAACCTAGTTCAGAAAATAATTCTTTGTTGATTTCTTTATATTGTTTATAAAATTGATTTATTGTTTTGTTTAATGCATACGGTTGCTCAAAAATTTCTTTTAGCATAAAGCTAGGGTAACCATTTTTACTAATTAGAAAATTTCTTGGACTGCTATTTTCTGTTCTGCGTTTAACTTGTGTACCATTATTATATATACTAAATTCGTTAGATTTTATTACTGCAATATCATTATCTTCTAAATGCAATATTTTTTCTACAAATGAACTCAAAGCATTAGTATCAGAGGCAGCAAATACTTTATTACAGTTATATCCTATTGCTAAAGGCAAATTTCTTTTTGCAACAAATAAAGTATCTGGATATTCTGCAAATAATAAAGCCAAAGCAAGTGAACCTTGTAAATTGTTTAGACACTGTAATATAGAATCAACTGGTGACAATCCTTCATTAAGATATGCAGTTAATATGTTTGGTATTACTTCTGTATCAGTGTCGGTATGAAAAGATACTCCCTTTTCCTCCAGGTCCTTTTTTAATATATTGTAATTTTCAATTATGCCATTATGAGCAACAACAACATTATTTATATAAATGGGATGAGCATTTTTAAGATTTGGAACTCCATGTGTAGCCCAACGAGTATGTGCTATACCAACTTTGCTACTAGATATCTTGCTCTCATGAACAACTTCACATAATCTTTCAACTTTACCTTCTGATTTTTTGACTTCTATCTTACCTCTATTATTTATAATTGCTATACCTGAAGAGTCATACCCTCTGTATTCCAATTTTTGCAACGCGGTTAGTAAAGTTGGTATTACTGAATCATCGCTACTTACTATACCTAATATTCCACACACTTCTTAAATTATGAAGCATTTTTGTCTTTTTTACTTTCCTCTAGTTTATTTTTCTTGCCATTCTTTTCAACTTTGCTTTTTTCAATAGATTTAGCTACTGGCTTTTGAATTTCTTTATTTAAGATTTCAGATATAGCAGACTTTAGGATTTTTATTTCAATTTTTGGTGCTATTTCTAGTATTAGTTGTGCATTTACTTCGTCAACTTTGTTTACTTCACCTATTATTCCACTAGAAGTAATAACCGTATCACCACGTTTTATTTGATCTATCATCCTTCTATGTTCTTTTAGTTTTTTGTGATTGGGGCGAATAATGAGAAAATAAAATACTACAAATATTAAAATGAGTGGAATAAAGCTAGCAACAGATGCTGATACATTGTTAGTCGCATCTGCCGCAAAAACCTCAGAAATGAACATATTTAATCCCAATTATTAACGATAAAATTAAATAGATTAAGCAGCAATTACAATATCATGTCAAGTCTCTGAAAGAAATTAATTCAAATTAATAAGAAACTTAAAGAATTTTAAGGTGTTTCTGCTGTAATGGCGGGAGTGATGAGACTTGAACTCACGACCTCATGCGTGACAGGCATGCGCTCTAACCAACTGAGCTACACCCCCCATTGCTTTTTAACGTTTGTAATCTTAAAGCTAATCAACGTGTTGCTACTTGTCAATATTTTTTGTTTGCGCTTTTTTGTCTTTTTTATTACTATGTAAATAACTTAATTTCACACATGGCTTATGCAAGTAGTCCCGTTAGGGTTATGCCATGGAGGATAAACTATTTGGAGGAATAACTATGACAAATTTGCCTAAAGTCACTATACGTGATTTAGCTGAATCTGGTGTGCATTTTGGCCATAAAGTTAGTCGCTGGAATGCGAAAATGGCCCCATATATATATGGTGTACATCAACAGAATCGTATACACATAATAGACTTACGGAAAACATTACCATTGTTAGAGGCGGCGATGAAAGCTTTATACGATGTTGCATCTCAAGATGGTCGCATTTTATTTGTTGGTACGAAATTTCAAGCTTTAGATATTGTTGCAAGTGAAGCAGTTCGTTGTGGTCAGTATTATGTAAATGATCGATGGCTTGGTGGTATGCTTACTAATTGGAACACTGTTTCTTCTTCGATAAAAACTTTGATACAATATGAGAAAATATTGAATGATGAAGATAGTATCTTAACAAAAAAAGAATTAGGAAACATTGAAAAGAAAAGAAAAAAGCTTGATAAAGAATTGGGTGGAATTAGAGAAATGGGAGCAGTTCCTGATATTTTATTTATTATTGATACTAACAAAGAGCATATAGCGGTTAAAGAGGCTAAAAAACTGGGTATTCCTGTAATTGGAGTACTTGATACCAATTCTGACCCAGATGGTATTGCCTATCCTATACCAGGAAATGATGATTCAAGAAAATCAATAGAGCTCTATTGTAAATTAGTTGCTGATTCTATATTAGCTGGAATAGAGTCTAGTTTGACAAGGTCTAGAGTTAAGGATGATGAGCTTATTCAAGAAAAAGAAGAGGATATTGTGCAAACTAAAAAGAAGCGTATTAAGGTTGAAATAGAAAGGGAGGTAATAGTAAGTAAATGAAGATGGATTCAAGTAGTATAAGGGAATTACGCGATAGAACAGGGCTTGGCTTAAGCGATTGTAAGAAAGCGTTAGAAGAGTGTGATGGTGATATTAAGAAAGCCGTTGATAGGTTACGTACAATAGGATTTGCTAAAGCTGACAAAAAGTCTGATAGAGTAGCTTCGGATGGGCTTATTGCTATGTGCTTGGCTAAAAATTATGGTGTATTGGTTAAAGTCAATTGTGAAACTGATTTTGTTGCTAGAAATGAGAAGTTCATAACATTAGTTTCAAATTTAGCATCAATTGCTTGTCAAGAACGTTGTACTAGTCTTGATGAGTTAAAAAATGCCAAATATGAAGATGTTGGTACAGTGCAGAAAGCTATTATGAGTGGTACATCGGTTCTTGGTGAGAAGTTAGAGTTAAGCAATCTTTGCTACCTAGAGATTAAGGATGGGATTATTGCTGGCTATGTACATGGTGATATGCTTGGCTTAGGTAAGATTGGTGCTTTAGTAGCATTGCAATCATCTGATGATACACAAGAGATTGGAAAGCAAATAGCTATGCATGTAGTTGCTATGAAACCTGAAGCTTTATCTATAGATGATTTAGATCAAGAAAAATTAAACAATGAGCGTTCTATAATTGAGGAGCAAGTAAAGAGCTTAAATAAACCTGAAGAGGTAGCGAAAAAAATAGTAGATGGACGAATGGCTAAATACTATGAAGAAGTTGTTCTGCTAGAGCAGAAGTTTATAAAGGATGATAAAATGAAGATTGCTGATTTTATAGAATCAAGTGCTGTTAAATTAGCTAATTATAAGTTACTTACTTTGGATGGTGCAAATAAGTAACAAAACTTCAGAAGTAAAATACCCCAGAGTGTTATTTAAAATCTCTGGGGAGGCTTTGATGGGATCAAAGCTATTTGGCCATGATATGGAAGTTATAGATAAACTATCCAAAGACATAGTTGAAGTTTGTAATCTCGGAGTTCAAGTTTGTATTGTTGTTGGTGGTGGGAATATTTTTCGTGGTGCATCAGCATCTTTAAGTGGCTGTGAGAGAGCAAGCAGTGATTATATTGGAATGCTTGGTACTGTCATTAATGCTTTAATTTTGCAAAATTTTTTAGAAAAAAGCTCTATAGTCTCTAGGGTGTTGTCTGCTATACCTATGACTACTATATGTGAGCCTTATATAAGAAGGAAGGCTATTCATCATTTAGAAGAGGGCAGGGTGATAATTTTTGCAGCAGGAACGGGTAATCCATTTTTTACTACGGATACAGCTGCAGCTTTACGCGCTGTTGAAATGAATTGTAATGTTATTTTAAAAGGTACGCAAGTAAGTGGCGTGTATTCTGCTGATCCAAAAAAAAATGAGAATGCTGTAATGTACGATAGGCTTTCTTACACAGATTTGTTAACTCGTGATTTGAAGGTTATGGATGCGTCAGCAATTTCACTTGCTCGTGAAAATTCTATTCCAATAGTAGTTTTTTCTTTGAAAAGTGAAAAAATGGTCAATATTATTAAAGGTCAAGGTACTTATACTATAGTCTCAGATTATAAACATTAGGTAATTTATGTTAAACGAAATAAAAGCTAAAACAAAAGAAAGAATGCTAAAAACTATTCAGTCTTTTCATGATGATATGAAAGGTGTACGTACTGGTAGAGCTAACTCATCATTACTTGATGGTATAGTTGTAAATATCTATGGTGGACATCAAAAACTGAACCAAGTTGCAGGCGTTTCAGCTATAGATAACAAAACTCTATCAGTTAAAGTTTGGGATGCTACTGTTATCGGTGAAGTAAAAAATGCGATAATCAATGCTAACCTGAATTTAAATCCTGTTGTTGAAGGAAATACTATACGTATAGTTCTGCCAGACTTAACACAAGAAACTCGTGAAAAATTAGTGAAATTATTGCATCAATTTTCTGAAAATGCACGAGTTGCAATTAGAAATATACGCAGAGATGTTATGGAAGAAATAGAGGAAATGAAGAAAAATAAGGAAATCTCAGAAGATGATTTTCATGTTGCCAAAAAGGAAATACAAAACATTACTGATGATAATGTAAAAAAAGTCGATGATGACTTATCTATTAAAGAAAAGGATATATTGCATCATTAAGTTAATATGAAAGAATTTTTCAGTATTGAAAAACATAAGAGGATTCGATATAGATACAGTTGTATGAATGCTGTGATTCAGATCTCATCATTACGCACACATTTGATCGTTATACCTTTTGAAATCTAGAAAAAAAGCTTTTCAGTTTGATTTTTTATTACGATAATTAAGTTTACACTCTTGAGCGAAAACGATGCTGAAACGCCTTTTCCTTATTTTTGCATTTGTATTACTCATCCCATTGTCAAATGTTGATGCTAGAAGATATATCAGAATTGTTGGATCTTCAACTGTTTTTCCTTTTATCTCATTTATATCTGAAGAATTCAGCCGTATATTTTCCTTTAAAACTCCAGTTGTAGAATCGATAGGAAGTGGATCAGGGTTCAAAATGTTTTGTTCAGGAATAGGGGAAGGCACACCAGATATCACTACTTCATCTCGCCCTATGAAGGAAGTAGAGAGAGAATTATGTAAAAGAAATAAAGTGAATGAAGTAATAGAGATCATAATTGGCTATGATGGAATTGTTATTGCAAATTCAAATCAAAGCCATAGATTTGATTTTACAAAAAATGACCTGTTTGAAACTTTATCTTCATATTCTGAAGACAATGATAGATTAGTAAAGAATAACAAGAAATTTTGGTCTGATGTAAATCAAGCTCTACCAAAAACAGAAATTAAAATCTATGGTCCACATCAAAATACAGGTACACATGAAACTTTGATTAATTTTATTATGCTTGATCAATATTCATGCATGAACTCAAGGATTTTCAAAGAGAATTATCAAGACCAAGAAAAAAGAAAGAAAGCATGTAGTAATATCAGAGATGATGGAAGATATATAGAAGTTGGAATTAATGAAAACATAATAATACAAAAATTGAAGAGCAATAAAAATGCTTTAGGAATATTTAGCTTCAGCTTTTTAGCGAAAAACCAAGATGAGATTCAAGGAAGCACAATCGCAGGAATTGAGCCAACTTATAAAAATATATCATCGGGGGAGTATATGTTAGCAAGGCCTTTATATCTTTATATAAAGAAAGAACACTTAGATACTGTTGATGGATTAAGGGAATTCATTAGAGAAGTTGTAGACTCTATTAGTACTGAAGGTGGATATTTATCTAGGCTTGGCTTAATTCCACTTTCAAGCGAAAATATGAAAAAAGTCTTGGAAAAGGTTCGTGATATAATATGATGACTTTGATATTTTTTTATTCTGGATACTAGGTTAACAATAGAACGTTTAAATTTCTTGTTTTTATTGTTATCATGCTTAGATTTCCTAAGAACTTATTTACTATAAAATACAACAAGTTCTATTTATTTGAGAAAGTTGTGCGTCTTGTAGAACAGATTTTGTTGTAGGTTTCTCTGTAGCTATTTCAAGGTTTTCTTCTATGCTTTTTTGTTCTGTGTAATCCTTAACTTCTTGAATAAAATCTTCAAGCCACTTCTCACTATCTATCTTGGCATGTCGTTGTTGCTCACCTTTAAGAAGTTTTATTACAGCTGCATCTTGATTTTCAGGCACTCTTTGATATTTAAGCCACAAGTTACGAATATCAGGAGAAGCGTTTTTCAAATGAGCTTCAAAGGTTGCTTTTGTGTCTTTTGTACTTTCTTCTTGTTGATCTTGATGGAATTTAAACCAGAAATCGCGAATATCAGGAGAAGCTTTATCCCAAAGAAGTTTAGTAATTTCTTTTATATTTCTCAGATCTTCTTGTTTCAATCTTTCACCATCACCTATATATCGTTTATTAAGACCAACTTGCAGAGGATAAAGTAAAAGGGTAGTTTTGCTCTGTGAATGTATAGGTCTATTTAAAATCATTGCTAGATTTGTATCACAATCTTCTAATACTGCTTTAACTTTTTTAACATCCAGATAATCTATTGCTTGACGTAATTTGTAGTGAAGATCACTTATTCTCTTTAAATTTTCCACTTTTTGTATAGCTCTACCACAAATACCATTTTTCTGATTAGATTCTTCATAAGTTTGTTCTAGTGGCTTTTTCGGTGTACTTTCTATTGTAATCCTTAACTTCTGGAATAAATTTTTAACATCATAATCTGAACTCTTATTAGCTAATTTGATTGCACTATTACTAAGGAGAATACGAGTTTCTTGATCAGCTTTCTGCCAAAGTGCCTTAATGATATCTCCTTCTTTTTTTTGTGTAAAAATAGCAAAATCTAAGATGGTGTAATTGTAAGAAAATTTGCTTTTCAAGGCTTTTTGTACATCACTATTAGGATTACTGTTGAGTATGTTCTGAACCTTTTTAAGATTGTTCTGCTGGACTGCATAATATAATAAATCTTGAATTTTTTTAACATTTGGATCATTACTCCCTTTTGCTTCTTTCATAACTATACCACTTGAAGCACTCTCAATTTTTTGCTTATATTGGTTAATTTCTTTTTGATTTTTTTGGAACGTAATAAACTTTAAAGTGGTGCAAGGGTTAGGTAAATCCTCTTTAAACTTTTCTTGTACATCGCTAGGCAATTTGCTTTCCAAAACTTTTTGTACATCACTATCGTAATTATTTTTTATACTCTCAAAGTTGCCCTTTATAGCTTCACTAATTAATGAATCTCGAATGTTTTTTTGTCTTTCAGTTAATAACACACCTTACCTCTTATGGCAAATTTAGCGCTATAGTTATACGTATTTATAATCAAGTCAAGAGAAAAAATTAGCAAAGCGGTTGAAGTTTTAATAACATATAGCTTTCACAGTACTGTCTATGGAAAATCTGCAAGTTTTACGTTCAATTGCGTTTATTGTGGGAATTTTTCTATTGTTGTTTGGCGTAGCAATGCTTATTCCTGCTATTACTAATAATTATCTAGGTTACGAATGGAAAAATTTTCTGGTTGGATTTATAGTTACCTGCACATTTAGTGCGATTTTTATTCTACTGGGTAAACTAAATAGGGTACATGGAATGCCGGCAATTTTTGCGATTACCAGTTGTACCTGGATTGCATTATCTCTATTTGCAGCTATTCCATTTTATCTTGATAGTTTAAGCTACATTGATGCACTGTTTGAAGCAGTATCTGGGATTACAACCACAGGAGCAACTGTTCTAAGTTACATCGAGCAACAATCTCCGGGGATACTACTGTGGAGAGCAATGCTGCACGGTATAGGTGGTTTTGGAGTAATTACAGTAGGAATTGCAATTTTTCCCATATTTAAGGTTTTGAGCTTAAATAATTTACTCTATTCTGAGTACTCAGATGCTCTTAAAAGAAAGTTACCACATACGCGAAGCGTAGTAATACATATTGCAGAAATATATTACTGCCTAATTTTATTGTGCATATTTTCGTACTATCTAGCTGGCATGCCATTATTTGACGCAGTATGTCACGGAATGTCCGCTGTATCAATTGGTGGATTTGCTAACTATAACGATTCTATAGGCTACTACAATAACCCTATATTGGAAGTCATAACAATTATCTTTATGATTTTAGGCTCTTTACCTTTTCTGAGCTATTTAAAAATTATAAGACGATTAGACGTTTGTTATGATGAACAGGTCTCTTACTTTATTAAGATAGTTGTTATCTCATCTTTGCTTGCTTGTTTTTGGTTATATAAAAATTTTGACTTAGGAGTATTTTTATCATTTAGGTACAGCACATTCACCATTACCTCCTTTATCACATCAACTGGCTATGTAATGTGCAACTACTTGAATTGGAGCTTTATTTCAGTCTTAGCTTTCTTTTTAGCCTTTATTGGTGGATGTGGTGGTTCTGCTAGTGGTGGAATCAAAATCTTCCGTTTAGTCATTTTTCTAAAATCTATAAGGAATTACTTTAGCTCTTTATTAAATCCAAGTGAAAGCGATAGAGTAAAACTCAATGGTAAAATACTGGAAAATGATGAAGTTCAATCCGTCTTTACGTTTTTTGCGATTTACATGTTAACATTCACTATATCATCAATAGTGATGTCTTACTTGAGCAATGCGGACTTTATAACTAGCATCAGCTCTGTTTCTGCAATGCTTACAAATTCTGGCCCAGGGTTTAGTAACCTAATAGGTCCTTCAGGTAATTATTCCTCCTTTAGTGGTGGAGTAAAGCTATTTCTATCGTTTTTGATGCTGCTTGGCAGGCTTGAAATATTGCCAATTTATTTTTGTATAGGTAGTTTATACTGGAAACTTTGCCATTCCAGAGTGTAACGCTAATTCAGGTTTACATTTAAATTCTATTACATATTATTATAAGTATTACAAAACTTTAAAGGACAATTATGGCAGTTATGCCAGATAAATGGATAAGGGAAAAGGCTGAAAACTCTAGAATGATAGAGCCTTTTGTGAATCATAAAAGCAGTAAGGGTGTTGTATCTTTCGGATTATCATCTTATGGCTATGATGCAAGAGTTAGTAATAAGTTTAAGATTTTTACTAATGTTAATTCAGCTATTGTAGACCCCAAGAATTTTTCTGAGAATAGTTTCATAGATAAGGAAACAGATGTATGTATAATTCCACCAAATAGTTTTGTACTTGCCAGCACGGTGGAATATTTTCGTATACCAAGGAATGTACTGGTAATTTGTGTTGGTAAATCAACTTATGCAAGATGTGGTATTATAGTAAACGTCACACCTTTAGAGCCTGGATGGGAAGGTCACGTCACACTTGAATTCTCTAACACTACTCCACTTCCTGCAAAAATCTACGCTAATGAAGGAGCATGTCAATTTGTGTTTTTAAGCGGCGAAAGTGAGTGTGAGAAGTCATATGATGATATGAAAGGAAAATATATGAATCAACATGGTATCACTTTGCCGTTAGTTAAGTGATTACTTTAGATAAAGCTAGATATTGATTCTTTGTATTGAAGATTAGCAAAATTTTCTTTTATTAGTTCATCACATTTTTTATCACCTAAAACTGCACGTGCAGAGTGATTTTTAAATGATTCTATAAAGCTAATAAAGAAATTTGTAGAAGGATTACTTAAAGCTTTTGCAACTTCTTTTTTTTCTTCATCATTGGCAAGCTGATTAAATAATTCTTCACCTTTTTTTTGTAGCTCATTTTGAAATTCTTGTTTTACAGTAGCCTTATCCGCTCTTTGCAAAAAGGAAAACTCTTCAAAAGTGTACAAGGAAGAGACAATACTGTTAAAGGTACCAGTAAAACATGCACTGCCAACAAGTACTCCGTATTCTGTTTGCGATTCTACTAAATGTTTAACCAGTTGATATTTTCTCTGTGATATGCGGGTATTAATATCTATATTATTATCAGTACTTTTTTTATTTTTATCCTTACAAGCTTTCCAAACCAAACTTAAAACTTGCTTCAATCTTAATCCACTTCCACTATGTGAATCAGGGTCATTTTTTATACGCTTTAGGCACTCAAGTGCATGTTTTTTCTCATCTGCTGTGAGTTGATCTTTATCTAAAGCTTTTTGTGTGCCATTTGCTATGCATTCTAACTGATCAATAAATCCTTCTATTTCCTCTATAAACTTATCATCAACATCAGGCTCGCCATAGTTTTCTTTTAGCTTTTGAACGTTAATATTAATTGCATCATTTACATTAGTATCATGCGTTGTTTGTGGGATACGTGCTGCCTCCATAAATGCTTCAATTCTTTGCTCTAACCATTCCGGTAATTTGCCTCCTGCAAGAACATATAGCTTACTCAATGCTTGAGCGACTAGAATTAATGCTAGAACAAGAACAATAGATGCTATGAGTAATACTACAGCTAAACCAATGACTAGCCACCTCACAGGGGCTAGTAAAATATCTCTTAATTTTGACGTTCTTTGTATGTTACCTGGTGTATTTACTACTACCGGCATAATTAATTTTAAATAGTCTCATTATCGTCAATATATTATATTTCTCTTATTTTGTCAACTCACATTTCTACTTCTGTACTTTTTCATTCTTTCTTCTAATTACTATAGATGGTCAGGTAAGGAAGCAGTATTACTACTACCCCCTCCCTTAGAAACGCAGCATGCAGGTTTCCCCACACTACGCTTGAGCCCCTTATCTAAGTTCTTCTTTTCTAGAACCGGCTTGTCCTTCATGATTCCTCAGGAAACATCATTCTTAATGGTGACACCAACAGTAGAGAACCTTCTCTTGAGAAAGAGCTTGCTAACATTCTTGTTCGTTTCACTCTCTCATCAAAATACTTTTTCCATTTTAAGTCAAGGGGATTTGCATCCGCTCTGATTTTAACATGTCGTCTGATAGGTATATCAATCAGCTTAAGCAGTCTTAAATACCGTATCTCTTTTGGTTTGTTCTTGCATATGGGTGCAGCAAAGACCCATTGGCGTTGACCCATTACTTTGAAGTAACGATTCTTTATCCAACGTAATCCTTTACGAGGATGTCTTTTTTTTGCCCATTTCCATAAACTATGCCAAATTTCATTGTCGATCTTTCTAAACGCTTTTTTAGCACACACATGGTGATAGTAATTTCCCCATCCTCTCAGTAGAGAGTTGAGTGACTTAATTACTATAGCCTGAGTGTTCGCTATATTTGCTTTTATCAATGTACGTGCTTTATTAAGAAGTCTTTTAATACTTTCTTTCGAAGGTTTAATAATTAACTTCTTATTATATCTACGTACATTACAACCAAGAAAGTCAAACCCTGTTGTGATAGATGTAATCTTTGTCTTCTCTTCTGAAAGAATTAAACCTTGCTCATGAAGAAAAGATGATACTAAAGGCTTAACTTCATTTTCCAGTACTTCATGTGTGAAACCTGAAATAATAAAGTCGTCTGCGTATCTGATTACGTTCACTCCACTTCTGATTTTGTTTCTTCTTCTACTGCCGAGTTTACCAAATCGACTTTCCAATAACTTTTCAAGTCCGTTTAAGGCTAAATTGGCTAGTATTGGAGAAATTATACCACCTTGCGGGGTACCTGCAGTTGTGGGATACAGAGTTTTCGATTCTAGGAAGCCAGCTTTTAACCAACTATGCAGAATTTTCTTCTCCATAGGAATATGCTTCATAAGCCATTCATGATTAATGTTGTCAAAGCATCCTTTGATATCACCTTCAAGTATCCATTGTAGTTGATTACGACTTGCCAGTAACAAATGACAAGCTACTGTAGCATCTGCACAGGATCTTTTAGGCCTAAAGCCATAGGAGTGACGATCACTGATTGTTTCAGCTATCGGTTCCAGAGCAAACAGATATAATGCTTGCATGGCTCTATCTTTTATCGATGGTATTCCAAGAGGTCTTCTTTTGCCATTAGATTTACTGATATAAATCCGTTTTAGCGGAGAAGGTTTATATCCTCTTTGCTTTAACTGCTTTATTCCTTGAAATTTAGCATTGCAAGTTGACCATAATTGACGATCTACACCCGCTGTGTTTTTTCCTTGGTTTTCAGTTACTCTCTTAACAGCCAAAGCTTTTCCGCTAAAAGAGCGTGTGAGAAGATGTTGTAAAGCTTTTACCTTACCCCATCTTCCTTTTTGGACAGCCTTAACAATACGTCTTTGTAGCCTCACAATAACTTTCTGGCATTTCTTCCATGGCAACTGCTTCCATGCTTCAAAGCTTTCGGTAGATGCACTTACAGGTTTACTTGTAATCATCTGCTTTCCTACCTTAAGTGGTTAACAAAGTTTCTTGTCACGAGGGAACAAACGGAAGTCTGCTCGTTCACGCGAATTAATGTTACAAATTCTATCCATTTCGTTACAAAATGGCATTCGCTTTCTCCATTCTCCTTTACCTGCACTTCCATCAGCATTCCTTGCGGTTTGCTTGCCATGTAGGCGAAAATACAGGCTTACCCTGTTCCTTCTGTCATACAACAGTGGGTTAGGTGACTTCTCTATACCGGTGGAGTTATTATTTGCGTACATCTAGAAATGAGAAATGTAACTTATCCACATTACCTTTTTGGTTAGAGCTTATCAGCATCTTTAGCTCCTTCATAATTACGATACTTTGAAGTTTCACTTACGTTCACCATACCACTAGCCTAGCTCTCCAACCACATGATGCTTGTAGTTTATGCTCCTCTCACGATTGAGCATCTTCTTTTTCAAGAGGAGGTTCATTGTCCGCATCGCTTGGCACCAACCGGTTGCCCGATTCGCACTGATGCGTAGACTCAGATGGCAAAACATCTGGTTTAATAAGTTTTAGAATCCTTTCAGTTTCTTTCTGGAGGAATTCCTCTCCTTTTAAACAATATGACCGAAGACTTTCAGGTCGCACCATTTCAACAATGATTCAAAATAATGTTGTATCGCAGGATATTCTGAATAGTTGGACATACATTTTAACATTGCTTGGCCTTGCTATATATAGAAATAACAATGAATATGTTAATTCTATTTTAAGACAAGCTCAAAATAATGGTAAGCTGCAAGAAGTTCTTACTGCTAAAAATACTTTGTATTCTCCAGATGGTTGGACGTATAGCTTAACATCACTTGGCTTTGCTATACATGAGGGTAATCATGCACATATTAATTCGATTTTAACTCATGCTCAAAATAGTGGTATATTGCAAGATATTCTTGCTAATCACAATGCTGTAATATCTCCAACTGATCAGACGTACAGCTTAACGCCACTTGGCATCGCTATACATAAAGGTAATATTGAATGTATTAATTCTATTATAGTACGAATTAATGACATACCACGATATATCTGTGCCACTTTTCAACCAACTGCAGCGATTAATGAAAGGAATACTAGGATTAGTAGTGCATTAGATAATGTATCTATTCCTCCTAGACTACAAGTAAATAGAATTACTTTCTGATTACCTTGTCCTTCCTGAACGCTCAGGTTCATAAGGAACTTTTTGCACAGAGGTTACTTCTACTCATCAAAAATCCTTTAATATCACTCTGGTGTATATTGACACATTAATTTTAATAATTAAACTACATTGACTTTAAAGCGAGGTTACAAAAATATGCTAAATCATCAAAATTTAACATGAAAACAAAAAGATTTGTATTTTTAGCTAAAAAGATCCATATGGAATGGAAGGAGCATCAGTAATATCTTGAAAGCAGCTTCAAGAAATGATTTACTAAAAGTTCTATATCACTTGATATACTACACGATTTCCAACAGATGGAGGACGCACTTTAACACTGCTTAGCCTAGCTATACATAGAGACAATAATGAATGTGTTAATTCTATTTTAGAACAAGCTCAAAACAATGGTATACTACAAGATATTCTTACTACTGCAAATATTATAAACTATCAAAATGGTTTGATGTACACCTTAACATCGCTTGGCTTTGCCATACATCATAATAAGGGAAGGTATATTAATGTTATTTTAACAAAAGCCCAAGAAAATGGTATATTACAAGATATTCTTGCTTCTAGAAATATTGTACAGTATTTATATATTATAGCGTATACTTTAACGCCACTTAACTTTGCTATATATAAAGGCAATAACGAATGTATCAATTCTATTTTAATACGAGTTCAAAATAGTGATAGACTACGAAATATCCTTACTTCTAAAGATATTGTGCAGCTTCCAGGCGTGACGTATGTCATTAAACCATTTGCCTTTGCTATATATAAAGGTAATAATGAATGTGTCAATTCTATTTTAATACGAGCTAAAAATAGTAGCATGCTACAAGGTGCATTTACTGAACTGTACTGTTTCCATATGGTAGATATACTTTGAATGCTTGTGAGCTAGCTGTAGTTGTTAATGAGAACAATGCTAGTATTAGGACTGCATTAGATAATGTATCTATTTCTTCTAGGTATGTTAGAGAAAATAGCAAAGTTAATTAATTTCTTAAGTAACTCTTTCTTGCAAGTACTACTTTTTTATGTATCTGTTCAGGCAATGGCGTTAACTTAAGAGAATAAATTAGCAAGCTCTTCTAAAGACATTATGGCGTTTAGGCTTATCTACTTTATTGTGGCTATACAATCTTCACGTTAACTTTAGTGCGTATTTTAAAAAGGGTTTGAAAGTTTTTTGGTGCTAATAAGCACCTGATAAAGTTTCTGTCTCATTACACCAAATAAAACTGAAAAATTTAAACGATACTCAGCAATTTGATCTGGGTTCCAAGGTTCTTGTGCATCACACATATGAAGTATTGCACATGACCAAGTTTGCACAAAATTCTTGTTTCTAAATTTATCCCAGAAAAATTCTCTAATTCTGCTTCTACTTTGAGTCGTTTATAGCACTCCTCTATGTGACACCTTAATAGATAAGCTTTACTGATATCTTCTTTATTGAAATAAAATAGAAACCAAAGGTCCTATTTTTTACAGTATTTTACTCCTTAACATCTTTCCTTAAGTTGACGCCATTGGGCTTTGTTGCATCGCTATCTACGATGGATAAAAGATAAAAATGTTGAATATCAATAGCTTATTATTCTAGCATTTATAGTAAGGACAGTCAGTAAATATCTAAATTTAAGTAAAAGAAGTTTTACTATCATTCACTAATCTAGCTAGAATTCAAGAATTTCAATGCTTTAGCTATTTTAAGTAGAATTAAATTTACTAGTACAAACAATAAATTACTATTCTTAAATTTGATCAGATTGATTGCAAAAAATAAGATTTTCAATAAGTTGCTTGTATAGTTAGCCTTTTATAGATAGTGATGCAACAAAGCCCGCTGAAATCTAGTTCATATTATATATTTATCTGATAAGTTCCATGTATGTGTAATTTATTTAAATTGACTTCTTATCATATAATTAAATATATTATTGAAAATTAAAGGTAAGGTTATGGCAATGGAAATTTCAAATTGGCACGAATTATTGAGTTTAGTTAATGTTGACAAAGATTTAAGCAAAGATAACGTAATTGAAAAAATACAAAATGAGCTGAAAAGATATTCAAAGGAATATGAAAAGTGGGAAAAGTCTGGCTTTGATATAAATTATGTGTTTAAAGATGGTGAAAAAGTGACTCTTTTGCATTTAGCTGCTTTCTGTAACCTAGAAAATATAGTGAACGCTCTCATAGAAAAAGGTGCAAATGTTAATGAAAAAGGTGCAGGAGGAAAGACTCCTTTATGTGGTGCTGTTTTATGTGACAACATGGTCATGGTAGATGCTCTAATAAAAGAAGGTGCCGATGTTAATGTAGTAGATATATTGAGAAGGGCTCCTTTACATTGGGCTGCTTTACGTGGCAATATGGTCATGGTAGATGCTCTAATAAAAAAAGGTGCCGATGTTAATTCAGTAGATATATGGGGAGAGACTCCTTTACACTATCTTAATCGTTCAGCAATTAAGAAAGGGTGGATTGCCGGTGGAGTAACTGCATTATTAGGTACTGCTATATCTATAGCACTTTTTACAGCCGGAGCAATTACAGCTGAGTTAATACCTATAGTTATAGCAGTAGTTGCAATTACAGCAACAGCACTAATAGTTGGCAATGCTATATATAAATTGTCAAAGCCTGATACTCAAGTTGATAAACCAATCTTAGCACAAGAAACTGCTAGCAATAGTAGGGTTACCTAGCGATTCTGCCACAGTGTCAGCTGTTTCAATGATATCCATTTGTCCCTATAATTGTCTTTTCTCGCCTACCTTACTTTACCACTCTGCTGAACAGAGACAAATTTACTTTCTTACTTCACCCACCATAACTCTAATATGACGTTTCTTTCCTGCAGATAATTTGATAAATGGCTGACCTTTAAAGCTTTCAGAGTTTATTATATAGTTAATATCATTTATAGTATTATCATTAACTTTACATCCATTTCCCTGTATTAAACGCTTTGCTGCACCTTTTGAAGGTTCAAAACCGGTGTCATGCAGCAAGTCTATCAGGAGTATGCCATTTGTAACTTGTTCTCTTGTGATAGTGTAACCAGAAAGCAATGAACTGTCTTGATTTTCAAAAGCAGAGATTGCAGTAAGTCGTGCAATTTCTGCTTCTTTATCACCATGACATATTCTTGTTACCTCTGTTGCCAAGACCTTTTTTGCTTCATTTATTTCTTGATCCTTCAAGGACTCTAATTTTTTAATTTCATCAATTGGTAAATCAGTAAAAAGTCTCAAGAAATGACCAACATCTTGATCATCAACATCGCGAAAATATTGCCAGTAGTCATAAGAATTTAGCATACTGCCATCAAGCCATACTGCCCCACTTTCAGTTTTGCCCATCTTTTTTCCTTGTGCGTTTAATAAAAGAGGTGTGGTAAGACCAAACAGCTCAGGTAAATTTAACTTTTTGCCAAGTTCAATTCCGTTTACTATATTTCCCCATTGGTCCGACCCTCCAATTTGCAGACAACAGCCATATTTTTTATTCAACTCGACAAAATCATAGGCTTGTAACAACATGTAATTAAACTCGAGAAAGCTTAGATTTTGCTCCCTATCTAGCCTAATTTTCACACTATCAAAGCCTAACATGCGATTTACAGAAAAATGTGTCCCTATATCACGCAAAAAGTCTATATATTTTATGTTATCTAACCAATCTGCGTTGTTTACTATGATTGCACCAGTTTTTCCATAATCGAAAGATATCATCTTCTCGAGGGTTTTCTTTATACCAAGTATATTTTGATTGATATCTTCTATCGGCAAGACGCTTCTTGCTTTGTCTTTACCAGATGGGTCACCAATTTTTGTTGTGCCACCTCCAAGTAGAACTATTGGCTTATAACCGAATTTTTGTAGGTGACGGAGCATCATGATTTGAATGAGACTGCCAATATGCAAACTTGGTGCCGTACAATCAAACCCAATGTATGCAATTATATAATTATCTTGTGATAATAGCTGGTCTAACCTATCAATGTTTGTACATTGATATAGGTATCCTCTTTCTTGAATGAAGTTTAAAAACTCGGATTTATGTTTCATAATATGTTATTTTGTGTGTAAACGGTGTTGTTAACGATGGCGTCATTCCAGTGCTTGACGCTGGAATCCAGTTTATTATGAAATTTCATCAAAAATGTTGTATAGTGTGCTCGTTTATGATTAAGTTTTCTAGATTCCAGTGTCAAGCACTGGAATGACACCACCAACTTCATAAGAGTTGCCTTCAAAACTACAACATTCGAGCAATTGTATAACAGCTACCTGAATAATCAATTCCATAACTCTTCTATCTTATAATATTCTCTTACTTCTGGCCTGAATAGGTGAACCATTATACCTTGAAAATTCACAATCACCCAGTTACCTTCATCCATACCTTCTACATCTATTTTATCGTATTGCTTGAGATTTTTCATCACGTGCTCAGCTAATGCTTTTACATGGCGGCTCGAATCACCGGATGCAATGATCATATATTTTGCAATGACAGTTTTATTCTGCAAATCAAAAGTAACTATATCTTGACCTTTGTTTTGATCTATTAAATCTACAATTGTATTTTTTATTGATTCTGTATCACCATTCATTATTCTAAATTATATAATTTATCTGTAATTATACACTCAAAATTTCTGAATATGAATTATTTTGATATGCTTCTAGTGTAACGTTTATAATACATATATTTGTAATATATGATAGTTTTCTGATGGTATGATCATTTACTTAATCGGATTTCCAGGTAGTGGCAAACTTACGATTGCAAAAGAGCTGTGTAATATTATTGATGGGGTGATAGTAGACAATAACCTGTTTAATAATATTATATTTGATATGATTGACTTCAGAAATGCTGAGGTTACAAGTGAAATATGGGAAAAAATTTTTGTGATTAGAGAGAATATGTTAGCAATATTGGAAAAACACCATATAGAATCAAAGCATTATATATTTACAAACGAATTGATAAAAGGTGATTACTATGATCAAAGAGTATACAAATCAGTGGTGAATTTAAGTAAAAAAATGAATGTGGAGATTCTCCCTGTGGTGTTATATTGTAATAGTGGAGAACTAGTAAAGCGCGTTCAATCAAAGGGAAGAGAGCATGAGAGATGGTATGAATAAGTATTGCTTGGTTGTAAGCAAGAGAAGATAATAACTTCTCAGAGTGGACTAGGTGGCAGGTTGGATATTTTTCTGAAGCACTTTCTGCTCTTATATGAAGAATAGAAAGAAGACTTCGTAGGAGAGATTAACTGCCCCTGCCACCGAAAATCATCGTGAGGCTCACAAAATGTGATGTGATGACCTCGTATAGGAGTTTGGAACAACCGGCAATATTCTACTCTGATATATTGAAATATGCAATTGGAGGAAAAAATATGCGTCACATTGGAGTTGATTTACATACCAATAGTTTTACTGCTTGTTACTTACAGGAAGGGAAACCTGAGCATATTCAAACGTTTCGCTTAAAAGACTTGGATAATTTCACCAAAGATCTTCAAGAAACAGATGAAGTAGCCATAGAAGCAACAGGTAATAGCTGTTTCTTTTATGATGCAGTTTCACCTTACGTTAAATGCATAGTAATAATTGCTCCTGGGCAGTTTGAAGTTGTTCGTCGCTCTGTGAACAAAACAGATAAGCATGATGCACGAGCTATTGCTTTCTTTCTCAGCAAAGATATGTTGCCTGAGGCAAGGTGCAAAAACAAACAATGCCAGCAGTTAGCTTCTCTTCTTCAAACGAGAGATCAGTTAGTAAAGTCACGGGTATCTTTAATCAATAAAGTTCATGGTCTTTTTAATTACCATGGAATAAAAATTAAAAAAGAAGTACTTACAACTAAAGTAGGATTTGAACGTGCTACTCAAAAGCATAATTGGGATCCTTTAGAAAAAGTTGAAATTGAAGTGATTAGCTATCATTTAGAAGCTATCCGAGAAAGCCTTAAAAAGCTTGAAAAGGAAATTATAGCTTTCGCTAAACAACTTCCTGGGTTCAGCAATCTTATCAGCATAAAGGGAATAGGTCCAATTTCTGCAGCTGTTTTTATTGTAACAATTGGAGACATTAATGATTTCCGTAGACCTGAGAAACTTACTGCATATTTTGGAGTTGTACCAAGAGTTTCTCAATCTAATCAGCAATGTACAATTGGAAGAATTACCAAACGAGGGTCAAAAATAGCGCGTACTTCTTTAGTTCAATGTACTTGGATTGCTGTACGTTACAGTCCTTACTTGAAAAGCTTTTATGAACATATAAAAAAGAAGCGTGGTTCTGCTAAGGCTATAACTGCTACTGCTAGAAAATTTCTTATAACTATTTTCTACACTCTTAAAAATAACTGGGTTTTTAAAGATTTTACAAAATTTGAAATTTCTATTGGACAATAATCATAGGAGTTGAACATTCCCTTTTTATAAAACTTTTGCATACTCCTATTTAACTTTAATAGCTCTTTATCTTCCTGAAATCTGGATGTTTTATCAATGCATCTTCTATTCAGCCGTTAGCAAGAACTTTCACTTATTCCATAGCTTTGCGCTATATGGAAATATGTACGGTATTTACACAAATATTCGAGTGCTATTAATAAATATGCATTGTTTATTTGGTTTTCCTCCTCTTGCCTTTTTCTTGGCCTCTTCCTCTATTAAAATTTCTATTATTTTTCCAATGTTTTTCTTTTTACTCCTCTTAGTCTTCGAAGCTTCTCTTCATCAAGTTTACTTACCTGCTCAAAATTTATACCTTCTCTAATATTGCTTCTACTACTTGTTTCTTAAGTTATCCAAGAAGTCTATTGTCTGTCCAGATACGAGGTAGCTGCTGCCATTTAAAATATTTTATTCACCTAAAATTACATTCTACCTATTTTAAAAGTAGTTTAAAAAAACTTTATAGACTGCATACAAAAGACCTAACATCTTTAGCAATGCCTTCATAAATCCTTACTAAATCCTCACTTAGTATTGAAGGATTTCCACAATCAGAAGCACTACATATTTGCGGATCTAGAGGAACTCTGCTCAAGAGTTTGACTCCCAGCTCTTCAGACATTTTTTTTGCACCACCTTTTCCAAATATGTGTATTTTTGAATTATCTTGAACAAAATAGCTCATATTTTCCACAATGCCGATAATTGGCACGCTGAGCTTTGTGAACATATCATAAATTTTTTGTGCATCAACTAAAGCAAGCTCCTGTGGAGTTGAAACTATTATTGCTCCAGTTAAACTAAAATTCTCCATCAGACTTAAATGTACATCGCCAGTGCCAGGCGGTGTATCAATGATTAAATATTCTATATCAGACCACCTTGTTCCCATTAGCAAATTGTAAAGTGCTTTTGTGATCATAGATCCACGCCATATTGCTGCGCGGTCCTTATCAATAAAATAGCCAATTGAAATAGTATAGAGACCATGTTTCTCTATAGGCATTGCTTTACCACTCTGTATTTCTGGTTTTAATTTCTCAGTGCCCAACATTTTAGGAATCGAAGGACCATATATATCTGCATCAACTAGCGCAACTTTATGTTTTAATTCTGCTAACGAAAGAGCTAGATTTAGTGCAACTGTCGACTTACCCACACCTCCTTTACCAGAAGCAACGACAATTATATTTTTCACTCCTTCGATATGAAGTTTAGCTTTTTGTTGCCTAGCTTGTTTTTGACCAGTAGCAACTACAGTAACCTTTCCTACTCCCGGTATCGCCTTAACAGCTTGCTCACAATTTTTTCTTAATTCTTCATTTGGTTCAGTAACTTCAAGAGCAAAAGCAACATCTTTACCCTTAATAACAATTGAGGATACTACACCAACATTCTTACCACTTTTCTTCTCTATAACCTTTTTTAGGCTCTCTCTTACGATTTCCTCATTAACCTGTGTAAATTTTTTCCAGAACATATGATGAAATTTTTTCTATTGGTGTATACTAACATAGAATAATTAAACTGCACTGACTTTAAAGCGAGGTTACAAGAATATGCTAAATGATAACAACTTAACACAAGTACAACGAAATTTGCATTTTAAGTTGAAAAAGGTAATATCAAATGGTGGGGGAATTAATAATATCTTGAAAGTAGCCTCAGAGAATGATTTACTAAAAGTTCTTACAATAGGATATACTACACGATTTCCAAGAGGTGGGGAACGCACTTTAACACTACTTAGCCTCGCCATATTCAAATGTAATGACGAATGCGTTAATTCTATTTTAATACATTCTCAAAATAACGGTACACTGCAAGAGATTATTAATACTGAAAATATTATAAACTATCAAGATGGTCTGATGTACACCTTAACATCGCTTGGCTTTGCTATAAATCACAATAAGCCAAGATATATTAATGATATTTTAACAAAAGCCCAGGACAGTGGAATACTACAAGATATTCTTGCTGCTAGAAATATTGTACAGTATTTCAATACTATGGAGTATGCTTTAACACCACTCAGTTTCTCTATATATAAAGGTAATAAAGAATGTATCAGTTCTATTTTAGAAAAAGCTCAAAATAATGATATGCTGCAAGGCGTTTTTATTGCTGAAAATATTTTACAATTTTCAGATGGTCTGACGCATATTTTAACACCAATTAGCTTTGCCATATATGAAAATAATAAGGAATTTTGTAACTAGTCAGGTAAGGAAGCAGTATTACTACTACCCCCTCCCTTAGAAACGCAGCATGCAGGTTTCCCCACACTACGCTTGAGCCCCTTATCTAAGTTCTTCTTTTCTAGAACCGGCTTGTCCTTCATGATTCCTCAGGAAACATCATTCTTAATGGTGACACCAACAGTAGAGAACCTTCTCTTGAGAAAGAGCTTGCTAACATTCTTGTTCGTTTCACTCTCTCATCAAAATACTTTTTCCATTTTAAGTCAAGGGGATTTGCATCCGCTCTGATTTTAACATGTCGTCTGATAGGTATATCAATCAGCTTAAGCAGTCTTAAATACCGTATCTCTTTTGGTTTGTTCTTGCATATGGGTGCAGCAAAGACCCATTGGCGTTGACCCATTACTTTGAAGTAACGATTCTTTATCCAACGTAATCCTTTACGAGGATGTCTTTTTTTTGCCCATTTCCATAAACTATGCCAAATTTCATTGTCGATCTTTCTAAACGCTTTTTTAGCACACACATGGTGATAGTAATTTCCCCATCCTCTCAGTAGAGAGTTGAGTGACTTAATTACTATAGCCTGAGTGTTCGCTATATTTGCTTTTATCAATGTACGTGCTTTATTAAGAAGTCTTTTAATACTTTCTTTCGAAGGTTTAATAATTAACTTCTTATTATATCTACGTACATTACAACCAAGAAAGTCAAACCCTGTTGTGATAGATGTAATCTTTGTCTTCTCTTCTGAAAGAATTAAACCTTGCTCATGAAGAAAAGATGATACTAAAGGCTTAACTTCATTTTCCAGTACTTCATGTGTGAAACCTGAAATAATAAAGTCGTCTGCGTATCTGATTACGTTCACTCCACTTCTGATTTTGTTTCTTCTTCTACTGCCGAGTTTACCAAATCGACTTTCCAATAACTTTTCAAGTCCGTTTAAGGCTAAATTGGCTAGTATTGGAGAAATTATACCACCTTGCGGGGTACCTGCAGTTGTGGGATACAGAGTTTTCGATTCTAGGAAGCCAGCTTTTAACCAACTATGCAGAATTTTCTTCTCCATAGGAATATGCTTCATAAGCCATTCATGATTAATGTTGTCAAAGCATCCTTTGATATCACCTTCAAGTATCCATTGTAGTTGATTACGACTTGCCAGTAACAAATGACAAGCTACTGTAGCATCTGCACAGGATCTTTTAGGCCTAAAGCCATAGGAGTGACGATCACTGATTGTTTCAGCTATCGGTTCCAGAGCAAACAGATATAATGCTTGCATGGCTCTATCTTTTATCGATGGTATTCCAAGAGGTCTTCTTTTGCCATTAGATTTACTGATATAAATCCGTTTTAGCGGAGAAGGTTTATATCCTCTTTGCTTTAACTGCTTTATTCCTTGAAATTTAGCATTGCAAGTTGACCATAATTGACGATCTACACCCGCTGTGTTTTTTCCTTGGTTTTCAGTTACTCTCTTAACAGCCAAAGCTTTTCCGCTAAAAGAGCGTGTGAGAAGATGTTGTAAAGCTTTTACCTTACCCCATCTTCCTTTTTGGACAGCCTTAACAATACGTCTTTGTAGCCTCACAATAACTTTCTGGCATTTCTTCCATGGCAACTGCTTCCATGCTTCAAAGCTTTCGGTAGATGCACTTACAGGTTTACTTGTAATCATCTGCTTTCCTACCTTAAGTGGTTAACAAAGTTTCTTGTCACGAGGGAACAAACGGAAGTCTGCTCGTTCACGCGAATTAATGTTACAAATTCTATCCATTTCGTTACAAAATGGCATTCGCTTTCTCCATTCTCCTTTACCTGCACTTCCATCAGCATTCCTTGCGGTTTGCTTGCCATGTAGGCGAAAATACAGGCTTACCCTGTTCCTTCTGTCATACAACAGTGGGTTAGGTGACTTCTCTATACCGGTGGAGTTATTATTTGCGTACATCTAGAAATGAGAAATGTAACTTATCCACATTACCTTTTTGGTTAGAGCTTATCAGCATCTTTAGCTCCTTCATAATTACGATACTTTGAAGTTTCACTTACGTTCACCATACCACTAGCCTAGCTCTCCAACCACATGATGCTTGTAGTTTATGCTCCTCTCACGATTGAGCATCTTCTTTTTCAAGAGGAGGTTCATTGTCCGCATCGCTTGGCACCAACCGGTTGCCCGATTCGCACTGATGCGTAGACTCAGATGGCAAAACATCTGGTTTAATAAGTTTTAGAATCCTTTCAGTTTCTTTCTGGAGGAATTCCTCTCCTTTTAAACAATATGACCGAAGACTTTCAGGTCGCACCACTTCGAAATGATATGAGGTCAGGGTTTACATTTTGTGGCATAACGTTTGAGGAATATAGAGGGCAAGCAACTGACCCTGAAGGAACGGTTAGAAGATTTATTGAGAAAGATACAGGGCACTGTTTTCCACTAGGAACAGCAAGCACGTTTACAACATATTTTGCACCAGCAGACTTTAATGAGACGGTGAATACTCTCGGACAGCCACTCTATGCAAAACAAGAGCCAAGAAGATTTGATAGAGGGACCGATTTACATACGCAGTCAAATCCTCTGCCAATGTGCCACCGCCCGGCCGTTTTGGTCAAGATCGTTGCAGCATAACAATACTGGTAGAGTAACTACAAGGTGGTGAGGCACAGAACGACTCTACCGGTATGCGCTTTCTTAGCATGTAAAGGTTAGTATATCAAAAAGAAATATGCAAGAGAATATTAAGCGATTATTAGAAGATTGTTTTGCCCATTTAGGAGAAGTGGCTTTATATAAATCAAAGGATAAGTCATATATGGTACAGGTGTTAAAGCAAGAGCCAGATAAATTATACGAGATTGGTGAAGGGCAATTTGTAGGAGAAACTTTAGTGTTGGAAATAAGTGCATTTGATGTACTGCAGCCAATTGTAGGAGATATTTTTGTTATAGGTGACCGTAAATATAAAGTATATTCTCCACCGCTGCAAGATAATTCAGGAATGGTATGGAAAATTCGAGCGTCAGGAGTATAAATGCGTATTAACACCGGTAGTATTATACAAAGTATAGATGCTGAAAGGAAAAAAGTGGAAAAAGTGACGGTGAGTGCATTAAACAAAACAGCAATATGGCTAAAATCAAAAGCAGCTAAGGAAATTAGTGAGGAAAAGAGAATAAAATTAAGTTTGATAAGAAAGAGATTAAGAATTTTTAAAGCAAAAACAAGCAGATTAGAAGTGTTAATTAGAGCAAATCTCTACGACATTAGAGCATCGACAATTGGCAAAATACAAAAAACAAGAAGAGGATCGAAAGTAGGAAAGCATGAGTTTATAGGAGGATTTGCAGCAGTTATGCCAAAAGGAAATAGCGGTATGTTTAAACGTGAAGGAAGGGCAGCATTGCCAATAAAGGAAGTTAAGTTGCCACTCGAACCTGAGGCTTCAAGGATAATAGGGAATCTTGTTAATTATGAAGTTGAAAAGGTATTTGAAAAATATTTTATACATTACATAAGTTAAATTATATGCATGACAAAGTTCTGGAAAGATTTACATAAAGCAATTTGCAGCACACTGAAGGAAGAAATACTGGCTATACAGACATGTGAAATTTATCCAGCAATAAGGAAAGAATTAGTAGCGCCAGAGGTGTTTGTAGAACTAACAAGTTTAGAACCAGGTAAAGATGCAGGTACTGATGAATTAGCATTGAAAGCCAGGTTTGAGGCGAGGATTGTAGTTGATGGAACAGTAGAGGATTCCTCGGTAGTTGTTAGAACATTAGCTGCTGAGGTTGCGAGAGTAGTAAATAAAAATACTTGGAATGTGGAAAATGTTTCACCAGGAGAATTTATCTCTGCGGAAATTGACGGATTTAGGCCAGAGCTCGATGCATATTTAGTGTGGATGGTTGATTGGAGTCATCAGCTTCATTTAGGTAAATCAGTATGGGAAGAGGGGAAAATTAAACCACATACAATAAACGTAGGAAATATAAATGTTGGATCATAGTTTTGCGATTTCAGAGCTGAATAGGAAGCTAGCAAACGTTATTCGTATAGGAATTGTAAAAGAAATAGATTATGAAAAAGCAAAAGTAAGAGTGAAAATAGGAGAATTTTTAACAGATTATTTACCGTGGATAACAAGTAAAGCAGGAAAAGATAGAGATTGGTCTCCGCCAGATATTGATGAACAGGTTATGATATTTTCTCCTCTTGGTGAACTATCATTAGGAGTGGTATTAGGAGGAATATATCAGGAAAAATACCCTGCACCAGAGAATAAAAAAGAAATAAATAGTGTGAAGTTTCAAGATGGAACAAGATTGTTATATGATAAGGAAAAACATCATTTAGAGATTGAAGTAGTAGATAAAATAACACTGAAAGCTGGGGAATCGAGCATAGAAATGACAAAAAGTGGAATAAAACTGAAAGCAGAAAGGATCGACTTAAATTGAACAAAGGAATAGTGAGGTTAGGAGACTACTGTGGAGAAGCTATACCACATTTCTGCATTAGCGGAAGTAATAATGTTTTTGTAAACGGTAAGTCAATGTGTAGACAAGGAGACAGTTTTAGTGAAGGAAGAGCATTAACTGAAGGATCAAAAACAGTGTTTGCAAATGGTCTTGGTGTAGGAAGAGTAGGAGATATAGTTTCATGTGGGTTTAAAGTAATAAAAGGCAGTGAAAGCGTCTTTGCAAAATAGAAATGAAGGGTATGGATGCTAAAACAGGAAAAACGTTAGAAGGAATAGAGCACTTAAAGCAGTCGATAATTGATATACTGACCACTCCTATTAACAGTAGAATAATGAGGAGAGATTATGGCTCAAGATTATTTGAATTAGTGAATAAACCAATCAGTAGAGATTTTACTTTGAAGATCTATGCAGCAACAGCAGAAGCACTGGGGAAATTTGAGAAGAGATTTAAGTTAGAAAAAGTAAAGATTGCTGAAGCTAAAGAAGGAAAAATGACTCTTGTACTTGAAGGTATGTATCTTTCAGAAGGCAAGTTCATAAATATTAGTGGAGTAGTTGTTTAGAAATGCAAACATCTAATATTATTGAAAAACTAAGCTATGAGGAAATATTTTCGAGAATGAAAGAAGAGTTAGTAAATCGAGACACAAGTTTTACAGCATTAGTTGAAAGTGATCCAGCGATAAAGATTCTGGAGGTGGCAGCATGGAGAGAGTTGTTACTCAGAGAAAGAATAAATGAAGCTGTAAAAAGTAATTTACTAAAATTTGCAACGGGAGAAGATCTTGGTAATTTAGCTGAATTTTATGGAGTAGAGAGAGAAAAAGAAGAAGAGGACGAACGATTTAGAAAAAGAATAAAAGCAAAAATAAAAGGCTGGAGTACAGGAGGAAGTAAAGAGTATTATCGTTATCAGGCACTGTCAGCAGATAGTAGAGTAAAAGATGCATTAGTAGAATCACCTATACCAGGGAAAGTACAAATTTCAATCTTATCAACACAATTATCCACAACTGGCATAGTGTCAGAAGAACTACTAGAAATTGTAAAAAAGCAGGTTACTAGAGATGATATAAGGGTTTTAACAGATATGATAACAGTAATTGGTTGCAATATTACGGAAATAGATATTCACAGCAGAATGAGCATGAGTCCTGTAATATCAGAGGAAGAAATCAAGAAGCAGTTTATTAAGAAGTTTGAATTAGCAAAAAGATTAGGGTGGAGTGTAACAAGATCATGGATAATAGCGAATCTATTTGTAGATGGTGTAGAAAATGTGGAATTGATCGAGCCAAGAGAGGATGTTGTGGTTCTGGGAAATGAATCTGCAAATTTGAAAAATTTAAAGATTGAGTTGAATTAATGTTATTGCCACCAAATGCAACAAAACAGGAAAAAGCGCTAGTAGATGCGATAGATTATAAGGTTGATCCAAGCTGTATTAGAGGATTTAAATTTAGATTGGAAGAAGAAACATTGCCGTGGATAATAGAAGAATATGGTTTAGAAGAAATACTACGCTGGGTAAAAGATAGAAGAAAAGCAGTAGTAGAAGGAGTAAAATTTCAAAGACTGCGAGGAACACCTAAATCACTTAAAATAGCACTCAAGTGGGCAAATATAGAAGACATTACAATCATCGAAGAACCACCCGGTAAACACTTTTTTGAGTTGCAAGTAGGGATAAAAGAGGTACCAAATGACTTCTTCGTAGATGCAGTAGTAGAGCTGGCAAAACTATCACTGCCTGTAAGATCGAGGTTGATGAGGATTTTTAACGATTATTATAATGTGCAGAGATTTATATTGGATGAGAGTTTATTTGGAGATCTTCTTTCTGATTATTCAGGGGTAAAAATAGAAAAAGATGGACCAGTGTTATCATTTGGAAGAGTAAATTTTTTCAGGTCTAGTGGTCCAGTTATTAGGATTATAGAAAACTATCTACGCGATCATTATGAACGAGCTTTAAGCAATGATATATATCGCCTAGATGTAGCAATCCTTGGAGAAACAGAGCCTCACACAAAGAATTATAACGGTATTTATGAAAGAAATCATTTGTGGTACAACTTAAAAGCACTATATCCATTACCACAGAGTTTATTACCATCGATTAAATTTGCAAAAGCGCAGATAGTATTATCAGACAGTTGGGATTTAGGAGACATAAATACGTGCTTTCCAGTTAGTAGCGTAGAAGAAAGAGGAAATAAATTTGTATTGGGAAGCGATAAACTTTCAGGGCAATATTGGAATTTAAAACACAAGCCAATTTTAGAAAGATTTAGCGTTACTCACAACTATAAAGTAGAAAATTATACAGATCAGAAGGTCAGAAAATATGTTTTAGCAGAACACAACGTTTACTATAAAAACGATTTAGATTCAGAACAAAAAGACTCAATACACGAATTAGAAAAGCACATTTTAGTATTTTACCCGGGAGTACTGAAGTGGCACGAACATCGACATTTGCACAGAAGTTGGAAAGATAGTCGAATAATATCTCTAATAAGTTAAGCACTTATATTTAGATCCTCATATATTATATTAATAATAGGTAAAAGTGTATGAAATAAAAAGAAAAGGACTTGCTTTCTCATGCTAAAAAGGACATGACTTGAATAGCAGCAGGTAAATATAAGAAATTTGTCTGGCGCTAGAAAAGCTAATTTTGTGAGGTATGAAATGAGTTTTAGCAAGAGTAAGTTTTTTAAAGAAGTATCAAGTAACGGGTTTAAAAACATTAATAAAAGAAATGAAGAAGGAGAGACGATCTTGCATCAAGCAGTAGAAATCTCCGATTACACAACAGTGAGGTTATTAATAAAAAAAGGGGCAGAGGTAAATGCAAGAGATAAAAATGGTTATACACCACTACACTGTGCAGTATTTGCAAAAAGCTTAGAAAATGTAAAAGTGCTGCTAAGGGAAGGAGCAGAAGTAAATGCCACTCAATATGTCAGTGGATGTACGCCATTGCACTCTGCATGCAAAATAGGAGGAGCAGGAGTTGAAATAATAAAAGAGCTAGTAAAAGCGGGAGCTGAAGTTAATCAACTGAATAAATATGGTGCAACACCAATGTATTACATCTGGGAAAGTGAAAAGTATTCTCTGTGTGATAGCAAAGAAAGTGAAAAGGCAAGCAAATTTTTGAGAGAAAAAGGAGGAGTAATAAAAAATAGAGAACTGACATGCTATGGAATAGAGAGGCTAGTGGGAGAAATAGCAGACATGTTGAATGGGAGTTATTTGCCGGAGTTAAAAATAATAGAGATAGAAGAAATAAGGAAGAGAGACAAATCACTGATAAAGGAAGAATGTAAAAATTTAGCAAGCAAAATAATGAGCCAAGTGAACGAAATGATAGATGAGGTAGCGAAAAGGAAGGTTTAAAAGAGGGATTTAAATTTAAAGAAAAGGTGAGGTGGATTATGTTAAAGCTTGGCAAATTTAATAAGTCAGCAAAAGAATTATTAGAGAACTCATATGAAAATATTTATGAAAGAGACAAGAAGGAAAGAACAGCTCTGCATTATGCAGTAGACGCAAAAACAGTGAAGTTATTAGTTGAAAAAGGAGTGAATGTGAATGCAGCAGATGTGAAAGGATACACAGCACTGCACCTAGCGGTAACGGAGAAACGTCTAGAAATCGTGAGGGAATTGATAAAATCAGGAGCAGACGTAAATGCTGAGGAATATGGAAATAAATGCATACCTCTACACCTTGCGTGCATGGTAGGTGAAAAAGAAATAGTGGAGGAGCTGGTAAAAGCTGGAGGAGAAATAGAGCAAGCGGATAAATTTGGAATGATAGCGATGGATTATGCGAAAAATAGCAAAGAAATAGCCGAGGTATTAAAGAAAGAAACAGAGAAAATGGAAAGTTTGTTAAAAAAATAAGAGTCGTATCAGAAAGCGCAACGGCAGTTGGTAAAGGAAGCAAATTTGAAGACTGTAGCTGATAAAAGTTGGTCTTTTTCATAAGAGTAAATGGATTGATGGAAAAAAGGAGTGGTAAGGCTCCTTGCACTACAAAAACATTTGCAGGAGAAACTATGAGAAAAAGAACATTAACTTGCCGATACGAGCCAGATGAATTAGCGGAACAACATCTAGCAGACGCCTATGAGCTGTTACTAAGGTATGCGGTAAAAAGAAACAATGAAAAGGAGATAAAGAAAAATGATAACAGTGGCCTTATATGCAAGAGTTTCATCGAAGAGTCAAGCGCAGAACAATACAATAGAGAGTCAAATTGCCGAGCTCAAGCATAGAATTGCTGCAGATAAGCATGAGTTATTGAATGAGTATGAATTTAAGGATGATGGGCTTAGTGGGTGGAGTTTAGAACGTGAAGGTTTAGATGCATTACGTGATAAAGTAGGAGAAGATCAAATTGATAAAATTTATATTCATTCACCTGACCGACTATCAAGAAAATCTGCACATCAAATGATACTACTTGATGAATTTGAAAAAGCAGGAGTAGAAGTAATATTCTTAAATCATAAGACTGAAAATAATCCAGAGTCTAAATTGTTATTGGGAATGCAAGGATTAGTGGCAGAATATGAGTGTACAAAGATTATGGAACGTAGTCGTAGGGGAAAACTCCATAGAGCAAAAAAAGGCTGTGTAAGTGTAATTGGCATTGCACCTTTTGGTTATAATCGTATAAAGCATGTAGATAGAGAAAAGACAAAGTTTGAAATAAATGAAGAGGAAGCAAAAATAGTAAAGCAGATATTCATGTGGGTAGGGCAAGAGAGAATAAGTATAAGGGAAGTGATACGTAGACTAAGAGATAAGTCAATTAGAACAAGAACTGGAAAGAAGGTGTGGTGTCCAATAATAATTTGGAAGGTATTAAGAAATCCAGCATATAAAGGACAAGCAGCGTTTGGTAAATTAAAGAGGGTTGAAAAAAGAGAAAGAAATAAACAAAAGGTTTCTATCTGTCGCACAGATGAGGACAGCTGGATTTATATACCAGTACCAAAAATAGTTGATGAAGGGTTATTTAATAAAGTACAAAAGCAACTGGATGAAAATAGAAAAAGAGCAAGGATGCAGAGAGAGAGGGAGGAAAAAAGAAATATCTATTACAAGGTCTAGTTGTGTGTCAAAACTGTGGATATGCGTATAGTGGTGCACAATGTGGAGTTGAGGGAAAAAAGTTTAGCTATTATCGCTGTAGTAGTACTATACGTATTACTGATGGTAGGGAGAAGTGTACTAATAAATTGGTCCGTACAGATATGTTAGAAACAGCTATATGGGAAAAGGTGAAAAATTTACTAAAAAACCCAGAGATAATAAAAAATGAGTATCACCGTAGAATTGCAGAAAATAAAAATGATGAATCATCAGATAAGAAGCTTGCAAGAAGAGAAAATCAAATAAAACAAGGCATCGAAAAGTTAATGGAAGACTATTATAGTCAAGAAAATGTAGGAGATAAAGGATATATAAGTGAGGAAGAATTTAAACAGACGATGAAAAGAATGAGGGAACGCTTAAGAGGGATAGAAGAAGAGAAGAAAAAGGTAGTTGATCAAAAAGCGATAGAGAAGGGAATGAACCTTATCATCAACAGTATAAAGAGTCTTTATTCCAGTGTAAAATCTAATTTGGAACAGCTAGATTGGCAAACTAAGCGTGGCATCATTAAAGCATTAGTAGAACGAATTCAGATTGGTTATGACCAGGTAGAAGTGGCGTTTAGAATAGAAGAACCAGCACAGGATGGAGAGATTTTTAATTTGCAACATTGTACTGGACGTCATGATAAGGGAGTTGGGGAAATTTGTAAAGTAATCTTTTTCGTTTGTATTCCCTTATGCTTGAGATAACTCCATGTAGGTTCATGGATCTCCTTACTCTTTATTTCCATGAATTCCCTTTGAAGTTGAATATTGAAAATTAACTGGAGAATTGTGAATTACTTTGTATATGTCATAACAAGCCATGGCGCTTTCAGCAAAACCATTTAGTATCAATTTTAGTTTGTCTGGATAAGTAGCTATATCTCCGATTGCATATATTCTATCTCTACTAGTTCTAAGCGTAGCTGAATTAACAACTATGCGGCCATGTTCTAACTCTATACCCCAATTGTTTATTGGACCAAGATTCATTGATAATCCAAAAAATGGCAGCAAAAAATCAGCGGATATTTCTTTTTCTTCCTTAGAGGTAATGTTTTTTACTATCACTGCGCTCAACTGCCCATTACCTCCTGCTAGTTCGTGTAATTGATATGGCACTACCAGTTCTATCTTTCCATTATTTTTAAGTGATTCTAATTTATTTCTAGTTTCAGGAGTGCAGCGAAATTCCTTTCTCCTGTGTATCACATAAATTTTCTTTGCAACTTTAGAAAGTTCTACAGTCCAATCAGCCGCAGAATCACCCCCCCTGCAATGACTATAGTTTTGTCCTGAAAATCAGAAATTTTATTTACACTATAAAATACAGATTTATTTTCATATTCTAATATACCACTTAAGGGTGGACGGTTAGGTTCAAACATTCCGTTACCTGCAGCAATGATAACGGCTTTGCATTTTACCTCTGTACCTATGTTCGTTATGATAGTAAAGTTTTCACCTTCGTTATTTGAAATCTTTTCCACTTTTTGACTTAAATGGTAAACAGGCTCAAATGGTGAAGCTTGCTCCATTAGTCGCTCAATTAATTTTTGGGCAGTAATTACAGGATAACCAGGTATATCATATATTGGCTTTTCTGGGTAAAGAGCTGTGCATTGTCCTCCTGCTTGATCCAAAACATCTATTATATGACATCTCATATCAAGCATTCCCGCTTGAAAAGCAGTGAATATTCCAACAGGCCCTGCACCTATTATTACGATATCGGTTTCCATATTCAGATGGTGATCTATTTATAGATATTAGCTTTCTTTGCTAACAAGGTCAATTTACAAAGGGATGTATTTTTAAAAGATGTGGCTAGATTAGATAAGATTTCCAGCGTTATGAACCACATAGTCCAAATAAGCTCTAAAAATCAGCTATCATAGCGAGATGCTGTGCGGACGGAATGGGATTCGAACCCATGGTACGCTCATCACGTACGTCAGTTTTCAAGACTGGTGCCTTAAACCGCTCGGCCATCCGTCCATTTCTTTTCTATCACAATATTTGATTTTAAGCAATCTATAAAAGCTTTACTTGCCCACGCAAAAGTTGCTAAATATACTGTCCAATATTTCCTCAACATTAATAATTCCAATCACTGCACCAAGTTCAAATGCAGCAAGCCTCAAGTCTTCAGATATCAACTCAATTGGATTATCGATATTAAAACGTTGTAAATGTTCCAGTGCTTTCTGCATGTGACTCCTATGTCTTTGCCGAGTAATCACAGGAGTGTCTCTATCATGCCCAAATTTTTCCTCTGCCTTCTCTTTTATGAGAGAGATCAATTTGTTTGTACCTATTTCCTTTAGAATAGAAATGGGTAAAAGATCTATGCCATTAATTTTTATATTGTGATTATTGATAACATTGTCAGCTTTGCTCAATACATAAATAGTATCGCTATTTACAACGTTGCAATTGATATTATGACGCTGTTCAAAAGGAAATAGTTCTATTCTTAAATCAGCTTCAAAAGACCTTTTTTTCGCTCGACTTATACCTTCTGATTCTATTGGATCTGAACTCTCACGAATTCCAGCAGTATCAGAGAGAATGATTGGGTATCCGCCAATGTCAATATGAGCTTCAAGTATATCTCTTGTTGTGCCTGCATATTCAGAAACAATAGCAATATCACGCTTGGCTAAGAAATTAAACAGAGTTGATTTACCGACATTTGGTTCACCAGTTATTACAATATGTAAACCCTCACGCAACCTTTCGCCCCGTCTATTATCATTTAAATGCTCTTGTATCAACTGCACGAGAGATTGCACTTCATTATTAATTTTTTCCAATTCACTTTTTTCTGCCCAAATGTCCTCTGGAAAGTCTATATATGCTTCGATTTTGGATTGTATCGTTATTAATCCTTGCCTCCAATTGCTGTATAGTCTCTCCAATTCTCCTGATATCTGCTTAATCGCTTGTTTAGCTTGCATTTTCGTTTCAGCATCAATTAAGTCTGCAATTCCTTCTATTTGCGTTAAGTCAAATTTACCATTTAGAAAAGCCCTAAGTGAGAATTCTCCTGGACTGGCCATAACGAAAATTCTTGATAATCCCTCCAAGATGATTTTTATGACTGCCTTGCTTCCATGCACTTGTAACTCTATAACATCCTCGCCAGTGAAACTGTTTGGAGCAGGGAAATAGATGATTATTCCATTATCTATCAATTGATTGGAATCATCATATAGATCAACTAAAGTAGCAAATCTTGGTTTAATTTTTTTCTTAATATGAAAATGATTTAAAGCTTTAAGGGCGTAGTTGCCTGAAATTCTGATTACTGCAACTCCTGACTTACCAAATACGGTTGACAAAGCAAAAATAGTTTCATTTGTGTTTGTCATTATTTATATATATATAAACTACTTAGCAATTTAAGAAATCGAAATACCTAATCTAAAAAATTTTTGCTTATATTACTTATTCATATTAATGCAGTATTAGTAAATATATTGTATAGAAAAACTACAAAAGTCATCCAGATGAAAATATTTATTTTGAAAACTGATAATATGATTTATAATGACTGACACAAGTTTTAAATATTATGCTCAAGAAATTAGCTTGGTATTGGTCTTCTGTAGAGTTAATTAAAGGGTTTGTTATTACATTAAAATATATGTTCAAACCAAAGGTTACTTTGAGGTATCCTATGGAGAAGGGCCCTTTAAGTCCAAGGTTTCGTGGTGAGCATGCGCTGCGTAGGTATCCAAATGGTGAAGAACGATGCATAGCTTGTAAGTTATGCGAAGTTATCTGCCCTGCTCAAGCAATAGTTATTGAAGCAGAGGAAAGAGAAGACGGTAGTCGCCGAACCACACGCTATGATATTGATATGACAAAATGCATATATTGCGGACTTTGCCAAGAAGCATGTCCAGTTGATGCAATTGTGGAGGGTCCTAACTTTGAATTTGCTACTGAAACAAGAGAGGAGCTAATGTACAATAAAGAAAAGCTATTGCGTAATGGTGAAGTTTGGGAAGAAGCAATTGCATTCAGGTTAAAAAAGAATAGGCCGTATTATTAACTAGGTATGTCAACAATTAAAATTTCTTACAGCAAGTATGTAATAGATCTCTTGTACAACTGTTATTTAACTGAAAGATCAGTAGCTCACCTTTTGGTGTCATTCCAGCGCGTGACGCTGGAATCTAGAAAAGAAAGAAACATGGATCTCAGTGTCAAGCACTGGGATGACAAAAGGTCTAATGAATGATAAAAGTTACCTTTTTAGCCGAACAAAAAGTAAAAGAATACAGTGGTAGAGTCACTGGCTTTGATATATTACAACCGGATGCTTTGAGAGAAGCAATTGCCTTTAAGGTAAATGGTGAGTTGTATGATCTCTCACGTGAAATTGAATCTGATACAGAGATAGAGGTAATACAACTGAGTGACGAAGCGGGTTTAGATATAATAAGGCATGATGCTGCTCATATAATGGCGCAGGCAGTAAAAGAGCTCTTTCCTAATACTCAGATTACTATCGGGCCAACAATTCAAGATGGTTTCTACTATGATTTTGCTACAGATCGTGCCTTTACCACGGACGATCTTGCTGCAATAGAAAAAAAAATGAAGGAAATTATAAAAAGTAACCACAGATTCGTCCGAGAAGTTTGGACTCGTAAGCAGGCAATTGATTTCTTTAGTGATATAGGTGAAAGATACAAGGTTGATATTGTCTCATCAATACCAGAAAACGAAAACCTAACTGTTTATAAACAAGGCAACTTTGTAGACCTATGTCGTGGTCCGCACTCACCATCAACTGGCAGAGTTAAAGCGTTTAAACTTATGAAAGTAGCAGGTGCATACTGGCGTGGCGATTCTAAGGGCCCAATGTTGCAAAGAATATATGGTACCGCGTGGAGAAATAAGAATGAATTAAATACTTATCTTAAACGTCTGGAGGAAGCAGAAAAACGCGACCATCGTAAAATTGCTAAGGATATGGATTTATTTCACATTCAAGAGGAAGCTGTTGGACAAATTTTTTGGCATGAGCAAGGATATACTCTATATAATGTTCTTGAGTCTTATATAAGAAAGAAATTGATAAGTAATGGCTATTTTGAAGTAAAAACTCCTATTTTAGTAAGTAAAGAGCTGTGGGAAAAATCGGGACATTGGGATAAGTTTCGTGAAAATATGTTTATTGTTGATGAATCTGAAAGCAAAAAGCTAGCAATAAAACCCATGAATTGTCCTTGCCATGTGCAGATTTTTAATTATCACACCAGAAGTTATCGTGATCTACCAATACGTATGGCAGAATTTGGCACGTGCCATAGGAATGAAAGCTCAGGCTCATTGCACGGACTGATGCGAGTGCGTGGTTTTACGCAAGACGATGCACACATTTTTTGTATGGAAAAACAAGTGAATTCTGAAACTGTAAAGTTTTGTGGCCTTTTAAAAGAAGTATATTCAGAGCTTGGATTCAATGAAATTTCTGTGAAATTTTCAGATCGTCCAGATATTAGAGCAGGTAATGATGAAGTGTGGAATAGAGCTGAAAAAGCGCTGCTTGAAGCTGTTAAAGAAGCGGGTTTGAGTTATGAACTGAGCCCTGGCGAAGGTGCATTTTATGGTCCAAAGTTAGAGTTTGTTTTGAAAGATGCAATAGGTAGAAATTGGCAATGTGGAACGTTGCAAGTTGATTTTATTTTACCGGAGCGGCTTGGAGCTTTTTATATAGGAGCAGACGGTCACAAGCATCACCCTGTCATGTTACATAGGGCAATTCTTGGGACTTTTGAGCGTTTTATTGGAATTTTAATAGAAAACTATGCAGGAAAATTTCCAGTTTGGCTTGCTCCAACACAGCTTGCTATTCTGACCATTACAAATGAGGCTGACGGTTATGCTACAGAAATCAGCAACGTTTTAAAAGAACAAGGTGTGAGAATCAAAACTGATTTGACCAATGAAAAAATTAGCTATAAGATACGTTTACATAGTTCAAGTAAGGTACCTATATTATGGATCATGGGCAAAAATGAAATTATAAATAAAACTGTGTCAGTGAGGAATTTAGGATCGGAAAAACAGGAGTCTTTTCCTTTGGAGAAAGCTACTGAATTGCTGTTAAAAAGTATTAATTTGAATTAATGGAGATAAAATTTGCAAGTCAAAAAGAACAATAAAAACAGAATTAATGAATTCATCACAGCTAAGGAGGTACGCTTAGTTGATCATAGTGGTGAAATGGTCGGGATTGTGCCAATAGAACAAGCTTTGGCATCTGCTCAGAATGTCGGTTTAGACTTAGTGGAAATTGTACCTGATTCAACTCCTCCAGTATGTAAAATACTGGATTACAGCAAGCAGAAGTATGATATAAAAAAGAAGGCAAGTGAAGCAAAAAAGAAACAAAAGACATTAACTATAAAAGAAATTAAACTGGGTCCTAATATTGGTGATCACGACTACGAAACAAAATTGCGTCAAACAAGGGATTTTCTTGTGCATGGACATAGAATTAAAGTCACAATGAGATTTAGAGGGAGAGAGCTTATAAACACTGAAGTTGGACTGGAAAAATTAGAACGGCTAATTAGAGACGCTGAAGATATTGCAAAAGTAGAATTAGCACCTAAAAGGGAAGGAAATCAATATTCTTTAACTTTAGCTGCTAAGTAGTAAAATCACTTAAAAGTATAAGTTACTATCCTCTCTTCAATTATATGACGAAAATGTCTGATTAATCCTTGAACTGGCCAAGCTGCAGCATCGCCAAGTGCACAAATTGTATGCCCTTCTATTTGAGTTGTAAGGTCAAGTAGCTTATCTACTTCACCAGGTTTAATATTTCCTGCTACCATTCTTCTCATAATTCTCCATATCCATCCAGTGCCTTCACGGCATGGTGTACATTGTCCGCAGGACTCATGCATATAGAAATGTGATAATCTTTCTATTGCAGCTATTATGTCAGTTGATTTATCCATCACTATTACAGCAGCAGTACCAAGCCCTGATTGTGCAGCCCTTAATGAATCAAAATCCATTTCAATAGTATCACATATAGATTTTGGAATTAATGGGACTGAAGATCCACCAGGTATTACAGCAAGTAAATTATCCCAACCTCCTCGCACTCCACCTGCGTATTTTTCAATTAATTCACGCAGTGAAATTCCGAGCTCTTCTTCAACATTACATGGATTATTTACATGCCCTGAAATACAAAAGACCTTGGTACCAGTATTATTTGGTTTACCAAGAGATGCAAACCACTCTCCTCCACGATTTAGAATATCTGGAACTATGGCTATAGTTTCAACGTTGTTTATTGTAGTTGGACAGCCAAAAAGCCCAACACCTGCAGGAAATGGAGGTTTCATGCGGGGAAAGCCCTTTTTTCCTTCAATTGATTCAAATTGAGCTGTTTCTTCTCCACATATGTAAGCTCCTGCACCCCTATGGATAAACACATCAAGATCATAACCTGATTTGCAGGCATTTTTTCCAATTAAGTTTTCTTTATAGGCTTCCTCAAGTGCTTTTTTTAGAACTAAATATTCATTATAAAATTCACCCCTGATATAAATATACGCAGCTGACGCATTGATTGCTCTTCCAGCCAGAAGAATCCCCTCAAGTAGCTTGTGTGGTTCATATCGCAGTATATCTCTATCCTTACATGTGCCAGGTTCTGACTCATCTGCATTGACTACTAAATACGCTTTTAAAGGATTTTTAGGCATAAAGCTCCACTTAAGGCCAGTAGAAAATCCTGCACCCCCTCGACCTCTCAAGCTAGATTTCTTTACTTCATCAATGATTTTTTCTGATCCTAAATCCAGTAATTCCTTTGTTTTTTGCCAACTACCACGTTTTTTTGCACCCTCAAGTAGTGGTGTTTCTTTACCATTTAAGTTTGTGAATATTTTGTCCTGTTCTTTTAGCATGCTTTTAAGATTCCAAGTGATCCCGACGCGATTCGAACGCGTGACCCACTGATTAAAAGTCAGTTGCTCTACCGGCTGAGCTACGGGATCATTTTATTTTTCAGCTATACTAAACAGTAATATAGGTTTTATCTGTTTTAATCAAACTAAAATTTTCATGCGTGGTTAAATAAATTATATAATATACTGCGTTAGTGATAATTTAATTAAAAATTTTTGAAGGAAAATTTCTTGTTAATTAACAGATTTATTTGGTAAAGCTGAGATACAACTCTAAAAAGATAGAGAATTATACATAAATGCAGAATTTGTGCACTATTTAGCAATAGCCTCACAAATAAATATTTCTTGCATTTCAGCGTGAGTGATTTATGCTTTAAGCAAAAGTTGGGGGCATAGCTCAGCTGGTAGAGCATCTGTTTTGCACGCAGAAGGTCAGCGGTTCGATCCCGCTTGCCTCCACCAATATAGGTTCTAGCATATCATAAAGTCAGCTTATTTTAGCCCATTAGTATTTTATACTAGTTTCCTAAAAAATCCCTCTTTCTATAACTTTTCTTTATGCAAGTAATGTTTGTTATTATAATTCTAGTATATACTAACTTAATAATAAATTAATCGATAAATGTTAGAATAGATATAGTTAATTAGGTAACACTTATGAATGGAGAAAAAATTGTTTTTAAGATTGTACCCGGAGAGAAGTTATCAAAAGAAACTTTTTCTTACGTCTCTTGGCCTGACTTTGATCGTTCACAATCTGTTAAAAAAGTTAAGCTTATATCACTGGAAAAAGGAGATGAAGTGATAGAATTACCCGTAGCATTCTGCAGTAGTCTCTTATCAGGGGATCTTATAGATTGCGTAAGGGAAGATAAAAATATTATAACAAATCAAATCACTTTAAGTAAATATGTTGATTTAAAAAATAGGTATGCATTTGTATATTACGATGATGTATTAGTAAAACTATCAATGGACTCGTCGTCTATAATATCTGAGAGATTGGGATACAACTATTTAACATTGGAAGAGTCAGATACTAGCGATAATAAATATTATTTCTCAGATGATCAAGGAAATATTATTGACTCACCTAACAATGATAGCCTCCAATATCTTGAACGAGATGTCAAGAAAGAAGTAATAGAAATAACAAAAGATATATTACCTAAAATATCAGAGAATGTAATACTATCAAAGGCATTTGTCAAAATTTTTGTTGAGAAATTAACAGAAAGTCAATTAAAGACTTTTGCCAATTCTCTTAGTAACGAGCAACAGCAGGTTCTTGCACAGAATTTAACGGATGGACAGCTACAAAAAATAATTCCTGAGTTGAGCTCAAACCAGTTGCAGATTTTAGCAGAGCACTTAACAGATGGACAATTCCAAGCTTTAGTAGATCATCTCACCAATCACCAATTACAAACTCTTGCTAAGGAACTAAATCCAGAAAAGTTACAAATAATTGTTTCTCTTTTAGATCAAGATCAGTTCAAAGCACTTATTAAAACTTTAAATGACGAACAAGTAAAAGAAATTTTACCTCACTTAAAAGTGGATCAATTCAAAGCACTTATTAAAACTTTAAATGACGAACAATTTACGGTGCTTGTAAAAGACTTGGCTGAGCACCACTTGACAATACTTTCCAAAGAATTAGAAGGTGATCAGTTGAAAGAGTTAGTAAATAGCTTGCGGGAAGATCAACTAAAAGACTTAGTTAATAAGCTTGATAATGAGAAACTCCAAGCAATTGCTCAAGATTTAACTGATCCTAATAGGGTTCAGATGATTATTGAGTCTTTAGCTGACAACCCAGAGAAACTTCAAGCTTTTGCTGATAAAATGCCTAACCAACAATTTACAAAACTTTTGAATGAGCTAAATGTAGAAGTTATAAAAGATATTATTCACAATCTGCCTTACGAAAAAGTAAAAGCTGTGATTGGTGATAAAGAGCAATCTAAATCTATTCTTGATACATTTAAAGCGAACCTTGAAGAGCAGAATGAACATAACAAGAAAATGATTGAGATGCTCAAGCACATCCAGGATAATACTCCAGAACTTGGACAGGCTCCAGACTTTACAATAGTAGACATTAATAATGACTCACTGTTATTTGTATAGTAGTGATTTATAAAGATAAGTAGTTTTTTTATAGGAGTAAATATTATGAATAAAAATATAAAATTATATTCTAGTGAAGAAGTTGTATTAAATAATGCATCTCCACTTCAGAAGCCGGAGTTTAATAAACCAATTTTTGCAAAACCAGAAATAAAGAAGGTTATTACTCAAGCCGTACCGCAAGGGGTTGATATAACTCAAGATATGACAGCAGAAGAGATTGAGAGTATAGTGCCAATCTCGGCAAGCATTAAGAATCTTAAAATTTTTTATGATGGTCTGATGAAAAGTATTAATAAATATAACGACGATGTAAGTGAGGCGATTACAAATGGCATAGTAACACCACTGTCATTAACTATAGACAACATAGGCATAAAGACAAGCGAGATAGACACTAAACTTACAAATCTTAAGACTAGACTTGATGAGATGCCAGAGCTTGGACAAGCTCCTACATTATTCCGTAGTACTGGTGAAGAAAACGGATTGCTTTAATAAAAAAGGTAACAGCCTGATATCAGGCTGTTACTCTCTCCACATACTATTTAGGTACAGTTGGGATTAGGGAATCTATTTTAAAACTTTCGGCATATAGTTCTCATCATGTTTTGCAAACACCGTATCTGCAAGAAAGGTACTACTATCAAACATTTTACCTTGCACAACAATATCACTTTTTTCTGAAAACATCGGTGGAAGTATCCCTTGATATTTTACCACAACACTTTGGTTAAAATCTGTCATTTGAAAAACTACTTCGCTTTCGCTCCGTATCACGCTATTTTCAACAACCATTCCACCAACACGGATTGGCTTTTGACTATTTGGTAAAACTATAGCTTCACTTACTGTATAGAAAAACGAGATATTTTCTTTGAGCGTTGTTAAAATAAAAAAAACTGCACAACTTAAAAAGCAGAAAATTCCTGAAGTTATAAGTAATCGCTTATGTTTCTTCTTCATTGGTGCTTTTAAGATTTTCTAAGTTTTTTTTACTTTTTATATAGCAAGAAACGGTAAAAATCAAATTTCCACCAATCAGTATGAAACTAATAAGGTAAGCAAAAATTACATATGTATTCATAATGCACTGCCAATAAATAACTCACCTGCATCAAAATAAATTAAGCTTCCATCCTTTTGCTGCAATACCAATTTACCACTTTTATCTATATCAGCAAAAATTCCTTCATACAATTTGTCAGCTAACTTTACACTGATTTGCTCATTCATTTTGAATGCTTTTTTTAACCACATTTCTCTTATAGCATAAAACCCATCAAATAGCCATTGCTTTCTTAGCTTGTTAAAATTTATTATTAATTCCTTTAACAGATCTATGTTAGATACAGACTCACCGTAATTGCTAATGCACGTTGTTCCTGGAAGTGGTGCATGATTGATATTAATTCCAATTCCTATAATCAGCCAATTCGAATTGGACTTTCTTTCAAGCAATATTCCACTTGTTTTCTTGCCATCGATTAGAACATCATTTGGCCATTTATATTGAAGATTGAGATCGTTTATGAATGGATCTCTTGTCATCCCAGTGCTTTGACACTGGGATCCAGAAGAAAAAGTATGGATTCCAGTGTCACACACTGGAATGACACCGCAGTGGGTTTGATTATTCAAGAAATTTAACGATAATAAAGTATTCCCTACAGCAAGAGCAGTCACAAAAGTCAATTCTGTTAATTTGCTGATGTCTTTAATTTGACTCGTTAAGCCTACTGTTATCCCAGCACCATCCGATGTCATCCCAGTGCTTGACACTGGGATCCATGCTTCTTGATTCCTAGATTCCAACGTCACGCGCTGGAATGACACCGAAAACTGATTTTCACTTAGATAATCGTTAAAGAGGTTTATTATCAAACTCGCATAGAGATTACCCTCTGGAGAAATCCAGTTTTTTCCGGTGCGCCCCCTGCCTTCTGTTTGTTTATCGGCAATAATAATAGTTTCATTAGATATCCCTTTCTCAATTAAACCCAATGCTTCTTTATTAGTACTTGAAACTTCTTTGTAATGATGAATATGAAAGCCCTCAGGGATCACCTTGTCAGCCCTTTAGTTCAATGAGTAAGTAAAGATCTTCTACGTATAAGAAAAGAACGAGGTTGATCAGTGAAGCCACTGAAGTGATAATGAATAGACCCTTAGAATAAGCAACCTTATTACCACTAGCTTTATCAAAATACATAACTTTCATGATATTTAAATAATAGTAGCATGATATCACACTCGCTATTACAAGGATCAAAGACAGGCTGATAAAGCCAGAATTTATTAAACTTTTGAATATAAAAAATTTAGCGATAAAGCCTGCAAGTGGAGGTATTCCCGACATCGAGAGTAACAACACAGAAAGATGAAATGCTACAATTGGGCGTTTCTTCCCTATACCAGATAAATTCGCAATATCACAATCGTCATCGTCAATTTGTACGAGATATGAGAATAGCCCTATGCTTGTGATGATATATATCACCAGATACATTAAAGCACTATCTGTTCCTGCTTGTGTAAAAATAGAAAGTGAAGCAAATATAAAACCAATGTGACCAATTGAACTGTAAGCAAGCAGCCTTTTTAAGTTTTGCTGACGCAAGGCCCCAAAAGCTGAGATAAGCACAGACAATGCTGAAACGTATAAGAAAATAGGCTGAACATAACTTTTTACATTTACTAACTCTTCATTCATCAATCGAATTAAAAATGTTACAAGTGCAACTTTTGGAGCTGTAGAAAAAAACGCAGTTACTATGGTAGGTGCACCTTGATAGACATCTGGAGCCCACATATGAAAAGGAGCAATAGCAAGCTTGAAACACAAACCAATAAGGATAAAAACTAACCCAAAAACTATTCCATAAGTTATCTGATGATTTTGCAAGAATGAACCGAGCTCAGAGAAATTGACTTGTCCTGTATATCCATAAAGCAATGACATACCATACAGCATAATGCAGGAAGATAGTGCACTAAGTGTAAAATATTTCACTCCTGCTTCACATGAATAAATCGAATCTTTATTAAAGCTCGCAAGAACATACAAAGATATACTCATCAACTCAAAAGCTAAATAAAAAGAAATCAGACTATTTGCTGAAACCAAAGTTATCATGCCAAATAGCGCAAAAAGAATCAGTATTGAAAATTCATATTTATAGTCATATTTTGATAAATTCAGCATCAAAAGTATTAAAATTCCTGTGCTGAGAATTAACCCTTGTGCTGACCTGATGTATAAATTGAGTTTTAACAACGAATTAAAGAGAAAAATTTCATTGTTTTCTGCCGAAATAATTAAAATAATCAAAGTTACCACTGTGCAGCCAAGTGCTAATAAGTTGATAGTGCGGCGGTAAAATATAATCCCAAGCAGCAGCAACACTAACGAGGAGATAATAGAAAACGTTTCCGGCAATATCTGTATATAATTCATAGCGCATTATATTTGATTAACAAATTTGCCATACATGGCTTCAAATAATTCAGTGCAAGGGTTGGGTAAAATCCAAGCAAAATAACAAACACTGCGAGCAGAATTAAGACAGAAAATTCTATGCTATCCAAACGGTTACTTAATAATTTAGAATAGCTAACCCCCCATATTATTTGCTTACATAAATTCAGCATATAAACTGCGCTTAAAATAGTGCCAAGTACGATAAATCCTGTAAAAAACCCTATGCTCTTAAACATCCCAACCATAGCCAAAAACTCACCTGCGAACCCAGATGTTCCAGGTAGCCCTATTGAAGCCATTGAAAATAAAATGAACATAAAACCAAATTTTGGCATTGTGTTTACTATGCCAAAATATTTTGCAATCTCCAAAGTCCCAGTTCGAGTATATAGCATTCCAGCACACAAAAATAAAGCAGCAGAAATAAGGCCATGACTAATCATTTGAAATATGCTACCCAGTACTCCTTCCTCACAAAATGAAAAGAGGCCAGCGGTAACGATCCCCATATGTGCTATTGAAGAATAAGCTATTAACTTCTTTATATCATCTTGAGCAAACGCAACTAGCGAAGCATATATCACCGCAATAATGCTCAGCACAACAACGAAATTTGAAAAATATAAACTTGCCTGAGGAAGCATTGGAATAGAAAACCTTAAAAATCCATATCCCCCCATTTTAATAAGCAAGCCAGCTAAAATCACAGATCCAGAAGTTGGTGATTGCACATGCGCATCAGGAAGCCAAGTGTGAAATGGAAACATAGGTACTTTTATTGCAAAAGAAATAAAAAATGTAATCCACAGCAATGACTGCACTTCAAGATCAAGGCTTGGCACTAATGTAGCTAATTTTTGTATATTAAACGTCCCAAAAGTACTATAGATATACACCAAGCCAAGCAGAAATAATAATGAGCCAGTTAATGTATAAAGAAATAACTTAAACGTCGCATATATCCTTTGTTTCCCTCCCCAAATGCCAATAATAAAGAACATTGGTATTAAAACAGCTTCAAAAAACACATAAAAGCTTATAGCATTCAGTGAAACGAAAAACCCGACTACAAAACTCTCAAGCAGTAGAAATAATGCCATATAGGCTTTTAGGGTCGTATAACTCATTTTGCAGTTGTAGAGTATACAAATTACAAACAAGAAAGTTGTCAGCAGAAGGAAAAGCAGCGATATACCATCCACCCCTATTCCTACATTCTTGATTGGATAGCTGACAAACTGAAAGTCCGCATTGTTATAATCAAATTCTATACAAGCTACAATGCTAAGCAAAAATGGAAGTACAGCAAAAAATAGAGCAAGGAATCTTAGGTGTATAGATTGATGATTAATCCTGATCGAGGATAAAATCAACGCTCCTATCAGTGGAAGTAAGAATATACTAAGTAACAACACCTTCTATTTAATTCCAATAATATATAAAGCACCGATTATTAAAGTAACAAACATAATAAATGCATAATCAAATATATAACCAGTTTGTAACTTTATAGAACTTTTTGAACATTCATTAACCAACCTTACAACACCATTTGGTCCAAATGAATCAATAGCCTTAACATCAAACTTCCATAGAAGCCTAGATATAAACCTTATCGGTGCAATTATAACAAACTCATACACCTCATCAAAGTACCATTTATTCTGCAAAAACTTAAGTAAAAATTTACTCTTAATTTGCCTAATTACTTGATATTGGTAAATCAGGTACGCAAGAGCTATTCCACTTAGGCTCGCTAAGGTTGGCAGCAGTTTTATAAAGAAATTATGAACTCCATGCTCATCAATCACCATTAAACTTGATTTCCAAAACGCATTACTAGTTATGTTCAAAATATTTGCTCCCCACACTCCAGAAAATACCGATCCAAAAGCAAGTATCAGTAATGGTATAAGCATAATCTTTGGTGCTTCATGTATATTAATTTTACTTTGTTTTTGGCTATGGAACACAAGAAGCAACAACCTCCAAGAGTAGAATGCCGTAAAGAATGCAACAACTAAGCTTATTACAAAAGCAAAGCTATCCGTGCTATAAGCATGTTCAATTATCAAATCCTTTGAGTAAAAACCTGCAAATGGAAATATTCCAGAAAGCGCAAGAGACCCAATCCACATGAGAGTGTAAGTGCAAGGGATTTTCTTCCAGCAATTTCCCATTTTCTGAATGCTTTGCTCATGATGCATTGCATGAATTACATTGCCAGCACCAAGAAATAGTAGAGCTTTAAAAAAAGCGTGTGTCATTAAATGAAAAATAGCAACATTGTAAGCAGAAAGCCCACATGCCATGAACATATAACCAAGTTGACTGCAGGTTGAATAAGCAATTATTTTTTTTATATCATTCTGAGTAATCGCAACGGTGGCTGCAAAAAAAGCAGTAAGTGCACCAACAATAACTATTAATTCTCGTGCCACATTTGATAGCTCAAATAATGGAGAACATTTTGCTACTAAAAATATACCTGCTGTTACCATCGTTGCTGCGTGAATGAGTGCAGAAACAGGGGTTGGCCCTTCCATTGCATCTGGCAACCAAACATGTAAACCAAGCTGTGCAGATTTACCCATACAGCCAATAAAAAGTAATATGCATATTATATGAATTATTTTAAATTCACAGCAGAATGCTCTAATGTTCTGCGTGCCAAGAAAATCAGCTGTGTCAAAAATTTCAGTAAATTTCAAAGAGTGAAATGTATAATAAATGAGAAAGATCCCAATCAATAGTGCAAAATCTCCTACCCTATTCACAACAAATGCTTTAATTGCCGCATTATTTGCAGAATATTTTTGGAACCAAAATCCTATGAGTAAATAAGAACACAGGCCAACCCCTTCCCAGCCAAAAAAAAGCTGCACAAAATTATCGCTTACAACCAGCACAATCATGCAAAACGTAAATAGCGATAGGTAAGAAAAAAACCTCGACTTCCCCTTATCATGCTCCATATAACCGATAGAATAGAGGTGGACTACCAGTGAAACGGTGGTAATAACAATAAGCATTAAGGATGAGAGAGCATCCACATTAATTGCCCAATTTACTTTTAATACACTTAATGAAAATAGAGGAAATAAACTCAAGTGATAATTTTCAGAGAAGGTGAGAAAAACATACCAAGATAAAACTGCAGATATTCCAATCCCTGCCGTTGTAACTAACTGACTTTTTCTAAAAAACGCTCCAAACAATGAACCAAAAAGTGGCAGAAATACTATTAATTTCAGTATATCTATCATACTTTCATTCTTTCATTAAATTTGCTTGTTCAACGTCTATATTGCCACGGCTTCTATAATATACAACCAATATTGCAAGCCCAACTCCTGACTCTGCTGCCGCAACAGTCAACACAAACATCACAAAAATTTGCCCAACTATATCATTCATAAAGGCAGAAAAAGCAACTAAATTGATGTTAATCGCCAGCAATAATATTTCTATTGATAACAGTATGTTGATTATGCTCTTACGGTTGATGAAAATACCACACATCCCAATAGTGAACAAAACAGCAGCAATTATCAAAAAGTGATTTAATCCTATTTCCATTCTACTCCTTTTCCAAATTTAGCCTTAACCAATTTTACAGATGAAGATTGTATCAATTGCTTTAATACATTCTGTTTTTTAACTCTTTTTTTCTTGTCCTGCAAAGTAAGAGCAATTGCACCAACAATTGCAACAAGCAGCAGAATACCAGAGAGATGAAAAGCGTACATGTAGTCAGTGTAGAGCAAATTACCAATAGCTTTCACGTTATTAGTATTATAGTTTATAACATTGCTTATGTTGGGTGCTGAGCTGCGGATTACAAAGCTGATGACTAGAAAAAACACAACACATAATATAGCACCAAGAGTGAAATGCTTCGCAAAACCCTGGCGCAACCTTATGTAATCAATATCGAGCATCATAACTACAAAGAGGAACAACACTGCAACTGCACCGATGTATACTATTAGCACCATCATAGCAATGAATTCAGCTCCAAGGAGAATAAAAAGCACTGCAGAATTAACGAAAGTGAAAATTAAAAATAACACTGCATGCACAGGATTCCTTACGCTAATTACACAAACAGCAGATAAGATGCTTAGAATTGCAAAAAAATAAAAGAAAAAATGCATTGATACTTTTAACTGCAACAATAGTTACTAACTTAAGGTAATTGTTGCTGTAAAGTCAATACTATATTAAAGATTTGAAAACATCGTACTACAAGCTTCAGCTCCTCAGTAATGCAATAAACACTCTTGACAATCTTGATTTATTAATATATAATGTATACATATTAATAGTCAGCGATAGCTCAAAATGTACAACATATTTGGTTATTTCAAAAGCAACAATAGTTCTAACGCACAAAGTAGCAGATTAAATGGAGAAAGTTATCAATACACCACAAGAGACTATATGACAATTTACTTTAATAACACATTAGCAAGTTTCAGTAGATCATTGAGAGAATTTAAAGAAAAAGCATATGGATTTATATATGATATTGGAGCTTGGTTGAAAGAAACATATGAAAATCTCACTGAACGACCTGCAATGTGTAATCACTATACCCCAAAGGAAAAACTCCTTGTTGAAGTTGAAGAAGTAGAAATGAAGGAGCTAAACCGTACATATAAGCCATTCCAAACTCCACCTATTCATCCAACAAGCAGAAGCTCTAGTGCCAATACCTCAAATCAAGTTGTTGTTACTCGACATACACCTGAAGCTACTAAAACAAGATAGATAAAAAACCTACGTTTAAATATGTAGTACTTGAGTGAAGCATTCTTTAAACTGTTCTATTCAATAAAATCTTTACAATATTTGGATCATAGGTTTAACTTTACGAAGTTATAGTCTATAGGGCTTCAATGAACGATTATCTCTCACTGCTAAATCCAGAGCAACAATTAGCTGTAACTAACGTGAATGGACCAGTTTTGATACTAGCAGGAGCCGGAACAGGAAAAACAAGAACGATCACTTCAAGGATAGCGCACATAATTCGAAATGGCTATGCTTACTCTGATGAGATCTTAGCAGTTACATTTACAAATAAAGCAGCAAATGAGATGGTATCAAGAGTGCTTGAGCTAACGGGTACAAACATACCATGGCTTGGCACTTTCCATGCAATTGCAGCGAAAATTTTACGTCATCATGCTGAAATTGTAGGCTTAAATTGCAATTTTACAATTATTGGTGTGGATGATCAATTACAGGTAATAAAAAATATTATTAATGAAATAAGCCCTGATTACCTATCAGAAAAATGTAAGACCATTATGAATATCATCCAGCAGTGGAAAGAGAAGTGTTTATTGCCGTCTGAAGTGGAAGATGTTCAATCATTTAGGCCAGTTTACGTAACTGCACTCAAAGTCTATTACCAGTATCAGGAAAGGTTAAAATTCCTTAACTCTGTCGATTTTGGTGACTTATTGTTATATAACATACAACTTTTTAATAAAAAGACTGAGGTTCTATCTTACTACCAAAACAAGTTTAAGTATGTCATGGTAGATGAGTATCAAGATACAAATGCAATACAATATCTTTGGCTAAAATACCTTGCAAAAGAGCATTCAAATATTTGCTGTGTAGGAGATGATGACCAGTCGATATACAGTTGGCGTGGTGCAGAAGTTGAAAATATTTTGAAATTTTCCGATGATTTTAAAAATGCAAAAACCTTTAAACTGGAGTGTAACTACAGGTCAACATCCCACATACTTGCAACTGCGTCATATGTTATCAATCACAATAAGACTCGCTTAGAAAAAAAATTGTGGACAACAAACGTTGAAGGGGAAAAGGTAAATCTAATAAAATTATGGGACGGAAAAGCTGAAGCAAGGTTCATAAGCGAACAGATATTAAAGCTCAATAAATACAGATTTAGTGACATTGCAGTGCTGGTAAGGGCGACTTTTCAGACTAGAGTTCTGGAAGAGTATTTTATAAAATATTCAATTCCCTACAAGATTATAAGTGGTGTAAAATTCTACGAACGTCAGGAAGTCAGGGATATAATTGCATATTTAAGATTCGTTACAAACAATAACGATGACTTAGCTTTCGAAAGGATCGTAAATCGGCCAAAAAGAAGCATAGGAGCTACAACTCTAAAGAAAATATACACGACTGCTCAGGATAACAAAATTTCTTTTTTTGAGGCAGCAAAAATATTGGTTAATAGTGATCAAGTAACCGAAAGAATTAAACTCTCACTAAATGATTTTTTAAATAAAATTAAAGCTTGGGAAGAAATAGTAAGTGTAAAACCACTGCATGAATTCGTTAAAATCGTAGCAAACCAATCAGGGTATATTGAAATGCTTGAAAATGAGGAGGTAACAGGCTTAGTACGAATAGAAAATGTCAAGGAGCTCATCTCATCTTTAAAAAATTTCGATAATGCCACAACTTTCTTGGAGCATATAAGTCTAGTGATGGAAGTGGATAATATGAATAACGATGACACCGTATATGTTATGACTCTTCATGCAGCCAAAGGACTTGAATTCCCGTGCGTGTTTCTACCTGGTTGGGAAGAGGGATTATTTCCTCATCAAAGATCTTTTGAAGATAAAAGTGGTAAAGCTTTAGAAGAAGAAAGGAGACTTGCATATGTTGGCATAACCAGGGCAAAGGAAAGGTTAATCATTTCATGTGCAGACAGAAGGGAAATGAATAACCAATGGCAACCAATGTACACTTCTCGATTCATCAAAGAGTTGCCAAGGGAAAATGTTGAGGTCATTAAGAGTAACATTGCTTACTGCTGAAGCTATAATTCCAGATAAACATACCTTGCAAATCTGAGCTACTTCAATTATATATTTCTTCTGGTAAAAATTCTCTGATGGTCTTAAATAAAATTTTCAGTGAATAATTATCAGACATATTGTGCTCTGCTGATTTTATTAAGTGTACTTCAACGTCTGTTGATTTGATTTTTTTAGCTAAATTTAATGAAATTTGATAAGGAATATCTCTATCGTTAATGCTGTGCAATAAACGCACAGGACAGTTTATATCTATTGTTTCTTGATTTAAAAGGAGATTCTTTCTGCCATCCTCGATCAAATTTTTAGTTATTTTGTATGCGCAGTGCCCTGAAGTAAAATCTATTACACCTTTAGAACACAGCTCTTCTTTTTGCCTACCCGACAATTGATTAAATATTAAATCTTCAGTGAAGTCAGGAGCAGACGATATACCAATTAGCGCTGCAGTTTTTTCTGGAAATTGAAGGGCAGTGAGCAGCATCAGCCATCCCCCCATACTTGAGCCTATAATTATTTGTTTGCTGCTAGTTAATTCGCTTATCACTTTAGCACAATTTTTTTGCCAATCACTTATTGTATAATCAGCGAAGTCACCGCTTGAATTACCGTGGCCAAAATAATCAAAGAGCACAAGTGCTACATCATTTTCTTGGCAAAATTTGTAAATGGCAGTTGCTTTAGTTCCATCCATATTGGATGCAAAACCACCAAAAAAAACTATGGAAGCTTTATTTCCTTGTAGCTTTCGATATGCTATATGGTCATTACTTCCATTAAGTAATTTACAATAATTCATACTACTTTGGCAAGGCAACCGGACTATCGCTCATCGAACGCAAATAGCTGACTAGATCTGCAATTTCTTGTGGATTGGAAATGCCTGCAAATGCCATACGTGTACCTTTTATATAGGCTTTTGGATTTTTTAAAAAAGTAAATAATTCTTCATATCCCCATTTTCCACCTTTTTCAAGCAGTGCTTTTGAGTAATTGAATGAACTGTGAAGATGGGCCTTTTTATTTTCAACTACGTTCCACAAGTTTGGTCCTACTTTATTCATTCCACCTTTCTCAAAACTGTGGCAAGCTATACATTTTTTTGCTGCTGACTTCCCCTTTTCAAAGCTAGCATTTTGCATGAGCTCCCCAATATCAAGTGCCACTTGTTCAATCTTTTGCTGAGGTTCATTGCTGGCTGCTACTATTGTTTGGTGTTCAATTTTATAATCCTCTGGGTTATAGAGCATATCAACTACATTACTAACTATCATAATTATTAATCCAGAAAGTAAAATCGATGCTGCAATCTTATTAAGCTCCATAGTTAATTCTTATCAAGTAATGTTACTTAAATTATGCAAATATTTTTGCAAACAGCAAACAATTACCTTTATTTTGCCAAAGATAGAAATTTCTATTACTTAGTTAATAGACCGCAATTCTGCTGCTGAAGTAACTCCGTGGTCCAGTCACATACTGGTCCGGAATAATATATTCAAATAGATTTCCTGCAAACCTGTCTACAATGATTGAAACTGGAATCACTTCTATAATGTTCGTTTGCTTGACCTAAGATTCAGGAGCATTTAAACTGAATTTTATAAAGTACTAAAAATGATAGGAAATCTAAGAGGAATAGTTGATGAGGTGTGTAGCGATCACATAATCCTGAATGTGAATGATGTTGGCTACATAGTATATCTTTCAGCCAAAACTTTAAGTGCTTGTTCGATTGGAAGTAGAGTAAAATTACTTATCGACACTTATGTAAATAGCAGAGAAAACGTTACTCAGCTATATGGCTTTATAAGTAAAGAAGAACAGCAGTGTCTGCGTTTATTAGTTAAAGTGAGCGGTGTCAGCTATAAAACCGCAATGTCAATTTTGAGCAAATTAACTCCAGAGCAACTGTTTTTGGCAATTATAAATGAGGATAAACTAGCACTTAAGGTGAGTGGACTTGGCCTAAAACTCATAAATCGAGTTATTACTGAGCTGAATGGTAAAGTAAGTAAATTAGAGACAAATAACAATCATTTTCACTCAATTAGTGAAGATGCTCTTTCAGCTTTGATCAATCTTGGATATGAAAGAACAAAAGCTTATGATACAATAAAAAAAATAGAAGATGAATCACCAAACTTGGACACTAAAGATATTATTCGTATGGCGCTTAAAACAATATGAAGTCAATATCATGTAGTAAGGAATACTCTGAAGATGTACGTAATTTAAATATCAGGCCTGAGCAACTTGATGATTTTGTCGGGCAAAAAGACTTAATACAAAATTTAAAAGTGTTTATAAATGCTGCACAGACGAGAGCTGAAGCTTTGGATCACGTATTGCTCTATGGTCCTCCAGGGCTTGGTAAAACAACTTTAGCACAAATTGTCTCTAAGGAGTTAAGGGTTAGCTTTCGTGCAACTTCTGGTCCATTGCTTAGTAAAGCTGGGGACTTAGCTTCAGTGCTCACTACTTTAAATGCAAAAGATGTTCTATTTATCGATGAGATCCATAGATTAAATCGTAGCATTGAGGAAGTTTTGTATACTGCTATGGAAGATTTTTGCCTAGATATACTAGTAGGTGAGGGCCCATCTACCAGAACTTTAAGAATAGATTTACCACCATTTACACTGATTGGGGCAACAACACGGCTTGGACTGCTTTCTGCACCGCTGAGGGATCGTTTTGGTATTCCCCTACATCTTGAGTTTTATTCTTTTGAGGAACTGGTTGATATTATAAAAAGAGGTGCAAGAGTTCTTTGTGCTGAAATCGAAAAGGATGCTGTGCAGGAAATTGCCTGCCGTGCCCGCGGTACTCCAAGAATTGCTTTGAGATTACTCAGAAGAATAAGAGATTTTGTTGAAGTAAAAGATGATAAAAAAATTACCCATGAAATCGCCGGTTCTGCACTGTCAAAATTGGGTATAGATAAAATGGGACTAAATAAATTAGATATGGATTATCTAAGATTTTTGTTTAACACCTCAGGACCTGTTGGAATTGACACCATATCTATTGCACTATCTGAAGATGTTGGCAATATTGAAGAAACAGTAGAACCTTATTTAATCAAGGTCAGTTTCGTAAAGCGCACACCAAGAGGACGTGTTTTAACTGATCAAGCAAAGGAATATCTCAGTATTAATTCAGTGGTATACTAGTATTATACTATATTTTATCACATTGTATAGTATTACACTAAATATTATAATATTCTCTTATTATATGGTTTGCAGGTGTTTTAGAGGCAAATAAGAAAGTCTTCTGTTATAGTGAATATGTTCTTGAAAAATTACGTAATATATGCTAGGCTATATATAGCATAAATGCAAAGATATTAATAAGTTATTGATATTTTTTAAGATTAATATTTATTAAATACTTCATATTGTAAGATTGAGTTATTGTGTTTTATAGACTTAAGATAAAATGGTAAAAAACTTTCTAAACAATTATAGAAACAGTAATTCAATTAATGGAGAAAAAACAATGGAAAATTTTTTAATCAATAACAACGAAGAGGACGGTAGCTCAATCTTCATTAGTCGAATCAGGGAGCAAGATCTCTCTGCAGAGCAGAAGCTCAATGAATTAAAAGGATTCATGGAGGAGCTTGCTAGGAAAGCTGAGTTCAAGAGAATAGAGCTTGAGCGTCAGGCTGCGAGTTGCATTGATGAAACATTATCTCAAGTAGAGCTACAGATAAAAGATAATGAGGATTACTTTACTGATGATAATCAAGGGGTATTCGCAAATTTCTTTGAATCCCTCTTTAATCTTTTTGAAGTAAATGTAGATCCGAAAGTCTACAAAATGCTCAAGGAGAAGAAAGAGAAAAATCTGCTTCTTTCGATAATTAAGTTTTTGCGTGATAAGCTTAAGGAATTAGTTAAAAAGATCTTCAAAAAAGATTTAGACTTAAGCCGGGATAAAAGGCTAGACAAAGAGATAAAAGAATTGCAGGAGAAATTACTCAGTGGTGGATTATCTCCCGAAGAAGAAATAGCAATACTCGAACGTTTGCAAGCGTTGCAAAATTTAAAATTGAAGCTTCAAACTTTTCTCGTGGGCTCAGTCATTGCAATGTTTGCAGAAATTTTTGCAGTTGATTTAGCAGCAGTAGTAGAGCAAGATGTAACTGAGGAAAAAAGAGACAAAAAAGCAGAAAAAGCAGAATCAAAAGAAGTTCATCAAGAAATAGAAACAAAAGTGAATGAAATCACACCAATTTCCCTATTTAATTTTTCATCTCAAGTTCCAATGCCAATTGTTCTAGACAAGCAAGAACGTGCTATTTTACCAAAGCCTATAGAAAAATTAGTAGACACTCTACCTAAATCTGTTATAAGTCACAAAAATAGTGAAGTACAAAAACTGGAGAAAATGAATAAAGAAAAGAAAGAAGCAAAAGAAGGGAAAACTGAAAAACCAAAATTAGCTGTCTGTCCACCTGCTCCACAGCAAAAGGAACACAGGAGAGTTAAAAGATACAGTAATTTAGGTACGAAGGGTAAAAAGCGATCTCCTGAGTGTAATCGTTCAATGAATAATAAGCAAAAGTCTAATGCTGCTGTGGAATTGCCAGGAGGATTAACTGATGATGTGAGAGTTGAAAACCACGCTTCTTCAGTCAAAGAGAGAGGTATGTAAAGGTTCTCTCTCTTTTTTTCATTCCAGACTGGTTTTTTATCTGGATTCCAGCATCAAGTGCTGGAATGACACCGTCTTGAATGGAAATCAGTGTGTAATGTACCAAAGGGGTGTCATGTGAGTAGTCCCTTCGGTGTCATGCAGTAGCCCCTTTGATGTCATCCCAGTCTGGGATCCAGAGAACTTAGTTTAAAAGAGTTGTTATTTCAGTCTAGGATCCATTTTCTCTTCTAGATTCCAGCATCAAGTGCTGGAATGACATGGCGGAATGTCATCCAAGTAGCTCCTTCGGTGTCATGCGAGCAAGCTCCTTTGGTGTCATCCCAGTGCTTGACACTGGGATCCAGAAATGTTGGATACATAAGGTAATGCTAAGTTGATGAGATTAGGAAAAGAGTGGATCCCAGTGTCAAGCACTGGGATGACAGAAAAATAGACGCTGGAATGACAAGAAAATAGGCACTGGAATCCAGAAGAAAAACTAGTAATGGCGGCATAACATCTTTCTTGGTCTGTTTCGATTACAATATTCATAAAGTTGTGTACTCAGACACTGTCATCCAGACACAATTTCATCATATAAATCTCCTATGATTATTGTCCAATAGAAATTTCAAATTTTGTAAAATCTTTAAAAACCCAGTTATTTTTAAGAGTGTAGAAAATAGTTATAAGAAATTTTCTAGCAGTAGCAGTTATAGCCTTAGCAGAACCACGCTTCTTTTTTATATGTTCATAAAAGCTTTTCAAGTAAGGACTGTAACGTACAGCAATCCAAGTACATTGAACTAAAGAAGTACGCGCTATTTTTGACCCTCGTTTGGTAATTCTTCCAATTGTACATTGCTGATTAGATTGAGAAACTCTTGGTACAACTCCAAAATATGCAGTAAGTTTCTCAGGTCTACGGAAATCATTAATGTCTCCAATTGTTACAATAAAAACAGCTGCAGAAATTGGACCTATTCCCTTTATGCTGATAAGATTGCTGAACCCAGGAAGTTGTTTAGCGAAAGCTATAATTTCCTTTTCAAGCTTTTTAAGGCTTTCTCGGATAGCTTCTAAATGATAGCTAATCACTTCAATTTCAACTTTTTCTAAAGGATCCCAATTATGCTTTTGAGTAGCACGTTCAAATCCTACTTTAGTTGTAAGTACTTCTTTTTTAATTTTTATTCCATGGTAATTAAAAAGACCATGAACTTTATTGATTAAAGATACCCGTGACTTTACTAACTGATCTCTCGTTTGAAGAAGAGAAGCTAACTGCTGGCATTGTTTGTTTTTGCACCTTGCCTCAGGCAACATATCTTTGCTGAGAAAGAAAGCAATAGCTCGTGCATCATGCTTATCTGTTTTGTTCACAGAGCGACGAACAACTTCAAACTGCCCAGGAGCAATTATTACTATGCATTTAACGTAAGGTGAAACTGCATCATAAAAGAAACAGCTATTACCTGTTGCTTCTATGGCTACTTCATCTGTTTCTTGAAGATCTTTGGTGAAATTATCCAAGTCTTTTAAGCGAAACGTTTGAATATGCTCAGGTTTCCCTTCCTGTAAGTAACAAGCAGTAAAACTATTGGTATGTAAATCAACTCCAATGTGACGCATATTTTTTCCTCCAATTGCATATTTCAATATATCAGAGTAGAATATTGCCAGTTGTTCCAAACTCCTATACGAGGTCATCACATCACATTTTGTGAGCCTCACGATGATTTTCGGTGGCAGGGGCAGTTAATCTCTCCTACGAAGTCTTCTTTCTATTCTTCATATAAGAGCAGAAAGTGCTTCAGAAAAATATCCAACCTGCCACCTAGTCCACTCTGAGAAGTTATTATCTTCTCTTGCTTACAACCAAGCAATACTTATTCATACCATCTTTCCATTCTTGATTTGTTTTTTCAATTAAGTTTATTTTCCATTTTCTCTGCCAACTTTTCAGGAGTTTTTCTCTACTAATTGCTAAATTTATGTCTTGAAATTCTTCAAAATAGACTAGTTTACAAACATTGTACTTTGACGTAAAACCAGAGATGGCTTTGCTTTTGTGTTCCCAAATTCGTTTAGTTAAATTTGATGTTATACCTATATATAGGGTTCCATTGCGTTCACTTGCAAGTATATAAATATAATAACCTTTCATATATAATAAATAAATTTACTAGATTCCAGTGTCAAGCACTGGAATGACATTGTCTTGAGTGCATAATGCACCAAAGGTTGTGTACCACAAAGGTGTCACACCAATTTTAAAAGGCTGTCATACAAGTAGCCCCTCCGTTGTTATTCCAATGTAGGTCTCTCTCTTGTCATCCCAGTCTGGAATCCAGGAGTATAAAAATGGTGAGTAAAATTTATGTAAAAAAACTGCTTGTGCTGACAATTGATTCTTAATATACTCATTGCATAATAATTTAGAGGTTGATATGCATGGCAATAATGATCCAAATAAAAAAGTACTTGATTCAGGGAGAACAAGGATTTATAAAAAAGATTTAGATCCAAAGAGAATAGATAACTTCAGCGATATGATTAAGCGTGAACAAGAACGAATGAAGCAAAATCAATCCAGTAGTAGTAAAAGTGGTCAGGGTAGCAGTAAATAATTATATTAGTTTAGGGGGGTGGCGTTATGCCTAGTACAAATCAAATAAATCGAGAATTAGTAAAAGCGTTTAATAGTGTTCTTCTTTTTGATGAGACTTTTATTACTAATCTCACTGTAGAAGAAGATCATATTGTTCTCTCATTTGATAAAAATATGAATATTGATCAGTGCAGAGAGTACTTGATTAATATGAGAGGGAGTATAGTAGAAGAGTTTTGTGGAAGTGAAAGTGCTGCCGATGATCTTTTTTATACAGACTCTTTTCCTTTTAACTTTAATCAAGGAAAATGGACTACAGATAGTAGCAAACATAGGTTTTCAGTGCCAATTGAAAAAGAAGTAGTTCGTAATCTAAAGTATTTGCTAGCTAATTCACTAGTACAGTTTACAACAAATGTTATTATGGAAAGTTACTCTGATCAAGATTATGTGGATGATAATACACGCGAGGTGAGCTTTGACAGAAAATCCTATTTATACTGTATACGCTTTAAGAATAGAGAATTACAAAATTCTCTTGTAAACTCATTTTCATCAAAGGTGAAAAGTTATAAAAATGGTCCTAAAAAAACTAAGGATTTTTTAGAAGAGAAAGGAAGTGATGTGTATATAAAGAAAGGCTTTTTTGATAATCCTCAATTCATTAAAGACGTAGTAATGGATAAGGTATCTCTGACATATCGTAATCTTGAAATGTCAAGGGACGAAAATGAAACTATTGAGATTCTGAAGTTCGCAATGGTTGATTTAATTCGTAAATCACTTCCGCACCTACCAATTGATTCTGTCTGGCATGCTTCCCATAAAGAAAATGGTGAGCTTTCAATTTTGGCTCCTATTGTTGATTGTGGTGATCATGTAAAGTTTTTGAATGAGAAAGAAGTTGATCATATTAATAATAAGGTGTTTGGTGGTACAAAAGTATTTCGTGATGTAAAAAATGATATTGCAGAAAGAGGTCTTCCAACATATGGTGCCGAACAAATATATGCAATAGATTTTGCTAACCCAGACATTGCTTACTGCGTGATGGATAAGATCACAGAGAGCTCTGTAATCAATAAGGATTATAAACTGTCCATTGATCCTGCGCGTGTGCCAGCTATGAAACCACAAACTCTTGCCCCTTCTGAAAAAGTAAGGATAGATGGACCAAGTGCAGATACAAGTGCAGACAGTGGTTTTGGTGGTTCACCTAAGAATTCAGTTATAGGTAAATCACATACTGGAAACTCAAGAAAATTACTTAGGCTCAATTACTATGATGAAGATGCACAAAGAATTAAAGATGATAATTCGGCTAAAGATAGTGGTTTTGGCGCTTCTTCAGCACGATCTTTTTCTAATCAGCCCGAACCAACACTTGACCAACCGTCTGTATCACAGTCTGGCCAATGTTCTCCAAAAAAGCGTACATCAATTAGTAAAAATCAATTTGCTCTATTTTATAGCTAAAGAAAATTAGACTATTTGAGGACGAATTGTGAATGAAAGTTTATTTGCCAAGGTATAGCTGCCTTGGCCTACAAATCTTGGTTTCTTCATCGTTTACCATTTCATACCACTGAACAACCCAACCAGTGGTTCTTGCAAGTGCAAAAATGGGTGTAAACATACTTGAAGGGATACCGATAGCATTCATTATTATACCTGAGTAAAAATCAACATTTGGATACAACTTACGTGTAATAAAATACTCATCCTTTAAAGCTATTTCTTCAAGTTTTTTTGCAATTTCAAGTAATTCATTGTTTTGCTCTAGTTTGCTTAAAATCTCATGACAAGCATCCTTTAATATAAGCGCGCGCGGATCATAGTTTTTATAAACACGATGTCCAAATCCCATTAGCTTAAATGGATCTTTATCATCTTTAGCTTTCTCAATGAATCTATATACATCTCCACTTTGCTCTATCTCTTTTAGCATATTTATAACTGCCTCATTAGCTCCACCGTGTGCTGGACCCCAAAGTGTAGCAACTCCTGCAGACAGGCTTGCAAATAGATTAGAACCAGCTGACCCTACCAATCTGACAGCTGCTGTAGAAGCATTCTGTTCATGATCAGCATGGAGAGTAAATATTTTATCCAGAGCTTTTACAAAAAGGGTATTATTAACAGCACTGCCAAATACCATATTTAAGAAATTCTCACTATAACTTAATTTATTATTAGCATTTATGAATTTCTGATTGTTGATATGTCTATAAATCATTGCAACAATTGCAGGAACTTTTGCTATTGCAGAAATTCCAAAATCTAAATCTTCACCATTGACATTGTTGCCATGCATTGCATGGTAAGACGCTGACAAATTTGCAAAACATGCAACTAAAATCGACATAGGGTGAGCAGTTTTTGGAAATGCTTTGATTACATTTGTAACTTGCTCTGATACTTTGGATGATTCTTGTATTTTGAGAAGAAATTTTTTGTGTTGCTCTGAACTGGGTAATTCACCATAGAGCAATAAATAAATCACAGCAGTAAAATTATTATTCTCTGCCAAATCAGCTATATTATGTCCCCTATATTTAAGAACTCCTTCATCTCCATCAATGAATGTAATTGTGGAAGGGCATGAAGCTGTAGAAACAAATCCTGGATCGTAAGTGAATAATCCTGTCTTCTTATATAAATCCTTGATATTTAACACGCCAGGACCTATTGTTCCACTTAATACGGGCAGATCAATTTTTGACCCATTACTTAGTTCCAATAATGCTTTTTTATCCATCACTTGAGCTACTTAATTTTATACAGAATATACAAATTGAAGAGTATACATTAATCCGGTTAACCTTACATTAACCATATTATGCTGTCATCAATGCTTTTACTCTTGCATTTAAGCGACTTATTTTACGCGCAGCAGTATTCCTATGAATGACACCTTTATTTACACATTTGTGTAAATTGGATTCAGCATTCCGAAATGCCAAGACAACATTCTCTTTATCACCAGACTTGATTATATCAACTAATCTTCTAATAGCAGTACGAGTTTTGCTTTTTCGCATCTTATTTACTAAAGTACGCTTTGCTATTACCTTCATCATTTTTTTAGCACTCTTATGATTTGCCATATATTAATACCTGTACTTTTCTTTTAATTATAAAGTTTTTTTGTTAATTTGCAATATCAGTTTTTTCTGCAATTAATCTACTACTTCTTTCTTCAATTATTTTTTCTAAACTTTGCAAGAATTCATTTTTGTTTAACCCAGGATATATGGGAGGTAATATTTCTATTACCGCCTTTCCGGGATTCTTTCTCAGAGAAAGTATGCTTTTTGGCCAAAACAAACCAGTGTTTAAAGCAATCGGTAACACAGGAACAGATAATACGCTATATAAAGCAGCAATACCCGATTGATATTTTATATTTTGGTTTATAGTTGTTCTTGTACCTTCAGGAAATATTATTATGCCTCTATTTTCTTTTATACACACTTTTGCTAATTTCATGATATGACGCACAGAACTAATACCATCTGAGCGGTTAATAAAAATCATTTTTAATGCCATGAGATGCAAACCAATGAATGGAATCCATTTCAATTCACGTTTTAAAATAAAAACTGCTTTTCTAAAGAGTAGTATAAAAATAAATGTTTCAAATGGAGATTGGTGTTTAGATGCAATTATAAAAGGTTGCTTAGGAATGTTTTCCATTCCCCTCACTTCATATTTAATGCCACATAATAAACGCAACATGAATAATACAACTCTCACCGAGCAAACAAGGAAAATGGTTATTACACACTCAGGAAAGCAAATTACAGGGAGAGTAATTAAAGTATAGAATACTTCCCATAATATAAAGAGTAAATTAAACAATAAACTTGCAATCACAAACACACGTAAACTTATTTGAATTTAACTTTACTACAAAACTAAAAGCAATAAGTTTAATTATTGATCATCTGAGTAATAGGATGAGAATCAGCTAATTTGTCCTTTAACTTTTCGTTAGCAATATGAGTATATATTTGTGTTGTAGAAAGATTAGTATGGCCAAGAATTTTTTGTATCAGCACAATATTTGCTCCGCTATTCAGTAGATGGGTAGCAAGAGAATGCCTAATCACATGTGGAGAGATTTTATTTTCATCAATATCGCACTTTCTTGCTAATTCCTTTATTAATTGACCAACTCTTTGCCTTGTAATTGGTTTATTAGGTTTATCACCTGGGAATAGCCAATCAGATTTTTTGTTCTTAGGAAGCAGATTGTCACGAATTGATAAATAATTTTTAAGACTTTGCAATGCTTGTTGATTAAAAAAGATTTGCCTTTCTCTGCCACTTTTTCCCTTTATTATTATGTAGCCTTCCTTACCATTACTGTTTACTAAATGTGATACTTCACATAACTTCATATTGATTAGTTCAGAAACACGCATCCCGGAAGAGTAAAGAATATCTAAAATTGCACATAGCCTTTTACTGCTTATCTCTTTATTCGATCCGCTTGCTGATTTTTTTACTGTTTCCATGAGCAAAAATATTTCTTGAACACTTAAATACTTAGGCAAAGGACGGGAAACTTTTGGATTTCTTAATTCATTATCATTAGCCGGTGCTGGATTAAAATCTATTATTCCATCATTGAATAGGCACTTATAGAAATTTTTGATAGCAGATATTTTTCTTGATATAGAGCTAGTTTTATATTTCTTTTGTGTACGTAAAAAGTTTACATAATCTTTAATATTAGCTTTACTTGCACCAACTAAGGTAGTGCCTCCTTCTAATAAAAATTTTTCAAGTTGGTGTAAATCTGAACGATAACTTTCCAAAGTATTTTGTGTAGAGGATTTTTCGGAAACCAAAGTATCTATGTAATACGTTATGTAAAGATCCTCTTTTTTATTTTGTGGTTGTTTATTTTTCATTATCAGCTCCTATATTTATTTCTTTGACTATAATTTGATTGAAAGTATTTTTTGTGTTTTTTATAAGAAAATATGAGATAAATAAAACATTTATCAATAAAGTAAATACTACAAACCTTTGTTTTAACCTTTTCTTTAAATTTGATCTTATTTTTACCATGTTTCAATTATAACATCAAATCTATAAAAAACATCCTGTAAAGTAAGTTTTACTATCATATAAAATATCCCTTAGCTATGTCTGTTTATGCTTATTACATCATAGTATTTATTGTAATTTTAACATAAAGAGATAGTGATTTCAACTTCATTATTGTATGGGTATTAATAAATCTTTAATATATATAACAAATGTCTTGCAGCAGAAGGAATCACTTGGGACTTTTTTTTAATAAAGTGTTAATAAAGGGAATGGTTACATTTGATCCTATGGATTCACTATCTATTTTTTCTATAATTTTATTAATGCTGTGGAAAGAACGTTCTATTCTTGCTAGAATATAATTAATCACTTTTAAATCAATTTTTAACTGTTTATCTGAAAATCGTTTTATTAGCATAATTCTTAATAATTCCTCACTTGCAGGCAAAATTTTTACGCTGGTAGTTGACAATATTCGGGAGCTTAAATCTCTTAGTTTGAAGTTAAGCTTTTTTGGTGAAATTGAAGAAGTGATTAGCAGTCTCTTATCATTTTCTTTCATATAATTATAACAATGTAACAACATTTCCTCATCTTTAATGTTTTGTACATCCTCTAAAATAAACGCATCGCTATACCTAATTTCGCTTACAAAATTATTCACATTGATAAAAATTGCATTGTTTATTGATTGCCAAATATGAGCAAGGTGAGTTTTTCCAGAGCTGTTAGGTCCAAAAAGAATCAGGCATTTCCAAGATAAATCGTTAACTATTGAGTTATATACGTGCTTATTTTCGTCTAAGGTGATATAGTTTTGCCAGCAATAATCAACTTGATTATTGCTAAATAAATTTAATTGCACGTAAAGCCTCTGACACTTCTACTTTTTGATAATAATTTTTGCATAAGAATTTACTTGGTCAGGTAAGGAAGCAGTATTACTACTACCCCCTCCCTTAGAAACGCAGCATGCAGGTTTCCCCACACTACGCTTGAGCCCCTTATCTAAGTTCTTCTTTTCTAGAACCGGCTTGTCCTTCATGATTCCTCAGGAAACATCATTCTTAATGGTGACACCAACAGTAGAGAACCTTCTCTTGAGAAAGAGCTTGCTAACATTCTTGTTCGTTTCACTCTCTCATCAAAATACTTTTTCCATTTTAAGTCAAGGGGATTTGCATCCGCTCTGATTTTAACATGTCGTCTGATAGGTATATCAATCAGCTTAAGCAGTCTTAAATACCGTATCTCTTTTGGTTTGTTCTTGCATATGGGTGCAGCAAAGACCCATTGGCGTTGACCCATTACTTTGAAGTAACGATTCTTTATCCAACGTAATCCTTTACGAGGATGTCTTTTTTTTGCCCATTTCCATAAACTATGCCAAATTTCATTGTCGATCTTTCTAAACGCTTTTTTAGCACACACATGGTGATAGTAATTTCCCCATCCTCTCAGTAGAGAGTTGAGTGACTTAATTACTATAGCCTGAGTGTTCGCTATATTTGCTTTTATCAATGTACGTGCTTTATTAAGAAGTCTTTTAATACTTTCTTTCGAAGGTTTAATAATTAACTTCTTATTATATCTACGTACATTACAACCAAGAAAGTCAAACCCTGTTGTGATAGATGTAATCTTTGTCTTCTCTTCTGAAAGAATTAAACCTTGCTCATGAAGAAAAGATGATACTAAAGGCTTAACTTCATTTTCCAGTACTTCATGTGTGAAACCTGAAATAATAAAGTCGTCTGCGTATCTGATTACGTTCACTCCACTTCTGATTTTGTTTCTTCTTCTACTGCCGAGTTTACCAAATCGACTTTCCAATAACTTTTCAAGTCCGTTTAAGGCTAAATTGGCTAGTATTGGAGAAATTATACCACCTTGCGGGGTACCTGCAGTTGTGGGATACAGAGTTTTCGATTCTAGGAAGCCAGCTTTTAACCAACTATGCAGAATTTTCTTCTCCATAGGAATATGCTTCATAAGCCATTCATGATTAATGTTGTCAAAGCATCCTTTGATATCACCTTCAAGTATCCATTGTAGTTGATTACGACTTGCCAGTAACAAATGACAAGCTACTGTAGCATCTGCACAGGATCTTTTAGGCCTAAAGCCATAGGAGTGACGATCACTGATTGTTTCAGCTATCGGTTCCAGAGCAAACAGATATAATGCTTGCATGGCTCTATCTTTTATCGATGGTATTCCAAGAGGTCTTCTTTTGCCATTAGATTTACTGATATAAATCCGTTTTAGCGGAGAAGGTTTATATCCTCTTTGCTTTAACTGCTTTATTCCTTGAAATTTAGCATTGCAAGTTGACCATAATTGACGATCTACACCCGCTGTGTTTTTTCCTTGGTTTTCAGTTACTCTCTTAACAGCCAAAGCTTTTCCGCTAAAAGAGCGTGTGAGAAGATGTTGTAAAGCTTTTACCTTACCCCATCTTCCTTTTTGGACAGCCTTAACAATACGTCTTTGTAGCCTCACAATAACTTTCTGGCATTTCTTCCATGGCAACTGCTTCCATGCTTCAAAGCTTTCGGTAGATGCACTTACAGGTTTACTTGTAATCATCTGCTTTCCTACCTTAAGTGGTTAACAAAGTTTCTTGTCACGAGGGAACAAACGGAAGTCTGCTCGTTCACGCGAATTAATGTTACAAATTCTATCCATTTCGTTACAAAATGGCATTCGCTTTCTCCATTCTCCTTTACCTGCACTTCCATCAGCATTCCTTGCGGTTTGCTTGCCATGTAGGCGAAAATACAGGCTTACCCTGTTCCTTCTGTCATACAACAGTGGGTTAGGTGACTTCTCTATACCGGTGGAGTTATTATTTGCGTACATCTAGAAATGAGAAATGTAACTTATCCACATTACCTTTTTGGTTAGAGCTTATCAGCATCTTTAGCTCCTTCATAATTACGATACTTTGAAGTTTCACTTACGTTCACCATACCACTAGCCTAGCTCTCCAACCACATGATGCTTGTAGTTTATGCTCCTCTCACGATTGAGCATCTTCTTTTTCAAGAGGAGGTTCATTGTCCGCATCGCTTGGCACCAACCGGTTGCCCGATTCGCACTGATGCGTAGACTCAGATGGCAAAACATCTGGTTTAATAAGTTTTAGAATCCTTTCAGTTTCTTTCTGGAGGAATTCCTCTCCTTTTAAACAATATGACCGAAGACTTTCAGGTCGCACCATTTCTTTATTAATTGATAGCCTTTCAAGCCGCTAAAACTGATTGCATTCGCCTAGTTATAAAAAATGTCTGTACTAAAACATGCTCATATATAGCTCTTTTTCTAATAGTTAGAATAGCTGGATATTCTTTCTGGCTCAATTTTTTATAACAAACCAATGGTTTGATTAAAATCAGGAGAATATGGAGGCAGATATGTAACTTCAGCACTGACACTTTTAACAAATCAACTTATTTTTCTATGAAAAGTTGCATTATCCAAAATCACCCAGCAAAAAGTTTGAACTAGCTATTAAAAACGTCTGTATCGCAGTAGCCTTCAAAAATCATAGGCGCCATAATTTTTCCCTTATTCAAAGCTGCAATCATACTAATACGCTGACTTTTGTGTTATCAATTCCAGATTAGTCGATATATACAAGAATTTCAGTGTTTTTTGTTGCTATGAGTTTTTTAAGCTCAGCACGTTTTTTCTGCGTCCTTAAATAGTCCTAATTTTAATTTGTTTTAAGTTTAAAGTCTTTCGTTAGGTTTGCAGAATACATTTCCTTATTATCTTGGTTATAGAAAGTAAATTTGTGATCGTCTAAACCTAATATTGCAAAGCCAAAGCCGAAAAAGTTTCTAACTTCGTGTGCTAAGTAATTTCTACTATTTGGATAGTTAAATTCTACGTTTTGATAAACAGGTTCTTGATCTTGAGCGTGTAATAATGCACCGCCGTTTCCAACTATAATCTGATCTGGAACATTATCCATTAATAAAATCTGGGCTATATGAATGTGGCCAGAAACTATGGTAGTAACATTGCTTGGAAATTTATCTCCAAAAGCTTCAATTTGTGTAAGATTACCATGGCTTTTTAATGTCAAAAATTCTTTTTTTGGAGATCTCCAAAGTGGTTTATGAGTCAAAAACCACGTGGGCTTATCTTGTATCAATTTATCAAACTGCCTCTCAAAAGCATCAACTGTGCTTTGGGTTGTAAAAACTTCCTCACCGGATGAAGAGTCGAAGATAAAAAACTTCATCGGCCCAGTATCTAAGAACCAACTGGAAATAAGATCTTCACATTTTTGAGGGAAAAAGGGGTATGAATCTAAATATCTGAACCATCCTTCATAAGCTCTATTACAACTCTCATGATTTCCACGAACAAAAAGAAAAGGAGATTGTGTTAAAATATCTTTTGCAGGCTCAAACCAATCAGCGTACCAAGCTTCTTTGCTATATCCATAAATATCGCCGCACTTTTTTGTGTTTCTACATTTTGTTTGTCTATAATGATAATCACCAACATGGATAATTAAATCTGGTTTATGAAAAGCGATTGAATCTAAATTTTTTTTCAAAGGCCAGCTATCTACAGAATTACATTCTTGCTGAAATAACATATTTATTCTACATCCTGTATCGCCAATGAAGGCAATTTTGCTGATCTTTTTCGCTAATACGGGAACTTTTATATTGTCAATACTAATGTTTTGAGCATTTGTTTCTACTATCAGTTCACAAACTGTTTCGGTATTGTTAATTGAGCTGCGACTTAGCATTTCTACTTCCTTATTATCGACGTAAGCAATGGGACACATGTTATTGTCTATAATCGCACGTATGCTTAATTTATTTTCTGGAATGATTTGAGACCATGTGTACAATATTTGTACATGAGTGGAGTGAAAGCTAATTGCAAGAGATAGAATTAAAAAAATGAAGATATTAGCTACTTTCATTTGTATAAAGACCTAAATTAAGAATTAGTATTAAGATTATCTTAAATGATTAAAGTTTGTAACCATAAAATTCATAGTTAAATTATACAGGCATTTCCTAAATTATCCTAGTATCAGATTGACACTTTAGATGAAAAATCCTAAAATGATTAAGTAATTTAAAGTAATTATATAGAAACTAGAATAAAGTGCGGTCGTGGTGGAATTGGTAGACACGCAGCGTTGAGGTCGCTGTGGCTCACAAAGCCTTGGAAGTTCAAGTCTTCTCGACCGCACCAAGTTGTTTGGTGTAGGTGAAATGTTTATAGGAAATCAAAGTAGAAATAAAGTAGAAAGGGCCATCAGTGAAGTCAGGCGTGGTCTTCCAATTTTAATATATGATGATGAAAATAACTATCTATTGCTTGCTGCTGCTGAAACTTTAGAAAAAAATTTATTTAGTCAATATAAGCTTATATCAGGTAATGTGTATGTTACTGTGACTGCAAGTAAGGTAAAATACATATGTCAGAGTAAAGAACATAGTAGCAAACGTCTATTGATAAGCAATTTTGATGAACTGCTCCATTTAATAAATTGTTCAAAGGAAGATAGCATAAAAGAATTGCAATGCTCAAAGACAATAGATGCGTATGCTGTTGCCTTGCTTAAGTTCTCAGAGTTATTGCCATACGCATTAGTGGCTGATATGACGTTTGAGAATAAACATGAAATGCAAAATTGGTGTGAAGAAAATGACATTATTGCACTAAATACGTTACTTGTGAATGATTTTCAACGAAATCATAGTGTGTATGAAGTTTGCAAAACATCATTATTTTTAAAGCAGACTCAAGAAGTAGATATCATATCTTATAGAACTAAAAGTGGCGGAAGAGAACATTATGCAATTATCATTGGCAATCCAGATAAAGATAATGAGCCATTAGTGAGAATTCATTCTTCATGCTATACAGGAGACTTATTAGACAGCTTATCATGTGATTGCAGAAGCCAGTTACATCAAGCGATTCAAATAATGACCGACTTTGGGAATGGCATTATATTATACTTGATGCAAGATGGGAGAGGCATTGGTTTAACTAATAAGTTAAGAGCATACAGTATGCAAAGAAAATATAATCTTGATACTGTTGATGCAAATAGAGTATTGGGTTTTGAAGATGATGAAAGGAGCTTTGCTGTTGCAGCTAAAATACTTAAGAAATTGAACATTAAAAAAATACAATTACTTACAAACAATGGTAGAAAGTTATCAGAGTTGAAAAATAACGGTATAGAAGTTACAAAGTGTATACCACTTATTATGGAACGCAATGAATATAATGATTCATATATGGAAACAAAATTTGGCAAGTTAGGCCATGGATTAAGGGTTTGTTAGCTTTTTTGTTATAACTACTTTGTTAGCTTGCTATGTTAATTAATATAAGTTAAGATTTTTAAGAATATTGAGATGCTGAAATTTTTAAAACAAGAAAAAAGTAATGAGTCATTGGATAAGGATATAAATTGGAATTCAAGTCGCTATAGCACAGTTGTTGCTCAGAGAAATACTTTACTTTTATTTATATTAATATTACTAGTTGCAATTTCTATAAGCATATTAGCTATATTTAAAATTAGCACAAGTAGCACTATTGAGCCATTCGTTATAGAAATTGACAAAAAGTCAGGAATAGTGCAATTGGTTGATCCTGTTACAGTAAAACAATATTCTGCAAATGAAACGCTGAACGATTATTTTATTTCAGAGTATATAAAAGCAAGGGAGGTTTTTGACCCATATAATTATAATTATAATTATTATACAAAAGTAAGGTTATTTTCTTCTCCTAGTGTATATAGTGAATTTAGCAATTATATAAAATCGCAGAATATGAATGACCTTTTTAATTTATATTCAGATGCTAAAGGTGAGTTGAAAATTCGTTCAATTCAAAAATTAGGTAACGATGCTCTTCAAGTGAGATTTTCTATAGAATTTACACGAAAAGATGGAAATTCCTCAAGGAAAAATAAGATAGTTGTGATGTCGTATAAATATGCATCGCTTGAAATGAATGATCAGCAAAGATATATTAACCCGTTAGGGTTTCAAGTTATTTCATATAGAGTAGATGATGAATATGTGTAGGATATTGTTAGTTTTAGCTTTACTAATAAGTGGCAACTTAAATGCATCTATTAATAATAAACCTATTTCTGTAGATAGTAGAATAAAGACTTTTGTATATAGCCCTAATGAGGTGTTTACAGTAATTTTTAGTCAAGGTTACTATTCTTATATTGAGTTTGCAGAAGGGGAAAAAGTCAAAAATATTGCTGTTGGTGATGCATCAAGTTGGAAAATTAATCCTTATGATAATAAACTGCTTGTCATGCCATTTGAAGTCAGTAGTCGCACTAACATGATTATTACGACAACTAAAAAGAGAAATTACATTTTTGATCTAATTTCAAGACCAAATTACGATAAATACCCAGATGCTGATGCTAAAAAAGTGGATCATGATTATTCCGTTGAAAAGGATATATCTTACGTAATACGTTTTTATTATCCTCAAGAAGAAGATGAATTTGATGTTGATTTAGATGAGGTTTCTTTACCTACTCAAATGCAATACATTACAGAAAAGCCAGAAAAAGTAATACAAGAAAATAATACGAGGTACAACTATACATATATTGATGAAGGTGGTAACGTAGATATAGTTCCAATTGAGTTATTCGATGATGGTTATTTAACCTATTTAAAGTTTAGAAATAGTAATAAAATTCCTCAGGTTTTTATAGAAGAGAATGATAAACCCTGTAAAAGGCTGTTATTTGATGATTATGTTGTAATAAAAGGAGTACATAAAAAGCTATTAATGCGTTATGAAGGTAGTGAAGTTGAAGTTATAAATAGGTCACTTTAGTTGTGGTACATATAATATGAGTAAAGAAAGGCATAATAGTGTAGAAGATGAATCAGAGATAGAAAGCAAGGTAGTAACAGTTGGCTCTAATCAAGGTTATAAGGCATTGATGATAGTTATGGTAGCGCTCTTAGTTGGTGGAGTGTACTATCTTTATTTTAGTCCTTCTAATAAAGAGGGTCCAGAGATTGTTAAAAAAGAGGAAACAAAGCAAAACATTCAAGAATTGAAAGGAAAGTTAGAACAAGTTCCAGATAATGCAATAGTTTCCGAAAGAATAGTAACTGATCTCTTGCCACCCTTACCTCCTCTTCCTATTCCACAAGTCATACCAGAAGTAAAACAAATCAAAAAAGAGGAAGTGACAAAAAAAGAAGAGCAACTAAAAGAAACTCCCTTGTCAAATATACCTGTTCTACCAAAGCAAAATTTTCCTTCTGGTAATGTTATTAGCAATTTGCCTACTTCATTTCCTACAATAGGAAGCGGAGGTTATCCTAAAGAAAGGCGTAGTGCACAAATGTTAGCAATTTCAGGTAGTAGCGGGAAAGATAAAGCTGCAGATGCTGTTTTATCCAATACCTCAGCACAGTCGAGCAAAGCTACCAAAGCTGGAAAGCTTGGTTTAATGATTATTCAAGGTAAAGTTATTGACGCTATTCTTGAAACTGCAATAAGTTCTGACTTACAAGGAATGCTCCGTGCTATTGTTAGTAGAGACGTTTATGCAGAAACTGGTGATACAATTTTAATACCAAAAGGCTCAAGGTTAATAGGTGATTATTCATTCGACTCAAATGTTGTAAAAGCCCGAGTGAACATAAATTGGAATAGGATCACTCTTCCTCATGGTATAGATGTTGCTATTTCATCATCTGGTACCGATGAGCTTGGAAGGGCAGGGATAGCTGGAATAGTTGATAATAAAATAGTAAGTGCATTATTCTCTTCAGTGGCACTTGCTGGTGTTTCGATTGGTTCAGCTGTTGTAGGACAAAAAGCCTCTAATTTTATCGATGCGCTAACTGCCATGGATGCAGTGAAGTCTATTACTGCAACTGAAATAGATATTTTCTCTTTCAAAGAAGTTATTGTAAGTGGATTGGGGGAAGGTGATATTAAAACAGCAATTAAAGCCGTTAAAAAAGAAGAATGGAAATTAGGTTCTAGAGCTATTAGTAGAATTCAAAATGCTTCTAGCGAGCAAAATTTATTTGAGATCATGAAAGAAGAGGTCGCGAAGGTTCTAAGCACAGCACTTGCAGGTCAAAAAGTTACTGAAGAGGATATCCCTATTACTTTAGAAGATGTGAAGGCATTATTAAAGCAAATTCAGAAAAATAGTAAGTCTGTTTATGAAAGCGCAATTGAAAAATCAATTAATGATTTTTCCAAAGACATGCGAGATATAGTTGATAGGAGTGTAGATAAAAAACCAACTATTTATGTTAATCAAGGAACTGCATTGAAAGTATTTGTTAACCAAGATATAGTATTTCCTCCACAGTCAATATTAAATAACTGAAATGAACTATGCTGCACTTGATACATACTTGGAGCCATTACAAGGGATATTTCAAGAAGAAGGTGTAAATGAAATATCAATAAATAAACCGAAGGAAGTATGGATTGAAAATCGCGGTGAAATAAGATGCGAAAAGTTAGAAATATTTGATCTTAATCATTTAAAATCTCTTAGCAGGTTGATTGCTCAAGCTACAGAACAAAAACTGAGCGAAGAGACACCGCTGCTTTCAGCTACATTACCAAATGGTTATCGTATACAGATAGTGTTTCCTCCAGCATGTGAGCCTGATAAAGTAGTCATTTCAATTCGTAAACCTTCTTCTATGCAATTGGCATTGGATGATTATGAAAAAATGGGGGCTTTTTCTGAAACTGTTATAGGAGTGACCGATAATCCAGTAGATCGTCACCTAGATTTGCTACTGAAACAAAAGAAAATAAAAGAGTTTTTAGAATATGCTGTAATAAATAAGAAAAATATTATAATTAGTGGTGGAACTTCCACTGGTAAAACCACTTTTACTAATGCTACTTTGCGTGCTATTCCATCTGAAGAAAGAATTATTACTGTTGAAGATGCAAGAGAGATAGTTTTGAATGATCATCCCAATAAAGTCCATTTAATTGCTTCTAAAGGAGGGCAAGGCAGGGCAAAAGTGACTACTCAAGATTTGATAGAGGCATGTTTACGTTTAAGACCAGATAGGATAATAGTTGGTGAATTACGTGGAGCAGAAGCTTTTAGTTTTCTTAGAGCAATAAACACTGGCCACCCAGGGTCAATATCAACTCTTCATGCGGATAGTCCGGCAATGGCTCTTGAGCAAATAAAACTTATGGTTATGCAAGCAAATCTTGGCATTCCCCCAGATCAGATCATACCATACATTAGAAATGTAATTGATATTGTTATTCAACTAAAAAGAATTTGTGGGGGTAGAAGAATCATTTCTGAGGTATTATTTACTAGATCTTCAAATGAAAATACTTAAATTTATACGTAAGTTAAGAAAAAGTAGTTTATGAGTAATGGAAATCATCTACGCAATATTCTCATAGGAGGTGTAGTATCTTTTAGCATACTTGAATTTTGTTTCTATTTGTCTGGTATATTATTCTACCTGTTTGTTGACGGTCCAGATGGTGTAGATTTTAGAGCAATTAATCCTAGCTTGACACCTTTTCCTCAAGCTCTCTGGCCTACAATTTTTGATCATATACAATATTGTTGGCATCATCCAGAGCTATATAGCTTTGAGCTCAAAATTAAATTAGTTGTATCTTCTGTACTGCCTCAAATTGTTTTGATGATTATTTTGTGGAATGTGAGAGAAAGACTAATTGAGTGGCGGCCATTTAAAAAGAAAGAATCACTTCATGGAGATTCACAGTGGGCATCAGAGAAAGACATACGAAAAGCGGGATTAAGAAGCAAAAAAGGTCTATTGCTTGGTAAAGATAAGAGAGGATATTTTATTGCTGATGGGTTTCAGCATGCATTGCTCTTTGCACCTACAGGCTCTGGTAAAGGTGTTGGTTTTGTAATTCCTAATTTGTTATTTTGGAATGATTCGGTAATTGTGCATGATATAAAATTAGAAAACTATGAAATAACAAGTGGTTGGCGAGAGCGACAAGGACAAAAAGTATATGTATGGAACCCAGCGCAGCCAGATGGGGTAAGCCATTGTTATAATCCACTGGAATGGATTAGTGAAAAACCTGGACAGATGGTTGACGATGTGCAAAAAATAGCTAGCCTCATCATGCCTGAACAAGATTTTTGGCAAAACGAAGCAAGAAGCTTATTTGTTGGGGTGGTACTATATTTACTTGCTGCACCAGAGAAAGTTAAATCTTTTGGTGAGGTTGTGCGTACGATGCGTAGCGATGACGTAGTTTACAATCTTGCTGTAGTTTTGGACACAATGGGTAAAATAATACATCCGGTAGCGTATATGAACATTGCAGCTTTTTTGCAAAAGGCTGACAAAGAAAGATCAGGTGTTGTGTCAACTATGAACTCGTCGCTTGAATTGTGGGCAAACCCATTGATCGATACTGCAACTGCATCAAGTGATTTTAATGTTTTGGATTTTAAAAGGAAGAAAACTACAGTTTATGTTGGTTTAACTCCTGATAACTTAACTAGGCTCAGGCCTTTAATGCAGGTTTTTTACCAACAGGCAACTGAGTTTTTATGTAGAAAATTGCCATCGGATGACGAGCCTTACGGCGTATTATTTTTAATGGATGAGTTTCCAACACTTGGAAAAATGGAGCAATTTCAAACGGGCATCGCATACTTTCGTGGCTATCGAGTAAGGTTATTTTTAATTGTTCAAGATACTGAACAGCTTAAAGGAATATATGAAGAAGCAGGAATGAACTCCTTTTTATCAAACTCAACCTATAGAATAACTTTTGCAGCCAATAATATTGAAACGGCTAATTTGATATCTCAGCTTATAGGAAACAAAACTGTACAACAAGAATCATTAAACAAACCTAAATTTTTAGACTTGAATCCTGCATCAAGATCATTGCATATCTCTGAAATACAGAGAGCATTGCTCTTACCTCAAGAAATTATTATGCTGCCACGTGATGATCAGATAATTTTGATAGAATCGACTTATCCAATTAAGTCAAAGAAAATTTTGTACTATAGTGATAGCACATTCACAAGAAGGCTGATTAAACCAACACGTGTGCCTACACAAGAGCCATATGATCCAAACAAGGTCTTTTCTGCTGCTAACAAAGATAAGATTAGTAATGAAGAAAAGAGTAATGCTATTGAAGCTGCTGATTATCCTGTTGAAGCTAAAACTGAAGATGCAATATATGATGAGCCAGAGATTGAAGATGGATTTGAAGACGAGGATATTGATGATAAGTTTGAAGGTGGTGATGGTTTTGATGATGAGGAAGAAGATGATGGGTTTGATGATGAAGATAGTAAGGATGAATTTGACGATGATGATGAATTTGAAGATGAGGACAAACTAGACGGCAATAAAATCGAGGATAGAGGTTAATTTTACCTATTTTTTAGCTTAGAAAATAATTAGTTTTTTCATATTAAATCATTTTTAATTAATTAGTACTAGATTAGCTATTTTAACTAGAGGAATAGTCATGATGAGTAAAAAAACATTAGCAGTTACAGCACTTGCTTTATTGTTGTCACAACAATCTTTTGCAAGTGAAACAGAAGGATTTTACTTTGGTGGTGGATATTACGGTCAATATTTGAACTTGGGTAAGTTGAAAGCAAAAATTGGAGATAAGGATGCTACAGATGATAATAGGGTATTTATAAATGACAGAAACACTGAAAGAACAGAACCTCAGCCAATAAGTGAGTATAAAGCAGATTATAGTCCACCTTTTGCTGCAAATATAGCATTTGGTTACACAGGAGAATTGGGTAATAATAGTTATAGAGCCGAATTAGAAGGAATATATTCTTCTATAAAAGTGAATAATATTGGTTTAGCAAACACTCAGATGAATATTAAGTATGAAAAAGAAAACAATAAATATGGTGTTACGATTAATCATGGCAAAATTGATAACATATCTGTAATGGCAAATGTTTATCATCATTGGAAAAATGATAGTTTCTCTTTTTCTCCTTACGTTGGTATTGGAGTTGGTGCAACAAGAATGACAATGTTTGAAGAATCGTCAATAAGACCTGCAGGTCAATTAAAGGCTGGCTTTGATTATCATATAAATGAAGATGTAAATATGCATATTGGATATAGAGGTTTTGGTGTTATTGGTAGCAGTGAATACAAACCGGAAACTTTAAAGTTGAATGCTAAAACAAAAAAAATGAATAAACAAATAGGTGAGAATAAAGTAACTGCTGCCATACAGAATAGCTTTTTTCACACACACGGTATAGAAGCTGGTCTTACTTTTCATTTTGCCAGCAAAGCTTAACTCTGATAGAGACTATTTTCCTGTTAGCACGTCTGCGTCACACGACTGTAGCTGCTAACCAGATGACAACTTTCTCGTTATCTGAATATTTTCTTTCTTGTAATTCAGGCTCTTTTTTTCTCAGTTCCAACGTGTAGCGCTGAAACAACAATAAAGAACATATAAAGAATGGTTATGCAAGAAGTCTACTTTTTATTCTTAATTAACTCTAAAGCCTTCTTCAGATCTATACTTTCAATATCTGCATTCTTGCCCAAAGCAACGTTTGTTTTACCGCATTTTATATAGAATCCGTACCTACCGTTGCAGATAAAAACTTCTTTTCCCTTTTCATTAAAACCAAGAGATTTTAGCTCTTTGCGTGGGCTGCTCTCAATAATTTGTATAGCTTCGTTTAATTGTGTGTCTAGTACCTCCTTAGAGCTTTTTTTAAGAGAAAAGTATCGACCATCATAGAGAATATAGTACCCAAATCGTCCAAGACCTATTTTTACTTCCTTTCCAGTTTCAGGGTGCTCTCCGATTATTTTCGGCAGGGAAAGTAATCGAGTGGCGGTATTGAGATCAATATCATTAACATTTATATCTTTTGGTACAGAAATCTTTTTTTTCTTTTTTGACTCACTATTAAACTCCAGATAAAGTCCAAAAGGACCTTTTTTGATCAGTACCTCTTGGCCTGTCACATCATCTATACCCAAACTTTTTGGATATTCTGAATTGTCATTACTGCCCGTAATTTCTTTTGTATGATTGCATGCAGGATAGTTAGAACATCCAAGAAACACACCGGCTTTTCCAAAATTTAATTTCAATATACCACCAGAGCAATTAGGACATTTTTTACCTATTTCTTCCTTTCCTTCCTCTGAGCAAAACCAATTGACTACCAAATCATGAATACCACTAAAAATCTCATCATGTGTCATTTGCTTAACAGAATTTACATGATTAAAAAATGGCACCCAAAAATAGCCTAGTTCTTTTTTCCAATCTGCATGTCCATTTGAGATTGAATCAAGCCTTTCTTCCATTTGTGCTGTAAAGTCATACTCTACACAACGCTGAAAAAAAGTTTCCAAAAATATAGTCACGATCTTACCGCGGCTGCTTGGAATAAATCTTTTGTTATCCAATGAAACATATTCACGATCTTGTAATACCGAAATAATTGTTGCATAAGTTGATGGGCGACCTATACCGACTTCTTCCATTTTTTTTACTATACTCGCTTCACTATAACGAGGTGGCGGTTGAGTAAAATGCTGTTTCGGATCAACAGAAATCAACTTGCACGCTTCCTCTTCCTTCATGGCAGGTAGCAGGCCTTCATTTTCGGCTTCCATGTTATCTTGATAGACTTTATAAAAACCATCAAAGAATATACTTGATCCACTTGCTCGCAGAATCACTTTCTGGTCAATAGAACTAATTTCAACTACCACTTGATCAAGAATCGCCGATTCCATTTGACTTGCAATGGTTCTTTTCCAGATTAAATCATACAATTTAAATTGCTCTGGCGTTAAGTAATCCTTAATACTACCCGGCGTTCTATTAATATCAGTTGGCCGGATTGCTTCATGTGCTTCTTGAGCATTTTTGACCTTTTTTACATATTTACGAGGAGACTGCGGTAAATATTTATCACCATATAATGACTTAATTGATCCCCTGATTGAGTTTATAGCCTCATCTGCAATATGAAACCCATCTGTACGCATGTAAGTTATCAATCCTACGGTTTCACCACCAATATTGATACCTTCATATAAATTTTGCGCTACTCGCATAACATTTTTCACATTAAAATACAGTTTATTCACTGCATCTTGCTGAAGACTTGAGGTGATAAATGGAGGAAGAGGGTTTCTCTTAACTTGCTTGCGTTCTACTGTGCTTACAGCATACTGCCTTGACTCGATCTCCCTGACTAAGTTCTTTGCCTCTTCTTCATTCTTAATATCAAATTTTTCTAGCTTTTTATTGTCATAGTGGCTTAGCATAGCAAAAAAAGCCTCATCTTTGCTATTTTGCATTTCTGCCTTTATGCTCCAATACTCCTGTGTTATAAACTTACTGATTTCATTTTCTCGTTCGCATATAAGCTTTAATGCAACAGACTGCACTCGCCCTGCAGATTTGCTTCCCGACAATTTTGTCCACAGCAGCGGTGATAAGCTAAATCCAACTAGATAATCCAAAGCTCTGCGTGCTTGTTGTGCACGCACTAAGTCCATATTAATTTCACGTGGATTTTTTATAGCTTCTTGCACTGCTCTTTTTGTTATTTCGTTAAAGACTACTCTATGAATGTTGCTTTCATCATTGATTGCTTTTCTTTCCTTTAGTGCCTCTATCACATTCCAAGCTATTGCTTCTCCTTCTCTGTCTGGATCTGTTGCAAGGTATATATCTGATGTTTTACTAGCTTCCTTGACTAACTCTTTTACATACTTTTCTGCTTTTTCAATAATCTCATACTTCATGGCAAAGTCATTATCAGGATCAACAGAACCATTCTTCGCTGGTAGATCTCTGACGTGGCCAAAGGATGCAGCCACTTTGAATTCTTTACTCAAATATTTACCTATCGTCTTTGCCTTTGCTGGCGACTCAACTATCAATAATGCCATAATTATTAGTACTTAAAGGTAATATGTTGAAATATATAGAATAAAAAGTAAAAAAATATTTTAATGGTCTTTCCAATTTTTCTAAGTAATTGTTTTAATGTTAGCAAAAAACCTAATGAAAGAGCCTACTTTACAAATTTTCCCAACTCCCTTACCATAAGGATAACGCTATACTATTTATCTTCGTCTGTGCAGATTAAATGACAAAAGCATAACGCAGTTGTCGTCTTATTTTTAATTTTTTGCACTATGTGCATCTTATTTCTTTACAAAACTTCCAGTTTTTTAACCATATAAGCTGAAACGGGCTGTTTAAGACAGGCCAATTTTCAGGAGTCACAACTAGCTAATAGGGGGTTTCTTTTGTCTTTTTTCTACTTGGTAAATTTCTTGATATTTGTAGCTAAAGTAATTTAAGAGAGGTGTCATCCCAGTGCTCCGACACTGGGATCCATTTTTCCATCATCAGAAACGTTGATTACTTTTATACTCGTAAATTTAACTGGATCCCAGTGTCGGAGCACTGGGATGACAAGAAAAGGAGTACTGGAATGATAAGAAGGACATTCCACCATGTCATTCCAGCGCATGACCAGATTTTCTTATTTGATCCCAGACTGGCTGATTATGCAAGTTCCAATTTTAATAATATTTACATATAAGCCATACGCTTGAGTTGCAAAGTTCTAAAAAGCAGCCAAAATAAAAATAAGTAGACATTTATAAATTAAACTAAGTGTACAATCAACAAACAAGAGTATTGATTGCAACAATACTCTGTAGAATCGCAATATGGTATGACCATATGCTCTTTATTGATCTGGTTAATATAATTAGTAGAGAATTTTGTTATGCAAAAGATATCTACTACAGCATATTGCAATTGTTTGGAATTGCAGGACTGGGTGCAATGGTAAGACCACTTGGTGCATCTGTATTTGGTCACATTGGTGATAGGTATGGAAGGAGAATGGCGTTAACGATTGCTATCTTGCTAATATCGATTCCTTCTAGTCTCGTTGCGTTTATTCCAAGTTATAGCAAAATAGGGATAATCTCTACTATGTTGCTTCTTACAATCCATCTGATACAAGGGGTTGCACTTGGCGCTGAGCAAGGAGGTAGCTCTGTTTATCTCATAGAGCATTTACCTAATAAGAAAAAACTAGGAATGTTTTTTGGAATAATAAGTTTTGGTCGCTCCATTGGCATATTGCTCTCTGTGGTTGCAGTGATCATTTGTAAAAAAACCACTGATTTTAACGCTTGGGGTTGGAGGCTGCCGTTTATTTTTTCAGCCATTTTAGGATTAATAAGCGCATATAGTATATATACACTAGGAGAAACTCCAGTGTATGAAAAAAATCGAGAACAAAGAAATTCACCTAATTTACCAATAATAGAGCTTATAAAACGCTATAAGAGAGCCCTGATACTTGCCATTTTAATATCTGTACCTGTTAATGTTGCTGTTGGATTTACCATATTTCTTAGAACAATTGCAAAAGAAATAGTGTCGGTTGAGACTTATGTCACAACGTATGTCAACGAAGTTGTACTCATTATAACCAGTATATTAATGCCGATATCTTCAATAGTGCTTGGAATTTTAGCTGATAAAACAGGAAGAGAACGTACTGCAATCTTATTTATAGTGATCACAACGGTAATATGTTGTCCTATGTTATCTATTGCATATTACTATAAAAGCTACCTCATAATTATGTTGAGTGTGATGGCTCTTTCTATAATCGAGAGGGGTATTAATCCTATAGGGATAGTTACTGCTGAGCTTTTTCCTACTAATGTTAGATTTAGTGGTGTTAGCTTATCACGCAACATCTCTTTTGCCTTGCATGGAGGATTTACTCCTATGATATGCACTTGGTTTACTATAATGTTTCCTAAAATAGACTTTGCTGCTGGGCTTTATGTAATTTTTTGCTTATTAGTCAGCTTAGTAGCAATATTGCAAATAAAACCACAAGATAAAAAGTGTGATTGGTAATTTTCTCTATTTAAATTTATTTCACTTATTTAGCTAATTTTTATTACAATTATAATTTTGGCTTTTATGAAAACTGCATACGTATGTCAATTCTGCGGTCATAGCACTGGAAGGTGGGTAGGAAGGTGTATTGCATGTGACAGTTGGGATACGGTTGTCGAAGAAATAGTACTAAAAACAGAAACGAGAAGTACATCTGCACCAATTTCAATAAAAGCGTTATCAGATAGTGAAATTATTACCCCCGATCGTTTTTTAACAGGAATAGAAGAGTTAGATAGAGTTTTTGGTGGAGGTATCGTTCAAGGTGCTAGCATTTTAATTGGTGGTGAACCTGGAATTGGAAAATCTACTCTTTTGCTTAGGATTGCAGCTAATGTTGTACAACTTTCCTCTTTTGAATGTCTTTATGTATCTGGTGAGGAATCTTTAGAGCAAGTGAGCCTCAGAGCAAAGCGTCTTAAGATAAATGAATCTAAAATTAAGCTTTTATCTACAGTATCTTTAACTGATGTAGTAGCAACAATAAGGAAAAATAAAAGTATTAAGTTCTTGACAATTGATTCTATACAAACTATGTATGATAGCAAAGTCACATCAGCACCAGGAACTGTAACTCAAGTCCGCACCTGCGCTCATGAATTGACTGTTCTTGCAAAGCAATATGGTGTTTCTCTCTTAATAGTTGGCCATATAACGAAAGATGGACAAATAGCGGGACCTAAAACCCTGGAGCATATGGTAGATACAGTACTATATTTTGAGGGTGAAAATAGTAATCAATATCGCATTTTACGTACTATTAAAAATAGATTTGGCCCTGCAAATGAAATTGGTGTTTTTGAGATGTCTAAAGCAGGACTCATGCCTGTTGATAATCCATCATCATTATTCTTGACCGTACATGATAGAGAAGTAGTTGGCAGCGCCGTATTTGCAGGAGTTGAAGGCTCAAGACCAATCTTAATGGAAGTGCAAGCATTAATAGCAAGGACTAATATGGCAACTCCAAGAAGAGCAGTAGTTGGTTGGGATATTAATAGATTAGCTATGATAATCGCGGTTCTAAGTGCTCGTTGTAAAATGTTTTTGCATGATAAAGAAGTATACCTAAACATTGCAGGAGGACTCAAAATACAGGAACCATCAGCTGATCTTGCTGTTGCTGCTTCCCTTATTTCAAGTTTAGTAAATTTACCGCTACCAACTTCTTCAATAATCTGCGGTGAAGTTGCACTTTCAGGAGAAATTAGGAATGTTTCGCATGCTGATCTCAGGCTAAGGGAAGCACAAAAATTAGGATTTAAAAAAGCGATTATGCCTAAAAATGGCAATTATTCTTCTCATGATATTGAGATAATTAAGCTTGGTCATATAAAAGAGTTAAAAGAGATCTTCAATCACAGTTAAATATTATCTGCATGAACATTTTGCTTGCGAGAAGGATGTCTTCCATAATGTCATTCAAGTAGCTGACATAGGCTTCTTTTTTTCTGGATTCCAGTGTCAAGCACTGGAATGACACCATCATACCTGTTGGAGTATGTATGTAGCCTTATCTCACACTCCTGTCATGCCAGTGCCCAGACACTGGCATCCAGTCTTTTCGTCATCAAAAACATTGTAAAGTGTTTAGCTGGATTCCAGTTTCACGCACTGACCATTTGCTGTTTTTACTCATAACTACCTTGTCTGAACGAATACGAAAATAAGTAGCTAATTATCGCATAAAAAAAAGAAGATGTAGAATATCTTTTTTTTTGTTATTAAAGATACATTAAATCTTGATTGTGTATTTCCTCTGCCATAAGCAATAATTTTTCGCTCTCATCATAGAGACTTTTTGCGCTAGCTGCTAATTTCTCACTAATTTGTGGTAGACATTGTCATAATATACTCCTTAAATTTTTAAAATATATTTATGTTGGTATACAAGTATCAATATTACATTAATATAATAACTTTTTAGGCATGAGTGACAAGCTGAAGTGGTTTTTAATTACTCAAAAAACAGAAACGTTTCTATTTCCTACACTTTCTAAAACCATAGGTACCAGTTGGTTTTTAGCTAAAGTAAAGGTCAAGTATCTGGAATTCTGAACATAAAATCCTCCTGTGTAAAAAAGAGTTAGAAAAAAAATGCAGTGCACATACGACAGATATACACTGAAGAATACATTTTTTAATAAGTTTGATTAAAAAGTCTGCAGACTAAAGATAGATTTTGAGCTCTTAAAATATCTCTATTTGTAATTATAATGAGATTGAAAATATGCGGAAGTGATTTTTATACGTTAGCTATCTATGACGATTCACCCAACCCAATAATCACTTGCAACCAGCGTCACATGCTGGAATGACAACATCTAAAAACGGCTTCTCATGATAATTAAGCTTAGTCATATGAGAAAATTAAAGAGATCTTCAATCACATTTAAACAGCGCTTCAGCAAACTCTTTGCCAGTAAATTCCCTCAGGTCTTCTATACTTTCACCAATTCCTATAGCGTGTAATTTCACCTTATAAGCTTCTGCAAGCCCAATCACTACTCCACCTTTTGCAGTACCATCTAGCTTTGTTACAATTAACCCGGTAACACCAACCATTTTACTAAAGGCCTCTAATTGGCTATAAGCATTTTGACCGGTAGTTGCATCAAGAACTAAAATAACATCATGAGGAGCAGTATCATCCAATTTCTTTATTGTTCTATGTATTTTTGACAGCTCTTGCATGAGATTTACATTGTTTTGTAGCCTTCCTGCTGTATCAATCAAAACAACATCAACGCTATCTTTTATCGCTTGATTTACAGCTCTATATGCCACACTTGCAGAATCGCTACCGTGCTCTCCAGTGACAATAGAGCAATCAGAACGTTCTGCCCAAATATTTAATTGCTCACTCGCAGCAGCTCTAAATGTATCGCATGCAACAAGCATAACGGATTTTCCCATCTCCTTATATTTATATGCGAGCTTGCCTATGGTTGTGGTTTTTCCATTACCATTCACTCCGCACACCATTATTATGTGTGGTTTTTTATTCAAAATGAGCGGCTGCACAACAGGGTTTAATATCGCTTCTATTTCGTTCATTAACTGCTGTGTGATAACGTTGTGCTCAACTTCTGATTCAAATTTGATACTTGCGAGCTTATCAATAAGCAGTCTAGAAGTTTTATGACCTATATCCATGCTAATCAGCAGCTCTTCCAGCTCATCTAAAAGCGACTGATCTAGTTTTTTTTTACCAGAAAAAATATTTTTTACTCCATCACTAAAACGAGAGGAGGTTTTTAATAGTCCTTGATAAAGATTACTGAATAAACTCAAGAAATACTCCTTCTAAAATTACCATATAAAGAATGACATGCACTATATGTATTTGTAAAGTAAATACACTTGTAACCATATATTTTGTGAGTAAAATGTACCGCTTGCTAGTGTATTTTACTTTAGTTTTTAACCTAAATATGTTATAATGTAAGTAATGGTTTACGGGTAATCTATGAGTTATAATGAGAAAATTTTAGATCATTACGAAAATCCAAGGAATGTTGGTTCTCTGGATAAAAATGATCCAAATGTTGGTACTGGTCTAGTTGGTGCACCATCATGCGGAGATGTAATGAAACTGCAAATAAAGGTCAACGATAAAGGTGTTATTGAAGACGCAAAATTTAAAACTTTTGGTTGTGGTTCTGCTATAGCTTCAAGTTCTTTGCTTACAGAAATGATCAAAGGAAAAACTATTGAGGATGTAACAAAGATAAAGAATACTCAAATAGTAGAAGAATTGTCTTTGCCGCCAGTAAAGATACACTGTTCAGTACTTGCTGAGGATGCTATAAAAGCTGCTATTCATGATTATCAAAATAAACAAAAACATTGAGGAATATGAGTGAATTTCAAGGAGTAAATTCTGTTAAAAAACCTATCACTCTAACTGCAAATGCAGTAGAGAGGGTAAGGTTTTTATTGGACAAAAAGAAGCATGCTAACCTTGAAGAAGCAATAGGAATAAGAGTTCTAATTAAGCAAAAAGGATGCTCTGGTTTAAAATATGATATTGAATATGCATATGATGTTCGTCCTTTGGAGTCGGTAATTGAAGAAAGCTGCAGTGATGATCAAAAAGTCAAGGTGCTGATCGATCCAAAATCTATCATGTTTATCCTTGGCTCTGAAATGGATTATGTAGAGGAAAAATTCTCATCAGGTTTTATTTTCAAAAATCCTAATGAGAAAGGAAAATGTGGTTGTGGAGAGAGTTTTCATGTCTAGCAACCATTTCACATTATTTGGAATTGAACCGGCTTTTAACATCAGCTTTGATGAGCTGGAGAAAAAATATATTGAGCTAAGCAAAACTGATATAAATGAAAGAGAGTCCAAAAATATGGAAAATATCAACAAAGCTTATCAGGTACTGAATTCACCGCTGAAGCGTGCCGAACATTTGTTGGATCTTTTTGACGTACAAAGCAAAAAAGAGCATCTTGATCCTGAAATATTAAATGAATCAATGGAAATAAGAGAATACTTTCTAGACTGCGATGATTTACAATTTGCAAGTAGGATGATTGATGAAAAGGTAAAAGATTGTACTAAAAACCTAATTAATGCTTTTGCTACAAAAAATTTTGATGAAGCTGCTACGCAAGTTTTTAGATTGAGATATTTATATAAGTCATTTGAGGAGATGAAGGAAAATGCAGCCAGTTCAAATTTCTGAACCAAGTTCAAATGAGGTAGTTTTTGGTATAGATCTTGGAACTACTAACTCTTTAATTGCCATGGTGAATAAAGCTGGCAATGTAGAAATATTTAAAGATGAGCAAGGTCGTGAACTATTACCTTCTGTCATTTCATATGAAAAGGATGTACTAAAAGTAGGCTACGATGTTGGCGAAAACGCTATCTGCTCTATAAAACGCTTAATGGGTAAAAGTGTTAAAGACTTGCATAAAGAAGGCGTTAATTTTGAAATAGATAACGAAAGTGAAAAAGTTATTAGGGTAAAATGCGCAGAGGAGAAGTATCTTACTCCTGTTGAGATTTCTGCTGAGATATTAAAAGCTTTATGCGAGAGGGTAAAAAAATCCACAGGGATAAAAGTGAAAAAAGCAGTAATTACTGTGCCAGCTTACTTTGACGATTCAGCACGTAACGCAACCAAATATGCAGCAAAATTAGCTGGCATAGATGTTCTTCGCCTCATTAATGAACCAACCGCTGCAGCACTTTCTTACTCCATTGAAAAGAACAATAACAGTGGCATATATGCAGTTTATGACCTCGGTGGTGGAACATTTGACATTTCAATATTAAAATTACATCAAGGAGTGTTTCAAGTTCTTGCAGTTGGTGGTGATACTAAACTTGGTGGTGATGATTTTGATCATCTACTTAGTTTAATCGTGCTTGATAAGTATAGAAAAGAGGTATCAAGTGCAGAAGAGATGCTTAACACCCAGCTGCACGAATGTTGTACCAAGAAAGATGTCATCCCAGTGCCCCGACACTGGGATCCAGAAAATTTAATTGCAAATGAGCACACCTTGCAACCGCGTAATAAGAGCTGGATTCCAGTGTCAAGCACTGGAATGACACCATCTGATACAACTACCTACAAATTACAACATTCATACACTAAAACTGGTATCTGCAATATACGTGCTATAAAAGAGTACCTAAGTGAAGATACCTCTGGCACTTTTGAATTCAATATTAATGGTGAATTATTTGAATGTGAAATTACCAAAGAAGAATTCGAGCAAGCAATCAGTCCTTTAGTTAATAAGACTATAAATATAGTTACTCGTACTATAAGCAATATAGATCTTAAAATCGATGATATAAAAGGGGTAATTTTAGTTGGTGGCGCAACTAGAGTGCCATTAGTGCAAAATTCACTAATCAAACTCTTTGGCAATAAAGTGCTGAATGATGTGGATCCGGACAAAGCAGTTGCCAATGGGGCAGCTTTGCAGGCTCATTATTTAACTTCAAACTCAAAAGATAGGAATATTCTACTTGATGTGCTGCCTTTATCACTTGGCATAGAAACTATGGGGGGAATAGTTGAAAAAATTATACCAAGAAATACACCACTACCAGTTTCAGAAATAAAAGAGTTTACAACTTACGCTAACGGGCAAACAGCAATGAAAATTCACGTTTGTCAAGGAGAACGTGAAATGATAAAAGATAATAAATCTCTAGCACGATTTGAACTCAAAGGTATACCACAATTGCCTGCAGGTTTTGCAAAAGTTGAAATAGGATTTACAGTTAGCATTGATGGAATATTGACTGTCACTGCAAGAGAAAAAACTACTGGAGTCGAACAGACAGTTGAAATAAAGTCAAGCTCTGGCTTAAGTGAAGAAGATATTCAAGATATGGTTAATCAATCAGTAACCAACTTTGACGAAGATATGAAGGCTCGTTCCCTTGCAGAGGCTAAAATTCACGTTAACAAGCTCATACATCTAGTTGAAAATGTTTCCATTGAGCAAAAGTTGAAAATTTTATTACAGAACGCAAAGGAAGCTTTACAGGGAAATGACTTAGACAACATTAATAATGCTATCGCTGAGTTAGAAAATTCTGCTTTAGAATTATGCGAATCAGCAAACAGATAGAGTTTACACAACTTTGTGCAATACCCTGTCGAATCTCAGAGCAGTAGGTAACCTAAAATCAAACGGCAACCAATCAACTTTGCCTAATTTAAACGATAAACCAACCATGCTTACGCGTCCAACTATATTTTCAGTTGGTATTAACCCAATTTCAGAAAACCTGCTATCAAAAGAATTATTTCTATTGTCTCCCATAACAAAAAATTGATCATCAGGCACATAATAAACTGGAGTATTGTATGATAACTTATTAGAAACATTATCTATTAGAATTTCATGCTCCTTGCCGCTCGGGAGTGTTTCGATGTATCTTGCTATATTACGCTTTGACTCATAATCAAAAAAATTTTCAATTTGTCTTCGCTTTACTTTCTGATCATTTAAATATAACTCCCCCTCTATCATTTGCACTTTATCGCCCGGTATTCCTATTACCCGCTTAACAAATCTAATGCTGTCATTTCTTGTAGGCTTGAAAACTATTATATCACCACGCTCCGGAGGGGTGTAAAAGATTCTACCGCTAAAGATGTTTGGAGAAAATGGAAAAGAGTGTTTACTATAACCATATGAATATTTACTAGTAAAAATATAATCTCCCTCAAGTAGAGTGCTTTTCATTGAACCAGAAGGAATATGAAATGGCTCAAATAAAAAACTACGTATTGATAGCGCAATTAGTAGCAAAAAAAACAGTGAAGATAAAAACTTTCTCGTTCTTGCTATCCGGTTCTCTCTCAATTCTTTCAATTTTATTTTCTTTATAAATTTAAGCTTATCATAACACATAAAAGTGGTAATGTGAAATTTTACTCATAGGTGTTATTGCTCTTTTTCAAAAGTCGAAATAAGCTCTCAAGTAATTGAAAGTGATTGACAACCAATAGACATCATTTGCTATGCAATATTGTATAAATCACAATGCTAGTTTTACTGAAAATTATACTATTTTAGATATAATTATAATATTTAAACTTAAGGTATAAGGATGAATCCTACAATTAGAAAGGTTTTTTGTATTCTGCTTATAGTATTATTTATTTCTTTTTCTCATGTTGGAAGTGCTGCTGGATCTAATGAAGATACAACTGCTCAAGTAATATGTAATATTATTGGCTACGTTTGGGGAATAGGTGGACCGCTTATGACCGTAGTGATAATAGGAGCAGCTTTACTTGCAATATTTGGTAGAATGCCGTGGCCTGCTCTTTTTGCTCTTGGTGTATTTTGTGCTGTATTTTTCGGTGCTAAAACTATTGTTATAAAAGTAATGGGTGGTATAAACTCTACAGATACTTCTTTTTTGGAAAAGTGTGGAGCAGGAGATAAAAAAGGGAATTAATAGTGCTATTTCTTTCTAAAGCAGACTTGATGCACAGCTTCGACTATATCTTCTACTTGCGGTAATGCTTTCTTTTCTAGATTTGCAGCATAAGGCAAGGGAATGTCCTTGCCGGTTACACGTGCAACCGGAGCATCAAGATAGTCAAATCCTTGTTCCATAACCATGGCTGAGAGTTCTGCTCCTATTCCTGCAAATGGCCAACCCTCTTCTATGCTTACTAATCTATTGGTCTTCTTAATAGAGTTAATAACTGTTTCAGTGTCAAGTGGTCTTAAGGTTCTGAGGTCGATAACTTCAGCTTCTATTCCTTCACTAGAGAGTAAATCTGCTGCATTTAACGCATCCATTAGTTTCAATGAAAAAGCAGTGATAGTTACATCTTTTCCTTCCCGTATAACAGCAGCTTTGCCTATCTCAAGTAGATAATCTTTATTTGATAGCTCAGAATCAGGAATCTCATGTTCATGCCCATAAGCAATCTCGTTTTCTAGAAATATTACTGGATTAGGATCACGAATTGCAGCTTTAAGCAGACCTCTGCAATCAGAGGCAAAGTAAGGTGCTATTACTTTCAAACCTGGAACATGCGAATACCAAGATGCAAAGCACTGAGAATGTTGTGCGGCAACTCTTGCTGCAGCTCCATTTGGTCCACGAAACACTATAGGGCATCCAAGTTGTCCACCTGACATATAATTTGTTTTTGTTGCGGAATTCACAATTTGGTCAATAGCTTGCATAGAAAAATTAAAAGTCATAAACTCAACAATAGGTTTGAGCCCAGCAAACGCTGCTCCAACAGCAAGACCAGCAAATCCATGTTCGGTAATAGGTGTATCAACTACCCTATTTTCTCCGAACTCTTTCAGTAATCCTTTTGTTACTTTATAAGCACCATCATACTCTGCAACTTCTTCACCCATGATAAATACATCAGGGTCATTTTGCATTTCTTCTCTGATTGCCGTGCATAACGCTTCTCTTACACTTAAGCTTGCCATTTGTAAATCTGTAGATTTCAACTGAAATAACTATATCAAAATTACCAGGAAGTGCACAAGTTTAAGTTTTACAAACATCATGTTGCATCAAGCCTTGAATACTTACTTCTTTTAATTCACTAGGTTTCGTTGATATTACATATGTAACTCCACTGACTATTAATGAAGACATTACAGAAGTTGCAATCATCAATAGAATTGGTAATTGGAAAGCTATACTAAAGGCAACACCTACTGTCAACATGGTTACAAAATTTACAGAAGCAATTTTTAAGAAAGACAGTTGTCCTTTTTCTGTTTTTTCTAGTAATACTTTATTTGCTTTGGTTTTGCTTAATTCACTATTAAGTGTTGTATTCTCGTTTTCCAGATCTTTTATTTTTTGCTTTAGTGATTGATTCTCTTTGTTGAGCTTGCTAAGTTCTTCCAACTTAATCTTATGTTCATTTAAATCATTAGAGTGCTGACCTTTTATTTTTTCTAATTCACTATTAAGAGTTGTATTTTTACTTTTTAGATCTTGTATTTGTTGTTTTAGTGATTGATTCTCTTCACTGAGCTTATCAAGTATTTCTAACCGAGTCTCATGTCCAGCTACGTCACTCTTTAATTTTTCTAGTTCTTTCTCAACATGTTTTAATTCTTTACCTGGCTTTTCTAACTTCCGAATTTGTCTATCTTGCAACTGAATTTGAGGTTGCAGACTTTCTAAAATTTGGTCATTAACTTCATTAGCTGCTCCGTCGTTATTTATTTCAGAGCAGAAAGAAGTATCAAATGTAGCCTCAGACTCTAGACCGCTGTCGTCACTACTAACACTTTCACCAATAGGAGTCTGTTTACCACTATATGTAACACTTCCTCTTTGCGTTGACTCAAATTTTTCTACCATATTCTTAACACCAGCATGTAAGTATTGCTCACTTACTATACTGTCACTACTTCCACACGTAATGGGAGTCTGTTTACCACTACGTATGGTATTGTATTGTTCCACAGAATTTATAACATCTGCTGATGTATCAGTTTTTTTCTCATGCTTTGTATAAAAATTTTGTTCTGCTTCCTCTAACATTTGTACTATTGCTTCCTTATTTTCTGTATTACCTACCACCTCCCTTGGAGTCTTATTTTTACTTTTTAATGAAGGATTCACTCGATCATCACTTAGTAATTGTTTTACCATGCTTTCATGTCCACAAGAAGTAGCAATATGCAAAGCAGTTAGCCCATCATTTTTAGAACCATCTTTTACTCGAGCGTTAACACTTGCTTTCTTTTTTAGTAAGAGTTCCACTATTAACATATTGTTGCATGCTGTAGCAAGATGTAACAACGTCCAATCTTCTGCAGCTTCTTCTGAAATTTTTATACTAAATTGGTGTTCTTTACTAAAATTTTTACTAAACTTGTTGTACTCTCCTGCATCTTTTCCTTTTAACTCATTCTTTATTCTTTCAAGTAAATTATCTTCATCCAAATCGCTACTTTCACTTACCTCATTTATTATTTCAAAAAACTTCTCCTTCTCTATTGCCATAACCTTTCCCTCTAAATTTATTTTTATCGCTGCATAATCTCACAAAAAAGTTAAATTTATCAATATTCTGTATTTTATATAAAATAAAATTTGCTGTTTCCAAAAATTGGTAAGCATGTTTTTGATGAGATTGTAGAAAACATACTTTTATGACACCATTTGTTGTACTAATTACCTTGGCGAAAACAGATGTTTATATAGTTGTGTGGCAAAATGTTTTGCACTAGTTGTGCTATCTCGTTTTCCGTAATAGTTGAAAAATTAGTAGCAAGTTGTTGTAAGTTTATGTATTTTGAGGCTGTAATGGTCAAAGGTACATGAAGTATGATCAGAGTTAAAGGTGCAAGAGAGCATAATTTGCAGGGTATTGATGTCAATATACCAAAAAATAAGTTAGTTGTTATAACTGGATTAAGTGGTTCTGGTAAGTCTAGCCTCGCATTCGATACGATTTATGCAGAAGGCCAACGCCGATACGTCGAAAGTCTATCGGCTTATGCACGTCAATTTCTTAATATTCAAGATAAACCAGATGTTGAGTCAATCACAGGCCTCTCTCCTGCAATATCAATTAACCAAAAATCGATCTCAAAAAATCCAAGATCAACCGTTGGAACTATTACTGAAATTTATGACTATCTACGCTTAATATATGCACGAATAGGAATTCCTTACTCGCCTGCAACTGGATCGCCAATAACGAAACAGACTGTATCTCAAATTGTAGATACTATTACAACATTACCTTTAGAAACTAAAGTATATATACTTGCTCCTATTGTGCGTGGCAGAAAGGGAGAACATCTAAAAGAGATATTGGAAATTAAAAAGCAGGGTTACGTCAGACTAAAAATAAACGGTGAAATATATAATATAGATGATTTGCCTAAACTCGATAAAAACAAGAAACACGATATTTTCGTGATTGCAGATAGGGTGTCCATGTCAGATGATATAGGAAATCGACTACCAGGCAGTATAGAATTAGCATTGAGGCTGGGCCATGGCTTAATGTATGCAGAAATAATAAACTTACCTGATAACCACAATTCCGAGTATAAAAATGGTCAAATTTTAACTTTCTCAGAGAATTTTGCATGTCCTGAGTCTGGCTTTACTCTTGAAGAAATAGAGCCAAGATTGTTTTCTTTTAACAGCCCCCACGGTGCATGCAGTTCATGCAGTGGGCTCGGTAAAAAACTAAGTGTTGATGCAAAGCTAATAGTGCCAGACGAAACGCTCTCGATATCTGAAGGTGCTTTAAAGCCAGTGGGTCAAATGCATGCAAATTCTGGGTCTCTAAAAAATGCAATTCTGTCACTGGCTGAAAATTGTAAATTTAGTCTTGATGTTCCGTGGAAGAATATAGACCAAAAAGTGAAGGATTTAATACTTTTTGGCTCTAGAGAAATGAAATTTCAAGGTTTGGTCAGTATCCTAGAACGTCAAATGGATTACGATGCATCACTTATTGATAGGTATTGTTCTGTTACTGACTGCAAAGAATGTGCTGGCTATAGATTGAGAAAAGAAGCACTTACAGTGAAAATTGATGAAAAACATGTAGGTGAAATATCAAGGCTCAGCATCGATGAATCCCTTGATTGGTTTGAAAATTTGCCAGACAAGCTCACAGAACAACATAAGCAAATTTCAAATAAAATATTAAACGAAATAATCAAAAGGCTGACATTTTTAAAGAATGTAGGACTAAATTACCTTACACTTGACCGTGAATCTAGCACTCTCTCTGGTGGTGAAAGCCAGAGGATCAGGCTTGCTTCGCAAATTGGCTCTGGTTTAACAGGAGTGCTATACGTGCTTGACGAACCCTCAATTGGCCTTCATCAATGTGATAATGATCGATTAATTGCCACACTTAAAAATCTGAGAGACATGGGTAATACTGTGATTGTTGTTGAACATGATGAAGACACAATAATGGCTGCTGATTATGTGATTGATATTGGTCCTGGAGCTGGTGTAAACGGAGGAAAAGTTGTTGCAGAAGGAACACCAGATCAGGTACAAAAAAATTCAGGGAGCATAACAGGACAGTATTTAAGTGGAAAGAAGGAAATTTCAATTTCAAAAAGAAGAAAGCAAGCAACTCAGTTCATAAAGGTAGTTAACGCGTGTGAGAACAACTTAAAAAATATAAATGTTGAATTTCCTATAGGGAATCTCATTTGTGTTACTGGAATATCAGGAGGAGGAAAATCAAGTTTAGTAATAGAAACACTATATAAATACTCAGCACAGAAGATAAATCATTCATCTGCAAAGCATGGTAAATGCGATAAAATAGAAGGCCTTGAGTATATAGATAAAATTATAGAAGTTGATCAGTCACCAATTGGTAGGACCCCAGCATCAAATCCAGCAACATATGTTGGTATGTTTACTCACATCAGAAATTGGTTTGCAGGTCTTCCAGAATCGAAAGCTAGGGGATATAATGTAGGCCGATTTTCATTTAATACCAAGGGAGGAAGATGTGAAGCTTGTAAAGGTGATGGGCATTTAAAGATCGAGATGCATTTCCTACCGGATGTTTATGTGAAATGTGAGCAATGTAGAGGAAAGAGGTATAACCGAGAAACATTGGAAGTTACTTACAAGGGAAAATCAATTTCTGATGTGCTTGATATGACAATAGATCAAGCATGTGACTTTTTTGAAAATCTTCCAATGATAAAGGAAAAGTTGATTTCTTTACAGGAAGTGGGGCTTGGCTATATAACGCTTGGACAGTCGTCAACAACGTTGTCCGGGGGTGAAGCACAACGAATAAAGCTGTCTAAGGAACTATCAAAGCGATTTACCGGGAAAACATTGTATATTCTCGATGAGCCAACAACTGGATTACATTTTGAAGATGTAAATAACTTACTGAAAATACTTCATAGGTTAGTTGATTTAGGAAACACTGTTATAGTTATTGAGCACAATTTACATGTTATAAAAACTGCAGATTATATAATAGACATTGGTCCAGAGGGAGGAGTGAAGGGTGGAAAGGTGGTTGCTGTGGGAACTCCAGAAAAAGTTGCACAAACTCTAGAAAGTGTTACAGGCAAGTATCTCAAAACGTATTTGTTAGATCAAGTATCTCTTAATCACTAGGTTATTAGGAGCATTTTAAAAGCTATACCTAATATATTAAATTCATGAATCTTCTTTTACTAAAAAGAGCTAAAGACCTCATATTTCCAAACGTATGCGTAAATTGTGAACGTATAATTGATAAAAGTTATGATTTATGTAGTGAATGCAATAAAAAAATCAATTTTTTAACTAAGCATTACTGTAATGTTTGTGGTGTAGTAATTCCAGATAACATTGATACATGTGGTAAGTGCATCAGCAACCCTCTACCATTTAAAGTATTAAGATCAGTTTTTGCTTATGATGAACATAGCAAAAATATGATTATAAATTTTAAATTTTTTGATAATTTAAATTATGTGAAAGTCTATGCAAAGTGGATGTACAAAACTAACAAAGACATATTTCAAAATGCAGAGGTCATAGTTCCCATACCGCTACATAAAATACGCTTATTTAAACGTAAATATAATCAAGCAGCATTGCTCGCAAAGGAATTAAGTAAGTTATCTAATTTATCTTATACACCATTTGCAATAAAACGTATTCGTCACACCAAACCTCAAGCTGGTCTTTCACTTAAACAGCGTGAAAAAAATTTGAAAAATACTTTTAAAGTAAGTAACAGCGAAATTATCAAAAACAAAATCGTGATATTGGTTGATGATGTAGTAACAACTGGCGCAACCGCAAGGTCTTGCTCTCAGGAAATTTTAAACTCTGGTGCAAGAGAAGTGAGAGTGTTATCGCTTGCAAGAACTATATGAAAATCAGTTTTAAGGTATAATTTTCATTTTTGAAAACTGTTTAGTGTCTTAGTACTAACTTCTGTATCACTCCTCTTAAAAAAAAGTCTAGTTATAGTGTATACGGAGTCTATAATTATAGCTCTTTTTCTAATAGTTAGAATAGCTGGATATTCTTTCTGGCTCAATTTTTTATAACAAACCAATGGTTTGATTAAAATCAGGAGAATATGGAGGCAGATATATAACTTCAGCACCGACACTTTTAACAAATTCACTTATTTTCTATGAAAAGTTGCATTATCCAAAATCACCCAGCAATAAAGCTTGAACTAGCTATTAAAAACGTCTGTATCGCAGTAGCCTTCAAAAATCATAGGCGCCATAATTTTTTCCTTATTCAAAGCTGCAATCATATTTTTGAATACTCACTGCATTCAGAAAAAAATAGGTACATGCTAGTGTAATAGCACTGGATATAATAATTGGGACAAGTAAAAAAGCCTCTATTAGTTTTCTTATAGAGCTGGTTGGTTTAATGCTGTTTATTATTCAATGATGCAAAATAATTTTCACTAAGGTTGGCCATCAATTTTGCGCCAGATAAGACCCCTCTCACTATTTTTTTTAGATAAGTTGACTTGTATTTGCTTTCCCAGGTTTATAATCATGCTAATAATAAATATGATAAGATCAATATAAATTTTTTACTTCCGTGTTTTTTCTGTTGTTGTTTATAATGGCTATAATTACATCACATATTTCTTCCAATTAAATGGATCAGTTATTTATTGTAAATCACTGACTTTTTCAATGGTTTTTTAAATAATTCCTAAAAATGTGTTTACTTTTGTTTGTAATTGTGTAGTAACTGCATCGTAAAGTTATAGGAGGTAAAGATGAATTTTGAAAATCTGAAAAAAATATTAAGTGCAATTGATAAAGATGCAAGTGTAAATAAAGATAACGTAATTAATAAAATAAAAGAGGTATTGCGAAGAGAAGATACAATAGCGTATCAAGAGTGGGAAAATAAAAATTTTAGTATAAATCATACATTCATCCAAAGTGATCCTGATGCCGAATTTACATTATTAATTGCAGCTGCAGCAGCTGGCTGTAAGGATTTAGTGAATGTTTTATTAGATAGGCATGCGGATGTTCATGTAGAAGGTGAAAATAGAGAGACTGCCTTGCATCATGCCGTTTATAGTGGATGTGTAGATGTAGTAAATGTTCTACTAAAAACAGGTGCAGATATTAATGTAAAAGATGAAAATGGTAGTGCTCCTTTGCATTATGCTACTTTAAGTAACCATGTAGAGGTAGTAGATGCTCTGTTAGCTGAAGGCGCAAGTGTTCATGTAAAAGATAGAAATGGTAGTACTCCTTTGCATTATGCTGCTAAAAATGGCTATTTAGAGATAGTAGATGCTCTACTAGACAGAGGTGCAGATGTTTATGAAAAAGATAGTTTGCAGAAAACTCCTTTGTATTATGCCATTATAAATCACCAAGAAGGTACGGTAGAGAGTATAAAAGGGTTTTTAAAAAATAAAGTAGTTCAAGGTAGTGTAGTTGTTGGTGGCTTAGTTGCCATGTTAGGGAATTTTGTAGCAATGACGCTTTTTATAACCGAGGCAATGGAAGGTACATTAACAGCTATTACGGCAGTAATAGCTGTATCTGTATCAACAGCATTAACATCTGGTTATGCTAAATATCTAATGTCAGAATTCGATAACGAAATAAAACAAATAAAAGAGCGACAAAATGTAATGGAAGGGAGGCAAAGCTTAACAGAAGGGTGGCAAAGTGTAGATATACAAAGCATGCGTATGCGGAATGCTCTTTTGTAACTTTTTACTTCCGCACTTCTTTAGTGTTGCTTATGATAACTATAGATTTAGATTTTAATTAGAGGCTTTAATTGCCTACTTTAAGTTATTGAATTTCTTATCATAGTATCTGTCATTCCAGTACCCTGGAATGACAGAAAAAGAACACTGAATTAAAAATACAACATACCATCTTATATCTTAATACTGCATAATACCTCGATCATAGATTGATTAAGGACACCTTGAGTTATCTCTTTAGTTAGTCTTGCTTTACTATGAAAAGCTTGTACTATTTAAATGTATTATTTATAAATTAACTGTTTATAAGCTAAAATATGTCTAGTAGAGCTAATATACCTTTTTTTATAGCTGGTGCTATTGCTTCTCTTACATTAATTACATCTGGAGTTTTTGCTGTAGCTCCTTACGTTGCATTTTTATCTTCAGTTGCAGCTTTAAATATAGCTCCCCCTGTTATTTTTATTTTATTTGCGCTTTCTGCAGTAGTAATTGTGTTTTCATATAAAATGATTAAACAAAGTAAAAAATCTCAAGAAAACTCGAAAGCTGAAGTTGAAGAGCTAAATAAAGAGTTAAGGAAAGAAGAAAATACGCTAGCTCCAATTGAAGAAGAATTGGAGAATGAAGAGGCTAAAGAAAATAAAAAGAAGCTTAGTGATCTAGAAAAAAAAGTCGAGAGAATTTCAGATAGTTTTGTAACGAAAGATAAAGTGGAGGGGTTAAAAAAAGAGGTTAGTGATCTTTCTGCAAGGTTAATTAATAGTCCTGCAACAAAAAATGAAGTAGAAGCAAAGCTGAATATGGAATTTTACGCAAAAGGTGAAGCAAGAGGATGGAATACAACATTTGATAATATTATATTACCAAATGACATAAGAGAAAAATTGAAGGAAATTTGTGAGTTACAAGGCAGAGGATATCTCTTGTATGGTCCACCAGGAACTGGTAAGACTAGTATTAGTAAGGCAATTGCAAATCAAACTAAATCTCTGTTTGCGTTTATGTTTGTTTCTGCATCTTGCTTGTCTAATCAATCAAATATAGATCAGGTTTTTGAGAAAGCAGAGGCAAACAGTCCGTGTATAATTTTTATAGATGAGATTGACGGCATTGGCAAAAAGCGCACTTTCAGTGAAAATGCAGGACCTTTAACTCATTTACTCACTAAATTGGATCGAGAGTTTTTATCCTCAAAAAATATAACGGTAGTTGCTGCAACTAATCATAAGAATCATTTAGATTTTGCGCTTATTAGGGGTGGTCGTTTGGAGTGTATTGAGGTTCCTGGACTGGATAAAGACGATACACGTCAAAAAATATTACAAGAACGGCTCGAAAAATTAAAAGATAGCGATATGAAAATTCTTGTACAGGCTAGTAAGGGATTCTCAATGGCAAATCTGATTTGCTTAATCGATAAAATAAACGAAACTACAGAAAAGGGAGGCGAAATAAAATATCTTCGCACTTTCTGTAAAAATTTCAAGAAGGAGCATAACATAAAAGATGAGCCAGATAAGAAACATAGTAACGGAGAAACTAAAAACAAGGATATAAGGCTATCATTTGGAAGCTTATCTAGAAGTTCATCAGTAAGCTCTTCATTGAGTGATGTATCTTCTCGAGGAAGTAAGCGGTAAATCGAGGAATAAGGAGAATTACTACACAGTCTGGGATGACGCCATGCAAGTGACACAATTCGAATCATGTCATTCCAGTGCTTGACAATAGTTTTTATCCAGAAGGTTCATTGAACTTCTGAAAGGGTGTCATTCCAGTGTCACAAGCACTGGGATGACAGGAAGAGGGCTACTCGGGTGACATCGAAGGGGCTGCTTGCATAACTCAAATTCAAAGAAAAATCATTTAATGTCATTCCAGCGCGTGACGCTGGAATCCAGAAATAAAGAACAATGGATCCCAGTGTTAGCTACTCAGATGACAGGAAAAGTGCTGCTCGGATGACATCCTTTTTTTTCCTGGATACCAGTTGCATGACACTACTATACAGTAGGTCCCAATTTCATCCCAGTCTGGGATCTTCTTTCAAAAATTCAAAACAATCTATCAAAAAGGAGAATATTATGTCTACAATAATTTTATCATCAATTTTAAGTAAAGCGGGCAGTATTTTTGGGCCAATTGGCCAGATTGTTGGCTCAGAACTCGGTGCTCTGCTTGGTGCACAGCTTGATAATGCAATATTTGGTCTTGATGCCGAGCAAAAGATAACGCATGGGGCGAGGCTGAAAAATCTGCAAGTTCAAACCTCAACTTATGGCAAAGCAATTCCAATTATCTATGGCACTGCTCGCGTTGCTGGAAACATTATTTGGTCACAGCCAATAAAAGAGGAGGCGATAACCACTCAAAATAAAACAGGAAGAGGTATAAATATTACATATAACTACTATGCAACACTCGCAATTGCAATTTGCAAGGGGAAAGTAGAAAAATTAAATAGAATCTGGGCGGGTACAAAATCGCTTAGCTTTGACCAAATAGATTATACTTTTTACTACGGCAGAGAAGACCAAAACCCTGATCCGTTTATGTTATCAATCGAAGGTGAGAAGAATGTACCAGCTTATAGAGGAATATCTTACATAGTCATCAAAAATTTTCCTTTGGCAGACTATAGTAATCGTGTTCCGGTGTTTACATTTGAAGTGCAAACTGCACTGAAGCTCAGTGGATTCTCAGTAGCAGAAAACATTAAAAATATCAATATCATACCAGGTTCAGGAGAGTTTGTGTATGATACGAAAATACAGAAGAAAATTGCACGAGAAAAAATAAGCAGTAGTCAATATATTCCCTATGGACCGGCACAAAGAGTAAATCACAATAATCACACAAAAAAGAGCGATGCTATGCTTTCTTTGGACCAATTGAAGGAAAGTTTACCAAATGTTGAATGGGCGTCGGTAGTGGTTAATTGGTTTGCAAGCAGTTTAAATATTAAAGATTGTAAAATATATCCTGCAGTTGAATTTCAAGACGATTCTGCTATAGTGCCTGATGATTGGCAAGTGGGAAATATAACCAGAGATAATGCCCAACTCATTTCAAAAGATAATCATGGCAATCCAAGATATGGCGGTACAGTTAGTGATGCAGCACTAATAAGATATATAGAAGAGCTGCATAGCAGAGGTTATAAGGTAATGCTCTACCCAATGTTCTTGCTTGACACAAAGAACAAAGAGTGGCGAGGAAAATTGAGTGGGGCCCCTGAGAATATAAGTGATTTTTTTGAGAATCAGTATAGCAAATTCATAGAGCATTACACGAGCATTGCCAAAAGAGCTAAAGTGAAAGGGTTTATAATCGGGTCTGAATTTGCGCAGCTCATCAGAGTAAAAGATGTAGAGGGTAATTATCCTGCAGTAGCAGAGCTAGTTAAACTTGCAAAGCAAGTAAAACTTCAGCTTGGAAAAGAAGTAAACGTAACTTACGCTGCCGATTGGAGCGAATATCATTCATACGATGGTTGGTATAATATGGATGAACTTTGGTCTTCACAGTTCATCGATGTTGTTGGCATCGATGCTTATTTTCCACTTACCGATGGCGAAGAACCTCCTTTTGGCTATTCCGCAGAAGATGTAACGGGTGGTTGGAGCAATGGAGTAGGGTATGATTATTTTTATGATTACTCAAAAAGTGATCCTGAGAAAATAAAGTATAATGACAGTAGATATGCGTGGAAAAATATCGAGAAATGGTGGAGTGAAGTTCATGTAAATCCTGATGGTAGTAAAACAAAATGGCAACCAAAAATGAAGAAAATATGGTTTACCGAATATGGATTTCCCAGTATGAACGGCTGCACTAATGAGCCCAATGTGTTTGTTGATAAAGGTAGTATAGAGAGTAAATATCCACGATACTCAAACGGAGAGGTGAGCTTTCTTTCGCAGAAAATTGCAATTGAAGGAACGCTGAAAAAGTGGCAAAGCTCAGAAATGGTGGAGAAAATGTTCCTCTGGGCATGGGATGCTAGACCATTTCCTTATTTTCCCAACTTATGTGATATGTGGGCCGATTGCCATAACTGGCAGACGGGGCACTGGATTCAGGGAAAGATTTCACAGCTTAATATTTCTGATGTTTTGTCTGATCTATTGCAAAAGGCAGGATTAAAAGGGGAACAATTTGATACAAGTGGTGTCAAAGGATTGTTATCTGGGTATGTGATAAATGACCAGCAACCCGTACGTTCAATTATTAAAATGCTGCGAAGTTGCTATTTTTTTGATGTGGTTGAACAGAACTCAAAACTGAAATTTATTCAAAAGGGCAGGGGAGTGACAACTGAAATACCCATAGATGAGATAGTTTCCAATAACAGTTTAAAGTTGATACAGCTTAGCCAATTAGATTTAAACAATAGGATTAACATCGTTTATTTTAACCGCAATTTTGGCTATCCAATTGATGTGAAATATGCTGAACTCCCAAGGCAGGGCAATGCTGCAACAGTTCCAATACCGCTCATTATGGAGGAAGGGGAGGCGCAAAATATAGCTGAAGTTTTACTTTATTCTGCGTGGCAAGAGAGAAATATATACAACTTTAAGCTCCCGATAAAATATGCATGGCTTTTACCAAGTGATGTTATAGCAATTTCAGATGGCGAGAAAAGACATACGATGAGAATTATAAAAACAAAGTTTGAAAGCATGTCCATTCAAGTAATGGGAGTTGGTTATGATCCCTCTATATACAAGCTCTCCTTTCCTTCAACAAGATCACTTATGCTTAAAGAATACCCTCCTTCTCATATCAGTAAAACTATCGTAGAAATACTGCATATTAAAGACAATATTGCAAGCTTTACTTTAAATAGTGAAGAAGAGAATTGGAAAGGAGCAACGCTTTTTATTTCGTATGATGATAAAAATTATAAGCCCATCGCGAGCGCAAATATACAATCTACTTACGGATATGTAATCGAATTTACCGATGAGGGAATTACAGTAGTACTGCGTTTTGGTAAAATAGACGTCATGAGTCCAACTGTGTTAGCACTGATTGGCAAAGAGGTAATAAAATTCCAAAGTGCAAAGCTTATAGATAAGAATAAATACAAATTGAGTGACCTAATTAGAGGACAAGAGGGTACTAAAGAATATGAGCACACTGAAGGTGAAAAGTTTACTTTGCTTGATGATTCAATAATTTCTTTTGAAGTGCAAAGAGGAAGAAAATTTTACCTAAAAGCAGTCACTTATGGTGATTCATTGGAAAATACGGAAACAAAAATTGTGAACTAGGAGAGAAGGACTTCATAAATGAGATCTTACCAGCAGGAACTTGTGTTTCATTAAAAAATCCACTATTCTATTAATATAGCAATATAATGAGGTAAAATTATGACTAATAGTGCAAATGAATTATCAAATAAGGCACCAATAATACTAACTTGAGTACCAAGAGTATATGGTGCATCTTTACCTGATGGTAAAAACAGTGACCTTAATTACTTAGATATAATAAAAAATCATAAATTAATAAATAAAGAAGAGAGGGATATATATTTGGTTATCAATGGTCCTGGATTCGAAGAAAATCAAATAGATGATTTAAAGCGTGAACTGAAAGGAATTGAAGGAGTGCATGTTGTAGATTTATACCAATATGACTGGAGCGAAATAGATCAAGGATGGAAGATAGATGGTAAAGATACTAGTATCAAAGATTTCTTTAGAGATATGTATAACATGACAGATGAACAAAGAACATACTTTGCTGTTGAAATAGATACTTTTAGATTAGTTGCTCTGGCACTCTTAAAGCAGTTTTCGGAACATGAAGGTGGAATATATATAGATTTTGATTCTTTAAAAGCCATTAACTCTCATATAGGGAAGGATATAACAATCCCTGAAAAAATATTGTTAGGGAATGTAGTGGTAATGTTTGACCCGAATAGTAGAATAATTGTTCACACAAGCTTAAATAATGATCTAATTGCAATAAATGATTCAAGCGTAGCAGTTGATATCTTATCTAAATATAAAAGTAAAATACTAAGTCAAAAAGAAATGTGCGGTGAATTATTAAAGTATTTAACTTTAATAATAAGTGAACTAGGTAATTGTATCCCTCATATGCTTAAAGAAAAGGAAGAGATGACAGAGGGACAAGAGAAAAATAAAATAGAAAAGATGATGAAAGAAATGATTAATAAGAAAGAGGATGCAGAAAGGTATGTAAAAGATTTAAGAGATTATAGAATAGCGGCGTTGTATGAACGAGCTTTTCTCCCCTTCCTTATCACACTTGGATTAAATTTAGGTCAATTCAATGTTGTAAGGGTAGTTGATTGTAAATTAGTTGGTCAAGAAGAAAGCAGACGTGAGTCATTTGATTTTAGAGAGAACAATGGTAATTATGTTTTTAAGCAAGAGAGCGACCTATCCTGGATGAAGGGAAAAGATCTATACCATGAACGAGTAGATAACAAGCTGAAAGAAACAGAAGTAGGCAGGGTAGCAATGGAAAAGCTATCGCTTGCATAACAGTTATTTAAGGGACTTTCTATAGAAAGTCCCTTAAAGCAGAGACTGAAAACTTTAAATCATGACGGAAGCAAAAGTTCTAAAAATTGACAATTAATAGAGTATTTGCTAACATTAATATAAATAACGTGTAATATAATATGTCAAAAAAAGTAGTTAATACATTGAAATCTGAAATAAAAAAGTTCAAATATGCTGATTTCAAAGCTAAAACTAAGGATGAAGTAATTTCTGGTAAGGGAACATATACGGATCTTAATAGAATGGACATTACTATTAATGGTAAATCGATCAATCAAAAGTTTATCATAGGTTTGTACTCAAAACACAAAAATCTAATTCTGAAAGATGAAAACGGAAAAGAGGATTATCGTCTACTTCTTAAAGAAGTTTTTAGAGAGATGTTTATGCATGCTGATGCAACGATTCCCAATTCATCTATTATTGAAGAGTTGATAGATAATTATTATCAAGGTGGATATATTTTTCCCGCTGCTTTTATTATGAATCAAACACTTGATTCGTTAAAATTGTGCACAATGGGTGGCGGCTCAACAAACAAGCAATATATGAGTTGTTACCAACCCGATTGTCTAAAACTTAATTTCAGTATGAAATATACAAATATGTGCGACATTGACATGTATAATGAGGTAACGTGTGATTTATCCAGTTCAGTAGAATTTAAACTGAAATGTCAGGATGGAAATGTGACATATGAAGATGGTAAAGTGTTGCTTACAATTCCTAAAGAGTTAGAAGCTTACAAAGCTGGCGATGACAGTCTGCTTGATAAGCTTACTGATATTATTAATAAGCTTGTTGAATACTTTAAAAAGCTCTGCGAGAAATTGGGCTTTAAGTTTGATACAAAAATAGAGTACAATTCTGAGCGTAATATAAACATAGAGCACAACCTTGGCAAGCCACTGAAGGTGATAGATGAGCCAGATGTATATGCCGTCAATGGCTTGAAGCGCAAAGCACAATAAAAGTATTTATTTAGGGGAATGAGGACTCCCTTTATTGTCATTCAAGTAGCTAACACTGGGGTTCAGAGTAGGCAATAAGAACTGGTCACGTGCTGGAATGACAAGGAAGGAAGTGCTGGTTTGAAATTAAATTTTCTGGATTTTAGTGTCACACATTGACCCTATAGTTTTCTTTTCTCGTCTAACTCACTCTACTGAACGGATGCCAATAAAATTGTCTTCTTTTAAAAGAATGTGAAAGCAATTGGTTGAATTTTTTTACTAATGTTTTATTATGCCGTGAATGTTGTGAGGTAAAACAATGATCGGTAATGTAAAAAAATTATCAAATAAAGCACCAATAATACTAACTTGGGTGCCAAGAGTATATGGTGCATCTCTACCGAATGGTAAGAATAGTGATCTTAGTTACTTATATATAATCAAAAATCATAAATTAACAAATAAAGAGGAGAGGGACATATATCTGGTTATAAATGGTCCTGGATTTGAAGAAAATCAAATAGATGATTTAAAGCGTGAACTGAAAGGAATGGAAGGAGTGCATGTTGTAGATTTACACCAATACGACTGGAGCGAAATAGATACAGGATGGAAGATAGATGGTGAAGACATTAGCATAAAGGATTTCTTTAAGAATATGTATAATATGTCAGAGGAGCAAAGGATGTATTTTGCTGTTGAAATAGATACCTTTAGATTGATTGCTCTTGCTCTTTCAGAAAAAATGACAGGAGAGAAAGGTGCAATATATATAGACTTTGATTCTTTAAAAGCCATTGACACTCATATAGGAAAAGACATAACGATTTCTAAGGGAATTTTGTTAGGGCAAGTTACTGTACATGTTAATCCAGAGAGCGGCAAAATTATTAAAACGGATTTAAATAATGACTTGATTGCAGTAAGTTGTCCAAGTATAGCGATTAATATTTTAGCTCAATATAAAAGAGAAATACTGAGTCAAGAAAAAATGTGCTATGAGTTGGCAGAACGTTTATCTCGGTTTATGCAAAGAGAAGAATCACAATTTTTTACCGCATGTAAAAGATTGGAAGAAGAACAGCTGTGGGATGATGAGACGAAGAGATTAGTGAGAGTTATTAAATACGGATTAAAGAAGATAGAGTGTACAATAGGTGATCTCAAAAATGGTGAGATAAGAAAATTATATGAGCCACGGGTGTTAAGGTATATGCAACATCGTGAAGTAAGTATGAATTTGGGTCAATTTTATACTGTAGAAGTAATTCGTAGTGAATTAATTGGTCAAGACGAAAGTAAACTGAAGCTGTTTTACTTCGAAGAGAACAATGGCAATTACGTTTATATAATAGATAGTGACCTATCTTGGGCGAGAAGAGCAAACTTATACCATAAGCAGGTAAAAAGTGAGTTAGAAAAAGTACAAGTAGATCAGATGGGATTGGAAGATCTATCGTTAAAGTAATCAAGTGCAAACCCGGAAGAAACTCAAGTTACAGTTCATAGTCTATATTAGTTAAAAATTAATGATTTATGTCTATTATAGTATATATGTCAAAAAAAGTGATTAATGAGCTGAAAGATAAGGCGAGGGAGAGGAGATATGCTGATTTGAAGTCTACAGAAAGTTCTGATTATAGAACATATAAGGATTTGGATATGGACTTTAATAGTGAATATGAATTTGTTTGTGACCTTGTTATTAATGGGAAGGCAATAACTAATGATTTCATTAAAAATTTATATTTAAAACATGTAAATCTCATTACAGAAGATAAGGACAAAAAAGGGAGTTATCGTCTGTTTCTTAAGCAAATCTTCACGGAAGTATTTGTACACGCCGGTGCAGCAGTTCCAAATGACTCTATTATGGAAGAATTGATAACTTATTATAACAGGTCTGGGTACAAGCAATTCTTTTCTTCTCAAAGTCAAGCACTTCGTTCTTTTGGATTGTGCATGTATTCATTCCACTATTTAATTCCTTCTTACAGAGAAAGGACCTATATAAGTTGTGAAGATCCAAATTGTCTGAAGTTCAGTTTTAGCGTAAATGATGGCATATATAACGATAATAAAATTTTAGTATGTGATTTACAAAACTCAGTGGAGTTTAAACTAAAATGCGAAGGTGGAAATGTGAAGTATGAAGAAGGTAAGGTGTCTCTTGCTATTCCTAAGGAGCTGAAAAACTACAAAGCAAATGATAAGAATTTGTTTGACGTCATTATTGAGTATTTTCAGAAATTTTGCGAAAAATTTGGATTTCACTTTTTTGAGGAAAAATTTGAGCATAATCTGGATAAGCCACTTGGAGTATTAAGTGATATAAATACATCCCAAGATAAGAATCTAAACTTGAAGAATTTAGAATAAGATATTGAAATCTCTGCTTTTTTTTAATAAGGTGGGTATAATAAAAAGTAAATCAAGTTTTACAGAAAACCTTTACTTATGATGAAAAGTACGTAATACGTATATAATATAAGATTGTGGTATGTCAAAAAAAATAGTTAACGCATTGAAATCTGAAGTAAAAAAGCTCAAGTATTCTGATTTAAAATCTATACCAATGAAATCAGGTGGTTGGAGTAGCATAAACTCTGGTTACAACACATATATTGACCTTGATAGATCACACAACCTTACTATCAACAAACAAAAAATAACCAATGAGCTTATCGAGGAGCTATATTCAAAACATAAAGATCTCATTTTAGGGAATGAAAAAGGGAAAAGAAATTATTGTTTGTTTCTTAAAGTAGTCTTTATGGAAATGTTTATACGTGTTGGTGCAACAGTTCCAAATGACTCTATTATAGAAGAATTGATAGCTAGTTATCATCAAGAAGGATATAATCATTTTTTGTTTCTGCATTTATTAAAGGCTCTTTTTCCACTTGGCTTGCTTGTGTTAGATTCTGATATAATAATAACTTATAGTATGGATTGCCATAGTTCCAATTGTCTAAAACTCAGTTTTAGCATGGAATGTATAAGGGTACTTAGCAGTGATCTTGCTAATGATATCAAAACACCAGGTTTTTACAGTTCAGTAGAATTTAAACTGAACTGTAAGGGTAGAAATGTAACATATGAAGATGGTAAAGTGTCTCTTATTATTCCGAAAGAGCTGAAAAATTATAAAACAAGTGGTAGAAGTTTGTGTGACATTACTATTGAGTATTTTCAGGAATTTTTTGGAAATTTGGGATTTAAATTTGAGACAAAAGTAGAACATAGTCTAGGGGAGCCACTGAAGGTGTTAAATGATGTAAGTGTGCTTTGCTCTCAGTTAGAATGTATCCGTTCAGTAGAGTGGTAAAATAAATTAGACGAAACTAATAAGTGGGTATCATGAAAGTAGCTATCATCCAGTCTTTTCATGCAAAAAACAATGATGTCATTCCAGCGCGTGACACTGAGGTTCAAATTGCTCACAAGCAACCTCATCATAGATACTAAAAGCAACGGTTTCAATGGGACTACAGAAGGGCTGTGCCCTCATTATTGTAAATGCACTTTTACTCTATTTTTATACTATCTTATTTTGCCATTCTGCTGAACGGATACAGATATTGAGATTCGCGTTTTTAAAGCTAGAAAATACATCCCTTGAGAGAGTAATTTTGCTACTGAAAGCAAAAGGCCTTTTTACAATCTTCTATCTACTACTCCCTCATGAACAGATACGTTAATCTTATCTAACTGCTTACTAACCTCTTCATTACTTGGCAAGTGTTCTCTAAAACGTACTGTATGCTGACATCGATCCAAAGGAGTTTGTAATCGCTCAATATATACTTTTGCTAGCAACTCAGCGTCAATTAGCGCTCCATGTAACTTCCTACTCTCTAGTGATATACCAAAACGCTCACACAATGCACTTAAAGAAGCTGGTGGTCCAAATCTCTTTCTTACAAGCGGTAATGTATCTAACACTCTGTCTGAAGAGATTAATTTGGCATTCAGTTTACCAAGTTCCATGTTCAAAAATTTAATGTCAAATACAGCATTGTGAATTACCAAAGTATCGCTAGATATAAAATTAAGAAATTCAGATGCAATCTCTGAAAATAATGGCTTATCCTTTAGAAATTCTTCGCTGATACCGTGAACTTTAAATGCACCTTTGTCTATGCTCCTTTCTGGGTTGATGTATCGATGGAATACTTTGCCTGTTGGAATACGATTAATTAACTCCACACATCCTATCTCAATAATTCGATGGCTATTGACGTCAAGACCTGTAGTTTCAGTGTCAAGTACTATTTCACGCAGCCCATCTTGTTTGGAAAGTTCTATACTTAACCTACTACTAGGATCTGACTGACTATTGGTAGCTTGTATCGTTTTTTTTCTTTTAGCTACTAATTTTTTTGTAGCACCTTCACCATCTTTTACTCTAGAGTGTCCAGGCGCTTCGGTTATTGCGCTTTTTTTTATACTATCAAGGATAACTTCTTTATCATTCAAGAATTTTTTACCGTTACCTTCTACATAAAGTGAGGTGAGATTTTTGAGTGCTATATCTCCTCCATAGTGGTGGCGCCACACTCCAACAATGTTGTTGTTTTCTACATTTAATAAAGTAAGATTTGGGAGACGTTTGCTGCCAATTAAAAATGCAAAACCTATATCGCCAATATGATTATTGCTTATTTCAAGTAAAGTAAGGTTTGGTAGATTGCCTTGACCTATATATCCTGCACCTTCGAAACCGAGTTTATTGTTCCTTAGAGTGAGCGAAGTAAGATGTGTAAGTTTACCTAGTTCTTTTACATCTTTAGAATCAACCTCTACATTTATTAAATTAAGCTCTTTAATGTCTTTTTTATTCTGTAGAAAGTTTACCAGCTTCCTTACATCAATTTTAGCACTTACATTTGATATTGTTAAAGCTTTATCATGCACATATTCGCCAAAATTCACCTTACCCTTGCTAATATACTACGTAAATATTTTAGCTGATATCTCAGTAATTGTCAATTGCTTATATAAGATCTTAACACCCACAACAGCTGGTTTAGGTGCTGTAAAATTCATACTTTTTGTGATCAGCTAAGTAAAAAGTTAAGCCTAGGGCAACTCACTAAGCTTTTCTGATTTATTGTTATACAGTTCTTGAGTTTTTTTCTTCCTTTACAAAAGAATCTGTTACTAAATCCTTTAAAGTTTCACCAGGCTTTTCTAGCAATTCAGGTTTAAGGTAAATACTCAAGTTCATATATTGCTGCTGTAATTGCTATAGCAGCTAAAGCTGCAATTAAAAATGGTGAACTTATTTCTTCTGTTATGAGTGTTAAAGTTATTAAACCTCCTAGCAGCCCAATTACTGGTGGAACAATAATTGCTGCACCTCTTTCCCATAATTGTGTTTTCTGTTTCTTTTTTTTGCGTCGTTTACACTCTCCTTTTTTTCCTTCAAGTGGAATTTCTTTAACTTGGACTTGCTGACAAAATGTTACCTTTCTTTTTGGCTTTATTTTGTCAGAAAAAGAACATTTTGATAACTCAGTGTAGTCAACTTTTTCGTTAGAATCACCCATAACTTTTTCGCTTCATCAATACCTATATTAAATTATATTCTAAATAAAGTCATAACATTAATTACTATATTAAACTATACTCTAAAAAAAATAAGATATTAACTACAAGCCTTGAGCCTGTTAAAATCTTCTTCAGCGTGGTATGATGACCGAGTTAGTGGGCTTGATGCAACTACCAAAAAGCCTTTGGAATAAGCAATATATTTATAATGCTCAAACTCTTCTGGGGTAACATATCTATCAATCTTTGCATGTTTTGGAGTTGGTTGCAAATATTGACCAATTGTAATGAAATCAACTTCGGCGCTACGTAAATCATCCATGACCTGAAATATTTCTTCCTTTGTTTCTCCGAGACCAACCATAAGCCCTGACTTCGTGAAAAGCTTAGAATTGATCTGTTTCACCATCTTTAGCAAATATAGTGAATGAAAATAACGAGCTCTTGGCCTTATTTTTGCATACAGTCTTGGTACTGTTTCGATATTGTGGTTATAAACATCAGGTGATGCAACAGCTATTGCTTCAAACGCTCCTTTCTTATTTAAAAAATCAGGAGTAAGAATCTCTATTGTTGTTTCCGAAGTTATCTTTCTAATTTCTTCTATACACCTTATGAACTGATTTGCACCACCATCTGCTAAATCATCGCGGTCAACAGAGGTAATGACAACGTGCTTTAAATTTAACTTTTTTATCGCTTTTGCTAAATTTTCTGGTTCATGAGGATCGAGCTTATCAGGAATGCCAGTTGCAACGTTGCAAAACGCACAAGCACGAGTACAAACAGAACCGAGAATCATCACAGTAGCATGACGTTTATTCCAACATTCACCAATATTTGGACACGCAGCTTCTTCGCATACTGTATGTAAGTTATGTAGCTTAACAGTGTTTAAGGTTTCATTGAATATTTTACCAGCTGGAGCTTTTGCTCTGAGCCATATAGGCTTACTATGCATCTGAAACAGCTAATTCTACCTCTTGTTTTGCTAAAACTTTCTTTAATCTTCTTTTTATCTTTTGTGCTTCTTTACTTAGTTTAATTGTTTTTGTATTGAGCAAGAAAGCATCAAGATCACCTTTATAGTCTATAGTTCTTAAAGTTCTTGTTGCTATACGAAAGCTAAACTTTTTGTCTAATATATTACTCGTCAATGTAACTTTATGTAAATTTAAGAGAAAGGTACGCTTTGTTTTACGATTTGAGTGCGATACCTTATTACCAAAAGACTTTTTTCTATTTGTTAATTCACAAATTCTACTCACTTCAATATACCAATTTATCCTATGTAACTAGGTTAACCTTATATAGTTAAATAGTCAACTCCCTTGCTTGATTTTTATACCGTATACTGCTTTATAGCCAAAAAACACTGTAATTTTTTCTATTACAAGAGAAACCATATGCTGCATTTCTAATGCTTTACTGCCATTTGTTACTAACAGATGCAGAACACCAGAATTTACGTTTTGTGCGTATGAGATCTTTTGTGGTTTTGTACATTCTGCTAATTCCTCTCCAACTATACTTTTCCAGTTTAAAATAAGACGTATTTCATTTTTGCTGATCTTATTTTTCATGCATTTTAATGCATAGTTTTCTATTATAGATTTTAATTTCTTTGGCCCGCTATATTTAAACATCTTTCCAGTGCTTAAAATTAAATTATATTATAACTTTCTTATACAAAAAACTAACTTATTGTTTTCATGACCCTCGGCCTCACACATAAAAAGCAGTATTTGTATATTGTTGCCTAACTTGTAATCATTTTTAATTGTAATTTATTAAATTATTATGAAACTAAGTAAAATTCGAGTAAAGTATAGTATTTCCAAGAAGATTATCTTTTTACTGTATGCCGTAATTTTCTTATAGCTATCTGTTTTTTAAGATCTTTCTGCAATCCAAGCTGCTTGAATGGCCTCTAATATTTTTTCATTACAATACTTTTCATCATCATCAAACTCTTCTAAATCCAAGACTTTTCTTTTAAGTTCAGTGAATCTAATACTAATTATATCTTCATTTGGAAATTTCTCTTCTAGAGCTTCTGCAATATCTTCTATATCAAGCCATTTCATACTTTTTTAATAAATTAAACTGGTGCCCATGGGGAGACTTGAACTCCCAAGGTCGCAAAACCCACGGATTTTAAGTCCGCTGCGTCTACCGATTCCGCCACACGGGCCTTATGTTGTTTATCTAGAGTAAAATTCTACTACTAAATTGACTTCCATGTCTGCTGAATATGGGACTTCGGAATATTGAGGTGCTCTCAAATACTTCACTGAAAGTGCTTTGCTATCTGCCTCTAAATAATCTGGAGCCTTACGTTCTTGTTTTTGTTCAGCCTCTATTAATATAGGAATTTTTGCTGCTCTTTCCCTTATTTTTACTATATCACCAGGCTTCACTCTATAACTTGATATGTTAACCACCTTATCATTAACTGTAACATGTTTATGAGATATAAGCTGTTTTGCCGAGTAAATTGTTGGCACAAAACCAGAGTGATATAAAACAGAACTTAACCTTGATTCCAAGGCACCAATAAAATTATCAGCCGTATAACCTTTTCTTTTGTAAGCATCTAAAAATGTACGTCTAAGCTGTTTGCTTGAAATTGCATAGTAGAACTTAAATTTTTTATGTGCAGCAAACTGCTTACCAAAGTCAGATAATTTCTTAAATCCAAGAATACCATGCTGACCTGGAGGGTATTTTCTTTTATTGACCGAATCTTTTGCTCTACCCCATAAGTTTACACCAAGCCTGCGACTGATTCTATACTTTCTATTGATAACAGTTGTCATACAAAAATTCTCACAATCTAACTATAAATTATTAATGATTTTAACATTAAGTGTCAACTTGTTTTTGCCACTATGATGTAGTATACTTCACTTTTAAGTTTTCCTATTAATACATGAATCATCTACTACTAAAATCCATGGCAAATGCTGTCCGCTTTTTATCAATTGATGCGGTACAAAAAGCAAATTCTGGACATCCAGGTATGCCACTTGGCATGGCAGATGTTGCCACTGTATTATTTGCTAAATATCTAAACCATAACCCTGATGATTCTCAATGGATCAGTAGAGATCGTTTCGTCCTATCAAATGGTCACGGTTCGATGCTGCAATACTCTATATTATATCTGACAGGCTACATTGGTATAGATGAACTAAAAAACTTCAGGCAACTTACATCAAAAACTCCAGGTCACCCAGAATTTGGCTTAACTTCTGGTATAGAAGCAACAACAGGCCCGCTTGGTCAGGGATTTGCCACTGCTGTTGGCATGGCACTTGCTGAATCGATTCTTGCAAAGCAGTTTGAAATCAGTCACTACACTTATGTAATGCTAGGAGATGGCTGTCTTATGGAAGGTATAAGCCATGAAGCAGCGTCCCTTGCTGGGCATCTTAAATTAAATAAGCTGATAGCACTTTTTGACGACAATGACATCTCTATAGACGGCTCTACTAGCCTCTCTTGCTCTGATGATGTAGAAAAGCGTTTTTCAGCGTATGGATGGAATGTTGACAAAATCGATGGGCATGACTTTGATGCTATATCCCTTGCAATAGAGCAGGCGCAAAAGTCTGATAAACCTACACTAATCTGTTGCAAAACTATTATCGGAAAATTTTCGAGCCGTGCTGGCACATCTTCTGCTCATAGTGGTGCCTTTACAGAGGAAGATGTAAAACAGATGAGAGAAAAATTGAATTGGGACTATGAGCCATTTCATGTACCAGAAGATGTGAGAAACGCTTGGATAGAAACAGTTAAGAGGGCAAAGCAAAACTATACATCCTTGATCAATGAAGAACTACAAAGAAGACTTGAGAAACGTTTGCCAGACAATATCGAAAATGACTTAGCTAACCTGAAGAAACAAATATGTGAGCTAATGCCAAAAGAAGCTACTCGATCTTCTTTTGGCAGAGTAATGGAACTATTAACGAAGTCTATGCCAGAATTAATTGGTGGTTCTGCTGATCTTACCGGTTCAAATTGTACTAAATATAAGTACATGCAGGCAATAGATAGTAATAATTATGATGGTTCTTATGTCCACTATGGAGTGAGAGAGCACGCTATGGCAGCTTGTATGAATGGTATGGCTCTTCATGGTGGAATTATTCCTTATGGTGGAACTTTTTTAGTATTTTCCGATTACTGCCGACCTGCTATACGTCTTTCAGCTTTGATGAAACAACAGGTTATATATGTAATGACTCATGACTCAATTGGAGTAGGAGAGGATGGTCCAACTCACCAGCCAATAGAGCATTTAGCTTCTCTGAGAGCTATACCAAATCTGTATGTTTTTAGGCCAGCAGATGCAATTGAAACTTTGGAGTGCATTAGCATTGCACTTGAAAAAAAAGAGTCACCTGCACTATTTGCGCTTTCAAGGCAAAATATTAATTACATGCACTCTTATACTGACCAATTGGCCAACCTATCAAAATTTGGTGCATATATACTATGCGAATATTCAGGGAAGCTAGAAGTGACGATATTTGCTACCGGATCTGAAGTTGAAATTGCAGTTGAGGCAAGAGAAAAATTACAGGAAAAAGGTGTAGGAACAAGGGTCATTTCTATGCCGTGTTGGAGGCTTTTTGACGAGCAAAGTGATGAATATAAAGGGGTAATATTAAATAATGACAGTATTAAAGTTGCAATTGAAGCGGGAAGTGAAGTGGGTTGGCATAAATATATAGGCTCAAACGGTATATTTATTGGCATGAAAAATTTTGGAGAATCAGCACCTTATAAAACACTTTATGAGCATTTTAATATCAGTGCAGATCATGTAGTAAAATGTGTTTGTGAACAACGCTTTTTGTCATTCCGCTGCGCATAAAATTACTTAATGAACTCAGCCAGTGCCGTTATTATGATAAGAAACATCGGTGAAATGTTTCGAGTAACTTTTCCGTTTCTATGATCCACTTGGCGGCAAGAATAAAGTTTTAATCATTCTATGGTTTCTGTATAATTTTCAAAACTTAATTGATATATATGAAGGTAATAATAGGTAGCACTAGTAAACAATTAGGAGATTCAATAGCAAGTGGGCTAAATGCTCAGCTATTACCTACTCAGGTATCAAGATTTGCCGATGGTGAGGTAAATGTAGAAGTAGCAAATAATCTACATAATCAAGAAGTATACGTAGTACAATCTCTTTCTTCCCCTGTAAATGATAACCTTATGGAGCTTTTGCTTACAATTGATGCAGCAAAGAGGTCAGGAGCCAAGAGAATAACGGCTATTATTCCTTATTACGGATACAGTAGGCAGGATAGGGTTATTAAAAACAATAATATGCAATCTGCTTTAAGTGCTAAATTAGTTGCAAATCTTATTCAAACTGCAGGTGCAAATAGCGTTGCTGCTATTGATTTGCATTCAAGTCAAATTGAAGGTTTTTTTGATATACCAGTTACTAATTTGAGCTGTTTTGAAGTATTTGTTGACTCTATATACAAGGAGGATTTGGCAATAGTTGCGCCTGATGTTGGAGCAATTGGCAGAGCTCGTGCTTTTGCAAAGATTTTAGAGGAAAAATACAAGTTAGATAATGATATTGTTGTAGTAGATAAATATAGAGAAAAAGCAGGTAAATCTCAGGTAATGAATGTAATCGGAGAAGTTGCAAACAAAAATTGCGTCATTGTTGATGATATAGTTGACTCTGGTGGAACATTATGTAATTCAGCTCTTGCTTTAAAAAACCGAGGAGCAAAGTCTGTAGTTTCATGCATTACACATGGAATACTTTCAGGAAATGCAGTTGAGAAAATCTCTTCCTCTTCTCTGGATAAATTAGTAATTACGGACACCGTATTTCACAAATTTGAAAAAAATGATAAGATAGAGGTTGTTTCAATTGCAAATATTTTAATTTGCTTCATGCAAGGAGGTAAAAGTGCCAGCTAGATCAACAGAAGATGTTATCACTTCGTTAATAGAATTTGCAAATAAGAGAAAAATAACAATTACTAAAGAAGAAATGCTTAAAACTGCACAGCTTGTGAGGATTAAGTTATCCGATGATGAGATTCAATATTACTCAAAAGAACTGACAATGCTGGATTGGATACATGATACTTTGTTGAAAGTTAATACTGAAGGTGTTTCTCCTATGCATTATGGAACTATAGATAAAGATATTCATGTACGAGATGATGTTGTAAATTCTCAAAACATTAAAGAAGAGATATTATCCAATACAAAATCGGAGCATGGGTATTTCGTAGTACCTAAGGTTATAAACGATTAAGATAAAGCAAGATTTATACCGATTTTATAGATCTACTTTCAAAAATAAGACCAATCTGGTAAAGAAGCATTCGTTGGAGTAAAAACCATTTTTTGATTTTTCTTTACTAAATCTACTAAATATAATTTAGAGTTGCTTGGTGATTCTGCGTTAGTAAAGATAATTTCTCTGCCATTTGGTAGCCATGCCGGAGATTCAATTTTATGCCCCTCTGAAAGCAAGCGCTCTTCTTTGCCATCTGGCTTCATAACTCCTATGTAAAATTTTCCTGACTGAATTTTTGTAAAAGCTATCAGATCTCCTTTTGGCGACCAAACAGGTGTAGCATATCTTCCATTTCCAAAACTAATTCTCTTGGGTTTTTTGCTTTTTTTAGTGAAATCTATGATATATATTTGCTGACTTCCACTTATATCAGAACTAAAAACCATGTACTTTTGATCTGGAGACAAAGAGGGAGAAGTACTTATAGCTGAACCTTTAGTAATTTTTTTTGTTCGTTTGCTGCTTAAGTCTAGAGATAATATATTTGTTTCACCACTCAATGAGTGGGAAATAAAAAGAGATTTACCATCAGGAGAAAATCTTGGTGCAGAAATAACTCCTTCAAATGCGCTGATTATTGATTCAGTGTTATCTTTTAAATTTTTTAATATTATATAACTTTTACCATTTGTGTATGAGATATAAACAATACCCTTTCCATTTGGTGAAAATCTTGGTGTTGACACAAATTTCTCACCATTTGTTAAGTACTTTATATTACTTCCATCTTGATTCATCACAGCAATTTTACGGACGGATTTGTAATTGCTATCTTTTTCTTCAGCGATATATGTAATTTTTGTATTGAAATGCCCTTTCTCACCAATCAATCTATCATGTATCACATCTGAAACAAGATGACTAATTTTCCTCCAGTCTTTTGCTAGAAAAACAACCGACTGAGTAAGCAATTCTCTGTTTGTAAAGCTGTCAGATAAACGAAAAGATAGCTCTAAATTTCTGTTTGATACTTCACTTAAACTTACTGTGACTACAGTATCGCTTTTCCAAGACTCAACTTTCGTGTTACGTTTCACATTAAATAAGCCACAATTAGATAGATTTATTTCAATTACTTTTGTGATGCTTTCACTTAGCTCACTTTCCACTTCTGTCTTGCATGCACATTTAGATACAACAAGATCAATATTACCAATATTGCTTTTTTTTATATCAACATATAAAACAGCTTTTGTGGAATAAGGAATAAATAACGAAATAAATAACACCAGTTGAACGAATAGCTTCATTAGATTTCTTGCATTACCTCCTGTCATCTCAGCAAATAGCTTACTTTTGAAGTTAAACTGCATGACAGTAGAGTAAATCAATTTCTGCAGTACTTGACACTGGAATCCAGAAATTTGACTGCAAGTAAGTGCACTGAGGTGGCAAGCATAAAAGTAGTTGTTTTATGCTAAAACAAACGTCTTTGACAAGGTTGCATGAAAAACTGGATCCCAGTGCTCTGACACTGGGATGACATTTTCCTGATGGAGATTGCTCTAAAACTACAATGTTCATACAATTGTATGCATGGGCATTGGGACGACACCCTTCTGGTAGATTCAAATCACAATGTTTGTATAGTTGTGTGATCTGACACTGATTTTTTTTTACGGATTCCAGTATTGCATGCTGAAATAACATCAAAGAATACATTGTTAACTTCTTACTCAAATAATGGTTAATAAAAAGAGGTGTATTTCTATACCTGTTCTATCTGGACTTCAATTATAGGTCTTTTTAGTAAATATTCTTTTAAGATACTAAATATTGAGCTCTCAATTTTATTTCTTATTTTTTTTATCGGCTGTGAGTCAAATGCTGACTCAACCTTCTTTATGATCTTTTGCATAATGGCTGCATCTTTTTGCGCTTCGAAAACACCAGGTGCAAATACTTTTGGCTTAGCAAGCAGTTTATTTTTCTTATTTACAACTGCTGTCACTACGATAGCTCCGGCATCTCTCATTCTCTCACGCATTTTTATAACGCTGCATTCTGGATGACGGAGTAACATACCATCAATACCAAAGTAGTCGACATCAATGGAGCTAACTTTTTCCCCATTTTCCAAATTAACAATATCACCTGGTGCAATCATTATTGCTTTTTTCACACCGCACTCTTTAGCAAACTTTACATGTGCATCCGTATGAAGATACTCACCATGAACCGGAATAGACATCTTAGGTTTTATCAAAGAATACATTTCCTTTAGCTCTGCTTTTACTGGATGTCCGGAAGCATGAACATTTTCTGTTTTTTCAGTAATAACTTCCACTCCCATCTCAATAAAGGCATTGAGCATGTTATGTGCACGAGTTTCATTGCCAGGAATGATTTTTGATGAAAAGATCATGGTATCACCTTGCTGCATTTTAAATGCTTGATGACTCTTAGCGGCAAGTCTTGCGGTAGCTGCCAGTGGCTCACCTTGACAACCTGTGCAAAGTAGCACCAGTTCTTCCCTTGGAAAATTTACTGCTTCCTTTGCTTCAAGAAACTCAGGAGAATCAGTTAAATAACCACTATCCTGCGCAACTTTCACTATTCTCCATAAAGATCTGCCAAGTAAAACCACTTTTCTATTTAGTGCTTTTGCAGCTTGGCTTATTGTTTCAATTCGCGCCACATTCGAGGCAAATAGCGAGACAGCAACCAATTTTTTAGACCGCTTTATTATATTGTAAATATTATCATAAATTTCACTTTCTGACTCAGGATGATGCTTGCTTAATATATTGGTTGAATCGCAAATTGCTGCAAGCAGGTTACCTTTATCGCCAATTTCTTTTAGACGCTCCATATTAGAAGTTAATCCAACAACAGGTTTTGGATCGAATTTCCAGTCTCCGGTATGGAGTGCACTACCCATTTCAGTGCTAATTAATATTGAATTTGCTTCAGGAATTGAATGAGTTACATTTATAAACTCGACGGTAAAAGGACCCAAATTTATGCTGCCATTTATGTCTACCTCTTTCACAGGCACTATACCTTCCAATCGAAATTCTTTTAGTTTCTCTTTAAGAAAATTAACCGTAAACTTTGTTGTATATATGGAGCACTGCAACTCTTCCCACAAGTGTGGCACTGCACCGCAGTGGTCCTCATGTGCATGTGTAATTATTATTCCAAGTAAATCTTTTTTTCTTTGAGCAATAAAATCTATATCAGCAATGAGCAACTCAACACCTGGCATAGTTTCATCTGCAAAACCAACACCAAGGTCGATCATAATCCACTTACCTTGGTAATGATATAGGCTAACATTCATCCCGATTCTTCCTACTCCCCCAAGCGGAAGAAATAAAAACTCATTTTTGTTTATATTCATTAAATTTAAATTATTAAAACCTGAGGATAGCAAAACTTCGACCTTAAATAAAGGAATTTATCACTTTTGCATAACTTAAAAAAATCTTTTCACTAAAAGAGAAGGCTTTCAAATTGGTAAAAAGAATTAAGTGTAGACAGCTACCTCTTTATATCATTTAGCAAATTTCTCATTTTTTTTTTACTTTTTCAAAGAATCCTTCAGATTTCTGCTCTACACTTTCATGTTCCTCTTCCTCAAGCGCTTTTAATAGCTCAATCTGCTTTTGGGTTAAATTCTTTGGATTTAAAGTCTCAACTATTACCTGTACGTATAAATCACCACGAGCATGTGAGTTCATATATGGCATACCCTTTTCCCTACAACGTAGTTTGGTACCAGTTTGAGTGCCTTCAGGGATCTTTACTTTTATTTTAGCTCCATCAATTGATTGAATATCGATTTCACCACCAAGCACTGCTAGTGTCATTCTTATAGGCACTTTACAGTGTAAATCTGCTCTATTGCGAGTGAAGATCTGATGAGTAGCTATTTTCACACATACGTATAAATCTCCGCTTTTTCCACCTCTTGCTCCAGCTTCTCCTTTACCACTGACTCTTACCTTAGCTCCTTCTTCTATGCCTTTTGGAATTGAAACGGAGATATTTACTTCATCTCTTTTACGCCCACTTCCACCGCATTTCTTACATTTATTTTGTATTATTTCTCCTTCCCCATAGCATGTAGTACACGTTCTTTCAATGGTAAAAAAGCCCTGTTGAGTTCTAATTCTACCGCTTCCCTGGCATGTGTTGCACTGAACTGGTTTGATTGCTCCTTCGCTACCTGTGCCTTGGCATATATTACATTTTATATTTGTCACATAATGTATAGGTGCTTGTATTCCTTTAAATGCATCTTCTAAGGTAATTTTAAGGTCGTAGCGCAGATCTGCTCCAGATACTCCTGTTGTACTTCTTTTTGTTCTTGACCTACTTGTACTGCCGCCGAATCCTCCACCAAAAAAATCGTTAAATATATCGCTAAAATCCCCTCCAGCTTGGCTGAAATCAAATCCACCGGAAGCACCATCGTGACCATAACGATCATAACCTGCTCTTTTTTCAGAGTCAGATAGAACTTCATATGCAGCTGTTACTTCTTTAAATTTTTCCTCTGCTTCCTTATTACCAGGATTTCTGTCAGGATGATATTTTAATGCTAGTTTTTTATATGCTTTTTTTATCTCTTCAGTACTAGCATTTCTGCTCACTTCTAGCAGATCATAGTAGTCTTTTTTGTTCATATATAATAGCTCAGTATTTTACCTTTAAAGATAGGTATTACATATATGAATTTCAAGTATGACCTCTATTTCCTATAAAATATGGTGCACCCTGAGCGACTTGAACGCCCGACCTTTTGATCCGTAGTCAAATGCTCTAATCCAACTGAGCTAAGGGTGCTTGCACAAAGTTGACTTTAACAGATTTTATAGCTTATTTCAATTGATTTAGCTAAAAATAAAACTCTTATCATGTATGAAACCTGTAAGAAATTGTACTAGCTCTCTTAAAGGATAACTTAAGTTAACAGTTTCCAATTATTTTGATTTTAGAACCGCTATCCAAATAAGAGCTTTTCACATTATACTGCCAAGCTGCTAACAAATAGCGGAATGACGGTTATAGTTAAATCTAAACTATTTTGGCTATATCAGAAGATGGGTTATGCAGAAACCTTAAAATACTTCTTGCTTGCTAAGGAGAATAAATACATTCCTACAAACAAGCAGATACTCAATATTGATGCATAGGAAAACTTGAAAATTAAATCTTTAATATATCTTGATAAGCATTTACCTGCAGAAATTTTGTATAGTAGTCCAACACAAACAATCGTACTATCAATGACTGATGCTATAATTAAAGTGATGAAATTTGCCATATGAAAATTCAATTTGGACTTTAATTTTTTTAAAATAACTATGCTTGAGAGAAGAGAGACTAGAATTGCAGTATATGAAACCAATATTACCAAACTAAAATTTTGCAATTTAAAAAGACAGCATATCACTGTACACACTATTAAGCTGTAAGTAGCTTTGCTTCTACCATGAAACTCAACCATTGAGTTTACAACTAAAGTAGCTCCCACAAATAAGGTAGCACATATCATTAATTTATTTGAAGTGTTAAGTAAAGAAAGACTGATAAGCAAGAGTATTGATAAAATGGACATAATCACCTACCCAAATTTAATAACATGCATTTATTTTAATCAGACATTACACATAATGAAAAATTTGTCTAGCGTAATCAAAAGTTATTTAAACTAGCACCTAAGTCTTTCAAATCTATTCTTATAATATCCTTTATATTGAGAGCTTTCTCCTCTGTCACTTTTCCAATACATGAAAAAACTATACCTTTAAACAATTCTTCAAACTTCCGCTGATTTTGCGGGGCAATGGTTACTAATATTCTACTTTGCGATTCAGAAAACATTATTATCTTGTTTATTATGTCTGTATTTTGTGTTTTTCCTATTGGTACTAGTGAAAGATCAATTTCAGCACCAAGGTCTCCTGCAATTAGCGATTTTGCCAGAGCAATAATTAAGCCGCCTAAGTTTGGTGCAATTGCAGAGACAATTATACCATCTTTTATTGCCTGGTTGTAACGTTCATACAACTTCCTAGCGCTCTTTGCATCAACTTTTGGCACGTTGTTATTATCTATTCCACTATATAACTGATATTCAGATTTACCAAGCTCATCGTGGGTTGTACCAAGCACATATATCAAGTCCCCTGGCATTTTCACATCAAGCGATACCGCATTTTCAATATTGTCTATAACTCCAATTGCTGAAATGAGTAATGAAGGTGGCGCAGATATCGTCACTTCTTTGCCATTTTCATCATACCCTTTGAAGTCGTTAAACATACTATCTTTTCCGGATATGAATGGCGTTTTAAATGCAGTTGCAAAGTCGTAACAAGCCTCTGCAGCTCTCTTTAGTTGCCACAACCTTTTTGGATTATAAGCATCACACCAGCAAAAATTGTCGAGCAACGCTAGATGATTTATATTTCCTCCTGCAGCTACGTAGTTGCGTATTGCAGTGTCAATTGCACATGCTGCCATGTGATAAGTGTCAATTTCTCCATAACTTGAGCCAAATCCCTGCGATTTTACAACACCTTTGTTTGAAGAAAGGACTGGCCTCGAGACAATAGCTTCACTGCACACTCTTCCCTTGCCTTGCAGTGGTTTCAGTATTGACGATCCTTGAACCTCATGGTCATATTGCACCACTATAAACTCTTTGCTGCGTATGTTTGGTCTGCTTAGCATTTCTTTTAGTGCAAAGGTGTCATTCCAGTGCTTGACACTGGAATCTATCTCAAGCTCAACTCTGCCATCGCACGTATTTTGACATAAAGTTTTAGATTTATTTGCAGACAAAGCCTGCTGGATTCCAGTGTCAAGCACTGGGATGACAGGAGAGAATTCTGGAATGATAGCGTATGGGTTAGATTTTCCAGACCATGGCTTTGTTTGTAAATGCACTTTGGGATTACCGTCATGCAGAAATTCAGTTTCGATGTCCATTATTACTGCCCCTGGGGGACATTTAACAACGGCTTTGCCACTTTTGTTGAATTTTCCAATTACACAGACCTCCACATCATGTGTTTTCATGATTTGCTTAAACGCAGGAAGATTTTCTTCTGGCACTGCTAAGGTCATTCTCTCTTGTGATTCTGATATCCATATTTCCCACGGAGCCATACCCTCGTTTTTAAGGAGAACCTTGCTCAAATCAACTTCAAATCCGTCTTTTCCCATTTCACCAATGGACGATGATAGACCGCCTGCTCCATTATCCGTTATTGCATTATAAAGACCAAGATCTCTTGCTTCTACGACGGCGTTGGATAATTTTTTTTGTGTTATAGGGTCACCAATTTGCACAATTGTTGAAGGGCTATTTCCCGACAATGCCTCTGAAGAAAAAGTTGCACCGTGAATTCCGTCCCTTCCAACTCTTCCACCAATAATTACGATTTTATCACCGTTTTTGGGTTCTTTTATGTGTGAAGGTGCATTATTTATATTCCGTGGAATAATTCCGATGCTTCCAACAAAAACTAATGGCTTTCCACAGAATCTATCGTCAAAGTATACTGATCCAAGTTGCGTTGGAATACCGGAGCAATTACCAGCAACATTAACACCGTGAATCACTTCTTTCATTATATATTTTGGTGGTAAGATTTTATCAGTACGCTCTTTATCTCTATAAAGTTTGCCTTTTGATTCTTTGGCAAAGCAAAAGTAATAAGTATTCATGATAGGTTCTGCACCTTTGCCAAAACCGACTATATCTCGGTTAACTCCAAGCACTCCAGTCATTGCTCCACCGAACGGATCGAGAGCTGAAGGACTATTGTGAGTTTCAACTTTATCTACAATCAAGTAATCGTCATCAAAAATTATTCCTCCTGCGTTGTCGGAGAAAACTGACACGCATATGTTAGAATTTATCTCACGCGTTGCACGCTTAATATAATGAGCATATAGACCGTCTTTTATTTCATCAATAGGGGAGCAAAAAATATTGTGTTTACAATGTTCAGACCAAGTCTGTGCCAGAGACTCAAGTTCAATATCATATGGATTTCTACCGAGTTTTTTAAAGTAATCCTTTATAGCTTTCATTGCTGCCAGCGAGAGTCCTAAAGTGCCATTACCATCGATTCCATCTCTGCTGATTTTTTCAAGCTCTTGGTCACTTACATTGAGTTTGACAGATTTTGCTCCATTATTACCTGGTGTCATCCCAGTGCTTGACACTGGGATCCATTCTTTTTTTTCCTGGTCACGCGCTGTAATGACACCAGGTGGGGTATTTGGTTTACTGTAATACTTCCAATGGCAATTGCCGTTTTCTTTATAGACAAGTGTGCAATATTCAGTAATAGGATTGAATTCCTGTTTTATGTCATCTTCGGTTGGAAAACCTCCTTGACTTAGAATCAATTTTGAACTTCTTGCCTTGATAGAAACACTTTCATCAATGTGGCCTTTGCTCATTAGATATTCTCTAACAATTTGTTTTGCCGTGTTGCCTACATTGTCGGTCATGCCAGGTAAAAAGCTTATCTCCAAGCCCCACTTTGCTTGTGATTCTATGAAGTTATATTGAACTTCTTCAAGGTTTTCATTGTAGGAATAATAACGGCAGTCTTGTATGACTTTATTATAAAATAGCCCACAAATTTCTTCATGTAATTTTGATGGTAATTCTTTGCTTATGTAAATCAAGTAAACATTAACTACCCTTCTGCGGCCAACTTGTTCACATTTATTAAAAACTTCTATTCTGATGTTTGCCATGTAATATTGTGAAAGACTTTAATATATCATAGCATAAGAAACTACGAGCACATTTATATTTTAAATAATTTCTATACAATAAAAGTGTTGTATTAATTGTTACTGTTAGTGGGAAGAGTTTTTACTGTTAATGTGAATGAGTCCCTTTTTGATGTGTTGGTTCAGCACATATTTTCTGAATATGAAAGAGAAAAAATTCCCGAGATAAAGATCATACTTCCCTGCAAGAGGGATGTGATAGCATTGCTGAGTGCATTCAAGAATTACAGAACTATAATTTTGCCAGAGATAGTTTCACTAGAAAACATTGATGAAGAAGATTTAATATTAAATCTTGATAGAGTTAAAGTTATTAACCCGACAAAGAGAACGCTGCTACTCATTCAATTTATATTGGAGTGGAATAAAAAACACAATGATAGTTTTCCAATCGATCTAGTTTACAATTTGCCGTCATTACTTCAATATACCCAAATAGCGGATTGTTATCAGCTTGATGAGCATTCGAAGAAAATAGAGAATTTCATAAACTTACTTATCAAAACTTGGAGTAACACTTTAAAAAACTTAGGATTAGTAGATATACTAAAGCATAAGAGTGACTACATAAACAATATGATAGCCTCCCTGCAGAAAGATCAGCATATGATCTTTATTGGAATTGGGAAGGAGGAGATTTATAAATTGTTGATTAAAGCTGTATACGACCTGCCATTTGGAAAGATAATTTTACCTAATCTGAATTTGAAAATTAAAGAGAAAGATTGGCAATCACTTGATAAAAAACATTATCAATATTGCCTAAAAGATCTGCTCGATTATTTAAAAGTGAATAGAAGGGATGTTAGTTTTCTGCCAGAAGCGTGTTCTCCAGTGCCCAGACACTCGGATCCAGAAAACTTAACTTTAAATGAGTGCACCAGGTGGCTGTACAATAGAAACTGGATTCCAGTGTCAAGCACTGGAATGACATCATCTACTACTCAAATTACCTGCAAATTACAATGTTCGTACACTAAAAATCAGAGGTCTGGGATGACAGGCAGTCCTGAACTAGATTATGTCTTTGATACAACTGCCGATCTAAGTAAAGTTAGTAATGGATATATTGGCAATATTGAAGTCATCACTTGTGATTCCAGAGAGGAAGAAGCACAGGTGACATCACTAATTATAGAGAATGAAGGTTATGAAAACGTTTCTTTGTTTGTTTTTGATAAATTACTTGCAGTTCGTATGGTGTGCCCCATATCGGAAAACTATTCTTATGTGACGCTTCTGCTTTATAGTATTGAGATTTTGAACTCAAAATGGAACGGTGTGGCATTGCTTTCTCTTCTTAAACATAGGCTAGTGACTTTTGGTTACGCTCAAGAAGAGTACACTCGTATTTTATCTGAGTTTGAGATAGAAGTATTGCGTAGCTTTGATATAAATGGTCTTAAGGATATTATCAACGCTATTAGTACTTGTAAAAAGCTAAGATATAAAGAAGATATATTAATTATTATCAGTAGATTAGAAACTATATTTAATCTTTTACTTAATCTTATAAATTATCCTATTTCTGATATAGCAGCAGCTCATTTACAGTGTGTTAATGTGCTTTCTAATGTGAATTTTCTAGAGCTAAATGGTGAAATAGGTAATTTTACTCGTGATTTCTTAAATGCATGTGACGGTATAGCAATTGAGTGTTCCTTAGAGTTATATAGTCAAATCCTGATATTATTTTTAAAAAGGAAGTTTTTTTCTCCAGAAAATAACTTTGATAAATTTAGCTTATATCAAAATAAAGTTTTAATACTTGCTGGATTTAATGATATACCAAATTTTCAGAATCCGTTTTTGAGTGCACTGAATAGAGAAAAATTTAACCTTCCTTCTGTGCAAGAAGAGCAAGGGTACTTTTTGTATACTTTGCGCAATTTATTTGGTGCCGGCAAAGTTTATATTACGAGGCTAGTGAGTGATAGAAAATCAATTCTATTGCGCCGTTTGGAAGTTCTGTTACAAGAACCAAAATATCCTTATCGCAATTGGCTAAGAATATTAAATACACCTGAGTGCATTGTTCCATGTACTCAGCCTATGCCAAAACCTAAAACTGAAGTGAGGCAAGCAAAAATGCAAGTGATATCTTGCAGTGCAATAGAAAAGCTAATTCGTAATCCTTATTCGTTTTACGTTGAATATATACTGGGCCTTAAACAATTAAGAGACTTGAATTTTAAGCCATCGATATTGGAATTTGGCACTATGGTACATAACATTCTTGCAAGATATTTACGCAACAAAAAGTTACCAATGAGTATTGCACGAGAAGTGTTCTCAACTAGTCAGTTTAATTTTTCAAATATGTGGTGGGTAAGGTTGCAGAGGATAATTCAATCTTTTGTTGAGTTTGATAGGACTAGAAACAATCAAGTTGAGTTGGAGAAGAGCTTTTCCTATCCGATATTTCATATTCCAGCGCGTGACACACAACTGCGCGGATGCTGTACAATTTCCACTAAGAATAAGGGTGTCATCCCAGTGCTTGACTACTTGGATCCAGAAAATTTGATTGCAAATGAACACACCAGACAATTGTGTAATAAGAGCTGGTCAGATACTCGAATGACAGAAGAAATTTTATTGACAGCAAGATGTGATAGAGTTGAGTATCTACCAGGTGGGCAAGTAGCAATTATAGACTATAAACTTGGTTCACCACCTTCCAATGAGGAAGTTATGTCAGGATTTTTCCCGCAATTAATTTTACAAGCTTTAGCCGTGGAATACACAACAAAAAAAGAAGTCTCGGAGCTTGCTTATTGGAAACTTGATTATGATAAAATAAAGGTTATTGCTTTGAAAGATTATAGACAAAAAATGCATGAATTTCGGAATATTCTACCAGATTTCTTATCTAATTATTTAAGAGATACTACTCCCTTCATTGCCTCTCCTTATTTTGATAAATTCCTGAGATTTAACAGCTACAAACAACTAGAAAGGATAGGGGAGTGGTTATAAATTATATCTCCTCTCATCCAGATCAAAATAGCTGGTTGTACAGCTGGTTTACTAAGTGCAGTAGGAGAATTACTAAATTGTGATATAGATTCATCTTTGCTAGATTCAAACAACCATAAAAAAACACTAAAAAGTGATTCAATCAATTTTAGCCATTAAAACTTGAATAGTGGCTAAAATAGCTTTAAACTGTATATTTATTTAGGAGGGGTATATGCTATCACAAAAACAGCTAAATGCGCAGCTAATTGATGCTGCTGAAGAAGGTGAGCTAGGTTTTGTTCAGCAAGCCATACAGGATGGAGCAATGATTAATACAATAGATGATGATTATGGGAGAACTGCTTTAATATGGGCTTCCAGAAATGGTCAATTAGAGATAGTACAATACTTGATAGAAGAGGGAGCAAATATTAATGCAGAATCTCCGGGAAACATAACTGCTCTAATTCATGCTGCTAACCATGGTCATCTTGAGGTAGTACAACTTCTAATAGCAAATGGAGCTAATCTTAATGTGAAACGTAAGGGTCAATTACCTGCTCTAACATATGCTACTGTAAATGGCCATACGGAGATAGCAAAGCTTCTAACTAGATATCATTTAATAGCTAATCTTGATATGTCAATACCTCGCTTGCCTTTTCCTATTTGTATACCAGAGGTATCATCTTATTGGTATGATTGTAAGGATGAGCTCAATAAAATGAAGGAAGAAGATAGTGAATTATATAATTTTCTTGTAAGTAAGAGAATTAATGAACAGGTAAGAATTTGGACAGAGAGTGAGACAATACAAAATATTTCACAAGATAGATTAAATATAGAATACTCAATCTGTGCTAAAGATTTAACAGGTAAAATAGAATTAGTGATATTTTTTCTTAACAACAGGGAAATAATCAATTCTTTATCGCGGTATTATAAGGTAAGAATTCAAACAATTGATCAGGTAAAAAGGCTATTTGATCGTTTCACAAGAGAACATGTAGAGCTTGAAGTAGAAATTGTTCCAGCACAATTAAACTTTAATACTCAAGAGTTACAACCCCCTAAACTAAAAACATTATCATTTGCACAAATGATTAACAATCATGCAGGATTATTTTCAGCTGCCGAAAATGGTCAATTAGAAACAGTAAGATACCTGATAGAAAAACAGAAAGAAGATATTAATTCAACAGATCACTATGGAAGAACTGCTCTAATGTGGGCTGCTGGAAGTGGCTATTTAGAGGTAGTAAAGTACCTGATAGAAACAGCAAAAGCAAATGTTAATGTGAAAGATGGCTATGAAAACACTGCTCTGAATTATGCTACTAGAAACAGGCATTTAGATGTAAAAGAATATCTGAAAAGTCATATACAAAAAGAGCTACGGAAGAAATACGTCTGCATTGGTGTGAGTGGTACAATAGGTTATGTTGCAGGTATGACAATATCATGTTCTGCGGGAGCAGCGATTGCAATTTGTGCAGCATCAGCTACCATTAGTCTAGCGTTAGGTGCAATTTTTGGTTATACAATTGTAGAAGTAAAAAAAGAGAAAGCAAACACAGGTATAGTTTCTGCACTTAAAGATGTTTTCACTATTCAAGCTCTAAGTAGAATACCTTATAGAGAGTGAAAGTAGGTTTATTGCTTAAGGTTGCATGATTGCCTTGATAACAATAAAAAAATAATAGAAGCAAAAGATATGGCTTGAAAGTTTTCTAAGGTCTTCACTAAAAATGTCTCAGCTTGACACTGAAATACAATTTGATTTAATTAATTCATATATGTAGGTAACGTCAAGCACTAGAAGGAGGAAATATGGATAAAAAAATTAGGATAGAATCAGATAGCTTAGGAGAAGTAAAAGTACCAAGTGAACGTTACTGGGGAGCTCAGACTCAGCGTTCTTTGGAAAATTTCAAAATTGGTACAGAGAAAATGCCAGAGCCCCTGATTAAAGCGCTAGCAATAGTAAAACTTGCAGCAGCACGTGTTAACATGAAACAGGGTAGCATAGATAATAAAGTAGGGGATGCAATCTGCACAGCGGCACAGGAGGTAATAGACGGTAAATTTAATAATCAATTTCCGCTTGTTGTTTGGCAAACCGGTTCTGGAACGCAGACCAATATGAATGTGAATGAAGTGATCAGCAATCGTGCAATAGAAATTTTGGGCGGTGATTTAGGTAGTAAGTCTCCAGTGCATCCAAATGATCATATAAACTGTGGTCAGTCATCAAATGACACTTTTCCAACAGCAATGCATATAGCAGTAGCAGAACAAATAGACCGCTTGCTTATTCCCAATCTTGAAGAATTATATAAAGCGCTAAATAATAAGGTTCATGAATTTAAAGATATAATAAAAGTAGGGCGTACTCATCTGCAAGATGCAACTCCTCTAACACTTGGGCAGGAATTTTCTGGCTATGCAGTTCAGATTAAAAAGGGAATAGAGAGAGTAAAGTCAACTCTAAGCAATGTATATGAACTTGCACAAGGTGGCACCGCGGTTGGCACGGGAATCAATACTAAAAAGGATTTTGCTGAAGATTTTGCTAAAGAAGTGGCAAAAATCACTAATTTTCCATTTATTTCAGCAAAAAATAAGTTTGAAGCACTAGCAGCAAATGATGCTTTAGTTGAGCTCAGTGGAGCACTCAATACAGTAGCAGTAAGCTTGATGAAAATTGCAAATGATATAAGGCTACTTGGTTCTGGTCCAAGATGCGGAATTGGAGAAATAATGTTACCAGAAAATGAGCCTGGCTCTTCAATCATGCCGGGTAAGGTGAATCCAACTCAATGCGAAGCAGTGACTATGGTATGTGCTCAAGTTATGGGAAATCATGTTGCCGTGACAATTGGTGGCTCAAATGGTCACTTTGAATTGAACGTGTTTAAGCCGGTGATAATTTACAATGTTTTGCAGTCTATAAGACTTTTAGCTGATGCAAGTTTAAATTTTGCAGAGAAATGTGTAGTTGATATTAAAGCAAACGAAGAAAGAATAAAGGATTTACTAAATCAGTCGTTAATGCTAGTTACTATATTAAATACGCATATAGGATATGACAATGCAGCAAAAATAGCGAAGCTTGCTTATAAAGAAAATATCACTCTAAAAGAAGCAGCAGCAAAACTTCAACTGCTCACTGAGGAGGAGTTTGAAAGGATAGTGAAACCAGAGGAGATGGTAGGTTAAACTACCACCTTTTTTTGTCCCTAGTTAATTGTGGTAATATGTATGGAACTTTGCTGGTTGCTCTACATATACCTTATATGTTAAAAACAAGTCTTTATAAATGTCACGAAATGGCGGTATAAAGACACGCAGAGAGGAGGAACCGTACATACTCTTGGTCATAAGGACCGTTTTGCAGCAAGGTTCTCCTCTCTGGTTTATTATACTGAAAGTTCCGAACAACTGGTTGAGCTTTTAGGCTCGTATATAAGGGTGGAAAATGCAGTATACACATTATTTATGGAGGGATTATGAATTTATCAAATATTATTACTGGCATTGATATTAGCAAAAATAAACTAGATATCCATATTCATCCACTTGGACATCATAAAGTATTTGAAAATAACGTTCAAGCTATTGATCAAATAATCGACTTTTTGCGTTTACATAACGTAACCAAAGTTGGACTTGAAGCAACTGGTGGGTACGAAAAATTATGTGCTTATACTTTATTAAGCCATGGTTTTGAAGTATATGTCATTCAACCAAGATGGGTGAGAGATTATGCAAAAAGCCTTGGTATTGCTACTAAAACTGATAAAATAGACTGTAGCATCATCTCACGTTATGTTAGTAATACAGACATGCGTGTCACTCCTTTAAAAGTTAGTAGTATTGACTGTTTGAAGCAAAAATTATCTCGCAGGAATCAACTAGTAGAAATAGCAAAAATACAAAAAACCCAAGCTCATCAAGTAACCGATTTATCTATAATCAAACAAATGGAAGAGCTACTTGCAGTTTTACAAAATCAAATTCAAGTCTTAGAAGATGAGGTAATGGAATTAGTCGATAAAAATCAAGAGCTTAAAAAAAAGTATATGTCAATAACTAGTATACCTGGTATAGGTGCAATAACAGCTATTACTTTTATTTGTTATCTACCCGAGCTTGGAACTCTCCAACATAAAGAAATATCCAGCCTTTCCGGAGTTGCACCTTTTAATCGAGATAGTGGTTTTAGTAAGGGAAAAAGGTGTATTCAGGGTGGTAGATCACAAATTAGAAAGGTTTTACATATGTGCATTCTTAGTGCGCAAAGGTACAATTCTTATATAAAAATCTTCTTTGATAGGCTATACAATCAATATAAAAAACCATATAAAGTTGCTTCTACTGCTGCAATGAGAAAATTACTTATCCTTGCTAACTCTTTAGTAAGAGACGGTAGACTGTTTACTGAGGAGTATAGCCCTAAAACTGTTTCTATATAGTAATAGCATAGCTGTGAATAAGTACGCCCACACAAATTTTAAGTACTTATTCACAGCTACATCAATTTTTCTATTGACTTTTAACACAACTGCTTCTAAATCACTTGGAGCGTGGTCATTGTGATTAAAGCCATATCTCTTAACCATCTCATCTAGCGTAACAGAGCTTAGAGAGAAACTGAACTCTGGCAATGGATTCACATTTGAGGATTGCAGACTAGTTAATGGCTCTCCGACATTTATTTGAGAGTATAGGAAAGTTAGCTCACCTTCCAGGCTAGTATGTTCTTCTGGTACTGCACTATCATTAACTATTGAATCTTCTGGTACTATATTGCAGAATTGATTATGGAATTCAGCAAAACCCTCAAATGGAGGTACTGATATGCACTGGCGCTTTGCTGGTGGCTCCACTGTAGATATTTCGTCTATTCCATTATCAAACTCACGTTCAGCAACTATTTGTTCTAATGTAGCAAAACTTGGAAGAAAATTTTCTAAACTTGGCTCTGAAAATTCATTCAGATCATCTCTCTTTCTTTTGTGTACTAACGGTTCATTTTCATAAGAAAAGTCTGATCTACTATCAAATGTATGTTCAACAACTGTTTCCTCGAATGCAGGAGTTATAGGAGATAAATTTAACTCTGGCAAATCATCCACAATTGAGGATTGCAGACTAGTTACTCCATTTATCAAAGAGTTATAATACTCTGGGGATAATTGCTCACCTTCTAGGCTATCTGATATATTCTCATTCGACGTTAAACTACTACTAACTGTTGAATTTTCTGTTACAGTATTGCGGAATTGATTATCGAATTCAGCAAAACCCGGAAATGGAATTACTGTTTGGCTACATGATTGATCCTCTTTGTCAGAAGAAAATTCTAGTCTAGTATCAAATGTATGTTCAACAACTGTTTCCTCGAACGCAGGAGATATAGGAGAGAAATTTGCTGCTGGCAAATCATCTCTGTTTTGTACTAACGGTTCATTGGAGTTTTCAGTACTTAAGTTGCTTGAACTCTCTTTATTGCTTAAGTAAAAATTCTTTAGGATAAGCTCAGCTTTGACAGTTGATTTTGTCTCTAAATTTACTTTATAATCTTCCTTTTGCTGAGTGTTCAGTTGATTAAATAGGGTTTTAAATAAAGTATATTTGGGATGAATACAATCGAGTGTATTGAAAGCAAACTCTTTATCCTTTTGGAGTAACTCCTTAAAGATAGAAGGTGCTTCTTGATTGTCTAGTGCATTTAGTATGCCGGACATAGCTTTAGAGCTTTTAGGTTTTGCTTTAACATGCCTTATATATTCATTTTTATGGTTAGTGCTAAGATTATTGAATATCTTTTTAAATTTATTTACTTGTCTATAAGAAGCTAACTTGTCTAAATTTTTCACCACTTCGTCGCTTATACTACCATGCATTTCTTTACCACCATCAAAGTTAATATATTAATATTACATGAACTTTAATGATAAAATCAATATAAAATATTTAAAAATTAATTATTTTTATTATAAAAACAGTAATTCTATTAATTGTTTTCCTGATTTGTGTCTGTTTTGCTTTCTATAGCTAACCCAAATTAGGTTTACCGGAACAAATTTTATAAATAATTTAAGTTAGTGCGTGAAGCTGGAATCCAGATTTTTAGCTATGATCAAGCCATAGGATGACAAATTGGATCCCCAGACTATGCAAGAAATCTAAGGCGAATTATCTTCCGCGACCTGTGTTTGTTTTTTCTACTTCAGGAGTATTGACAGGCGTTACCGATGGATCATCAAGCTTTGTTGCTTGCTTTAAACCTTCACTTATACTTTGATCTTGACTTAAAATTTTGTCGAAGTTTTTACTTTGTTGATTACCATTCATCACGCTAATTTCTAAGCCAGGGCCTTTATAATTGAAAGACTCGTCGGGTTGGACATTATGTTCCTTACCATCAATATTTAAGTTAATCACATTAGTAACATTCGGAAAAGTTGTATCTTGCTCAGAACTATTGTATGTAATCTTAATATTGAGAGCTTTATCTTGATAATTAAATGCTTTTCCTGGTTCTAAATTGAACTCTTTTCCATTTATATTTATGAAAGAGCTTTGACTCATACTATGTTGCTGAATTCCGTTATTTGATATACTTTTTTGAGCAGCTTCTTTTGTATCACGAGCATTTTCCACATTCTTTTCATCCCCACCAAAAAGTTTTTCTAATATTTTTTTCAAAAAGCGCCCCAATAGACTAAGCAAGCCTTCTTCTTTCTGATTTTCTTGCGGTTGTGGTGTATCATCTTGCTTAAGCTCTTTACTACTCTTTGAGTTTTGCACTCCCATGCCTTTCTGCTTAGAAATCTGATTAATTTCCCGTAATGGTTTATCATTGTTATCTGGTTGCTTAAGCTCTTCACTACTCTTTGTAGTCATTGAAGCTTGAACTCCTATGTCTTTTTGTTTAGAAATTTGCTTAGTTTCCTGCAATGATTTATCATTGCTGTCTGGTCTACTACTTTTATTTATACCAAATTCCTTTCTTAATTCTTGTGTTGACCTTGTGAGTTTACGTATTTCCTCATTTTCTTGCCTTTGTCGTCTTTGAAGCTCTTTATTTAATTCAGCAACATTTTTCATTCTGCCCTCAAGCTCATTATCTTTTATAGCCTTAAGAGCTTTCGTTCCTTTTGCTATACGATCAACCTTCTCTTCCAGTGAACTACCTTCTGGAAAAGCACCTGGAGAACGTTTAAAAACGTCTTTGAATTTCTTTTCAACACTTGGTGTGTCTTTAAACTGTGACATACCTACTACCTGAAAGCATATAATATACCCAGTGTATTAGGTTATTATGTAAAAATGATTAACATAGAAGCTTTATCATCAAAATATTATTTACTTATTGGTTTAAAATACGTCACAATATAAAAATGAAAAATAGCCGATTAGCGGTAGTATTCGATTGGGATAATACCTTAGTTGATACTCAAGATAATATTTCTAATGCCATTCAGCATACCTTAAATTCAATGGGGTGTAGCAACAAAGTTGCTGATAGAAACTCTCATGAATCAAGAAAGAGCTACATGGTCAATTTGTTTGGCGATAAGTGGAAAAAAGCGAACCAGATATATCAAAAATACCTAGATAATGCACTGTTACAAAATATTACTCTGAATGAAGGAGTAGAGAGAATGCTGCAGACACTGAAAAGCCACAATATTTACCTAGCGATAGTTAGCAATAAGAAAAATACTAATTTACGTCAAGAAGTTGCCTATTTTAAACTAGATTCTTACTTTGAAAGAATAGTTGGCTCATGTGATACTGCAGAAGATAAGCCATCTGCAACTCCACTGCTGTTTGCATTGGAGGAGAGTACGCTACCTGTAAATAGAGAAAATGTGTTTTTTGTTGGTGATAGCATCACAGACATTCTATGTGCACAAAATGCCAATTGCTTACCTATTATGTACGGCCAATCAATAAGCGGTTATGAAGATTTGTTATATTTTCAACATTTTAATAAACTTACAGAATTCATAGTAAAGTATTTGAAAGATAGGTGGTAATGACAGAGATCGCTAGTGTAGAAAGGCGCTTTTGCGCATATTTAATAGATATGGCAATTTTATTAATACCAGCCTTACTAATTGTGTTGTCATTAGGGGATTTTCCATTAATTTTACACCTGTCATACATGTGTATAAATTGTGGTTACTTTACATATTTTATATCTTCAACAGCTCAAGCAACTCCTGGTCAACAATTAATGAATATATATACTATCACTTTAGATAGTTCTAAAATAGGTTTGAGCTTAGCATTTGATCGCACTATCTCTCAGTTTTTCCTTCCTATGCTAAATAATTCAATTATCACCTTTATCAAACTTTTTCAAACATCAGTAAATGCTTTAAGTACACTAGAAGTGATTATAGTGATGCTTACCTTCAGTTGGTATTTAGTTGCTTGCTTTTCTCAGAAGAAACAGACATTTCATGATGTGCTATTTGGTACGGTTGTTGTGAGAAAAATGAATTGATGTTGCCTTGAATGTTATGTAGATTACATTGGTATATTAGCTAAAGAAAGGTTATGAATAAAGAAATAGTAGAACATTTGAATAAATTGCTGACTCATGAATTAACTTCCGTACGTCAGTATCTTTTGCATTCTGCGATTCTCAAAGATAAAAAGATCAATAGGTTTGCAGAAAAGATGAGAAACGAGCTTAATGAAGAGCTTGGACATGCAAATAGGTTAGCAGAAAGAATTTTACTGCTTGAGGGTGTACCAAATTTTCAAGATACAAATCAAATCTCAAAGTATGACGGAAAGTTCACAAAAGATACAATACAGAAAATCTTAGAAGATAATTTAAAGTTAGAAGAAGAAGGCATAAAGGGCATCAGAGAGGCAATTTTTGTTGCTGAAAAAGAAAAGGATGTGATTAGTGTAATGTTATTAGAAGAACTACTGCAAAACGAGGAAGAGCACTTACATTGGATTAAAGGACAAATTAATCTCATTGAGCTTATGGGTATTGAAAATTACTTAAGAACACAAATATAGAGTGTTAAGAAAAACAGTATTTGTTTTCATCATACCTTTTCTACTTCTTTTTTCACTAGGGTTATGGCAGTTATTTAGATTAAATTGGAAGAGTAATATTATCAAAAATATGGATCTTCCAGTTATTCATCTGCTGCCTAGTGATAATCTTTCAAAGTTTAACTACAGAAACGTTAAAATCGACGGAATTTTAAGTGATATAGAACTATATGTTTTCGCAGGTCAACGTGGCTATCATGTGCTGTCTCCTATGTTGCTTACCACTGGACATTACATATTAGTGAATAAAGGAATAGTTAGAGAAAAAAAAGAAGAAAAAGCAAAAATTGAAAAAGTAGCTTTGAGTGGAGTTTTATATTGTGATGGTAGCAAAAATTGGTTTATCAAAAATGATATTGCTTCAAATACGTGGTTTACCTTAAGTACAGAAGAAATCTCCAATGATCTAGGTATTAAGCTAGAAAAATGTATATTGTGGCAAGACAATTTTGGTGGAAAATTGACTATACAGCCAATTAAGCATTGGGAATATGCAATTACTTGGTTTGCACTTTCCTTTATTTGGCTAATTATGTGTATATTTTACTATAGGCAAAATAGATATAAGTTGTAGAGAGGTAGCATGGAAAAAGAAAAGCTACAAATAGAAAACATGCAACAAAGTGGAAGTAAATACTTATTACAAGAATTAATTGTATGTCAGTATTGTAAATACACTTATTATGGAATGAGTCATACTAAAGAAGGAAAAAGTTACTATTGTTGTTCCGGAATCCGTTTTGATGAATGTAACAGCAAATCAATATGCGCGGATATACTAGAAGAGGTAATATGGGAAGAAGTTAAGATGGTCAGAGAGCATATAACGAAGGAAAAGTGTGATTTATCAGAGGTAGATTGGGAGACTAAATTTAATATAATTAGAAAGTTAGTTCAGCGTATTGAAATTGATGATGATAATGTACATATGGTGTTTCGATTAAAAGAACTCGCTCTCGAAAGACAAAAAGAAGATATTCAACCTTGTACCAGAATTATAAAGAATGTAGTGCTATCAAATGCAATAGGAATGCATAAAGTTAGCAACGCCCTGGCTGCAATATCAGTTGCAGTGAAACTTGGAATTAGTGATGAAGAGATTAAAAAAGGTCTTTTGGAATTTAAAGGAGTAGCAAGGAGATTTTCTTTAATTGCCGATATTAAAGGTGTTAAGTTAATTGAGGATTATGCTCACCACCCAAATGAAATACAGGCAACCCTAGCAGCAGCACGTTTGACCACTAAAGGAAAGGTAACAGGAATTATCGAGCCGCTTCGTTTTGCTCGTATTCGTAATTTTTTTGATGAGTTCGTACGAATTTTCATGATGTTTGATTATGTAATTCTCACTCCTGTCCATCCTCCAGAAGATAAGCCTATTCCTGGCTGTGGAATTGATGATATACAAAAAGCCTTGATCAGTAATGGGTTTAGTAACGTAGAGATTATGAATGATGCTCTACTCATTTCACATTTTATTAGTGATTCGACAAATTCAGGGGATGTAGTATTATTTATTGGTGCTGGTAGTAATATAGCTAAACTAGCAAAAGAAACTGCAGAGCTGCTGCTAGTAAAATAAACTTAAGCATTGGTGATTTATATGATAAAATTGTGTAGTAAAACTGGATCCCAGTGTCTAGGCAAACAACTGTACAGACATTGCGATATGGGGATAGCTTCCATTAAGAATGGTGTCATCCCAGTGCCCAGACACTGGGATCCAGAAAACTTAACTTTAAATAAGTGGCTGTATAATAAAAACTGGATTCCAGTGTCAAGCACTGACCATCCGCTACTCAAATTACCTGTATATTGCAATGTTCATACACTGAAATGTTACAGCGCTGGGGTGACATTTCCCGAACGTGCACACAATTGTGAATCTAGTAGAGGTTTAGTATGATGAAAAAGACAATTAGCAGTGTATTTGCAAGAGAAATTTTAGATAGCAGGGGTTACCCAACAATTGAGGTAGAAATAGAACTATGTGATGGAGCAACAGGTAGAGCCGCTGTCCCTTCTGGGGCTTCGACCGGTAAACTAGAAGCATTGGAGCTGAGAGATCAAGATGAAAAAAGGTATTGTGGTAAAGGAGTGCTGAAAGCTGTTCAATCTGTGAGTGAAGTGATAGCAAATAAAATCATTGGCATGGATGCAGCAAACCAGAGTGTAATTGATAAAGTTTTAATTGAACTAGATGGAACAAAAAATAAATCTAAACTTGGAGCAAATGCAACTTTGGGTGTGTCTCTTGCTGTTGCAAAAGCAGCAGCAAACAGCTTTAAAATGCCGTTATATAAGTATTTGGGAGTAGGGGAAGAGCAGATGCCAGTTCCACTCATTAACGTAATGAATGGTGGAGTACATGCGGATAATAAACTCGATTTTCAAGAATTTATGATTCTTCCGGTTGGTGCTGAAACTTTCAGTGAAGCAATCAGAATATCTGCAGAGGTATTTCATAACTTGCGCAGCATTCTTAAGAAAAAAGGTTATAGCACAAACGTAGGAGATGAAGGTGGTTTTGCACCAAACATTGGAAGCACTGAAGAAGCTCTTAATTTGATAATTCAGGCTGTTGAATCTGCCGGTTATTCGATGAAAAATCACTTTGCACTGGGTCTTGATGTTGCTGCATCTACTTTTTATGAAGATGGACTTTATAAATTTGAAAATAGAGAACTCACTTCAGAGGAATTGGTTCAGTATTATTTTGACCTTGTAGGCAAATATCCAATAATTTCTATAGAAGATGCAATGAATGAAGACGACTATGAAGGTTGGAAATTACTTACTGTAAAACTTGGGAATAAAGTTCAATTGGTTGGAGATGATTTATTTGTTACAAATTGTGAACTAATAAGTAAAGGAATAGAGGAGAAAATGGCAAATGCTGTACTAATCAAGCCAAACCAGATAGGAACACTTACGGAAACTTTTGCTGCTATTGAAATGGCAAAATTAAATGGCTACAGGGCTATTATTTCTCACCGCTCAGGTGAAACAGAAGATACAACGATATCCCACATATCAGTTGCGTCGAATTGTGGGCAAATAAAGACTGGCTCGCTGTCGCGTTCTGATAGGCTTGCAAAGTATAATGAATTGATGAGAATAGAAAGTTCATTAGGAGAAAATGCTAAATATTATCGCGGGTTAGAATGGATTTCATAGACGAAGTTAAATTATATTTAAAAGCAGGTGATGGTGGCGATGGCTGCGCTAGTTTTCGTCGAGAAAAATTCGTTGAATTTGGTGGCCCAAACGGTGGTAATGGGGGCAGGGGAGGAGACATAATTTTCATCAGTGATGCAAATCTCAACACTTTGCTTAATTTTCGTTGTCGAAGACATATTAAAGCGAGTAGTGGAAAAAGTGGTACGAGTAGAGATAAATCTGGCACAGCAGGAAAAGATATTATACTTAAAGTTCCAGTTGGTACACAAATAATCGATGAAGAAAGTGAGGAAATAATAGTAGATCTTGATAAACCTGACATGGAATTTCAAGTAGTGAAAGGTGGAAAAGGTGGGCTTGGAAATACTAACTTTAAATCTGCTACTAATAGGGCACCAAGACATTTTACTCATGGTCAGCCTGGCGAAGAAAGAAATATAATATTGAAGCTAAAAGTTTTATCTGATGTTGGCATTATTGGTATGCCAAATGCAGGTAAATCTAAATTTTTAACCCGCTGCTCAAATTCTGATACGAAAGTAGGCGATTATGAATTTACTACTATAAGACCACATTTAGGTGTAGCAAAAGTGGATTATAGCGAAATTGTGATAGCAGATATTCCTGGAATAATCGCTGATGCTCATCTTGGAGTTGGGCTCGGACACAAATTTTTAAGGCACATAGAAAGGTGCAAAATTTTACTGCATTTAATTGATGTAACTCACGATGATATTATTTCAGCTTATAATTGTACACATAATGAACTGAAGCTTTACAATAGCGACCTTATCAAGAAGGAAGAAACTGTCGTGTTAAACAAATGCGACTTATTGGAGGAAGCAGAAATTCTTGAGAAGAAGAATCATTTAGCCAATTATCTTGATAGAGAAGTACTGTGTTTATCAATCGACGATGATTTACAGCCCATTCTGAGGTTGTTAAATGAAAAAGTGAAAACTAAGGAAATTAATGTATATGATCCTTTTAAGACATAGATTCAGTATACAGATGGCTAATTTAATAATTGCAGTTTAAAATTATATTAATACCTATAGCATAGTAGTCATTACATAGAATGTTTTCGTCCTCATATCTTGCTTTAATACTATAATTAGTATTTATTCTTAAAAATCGGAGAACATTATGAGTAATTTGTCGGCATTAGAAAAAATACTATGGACGATTAATGATGATAGCAAGGTAGATTCATCTAACATAATTGAAAAACTTCAAAGTAAGCTGCAGCAACATGACATTGATATGTACAATCAATGGAAAGAAGATGGGTTTGATATAAATGCTAATTCATTTGATGGAAGTAACTTACTATGTTTAGCATCTGAAAGTGGCTGTGTAAAAGTAGTAGAGTTTCTTATAGAGAAGGATGCAAATGTTAATATACAAGATAATGAAGGAAAGATTCCTTTGGATTATGCTATTTCTAGTGGAAGGGAAGACGTAATAAAGGTTTGTACAGAAAAGATTCTTTTGCATGATGATGTTAATGAAGGGGTGTTGCAGATATCATCAGAGCAAGAAGCAGAAATTGGCTCACAAGATCAATATGAAACTCCTCTTTCATATCCGCTTTTTTTCTAACAAGTAGAAAGTTAGAAAGTGCACTGAATTGATTTAATTATGATAAGAAAAACTAATTTGTAGTCTAGTTACGCAGGCAATTTTCCACAGTTGTCTGCATTTTTTGTTCCACAACTTATCTTTTTTTCGGCTTGTGCCATTTCTCACACTGTCTCTTGCTTTCTTGAACTCAGAAATTCAATAGCTACAAAAGCATTTGAGTAGTTTTTTGTTAAGAATTAGGCATAGAATCCCCCATATTTATTAATAAAGAACAGAAAAAATGTAACGCACATACGACAGAGATTAAGCATATGTGTGCACCCATTTGCGCTGAAGAAGATACGCTACATTCTTTACTGAGTTTGATTATTTGATAAAAAAGTCTGCAGACGAAGATAGATTTTGAGCTCTAAAAATACCTCTACTTTGATTATACTAAGATTAGATAAATAGGCGAAGTAATTTTTATATTAGTTTTTTAGCTTACAACCGATTTTACGTTTAACAACTTGACATTTATTCAATACTACTGTATAATAAAGATGTGCATTTTTTGTACTATGGCAATAAAATTACCTTGTAATAGGTGTATTGGACCCGAGGGCAGTACTCGGCGCCTCCACCATATTTTTTGTTAATACGGGGGCGAGTAAGGATCGACATGCATAGTAAAGATGGTAGCTTTGCTCGGTTAGATACCACCGCTAAGAGTTCATAATTTAGATGCAAACGATAATAACTTTGCTGCTGAAGACAATGTTGAATTAGCTGCTTAATTTAGGCACTATAACTTCATTGCTATAAGCACGGTTTAGGGAACGCCGGGTAACAGAAGTTCCCCCAAACATGTAAGGGTTATATGGATAAAACAGCTTATCAGAAGTCGCTTAGTTATGCTAAGTTTCAAGTTATCAAAAAGGCTCTAGATACTATATTAGATAATATTTTTACTCCTCACTTAGAGATACTGTTTTTTACGCGATTTAACGGTGTTGTCATACCAGACTACTTGAAAGAATCATATCCTACTCAAATGCTTATTATATTACAGCATCAATTTTATGGTCTAAAAGTTCTTGAAGATAGGTTTAGCGTTAGTTTGAGTTTTCGTGGAAAACAAGAACAAGTCACTGTACCGTTTTTTGCTATTAGTGAGTTTCATGATAAAATTTCAGGAGATACTTTAGTATTTAGCGTTGATTCTGATAAAGAATATGAAAGTGAGAAATGTGCTGAAAAGTCATCAAATGGTAGTATTATATCTATAGATCAACTTTACGATAAGTAGTTGCTTCATTTTATAAATAAAAAATATTGTATCTGTTCAGGATATCGACAAGACCATAGAGTAAAAGTGAGTTTATAACAAATGGTATCATTTGAGTAGCTGACATTGACTTTCACATAAAAAACGTTGTAAAGCGCTTTCATGTTTACCAACTTAGTGCTAATCTGGATCCCAGTGTCTGGGCACTGGGATGACAACAAAGGGGCGACTTGAGCAGAGGCTATTTAGGTAACAAGAGGTGGACAAGAAAAGAAGCGCTGGTTTCATACGTACCTGAACACTTATCCTGCATGTAATAAACATGATCAAAAAGCTATTCATACAGTACACATCTCTCCGTTAATTTATCAATAAGTTTTTTATCTACTTGGAACCAAAGATTACAATATCTTATAGCTTATTGTTTACACCTGTTCCAGCATAAAAATTATTGTGGGGCTTGATTTTATATCTATCACTACACATAATAGGTTTTAGTATAAATTAGTAATATGCATCCAATCATATACTTGCTTAATCTGCTACTTGATTTTTACAGCTTCATTCTAATATGCTCAGTTGTTCTGGATTTGTTGATTAAATTGAATGTGGTTAACATGTATAATGAAGTTGTAAGCAAAATAATGCAAACTTTAAACCGACTTACCCATCCTCCACTAAAGGTTATCAGAAGGTATATACAACCATTCAATGGATTAGATTTATCCGTGATGATATTGATAATAGCAATTCACTTTGTAAAATATACAATTACTTATTACTTTAAGTAGATGTTAAAAAAACAGCTAAAATCAGCGATATACCTGTCACTTTTAATGTATATATATATATCGATTTTTAGCTATAATTATCAAGATCCATCCTTAAATACAGCTACAAATGAGAAAGTAACAAATTTAGGTGGAATAGTAGGTTCATATTTAGCTGATATATTAGTTCAATTTTTGGGACTCGCTAGTATTACAATAGCTACAACCATAGTTTACTTTTTGATATCAAAAAGGTTGTTGAAGATTCTCTATTTAGTATTAATCAATTTGGGAATATGCTCTACATTAGAGCAACTTTCGCTCAGCACCACTGCAAGGTATATGCACAGTGGAATAGTCGGCAATACTCTAATTGGCCACTGCCCGTTTTATGTATTCACGGTAGTAGCGTCGATAGGTATTGTAGGATTGGTTGGTTGGAAGAGAACAGTTTATTCTTTACTTTTCCTATGCAAAAAAATAGCTTCCTTTTTTCCAAAGATCTTGTTTTTCAGATTACGTAAAACTACTGATTATTCAATAGCACCGTTAGTATTAGAAGAAAAATATAGAACCACTAGACAACAACCAAAAGAAAGACAGAAAAAAGCTACCGAAGAGATTTTTAAACCACCTTCTAGCGAGTTTGAGTTTCCAAGCATTCACTTACTTTCTAAAGTAGAAGAATCTGTGCAGAGAAAACAGTTGAATGCATTAGAGAGCAATAAGAATTTATCTTTGCTGGAGCAGGTCCTGAGTGATTTTGGCGTGCAAGGAAAAATTATAAGTGTATGTTATGGACCGGTTGTGACTTTATATAAACTTGAACCACAAGCCGGCACAAAATCTGCAAGAGTGATTGGCCTTGCGGATGATATTGCACGTTCGATGAGTGCACTCTCTGCACGTATTTCAATAATTCGTGGGCAAAATGCTATGGGAATAGAGTTGCCGAACAAGGAGAGAGAGATTGTGATGCTGCGTGATTTACTTGAATCGCCAGAATACCAAAATGCAAACTTAAATCTTCCAATTGCACTTGGCAAGGAAATAAGCGGAAAGCCAGTTATTGCAGATTTGACTAAAATGCCCCACTTGCTTGTTGCCGGGACTACGGGGTCAGGAAAATCAGTTGCGATTAACACGATGATTCTATCGCTCGTTTATCGATTAAGTCCTGATGAATGCAAGATGATAATGATCGACCCCAAAATGCTCGAGCTTTCAATATATGATGCAATACCGCATCTAATAACGCCAGTGGTAACAGAGCCAAAAAAAGCTGTTATTGCTCTTAAGTGGATAGTGAAAGAGATGGAAAATCGCTATCGCATGATGTCATATTTAAATGTGCGCAATGTAATAAACTATAATCAAAAAATTACAGAAGCGATGAATAGCGGAATAGAGTTGGAGCGCGTTGTACAGATTGGGTTTAACTCAACAACGGGTAAACCTTTATTTGAAAAAATACCACTTAAAATGGAGACATTTCCGTATATTGTGGTGATCGTAGATGAAATGGCAGATTTAATGCTTGTTGCTGGCAAAGATATAGAATGCTCTATTCAACGTTTAGCTCAGATGGCTCGTGCTGCAGGAATACACATCATAATGGCAACACAACGCCCATCTGTAGATGTAATAACAGGTGTGATAAAAGCAAACTTTCCAACGAGAATTAGTTTTGCTGTTACTTCTAAGATAGATAGCCGTACAATACTTGGTGAACAAGGGGCTGAACAATTGCTCGGTATGGGTGATATGCTTTATATGGCCTCTGGTGGTAAGATTATTCGAGTTCACGGTCCATTTGTAAGTGATGATGAGGTGCAAAATATAGTTGATCATCTGAAAACGCAAGGTGAGCCAAACTACATGGAGGAAATCACTCAAGAAGATGAAAATTCTTTCTCGGAATCAGAAGGTGAAACAGAAGATGAAGAGAACGATCTATACAAGCAAGCAGTGGCCATCATTCAGAGAGATCAAAAGGTTTCAACTAGTTACATTCAAAGGCAGCTTAGAATAGGCTATAATAGAGCTGCAAATATTGTTGAAAGAATGGAGAAAGAAGGTATTGTCAGCGCTCCGAGTTACTCAGGAAAGAGAGAGATATTGGTAGAATAATCGCTAACTTAAACCAAGGAAAGTTATTTTAAGATCAATAGATCTCTTGCATAACTGGAATTCAAAAGTTCCAGCGCATGACCAGATATTTCTTATTGGATCCCAGTTGTATAGTGTTTAATACTAAATTAACTACTAAAAACGTACAATAGTAATATATTAATTAGCTAGGGGGTTAAAAATGGACATAACCAAATTTGTATTCGGTTTTGATAAATTGGATGTAACAGCATTGCAGGAAAGTCAAAATATTGATGCTAAAAAGTTTCAAGAAGTATTTAGCGCATTAAAAGAATGGCAAGAAGCTCAAAAGATAGATGCTAAACAGTTTGAAGAGGTATTTAGTGCATTAAAAGAGTGGCAAGAAGCTCAAAAGATAGATGTTGAGCAGTTTGAAAAAGTTTTTGGTGCATTAGAAGATAAGATTGGTACTGAGCAGTTTCAATCTATGCAAGAGCACTTAAGCGGCTTGCAAGAAAAATTTACAGGCTTAGAAGAAAAAGTAGAAACATTTGCAGACATGGTAGGTGGGCAAGAACAAGCAATACTAACTTGTGCCATAGTCAGTGCTGTTGCTGCAATAGCGGTAACTAGTTTTGTTGCATTCTGTATCTATCAAGGAGTTAAATCTGAAAGGGAAGGAAAAAGAGACTTGTCTCAAGATAAACCAAATGGGAAGTTTAGTAATGTAGGTGATACCGAAAAACTGAAGAATTTAGAGCAAGAAAGAGTGTAATGCTCTTCTTGAAAAGGTGTTACGTAAAATTTGTAACACCTTAAACTTTCTTTAGATTTTGCAGGTTTTGGTAGTAAATTTTTTAGAAAGATGTTTGTATTATAAAGTTGGTAGAGATTCTGATTTACTTGAAGTTTGTTAATTGGTATCTTTTAAAGCACAATATTCACTATAGTATGCTTAAGATCTTTTCTAAAGTTTTATTTATATTAATATTTTTGGTTTCTAGTTTCTTTACTGTACATAATGTTGAAGCTAAGTCTAAAGTGAAGCTTAGTAAAAAGTACATACCTCCTGGTAATCCTGGTGGTACAAATTTTCATGCAGATGAGGAATTTGCTGATTCATATAAACTATATGAAAAGCGTAGGGAGATTCTCAAGAAAAGAAAGTTACAAGGTCAAACTAATGTTAACGTAAATAAAGAAGATCTAATCAAAAAATTAAAAGAAAAAAAAATTGCTAGCCTTGATAACGAGCCAAACAACGTGGGAGCTTGCGTAGTTGAAGATGGGGAGGATGCTATGATCAATCAGCATGGTATTAATCTTGCACGTTTAAAGGGTGCTGTATTTATAGATCAAGAGCCAGTTTCTCAGTATGAAAGTAAGCAGCATAAAAAAAGTGAACAACAAAAAGGGAAAAAAGTTACTTCAACACGAGAAAAAAAAGTTTCCCCTATAAATGTTACTATAAAAGAAACTCCATCAAGAAGAACGTGCTCTCATGATTCTATTACTGATCTAAATAGAACACCACAGCATAGTTTAAATGGTTCAAGTTCATTTGGCAGTGTAGTTGACACAGTAAAATAGTGTCACGATTAATAATATGCTAGATAGAGACCTGACATTGAGTGATGATGCATATGAGTCATCGCCGGTTTCCAGGCATAAAACTCATACTGTAAAAGTTGGACAAGTGAAGATAGGTGGAAATAATCCTATAGTTGTTCAATCCATGGCACTTGGTGCACATATAGATTCTGACAACATAAAAAGCAGTGCTCAGAAATATGCAAAAGAAGTAATAGAACTAGCGCATGCAGGTTCAGAATTGGTGCGAATTGCTTTGAACTCAGAGGAAGTAGCAAAAGCAATACCTTATATAGTAGAGGAAATAAATAAAGAAGGTTTTGATGGTAAGATATTAGTAGGCTGTGGACAATATGAGCTCTACAGGCTGATTCAGGATTATCCAGACAACATTAAAATTTTGGGTAAAATTAGGATAAATCCAGGTAATATAGGCTTTGGTGATAAACGTGATGAAAAATTTGAAAAAATTATAGAGTATGCAATAACGCATGATCTTCCTGTCAGAATTGGAGTAAATTGGGGTAGTCTTGATAAGTACCTTTCACAAAAATTAATGGATGAAAACTCCTTGTCTAGTAATCCAAAAACTTCTGATGTTATATTACGTAAGACGCTTGTAATGTCTGCTCTTGGTAGTGCAAAAAAAGCTGAAAAGATTGGCCTTAATGCAGAGAAAATAATCATTTCATGTAAAGTCAGTAGAGTGCAAGATTTAATTTTAGTTTATACTGCACTTGCAAAATCCTCCAATTATGCGCTGCATTTGGGTTTAACCGAAGCTGGTATGGGTAATAAAGGCATAATAAATACCACAGCAGGGCTTACTTATTTATTGCAAAATGGTATTGGAGACACTATCCGGGCTTCTTTAACTCAGCGCCCTGGTGAATCACGCACTAATGAGGTGGTAGTATGTCAGGAAATACTACAGTCTATAGGTTTACGTCACTTTAACCCTCAGGTGAGTTCATGTCCTGGTTGTGGACGCACAAGTGGCGATCGTTTTCGTAGATTAACTGAGGAAATAAATGACTACATAAAAACTCATATGCCGATATGGAAGAAAAAGAATCCTGGTGTAGAGTATATGAGCGTTGCTGTTATGGGATGTATAGTAAATGGTCCTGGAGAAAGCAAACATGCAAATCTGGGGATCAGCCTTCCTGGATACGGAGAAAAACCTGTTTCAGCAGTCTACAAAGACGGCAAATATTTCAAAACTTTACAAGGTGATAATATTTTTGAAGAATTTAAGGAAATTATTAGTGATTATGTGGAGAAGCATTACACATAAGCCTTTCACAAGTTTGTACTTAGACTACATTCTGTAAATTAAATGCAAAAATGGTATCTATTGAGTGGATGTCAAATTAGACAATAAAGAACGCCAATTTTAAAACTAGATAGTATCTGACAGGGTTCCTTTTGCCTTTTTTCTATTTGAGAAATTTTTTAATATTGAGATTGACTCTAAGTAGTATAGAGATGTTATTCCAGTATCAAGGACTGAAGTTTCCTGATCTACAATATTTGTACAGTTATGAAATAGACGTAATTTGACATAAAAAGCTTTACTTTTTGAAATTTTGGATTACGTTTAATTTAACATATTTCAGTGGGGAATTTATTGTAAGTAGAAAGAAAGCTTTAAAAATATTAGGTTTTGAATCAAGCGATGCGCCCAGTGAACAAGAAATTAAATCAGCGTATAGAAAATTAGCCTTGAAATATCATCCTGATAAACATTCAGGTGAAAGTGAGGTTGTGAAGAAACAAAATGAGAAGAAATTTAAAAAGCTAGGTACTGCATATGAATTTCTCACTAAGGAAAATATAGAAGGGGTTAAAAATCTAACTGACGAAAATTTAAATGAAATTAATTCCCCTGAAGATTTGAGGTTTTACTTAAGTAGAGCTCTATATAATCAGGATATAAAGTTTCTTGAAAAGCTTTTTTCCAAATTCAAAAGCAGTAAAGATGGAAGATTTGGTGATTACATCAATGAAGAACTTATTTATATTTACTTTCCATTATCTATTGCTTTAATGCAAGCTAAAGATTCAAGAAATTATAGTATTTTGAAACTTCTTTTAGAAAATGGTGCTGATCCTAATATAAAGCTATTACATAATGAAGCTTCGTTATACTATTGTAGGGTTCTCGATGACAGCAGAATTGTAGAGTTATTGTTACAATATGGTGCTGATCCTAATATGGTAGATAGAAATGGTAAAAATCCGTTGTTTGAAGCGTTTTTGTTTGATGATGATCATACTATGGAAATACTTTTGAAATATGGTGCTAATCCTAATATGTTAGATGAAAATGGTCGAGGTCCATTATATCAAGCAATCAATTGTGGCAACGATAAACGCGAAAAATATGTAGAGTTGCTTCTAAAATATGGTGCAGATCCTAATCAGAAGGTTAATGGCTCCAGAGTTATAGAGTGTGCTCCATATTTCACTAATAATTGTGTAATGAATTTGATTAAAACGCTTACTCTGCCATACGGTAGCAATGATAAAGTTAAAGGGTTGATGGCTGAATACGGTGGAGTTGATAGACGTTATCTATGTGATCAAACGATACTGACTTGTTGTTGCTTAATCGTCGCTTCTGCTACTTTTTTTAGTATAGCTTCTCCTTTGCGCTATGTACCGACAGCAATATTTGCACTTGCTGCATGTTTTTTTATTAAAAATGCTGTACATGCTGCATTTTTTGCAAAAGAATCTTCTCCTGAGTTTACCGAAGCTAGAGCTTGTCCAGAGATTATTAAAAGAGGCTATAATATCTAAAGTTTTAGTACTGGGTAAAGATGAGAAAAAAGCATCCAGCAGAGCTAAATCGAAGGGAATGGGCAAGAATAGAAAGCTACTCCAGAGTATCATACAGGAAAGGAGGAAGGTCGTCAAAGTATAGCAAAAGAGAAATATTAGAAGCAATTTTCTATGTATTGTGTACAGGTGTAAATGGCGGTATTTACTAAATGATTTTCCGCTATGGAAAACTGTGTATGATCAGTCAAGTGTTTGTATAGTAATCTGTACAGACTACAGAAAAAGGGGAATCAAAGGCTATTTAAGAAAGTAAAGGGTAGAAAAAGGCATATAATTACAGATATTCAGGGTTTTATACTCTATTGTTACGTAAGCGCTGCTAATGAAAATGATAAAGGTGGCATTAAATAATATAAGAAAAAAATATACTATAGTTAAAAAATGTGATGGGATACCAAGGAGAAAATTTAAAAAATCATATAAAGGAAGAATATGGTATGGATATTGAGATTGTCAAAAAGCCTTCATGTAGGTTCTAAGTCAACAAAGACACACCGCCTTAGCTACTACCAATGAGGGGTTTAAAGTGCAGCCAAGAAGGTGGGTTATAGAAAGGACTTTTGCTTTAGGAATAGAAGACTATCGAAAGAATAAGATTTACTCACTGAAAATTTCATATATCTGGCTATGAGTAGAGTTATGTTAAGGAGAGATGGTATGAATAAGTATTGCTTGGTTGTAAGCAAGAGAAGATAATAACTTCTCAGAGTGGACTAGGTGGCAGGTTGGATATTTTTCTGAAGCACTTTCTGCTCTTATATGAAGAATAGAAAGAAGACTTCGTAGGAGAGATTAACTGCCCCTGCCACCGAAAATCATCGTGAGGCTCACAAAATGTGATGTGATGACCTCGTATAGGAGTTTGGAACAACCGGCAATATTCTACTCTGATATATTGAAATATGCAATTGGAGGAAAAAATATGCGTCACATTGGAGTTGATTTACATACCAATAGTTTTACTGCTTGTTACTTACAGGAAGGGAAACCTGAGCATATTCAAACGTTTCGCTTAAAAGACTTGGATAATTTCACCAAAGATCTTCAAGAAACAGATGAAGTAGCCATAGAAGCAACAGGTAATAGCTGTTTCTTTTATGATGCAGTTTCACCTTACGTTAAATGCATAGTAATAATTGCTCCTGGGCAGTTTGAAGTTGTTCGTCGCTCTGTGAACAAAACAGATAAGCATGATGCACGAGCTATTGCTTTCTTTCTCAGCAAAGATATGTTGCCTGAGGCAAGGTGCAAAAACAAACAATGCCAGCAGTTAGCTTCTCTTCTTCAAACGAGAGATCAGTTAGTAAAGTCACGGGTATCTTTAATCAATAAAGTTCATGGTCTTTTTAATTACCATGGAATAAAAATTAAAAAAGAAGTACTTACAACTAAAGTAGGATTTGAACGTGCTACTCAAAAGCATAATTGGGATCCTTTAGAAAAAGTTGAAATTGAAGTGATTAGCTATCATTTAGAAGCTATCCGAGAAAGCCTTAAAAAGCTTGAAAAGGAAATTATAGCTTTCGCTAAACAACTTCCTGGGTTCAGCAATCTTATCAGCATAAAGGGAATAGGTCCAATTTCTGCAGCTGTTTTTATTGTAACAATTGGAGACATTAATGATTTCCGTAGACCTGAGAAACTTACTGCATATTTTGGAGTTGTACCAAGAGTTTCTCAATCTAATCAGCAATGTACAATTGGAAGAATTACCAAACGAGGGTCAAAAATAGCGCGTACTTCTTTAGTTCAATGTACTTGGATTGCTGTACGTTACAGTCCTTACTTGAAAAGCTTTTATGAACATATAAAAAAGAAGCGTGGTTCTGCTAAGGCTATAACTGCTACTGCTAGAAAATTTCTTATAACTATTTTCTACACTCTTAAAAATAACTGGGTTTTTAAAGATTTTACAAAATTTGAAATTTCTATTGGACAATAATCATAGGAGAAATATGCTTGAATTCCCGAACAAGTTCTAATCATTAATGTTATACACGTTCTTTTCTTTTTCTATTCTCTCTTGTTCTTCAATACAATACATAGCAAGCGGATTAGCTTTAAGTCTTTCGACTCCTATTTCTTCTCCCGTTCCATCGCAGTAACCATAAATGCCTAATTTTATTTTTTCCAACGCCTCCTTAATTTTTTCTTTTCTATCTTTTCGGCGCTTAATTAATTCTCCATTTTCACTATCTCTATCAGAATAAATACTACTATCTTCTAGATCTTGTTTCTCCATTTCAGAGAGTATTGATTGTAACTTTAAGCTAAAGTATTCCAGTTGTTTTACGTTCATATATTCTTCATTTTCTGAAGGAACGTAATCTTCCGGTAACTTTATTTTTATTAATTTTTCCATAGCATTATCAATAAAATATATTAAAACTTATATAACTTGTAAACACAAAAAATTATACTACCCTCAAAGTAAACACTATAATTTATAATAAACATTTAAAATCCTGGTATGATTAGCTCGGTAAAAAAATTAGTAATAAATGATAATAATCTTACTTATATAGTATGTATTTTTATTATAATGTTAAGTTTATCTTCATATACACTTGAAAACAACAGTAAACAAGAAGTCATATTAACATTAACATGGATATGTGCTACATTTGTTTTGCAGATCTCTACAAATAATTTATTTACATCTGATTATCATGATGGAATATTAGAGCAAATCTTTGTACAGCCACTCTCTTCTAGGCTGATAGTTGCTTATAAAATCTTCGCTCACTGGTTGTTATTTGGGTTACCGATTTCAGTGATTTCTTTCATGTTCAGCTTTGCAATTCTAGGCAATAATATTGAACATTCAATAGCAGTTGGAGTGTCTTTATTATTTAATACGCTGATAATCATTAATATTTCAGCTACTGGAAATGCATTGATGATTGGTCGAAATAACTTAGCATCAGGAGTGTCGCAAATTCTTGTTTTGCCAATGATAATGCCAACTTTTGTATATTTTAAATTGCTAACTCAATTTGAAAATTTATCCTTGAATATTTATACACTACTAATCACCATCTTAATTTTTGTCATTTTAATTGTTAACAGCACTATAACTACTCACATAGCATTAAAATTTGCTGTGGAGCAGGATTGAAAAAACTTACTAGTTATTTACTTGTATCTGCTTAGTTAAGGGTGTTAACTTAAGTAGAGATGGAGACATTAGACTTCTTGCATGAATTGAAGAGTTACAGCGTGTGAAACCATTATTGGATTTCAGACTGGCTGGTTATGCAAGAAATCTAATATCTATCGAAGAGTCAGAAATTTTTATAACTTACCTTTAATCAACCTAACTCATGCGTGCCAATCTCTCTCACCAAGATTGCTTTCGAAAGACAGAAGATCCTTTACGGCTTTTGAGCAAATTTCTTCACTTGGAATTGACAACTCCCTATTCATTGCTAGCGTCAGGCATTGAGTTTTACAAGCTTGTTCTAAGTGATACGTATAAAACATTGCTTCTTGTATAGTCTGACCACATGTTATAGATCCATGATTGCGCATTAACATCACAAAATTTTCTTTCAAATCAGCTATTAATCTTTTTCCTTCTGTATCATCAAGTGCCAGGGAATTATAATCATGGTAAGATACCTTATTATAAAAGTGCAGCGCCCACTGACTTATTGGGATTAATCCATCCTTGAGAGAAGAAACTGCTACAATAGAAGGTGTATGTAGATGAAAAATTGCTTGAATATCTTTCCTTGCTTGATAAATGAAGCCATGGATTACATAGCCAGTTTTATTATATTGATATTCTTTGCCTTCAATTATATTCCCATCAAACGATACTTTCATCAATGAACTTTCATCTACTTCATCAAAACGTATACCAAACGGATAAACATAAAATGACTTTTTATCTTCAGAACGTACAGAGAGATGAGTATACGTATGATCATCTAATTTAAGATAAGATAAAATCTGATAGGCGTTAACTAGGTCTCTTTTCAACTCACTATTTGTTAATAACATAGCTCTTGACTAAAATTTTCTAAAGATTTATACGTGAAAAAAAGTTTATTACAAACTAAAAGGTGAACCTACGTTAAAATACTAAGCACTTTTACTTGCCTTAGGTGATTAGAGTTTACATTTCTAGATTACATAGTATTTTAACTATAAAAACGACTTTTTATGTAATATTTCATATGTTTTAAAGCCTCGTTTTTATGTTATTATAAGTGTAGGTTTTAATATTAAAAATAATATGGTAAACATTGACATAAAAAAACAGCTAACAAAATTTTTCATATATATCACTGATCTTCCAGGAAGTGGTAAACTTTCTACAGCAATAGTATTATCTAGTATGATAAATGCAGTAATTGTAAGCGGACTTGAATATAATCAAACTTCCAAAGAAGCTCGAGATAGAATATATAACACTACACATGTTATGTTTCAGGCAATAGAAGCCTATCCTATTGACTCAAAAAATTATATATTTGTTGATGAATTAATTAAAAATAATGATTACAACATAAGAATATATAACTCAGTAGTAGAACTTAGTAAAAAAATGGGCACAAAAATCCTCCCTATAGTACTTAGGTGCAATCCATTGATATTACAAGAGCGTACTATATCAAAAAAGCAAAGAAAAAATAGGAAGGTTACTAATATAAATAGTATTAAATTTAGGGAGGAAGATTTATTTGTACCACAAAATGCTATAGAGGTAGAAAATTCAAATATGAGTATAAAAGAAGTAGCAGAAGAAATAGTAAGTCAGATGTACAAACTTGGCCAAATTAATAGTGTTTACGCAATAGGCAACGATTTCATATAATGAGGCTCATTTAAATATAGAGCCTCAACACCATTTAATTTTTGTTTATTTTTTAGTCTATAACGGACTAATAGCCCTGCATGGCTAGCATCCAACTTTGGTAAACTGCAATCCATATATGTAATGCAGTCCGTTTCAGGCTGGAGTTCACTTACTACAGCAGGATTTGATAGCGGTAACAACAAATTGAAATCAAATAATTGCGTATAAAACTTTTGATCATCTTCGATTATAGCTTTAATATTTTTTTTGCTATTTGCACAAAGTAGCGATATTGCATATGCTTGAGCTTCCAGCGCACTAACCCCATATAACGGCTTATTTGTAGCAAGATTTATACCTTGTGCAGCTGATATACCAACTCTGATTCCAGTAAAACTTCCTGGTCCAACTACCACTACTAAATGGTCTATTTTATCGTAATTATAGTTATATTTACTAAATAGAGTGCTTAAAATTTGAAAAAATGATTCTGCATGACTATTGTTTGCAGAATTGCGTTCTACAAAACAATTACCATCGTAATCAATTACTGCTATTGAACTACCAGCACCTACAGTATTAATTGCTAGAATGGACATCACTTAAGCTTATCATAGAGCTTTGTAAACATCATAGTGAACGCACCGTTACCCATAACATTTGCTGAAGTTATTATTGGGTCAAACACTATATACAATGCTGTAATTAATGAAAGCATCTCTGGAGAGAAATTAAGATACTTCTCAAGAACAGGCAACATTACCATAATCCCTCCCGCTGGAACTGCAACAATAGCAAATTTAAATAACAGAAAGTAGAGAAGGAAAGTCACATAATCTGTTACAGACAATGCACCACCAAAAGTCATTATCATTGATAGTATTATAATAAAAAAGCAATCACCTACTAAATGAAAGCTAGCAGTTATTGGCACAACAGACGATGCTATATCAGGCTGCTTTACATTTTTTTTGCTTCCTTCAATAGTAAGCGGCATAGCTGCATTACTAGACATTGTGCTCATTGCAGTAATAAATGCAGGTATCATATTGCCTATACTAGCTATCCAGCTTGTGATCTTGAATGAATTTGCTGCTCCATATAAGAGAAAAACATAAAGGTAGGTTACAGATGCTATAATAATAAAAATTATTGAGTAATTCATAAATATTGTAGATAGAACCTGGTCATGCTGCATTTTAAAAGCAAATCCAAGTACAAACATTGGAATAACTGGTGTCAAGAATGTCTTCAAAATAACAAAAATTAAATCTGACATTTTGTGAGAAAGTTCTTTGCTTTTTTTAGGCAGCAAAGCAGACATTATTAAGCTGGACACAAACCCATAAGCAAGAGCACGGAAGTTGGAAAGCATTATCGGTAGCTCAAACGACCATAAAGGTACAATTGTTTCTTCATGCTGTATTACGTTCTGTATTGAATAAGTATTTTGTAAGATGAAGTGCCAAGCAGAATAAGCTATTAGACTTGAGGTAAGGTTCGACAAGAAAATCGTTATAATAATTAACAATATAAACTTTATAGCCGACTGCTTAAGATTGTTAACACTACTAAAGATTAATGCAAAAACAATAAAAGGCATTATAAATAGTAGGATCTCTTTTATACTAAGGCTTATTGAATACAAGAAGGTTTTTACTTCCATTGGAACTAGATGACCAAAAAGTATAACTGAAGTGATAACAGCAAGTAAGGTTAGTAATTGTAACATATTCTAATATAGCGATATCCTATGGAAATACATATGATAAATTAGCTGCTAAGTAAAGTAAAACTGCTTAAAATATTTACATTACCTTCTAGTACTTGAATGAGATTTCAAATTACAACGTTTGCACAAAGTATATAGTTAACATCCACACCTTTGGTCAAGTTCCATTCACGCTTTATTACATTATATTCCATACCAGCCATGTTTTGCAGTGTTACATTGTTCTCTCTTAGATGATTTGCAATTTCTGATGGCTTGAGAAATTTATTCCAACTATGTGTGCCTTTTGGCAGCCAGTTTAATATGTACTCTGCGCCGACTATTGCAAGACAGAAGGATTTAATAGTTCTATTTATCGTCGATATAAAAATTAGCCCTTCTGGCTTCAACAGCTCTATTGCTTTTTTCATGAAAAACTCTAAATTATCGACATGTTCAACCACTTCCATCAACAAAACCACGTCATACTTCTTGTCATTGCTTAGCTCTTCAATGCTAGTGTGTGTGTATTCTATATTTAACCCTACTTTCTTTGCATGCGACTGTGCCACTTTTATGTTTTCCTCACATACATCTATTCCCGCAACGCTAATACCAATACGCGCCATTGACTCTGACAAAATGCCACCACCACAACCAACATCGAGCAATGATAGTTCTTTTAAATCGCATTTTTTTAATTCTTTTATTTTCTCAACGATGTATGATACTCTCACAGGATTCATCATGTGCAATGGCTTGAATTTGCCATTCTCATCCCACCATTCACCTGCTATTTTAGCGAATTTTGATATTTCATCTTCGTTATAAGTTTTTGTGGTTTTTTTCTTGCTAATATTGCTAAGTTTATCAAGGCGTTCTTTATGTCTACTTTCTTTTGAAAATTCTGTTTCGAGGAATTGTTTGACTATGTCTTTTGCTAATCCACTCGCAGTAAACTCTGCACCAAGACAAAGTATATTCGCGTTGCCATGCTCGCGAGCTAATTTTGCGATCTCAACACTATTACATAAAGCAGCGTAGATTCCTTCAAAACGATTTGCCACAGTACTCATGCCCAAACCTGTACCGCAAATTAATATTCCATAATTTGCTTTTTTGTTTGTTATATCTTCTACAACTTCAGCAGCATAGTCAGGGTAGTCTACACTCTTTTGTTCAGCAGTGCAGCCACGGTCTATCACTGTATAATCTAAAATTTCCAAGTAAGCCTTTATTTCTGATTTTAATTCATAACCTGCATGGTCTGAAGCAACTGATATCACATATGACATATAAGAAATTGCAACTTAAGGATATTTATATGGGTAATTTATTTTGAGCTTTTTGTCAAGCTCTCCTGATCTTTCTGAATAAATTTCGAGTCAGATATGCATAAATTCTATATAATTTTTATCCTACCACTACTAATTCGGTAAAATGGATCATATAGATATTATAAAGTCAAAATTATTGTTGTCCGACATAGTAGGAAAAAAAGTTAGGTTAATAAAAAGAGGAGATAGTTTTGTTGGACTCTGCCCATTTCATAACGAAAAAACTCCATCTTTTTCGGTCAGCAATGTTAAGGGCTTATATTACTGTTTCGGTTGCTCAGCTCATGGTGATGCGTTTGAATTTATTTCACAAACTGAGGGCTTAAGTTTTAAGGAAGCGTTGGAAAAATTGGCATCTGTTGCAGGTGTTGAGTTACCCAAAAACCTCAGCGTTGCTAAAGAGAACAACAAACTGTTTTCAGCACTGAATTTAGCTGCAATTTGGTTTACACAAAAAAATCAGGGAGTTGTAGATTATTTAAAGCAGCGCAAGATTTCACTCAAAATCATAGATAAATTTAGAATAGGTTATGCACCAAGTTCTGGTTTGAGAGAATATTTGAACTCTTCAGGTATTGAAGACAAAATTTTGGCTAATGTTGGGTTGATAAATAGAAATTCTCGTGATTATTTCTATGATCGACTCATGTTCCCTATACAGAACATTGCAGGAAAAGTTATTGGCTTTGGTGGACGTGCGTTGAGTTCTGATCAACAACCAAAATATTTAAATAGCCCAGAGAGTCAGCTCTTTAAGAAAAGAGAAAATTTATATGGATTAAACTTTGCTTTGAGTGAAATACGCAAAAAACAGCATCTATTTGTTGTTGAAGGATATATGGACGCTATAGCACTACATCAAGCGGGAATTAGCAATACAGTTGCTCCGCTTGGTACCGCAATTTCTGCAGAGCAGATAAAAAATCTTTGGAAACTTGCTAAAGAAATTTCTATCTGTATGGATGGCGATAGTGCTGGATGTCATGCTGCTATTCGAATTGCAGAACTTGTTCTGCCGATACTGGAGCCTGGATACACATTGAAGTTCGTGACTTTGCCAAGCAACAAGGACCCATACGATATATGCAATGAACTAGAATATAAGACGGAAGATGTACTATCCGCTTTTAACCGCTCAACAGAACTGCACTCTGAATATTTATGGCATCACATAATTGGTAGCAATTTGCAAAATTATGAAAAATTTGCTCCGGAAAAATATTCAATTCTTGAGCACAAATTTATGGAATATGTAAATGCTATCAGTAACATCAGCATTAAAAGGTATTATAGAGATTATTTTTACAAAAAAGTTAGCGAACTGAGAAGTAGCTTTAAAAAGCAAATTTTTAAAAGTAGACTCAGAGAAACAAGAGAGGAGTATCTCTACAACAAATCTCCAAAATTAATTGAAGCAGAGCAAAATCAGGCTATAATCCTGCGTATAGTAATAGAGTTTTCTGAATTTTTAAATCACCCTATATTTTTCGAGCAATTTTCCCATTTTGAGTTTACTCATATGGAGATGAAAAAATTACAACAGTGCGTAATTAATATGGTAACTAGTGAGAGCAACTTTAATAAAGAAATTCTGCTACAGGAGTCTAGTGTTATAAAGTTTGTATTTGAAAAAACTAGCGTACTAAATAGTCAATTAAGTGAGAAGAGATCAGCAGAAACTGTCTGGAATAACATAGTATTACGAAAAGAATTAAATGTATTACAAGAAGAAAAAATTAAAGCAAGGCTGGGCGGTAATTTTGACTTAGAGGAAAGGCTAATAGAACAAATAAAGCAAATAGAGAATAGTATACAAGAAATGCAAATGGAATTTATTCAAAAGTAGATGGCTTAAGATGTTCAAAATTATTAGAAAAACACTGTATTGGTAGTTGCTTAAAATAGCTTATTCTAGTATATTTTCAATTTATTTAATTACGACAAGTGTTTGCATTTCTTCCTCTCATTATTTTTTTAGCCTTATATCTTGGTAGTGGTACTTATTTTTCCTTTATAGGACTTGACAATCCTCTTCATCAAATTTCACCGTTAGTTTACTTATTACCAGCATTATTTTTTGCTATTCTATTCAATAAAAACAAAATTCAGCATAGCGTTGATACTCTTATAAAAGGTATGGGTAATAAAACTACTCTTACCGTGTGTTTGATTTTTCTCCTTGCTGGTGCATTTTCTACTGTTACTCAATCGCTTGGTAGTATAAATGTTATTGCTAGCTTAACTATTTGCTTTCTTCCAGCACAATTATTACTTCCTGGAATGTTTTTAATTTCTGCGTTTATTGCAAGTGCAATAGGCACATCAATCGGAGTTATTGCACTTATAACACCAATAGCTGTGAATCTAGCACAAAATGGAGCTTTTGATTGTGCGGTGGGCGTTGGAGCTGTGATAGGTGGGTCCATGTTTGGCAGCAACCTTTCAATGATATCTGACACTACTATTGCAGCTACTTCTTCACAAGGAGCTTCAGTAAAGGATAAACTAAAACTAACCTTAAAGACAGGATCTATTACAGGTTTTATAATACTTACTTATCTAGTAATAATTTCAAATAGTACAGAAGTTGTTTCTTTTTCAACTCTGAATTATTTATCCATAGTTAAAATTATACCTTATATATCTTTAATAATTATGGGTTTATTTGAAATAAACACACTGGTAATATTAGCTGTTAATATGGTTGTTGCTGGAATATTAGGAATAGCTTTTTTTGATTATTCTATTATTGATTATTCTCATGACATATGTAGGGGTTTTAATAAGATGAATGAAGTAATGATATTTATTCTTTTCAGTAGTGGATTAAGTCACTTAATGTACGAATACAGTCAGAAAAAGATAGATAAATTCACCGATGAGGTAAATCTCACAAGAAGTCAAGCTGAACTTATGATTGCAGGAATATCATCTATGTTTACCATTTTGGTTTCCAGCAATATTGTTGCTATTTTATTAACTAGTAATATTGCGAAAAGACTTGCACAGAGATATAACATTTCACCACACCGTAGTGCGTATTTATTAGAGATATTTACTGCGATCACAAAAAGTATCTTACCTTATGGTTCTCAAATATTGCTAGCAAGCAGCATTGCCTCTCTTTCACCTATTGCTGTACTAACAAAAGTATATTATTGTTTTGTTTTTGCAGCAGTTGCAATAAGTGAAATAATTATTAATGGCAGACGTCATGCGGTTGTAGCTCCTCAATTACCACAAATATAACACAACTCTTTCTGTAGCTTTGTGGAAATTATGCTAACTGATTATGCTGTAAAGGTGAGCCATATTCATATATAAATTAATCTGTTGTTGGAATGATTCTAAGCCTTCATTTTCACAACTCATTTTTCTACAAATTTTCACTATATTTGTTAATAAATTGACAAATATTATAATATTTGCTAAAATATTTATATGGCACCAGTTCTTTCATAAAGACATAGTATTGCTGATGTCATAAAAAATGTGTCAAAATAGTGGAGAAACAAATGCCTGATTATTATGAAATATTAGGAGTAAAAAGAGATGCTACTCACGATGACATAAAAAAAGCATATCGCAAATTAGCACTTAAGCTTCATCCAGATAAATTGCATGAGGAAGCAAAAGAGTTAGATAGGCTAGAAGGAAAAAAGAAGAACGGAAAGCTACTATCACAGTCGGAAGAAGGTCAAATGGCTGAACTTAAAGAGAAATTGGAAAAATTCAAGGAAATATCAGTAGCACACGAAGTGTTATCTGACCAAGCAAGCAGAAACCAGTACGATAGGGGAGAGGATTTTAGTCAACAGGAGTGTTCGTATGAAGAATGGATATATAAGTTCAATGAATTAGTACAACAAGCACTTAAAGAGGAAATTTTTATAAAAATACGTAATGTGTATCATCTAAAAACTGACAAATTAAACGAAGAGCGACTAGAAGGGCTAACCGAGAGTAGTAAACAAACATACGAGATGGGCAAAGCCAAAGGGACTGAAAAATCAACCGAATGCGAATATCTAGAAACTATTCTGAATTTGTTGGTATATATCAAGTTAAATGAGTATGAAAAGTGTTCTGATATAATAAATAAAGTTACAATTAATGCTGGTGACATTACATCTCTAGTGCAAACTGCTATTGTGTACGATAGTGTGGAAATTTTCAAGCTCTTTGAAGAAAGGATAGAAATATCACAAAATGACATCTTAAGCTGTGCTTGTGAATGCCAATCTGAAAAGTTTTTGGATTATTTTTTTAATAAGTACTTAGATAAATTAGATATCAACTATAAAGATAAAGAAGGAAATACAGCTTTACATCATACATTAAGATGGTTTGATGAGAATGAAGGGAAATACCAAAGTTTTGTTGAATCACTTCTTAGTAAAGGTGCAGGGCTTGATGTTAAAAATAAAGAAGGTAAAACTCCGTTTGATCTCTTGCTTAATTATGTTCAAGGACATCCTATAGCTAAAAGAGTAGAAAGATTAAATTATGTTGCGGAGTTGCTTAGTTGTTGTAAAAGCGATGAGCTAAAGAAACTAGAAGATACTCCTGCGTTGAATAAACTAGTAGATACTATTGTTCAATATAACCATAAAGAAGCTCTAGATCTCCTAGTCGAAAATAATATAAAAATTTCAAGTATTACTTTAAAAAATATCGTTACAAGCGATTGCAATAAAAAGATTTTTGGTTGCTTTTTACATAAAAATAAAATTGACTATCAAGATGAAAGTGGAGGTACAGCTCTACATCATGCTTTAAGAAACTTGCACTACGATAAGTCAATGCTTTGCAAAGTTGAATCACTTGTGAGTGCAGGTGCAAGATTTGATATTAAAAATAACCAAGGTGAAACTCCGTTTGATCTCTTGATTGAATATGTTGAGAAGGGGTTTTATGGTCAAGCGTCAAGGTTAAGTTATGCTTGGAAGTTGTTTAACAAATGTGAAAATAAAGATGTACTAAAAGAGCTAAAATATAAAGATGGTACTCCTGCATTAGATAAACTAAATGAGCTTCGTATTAAGTGTCGTAATACTTCTATCATAGTTGCTTCTACGTTAGCAGTAGTAGGAGTTGTTTTAGGGGTAGCTATTGCAGCTCATTCAGGAATGTTAGCGGTAGGGATAGGAATTGGAGTTTGTTGTCTTGTTGTTGCTGTAATCACATACCATTTTAGTAGTCCTGCAAATTTATTGAAGGATAGCAATGCTAAAGATGTAGTTAATACAATAGGATTAGTAAAATCATAACTTAAGATCAGGAGAAATGGCAGATCAAGTTCAATAACGCTAATTTATTAATATATTTACTAAAATCTCAAGCTAAGAAAATTCCATGTTTACAATTCTGTGAGATGCTGTTGGTATCTGTCTTACTTTCCTAATAGGAATACAGATTACAAGAGATAGGCGATGGAATTGCAAAGAGTTTGCAAATAATAGTTATTATTTGTAGAATATATAGAAGTTAGTAGAGATTTTAATAGTATGCCATCCGTTACTTTTATTTTACCTGATGGAAGTAAGAAAAGCTATGAAGCTGCAGAGGGAGAAACTCTGCTTAATTTAGCCCACAGAAGTGATCCAGATCTGCTTGAAGGTGCATGTGAAGGCTCTCTTGCTTGTTCTACATGCCATGTGATTATTGATCCAAAATTTTATGATGTTGTAGAAACACATAATCCTATATCTGATGAGGAAAATGATATGCTGGACCTAGCTTTCGGCTTAACAGAGACATCAAGGCTTGGGTGCCAGATAAAAATCACAAAAGATATTGACGGTTTATGCGTAACCGTGCCCAGAGGTACAAGAAATATATCATTAGATAAATAAGAGGATCATGCGTAAAATTTTTGTCTATATTCTCATCTCCTTACCTTTGTTTATTCCTCTAGCGTATAGTGGTTTTTGGTATTTTTCTGCATTTAAGGTAAAAAGTCTTTTAACTGATTACATTAATGACGAAAAAGTTGATATTTCACATGATTTTAAGGGATTTCCTTTTAACCTAGTTTTTCATGTAACGAATCCAAAGTTTTCTAATGAGCAATTAACTGTTTCATCTGAAGCTTTAGTGATAAAAAACAGATTATTTGATAAGTCAGTATATATCTATATACCAAGCAATAAAGTAAACATTGCTGTCCGTAGTGATGAGAAAAAGAATATAAAGTGTCACACACACGTGAGTAGCCACTTTGTTGTTAAACTAAATGATTTACTATCTTCATTAAAATTCAACAGAAATAGCACTGTAATAGACTATATAGATACATTTCGTTACGAAGATTATGGATTAAAATGTGATGTTTTAGAAAATCAGCAAAGTGTTATAACTGAAGTGAATGATAAAAGTAATTACATTCAATTTCACTTTGATAAAGAACTGAATGAAAATACTAAACTAGAATTTGATTTTTATACTTACCGTTATAAACATACTGCAAGTCCTGCAAATTACCTTAGTGTCGACGCTAAATTAGATTATGAATTTGTAAACCATATTTCAGCTTCTAAGATTAATTTCAACATAGAAAAATTTTTGATTGAGAGTAATAACTTTTCTATTGCTGCGAATGGTGGAGTAAGTAATTACAATTTAGTTACATCTTCATTTGAAGATAAAATCAATGTAGCCATATCAAATTATAAAGAATTAATTTCGTTTGTGACTAATGATTCAAAGACTGCAGATAAATTGGAAAAATCAATATCTTCCTTATCAGAAAAAATCACTAATAACGACATTCAATTTTCAATAAAGTACGACAATAATGTAGGTTCAGGCTTTATTGGAAAATTATCCACTACTGATTTTATCACTCAATTCACCAAGAATGAGAATAGTAATTAGCTTACTTTTTACATTGATATTCCATTTAAGCATAAATGCTTTTACTTTGGATGATAAACTAAGAGACGAAAGCATGGAAGAGCGAGCAAGTAGCTTATTTGCAGTAATAAAGTGTCCAGTATGCTCTGGTGAATTATTATCCGAATCTGAGTCTCAAGTTGCATATGTTATGCGTAAGACAATTCGCAAGAAGATCAGTGATGGATATACTAACGAGCAAATAGTTTCAGAGTTAAAAAATTCTTATGGAGATTCAATTATCATTGTACCACCTGTAAAATCTAGTACCTACATTTTATGGTTTATTCCTTTTATAATTCTTCTTATTGGATGTTTTCTAATACGAAAATCAGTTCAGAAAATAGATAAGGTAGTAAAAAGATAACTATAGAGTAAAAGTGAGTTTACAACAAATGCAAGTAGCTACTATACGAACATTTGAGTTTAGATCAAAGATTGTAAGGTTAAATCTTCCATCCAAATAACCACGCACTCTACCTGCTTATCTGGGTAGACTTCTTGCACTAAGGTTTTATAGATCAACATTTGCTTTTTTATTTCATTTGATGAGGAAATAGAAACGTTATGGTGTGATTTATAGTCAATTATGATTGCTTTGTCTTCTGTTATGCACAGTCTGTCTAGCCGCACTAATACTGGTTTTCCGTCAATTGTTCCACTAAGTGGAATTTCTGATTTGCCCTCCAAATCGAACAGGTAATCATATTTTTCATTAAAGGTTAATATTTTGCTGTAAATTTCATCCTTATCTTCACTAGTGTTTATGCTATCAAGATATTTCCTAACCCAATTTTTTCTCCTGTCTTTCTCTATCTTGGGCATATATTGCAATATACTGTGAATTATTAAGCCTCTTGCATAGCTGTCTGTCGTCCCAATGCTCCTTTTTGTCATTCCAGCATTCTCATCTGTCATCCCAGTGCTTGACACTGGCTTTTTTTCTCCAGGTTCCAGTGTCACGTGCTGCAATGACATTGATAGGTTTGATGGAGGTGAAATCACTGGAACATCAAAATAATCACGTTTTTTATAAATAGAAGGGTAGTTTGCATTCATGCATAGCACTTCAACTTTTTCTTTAAATATCGGCTGTAAGTATAGTTTTTTCCTCTCATATAATGCTCCATATTGAATAACTAGATCATACCAAGAGCCCTTTTGCACTGGCTCTTTGCCTAAAATGTATAACTCATCTTCAGCACGCGTAAGTGCCACGTACAGCAAACGCAAATATTCGTTATAATCCTCTAGTTTTTTCTCTCTTTTTACTTGATTACAATAAGCATTACTATTTTTGCCACACCAAAATGGTGCTTCCGTTGCATCAAACAAAATATTTTCGCTGTTTCTTGGTACTGTATTTGTGTCAACTAAAAACACTATTGGAGCTTGTAGACCTTTTGATTTATGAATTGTCATTATTCGTACAGCATTGAGTTCTGATTGCATATCGTTTTTAATCTCAGGATTATTTTCTTTGATCCACTGAACAAATGCTTGAAGAGATGGGTGCTCAAATTGCAATACGAGGTTCATAAATTCGTCTAGAATCTCGAAGCACTCAAGACCTAGCCTTGCAGCAAATTTCTTTTTACCTGTGCGTAATATATGCGTGAATAATGTAAGAGGGGATTTTGTCTGAGATAAGTTAATCAGATAGTTTAATTCGCTATAAATAACCTCATGATAATCATGAATTTTTTCCCACAATGACTGCTCTTTACGATTATATGCAATATTGAATAAATCGTCCTCAGTAAAGTTAAATAGCGGTGATTTTAAAACATTTGCAAGAGCAAGATCATTTGCCTGGAGGAGCAAAAATTCAGCCAAAGCTATTAAGTCCTGCACAGCTATGTAATCCATAATTCTAAAATAATCTCGGCCTATAACTGGTACATTTACTTTTTTTAGTTCACTTATTATGTAGTCAACTAGCGCATTTCGTTGCCGTACCAAAATCATAATGTCCCTTGGTTCTATATGGCGATCTTTGGCGACTAAAATCCGCCCTTCGTTTAACCAATTGTGAATTCTTTGGGCTATTGCCTGAGCAAGTAATCGATCCTTTACTACATAATCTTTCCTCTGTGTTAAATGAATTTGTAAGGCTTGCTGCTCTTCCTCTTCATATCCTGGCAGTAACGGCCAAATTTCAATGTATCCTTGATCGTTTTCTCTATATGGAATATGTTTTATCTTGTTATCATTGAAAGATATTTCTTCACGAAAATTGTTAAATATTCTGTCTACAAGCATCAAAACTTCTGGAGTTGAGCGAAATGACTTTTCAAGTTGACATGATACCCAATCTCTGCCACCAGTTTTCGTGTGAAAATATTGCTGCATGTAATTAAATAGATGGGGATTTGCTCCTTGAAATCTGTAAATTGATTGTTTTACATCGCCAACAACAAATAAAGTTCTCTTTTCATCACTGCCGGTAAAAAATTCATCGCAGAGACTTGTTATAATTTTCCATTGACTAATACTATTGTCTTGTGCCTCGTCAACAAGAATATGGTCTATTTTTTGGTCTAGATTAAACAATATCCAATCTTTATTGCCTGGATTGCTAAGGAGATTTGTTGCTAAATTGATGATATCATCATAATCAAGCAGTGCATTCTTTGATTTTTCATTATTATATAGATCAATATATACTTTAAATATACTAAGTAAATTACTGGTTCTTCCGAATATTTGATAAGAATTTATGTCCTTTACATGGGTAAACAATGCATTTTTAATGCTTTCTATCATTTGCTCTACGTCTTCAAATTTTTCCAAAGCACCCTTTGTTATAATGGATGATATGCTCTTTTTTTCGTACGATTCTGATTTGAGAAATACTTTAGCTAAGTTCTCTATCTTGTTGTCATCCCAGTGCTTGACACTGGGATCCATATTTCTTTTTTTCTGGGTCCCAGTGTCAAGCACTGGGATGACAACATCTGGTACGGACGATTTTGTGCTATTACACCAATCATAAAGTATCGCACTGTAACTCTGATCCCTTTTGCTTCCCTTACTTAATATTTTAGCTAATCTTTTTATCTGCTCAATCGTTTCATTCTGTAAATTGTCAATCTTGTCTGGGAAGCTTAGTTTATCTTTTATATATCCTAAATTATTTTCTAGAGCTGATCTCTTTATACATAAGGTATAGAGCAAATCACGCAGCTTATTTTCATCAATTTCAGCTGCAACGATATTGATATCGTCCTGCACAGTTTCGTTATGAAGCGTTTTTTCAAATACGATGGAATGCAATTCTTTACATTCGCTCAACGTACAATTTGGAGCGATACCAGCTTCTGTAGGAAAGCTGGAGATTAATTTGTAACAAAAGGCGTGTATAGTTTGAATATTAAGACCAAGATTTTCCAGTTCAGAAAAAAGCCTTCTTGCTCTTGTTAAATAATCTTTATTTTCTCTGGTCACATACTGGGCTAATTGTTCTAAATCTGCGACCAATATACCCTCTGGACATATTGCCCACTTACTAAGTGTACTGTAAATGCGATTCTCCATTTCATTTGCTGCAGCATTGGTAAATGTTAAGCAGAGAATATTTCTCTTATTCTCTAATAGAAGTCTTAATACTCTGTCTATTAAGATCTTTGTTTTACCTGTACCAGCTGATGCACTTACCCATACAGAGAAGTTAGGATTTATGGCATTTGATCTCATTGGGAGTGTATAAAGTTTGACTGAAGTGGCATTTCAAGTATAGTAAATAAGATAGTGTTAGTGAAGATATACAGATGGAAAGTTTTTGTGTAAAGGCTCCTGCAAAGATCAATCTTTTTTTACATATTATAAATAGAGAAGAAAGAGGGTATCATTTAATTGAAAGTTTGGTTGTCTTTGCTAAACTTTCTAATTTTTTAGAGATAAAAGTAGGAGAAAAAAACTTTAGATATGATAACTCTACAGTTCAATTTGTAAACTCTGAGTTTAAAATAAATTATCGATATAATACTATAACGAAAGCATTGAGTCTACTGCTTAGGTACGCTCCTATACGAACTAAAGTCACTGTAAAGGTTATAAAAAATGTACCAATTGCTGCAGGATTTGGTAGTGGTTCCTCAGATGCTGGAGCTGTGATACGCACGCTAGGAGAGCTGTGGGATATTGATAGGCAAATTTTAAGTGATATAGCTTTAAGCGTTGGTGCTGATGTGCCTGCAAGTGTAGATAGTAAGCCAGTTTTTGTTAGAGGTGTTGGTGAGGAATTATGTCCCATTAAACAATGCTCTTTACCCATAAGTCTGGTACTTGTGAAACCAAAAAAAAAGTTTTTGAATACATCAGAAGTATTTTCCAAGTATAAAGAGGATTTCTCTAATCCAATTAAGTGGAGTGATAACAATGAGGAGAATTTGTTAGAGCTTCTTAAAGAGACAAAAAATGACCTTCAAGAAGCAGCAATAGGTTTTGTACCTGAAATTCAGAATGTAATATCAACACTAGAGTCACAAGAAGGCTCTATACTTTCTCGTATGTCAGGTAGTGGTGTAGCATGTTTTGGAATGTTTGATAGTGAAGAAAGTGCAAAAGCTGCAGCGGCAAATATCAAAAAGGAATATCCAGAATGGTGGGTGTGCGACACAGAATTAATAGTTTGATTTATGCCCTTAATTTCCAAGAAGAAAAATCTTATAGATGGTTACAGGGAAGAAAGATTTTGGGTAAATAATCAAGAATATCATGGCTCAATTATAATTTTTCCTGAAAAGGTGATTGAATTGAAAGAAAGTGATATAAATAACAAGGAGTATTTTAAATCTTTTTTAACAGAGGAAATAGAGATTTTGATAATAGGTACTGGTAAGATACGCGATTGTTCAATGAAGTCTTATCTTATGGAGCAAAAGAATTTAAATTTTGAATTTATGACGACGGGTTCTGCATGCAGAACCCATAACGTTTTAATATCTGAAGATAGATTTGTTGTCAGTTATCTGATAGCATGTTAGAGATATTTACACAGAGTTTTTTTATAAACAGTCTAATTGCGGTAATTATGATTAGCCTAGTCACAGGAGCTCTAGGGTCATTTATGATATGGCAAAGGTTATCGTATTTGGGTGATAGTTTGTCCCATTCGTCATTGCTTGGTATTGCACTTGCTTTGATCTTTAATATCAGTCCATCGGTAAGTATAATGCTCATTGCAATTATGTTTGCTATACTACTTTCTCTTAATTTTAATAAATTATACTCTGCTGATACGATATTGAACATAGTTACCAATGTAGTTTTATCATCGAGTTTAATACTTATGTCTTTTCTTCCATCAGGTAATAATAGTATTATTACCTCACTTTTTGGTGACATATTAATGATTGACCAAAGTAATATAATATCAATTTTTCTAACCTCCGTAATAGTTACTTTGATATTAATATTTAGATGGCGCTATTGGCTGATGATTTCGATTAATCAAGATTTGGCAACAGTTGAGAAAGTAAATGTTAATTTTGTTAGGCTAGAATTTTTGATTATACTCGCTATCTTTATTGCAATTTCTGCTCAATTAATAGGAATATTACTCATTGCTGCATTTTTGTTAATACCTGCTGCATCAGCAAGACTCATTTCAAAAACTCCAATGCAAATGATTATTGTTGCAACAGTTTTTTCTGTGATTTCTGGAGTATCAGGTTTGATATTATCTGCAAGTTTTGACTTATTAACTGGACCTGCAATTATACTTATCGCAGCTGTGTATTTAATCATTGCTTATTTTATAAGATTGGTGTTAAGTAGATCGACTTAATTTTGGTCTCGAAAGTTCATAATTCATTAACAAATGAGTGTAACTATCTGAGCGTAAAGTAGTTTTTGCTACGTTGTTTTATGTGCTAATTGTTAATTAGTGGAGTGAAAGATATGGCCGAAGGATTTTTTTCTAGATATATAGGACAGCCTATAAAAAATTTTTATAATTATGTTACGGGAAAGAAAGAAGTGTCTGATGATATGCAGAATACAGCAAATCAAGAAAGCTCAGAATTGTTGGAAACTGATGTGCAATCAAATGATGTGCCACCAAGTAGTGATAATATAATATAGATGGCATGAGAATTACGCCATCTAAAGTTAAAAAATTCCTTGAGAAACCCGATACTTTAAGTGGTGTATTAATTCATGGGAGTGACAATAGTAAGGTCGATATTTTTGTACAGGAAATAATTGCCAACTTGAATGAGTATTCAGTTCAGGTGATGGATTTTGCAGTAGTGAATAAGTCGCCTGGCTTGTTATTTTCCGAGTTGGCAAACATTTCGATGTTTACTAAAAAAAGGTTAGTTAAGCTGATAAATGTCAGTGGAAGTATATCTAAAGAGTTAAGAAACATATTGGATCATAATATAGGCGATCATTATATAGTAATGATGGCAAATGATCTTCCATATAGTTCTACAACTAAAAGTTATATGGAAAGCTCAAAAATTTTCGGTGTCATTACCTGCTATAAGGACAGCGGTAGTAATCTTTGTGATATTATATCAAGTTACTTGAAACAAAATGATATAGAGTGCACAAGTGAGATAATCTACCACTTGCAGTCTTATTTTAATCATAGCAAACTGCCTATATATTCAGAGCTTGAAAAATTAGCTTTATATCTAGGAAAAAGAAAAGATCTTAAACTTGCTGATATAGATCTATGCTTTTCAACCTCCGGCAATGATTATGTTACACTTGATAATCTGTGCTCTGCAATAGTGAGTAAAGACATGGGACAATTCATCAAAATTTCTGATGTATTGATATTACAAGAGAATTTTTCACCGATAGCATTAATCCGTATTATATCAAATTATTTTCTACGACTAGAAAGCGTTTTGCTGTTAATACAAAATGGAATGAATGAACAAGCTGCAATTGACCAGCTGAGTCCTCCATTGTTCTTCAAGCAATTGCAGAGTTTTAAATCTCATTTGAAAAGTTTGCAACTTTCAGAACTTAAGAAGATCTTAGAAAATTTGATGAGCTTGGAAGTGACCTGTAAAAGAACTGACTTGGACCATAAAATGATCTTTCAGCATGAGATTAACTATTGGTGTTATTCGTTCAGCAGAGTAGTAAAATAAGGTAGACGAGAAAAAACAACTAAATGTTGTTATGAAAGTAGCTGACACTGGCATCCAGAAATATGGGATATGTATAGAAGTTATTTTAAAATACAACGTTTTGGCAAGATTATGGATTCCAGTGTTAGCTACTTGAATGACAGGAGCAGAAACTGGAATGACAAGAAATCTAATATTTTCACGTTTCCTGAACAATGCTTATTGGTGTCATTCAAATACATCCAGTGCATTTAAACCTTTTGTATAATTCTTTGACTTTCTTCTAACCTTGCAACAATGCTCTCTCTACCGATAAAAATTAATAATTTAGCGAGTTCTGGACCTGTTTCTGTTCCTGTTAAAGCGAGGCGCAACTGCATAAATAGATCTTTTGCCTTTATATCAACTGTCTGTCGAATATTTTTAACCCACTCTGATAATGTGTTTTCATTACAATCACCTTTAGGCAATGAACTTAGCGCTATTTTTATAAACTCTTTATTGAGAACCACAGGCTCTATACCAAATTTGCATGTTTTCCACCATTTGGCCACCTCAGAAAATTTTTCTATATTACTCCTTATAAAATACCAAAACTCTGGGCCAATTTGACTTAAACGATCTTGCACCATTTCAAATGGCATTTGTTGCAGCACTTTGCTATTTAGCTTATACATTTCACTCAAGCTGAATTGTAAAGATGCTGAGCTAAATTTTTTAATATCAAATGAGTCAATTAAGGGCTGCATATTAATATGAGCTTCTATCGGATCAGACGTTCCAAGTTTTGCTAAATAGCTAATTAGCACCATTGGTTCAATCTCATCTTCTCTTATGGACTTAATATCCAGCCCGCCTTTCTGTTTCGATATTTTGCTATCATCAAAATGTAGTAGAGGAAGGTGAGCAAATATAGGAATTTTCGCTTTTAATGCTTGAATCATTTGAATCTGAACTGCGGTGTTAGTTACATGATCTTCGCCACGTACAATATGGGTTACATTAAAGTCAACATCATCAATAACAGAAGGTAGCATGTACGTATAAATTCCATCTTCTCTTTTTACCACAGGGTCGCTAATGTGAATTGTTGCAATATTTATTTCACCTTTAACTTCATCATTCCATTTCACAACTTCATTTCTATTCAATTTAAATCTAAAGTGAGGTGTTCGTCCTTCTTGCTCATAACGAATTTTCTCTTGCTCAGTTAGAAGCAACGCACCTTTATCGTAAACAGGGGGAAGTCCTTGTTTTAACTGCAATTTTCGTTTAGTGTCTAATTCTTCTCTCGTTTCATAACATGCATAAATATGACCTTCTTTCATTAACTGTAAGAACACCTCGTTATAGCGCTCAAAACGCTCTGATTGCTTGAAACTTGAATTCCAATTTATACCAATCCATTTCAGATCTTCTATGATATTATCTATATATTTAATATCTGAACGCTCAAGATCAGTATCATCAAAACGTAGTAAAAATTTTCCATTTTGATTACGTGTGTACATCCAACAAATGAGTGCAGTGCGTATATTTCCTACATGGAGATAGCCAGTTGGACTTGGAGCGAATCTTGTTAGCATTTAAATGATTACTTTAGTTTATTTTCATTTTATATAAATGTACTGCTAAAGCAAGATTCTTCTTCTTTGTCTTGGTGTTAGTTGCTACAAAGTACGGCGAACATGAAACCTTTTTGTTAGAGTTCCATGATCTGCCTAAAATACTCTGAAAGCACGGCTTTAGTTATTTACTCTAAATATATTATACGTATACTTGTTATTAAATTAAATTTGAAATGATAAGAAATGAGTGAATTTAAATCGATCCGCAATATTGCAATAATTGCACACGTTGACCACGGAAAAACTACTTTACTTGATAACATGTTAAAACAAAGTGGCACGTTTCGTGAGAATCAAGAAGTTCAAGAACGAGTGATGGATAGTGGTGATCAAGAACGTGAACGTGGGATTACAATACTTGCAAAATGTACGTCAATAATGTGGGGTGATGAGAAAATCAATATCATTGATACACCAGGACATGCGGATTTTGGTGGAGAAGTGGAAAGGGTGCTCTGCATGGCAGATGGTGTATTACTACTGGTTGATGCTGCAGAAGGTCCAATGCCACAGACTAAGTTTGTGTTGTCAAAAGCACTAAAGGCAAATTTAAAACCGATTGTGATAATCAATAAGGTTGATCGACCAGACAGCAGAATTGATGAAGTACTAAATGAAATATATGAGTTATTTTTTAACCTTGATGCAACCAACGAGCAACTAGATTTTCCAGTACTCTATGCTTCAGGTAGAAATGGTTGGTGTGCTAAGGAGCTATCTGATGAGAGAAAAGATTTAAGCCCATTATTTTCAACGGTGATAGATTACATAAAACCTTCCGTTTATGATCAAAATGCACCTTTTGCTATGCTAGTTACTTTACTTGAATCTGATAAATTTCTTGGCAGAATATTGACAGGAAAGATTTACCAAGGAATCGCGCAAGTTAACTCAGATCTTAAGGTAATTGATCTTGATGGTCAAGTGGTTGAGCGAGGGAGATTAACTAAGTTACTCTCATTTTCTGGTTTAAAACGTATTCCGGTAGAGCAAACTGTAGCAGGTGACATAATTGCCATTGCAGGACTTGAGAAAGCTTCAGTTTCAGACACTATAGCAGCACCAGAAGTTACAACTGCGATCAGCTCAACTCCAGTTGACCCGCCAACGATGGCGATTACTATAAGCGTTAATGACTCACCTTTTGCTGGGCAAGAGGGAACAAAACTTACCTCAACTGTTATAAAAGATCGTTTATATGCAGAAGCAGAAACAAACGTTGCAATTACTGTAACTTTGGCTCCAAGTGGTGAAGCATTTGAAGTAGGTGGACGTGGTGAGTTGCAGCTTGGGGTACTGATTGAAAATATGAGAAGGGAAGGTTTTGAACTTTCAGTTTCACGGCCTCGAGTGCTGTTTAAAGAAGAGGATGGCAAAAAACTTGAACCTATAGAAGAAGTAGTAATTGATGTGGATGATGAATATAGTGGGATTATCATGGAGAAACTTAGCTTTCGAAAAGGTGAAGTAACTGACATGAGACCTTCTGGTAGTGGTAGAACTAGGTTGACATTTTTAGTGCCATCAAGGGGATTAATTGGCTATCAAGGAGAATTTTTAACTGATTCTCGCGGCACTGGTATAATCAACCGTTTATTTCACAGTTATGCTCCACATAAAGGTTCAATTTCCGGAAGGCGTAATGGGGTTTTAATTTCAACAGACAAAGGCGAAGCAGTAGCGTATGCAATTTTCAATCTGCAAGATAGGGGAATTATGTTTGTTAAGCCACAAGATAAGGTATATTGTGGTATGATTGTCGGTCAGCATAGTCGTGACAATGATTTAGAAATAAATGTACTTAAAGGTAAGCAATTAACAAACGTAAGAGCTTCAGGTAGCGATGAAGCTATAAAGCTTACTCCACCAAAAATAATGACACTGGAGGATATGATAGCATATATAGACGATGATGAATTGGTAGAAGTAACTCCAAAATCTATACGTTTGCGTAAGAAGTTCCTCGATCCAAATGAACGTAAACGTGCAGGAAGGGCGAAGAATAAAGAGTAATCAACGTTCCTGATAAAAAGCTGGATGCCAGTGTCAGCTACTCGGATAACACCATCATAAAGGGAACCAGTGTCAGTTACTTGAGCAGGTACTGGGATGATAAGAGAAGGCTACAAAGGTGTCATACAAGTAGCTGACACTGGCATCCAGCTTTTTTATAATCATCGAAAACATTGTATTTTAACATTACTTTTATACTTATAAGTTTCTAGGCACTGGATTTGTTGTAGACTTACTCTATCACTTTACCCTCTTATTTTACCACTCTCCTGCCTATATATTTTTATATGAGGCTTTTTGCGAAAATTTTGCATTTTGTGTAATATGATATATATGAAAATTGATCACGAAGTTAGTATAATTATTGAGGCAATAGAGAAATTTGGTGGTGAGGCAAGGGTTGTTGGTGGATGTGTTAGAGATTCAATTTTGCAGCGTGAAATTCACGACATTGATCTTGCTACTAATCTGCTGCCTAATCAAACAATTAAAGCGCTCAAGCTTTGCAATATAAAGAGTATTCCAACTGGTCTGAAACATGGAACTATCACTGCAATTTTACACAATAGGTCCTTTGAGATTACAACGCTAAGGCATGATGTAAAGTGTGACGGTAGACATGCGAAGGTAGAGTTTACTAATGATTGGCAAGCTGATGCTTCAAGGCGCGATTTTACATTTAATGCTCTTTATGCAGACAAGCATGGCCATATATACGACTACTTTGGTGGAATTGAAGATTTAAAAGCACGAAAGTTAAACTTTATAGGTAACGCTGAAGATAGGATTAAGGAAGACTATCTACGTATTTTAAGAGCGTTTCGTTTTCACGCTAAAATATGCATAGGAGATTTAAGTGATGAAATATTGGATGTGTGCAAAAAGCATTCACACATGATTCAAAACCTCTCTGGAGAGAGAATAAGAGAAGAAATATTTAAGTTGTTGGAATGCAATGATCCTGCTCCAACACTTAAGAGCATGCAAAAATCTGATGTTTTACAAGAAATTATTCCAAAAGAAGTAAAATGCGAAATTTTATCTTCACCACTTCTTATCAACACTAAACCTCCTACAGAACCCTCAGCGTATGTCCATACGCCTTTCCTAGATCCCAGTTTGGATCCAATCGATGCACTAACAAAATTAGCGTTGCTTATTAGGACTGCTGCAGATAGAGCGAGTCTTGGGGAAGAAGTGAGCAAGTTTTTACGTCTTTCAAATAAGCAAAAGAAAAAAATATTATTTTTATTATCAAACAATATCAAAACAGAGCTTTCAGAAAAAGAGCAAAAGAAGTACATATCTTTATTTGGCAAGGAATTATATTGCGACTTGATAAGGATTTGTGGTATTGAGTCTGGAATAAATGTTGATGAGTATATTTCATTTGCTAAGATGTTTAACATTCCAAAATTTCCTTTATCTGGTGATGATTTAATAACTATAGGTCATCAACCAGGAAAAAATTTAGGTAGAAACTTAGAATTACTACGACAACACTGGGAAGACAGCTCCTACACTTTAACAAAGGAGGAGCTAATACTTTATGCTAAGAGCCTACTCTAGTTATCTAGCTAATCCCTGAATGTTTGATGAAGTAGTGTGACGCATGGAAGAGTTAGGTGTGTATTCTTTTTTAGCTTTATCTGTTAATTGATACTCATTTACTCTTCCTTGAGTCTTATTACACATTCTCTGATCTGGGGATAAAAATTTATCTCTTATACTTGATGCCAGTTGTTGAACCTTATCTGAAAAATATTTCATTTCAGCTTCCGTTAACTTCTGCACAACAAATTTTTTGACTGAATCATTATTGCTAACATTTTTCTGAGCCAAAAATTCTGTGAAAGAATTTATTATCGCTTTACTATCTTCTTCATTTAAATGCAACTTTTTTGCGCACTTCTCAACAAAAATTACCTGTTTGAGATCATGTTTTTTAACAAAATCTTTAGCAAATTCTTCAACAACTTTGTTAAATTTAGTTTCTATGATCTCCCTTGCCAAGTTTTTCAAATTAGTTTCTAAAAGTTCGAGTAACTTATCACTTTCAAATTTATGATCATTTTGATATACCAGAGATTTTATAGTTTTCTTAAGCACGTCATGGCAAAAGTGTTCTCCTTGAAATTCAGGAAAACCTTTTTTCAACTCCTTATTTTGATCAGATAAAAATTTATCGAGACTCTCATTCACAAAAGGATTTTTGGAAAGCTTCAAAAACTTTGAAGCGATTGATTTTGCAGTAGATACTGTACTAACTGTATCTACCTCTTTAGTTTTTACTTGTGCTTTAGTTTTTTCATCAATCCCTTCTAATTTTGTATCAACATTATTTGACTTTTCTTTTAACTTTTGTTGTTCTTGATTATTTAACAGTTGTTGTTGCATTATTCTTAATTGTTCTTCCATGTTTTCTTTTTCTCCCTGTAGTTTCTTAATATCAGCTTTCGATTGATCTTCTACTTGCTTCTGTTTCTCTTGTAATTGCTCAATCTGTTTCTCTTTCTTTGCAAGTTCTTTTTTTAACATTTCTATCAGATTCAAATGAGTTTGCCTTAAGCTATCATCTATTCCCGCTGATTCCCACTCTTTACTTTCTTCTAATGCCTGTACTTGTTCCTTCAATTCTTTAACTTCACCTTCTAATTCTTTTTTCTCTGTTTCAGTAGCATTTAGTTTACTACTTGAATCTTTTAATTCATCTTTTTCTTTCTCTAATTGTTGTTTAAGATTCTCTACTTCAGTATTTTTTTTCTTAGCTTGTTCTTTCAATTCTTTAACTTCATCTTCTAAGTCTTTTTTGTTTTTTTCAGCAGCATTTAGTTTGCTAATTGAATCTTTTAATTGATTTGTTAGATCAGTAATTTTTTGCTCTAATTGTTGCTGAACACTTTCCAAATTTTTTTCTAAATTTAGCATTTTTTCCTCAGCTTGTGTGAATTCTGCTTGTTTCTCCTCAAGTTGACTTTTTAATTCCCTTATTTTAGTATCAGATTCTTTTTTTAACTGACTAGCTTTACTTTCTAAATCTGTGTTTGCGCTCTTAGGCTTTCATTATCTTCCTTCACAGTTTCATTTATGTCTTTATTTTTATCAGTAAGTGAAGTAATTAATGTGTCTTGTTCTTTTATTCTTTTATCTTGATTAGATATGGTTCGCTGTTGTGCGTTATTTTCATCGTCCATTTCCTTTTTCTCTTGTTCTAATACTTTATTTAATTTCATTAAACTACCTATTTTTACGTCTTTTTCTTCTATCTCTACTAATCCCTTTTCTTTTTCATTCGCAAATTTTGTGCTGAGGTTAATTAGTTCTTTATTCAAATCTAATATCTTCTCAGACTTCTCCTTCAGCTGTGCTAAAAATTCTTCTCCTTTTTTTTCTGCAACTTCTGCTAATTCTCTATAACTCTTTTTAAGTTCTGCAAGTTTAGACTTTAACTCTTCATTTTCTAATTCTAAGTCTTCAATCTGCTGTGCTTGTGCTGCAAAAAATTTAGCAAATATTTCTTTTTCCTCTCCTAATAATTTTACTTGTTCTTTAAGTTCAGTAATTTCTTTCTCTTTTTTAGTTAATTCCTGATTTAAATTTGACTGATTTTCCTCCTTCTTACTACCTTCTTTCAACTTTTCTTTTAATCTCTCATTTTCATCCTTCAATTCCTTTTCTCTGTTAGAATTTAAAAGATCATCAGTCTGAACCCCATTATCTGCAATAATTTTATTGTAATATAGGATATTCTCTGCCCATTTATTCCATCTCCCTGGCAACATTCGTCCAATTGTTTTTAGATATAGCCAAGCAAGCACAGTGGATAAGCTGTATTTTTTTCCTTATTGTTAGCATTCAGCATAAAATTACCTAATTTTCAAAGTATTGAAGTTATATATATTAATATAATTATTAAATAAATAATAATATAAATGTTAAATTGTGTGAAAATTTTTATAGATTTTAAGTAGAAATACACGTGTTCGTAAGCACAGAATTTGCTTTTTCTATTGCTCTTGCTAACATTTCTTGTTCATTGTGCTGATTTTTCACGTTGATTACCTGAGCTGCCAAATTTGCAGGGAAAGTGACCAAACTAACTTCCCATAGCTCCACTTGTTTTAACACTCGAGCTCCGCTTTCATGATCAACATCATACTCTATTGGTATATAGCCAATCGAAAGCCCGTTAATAGTTCCAGTTTTGAGCATTAAATATGCTTCCTCTGCTTTTTGAATACCCAAAAGCAAATGTGCAGTTATATATAGGCCAATATCATTTTGGCAAATATCTGTAATATTACCTATAGGCTCACTTGGGTTGTGCTGCCAAAGAAGTTTTATCTGACTTTTATTTAAGTTGTTCTTAAATGCTCCTGGTAAATATCAAATCATTTTGCTTATCAACTATATTAAAAATGCTCGCATAGCCAGAAAATACTCCGTTTTCTTCTATACTTTTTATTGATAATGGTGAATAGAGAAATTTCTTATTCATAAGTCCTCCTTGTAAATTGTGATATTGGGATTGCCAGCGCTATGAGCCAGCTTAAAATGTTGTATAGATTGTTTTCCTATATCTCAGGATTAGTATAAGATACTATAGTATAATTCTATTATATGCAGTGCTTTGAAAATAGGGAAGTATTTTTTTAGCTATAAAATTTGTCGTTTTATATACAGAAGGGTAGGGGAGTTATCTCTGCGTATCTGTTCAGCAGAGTGGCAAAATTAAGGTAGACGAGAAAAGAAAACCATAGGAACAAATGGTCAGTGCGTGACACTGGCATCCAGTTCTTTTGCACAAAAACATTGTAAAGTGTTTACCAACTTAGTTGGATTCCAGTGTCAGCTACCCGGATGACAAGAAAAGAAGCACTGGCTTCATTCGGGTTTAAATTTCTTTCCAACTCTTCTGATGTTTTCTCCCCAGCATCTTGGGATTTTGTTGATGAACTTTTCTAATTCTTGTACGTCCATCAACACCTCACTATTAAAGCTTAAGTACAAATCATACAGCACTATAATTGTTTAGTCAAGGTAAATACTAGTATATTAAGTAAATATTTACTATATTAATATGATTGCTTAAATTCACAACTAATTGCTTGGGGGAATAAAAAGATTGTGTTTTGTAGTTGATTTGCGTAGCGGAAGGTGTTACCCCAGTTTTACAACACCCGGGGTAACGATAAAGAAGGAAGTAGGGAAAGTTATTTATAATAGTTTGAAACTATTACAAGTTTATATGCTCTGTCCTTGAATATTTGTTTGTTCAATAGTAGTACTTTCCAAATTTTGTAAAGATTCAAATTCTTCTTGCATATCCAGTATGTCTTCTATTACTTGCTGATCTTCATCTCTTTCTTCTAATTGAAATGCTGCTGCCTCTTGAGGTGCTTCTAGCAGTTTTTTTAATATTTCTGTGCGCAGTTTCTCTGTTATTGATTTCCACTGTAGCATTACTAGCATTTCATTTTGCAGCACTGACATTTTCTGTAATGTTTTCACTTCTTCTGACAGTCCTTTATTTTCTTTTTGCAATGCTTCTATTTTTCTTTGCTGATACTGATTATCTGAATTTGTCATTGGTAATCCATGCATAACCTACTCCAAGTTAAAATTTAGACATTATTAATTAAGTGATACAGTTTCTTTAGTCAATCAATATATTATAACATTAGGATTAACAACTAAAAGAATAGAATGAAATATTAGGCAATATTTCCTATAATTAAACTTTTAAGATGGAAAAATGACAATTCGTGTAGGAATTAATGGTCTTGGTAGAATAGGCAGAAGTGTATTGCGTGCTATTTTTGAAGTAGAAAACTATAGCGAGCAAATAGAAGTTGTGGCGGTAAATGGGTCGCTCAGTGCTGAGCAGCATGCACATTTGATTAAATATGACTCTGTTCATGGTAAATTCAGTGGTGATATTGATTTTAACGAGTCTGAAAATTGGCTATCTATAAATGGCAGGAAATTTTCTTTATATAGAGAACGTAGCCCTGAAAATATTCCTTGGAATGTTGATGTAGTGCTTGAATGCACTGGTGCATTCAACAAGCGTGCGGAAGCAGCAAAGCATAATGCAGAGAGAGTAATTGTCTCTGCTCCAGTTTTAGATGCTGATGTAACTGTAGTGTACGGCGTAAATAACGATATGCTAAAAAAGGAGCATAAAGTGATCTCAGCAGGTTCTTGTACTACAAACTGTCTGGCTCCGATTGTACACGTTTTACACTCCAATTTAGTCATAAAAAGCGGTTTTATGACCACTATACATGCCTATACGAATGATCAAAATATTCTTGATGGCAACCATAGAGACTTACGCAGGGCAAGAGCTTGTGGCCTTTCTATGGTGCCAACTACAACCGGAGCGGCAAAAACAATTGGTTCTGTTATTCCTGAGTTAAAGGGTAAGCTAGATGGTACTGCTATTAGAGTCCCGGTTAGCAACGTTTCTATGGTTGATTTTAAATTTTTAGCTGATAAGAGAGCAATAACTAAGGAAATAAACGAAATATTTAAGAATTCAGCAAATCATGTGTTTTCCGTATGTAACGAGCCTTTAGTTTCAATAGACTTTGTCCATAATCCTTATAGTGCAATTGTGGATTTAGCTGGTACATATGTCACAGGTGATATCTGTAGAGTTGCAGCATGGTATGACAATGAATGGGCTTTTTCATTGAGAATGTTAGACATAGCGTTATTGTAAAGTATGAACGAAAACTCACAAAAATATGCTTCATTTTATGAGCACTTTGCGGAACTTAGAAAAAGGGTTATTTTTTGCTTTCTATTTTTTTGTGTTACCTTCGGGTTTTGTTACTACTTTAAAGAAAATATATACCGCTTTTTACTTGCACCTTTAATAGAAGTTACAAAAGATAGCAATGATTTTTCTCTAATCTATACAGACTTAACAGAAGCGTTTTTTGTATATCTCAGGGTTGCAATAATGAGTGCACTGTTGTTTTCTTTTCCTGTGTTTGCATGGCAATTCTACATATTTCTAGCACCTGGCTTATATAAGAGAGAAAGGGCAGTGTTATTGCCATACTTAATTGCAACACCGGTTTTGTTTGTAACGGGAGCCGCTGTAGTTTACTACTACATATTTCCCTTAGCCTGGAAATTTTTTATTGCTTTTGAACATAGCGGTAAATCTTTCGGTATACCGATAGAGTTTATGCCTTCAGTTAGTGAATATTTAGACCTTGTTCTTCAATTCATGTTCGCGTTTGGTACTGCATTTCAAATTCCAGTCATACTAACCTTAATGGTGAGAGTAGGGCTAATCACTGCACAAAGTTTGTCAAATAAACGGAGAATTGCGATAGTGGTAATTTTCATTATTGCTGCAATCTTAACTCCCCCTGATGTACTAAGCCAAGTAGGGCTTGCAATTCCAATGTTGGTATTATATGAGCTCTCTATCCTAATATGTAGATATATTGAGAAGAAAGCAAAGTAGATGAATACTTGAGCTTCTCTTCTTTCTTGTTTAAGTGTTTGTGATACTTAATTAAATTATTGATTTTATTATTTAAATATATCATAATTAAAGTAATTTTGAATAGGAGAATTTGATATGCTAAGTTATGAAGAGTTAAACAAAACACAACAAGGATTATATGATAAGTTAAGGGATGAAATAAAAAAAGGAAAAGATGGTAATATTACTCCTATTCTTGAAGAAATTAAAACAGAAGGGGTATTAAAAGAAGTTCTTACTACTGCGAATATAAAGATCGATCTTTCAAATGGTGAAAATCATACTCTAACACCTCTTGCCTATGCTATAGGTTTTAGTAACCAGGAAGTTATTAAAACTATTCTAGATATAATTAAAGATAAAGGGATATTAGAAGAAGTACTTACTACTGTAAAATTATACTTACTCTCATAATTATTTTTATATATATCTCCCTCACAAGTAAGATTGAACCTTACCCTAGATTTTATAGCTTCATTTACAACCTGTTCTAGCTGATTTATATCTTGAGCTTCATTTAATGAATCTAAATATTTCAATGGATTTTGGTCATCTAGCGTGAAATCACTCCATAAATTTATACATTCGTCTTTTCCATTAAGGTCAATTTGTGTTTTTTTACGAAAAATTCCATCAATAACATCATCAGTTAAAAAGTACTCTTTAATATTAAGGTTGGGATTATTAACTGTAAATTCTATTGGGGTTTTACCTTTTTTATCCTTTATATCAAGATTAGCTCCTTTCCTTAGAAGCAATTTGATAATTGTATCACAATGACCAGAACGAGTAGCATAATGCAAAGGCGTTCTTCCTGTGTCGTCCTTTTCATTAGGATCAGCACCTGAATTCAACAGTAAATCTATGCATTCTTCTGAATTGCTACATTCCATACTTGATAGAATATGCAGTATTGTCAGTTTAGATTCTCCTCTTTTAAGGTTGAGAATGGTTTTTAGATCTTGATTACTTTTATGATCTAGTAAAAATTTTTTAATTTTTTCAACATCCTTCTTATAATCCTTATAAGTAATATGTGGAAAGTCTTTAAAAGTACTTAAGAATTTTTTATTCAACTCCTTCTGACTCTCTGTTAAGTTGGACATGTCAACAAGCCACGTAGATATCAGCTTGCCAAATGCACTTCTTTCGACAACATCCGTTAAGGAGCAGTCATTGCGAAGTAGCAACGAGTATTTAATCAATTCATATTCATCATCTTCTTGTTGCTGTGTTTCTTCTGCTTTCTTAGAGTGCTTAAAATCATTTTTTATTAATTCAATCAAGAGTTTTAATGTGTTAAAACTCTTATGTCCCAATAAAGGATCTGCTTTGTTTTCAAGTAGAATTTTTGCTACTTCTGAATAGCCATTTCTAATAGCCCAGGATAATGGAGTACGCCCGTATTTATCCGCTATGTCAACATCAGCTTCCTTTTGTATGATAGCTTTTACTATTTCCACTTGGCAATTTTCAGCAGAAATAGCATGATGTAATACAGTACTCTCAGCCAGATCTACTGCATCAACATTAGCCCCCTTGTTTAATAGGAGTTCTACTATCTCTTTATTTTCATTGTGAGCAGCACAATGCAAAGGAGTACACCCATTTTGATCTGCTACATTAACATTAACCCCGTTTTCTATGAGAACTTTTATTACCTCTGTATAACAAAAGAGAACAGCAGCATGTAAAGGAGTTCTCTTAACTTTATTTACTGCATCAACATTAGCCCCTTTTTTTATTAAAAGCTCTGCTATCTTTACAAGATCATTTCTAGCAGCTATATGTAACAATGTACTTTGATCATCGAATGTATAATTTATGTTAAATCCATTATCTTGCCACTTTTTATACGTGTCTGGATCTTCTTTTTCCAATTCCTCTTTTACCCTTTCGATTATATTGTTCTCATTTAAGTCACTTATTGTCCTTAATATTTTTAACAATCGTTCATATTCCATAATTCTACCTCAAACTATTTGTTTTTGTACTATAGCTAAAAAAAATTATTGATCCATAATAAAATAACCAACACCAGAGTAAGCGGTTTGCTGCTAACATATTTAAAAATGTTATGAACTTAATAAGAGAAAAAAATACCCCTGTAATGGAGCAATATTTAAATTTGAAAGCTCAATACAAGGATCATCTGCTATTTTATAGGCTAGGAGATTTTTATGAGTTGTTTTTCGATGATGCTATTAAAGCTGCGAAATTGCTGAATATAGTGCTAACCAAGAGGGGCAATTCAAATGGGCAAGAAATACCAATGTGTGGAGTGCCAGCGCACAGTAGTGAATCTTACCTGCATAAGCTAATAGATTTAGGATTCAAAGTGGCAATCTGTGACCAATTAGAAACTGCTGATGAAGCAAAAAAGAGGGGCTATAAATCCATAGTAAAACGTGATGTAGTACGAGTTGTAACTCCAGGTACAATTATAGAAGATTCGCTACTGGAGGATAAAAGCAATAATTATCTCGCGTCCATAGTTGAGCAAAATGACAAATATGCTATTAGTTGGCTTGAATTATCAACGGGAAAATTTTTTCACACTTTAACGAATTTGAAAGCTCTAGATAGCGATTTATTGCGTATATCACCAAGAGAATTATTAATTTCTGAAAAATTCATTGAGGACGAAAAAATTAGATCGATTTTAAAAAATTATAAAATATCAATTACACAACACGCACAGAGTTTTTTTGAGTATAGTAAATCTCACAGAACGTTATGCGAGTTTTATAAAATCAGGGAACTTGGTAGTATAGGAAATTTCAGCAAAGTAGAAATCATGGCGTGCGGTGCACTGCTTGAATATGTCAGAGTAACACAAAGGGGCTCCATTCCAAGGCTTGAATTCCCAAAAACCTATAAGCAACAAAATTTCATGCTTATTGATGCTTCAGCAAGGAGAAATCTTGAGTTGTTTACAACTCAATTTGGTGAAAAGAAAGGTTCACTAATTTCAGTTATTGATCACACAGTTACAGCCTCTGGTGGACGCCTGCTCAAACAAATGCTCGCTTCACCACTTGCTTGCTCCAAGGCAATCAATTTGAGGCTCAGCACCGCTCAATTTTTTGTAAATAATCATGAGCCACGCAGAAAAATACGAGAGATATTATCTAACATTCCGGATATTGAGAGGTCTTTATCGCGCTTAATACTAGGACGTGGTTCACCAAAGGATATGAACCTATTAAAAATAGGCCTAGGAAAAACTTTAGAGTTATCTGAGTTTCTGTCTACCTTGCATAATTATTGTTTAAGTGAAAAACCAGCAATTAACTCTCAGATATCATTCCAGTGCTTAACCAGAGAAAAGGAACCAGTGTTTACTACTCAGGTGATAAGTAGTGACGAGAGTGAACTAAGCACAATACATAAAAGTCTTGGTAATCATAAAGATCTATTCGAGCTTCTAAACAGCGCTATACTTGATAACAACCTCAGTTCTGTAAAAGAAGGAGGATTTATCAATCCAAAATATGATCAAGAATTATCCGAATTATATTATATATTGAACAACAGTAACAAGTTGGTAACTAAGCTCCGTGAGTCTTATCGCGACCTAACTGGCATTGCTGCACTCAAAATATTATACAACAATATACTTGGTTATTACGTTGAAGTGTCGGCAAATCACAAAATAACTTCGGATATATTTATTCATAGGCAAAGCTTAGCAAATAGCATGCGCTATACTACTAATGAATTGAAAGAACTAGAAAATAAAATTCTTACGGCACGTGATGCTGCAATCGGCTTAGAAGTGAAAATTTTTAGTGAACTATATAGTAAAGTCGCTAAAGAATCTGAAAAAATTGCTCTTGCTGCAAATGCTTTGGCAAAACTTGATATTAGAGCCACGTTTGCGGAGCTCGCAGTGCAAAATAATTACGTAAAACCCATTATCGATGACAGTAAAGAGTTCAATATCTGTAGTGGAAGACATCCAGTGGTTGAAGTTAACGATAAATTCATTTCAAATAGCATCAATTTAGCTGGTATACATCTAATTACTGGGCCTAATATGGCGGGAAAAAGCACTTTTTTGAGGCAAAACGCTCTCATTGCAGTTTTAGCTCACATGGGGTCATTTGTGCCAGCAGAGAGTGCACATATAGGAGTGATTGACAAGATATTTAGCAGGGTTGGTGCAACAGATAATATAACAGCTGGTTATTCTACCTTCATGGTAGAGATGATCGAAACAGCAACGATAGTAAATCAGGCAACAGATCGTTCCTTGGTGATACTTGATGAAATTGGTAGGGGCACAGGAGTGTATGATGGATTATCTATTGCACAGGCAGTGATTGAACATATTCACAATGTAAATAAGTGCCGCGCCATTTTTGCAACTCATTATCATGAATTAACTAAAGTAGGTGAATACTTAGAAAATGTGAAATGTTTTTGTATGAAAATAAAAGAATGGAACGGAGAGGTTATCTTTCTACATGAAGTAATTGAAGGCATTGCAGATGAGTCATATGGAATATATGTAGCAAAACTTGCTGGTTTTCCTGACTCTGTTTTAAATAGAGCAAGTGAAGTGTTTGAGGAGCTAAAGGCTTGAGGAAAGTAATATTATATTACTACACAATTATGGAGTTTTAGCAATCTATGACGCTTTAATTTTAGTCAGCTTTCTGAGCAGCTAAATTAACGTAGCATTGATCTATTGCCACATTGGTCAAGATTCCAAAGGCTTGAGGAAAGTAATATTATATTACTACACAATTATGGAGTTTTAGCAATCTATGACGCTTTAATTTTAGTCAGCTTTCTGAGCAGCTAAATTAACGTAGCATTGATCTATTGCCACATTGGTCAAGATTCCAATTCCACCACCTACAACTGCACCTACAGCTCCTAATGCCAATTGAGTGCCAACCCCAATAGAGGAACCCATTATTAATGGAGCAAGAAAGTATATCGCTAAAGCACAGGTTATTGCAGCTACACTTATAACAGCCAGCTTTCTCGGACAAAAATTTTCTGGTGCCTCAGCACTAGATATGAATGATGATTTTACTAGATTTTTTCTACTTTCATGATCTAAAAAGCCATTTATTGTTCTCATTATAGGACGGGTAGAGCCATCACCAGTCAAGTCAATTCTATCTTCCACTATATCATGAAGTTCTTTAACTTGAGCTTTATATTCGTCCCAGTAGACTGATAACTCTTCTTGATTATTAAGAAGATCTAGTTTATTTGACCGTGAGTTATGTTCCAAAATATATCGAATTGCAGCTTTCCCTATATCTATATGCCCTACAGTAACAGCATAATTTAAAACATCTTCTGCTTTTTTCTTTCCAGCATTAAGATCAACACCAGCTTTTATTAATAATTCTACTATCTCTGGAGTGTCAAAAAATATAGCAGTATCTAGAGGAGTTTTTTCATTACAATCTTTGATATTTGAGTTTGCTTTTTTTTCTATTAAATAACTTATAAATTCTAAAGCTCTATTAGCTTTTTCAGGATTTAGGTCTTTATTATTTCTGTATACTCTAATTGCAAAGTGCAACGCAGTTTGACCCTTCAGTGCATTAGCATCTATGCCTGGTCTCCAATAGCCATCCTGTTCTTGATTTACTATGTTTACATCTGCACCGTTTTCTATTAAAGCCTTAGCTCCTTTTAAATTGCCTCGTGCAATTTGCAGATGAAGTAAGCAACGACCACACTTATCGGTTGCATTAGGATTTGCACCTTGTTCAATCAAATACCTTGCAATTTTATCATTAAATTTGTGATCATAAGTTGCAGATTCTAGTGGCTTAGAATCTTGCTGTAACTCATTTTTAGCTATTGATTTATTCATCTGACAGATTGATTTGACTAACTCTAAATCTTTTTTCATAACTGCCTTTCCGACTGCAGTGATGAATTTTACACCTTGCTCTATTAGATATTTAGCCATTTTACTATCAACAGCATAACCTAATAAATTTGTACCATTTTGGGAATTAATCTCAGCAACAACATCTTTAATAATAGAGCTATTTTTCTCAAAAATTGATTTTACTTTTTCTAAGTCATTCTCCTTAACAGCTCTAAGAAGCTTTTTTAATACAGAATCTTTCTTCTTATTTTCAGCTAGAATTTTCTGTAGTTCTTCAGGATTCATAAATACACCTCAACACACACAATCAAAGAAATTATATCCAAATTGGAATTGTTTGTAAAGGATCTTTAGATATTATCTTGCCCAAAGGTTAATTTATTTTATAATCTTTCTGTATTCTAGAAATTTCAATTAAATGAACTGCTATAAAACTCACGCGTGTAATGAATTAAGGAAGAATGATGTAGAAAAGGAAGTTACTCTCTCTGGGTGGCTGTACCGTAAACGTGACCATGGTAACCTAATCTTTGTTGATTTAAGAGATTTTTATGGAATTACTCAACTGGTATTCAATAATGACAAAGACTTTTTTGATGAAATTTCAAATTTAAAATCAGAAAGTGTGATTACTGTCACAGGAATAGTCAAAGCTAGAACTGAAGATACGGTAAATAGCTCTATTTCCACAGGAGAAATTGAAGTTATAGTTAGTAATTTACAAGTTGAATCGCAAGTTGAGTTCCACTGTGATGAAGAAATAGCAAAAGAAGAAAGGAGTATATTGGCAAGCATTGCCGGTGAGCAAGAATACCCAGAAAATATGAGATTTAAATATCGTTTTCTTGACTTAAGGCGAGAAAAAGTCCGCAATAACATTATTCTTCGCTCACAAATCATCGCAGAACTCAGGAAGCTCATGATAGAGCAAGGATTTTTGGAAATTCAAACTCCAATACTTACTGCCTCTTCTCCTGAAGGTGCACGTGACTACTTAGTGCCAAGCAGACTAAATCCTAGTAAATTCTATGCATTACCACAAGCTCCGCAGATTTTTAAGCAGTTGCTTATGGTTTCGGGGTTTGATAAATATTTTCAAATTGCACCTTGTTTTCGTGATGAAGACGCAAGGGCTGACCGTTCTCCTGGGGAGTTTTATCAGCTAGACCTTGAAATGTCTTTTGTAACTCAAGAGGATATATTTCAGGTTATTGAGTCTACTTTATATAAAGTGTTTGCCAAATTTTCTCGAAAATCAGTTGATGAAGATTTTCTGCACATTACATACAAAGACGCAATGCTCAAATACGGTTCTGATAAACCAGATCTGCGCAATCCACTATTGATTAGTGATGTAACAGAAATTTTCCGTGATTCAGAGTTCAATATTTTCAAAAGCAATATCGAGCGTGGTATGGTAGTGAGAGCCATTCCTGCTCCTAAAACAGCAGAAGAACCTCGTAGCTTTTTTGATAAAAAAATAGAACATGCACAAAAAGAATTAGGTGCTAAAGGTCTTGGGTATATAACATTTGATAAGGACGGCATTGCAAAAGGACCAATTGCTAAATTCCTTGATGACAATAGGTTAAATTCCATAAAAGAAATAACAAATATAGAACCTGGAGATAGTGTATTTTTTGCTTCTGATAAGGAAAATGAAGCAGCAATAATTGCAGGGAAAGTGCGTACTCTTTTGGGATCAGAACTGGGTCTTATAGATGACAATATCTTCAAATTCTGCTGGGTCATCGATTTTCCATATTTTGCATATGATGATAAAAGCAAAAAAATAGATTTCTTTCATAACCCATTTTCCATGCCACATGGTGGCTTGAAAGATTTAGAAGAAAAAGATCCGCTGGACATCCTTGCTTACCAATATGATCTTGTTTGCAATGGAATAGAGCTGTCAAGTGGGGCGATTCGTAATAACAAGTTGGATATTATGTATAAGGCTTTTGCCATTGCAGGTTATAGCAAAGAAGAAGTTGATACAAAATTCGGCGCGCTTGTTCGTGCATTCAGATTCGGTGTTCCTCCTCATGGTGGAATAGCACCGGGGGTTGATAGAATGGTTATGCTACTTGCCGATGAACCAAACATTCGTGAAGTAATCTGTTTTCCTATGAATCAGCAAGGAGAAGATGTTCTAATGGGTGCTCCTTCTAAAGTGGACAATAAACATTTACGTGAGTTGTCTTTAAATGTTATTGAATAAAAATTTTTATAGCGGAGTGTGGTAAGCTGGAAGTCATGAACGATATTCAAAAAGCAATACTATCAAGCATAATCTGCAATATGATTATATGGTATGAAGTAACTCTGTTTGGAGTTTTAACTCATATAATAAGCAACGTTTTTTTTCCTTCAGAAAATGATTATTTGAGCACAATCAAATTTCTTGGCAGTTTTGCAATTGGCTTTGGATTTAGACCACTTGGTGCGTTTATTTTTGGTTACATTGGAGATAAGCACGGTAGGAGGAAAATTTTGCTGATTTCCGTAATATTGGCTTCGATATCGTCTACTGCAATTGCGGTTATACCAAGCTTTAGAGAAATAGGAATATTTTCTCCTATACTGCTTCTGTTTTGTAGGATAGTACAAGGAATGGCAGCAGGTGGAGAAACAAGTGTTAACTCTGCTTTTTTAATAGAGCATTCAAGCGATAAAAAAAATCTAGGATTCTTAGGGAGCATGAAAGCGTTTAGTGGTGCTCTCGGTTCTATCACATGCTTTGTAATGATAGCTATTTGCAAAAAGTTTACAGGTGAAAATTATGAAATTTGGGGCTGGAGGTTGCTCTTCTATTTCTGCTTTGTTATGGGTATGATAGGTTTTTTAATAAGATACATAATGGAAGAGAGTTTAGCGTATAAAACTCATGACAAAAATAAAAGCTTATCTAGTTCTCCATTTTTTGAACTAATCAAAACCTACAAAAAAGCATTTATATTAGCAATTGGACTTGGTATTGCTCAAAATGCAATCGTTTATTCGGTAATTATGTTTTATAACATATCTGTCAAAGAACTTACCTTCTCAGGCATTGATATTAAAAATCTAGTAAGGATCATGGTTGAAATCACATTTGGAACGTCTGCAGTGCTGTTTGCAATACTTTCTGATAAAATTGGAAGAAAAAATGTGATAATTCCTACATTAGTAACTTTAGCTTGTGTTAGCTTGCCGGTACTTTCGCTATTATCATATGATAATCACTATATTATAACATTCACTTTTCTGTTGATGAGCATACCGATAGGTGCATCTTTTGGAATATATAATTCTCTTGCCTGCGAATTATTTCCAACAAAAGTTAGATGCACTGGCTTCAGCCTAGCACATAATATATCTGCAGGTATTTTTGGTGGCCTTTCTCCATCGATATGCATGTGGCTTATAGAAAAAACTGAAACAAAACTTGCAGCAGGTGTTTATCTTACCACCTGCGCATTAATTAGCCTAATATCTGTGCTTCAAATCAAAGCCAAAGACAGAAAAGTTGATTGGTGAAATCGCTTCAGTCAAAAGATAGCGCTTCAATAGATTTTTCGATATGTTTAGGGACAGGAGCAGTAATAGTGACTTCTTTATTATTTGGCAATTTTAAAGACAAAGAATATGAATGCAGGTGAATCTGATTTGCTACTCCATCAATAAAAGCTTTTTTACCGCCATATTTACCGTCACCAAGAATAGGGCAATTTATATGAGCTAAATGTACACGTAACTGATGGGTTCTACCAGTAATTGGTTGTAATTTTAGATAAGCGACATTGTGTTTTAGCCCTGACACAATTGAAAAGTGTGTAGTGGCATTCTGCGGTGAGTCTTCGTCAATGACCACTCTTTCTTGTCCTGAAATATATTTTTTCACCAACGGATAGTCTATTGTTCCATTATCTTTGCTCGGCATACCAGAAGTTAATGCTAGGTAAGTTTTTTTTATCCTCCGTCCTTTAAATTCTTCCATAAGGTATTTGGCAACGCTGGCATTGCGTGCGAATATTATTACTCCGCTTGTATCCCTATCCAGCCTATGAACAATTTTAAATATTTCTCTCTCTCTTATTTGGTCAAGCAAATCACTAATGCTAATCTTTACTTTTACGCCACCTTGAACGATGACCCCTGCGGGTTTGTTTATAGCTAGTATATATTCGTCTTCATATAATATGTTCTCTCTTAGTAGATTCACTAACTTTTCATTATATTTGCGATCAGAACTAGCATTCTCAATATAATTCAAGTGTTTCAGCGTTATAGTTTGTCCAGAATTTACTCTATCACTAGACTTTGCTTTGCAATCATCAACTTTGATTAACCCTTTCCTTAAAGATTTTTCAATTACAGATTGCTTTAGATCAGGAAAGATTCTTCTGATGTACCTATCCAGCCTAACGTTATCGTCTTTTACTAATATGGTTTTGATACCTTCTGACATCTTACCTACAGAAATTTTATAATGAAAGTAGCGTACACTGAAATCTAATAGCACACAATTCTACCCAATGTACTTTCAGTGTCAGTTACCTCTACATCTATCATTCGAGCGTAATTAGTTAAAACCTAAAGGAGATTCTATAATAGCCGAATACTTTTCTATCATCGAGGGGGAAGATGTTAATGGTAGTTTCTCCATCATAGAGAGGTAAGTATTAGGCTCTTTAGTACTAGGGCCTGGACACGCTTCAGTGTTAGGCCCTGACTTCATACACTCAATGCCGTTAGCTAAAGATGTTACTCTTCCTACATTAACATTTTTAGTGCGATATGACCACCTGTAAGGACTATGTAATATTTGTTCTTTTACTCCATCCATTTCATCTGGACACGCTTTAGTGTTAGTCCCTAACTGCACACATTTAACGTGGTCAGTTATAAGTGCTACTCCTTTTTCATTAAGTTTAGCGTTATACTGTAATTGTTCAATTTGATTAGCTTGATCTCTTATCATACGTTCAAAGCTGATAGATAGATTATGTGATTCTATTTCTTTCAACATATGTGATTCTATGTGTTGCACTGTCATTAATTCTTTGTTTCTGAGTATACTTGATTCTAATTTAAGCCACGCAAGTATATCTAGTGCTCTTTTTTCTGCTTCCATTAGAAGATTACTTATACCTTGACGTTCAGCTAAATCTCTTACAGTTTCACCACAGTGATCAGGCAATGAAGTATTTGCGCGATAACATAGTAAGGTCATTACTACTATCCAGTGTCTACGTTCGACAGCATAAGCTAAAGGAGATTGCCCAGAGCTATCCTGTGCATTAACATCTACTCCATATAAAATTAAGATCCTTACTACTTCCGGATGGTTATATTTGGCAGCTTTATGTAAAGCAGTTGATCCTAAATCATCATCTGCATTAGCATCTACTCCAGCTTCTAATAGAGTATGTACCATTAGTGTATTACCATGTCCGGCAGCACAACGTAAAAACTCAGCTTCCATCAATTTCATCACATCCTTCCATATTCCAAGTTGTATTATAGTAGTTACTGCTTCTAGATAATTATATGGACAAATAGAAAATAATATTTTCTGTGGATCATTCGTCACAATACTTGCTCCGTTCTTTATTAGACAATTAATTGTTTCTATATTGCCTCCTGCAGCAGCACAATGAAAAGGAGTCCATCCCCATGCATCCTTAAGGTTAACCTCTGCTCCATAGTTTATTAAGAGCTCTACTGCTTCCATATTACCATTCGTAGCAGCAACATGTAAGGGAGATCGTCCAAGTAACTTATCCTCTACATCAACACTTGCTTTACATCGTGATTTACCCTGTAATAGGATCTCTAATATTAATGGATTATTCCTTATAACAGCCCAATAAAAAGGAGTCCATCCAAATACATCCACTGTCTCAATAGTTTCTTCAATATTATTATCATTTTTCATTATACAATCCACCAATGCTTTATCAGCATTTGCAACAGCAATATGTAAAGGAGTAAGTTTAAGAGCCCCATTCTTCTTAACATCTGCTCCATTCTGCATTAAGTACTTTACTACTTCTTTATGGCCATTCTTGGCAGCTTCATATAAAGCAGTCAAGTTCATCAGATCTTTCACATTAGGATTTACCTTATTCGTTACTAAGATCTTTGTTATTTCTATATCGCCTGCTTCAGTAGCCAAATGTAAGGCAGTTCGTTCAGATGAATCCAATTGATTAACATTTGCCCCTTTTTGTAGTAGCTTGAGTGTGACTTCTATATTACCTGCTTCGACAGCCCAATGTAAAGCAGTCCATTTGAAAAACGGACTTGGTGCATTAATATTGATTCCTTCTACTTCAATCATAGCCTCTATTAAATTGCTCAGCTTAAAATCAATAACTAAATATAATAACGTGTATGAAAAGCGTTCATGCAAACAATCTGTTTTAAACCAATAATTTACATCAAATTTGGCTTTCTCCCACTCTTTATACACATTGTCACTTTTTTTCTTTAGTATACCTAATGTTTCTACTATATTTTGTGTATCTAGCACCACTGGTACCTTTTCTGAGATCTTTCGTGCATTTAGCACATCCTCTAGCGCCACTGCTTTTGATTCTTCTGATGTCTCTTGTACACCTAACCTTTTTAGCATTCTTTTTACCATCTGTTGAGCATTTGATACCCTTGACTCCTTTAGTATCTTTTTTGCTTCTTCTTTTGTCTGCGGTACATTTACCACCTTTAGTCTCTTTTTTAATGGCTCTTGTGTCTCTTGTACTCTCGTTTGGTACTTCTAATCCATGCGATATCTCTTCTAACATTCTTAATGTTTCTGCTTGCCCTAGTATCTTTACTTCCTTTAATAGCTCTTTTATTCTTTCAATTACATTGTTTTCACTTAAATTTACCTCTTGATCAATTACACCTAATATTATGTTCCACTGTTCATATGTCATTACCATAGCTTTACCTCATACTATAGAGTATTTTTTGATGCTATATATTATGGTAGAATAGTCAACGCATTTTCCATAGCGTAACTTGAGAGTCTAAAAGGACTGTTATTAACTTACAGAAAACCAAGCTTGCCTGAAATCACTTAATTGATTATAATCATAGGTTTTAAGGCAGTAAAATGACAGCTTTTTTTCCTTTGGTTATTTTTTTAATCTTATACCTTGGAAGTGGTGTCTATTTTTTCTTTATTGGAATTGATAATCCGCTTCGCCAAGTTTCACCGGTAATTTGCCTACTACCGGCGCTATTTTTTGCTGTTGCATGCAGTGCAGGTAAAATTCAACGTCACATCGATACTGTCATCGAGGGTATGGGCGATAAAAACACCCTTACTATGTGTTTAATTTTTCTATTTTCTGGAGCATTTTCTGTGGTGACTCAATCAATTGGTAGTGCAGATACTGTTGCTGATTTAATTCTCAATTTCCTTCCAGCAAGATTACTACTGCCTGGAGTATTTTTGGCTTCCGCTTTTATATCAACTGCAATTGGTACGTCTATGGGAGTTGTTGTATTAATGGTACCAATGGCTGTTAACTTAGCAAAAAGTGGGGCTTTTGGTCTTGAAATAGGAACTGCAACTGTAGTTGGAGGTGCCGTATTTGGTGATAATCTTTCAATGATATCTGACACTACTATTGCATCTGTTTCTTCACAGGGGGCCACGATAAAGGATAAACTTAAAGTGAATTCTAAAGTAGCATTTGTTGCCAGCATTATAACGCTTATCTATCTGGCAATTATGGCAGATAGTACAAAAATTATTCCTACATCAAATTTAGATTATTTATCAGTAATAAAGATTATTCCTTATATTTCTTTAATAATCATGGGGTTATTTGAAGTTACTACTTTAGTAACAATAACTATAAATATAATTGTTGCTAGTGTATTAGGGATGATTTTTTTTGACTATACTATCATTCAACTCTCTCATGACATATATGACGGTTTCAAAAAAGTAAACGAGATAGTGATATTTGCTCTATTTATTGGCGGATTGAGTCATATAATGTACAAGCAGGGTCAAAAGGCATTACACAAACTTATCGATGAAAGCAATATCACAAAAACTAAAGCTGAATTTGTAATAGCGGGCATAGCATCTATGTTTACTGTTTTAGTTGCTAATAATACCATTGCTATTTTATTAAGTGGCGATATTGCAAAAAGGCTCGCGCAAAAGCATAATATTCCGTCATACCGTAGTGCATACTTGTTAGACATTTTTGCTTGCGTTACAAAAGGCATTTTGCCTTATGGTTCCCAGCTGCTGCTAGCAGGTAGCATTGCTTCTGTCTCACCTATTTCTTTGTTAACACAAGTTTATTACTGCTTTATTTTAGCAGCAGTTACAGTAGGTGAAATAATCATCAATGGCAGACGTTGTGCGGCTACAACTTAATGTACGAAGATTTCTCTTCATATTACATTTTTGTGCCCATAAGAAACGAGTTGCCATTTTTATCAGCTACTTGGATAATAGATATATTCACAAAATTGTTCCATTTTTCTCAATAGGTTTTGGTTTTCTTTTCCTCTTATTAGCAGACCATAAAACTTAGCTTTTTAATAAATCTCATTTTAACTCCAATACACTAACTATGAAACAATCTATATTGCCATCAAAAACGGAATTTATATTGCCAACTTCATGTCCAGTCCTTAAATCCTTCACCATTTGATACGGATGCATAACATACGATCTGATCTGACTGCCCCAACCTATATCGCATTTCTTGCCATATTCTTCGGCCATTTTCTGTTCTTTTTTTTCCAATTCAATTTGATATAAACGTCCTTTAAGTAGTTTAAGTGCTTCATCTTTATTTTTATGTTGAGAACGACCATTTTGGCATTGAACTACAACGCCTGTTGGAATATGCGTAATACGTACCGCACTTTCAGTCTTATTTACATGCTGACCACCTGCTCCAGAAGCACGGTAAGTGTCGATCTTTAAATCCTTTTCATCCACAACAATATTTATTGAATCTTCAATTACTGGAGTTACTCCTACACTTGCAAAACTGGTATGACGTTTACCATTTGCATCAAATGGTGATATTCTAACCAATCTATGAACTCCACTTTCGCTTTTTGCCCACCCGTAAGCTTTTTCTCCGATAATCTTTATTGTTGTAGATTTTATACCAATCGAATCACCATCTAATTTTTCTACAACTTCAACTTTAAAATTGTGATAAATTTCTGCCCATCTTGTATACATGCGCATGAGCATCTCAGCCCAATCATTGCTCTCTGTTCCACCAGCTCCTGAGTGGATTTCTAAAAAGCAGTTATTATTATCTGCTTCACCAGTAAATAAGGATTCTGTCTCTTTAAGTTTGATTAATTTCTCTAGCTTGGCTAATTCATTTTCAACTTCAGAAAAAAATTCTTCATCATTCTCATCAATAGCAGATTTCATCAAGCTGATAGCATCGTTGTAATCGCTTTCTAATTTTGAAAACGATTCTATTTCATGCTTAATTTTAGAGCGTTCTTTTAAAATTTCTTGTGCTTTTTGATTGTCTTGCCACAGATTATCATTCGATGCTTGAGAATCCAGCTCTTCAAGACGCAACTTCGATCTTTCTATGTCAAAGACACCTCCTGATAAGAGAAATACTTTTATTTAAGCCTTGAAAGTATTCAAGGATTTCTGGATGGGTTTTCATTATACTTTAGACTTTAATATATTTATTATCACTAACAATAACAGCAAACAAAATAGAAATTTAACCATATAATAGTTAATTCAAAATAATTTTATTATACTTGAATGTTCAATAAAATCAAGTGTGTATATTTATTAAAAAAATAAGGTAAAGTAATGAATATTAAAACAAGTTCTCATTATGGTTTAGACAAAAAGGCTATTGATGATTTAATAGAGTCTCTCGATAATCAAGAATTAGAAAATGTTCGTAATATTGTAAAAACGATAGATAGCGTTCAGTTAGCTTATTTTTTATCTACTTCGATCAGTGATCACAGGGAGAAATTAGTTAATATCCTCGATCAACGTCTGTTAAGTGATGCCTTAGTACATGTAGTACCAGATTTACAATTAGAGGTCATAGAAATATTGGGAATAGAAAATACAGCAAAGTTACTAATGCTTCTTGATATAGAAGACATAGTAGCCATAGTGAAAGATTTAGATAGAAAGTCTATAGAAAACATACTTAACTATTTACCCAATGCAACTCAAAAATTAGTAGAGGAATTGTTATCATACCCAGAAGAAAGTGCAGGAAGGTTGATACATAAAAATATGGTTATAGCTCCATATTATTGGACGATAAATCAGCTAATGGAATTCTTGCGTAATTATAAAAAAATACCGGAAACATTTTACCAAATCTTCATCATTAACTCGAAATTAGAACCTATAGGTAGTTTCAACTTAAATAAGGTAATATCTCACTCAGGAGAAACAATAATAAAAGAGATAATGAGTCAAGATATAAAAATAATTAAAACTGGAATGGACCAAGAAGAAGTAGCAAGAATATTTAAGGATTACTCTCTATTATCAGCCCCAGTAGTAAATAAGAATGGTAAAATTATCGGTGTAATCCTTATTGAAGATGTAATCAAAATTGTTCAGCAAGAAGCAGAAGAGGATGTACTTAAAATAAGCGGTGTATCTTCTAAATCTGATATAAATGCTCCTATACATAAAACTATAATTAAAAGGCTACCTTGGTTATTATTTAACCTCTTAGCTGCAACAATGTGTTCTATAGTAGTTGGCTTTTTCGATAACGTAATAGAAAGTTTTATAGTACTACCAATTATTATGCCAATAATTGCATCAATGAGCGGAAATGCAGGATCCCAAACAGTAACACTAACTATCCGGGCAATTGCAACAAAATATCTAACTGAGCAAAATGCAAAAAGAATACTGATGAAAGAATTTTTAATAGGTCTTATAAATGGAGTGATTTTATCTACAATTTCGCTCGTAGTATTAGCAATAAGGTTCCATAGTTTAAAAGTAGAGATCATTTTCGTAGTTTCTATGATTGCAATGTCGATCATTGCAACATTTATCGGCACTTTTATTCCTATAATGCTTCATCGTTTAAGATCCGATCCTGCTGTTTCGTCTTCAATCTTAACATCAGCAACAACTGATATTCTCTCAGCTCTTATATTTTTTGGTCTAGCCACGATCTTTTTATTAAATAGCTGAATCTTGCTATATAAAAATTGCTTTACAAGCTTTAATTGCCACGTTATCATTACTCACAGGTGCATTGAAGAAGAAAAATAACAGTCGATAAAGAAATAAAAGTACATGAAACTGAGCTGCTTTAGTTTTAAAATACAAACTAAAATAAAATACTCAAACATGTAAAAGAGTTCTTGCTCTGCTAGATCTTTTTAGCTATAATACAGTTTAATGTAATGAATACATGGAATGTGAGTTAGATGCATTGTATTATATACATCATTCGGAAAGCAATCCTGACTTTTTTAAGCAAGTATTTAGTTTAGTAAGAAATCAAAAGAAAGACACACTGCTACTCAGCAATCAAAGTTACCTAGGGTTACCGTGAGGTTTCTACAGTAAATTTGTAGAGCAGTTTAGTACAACTGTATAAGAATCAAATTAATTAGATATTAAAACCAATCTTCAGAAAAGAGATTTACGGTAAAATAATCAAGTATGAATATTAAAATATAGGGGGTTTTATGTTAGGTAAAGGAAATACAGGAGAACAAGTAGCAGATGATCGAATGGATTATGTAGATGATGAGTCAACAATAGGAGCAAAAGGAGGTCTTGATCATGAAGATAGATTATCTAGTGGAGAACTTCAGTGTGGACCAAGTCAAGAGAGTCTTGGAGTAACAAGATCTTCATCTATAAGCAGCGGTAGTGTATGGTATAGCGCATCGAATGATACAGCCAATGTTATAAGTCTTACAGATAATGAAGTAGTGGAAAAAGCAACTTTTTTTGTTAAGACTTTTGTTAAAGAATTCGAGGAAAAATTATCTAAATATTTTGAGGAGGCAGAACCAGATTCAAATATACAAAAAATAAGCAAAGCTTCAGCCAGCTTTAATTCTATTTTGAATAATACTATTCCAGCAAGTCCACTAAAATTATTTAGTGTTAAAGTTAATGAGAGTATCAATCATTGTGTTACAGGAAAACGGCATAAGAAAGGAGCGAAAAATATTTTTACAATAACTACACCTTGCTACAAAGCTGAAATGAGAGAGATTTTAGTAAAAGCTGGCTTAGAAATTTTTCACAGGTTTGAGGAACCATTCATAAAAGTTGTAGATATCAATCCCTCTTTTTATCATAGGAGAGTTAAGAAGTTAGTAATAGATGCTGTACATAGAACAATGAATTACCTTTTAACTTCTGAGGAACAAGACTTTTCTGTTGATCTTATAACACAAGGTGTTGTTCTAGGTAAGTCAAAAAAGAAAGGATATTTTACGCGTCCTGGATATGAAATAAAAGATGAGCAAAGTAGTGAAAGTTTATTAACCTCAGAATTGTATGAATGGGTAGGAATAAAGAAAAAAGAAGAAGATGAAACTGTTAATTATTATCAATATAATTCTGAGGAACATAATCTAGAGGAATATAGCTGTGCTGAAAAATACGGCTATCGGCTTCCCTTTGAATGGGAGTTAAGAAAGTGGGAGGAGATAAAACAAAAGTATGTATTCAGTGAAGCACCCACAGAAAGATATGTGCATATTTTAAATGATGAAAAAAAAGAAAAATTAGCTCGTTTTATATTAAAGAAGATTAATGAACAAGATCCTGTGAAAAGGAAAGATATAGAAGATGTAAAAGAACATCTTAGAAAACAAGATGAAGATAGGCGTCAATTTTCCTATAGTTTTGGCAAGATACCAGAAAATTTCATTGAAAGAAAAGAGGTGGTAAAAAATTTGAACCTAAGGTTACACAGTAGTAGTCAAGAAGTAAAAATGTCACGAGTAGTCTTAATTAGTGGGAAGTCTGGAATAGGGAAAAGCGAACTTGCTAGAGGCTATGGGTTTAGTGAAAGGCGTAAGGGCACTTGGGCAAGGATTATGTGGATAGATGCCTCGTCATATAACAAGCTTTCAAATTCATTTCTTAGGTTGGCTGAAAGATTAGGAATTTCTATAAAAAGTGAGCAAAGGAGAGGAGAGATGGTATGAATAAGTATTGCTTGGTTGTAAGCAAGAGAAGATAATAACTTCTCAGAGTGGACTAGGTGGCAGGTTGGATATTTTTCTGAAGCACTTTCTGCTCTTATATGAAGAATAGAAAGAAGACTTCGTAGGAGAGATTAACTGCCCCTGCCACCGAAAATCATCGTGAGGCTCACAAAATGTGATGTGATGACCTCGTATAGGAGTTTGGAACAACTGGCAATATTCTACTCTGATATATTGAAATATGCAATTGGAGGAAAAAATATGCGTCACATTGGAGTTGATTTACATACCAATAGTTTTACTGCTTGTTACTTACAGGAAGGGAAACCTGAGCATATTCAAACGTTTCGCTTAAAAGACTTGGATAATTTCACCAAAGATCTTCAAGAAACAGATGAAGTAGCCATAGAAGCAACAGGTAATAGCTGTTTCTTTTATGATGCAGTTTCACCTTACGTTAAATGCATAGTAATAATTGCTCCTGGGCAGTTTGAAGTTGTTCGTCGCTCTGTGAACAAAACAGATAAGCATGATGCACGAGCTATTGCTTTCTTTCTCAGCAAAGATATGTTGCCTGAGGCAAGGTGCAAAAACAAACAATGCCAGCAGTTAGCTTCTCTTCTTCAAACGAGAGATCAGTTAGTAAAGTCACGGGTATCTTTAATCAATAAAGTTCATGGTCTTTTTAATTACCATGGAATAAAAATTAAAAAAGAAGTACTTACAACTAAAGTAGGATTTGAACGTGCTACTCAAAAGCATAATTGGGATCCTTTAGAAAAAGTTGAAATTGAAGTGATTAGCTATCATTTAGAAGCTATCCGAGAAAGCCTTAAAAAGCTTGAAAAGGAAATTATAGCTTTCGCTAAACAACTTCCTGGGTTCAGCAATCTTATCAGCATAAAGGGAATAGGTCCAATTTCTGCAGCTGTTTTTATTGTAACAATTGGAGACATTAATGATTTCCGTAGACCTGAGAAACTTACTGCATATTTTGGAGTTGTACCAAGAGTTTCTCAATCTAATCAGCAATGTACAATTGGAAGAATTACCAAACGAGGGTCAAAAATAGCGCGTACTTCTTTAGTTCAATGTACTTGGATTGCTGTACGTTACAGTCCTTACTTGAAAAGCTTTTATGAACATATAAAAAAGAAGCGTGGTTCTGCTAAGGCTATAACTGCTACTGCTAGAAAATTTCTTATAACTATTTTCTACACTCTTAAAAATAACTGGGTTTTTAAAGATTTTACAAAATTTGAAATTTCTATTGGACAATAATCATAGGAGATTTAATGCTACAGGTAGCAAGAAGTCGTAGGAGTTAAAGTATTTTTATAACCGCCGTATATAGCATTGATAAAAGCGGCGGTAAGCAGTTAAGGAGAAATTTATGAGTTGTATAAGCGAACAAAATAATCTGGGTGACTTATTAAAGTATGAGGCATCAAGTCTATATTCAAGAGACCAAATAACAGTAGCTAAAGGTCAAAATATTAAACTTGGTACAGTAGTTGCCAAGAAGACAGATGATGGTTTTATTAGAGTGCTGAACCCCACTGGAACAGACGGCACACAAACAGCAGTAGGAGTAATTACAACCGATATACATAGCAAAGATTCTGACATGAAAGGAGTAATTATTACTCGCAGTGCAATGCTAGCAGATCATGCAGTTGTGTGGCCAGCAAATATAACTGAAGAGCAGAAAAATGCAGCAATAAAGCAACTTGAAGGACGAGGGATCATCCTTCGCAAAACAGTCTAATTTAAGGAGAAATTCAATGCAAAATCCATTTACAAATACAGCATTTAGCATGACGGCACTAACAAATGCGATGAATATATTGCCGATAAATTATGGACGTGTTGAAAATTTAAATTTGTTTCCAAGTAGGTCAGTAAGATTTAGACATATTACCATAGAAGAACATAATGGAGTATTAAGTTTACTACCAACGCAAGTTCCAGGAGCACCAGCAACAGTAGGAAAACGTGGTAAAAGAAAAGTAAGAACATTTACGGTTCCACATATTCCACATGATGATGTAGTGTTACCAGAGGAAGTACAAGGAATAAGGGCATTTGGATCAGAGAGTGAACTTAAAGCGCTGGCAGATGTAATAACTGATCATTTGCAGCTAATGAGAAACAAACATGCAATAACATTAGAGCATTTGCGAATGGGAGCGCTAAAAGGAATAATTTTAGATGCTGACGGGTCAGAATTATTAAATCTGTACAACGAATTTGAAATCACGCCAAAAGTAGTAAATTTTGCCCTTGGAACAGCAACAACAGATGTAAAACGTAAGTGTCTGGAAGTACTCCGGCATATAGAAGATAATCTAAGTGGTGAATATATGACCGGAATTCATGCCTTGGTAAGCCCTGAGTTTTTTGATGCACTAACTTCACATACTAAAGTGAAAGAAGCATACGAGAGATGGCAAGAAGGAGCAGCGCTAAGGAATGATATGAGGTCAGGATTTACATTCTGTGGAATAACATTTGAGGAATATAGAGGGCAAGCAACTGACCCTGAAGGAACCGTGAGAAGATTTATTGAGAAAGATACAGGGCACTGTTTTCCAGTAGGAACAGCAAGCACATTTACAACATATTTTGCACCAGCAGACTTTAATGAGACAGTAAATACTCTTGGACAGCCACTCTATGCAAAACAAGAGCCAAGAAGATTTGATAGAGGGACCGATTTACATACGCAGTCAAATCCTCTGCCAATGTGCCACCGTCCAGCAACATTAATCAAGATTGTTGCAACATAGGTAGAGCAAATATAAAGCGGTGTGAGGCAGAAGAATGCTTTACCTCTTCTTAGCATATAAGAGTATGTACGGTTCCTCCTCTCTGCGTGTCTTTATACCGCCATTTCGTGACATTTATAAAGACTTGTTTTCAACATATAAGGGTAAGTGATATGCGTGGTATGAATTCTGAAACTGGTAAAACAATAAGTGGTATAGAGCATTTAAAACAATCAATAGTTGATATTTTAACTACACCAATTGGTGCTCGTGTTATGCGCCGAGATTATGGATCAAGGTTATTTGAGCTGATTGATCATCCAATTGTACCTGGTTTTGCACAAGAGCTTTATGCAGCAGTTGCAGAAGCATTAGAAAAGTGGGAGCGTCGATTTAAGCTTAAACGTGTACAAATAACAGAAATAAAAGAAGGTAAAGTAACTCTCATTTTAGAAGGAATCTATCTGCCAAATGGAAAGCCGATCCGCCCTGATGGTATTATAGTATAAGGTAGTAGGATGAAAACACCAAATATTGTCGAAACATTAAAATTTGAGGAAATCTTTTCGCGAATGAAAGAAGAGTTAGTGCGTCGGAATGCAAGTTTTTCTGCACTAACTGAGAGTGATCCAGCAATAAAGATACTGGAAGTAGCAGCCTGGCGTGAACTTTTGCTTAGGCAAAGGATTAATGATGCAGCACAGGCAAATTTACTTGCTTTTGCAAGAGGTAATGACCTTGATCACTTGGCTGAATTTTATGGTGTGCTGAGAAAGGAGTCAGAGAATGATGAATCCTTAAGGAAGCGGGTAAAAGCCAAAATTGTTGGTTGGTCAACAGCAGGGAGTAAAGAGCATTATCGCTATCATGCATTATCTGCTGACACGAGAGTAAAAGATGCGCAAGTGGTATCACCTATACCAGGAAGTGTACAGATTTCAATACTTTCCACAGAAAATGGTGGAGTACCTTCAGAAGAATTGCTAGAGATCGTCAGAAATCACGTTATTCGCGATGATATTCGTGTATTAACAGATACGCTTACAGTTATTGGCTGTGGTATTATTCCCATTACTATTCATGCTAAAGTGCATATTTACCCTACTGCATCAAAAGATGTTATCGAAGCTGCAAAGGAACAATTTATCAAAGGTCTTGAGTCTACTAAAGGTTTAGGGTGGAATGTAACCAGGTCCTGGATTATTGCTCATCTTTTTACAGAAGGTATACAAAATATAGAGCTTACAGAGCCAATAGAAGACATAATTGTACAAAATAATGAATGCGTTGCTTTAAGTGATTTAAGTGTTAGGTAAAAATTGGTGATACTTCCTCCAAATGCTTCAAAGCAAGAGCAAATACTTACAGACATAATTAATTATTCTCTTGATGCAAATTCTCTACGGGGATTTAAATTTAACCCACAGACTGAAATGTTGCCGTGGCTAGTAGCGGAATACGGCTTGGGAGAAATTTTATCCTGGGGTAAGAAAGCTACTAAGAGTGCATTAAAAGAATGGGTCTTAGCTAAGCAAAACGGAATAAGATTTCAACGTTTGCGCGGTACACCACAGTCACTGAAGATGGCGCTGAAATGGGCAAACATTGATAATATTACCATTCAAGAAGAACCACCAGGAGAGCATTTTGCTGAATTTCAAATTGGCATCTCTGATGTTCCTAATGACTTTTTTGTCGATAGTGTAATTGCTCTGGCAAAACTTTCTGCACCGGCAAGATCTCGATTAATGCGAATATTCAATGATTATTACAATGCTCAGCGGTTTATGTTAGATGAAAGTATTTTTGGAGATCTTCTTTCAGACTACTCGGGTGTAAGAATAGCAAAAGAAGGGCCAGTATTATCGTTTGGAAGAAAAAACTCATTTGAGCTAAAAATAGGAAATCCAAGATTTAAATTTAGCACTTTTAGATCACATTATGATAGAAGTTACAGTAATGATTTATATAGGTTGGATGTTGCAGTATTAGGAGAGACAGAGCCTCACACCAAGAATTACAACGGTATATATGAAAGAAGTCACGAGTGGTATAACTTAAAAGCACTATATCCTCTACCACAGGGTTTATTGCCAGAAATTAAGTTTGCTAAAGCGTTGATAGTATTATCAGATAGTTGGAATTTGGGAGATATCAATGCTTGTTTTGCACCAACTGCTTATAAAGAAATAGAGCATACATTTCACTTAAGTGAAGATAAACTTTCTGAGCAGATTTGGAATTTTCAACGTACACCAATTTTAGAGCGATTTAGTATAACTTATTACTATGAAGCGAAGAATTTTACTGATCAAAAAATAATAGAGTCTAATTTAGTGGAATATCATGTTGATTGTAAAAATGATTCAGATTCAAAACAGAAAGATCCCATTCATGGGCTAGAAAATTACGTAGCAGCATTCTATCCAGGTATGGTTACTTGGCATGAACATCGCCACTTAAATCGCCCTTGGAAAGATTTTGATCCTATTATTGCAAAAAAATTGGACGTTTTTTCTACGGATCTTGTATATACATAATATCAACTGCACAAATCAACTATGTCAGTACTCACACAATCAGGCAGAGCAGCTATTGCTGCGAGCATAAAAGAGCAACCGATACATCTTGCTTGGGGATCTGGAGATTCTACCTGGGAAAGCAGCTACAAAGTTGAAAAAACTTTTGCAGCAGGCGGCAAGATAAGTTTAGATCACCACACTATTAAAGATGTAAAAGTTTGTACAGGGCAAACAATTTATCAGTCAAGCATAGATTATATAGTTGATAGTAGCTCAGGCACTATTGAGCGTGTAGAAAATGGTGCAATTATAGCAGATAGCGTAATCACTATAGAGTATACTCAAGACACACCACCGGAGCTAATTACTTCTGCAACATTAATTAAGGAAGTTGGACGTCGTGTTGTTGATGAGGTTCTCTTCTGCAGCGGTGATGAGAATGGAGAGCTTTTGACTCCTTCTGGAAGGTTTAGGCCCTCAAATGTACCAACCAACAATCTTTTTCTCAAATTCACTTTCGATTTCACGGATGCAGCAAATCAAGTTATACGGGAATTAGGGGTTATGGTTGGTACTAAAGTAAAAGAAGGGTTACCTAGAGGACAGAGATATTTTGAACCAAAAGACGTGGAAAATCCGGGAATTTTGTTAGTTTTAGAACACACCGTACCACTTATCAGAACTGCAGCAACTAGGGAAACTTTTTCATTTGTTGTAACTTTTTGAATTTTTCTAGCATTAAATGACTTTAAACGCCTATTATAACCGCTTTAATCCTGACAAAGAATATGAGAAAAGCTTATTTCTTGCTGGAAGAGGTCTACAGTCTGCAGAATTAAATGAGACTCAGGAGTATGCTCTTTCTAAGTTTAAAGGCATAGGTGATGCAATATTTCGTGATGGTGATGTTATAATAGGAAGCAATTGTATTATAGATAGAGAAATTGGTAAAGTTACGCTTGAATCAGGAAAAATCTATCTTCGTGGAGCGGTTAGAAAAGTCGAAAAAGAAGAGTTTGTTATTCCACTGAGTACCACAGTGCGTATAGGTGTTTATTACGTAGAATCTACCATTACAGAACTTGAGGATGAAAACCTTCGTGATCCTGCTGTTGGTACACGTAACTATCAAGAAGTAGGGGCTGCAAGGCTTAAAGTTTCCACCACTTGGAGTTATCAAGCTGAGGGTGTGACTACTAATGCTTCAGGAGAATTTTATCCAATTTATAACATTGAAAATGGAGTATTGATAGAACATTCACCGCCACCACAAGCAAATATAGTAACTACTGCGCTTGCTCGTTATGACAAAGAGGCAAATGGTTCCTACGTTGTAAATGGCCTTGAAGTAATGTTCCTGCAAAAGGAAGAGGGGGAAGGAGGAAAACAAGTTTTTGTGATTAATGAGGGCAAAGCTCATGTTGATGGCTATGAGATTGAACTTCCTCACAGTATTCGTGTTTCTTTTGATGAAGATCCGGATATAAAATCAGTTGAATCAGAACCACATACTTTTCAGCCAAATAGTCAAAGAGTAATGGAACTTAAAGTTAATGATTTTCCAATAAGTGAAATTAAAAAAGTAGATATAACTGTTCAAAAAACCATTACCGTTACTCATGGTTCATACTCAGGAGCTGTTGATCCAATACCTGACTCTGCGGTACTTGAGATTATTCAAATTAAACAAGGCAATGTTATTTATGAAAATAGTATAGACTATAAGTTAAATGCAGGAAACGTTGATTGGTCATTACCAGGTAAAGAACCAGCTCCTGGAAGTAGTTATCAAATAACTTACCGCTGTCGTACTCATGTAAGCCCTGAAGATATAAGTGAACAGGGATGCAAAGTAAAAGGAGCAGTTGATAACAGCTTGGTTCTGATTGATTACACCTGGAAAATGCCCCGCTATGATTTAATTACTATCGATAGCAAAGGAGTGGTAAGAAGAATAAAAGGAATTTCTCACCCTTGGCGACCATCGATGCCTAAAGCACCTAGCGGACAACTTTTGCTCTGCTACATTCATCAGACGTGGGAAAAAGGCGAAGGGGTAAAAATAGTGAATAATGCTATTCATGCTGTACCGATGAATGAGCTTGAAGCAATGAAAAAAGGAATAAATGATCTTTATGCACTTGTTGCACAGGAGCGTTTACGCAATGATGCAAATTCAAGAGAACCTACCACCAAAAAAGGAGTATTTGTTGATTCATTCTTTGATGATGATATGCGTGATCAAGGAATTGTTCAGACTGCAGCAATAGTAAACAAGGAATTAATTTTACCTATAGATGTGGAAATTATTGATGTTGAAAGAGGTAAAGAACCTCATTTGTTGCCGTATGAACTTGAGCCGGTACTAGAACAGCTCTTACAGACTAAAGGAGAAAGAATTAATCCGTATCAAGCTTTTGATCCAGTTCCGGCACAAATTACTCTCAATAAAAATATAGACCACTGGACGGAGGTTACCACGAATTGGAAAAGTCCAATAACCAGAGCATTTAATGTTAAAGAAACAACAGAGCTGATGTCAAGTACTTCATACGAAGCTGAATTTATGAGAGAAGCAGTACAGAATTTTGAAATTGAAGGTTTTGAGCCAGGTGAAAGGCTTAAGGAGGTAAAGTTTGATGGTGTTGTCATTCAGCCTACTGCATAAGAGGTAAAAAAATATGCTCACAACTAACAACCAGGGAAAATTAAAGGGAAAGATAAAAATCCCAGCAAATATTCCAGCAGGTACTAAATTAGTACAGTTTTACGGGGATAAAGGAAGCTATGGAGAAGCAACGTATACTGGTAAAAAAACAATTACCATAGAGGAAAGAAGAAGAGTTATCGCAGCAAGAAGAGTTGATCCTTTAGCGCAAACATTTACTCTAAATGAAAGTAGGCACATAGGAGGCGTGGAGCTATGGTTTGTAAATAAAGGCAAAAAACGTGTTGTTGTGCAGATTAGAGAAACAGCAGTGGGAATGCCCTCGCAGACTGTCATTGCTGAAAGTTATATTGAGCCGAAAGATATAAAAGTAGATGGCACAGCAACACGTATAGAATGGCCACCAGTGTTTTGCCATGCAGGACAAGAGTATGCAATAGTACTGCTTACTGATGATCCTTGTACTGAAATAAAGGTAGCAGAGCTTGGCAAATATGATGCAGTAAATAGCCGTTGGGTAACAAGTCAGCCATATCAAGTAGGAGTATTACTTTCATCTAGCAATGCAAGCACCTGGACTCCACATCAAAATTTAGATTTAACGTTTCGACTACTAGCTACAAAATTTAGCGAAAATTCTTACGTTATTGATCTTGGCAAAGTTACAGCAACCAATACTTCAGATTTAATTGTTTTGACAAACGTCGAAAAAGTAGCATTTGATACCAATGTAGAATTTATCTTAATAGATGAAGAGGGAAAAGAAAATTTTCTATCTGATAACTTGCCGCTCGCGCTGCGTGAAAGACTATCTGGAGAGTTAACAGTAAAGGCAAATTTAAAAGGGTCAAAAGAAAGAAGTCCTGTTCTCTATCCTGGGTTACAGCTAGTTCTAGGTAATCTTTCAGAGTCTGGAGATTATGTTACAAGAAGCATTACAGCAGGAGCTAACACTAAAATTACCATAACGTATGATGCGCTAATACCTGGCACTGCAGATGTAAAAGCATATGTAGAACAAAGCGCCAAAGGATGGCAATTAGTAAATTTAACATCAGGAAAACCAATTGGAGAAAATTGGGTAGAGAGAACTCATGTGCTATCAAACTTTAACGCCAATGAGACAAGGATAAAATTGGTTTTAAGTGGAACAGTTGTCTATCGGCCAAAAGTCAAAAATCTACGAATCATTGTCACGTAGCAGAATGTCAGATGATAAAACAAGCAGAGGATATCCTTTGCCACACCCAGAGAATATTGCAGTGGAAGATGTAGTACGTATTCGCAAAGCGATAGAAAAAATAGATGAAGATATGAGTGAGAGAGAAAATGAACTTAAGAGTAATTTTGAGCGGTTTAACTTTGAAACTTTTTTAAATTTTTGGGAATGAAAGAAGCAATAGAAGTATTACACCAAAGGATAAAGGATTTAGCAGTAAGTAGCACACCTGATCAACTGGCATATCTTGCAAAATCACTGGAATTGATAGCAGATAAAAAAGCTATTTCTGACATTGTGCAAATGACTGAAGTAAAAGGAATAATTGATGCACTACAAAAAAGACTTAAGGATTTAGCAGCAAATAGTACACCAGATCAGCTTGCATATCTTGCTAAAGCATTGGAATCAATAGTCGACAAAAGTGCGGTTTCTGAAATTGTGCAGATGACTGATGGTAAGCTAAAAGAACTTCTTGATAGTGCAAAAAAACACCTAAATGATATAAACAGCAATAAAACAAACTCAATATCAGCAATAACTGCAGTAAAAACAGAGTCTGTTAATGAAATCAACAAGCTTAGGGATAATTCCTTAAATACTTTAAAAGCATCATCAGATTCACATATATCGCTACTTGATACGAGAAAGAATGCCAATATTGCAGCAATAAATAGCATTAGTAATAGTCATAAAGATGGTCTTAAAGGTTTAGTAGAAGATTTTCGTGCTGTTAATAATGTACCATCTGGCTCATCAATTATTAGGGAAATAGAAACTCGTGATAACCAATTAAAAACATCCCTTATAAACGAGATAAAAACTAGAGATGATGAGCTGAAAGTGTCGCTTACACAAGAAATAAGAAAGCGCAATATGGTTGAACCAGGGTCATTACCTTTCTTATTTGGTGTACTTGGAAGAAAAAATAATTACTTTGGCCACGGAACTTTTACAACAGAGCTTGGAAGGTGGAGTAGTGATATAACAAAAACCGACTATATGTTGCAATTACTAGCAGGTAGCCATACATACGATACAGATTACGTTAGTTTTTATCGGCCAAGACAACTAAGTTTTATAGAGGGAAGTAAAGGAACATTTATTTACGGAGAGTTATGCACAAAAAGTTTTTCGGGTAGTTATGATGAGATATACTATTACCCATATGCTGCACTTGGAGTAGTATTTATAAAAAATACAACGAATGTGAACATAAATAAAACAATAGAATTTGTTGGATCATCATACTCTAGTACGGAGTATGGGGGTGCAGGACTATTTGTGGGAACACCAGATAATACCAATTCTAATAAATCAAGAATTTCAAGAATAATATGGAAAAATGTTTACCAATACACGAGTTCTGATAGCAAGTTAGCTGGATCTGGTAATGTGGAAATTCCAGCAGGAAAAACAGTTGCAACATTACTTTACACATCATCTTACCTATGTTCCAGAACACAAGTCAGTCAAGGTATGCTTGCATCAAATTATGTATACAACTATGGTCAATTTATCCAGTGGGGAATACATAACATACGTAGCAATTTTCTAACCACAGGGCTTGAGGTGGATGTAGAGAGAACACTAAAGGCTTGGCAATGTCCAGGATTATCTGAAACTTATGAGCTCTGGAGGTAGCAAAGAATGCCAATTTATATTAGATTTGAAAATAACAAACAGATAGAAGTAACAGTACTTGAAAATAAGCCAACTGGGAATGATTGGTATGAAGCACCAAAGAATTTCGACTGGCAAAAAAGTTATTGTTTAACAGAAGGAGGAGAAATTGCTCAGTGTACTAGAGAAGATATACAAAAGGAGTTGCTGGATAATGCGAAGCTTTGTGCATTTGATAGTATGCGTTTTTATTATGATAGCTATATTAACCAATATGCAGGGAATTCTCACCAAAAAGCTAAATCTTATGAGATTCAAGCAGAAGCCGCAAAAAACATTCTAGCAGCACCAGAATCTATAAATAAAAAAGATGCAGCAATTATAGAGCCTTTAGCAAGAGTGAGAGGAATTTCAGTAGTAGAGATGGCAAAAATAATTCAAGAGAAGGCAAAAAAAGCAGTAAAAGAAATAATGAAATGTGAAGAATTGGAAGACATCGCCAAGAAGAAAATTAAAGAAGTCAAAAGTGAAGAAGAGCTACAGACTTTGCTCGATGATTTCAGGAAAAAAATGCAAGAAAGTTAAAAAGGGAAGAAATGCCAGAAGAATTTTTACACGGAGTAAAGGTTATTGAGGTAACCTCAGGAGCAAGATCAGTACGTACAGCTAAATCATCAGTGATAGGTGTAATTGGTACTGCCCCTGAAGCTGATGAGCAAAAATTTCCACTCAATAGTCCAGTATTAATAGCAGGAAGCTTAAAGGAAGCAGCAAAGCTTGGGAAAAGTGGAACACTACCTTCTGCAATAAACGGAATATTTTCCCAAATTGGTGCAACAGTAGTAGTTATTCGAGTTGAAGAAAGTGAAGCTATTCAAAATATAATTGGTGGAGTTGATGAAGAGACTGGAAAATATCAGGGAATTCAAGCATTCCTCAGCAGTGAAAGCATAATACACGTTGCCCCAAGAATACTAATTGCACCTCAGTTTACTCATCAATTGCCTGAATCTGAAAATCCTAAAAACCCAGTAGTAGCAGCTTTGATAGGAGTAGCAGAAAAGCTAAGGGCAATAATAGTTGCAGATGGACCAAATACCAATGATGAAGAAGCCATAAAATGGAGAAAAAGTGTAGGTAGCTCAAGAGTTTACGTTGTTGACCCATGGGTTAAGGTGTTTATTGAAGGAAAAGAAGAAATTTTGCCGTCTAGCCCATTTGTAGCTGGTTTAATAGCGAAAGTAGATAGCGAACAAGGATTTTGGCATTCACCTTCAAATAAAGAAATAAACGGTATTGTTGGCACAAGCAGGCCTATTGATTTTACGCTCGGTAATACAAATTGTAGAGCAAACCACTTAAATGAAAATGAAGTAACAACGATAATTTATCAAAATGGCTATAGGCTTTGGGGAAATAGAACATGTTCAAATGACTCAAAATGGGCTTTTCTGTCAGTGAGAAGGACTGCAGATTTAATCAACGGTAGTCTACTTCGAGCTCATTTATGGGCAGTTGATCGCAATATTACCAAAACTTATATAGATGATGTGATTGAGGGGGTAAATTCTTATCTTGCAAATTTAAAAGCGCAAGGGGCGATTATTAGCGGAAAGTGTTATGCAACTCCAGAGCTCAATACACCAACAAATATTGCAAGCGGAAAAGTGTCTTTTGATTTTGAGTTCACGCCACCATATCCAGCTGAACAGATTACTTTCAGGTCACACCTTGTGAATGGCGCAATATTGTAAAAGGAGAAAGAGAGATGCTACCAAAGATCCTAAAGAATTTTACTGCCTTTGTTGATGGCCGAGGTTATGCAGGTCGTATTGATGAAATTAGCCTACCAAAACTTACTATTAAAACTGAAGAATATCGCGCAGGTGGAATGGATATACCAGTCAGCATTGATATTGGTATGGAAAAGCTCGAAGCAGAACTCACTTTTGCTGAATATGACTCAGAGTTGTTTAGACTTTTTGGTTTGATAAACAATAATGCTGTATCTCTTACTTTAAGGGGAGGATTACAAGGAAGCAGTGATGCAGAATCAGTGGTAATTAACTTAAGAGGGCTCTTTAAAGAACTTGATTTTGGTAGCTGGAAAGCTGCTGAAAAAGCAACATTAAAATGTGCAATTGCTGCCAACTACTATAAGCTTACTATTGATGGCAGAGAATTAATTGAAATTGATGCAGAAAACATGATTCGCAAGATCGATGGTGTTGATCAAATGACTTCTATGCGAACAGCTTTAGGAATTTAACTAAAAGGGTAAAATAGTGCAAAAAATTAAATTAACTGAACCAATAAAAATCGATGGAATTTTAGTTTCAGAGCTAACTCTACGCCGTCCAAAAGTTCGAGATCGTTTAGCTGTTGAACGTATGGGTAATAGCGATGCAGAGAAAGAAGTAGCACTGATTGCAAATCTTGCAAGTATTTCAAGAGAAGCAGTAGAAGAATTTGATTTAGCAGACTACAATAAGATTCAAGAAACGTTACAAGGTTTTTTGTCTCAGCAGAAGAATTGAGGTTGAGCATATTATCACTTAGCTCAATGGTTGGTGGTGGAATCAATCAGTGGCTTGATATGGATATTGAAGAATTTATTACTTGGTTTGAAAGTAGCGGAAAATTATACAAATGAAGGCAATTTCTATAGTAATTGGAGCAACACTGCAAAGCAGTTTTAATAGTACGATAGCAGGTAGCACGAAGCAACTTTCTCGTATTGGTAGTACGATAAAACAACTTGAATCATCAAGTAAATCAGTATTCAAGTTTAAACAATTAAGCCACGATGCTCTGCTTGCTAGGCGTTCTTGGAATGAACTAGAAATAAAAACAAAATCTCTTGCTCAGCAGATAAAAAATACAGGAGCACCAAGTAAGAGCCTGCAAAACGAGTTTACAAGGTCTAAAACTGCAGCACTGAAAGCTAAAACAGCTTATTTACAAAAAAGAAGTGCTCTCCACCATTTACGCACGGAGTTCAGTAAAAGTGGTAGAGATATAAAATCTCTTATTGGAGATCAAGCTAAACTTGGCTCTTCTATTCAAAAGCTTAAAAATAACTATACAGCTTTAAATTCCGTAATGCAAAAACGTAAAGGAGTTTTAGCGCAAAGAGCAAATTTTAGAGCTCAAATGATGGATGCTGTAGCGCTTGGCCTCACCCTTGCAGCACCACTTAAGGCTGCAATTAGTTTTGAGAGCGCCATGGCTGATGTAAAGAAAGTCGTAAAGTTTGAAGATAAAGATGTAAATGGTTTCACAAAACTTGGGGAAACATTAAAGGAAATGTCGCGGACAATTCCGCTATCTGCGGCAGAACTTGCGCAAATTACTGCAAGTGGTGGTCAGCTTGGTATTGAAGCTAAAGATCTTACGGTTTTTACAGACACTGTGGCCAAAATGGCAACTGCATTTGATATGTCAGCAGAAGAAGCAGGAAACGCTATTGCTAAGCTTTCTAACATTTATCAAATTAAAATTGGTGAAATGAAAAACATTGGTGATGCCATAAATCATATTTCTGATAATACTGCGGCAAAAGCTAAAGACATTGTTCCTGCATTAAACAGAATCGGTGGTACAGCAAGGCAATTTGGTTTAACTGCAGTGGAAGCGGGAGCTTTAGCAAGTAGCTTCATTAGTCTAGGTAAAACTCCTGAAAAAGCAGGTACGGCAATCAATTCAATGCTCAGTAAGCTACAAACTGCAAGTAAACAAGGTGGCAATTTTCAAAAAGCTTTTCAGCAGCTAAAAATAAATGCTAAGGAATTTGAAAAAGCAATTGGCAAGAATGCACAAGGCACATTAGTTAAGTTTTTAGAAACAGTTGCAAAACTAGGTAAGCAAGAACGTTCTAGCGTTCTCTTTGATCTCTTTGGTCTTGAATATCAAGACGATATAGCACTACTCATTGGTAGTCTTAATGAATACAAAAAATCTTTACGATTAATAAACGGGGAATATCGGGGCTCAATGCAAAGGGAGTTTGAAAATAGAGCAAATACTACAGCAAATAACCTTCAGTTACTTAAAAACTCAATAGCGGAAGTGGGAATGAATCTTGGTTCTGTATTATTACCACCTTTAAATTTTACTGTTAATCTTCTGAGGTCAGTAACTGTACAAGTAGCATTTTATGCCAAGGAGTATAGAGTACTGACTACAGTGGTAATAAGTACGATTGCAGCGTTAATTAGCATTAAAATAGCAGCTATATCTCTTGGCTATGCTTGGACTTTTGTAAAAGGTTCCTTATTCGCTTTTTTGTCTACTTGGAGAATGTTTGGATCTGTTATTACTTTAGTAAAAATAGGTCTTTCTGCAGTTTTTCCAGCAATTATTGTTGGATTTAAAGCATTGACAATTGCTTTAATGAGTAATCCTATGGGACTCGTTATTGGCGGTCTTGCTGTTGCTGCAACTTTGATAATTACCAAATGGCAAGTGGTAAAGAACTTTTTTGTTACTATCTGGGAATCAGTGAAAATTGTATGGAAGTCTTTTTCTGATTGGGTAGGAAAATTTTGGAATAATATTACTCAGCCTTTTAAAACAATCAGTAATCTGTGGAATAAAAGAAATGAGGCTAAACTAGAAGTTAGGTCTGTAAATAATATTATAAGCGACGCCCTTAAGCACCCAATTGCAGCGCACAATAAGACTATAGAGAATAAAACACACAATAATCACTTTAATATTAATATTCACCCAAGCTCTGGACAAGATGTACGTAGTATTGCTGATGAAGTAATGGAGCGAATTAGAGAGCAATTTAGTGGCGCACTTTATGATACAAATTAAATTATGTTATCTCTCGGTCCATATAGATTTTCATTAACTGAGCGAGGCTTTACACGCAGGAATGAATATCGCTGGCCTGCACTTGAGCGTATTGGGGAAAAGCCATTACTTCAAAGTATTGGTCCTGGAGAGGATATTATTGAGCTTGCGGGAGTAATCTATTCGCATTTTTCGGGAGGATTGAAGCAAATAAATAATATGAGAAATTCATCTAAACCTTTTTTACTCATTGATGGCCAAGGTAACATTTTAGGCCATTTTGTTATCATGAAAATAGAAGAAACACAGAAATATTTTTTTCCAAATGGTGAACCAAGAAAGATTGAGTTTCATTTAAGTTTGAAGCACTACGATAACGTGTTTTCAGACGGATCACTAAATAATCCAGCTGATGATATACAACTTGATGATGTATTACAAAACTAAGGAGAATGATATGTTAGATTTAATCTGCTGGAGCTACTATGGATTCAGCTCAGGAGCAGTTGAGGTTGTGTTAAGAGCTAATCCTGGACTTGCAGAGTATAAAAGTCTTCCTGCAGGATTAATCATTAAACTTCCTGTTATTCAAAAAGAGACACAAAAGCAAGTAGTAAAACTATGGGATTAAAATGACACCAGACTTTAGTATTTCAGTAGAGGGCATTTCCATCACTAAGTTGATAAAAAGTCGATTGGTATCAATGCATATTACTGATGAAGCTGGAATAATAAGTGATACTGCTGTAATTCATCTTGATGACCGTGATTCATTATTTGAGACTCCTAGAACTGGGGCAAAGCTAAATATTTTACTTGGGTATAAGGAAACTGGTATTGTGCCGATGGGAGATTACATAGTGAATGAAATTACGCTACAAGGCCCACCACAATCACTAAAGATTAAAAGTCATGCAGCCGATCTAAAAGAGTCATTAAAGGAACAAGTGTTTAATGAGTGGCATCAAATCACCTTGAATGATTTGGTAAAAAAGATTGCAGACAAACATGGCTATCAAGCTAAAGTTGCTGCGGAGTTTGCAAATATCATGATATCACATATTGATCAGACTGCAGAAAGTGATATGCACTTTTTAACCAGGCTTGCTCAAATTTATGGAGCAATAGCAAAACCTGCTGGAGGGTATTTACTTTTTGTTTCAAAAGGAAAAGCAAAATCGGTTACCGGAAAAACTTTAAGCACTATTACTTTAACACCTGCAGATATTGCAAGTTGGAAAGTAAGATTTAATGAGCGTAATCAATATGGCTCGGTTATTGCTTACTGGTATGATTATGAAAAAGCAGAGACAATAACGGAAAAAGTAGGTGATCAAGAACCAAGCTATATTTTGCGAGATATTTATGCAAGTAGTGATTTGGCACAAAGTGCAGCATCTGCGAAGTTGAATCAGCTGATGAGTAATGCAGCAACACTCAATGTCACAATGCCAGGGAGTCCTGAATTATTTGCTGAAGCAAAGATTAATCTTTTGGGGTTTCGTAAAGGAGTTTATGGTAAATGGATAATAAATAGGGCTGAGCATGTAATTGATAACCTTGGCTATCGTACTATTGTTACGGGAATAATTGATAGTTGGAAAGTAAATTGATAATTTCCTCATAGATATCTTCTTTATTATTGTTTAACTTCTCTATAGCAAGATCTAAAGGAGTTTTTTTATCTTTGTTTCTAGCAGAAGGATTTGCTCCATTTTTCAGTAGAAATTTAGCAATTTCCAGATGTCCTTTTCGTGCAGCATAGTGCAGAGCTGTCCAGCTAAAAGCATCAGTAGTATTTACATCAATGCCTTCTTCAATTAGAAATTTTACGACTTCTAAACAGCCTCCGCTTGTAGCATAGTGTAATGATGTTGCACCAAAATGACGAGTAGCATTGATATCTACTACATTTTTTATTAAGGATCTTACAGTATCTAAATTACATTTTTCAGCTGCAGTAGATAATGTTTCCAGATCATTGCCACTTACCTTACTTTTTATTGGCACATCTTTTGATAATTGGTCTGTACTAAAGTGCTGATACAGAACAATAACGCATATTATCGGTATTATTGAACTTGTTAACAATTTCCAAAAAAGGCTAGATTTCATGTTGATTATATTATTTACATCGCTTGTTTAGTGCAACTAATTAACTTTATTTTAGAAAAGATTTTTTGGACGTATTTTTGATGAATCTTGTATATGTATATATACAACTTTTCCTTTAAAAAAGATGACAAACATAGGAAAGATCCCTGTAGCAGTAATTGCTACTATGGTGATACAAACAATAGCATTGATCTGGTGGCTAGCTAAGCTCGACTTAAGAGTGCATATGCATGATAAATTTATAGAGCAAAATCAAAGGACTACAGAAATCATCTATCGCCTTGAAGAAAGGGTCAAAAACCTTGCTGAGGAAGTTAATGAACTTGAGCAGAGACAAAAATAAAAAAGTGGCAAAGTATATTTTATCTGTTGATGGAGGTGGAATCAGAGGAATAATTCCTGCCATTATTCTAGCAGAAATTGAATCTAGGACAAAAAAGCCAATTTCCCAGATTTTTGATTTAATGGCAGGCACCTCAACCGGTGGGATTATTGTTGCTGGACTTTGTAAAAGCAATAAACTTCAATACTCTGCCAATGATTTGGTTGAACTTTATCAAGAGTATGGAGCATATATCTTTCAATCATCATTTTGGAGAAAATCAATTGCTTCTTGGCTGAGTGGTTCTCAGTACTCGTATAGAAATATGGAATTTATTCTCAACAAATACTTTGGTGAAAATACTATGGCCGATGTTGCAAGTAATCTACTACTCACCAGTTATGACATTCACAATAGTTGTGAATTTTTCTTTAAAAGTTGGAAAGAAGAAAACATTAAGTTGAAAGATGCACTCAGAGCTACAACAGCTGCTCCAACGTACTTTACACCAAAACGTCTGAAAATTAGCCAAACAGAGAGAGTGTTGATAGATGGCGGAGTGTTTGCTAATAATCCAGCAGCTTGTGCATATGCAAGTGGCAAGAGATTATTTCCAAATGACGAGATTATACTGCTATCAATAGGCACTGGTGGAACAGATAGAAGTATAAAGTATGCTAACTCAAGGAAATTTGGCAAAATAGGGTGGATCAAGCCACTACTGAATGTGATGTTCGCTTCTGGATTGGATTGCGTTGATTATCAACTAGAACAAGTAATAGGTAGTAGATATATACGAATACAATCACAATTGCAAGTAGCATCAGCTGAGATGGATGATATAACATCTAAAAATATTAAATGTTTGCAGCAAGAAGCAAAGGCAATGATAGAAAATAATCAAAAAGTAATTGATGATTTTTGCGCTATTAAAATGACATGAGCTCAAGAAAAAAACTTTTTTTCTTATGAGAGATTTACAAACTTCAAAGACAAGATTTTTTTGATAAAAAAAACTTTTAAAAAATAATTTGGACGTTTTTTTTACCAATCTTGTATATATATAACATAAAAGCGCGTTTTCACGCAATCAAATCAAATGGAACATAACAAAGATACTTCACAAAAGTCTACTATTGAGGCCAAAAAGCTTGAACTGCCAAAAGGTGGTGGAGCTATAAAAGGAATTAGTGAATCTTTTGAGGCCAATTCATTCACTGGTACTGGATCTTTTTCAGTACCAGTTCCACTGCCAACGTGCCGTAATTTTTCGCCTTCTTTAAGTATTGATTACAGCTCTGGGAGTGGTAACGGAGTGTTCGGTATTGGGTTTAACGTTTCAATAGCAAGTGTTATCAGAAAAACATCTAAAAAAATTCCAACTTATGATAATAAAGATGTTTTCGTGCTTACAGGAGCAGATGATTTAGTACTCGTTAATGAGTTGAGTAATAGTGAATATAATATTACTTACTATGAGCCACGTGTTGAAGGATTGTTTGCCAAAATAGAGCGTTTGATAAGTAAAAATGATAATACGGTTTATTGGCAAGTCACTAGTAAAGATGGCAGCATTGCTATTTATGGTAAAAATAAACAAGCACAAATTTATGATCCAAAAAGTAATAGCCACATAGCAGAATGGTTACTTGAGGAATTAAGCGATGTATATGGAAATAAAATATTTTATTATTATCGCTCAAGTACAGCAAGTTTAGAAAGACAAGGTGGTGGCAGAGTAATAGATCGCATTGCTTATGGATATAATCAAGAGCATAACCATTTTGAAGTTCTGTTTGATTATGGCGAAAGTGATTTTACAAATCCAGTCGATAAAAAATATAATGAAGAAAGAAAAGCAATTCTCCGTCAAGATTCGTTTACCTTGCACACTACAGGATTTGCAGTAAGGACTGAGTTATTATGTCGAGCTATAAGAATTTATCACCGTTTTGACGAGCTTGGTAAAGAACCAAAGCTAGTAAATGGAACGTACTTTGATTACGACGAAAAACCAACAATTACGTATTTAAGAGCGGTAAAGCAGGTTGGCTATTATGAAAGAGGAGAAAAAAGATTTACTAAGACTACGCCAATTCTAGTTTTTTCTCATACCAGCGATGATTCTACCTACATTTCAACAGTTTCATCGGTAACACTCAAGAAACCATCTAAACAGCTTTTGCAGATTTTAAAAGAACAAGATTTTGTCTTTTCAGAACAAAATGCAGAAATTTCTGAAGAAAACTCAAATTGGAGAATCAAAGACAGTGAAAAAACTCTTGTCATAAAAGAAAAAGGAAATTTTTTAGACCTTCACAATTCAAATAATAGAAACTCTTTTAAACCGGTAAAAATTCAAGGGTTTGCTGGGTACCTAAATGACCGAAGATTTCAATCGGTAGATCTATATCAAGAAGGTATTGAAGGAATATTATATAACGATGGCAACACAATCCTTTATTTCAGACCAAATGGTGATGGAGAGTTTGCTCAAGCTAAACTACTGGAGCGTTTTCCATCGCTGCTTCGTAAAACTACTTATTCACTGACGAGCTTAGAAGGTAACGGTGAGTTACAGCTTTATGTGAATGAAAGTGGTTTTCAGGGTTACCATGATTTTGATGGTAATAGTAAATGGAGTGAATTTAAGCCTCTTGAATCGCAAGTAGTCAATCTAAGTAGTGAAATTCAAGAGATGATAGACGTCACCGGAGATGGAAGAACTGATGTTGTAGTATTTGAAGGAGAAAGCGTCAGAGTATATCCATCTGCTGGTAAAAAAGGATACAAAAAAGCTATTTACAGTAAAGTGCCAAAAGATCTACCAAATCAACGTGCCAGTTCAGAGAGTACTTTAGTACGCTTTGCTGACATGTTTGGTGATGGCAAAAGCCATCTAGTTAAAATAGAAAATGGTAAAGTAGAATGTTGGCCAAATCTTGGCTACGGTAAATTTGGTGAAAAAGTTGTATTTAAAAATGCTCCATATTTTAGGGATGGGTTCAATGTCAAACGTTTATACTTTGCTGACATTGATGGATCAGGTACTACTGACTTAGTCTATGCAAATCACAATAGTTTAGATATTTACTACAACAATAGTGGCAATTCATTTAGCAAGCCAGTTAATCTAAAGCTGCCTATTGATTATAATCATATTAGTAGAATTGAGTTTGCTGACATTCTAGGGAATGGTACCAATTGTTTGCTTATTAGTTATCTTGATCAAAACTTAAAGTTACAACATTTATACTATGATTTTTACAATGGAGTAAAACCGCACTTACTGAAGCAAATAGATAATAATATGGGTAACATTACCCGTCTTCATTATGCAGCTTCTACTAAGTTTTATTTAGAGGATAGAAAAGAAAACCGCCCGTGGGTAACAAGTCTGCCGTTCCCAGTACAAGTAATTGAAAAAATAGAAACCATAGATAATATAGTAGGAAGTAAACTTACCAATAAATATCGCTATCATCATGGTTTTTATGATTATACAGAAAAAGAATTTCGAGGTTTTGGTTTTGTAGAAAATTGGGATACAGAAGATTTTTTCATGATCAATCAAACCGAAAAAGAGCATTATGTAGCGCCAATTTACACTAAGACTTGGTATCATACTGGAGCTTATAAAAAGGCGAAAGATTTAGTTGAAAGTTATAGAAAAGAATTTTACCAAGGGGATGAGAAAGCCTTAAGAATCACTCCTCAGGTATTTGATGAAAATATCATCTCAATAGAGGACAAAAGACAGGCATACCGAGCTATTCAGGGGCAAGTGCTAAGACAAGAAGTATATGGTTTGGATGAAAATCCTGATCTTTATCAGCATCCATATTCGGTAACAGAGTCCAGTGCTTGTGTAAAATTGCTACAATCTAGTACAAACAGCTCTCATAAAGTATTCAAATACGGAATATTCTTTGTGAATTTACAAGAAACTATCAGTTATCACTATGAAAGGAATTGCTGTGATCCACGTATTCAGCACGATTTTGTTTTAGAAGTAGATGAATATGGTAATGTCATTAAATCAGCAAGTATTACTTACCCTCGACGAAACCAATCAGGCAATTATTCAGAACAGCAAAAACTACATGCTACTTTAGAATATAACTTTTACGTTAATAATACTAAAGAATTCTACTTACTTGGAGCTCTCTATAAATCACAAGCTTTTGAGATTGGTGGCCTAAGAGTTGCAGTTAGTGGTTATACTAATATTAATGACTTAAGGACTCACGTAACACAGTCCTTGCAAAATACGATAAAATTTGAAGAGAACTTAAATTATACGAGTCCACAAGTAAGACTCTTAAGTGAAAGTCATAATTACTTTTGGAATAAAGAACAAACTAAAAACTTAGTACTTGGCTTAGTAACTCAGCAAGCACTTCTCCACCATACTGAAGCTATGGCATTTTCAAATAGCCAAGTAAAAGAAGTATTTGCCGGAAAAATCGCATCTGATCAAATGCTAAAAGATCTTGGCTATAAAAAAACTTCTGACTTTTGGTGGGCACCAAGTCCGACACAATACTATTATGGTAGTGATAAATACTATTTACCTGAAAAAGTAATTGATGTTTTCGGTAGCGAAACAGCAGTTATTTATGATCAGTATAATTTACTGCCAATAAAGACGATAGTAAAAGCAACTGAAAGCTCAAGTTATGAAACGACAGCAGAATATGATTATCAGCGCTTAACGCCAATAAAGCTCACTGATCATAACGATAATGTTTCAGAGATTATTTTAAATCCGCTAGGAGTTGTAATTGCTACTTCTATTTATGGCAGTGAAAACGGGGAAAAGAAAGGTGATAAACCACTACTCGGATATCAAGTGAGAAAGAATCCAAATTTTGAAGGTGTTTTAGGCACAGCAGCAGGAGCAAATGGCCCTGAGTACTATTTACAGAGTGCGACAAGTTTCTTTTATTACGATCTTGAAGCATGGAGAAAAAATGGCCAACCTGTGCATGTGATTAATTTGCAGAGAGAAACTCATGTTTCAGAGGACACATCTACTCGAATAAGGCAAATTGTAACTCACATTGATGGATTTGGTAGAAACCTTGAGACTAGAATGCTCACTGATTCTGAGAGTAAAAAGTGGCTAGCATCAGGGAGAGTTGTATATAACAATAAAGGTACGGAGGTGAAAAAATATGAACCTTTTTATAGTAACTCACCTTTTTATGACCTCGAAGAGAGCATGCGTAATCAGGGAGTATCTGACACTCTTTATTATGATCCTCTGCTGAGGAACATTCGTATTGATACAGCAAAAGGTTTTTTCAGCAAAGTAGAATTTGATTCATGGAGTACAAGGAGTTTTGATCTTAATGATACGGTGAAAGATTCAACGTACTACAAAGAATTCAATGAAAGATGGAATAGAGCAAGTACAGCAGAAAAAACAGCTTTAAAAGACGAAAAAGATGCACTGGACAAAGCGGAAAAACACTACAATACGCCAACAATAGAGCATTTAGATAGTTTAGGAAGAAAGTTTTTACAGATAGAGATTTTAAGCAATAACGAACAAAGCAATGTAGAGTTAAAATCCCACGTCAAACTTGATATTCAAGGAAATGAACTAGAAAGTGTTGATGCAAGATTTTACGAGCAAAATCAGGGTAAGGAAGAAACTGAAAAAATAAAAAATTTTCGCCATGTTTATTCGATATCTGGACTGTTAAAGAGTAGCAGTATTGATGCTGGAGAAACCTGGAATCTAGCAAATGTTGCAGGGAGTAGCGTATACAATTGGGATGGCAAAGGATCACTTACTTACACAGAATATGATAAATTACAACGGCCAATAAAGGTAAAAGTTACTGACAAGGACCTAAATTTAAATGGCAATGTCGTCGAAAAATTCTTTTACTCTGAAGACATTCAAGATAAGGCTACCAATCGTTATGGAACGCTTATTGCCCATTACGATCAAGCAGGACTAACTGAAGCTAAAGAAAATGATTTTAAAGGTCAGACATTAAAAAGTAGCTACATTCTGAGGAAGAATTATAAACAAGAAGCAGATTGGCAAAACGTTGAAAGTATTGTTACGGTACATGCAGATCTTGAGCAGGAAGTGTTTAATTCCACCGCTCAGTATAATGTCTTAGGCGAAATAATTGAAAAAACAGATTCGCAAAATAATGCTCATATTCCAGTTTACGATATTGCAGGCAGAGTAAAACAAATTAAGCTTAAAAAAAGAGAAGAAACAATTAATAAAGAATACGTTTCAGACATTAGTTATAATCCTAAAGGTCAGCGTACATCGATCACCTATGGCAATGGTGTTGTTACCAGCTATAGCTATGATCCTAAAACTTTTTGACTCACTAAGTTAGAAAGTCAAAAAGGACAAAAAAAATTACAAAGTGTCAACTATACATATGATCCAATAGGAAACATTACTACAATGGAAGATGAGTCTTATAAGATAATTTTTCCAAATAACAAAAGCATAGATACTAAGTCCGATTATCATTATGATTCGCTTTATCGACTGATTGAGGCAACAGGAAAGGAACATCCGGCGCTAAGTGGAAAGGAAGAAATTATTACACCGATTCCGCATCTAAATAACCAAAATGCGATTAGCAATTACACGGAATATTATGACTTTGATTATGGAAGTAACATTACGAAAATTAGGCATAACGGGAAAAATCGTTCCACTAAAGAGTTTTACATCTCAAATAAATCCAATCGTAGTTTGCCAATAATAGATAGAAGATCTGTCAATGAAAGCAATATAGATGAGAGTTATGATGAAAGGGGTAATTTACTTAAGTTTCATGGTTCACAAAATTTGCATTGGAATTACCGAGATAACATAGCTTACGTTGATATCATAACTCGCCCAAGTGGTAAAAATGATAGTGAATACTATGTTTATGACAGTAGTGGACAACGGGTACGAAAAGTTACTGAAACTTATCAGAATAACGAAAAAAACTCTACTCGAGTAGAAAAAATCTACTTTGGTGATCTTGAGGTTATGAGAACCTATCAAGAGAGTAGTTTAAGTAAAGAAAAATACACTGTTCATGTTGCAGATGATAAAAGTAGAGTAGCTTTGCATCATTACTGGACTCGTGGAACACTTGATGAAACTAGAAATAGTCAAAGTCGTTATCAGCTGAGTAATCATTTAGATTCAGTAGCTTTGGAATTAAATGATAATGCTGAAATTATAACCTACGAGGAATATCTGCCATTTGGTGGCACAGCGCTAATTGCAGGCAAAACAGCTCGTGAAGTAACGGAAAAAGAATATAGGTATTCGGGGAAAGAGAAAGATGATTCAACGGGTCTATACTATTACGGTGCAAGTTACTATGCACCATGGCTTCTCAGGTGGATTAATCCTGATCCTGCTGGGACTGTGGATGGGCTAAATCTTTATCAGTTTGTTAAGGGGAATCCCATTAATAGTGTTGATATTGGAGGAATGGTAGAGGAAGAGTTAAGTTCCAAAAAGAGACCACATGTTCAGACATTACAGAAAGAAGGTAAAGATGAGATAGAAAGCGCTGTGGAAGGTCTCTTATTAGACGATACGCATGAGCAAAAAAAAATTAAGCTTGCTGATAACGATCAGTCAGAAGAGCGGGCAAAAAATATGTAATACTTATTTCTGCAGGAGACCTCTCGGAAGCTTTAGCATGAATAAAACAGAGTGGAGAAGAAGGTGGTAAGCTTCTAGCTAAAAGAATGGTAGTTACCACTTATTTTAGTGATGCTGAGTCAAAGAAACAGTACTCAGATTACGATAGAAATAAAAGTGAACTTCTGGAAAAAGATGTTACTATAATAAACGATATGAATATATCTGAGAATAGTAATTCCATAAAAGAGTTAGAACCTTATCTAACTGAAGGCAGTCAATTACACTTTCACATGCCTAGAGTACCTAGAGCAACATCAGGATACTCAACTCAACAATTAATTAAGGATTTTTTGAAAATACCGTCACGCCTTGATATTAAGGATACACAAAACCTAGAGCTCTCCCTAACAGTTCCTCACCCTAAGATGTATCAGGCAAAAATATTCAAAGGATTGTATGGCCTATACAAAAAATCGCCGAAAGATAATTTCTATAAAGTTTCAGAAGGAATAGAGGATCTTGAGACTGTATTAAGTGACTCGGAATCGGATAATGAAGAAGATCTTTCTTCTAAGTTTGATTATAAACACAAACAATCGACGTCAGATGATACCGCAGACGTAGCCAAAAATAAGAAAATGTTCATATTTTGGTGGAGAAAAGCAAGTAGACTAAATTGGTCATGACACGCTCAATTCAAGATCAAGTTATAGAATATGCCTTAATCCATAGTAATATTAGTAAATTAAAGAAAGATACTAAAAAATCATTATTAAACATAAAGTAATTAGAAAATTATAGAAGACCAAAAATGATAGAGTTAAACAGTAGCTTTTGTCTTCAGCTGAAAAAGAAGGAGTCTCCTTTTTCTGGCTAGACAATAGAGTTCTTAATTAAGAGCATGTAATCAGCAATTATACGGAGAAAATCATGATCAACAAAAACACACCCAACAGTTCTCGAATTCTCTTAGAGAAGATGGGAATAGAAAGCGTTGAAGAAGCTGAAAAATTACTCAGTTTTAAAAATGAAAATGATGAGTATTTATATGACTCAGCATTTAAAATTACAGATTTATGTGAGGATATCTTTATTGAAAAAGTAAAAGACACAATCACAGAGCAAGAAGCGAAGGATATTTATCAGAAGGCCTTAGCAAGGAGAGAATTTGTCTCCCGTTATATAGAAAACGCCAGAGAAATGACCGAACCACATTATAGAGCACTACGCGTTTGTAATATCGACCATGATACTGCAGAGAAGTGCGATGCAATTATACACAGTTTACAAGGGGAATAATATGACAACAGATAGCAACGTAGTTGAAACTATATTTAAGACTAAAGAAAGTTATAACGAATGTGACCATTGCCAGTCAGTTTTAAGTCCAGCAGCTTATTTTGTTAAGTTGGTTGAAACTATTGAAAAGTATATTCCAGGGCATAAACTTAAAGAACGTCGTCATGACTTATTTGAGCTTCCACTAGATTGTAATAGCACTAACAAAACAAAGTTATACCTGGAAATTGCTAATGAAATAATGGAGAATAATCTGAATAAGAAACTAGGTGGCAATGCTCTAGAAAAATTAGCTAAAGCTAAGTATCCATTTAATCTACCAGCAAATTTTCCTTTAGTTAGCATATGTGCTTATCTTGAAAAGCAGGGTATAAATTTAGCTGATGTATATAAGGTACTGGAACCAAAAGCTGATAGTATAGCAGAATCTTTAGGCCTTTCTCCAGAAGAGTACGAACTTATTACTACTCCAAATCATGACATAAGCGAAGTTTATGGTATAAGTAAAAGTGAGCTTAAAAACGTTGAGAAGTTCATTGCTCAAACTAATATAGACTCTGATAAATTAAAGCAGCTAATTGACTGCTATAACAGAATTGATCCTACCAATAAGCTAAGTATCAATTCTGGTACTATAGATAACATTGATCAGGCATTAGGCTTTCTACATCGCTTTATTCGTCTTGCAAATAAGCTTAATTGGTCGTTTGATGGACTGTGTAATGTATTGCTTGCGGTTGATAAGAATGAAATTGATGCAAATTCTTTAAAGGAAATAAGTAGAATCAAAAGCTTGCAGGAAAAGCTAAAAAAGCCTTTAAGTGAAGTATGTAAGCTATATTCTAATGCTTCCATATCAATAGAAGGAAGTAAGAGTGAAGAAGATGCTAACAATGCAGCAGAGTCTTTACTCTTTTTACAAGGAGTAAAAGAATCAGATCTAAAGAAAGCATATGGTATAAAGGAACCTTCTGAACCATTTAAAGAAGAAAATTTTGATGAATTCATTGCAAGAACTGGAATCAAACGTCAGGAAGTGGAATGGCTGCTTGATAACTATAAATCTACTACTCATAGCAAGAAAGCCAAGAAACAAGAAAAAATTAGTGTTAAAGAGCAAAAGTTTCTACACAACTTTACTCAGCTTGCTGGGCAACTAAAATTGTTATTTGGTAAGTTAAACACGATGATTGCAGAGTTACCAAGTGAATTTAAGCTTAAGGATTTAGTTACAAACACAGATAATAGTACTATACTAAAGAAAATTTGGAATATTAGTGATAACGAACTCATTTCTTTGGTCAACTATAACGATGAAGTTTCTGACAAAATTGGAAAATCATTAATCTCAGAAGTACATAAGCAAATCCTGCTAGCAAGGTTGATGAATATATCAACAGCAGAAATAGTACAAATTTTACTGCAGCTAAACATCACTGATCTAAATCTAGATAATATAGAGCGTATTTTTGAATTAAATAATTGGCTAAATAACAATTCTATTACCATTGAGCAATTAAACACATTGATCAACTCTTCTGCACTTTCTCACCAGCATATGAAGGAGATAAATGAGATAGAGGAAGAAATAGAAAAGAATCAAGAATTAGAAATCAGAAAAAGGCTAGACTCGTTAGTGAGTCACGCTGAGCTTGCTGGTGAGTGGAAAATACAAATAGAAAAAATACTGGAAGAATCAGAAATCAAAAAATTAAAAAACAGAGAGAAATTAGATGCGTTGATGAATAATTCTACACTTTCTGTGGATTGTAAAACGAAAATAAAAGGTATATTGGAAGAATTAAAAAGCAAAGAAAAATTAGATTCGCTAATTAATGACTCTACACTTTCTGAAGAATATAAAATAAAAGAAATAATAGAAAAAACGGAAAACAAAAAACTAACAAGCAAGGAAAGGCTGGATGCATTAATCAATGATTCTACACTTTCTGAAAAATGCAAAACAAGAATAAGTGAGGTAATAGAAGAACGAGAGAATCTTCATAATGAAATACGTAAACATTTTAACATAAGCTCTGACGTATTAGCCGCAGCTCATCAATTTACAGAAAAGCAGCCAACAAATTTGCAGTTATTAAGACTTGAGTCTCCAAATAAAAATATTGTTCATGATGTAGGTATAATTGGCAATAAGGCCGTTTTTCTTGGAAAGAGTGAAGTACACAGCAAAAATTCTGTAGAGTCTTCAATGGGTGAGCCACGAAAAAACGTAGCAGTAGCAACAATTGGCACTAAGACTATTTTCTTTTGTGGTAAGAAAAGTGAAAATGAATACTCACAAAAAATAGACATCTACGATGAAGAAGCCAAAAGCTGGATAACTAAGGCAGCCAGCGAGGCACGTGATAGTGCTGCAGTTGCTGTTGTTGGCAACAAAGCTATTTTCCTTGGTGGAAATAAAGATAATAGACGATGTTCATTACAAGTAGACGTCTATGATAATGGCGTGTGGACAAAACATACAGCCAGTGAAGCTCGCTCAAATGCTTCGGTTGCTGTAGTTGGTGAAAAAGCCATTTTCTTTGGTGGTAAAATTAATAAAACAAGATCAAGTGCGATAGATATATATAATAATGGAGAATGGGTAAATCGCACAGATACAGCTAGTGAAGCACGATCAAACGCATCAGTAGCTATAATTGATACGAAAGTTATTTTCTTTGGTGGTAGTAAGAGTGATAACCAATGTTCTTCAAAGGTTGATATCTATGATAGTAAAGCTGAAAAATGGACAACGCATACAGTTAGTGAAGCTCGTGAAAATGCATCAGTAGCTGTGGTTGATGGCAAAGCTATTTTCTTCGGTGGTAAAGTAGGTCAAACGAGATCTAATAAAATAGATATTTATGATGCTAAAACTGAGAAATGGATAGAAGTTCAACACGTTGCCAGTGAAGCACGTGATATGGTGCAAGTTGCTATAGTTAATAAACAAGCTATTTTCTTTGGCGGAAATAAAGGTGATCAAGAATATTCTAAATATATAGATGTCTATGATGGCGCTACTGACAGCTGGAAGTTTACAGGTGAGATTAGCAGAGCGCATAACAACGTATCAGTAGCTGTAATTGGTACAAAGGCTATATTCTTTACAAAGGAGATGAATAATAGAATTGCTGGCCAAGTATATATTTACGACTCTACTGGTTATTCTGTAAATAATTCTATAGCTAAAAACTGGACAAGACGTGTTGCAAAAGAAAACGAGATGCGTGACGGTTTGTTTGCAAAAATCACAAATAGTACAAAGTTCTCTGGAAAAATAGATATTTATGATAATATAGCTAAAACTTGGAAGACTGTTGATGTTTATAAGCCTAGTGAATGTACTTCGATAGACATTCGAAATAATAAAGCGATCTTAACTTGCAAAGATTCATCTGGAAGAACATATGAAGAAACGTACTCAATAGACTTATCTATAACTTACGATGCAATGATTGAAGAACTTCTAAATAATGTTGCAGTCTTTACAGTACTGAAGCTTAGTGCAGAGGATATAAAAAGCATTACAAGTCATTCAGCCATTTATGGCCTAAAAGCAACATGGACAGAGAAGCAGATTAAAACCCTTTCAAATCATAAAGCATTGCAGGATGCTTTTTCTGGTAATGAACTTACTCTATCACAATACACAGAATGGCTACGTGACAGTTATGATGAAAGCAAAGTTACAGAAAAAATAGCACAGCTTGCTAATTGGGATAAAAAGTTACTAAATCAAATCAAAGAAATTGATGCTTTTAAAAAATGTTTCAGTAAAGAAAATCATCCTATAGACTCTTTGCTAAAAATTAAGTCTCTTGTAGATATGGCAGAACAAACAGGTATTGATGGTCAAATTTTACTAGAACTAAAAGACTTACATAATTTGCCATCATCTACTGGATGGAATAAGTACAATAACATTGAAAGGAAACTACGGGAATCGCTAAGTTATGTAGAGGGAGTGAAAGAACATCTAGAAAACCAGAAGCGCAATATCCTATCAAACTATATGCTGTACACATATTCTGAGGTCAAAAATAAGAATATGCGAGGTCTGTATGCGTTCTTATTGATTGATGTTGAAATAAGTGACTGCTCAAAAATCTCCCCACTTAAAGCAGGGCTAAATAGCCTTCAGCTATATATTCATCGTTGTATATTAGGGCTAGAAGAAGGAGTAGCAGTTAATTCTGAATTAACTGAAGAAATGTGGGACTTATTAGATAATTATAGAGAATGGGAGGCAACTAAGAAAATTGCATTATACCCTGAAAATTACCTCAACCCTACACTACGTAAATCTGCAACAGCAGAATATAAAGCATTACAGAATACTTTAATGCAAGGAAATATGACGGAAGAAGCAGCAGCTTCTGCATATATTAAGTACTTTGAGGATTTTGCCCAGCTTGTGAACTTACAAGTAGTTGATATGTATTTTTCAAAAGAAGATAAAAAGTTATATGTAATAGGCCGAACTCAGGCAGAACCTTATATTTACTATTATCGTGTTACTAATTTTGAAAGTGATCAGGCACAAGATTGGCTAGCTTGGGAAAAAATTGATACAAAAATGCCAGTTAGTATAGCAAGGGTAATTCACGCATTTGGTAAAGTATTTATTTTTTGGCTACAAAAAACCGAAAAGGAAAAGCAAATAGAAGATGTGTCAATTATTGACTCTACTTTAAGTGTAAATACATGTTTAAAAAGTTAGATGGTAGTTGGTCAGCTCAGCAAAAATTGCCATATGATGTTAAGATAAGTGAAGAATTTGAGTCTGAAGTAAGGCAAGATTTATATTGGATAGATTTGCATGAAAAACACATAGCGGGAAGAAGCGAAGACGACAAAAATAATGCTTATTGTGAAAGCGAGATCAAAAGATATAAAGATTTAATAAAAGGTAAAGTTGAAGAATTAAAGAGTTATAAATTTTACGGAAAACTTAATGTAATTCTTAACGAAGAGCAAGAAGTACTAATAAAGTCTATGGAAAAAGGATTCCAAAATAGTGAGTTTATTTTGATGAGTAACCTTGAATCAATGTATAACGGGGAATACTCACTTACAGAATCAGAATATCTTGCTCATAAGTCAAAAAACTTAGAAGAGGCAAGAAAGAGTATAGAAGATTCATGCAAAATACAAGAAGAGCAGTATGATAAAAAGGTTGAAGCCGAAAAAAAAGACATAGAAGACAAGATAAAATTGAAAGATGAAAGAATAGAAAGTTTGGGCAAAGAAAAAGAAAAGCTAGAAGGCGATAGAAAAGTACAAGAGGATGAGAGGAAGGGAAAAGAAGGGCAAAGAAAGGAGCTTCAAGATGTAATAGATTCGATAACAGAAAGAAAAAAGAAAGAGGATGAATTAGAAAAACAAGTAGAGGGTTTAAAGGAGCAATTGGATGACTTACAGAGAAAAGAGTCAATAGAAGATGGTTTACCACAAACACCGGTAGAACCAGGAAAGCTAAAAGAGGCAACAGATAACTTAACAGAGAGACTAAAAAAGTCAAAAGAGGTTGTTGCAAGCAAGAAAGCAGAAGTACTGGGCGAGCTAAGCAATATAGAAACTGAGACTACAAAATTAACGGACAGAGAAAATAATTTGTATGATACAGTAGTAAAGCTAAAACAGCAGATTGATGATTTGCAGGAAAAAGAGTCAATAGAAGACGGCTTGTCACACGTATCGGTGGAAAAGTGGAAATTACAGGAAGCAATAGATAACTTAATAGAGAGACTGGAAAAATCAAAACAAATTGCTGGAAGTGATAATACATCAGTACAGGTACAATTACAGAGCTTAGAAGATACTGTGAAAGCCTTAAATTCAGCAAATCAAGAAGATCAGAAGCTAAAAGAAGTGGAGGATTTAAAAGGGCGGTTGGATAATTTACAGCAGAAGGAATCCATAAAAGATAATCTACAAGAGTACCAGTAATAAAGAGAGATTGCAGGAAGCAATAGATAATTTGAAAGATAGATTGGCAGAATCAAAGCAAATAGTAGAAAGTAAAGCAAGCAGAGTACAGAATGAGCTGATAAAGTTAGAAAGAGAAGTAGCTAAATTGGCAAGCGAAATCGATGAATTATTGAATGGAGAAACTATAGAAGCTTTAGAAGGAAAGAAGAGTGAACTAGAAAAAGCAAATGGCACTATAGATGAAATTGAAGAAAAAATAAATCAGCTGAGAAAAAAAATTGACGATTTAAATGGAAAAATAGATGAAAAAATAGAAAAGATAAAAGGTTTTGAAGAAGAAAAGGAAGTTTTAGAGAAAAAGCGAGATCAAGAATACAATGAAACTATTTTAGCACAAAAAAAAGAGAAATATCTAGAAGAATTAGAAGCGCAAAAAGCTAAAGATATAGAGGAAGTAACTAATTTATTTAATCAGAAAGACACTGCTAATGTTTCATTAGAAGAGCCTATCGTTGCCGATTTTGTTGATAAATCCTATAAAGAAGCTTACATAGAAGGCATAGAGGCTATTTTAACATTTGGACAAGAAGTGAATGCTGCTGATAGGCATGGTAATACTTCTCTTCACCAAGAAGTGAAGCTTGGCAGGTTAGATAAAGTGAAAGAGCTTATAGGTCGTGGCGCTGTTAGTATTAAGAACAAGGCAGGAAGAACTCCATTAAATCTAGCACATGATAAGAAAGAGATAAGAGAATTGTTGGAAGCAGCACAATCTTTTAACGAAAGCTTTTATGGGTTCTATGGAGTGTATTTATGGGAGATCTTCTTTCATATACCAACGCTAATCGCGTATTTGTATAATCAAGAACAGAAATTTGCTGAAGCACGTAAGTGGTATCAATATATCTTCAATCCTAACAAAGAAGGGTGTTCTGCGTGGCAGTTTATTCCTTTTAAAAGTAAGTGTCAAAGCTCAGAGAATCCTGATGAGGAATGCGACGTTGAAGGATCACTTGATCCATATATGGAAGCGGAAAAGAAGAAAAAGAACTCGTTTGAAAAGTATGTGATAGTTTCATATGTAGATAACTTAATCGACTGGGGAGATATGTTATTCTCTCAAGCTTCGTGGGAGGGAATTAATCAAGCAACAATGCTTTACATAAGAGCTTGGAGCCTTCTTGGTAATAAACCTGAAAAGAAAAAGCAGCTTGATGTTGAAACAAAAAACATATGTGAATTATCAAATGACAAATACACTAGTATATGTCAGGTGGAAGCAGCAGTTCCAAAGAGCACTAAGAAGAATACAAAAAATAGGTCTAGAACTGTGGCAAAAGCAATTGATACGACGGTATATTGCAACTACTTTTGCACTCCAGAAAATAAAGATTTTATTGCCTTATGGGATAGGATTGAGGATCGTCTTTATAAAATAAGACATTGCTTGGATATCAAAGGTAAACGTTTAGAGCTTCCTCTATTCCAGCCACCAATTGACCCAAGGCAATTAATCAGTGCTGCAGCTGGAGGAAGTACTGTAATGCTGCCAAAAGCTCAAGTGTCTCATTACCGTTTTAAGTACATGATTACTTATGCTAAATCAATTGCTGATACCGTTACTCAAATTGGTTCAGAGCTATTAAGCGTTTTAGAGAAAAAAGATGCTGAGGCACTTAATTTACTTTACAACAAACAAGAAGCTACAATGGCTAACTTAATGACAACCATTAAGGAAAAAGCCATTGAAACATTAAAAGAAGAGGCTAAGGCACTTAATGTAAGTTTGAGTAGCGCAAAAGACCGAAAATTTCATTATGAAAAATTAATTAATAAAGGGTGGTCTGCTCTTGAGATTTCTTCAATGGCCATATCTGTAGCTTCAACTATTACATTAACTGCAGCAGGTATTGCTAGACAAGTCGCAGCACCAATACACCTTATCCCTACAATATTTGGCTTTTCTTGTGGAGGGTTTCAACCTGGTAGCTCTGCAGATTCAATAGCGCGTGGACTTGAAATATTTTCTAGCGTGGCTGGTGCTCTTTCACAGAACCTTAGTACTTCAGCAGGTTATGAAAGAAGAGCTGAAGATTGGAATCTGCAAAAAATCATAGCAACTCATGATGTTGAGCAAATTGGCCATCAAATAGAAGCAAATAAAATAAACCAAGCTAATGCTACACAAGACCTTAGAGCCCACAAGGAATCAATCAAGCAAATCAGAGAAAAAGAAGAGTTCTTTAGAAGTAAATTTACTAACCAAGAGTTATATAGCTGGATGAAGGGAGAACTTAAAAGCTTATATATTAAAACTTATAGACTTGCACTAGAAGTTGCAAGGCAAGCTGAATGGGCTTATCAGTATGAGATTGATAATGATAAAACATTCATTCAATCTGGACACTGGAACAGTTTAAAAGAAGGCCTACTTTCAGGGCAAAAGTTAAAGTTTGAACTTGAGCAACTTGACAAAGAGTACCATGATACCAATGAAAGAAGGTTAGAAATCACTAAAGTAATCTCACTTAAATCTCTTGATCCTATAGCACTTCATGAGCTTAAAACTAAGGGAAGCTGTAAATTCTCCTTCACGGAAAAATTATTTGACCTCGATTTCCCTGGTCACTATGCTCGTAAGATTAAAGATATAAAGATTACTGTTCCAGCAGTAGTTGGTCCTTATGAAAATGTTCATGCAAGTTTGCAACAAACAAGTAACCAAGTAGTGTTAAAAAGCGATGGTGCAATAAACGCAATTAAATACTTAGTAAACCCAAGTGAAGAAGAACAGCCTGAAACTGATCTTTTAAGAGTTAATTGGAAGCCAAATCAAGAAATTGCTATTTCAAAAGCTGATCAAGATAGTGGGTTATTTGAACTTAGTTTTGGTGATGAACGTTACTTACCATTTGAAGGCACAGGTGCAGTTTCTACCTGGGAATTAAGCCTTCCTCAAGCAACCAATAGGTTTGATATTAGTACTATTTCTGATGTGATAATTCATTTGGACTATACAGCTCTAAATGGAGGTGAGGTTTTAAGTCGTCAAGTAAAAAATCTTGATCAAATAAAGTATTATCAAGGCACGTTCATTGTCAATCTAAGTGCGGTCTACCCAGAAGAATGGAACAAGTTTAAACAGGCAAGTGGGCAATTCTCTGAGTTAAAGTTCAAGCTACTTCCTGAAATCTTTCCTATTCATGTAAAGGATCCAGAAATCGATTTAAATAACATCTGTATTATACCTGCAACACCAGATATAAGTAAAATAACTATAAAATTAGACAACTATAATTGGGAGCGTAATTCTCAAAGAGTTGTTAATCCTTCACTTACAATTGGCACTGACTGGAATATTCAAGTCAACAATGCAGACATAAGTAAACTTGAGGAAATCATAATTATGATTCCCTATAAAGCAACGATTAACTGGTAACTTACTACCTGCTATTTTAATAACGAGTAGCAGGTCTCTTTGCTTTTTTCATTTGTGATACCTTTTTCTATAAGAACACTTTGTATAGAGGTAGGTACTTGGATGCTAGCTTGGATTTGCAGATCAGCATTATTTAATATTCGATCTTTCTTACCATTATAGGCTTTTTTAAATCCATCAATTTGCTTTTGACTTAAATTTTGTGAAAATGCCTTTTCTACATATGAGTCTAAAAGACTAGCAATTGTATCATAATTGCCACTTGTAATTTTTGCTGTGATAGTTTTTTGTACTTCTAAAAAATCAATTCTTACTGATTTCCATGCTATACCACTGCTACAAGCTGCTCGCTTCATTACTTGCTCTAGCTTTTCCACTATACGTAAAGTACAGCCTATTGTCTCCTCTTTTGATAAAGTACTGCTTTCATAAGCTCTACATTTCATGTTGCATTTATTTCCATTGAACCAGCTATATAATACATAATAAAGCATCATGTCTGCATTACTAATATTCCTAAGCCTTTCTTGAATAATAGGTGTAGATGATTTACAGCTGGCCACCTTACCTGGTAAAAATGGCTGTTCAGTATTAGGTATCCAACCTTTTACCCAAGAAACCCAGCTACCTATCAGCGAAGAATGCCTGCTGCTTGCCCCACTACTTTGAAACTGACCTACAGTAGGCTGGTCTACAAAAAGATGACTATGCCTGATATTAGCAACGTAATTGTGCTCTTTTTCTTCCAGAGCTTGCCTTAGGTATTCTACCACACTTACATGGTTTGCAGAAATAGCTACATCAAGTGGTTTTTCATGATCAATACTGAGAAAATCAATATTTGCCTCTTTCTCCTCCACAAGAAATTTTACGGTTTCTAAATGACCATTACTAGCAGCAAAGTGGAGAGGCGTCCAATTATCTGCACCTACAGCATTAACACTTATTCCTTTATCAAGGAAAAATTTTACAATGTCTTTATGTCCATTCTCAGCAGCAACATGTAGAGGCATTTTACTACTCAGATCAACAGCATTAAAATTTGCTCCTTTCTCTTCTACTAAAAACCTTACAGTTTCCAGATGACCATGTCTTGCAGCATAATGCAGCGGTGTCCAATTGTCCTGACCTAAATCATTAACATTCATTCCTTGGTTTATTAAAAGTTCTATAACTCTTTGGTACCCACGTTCAGCAGCAATATGTAAAGGTTTTGCGTTATCAGCATCTACAGCATTAAAATTTGCTCCCTCAGCTAAAAGCGATTGGACAAAATCCAAATTACCAGAATGGGCAGCATAATGCAGTGGCGTCCACATTAAATTAGTATCTGGGTCATTAATGCTTAGCCCCTGCTGTACAAAAAGTAATACAATATTTTTATGTGCATTGCTAGCTGCAGAGTGTATAGGTTTTTTTCCATCGTTGCTTACAGCTCTAATATCTGCACCTTCTTCAACTAGAGATTTAGTAGCCCTCAAGCGACCATGAAGGGCAGCATAATGCAAAGGTGTTAATTTCTGATAATCAGCATCATTAACATTTAATTCTTTTTGTATAAAAAATTCTACGACATCTTTGTGTCCATGCTGGGCAGCAATATGCAAAGGCCCAGCACCGTAAGCATCTTTATTATTGATGATGTTTCTATCTTGACGAACAAGAAACCTAATAACCTCTAAAAGTTTATCATCATCAATGTGTTTATTATTCCTGCCTTTAGCAGCATAATATAAAGGTGTCCAATTGTCTTTGCCTTTGTCATCAACACTTAGCTGCTTTTGGACAACAAAAAATTCTACTATATCCTTATGACCATACTGAGCAGCATAATGCAAAGGTTTTGCATTACTAGAATCCTGAGCATTGACATTTGCTCCTCTACTTACAAGAAGTTTAATCACTTCCAAATTACCGCCTTTAGCAGCATAATGTAGTGGTATTTGGCTCTCTTTATCTTGATAGTTAACATTCAATCCTCTGCTAAGGAAAAACCCAACAGCATTTTTGTGTCCATGTTCAGCAGCAATATGTAAAGGACTCACACCGTTAATATCAAAAGCAATAATATTTGCTCCTTTGCCTGCAAGAAACTCAATAACGCTCAAATTACCACTTTTAGCAGCATAGTGCATCAATGTTTTACTACTTTTATCTTGGTCACTAACACTTAATTGCTTTTCTACAGTAAAGAACTCTACAATACCTTTATGACCGTACTCAGCAGCAATATGCAAAGGTTTTAAATTATTAGAATCTTTGGCATTGATATCTGCTCCTCTACTGATGAGAAACTTTATAACTTCTAAGTTACCACTCTTGGCAGCATAGTGTAACGGCGTCCACTTATTCTTATCTAAATCATTGACACTTAATCCCCTATTGAGGAAAAACTCTACGATATCTTTATGTCCATACTCAGCAGTAATATGCAAAGGTTTTGCTCCACTTATCGTCTGATCATGAATATTTGATCTAAAGTTAATAAGTAGTTTCACAACTTCTAAGTTACCACTCTTAGCAGCTTCATGGAGCGGGGTAAGGTAATCTTTATTATTTCTAGCATTAGTGTAAGCCTTTTTTCTAAGAAGAAACTTGACAATCTCTAAATCACCACATTGAGCAGCTTTGTGCAATGGTGTTAAGTCATTATCATCTCTAGAGTTAACATCTGCACCTATATTAAAATAATGTTCAACCTTTCTAAAATCTTTCTGACTTATCGCATCAAACAATCCTGCATTTGAAAGAGTTTTTACGACTTCTAGGTGGCGCTTTTCTGTAGCAAGTTGTAACGGTGTCTTGCCATGAAAATCTTGAACATTAATATCCGCCTCTCTTTCTATAAGCAACTTCACAACCTCTGAGTGACCAGAATCAGCAGCATAATGGAGTGGTGTCCAGCTATTCCAACCAGAAGCATTAATATTTGATCCGCTGTTAAGCAAAAATTCCACTACGCCTTTATGGCCATATTGAGCAGCAATATGTAAAGGTTTTATGTAATGAGACCCAGCATTAACATTTGCCCCTTCTTCTACTAAAAGTTTTATGAGTTTTATGTGGTTTCTATAAGCGGCATAATGCAGTGGTGTCCAGTTATTGTGACTAGAATAATTAACATCAGCTCCTTCTTTAAGATAATCTTTAACTCTTTGTATGTCATTCCTTCCTACAGAATGAAACATAGCCTCATTTAACAGTAATTCAGTAATTTCTCCATTCTCTTTTTCCTTAGCAAGTTGTAGTGGTGTTTTACCGTCTGAATCCCTCGCGTTGATGTCTGCTCTTTTTTCTATTAGTAACTTGACAAGTTCAAAATAACCTTCTTCTGCAGCATAATGTAATGGCGTTTTATTATTTTTGTCTGGCTTACTAGCACTCACTCCATGTTCGAGTAAGAACTCAGCAACATTTTTGTACCCATTTTTGGTAGCAACATGTAACGGGCTTTCACCACTAATGCTTTTTATGTTTAGGCTCGCTCCTTTACTTTGTAAAAACCTTATCATCGATAAGTCGCCATTTTCTGCTGCAATATGCAACATTCCCCATCCCCATTTATTAGTCATATCAACATCAGCTCCACTAGTAAGATATTCACCAATCTGGTCACGATCTCCCTGCTTAACGGCATTAAATAATGCCTTATCTTGTAACAATTTAATAATCTCATGGTCAGTTGCAAGTTGCAATGGCGTGTTCTCTTCAGAATCTTGAATATTGATATCTGCGCCTTTCTCTATCAAAAATTCTACAGCTGCTGAATGGCTTTTCTCAGCTGCTTGGTGCAAAGCTGTTTTTCCACTTGCACCTTTGTCATCGATACTCAACCCTTCTCTGTTTCTCCTTAGGAAAAACTCCATCACATTTGTATGACCATATTGAGCAGCAACATGCAATGGCTTATTTCTGTTAGTATCCTTAAGGTTGATATCCGCGTCTTCTCCTACCAGAAATTCTACTACTGCCAAGCGTCCATGTCTAGCAGCATAATGTAATGGTGCCCAATTATTCCTACCACGACTGTCAACACCCTCACTTTTCTCTTTCCCTACTATCAAAAACGCTACTACGTCTTCGTATCCATTCCTAGCAGCATAATGCAAAGGCTTTGCATTATAAGATTTAGCATCAACATTTGCTCCTTGCGCCTTCAGAAGCCTAACGATTTCAATGTAACCTTTGCTAGCAGCATCGTGTAGCGGTGTCCAGTCATTTTCATCTTTGTAATTAGGGTCAGCCCCTTCAGCAAGATACTGTTCAACCTTACTTAACTCCCCTTGCTTTACAGCATTGAATAATGCTTTATTACGTAACAATCTTGCTGCTTCCTGATGATTTTTACCACTTGCTAGTTGCAATGGTGTTTTGTTGTCAGTACTTTTAGCATCGATATCTGCTCTTTTTTCTATCAGAAACTTTACAACCTCTGGATACCCCTTATCAGCAGCATAGTGCAGCATAGTCCAATCATTATTACCCTTATCGTTAATACTTAGCTCATCTCCATGCCACCTGAGGAAAAATTCTATAATACTTCTATGCCCGTTATCTGCAGCAATATGTAAAGGCTTATTTCCGTTAGAATCTTGAGCATTAATATTCGCCCTCTTTGTTATCAGAAGTTCTACAATTGCCAAACCACCTCTGCTTGCAGCATAGTGAAGCGGTGTCCATCCATTTCTATTTGCATCATTAACACTAAGGCCAGCTCTTTCCTCTTTCAGAAAGAATTCTACCACGTTTCTACGACCGTAATCAGCAGCAATATGCAAAGGCTTGTTGCCATTTTGATCTCTAGTATTAATGTTCGCCCCTCTTGATATTAGAGCCTGAGCAATTCTTAGATGTCCTCTACTTGCAGCTTCATGTAATACTGTCCATCCATTCTTATCTGAATAATTAACGTTAGCTCCATTATCAAGGTATCTTTCTACATCATTTAAATTTCCCTGCTTTACAGCATGTAATAATGTTTTATTTTGTAATAACCTTTTAATTGGCCCTTCATTAGCTAGTTGCAGAGGTGTTAGATTATCATAGTCAATTGCATTAATATCTGCACCATTCTCTATGAGAAACTCTGCAACTTCAGGGTGGTTATACTTGGCAGCATAATGAAGCGGTGTCCAATTATTTTTGCCCCTATCATTAATGTTGGCATCTGCTTCATTCACACCATTTTTTCTACTGAGAAAATATCTTACAACATCTAAAGAGCCTTTCTCGGCAGCAATATGCAAAGGTTTATCCCCATCTCTACTTTTAGCATTAATATTCGCTCCCTTCTCTTCCACTAAAGACCTGATCAATGGCAAATTATTTCTCACAGAAGCAGCGTGTAAAAGTCCCCATCCCCATCTGTTAGTAGAGTTTACATTAGCTCCATCTCTGAAAGAGTCTTGTACTCTCACTAAATTTTCTTCTTTCACAGCATCAAAAAGTGCTTTATTTAACAATAACTCCTTGACTCCTTCATCCTGGGCAAGTTGTAGAGGTGTTTTGCCACCAGAGTTTTCTGCATTGATATTTGCACCTCTTGTTATCAAAAGCTCCACAACTTCCGACCTGCCCTGCTCAGCAGCATAATGGAGTGGTGTCCAGCTATCTTTACCTAAATCGTTAACACTGAGCTTTTTATCAAGAAAAAACTTTACTATATCCGTATGTCCATTCTTTACAGCAAGATGCATAGGTTTATCCCCATCAGCATCTTTAAGATTAATATCTGCACCTTTTTCTCCTACTAAATATCGAACAACTTCAAAGTGATTGCTCTCAGCAGCATAGTGTAGTGGTGTTTTATTATCTTTACCTCTATCATTAACTTTACCGTTGAGTAGAAGCTTCACAATGTTTATGTGGCCATATTGTGAAGCAATATGCAAAGGTTTGTCCCCATCAAAATTTTCAGCATCAATGCTTGCCCCTCTTTCTACTAGAAGCGAAGCTATTAGCAAATGACCTTTTTCAGCTGCACGATGCAACAGTGTCCAATCATTACCGCTCAGAGAGTTAGGATCAGCTCCATTATCAAGATATCTTTGAACTTGAGCATACTCTCCTTGTTCTACAGCATCAAATAATGCCTCATTTTGTAATGATCTGACAATTTCCTGATTACCAGTTATAAGCTCTAAAGGTGCTTTACCTTGGGCATTCTGGATAGTAATATCTGCACCTTCTTTGACAAGAAAATCTACAGTTTGTGAATAGTTGTTTGCACTAGCATAATGAAGTGGTGTCCAGTTATCCTTACCTAAATCATTAACATCCATTCCACGCTTATCAATGAAAAATCTTACTATTGGCTGATGCCCACTTTTGGCTGCAACGTGTAATGGTTTGTCCTCGTCAGAATTTCTAATGTTAATGTCTGCCTGCTCTCTCGTTAAAAACTTTACGATTTTTAGATGCCCGCCCTCAGATGCATAATGCAGTGGAGTCCAATTGTTTAAATCAGTTGCATTAACAGCTGGCCAACTTTGCACTAAAAGCTCAACTACATCAGAGTAACCATGACGTGCAGCATGATGAAGGAAAATTCTGCCATTTTGATCCCTATAGTCAGTATTAACCCTCATTCCTTTAACTTCTTTGTTGAGATAATTTCTCACCTCCGATATTTTATTTTGTTTTACAGCGCCAGACAACCCTTCATTTAGTAAGAATTGAATTACTTCAGGCTCGCTTGCCAGATCTACTGGTAATTTTCCTTGAGAATTATGAGCATTAATATTCGCTCCTTTCTTTATAAGAAACTTTACAATCTCAATATGACCTTCTTTAGAAGCATGATGTAAAGCCGTCCAATTATTTCTATCTTTGCTATCAATAGTAGCTTCTTTTTCTTCAATCAAGTACTGTACAACATTAAGGCTATTGCTTGCAGCAGCATAATGCAGGGGCGTCCACTTATTTTCCCCTTGTTCATTAACACTTAATCCTTGTTGATCGATAAAAAACTCTACAATATCTTTATGCCCATTTTTTGCAGCAATGTGCAAAGGTTTTTCCCTACTATCTATTCTTGCATTTACATTTGCTTTTTTTTCTACCAGAAATTCTGCTGCTCTTGTATAACCGTTGCGAGCAGCATGATGGAGTGGTGTCCAGTTATTTAGATCTGAATAGTTAACATCAATCTCATTTGCAAAAAGACCTTTAATCTTATTAATGTCATCACCCAGGTTATCTCCCTTTACAGCGTTGAATAGCTCTCTACTCCGCAATAACTTTGCCACCTCCCTGTGACTATCTCCTTTTTCGACAGCAAGTTGCAATGGCGTTTCTCCACTTAAACCCGTAGCGTCAATATTTGCTCCTTTTTCTATAAGAAATTTTACTACCGGTAATCGATTTTCATAAACGGCATAGTGAAGCGGTGTCCAGTTATTTTTTCCTACTTCATCAATATTTGCTTGCTTACTCAGAAAAAGCTCTACCACGTCACCTTTGCCATAAGTAGCAGCAAGATGTAAAGGTGTATTTCCGTCAAAATCTTTAGCGTTAACAACATTTGGATCTTTATTGATAAGTTCTGTTGCTAGCGTTTTATACCCTAAGCTAGCAGCGTAATGTAGCGGCTGCCATCCATTTTTCTCGTATGAATAATTAAGATTTTGAATATATTTTCTGACCTTTGATACATCATTTTTCCTTATAGCATCAATCAACGCCTTGCCCTGCAACATTGCTTTAACTTCTTGCCGATTGCTTTCACCTTGGGAAAGCTGTTGAGCAAGGTCAAGTGGAGTTACACTATTAGAATTTTCAGCATAAATATCTGCTTCTTTTTTTATCAAAAACTTTACTAAATCGCTGCTACCTTTATTAACAGCATGATGTAGCGGTGTCCAATTATCCTTTCCTTGATCATTAATATCTAGTCCCTTCTCATCAATGAAGAATTTTACAACTTTTGTATGTGCATGGCTGGACGCAATATGTAAGGGTTTATCTCCATCATTAGTTGTAGCATTAGCATTTGCTCCTCTTTCCACTAGTAACCTCACCAGCTCTTGAGCTTCTGTTTTTTTATTAGCAGCATAGTGTAACGGGGCCCAGCCGTTATTATCTTCACGGTTAATTTCAGCTCCTTCCTCAAGGCATTTTCTGATCTTGTTAATATTTCCTTCTTCTATTGAATTAAGCAATGCTTTACTCAATAATAACTGTGTTGTTGCCTGATGGTCTTTTTCTTTAGCTAATTGTAACGGTGTTTTGTTACCGGAATTTATAGCGTCAATATTTGCTCCCTTTTCAAGAAGAAGCTCTACAATATTTTTATGACCTTGATCAGCAGCAATATGTAAAGGCGTATTTCTCTCATGGTCTTTAGCATTAATAACACTTAAATCCTCTGCTATGAGCACTTCTGCTGAAGCTTTATAACCTAAGCTTGCAGCATAGTGTAATGGAGTCCACTTATTACTTTCATACAGATAGCTAACTTTAGCTTTCCTCTGAATAAGATTTTCAACTTCTGTAATATCATTCTGCTTTACGGCATCAATTAATGCCTTACCTAGCAGTATTTCTTTCACTTTTTTATAGTCCTTGTCTTTAATGAGGTCAAATGGAGTTTCATTGCCATAATTTTTAGCATTGATATTTGCTTCCTTTTTCTCTACCAAGTACCTAACGACATCAACGCGATTACTTTCAGCAGCATAATGTAGGGGTGTCCAATTATCCTTTCCTGGGTCATTAACACTTAATCTTTTTTCATCCAGAAAGAACTTTACGATATTTTCATGTCCATTTCTTGCAGCAATGTGTAAAGGCTTATTATTATCAGAATTTCTAGAATTAATGTCTGCATTTTTATCTACTAAAAACCTTACAAATTCCAAATTATCTACTGTTCTATTAGAAGCATAATGTAAGGCTGTCCAACCATTCTGATTTTTGTAATCAATTTCTCCTTTTTTAAGACATTCCTGAACTTTTTTACTACTTCCTTCCTTTGCAGCATCAAGCAATGCTTTATTTTGTCGTAACTTTTCCTTTTCTGATTCCTTACTTTTTAAAAAGTCCTTAATAGTTTGATACCCTTTTCCCTCAGCAAGCTGTAATGATGTTTTACCATCAGGATTTTTTTTGCTAATATCTGCTCCATTTTCTACGAGAAATACCACAACTGAGTACTTACCTTCTTCAGAAGCGTAATGCAATGGTGTCCAAGCACCATTAGCTAGAGCATCAATCGTTGCGTTTTTTCCTACTAAAAACTTTACCATCTCAAGTTCACCTTTTTTAGCGGCATAGTGAAGCGGCGTCACGTAATCTTTTCCTGGATCATTAACATCCATTTTTTTCTCATTAATAAAAAACTCTACGATTTTTGTATGTCCATTATCTGCAGCAATATGTATAGGCTTCTGCTGAGCATTGGTTTTACCATCGATAAGGTTTATATCTGTTAAGTTTGCTAAAAATTCTGTAGCGTTTAAGTTGCCATACTGAGCAGTATAGTGTAGCAAATTCCACCCATCTACGTCAGAATGCCCAGCAATAGTCACATTATCGTTTATAAGTTCTACAACTTTTCTGTTATTATTATTTCTTATAGCTTGTTTTATATTTTCAAACTGCTCTGATGGCATCTAACCCTCTCTAAAATTGACAAAATCCTCACCAAAAAGCTCTTTGCATTAATAGGTTATGTATAAACATTTTACAGTGCAATATTTATTTTAAAAATGCAAGTTTTGGATTAAAGGAAAACAGAAAAGACCGGAAAGTAGAGTAAACTCAATAATTACAAAATAGAATACAGTCTTCTGGAATAAAGTAATTTCCTGCGCGAAACAGCGCTATCCATGTTAAAGAATTAAAAAAATGGAATTGCTGTCTTTTTATAGTAAAAGTACAAATAACTGATTAGGTGGCTTGAGGAAAGAATACTGAAACAATACCTTAACTTCTCTACTCTGAGATTGACGTGCATTTAACATCCCATTTGAAGCCTGTGTTAGCAAGAGCTTTAATCACTAAATGAACAATATCGCGCAATGCTTCATCCTTAATTTTTCTATATTCCCTTACTAATCGGGATATTTCTTCGCTGCCCACATCGCTACGAAAGGCCTTATCATGCAAATCTTCAGAGGCTTTGGTAAAAAAATATGACATATCAACTGACAAAGCTTCTGCCAAATTATACAATCTATCAACTACAAGCCTTACCTCTCCAGTTTCATATCCTTGTATATGCTGAAATGAAATTCCAAGCTTCTTTCCTAAGTCTCTTTGACTAAAACCACACATTAACCTTCTTTTCCTTATTCTTTCCCCTATTTGTTTATCGATAGGATGTTGTTCAGCTTGCACAATCATTTGTTAATATCTTAATTTATATATCAAAGCAATACTAACTCTCATTGTAACCTTGAGAAAAAGATTTTACTAACGTATAAACTACACTACGCAACCTTTTGCTCTTAATTTCGTTATATCCTGTGACTAATTTTAGTATTTCTTCATCGTAACTTTCATGTGAGTCGGTATGCATATCAGTAAAAAAATCAGCAACATTAATCGATAGGGCTTTTGCTAAGTCGTATAGTCTACTGGCTAAAATGTAATTTGAACCATTCTCGTACCTTTGTATCTGCCTATACGAAACGCCTATTCTCTTTCCTAACTCAGTTTGTGTTAAACCACAGTATAACCTCAGTTCCTTTATTTTTTTGCCTAATTCCACCTTTCATTACTAATTTTAGCTGTTCAAGCTTACAGTGAATTTCTTAATTCATAAAGTGGAAAAAAAAGAAGGAAAGCTAGAGAACTTTCCTTCTTTGATTTATAGCATACTATAATAAACCACTATCATAAAAACTAAAGTGGCTCTTCTGTGTTACGATTATATGATCTATCAATTTCATTCCTACATTTTCACAGGTTGCAGCTAATGTAAGTGTGTTATCCTCATCCTCCTTTGATGATTCTATATCTCCGCTTGGATGATTATGTGAAATTGCAACGGAGGCTGCGTCAATCAGTAACCCCTGCTTTATTATTTCCCTTACATACAGAGGTACTCTATCTATAGTTCCACAGTCTTGAATATACTCATATATTAAATGACCACTTCGATCTAAGTATATCACTCGTAAGCTTTCCTTTCGTGACTGCCCTATTGCTGTTTTAAAGTATTTTAGTAGCTCTTCTCTGTTATCAAGAATCGACAACTTTTTTAACTTACCTTTCAATATCCTATCGAAAATCTCTTTCAGGCAAAAGATACTTGCTATTGCTCCATCGTTCATTCCTGTAACATTTTTTAGCTCATGAAAATCAGCATTAATTACCCTTCCTAAACTACTAAAAAGCTCCATTAGCCTTTTGGCGACTTCTCTTCCTTCTGTACACGCGGATAGATTACGTTCCAGTAGCTCATGGTCAAGTAAAGACCTACCTCTACTTGATAGAATACGAGTTTCTAATTTCTCTTTTCTCTCACTATTATTCATAAAAACCTCCAAGATCAACATTATATACAAATTCAGCGCCAGCTTTCTGACGCAGTAGTTCTCGAGTAATAACCCTTTTGAACTCTAAATTTGCAATGTTGTCCTTGTTGCTTGAGCACTGGGATGACAAGGTAGTAAGCACTGGGATGAAACCTTTTTGCTTCAATATTTTGCACAGTAGCCATGCAACTTAACAGATACTTTTCTCTTCATTTATCCTCAGGTTTTTATGGGTTAGACAACCCATAAAAACCTTAATATAAAAACCCTGCTGTGATTAGAAATACACTAGATCTTGGTTTGTACATGTTTCATCTTGTGCAGCAAAAGACAATAATTTTGCGCTCTCAAGGAAACTTTTTGCACTAGCTTCTAAGAGATCAGATTTTACTTCTGTGAGTTCACATGTAATCTGATCTGTTTTTCCATTCAAATTTTTATGTGCATCTTCGATTAATTTATTCATTTCATCTTCTAAAAGCTTCCTTACTTCTTTGTTTTGTGAAGTGACAATATAATCTATTTTGCTTGTGATTTCAGGTTTGATAAGGCTTTCAATTTTTTCTTCAGTATATTTTTTTACTTCTTCTTCTACCTGAGTTTTGATTTCTGGCTTTAGCAAATCTGCAACTTCTGGTCCTACTTTTTTCACTGCATTTTCAGCTGCATTTTTTGCTGCTTTTTCAGCATTTGCTTCTACTGACTTTACTGTGTTATCAATTGAAGTCGATATTTTTTTTTCTATTTGATTAGCTTTTTCGGTAGCTATTTGATTAGCTTTCTCTTCAGCTAAAGTTAGCATTTTTCCTTCTATTGTTTTTACTTCATCTTGAGCTGCTTTTCTAGCTTCTAGTTTTAAATCGTTACCCATTTGAGATATTACTTGTTCTGCTGCTTTTTGTGCTGCTTTATCTATGCCCAACCAGCCTCCTAATGTATCACTCACACCATATGCTAAAGTTTCAGAACTCAATTGACTTTCCGAATTTTTTGGTAGTGAATTGAGCAGGTCAAGATGTGATTTTAGATTATAATAGCTTGGTTGATCGTTCGAATTATTACTATATTTTGCCATATAATATACTCCTTGATTTAAAAATTATTCTAATATTAGCATGTGAATATAAACGTTATATTAATATTAATATTAATATAACTGATTTTCAGTTTAGTAGTATAAATTTGTAACGCCTTTTAAAAAAATTCATGACTTGGTTATAAAGAGCATTATATTGGTATCATGACTAACTTGGAAAAGATGAGAGAAAAACTGCAGAACCAAATTAATTACCATAATATCTTATATTATCAAAAAAGTAAGCCAGAGATAAGTGATGCTGAATATGATGAACTGAAAAAAAAGTTAGCTGCAATAGAGCCAGAAGCTTATGCAACACAAGATAGTGTTGGTGCTCCGCCTGATGAGAGATTTTCTAAGATGGAACATCAAGAACCTATGCTTTCTCTTGAGAATGCTTATGATGAACAAGGTGTAGAAAAATTTTTGTCTAAAATAAAGAGATTTTTAATTGCAGATGAAATAGAGATATTATGTGAGCCAAAAATTGATGGATTGTCATTTTCTGCAATTTATGAAGATGGGAAATTTGTTAAAGCTGCAACTCGAGGTGACGGTTTTGTAGGAGAGGATGTAACTCACAATGTTGCAACAATAAAAGGCTTTCCTAAGTTTTTACAAGATGTGCAAGGAAGACTAGAAGTAAGGGGTGAAATATATATCAGTAACAGCGACTTTTTAAAGTTAAATGAAAATAATGAATTCGCTAATCCTCGAAATGCAGCTGCTGGTTCTTTAAAGCAATTGAATGCGAACATTACAGCAAAAAGGCCTCTTAGATATTTTGCTTATTCTTTAATTGGTGGAATAGAGAAAAGTCAAAGTGAGATACTAGAAAAGCTTGAGAAATTTGGTTTTTGCGTAAATGAGCATCGTTCCTTAACACGTAGTTTGAATGGAATGCTAAAGTTCTATAACGAGATCTATGATTGTCGTTATAACTTGGATTATGATATCGATGGGATAGTCTATAAAGTGAATGATTTGGTGCTACAAAGTCGTCTGGGAAGTACACACAAAGCGCCACGCTCAGCGCTTGCATATAAGTTTTCTGCGATTTATGCGAAGACAAAGTTAAATAAAATATTTATACAGGTGGGTAGAACGGGGGTTTTAACTCCAGTTGCAGATTTGGTACCAGTCAATATTGGCGGAGTGCTAGTTAGCAGAGCAAGTCTACATAACCAAGATGAGATAAAACGTAAAGATATAAGAGAAGGAGATGTTGTAACAATTAAAAGAGCTGGAGATGTAATTCCTCAAATTGTCAAAGTAGATGAAGGTTCTCGTCATACAAATATGCCTGAATTTGTTTTTCCTGACATATGTCCTGAATGTGGTAGTAAAGTGCAGATTGAAGGAGTGGCAGTAAGATGTCCTGAAGAATTTAATTGCAAGGCTCAAATAGTAGAAAAACTAAAACATTTTGTGTCAAAAGATGCATTTGACATTGTTGGCCTTGGTGAAAAACAAATAAAGTTTTTTTATGATCTTAGCCTAATAAGACAAATTCCAGACATTTTTATTTTAGAGGAAAGATTAAAAGAGTTTTCCTTAAAAGAGCATCATGGTTGGGGCGAGAAGTCAATAGCTAATCTATTAAGTGCTATACAAAACAGAAGAGTAATCACTCTAGATAGGTTCATATTTTCTTTGGGTATCAGATTTATCGGCCAAGTTGCAGCAGAATTGCTCGCAAATTATTATGTATCTTATGATAACTGGTATAATTCGATGTCATCAAATGATGTTGAGTTGGTAGGTATAGATGGTATAGGAGAAAAAGTAGCTGAATCTTTAAAATCGTTTTTTTCTCAGGAACGTAACATTAAAATGTTAAATGATCTTACTGCATATCTGCAAATTCTTCCCGTGAGCTCCAACTCTAGCGATTCTTTTTTGAATAACAAAATTATAGTGTTTACTGGTAAGCTACGTGCTATGAGCAGAGGGGAGGCAAAAGTAAGAGCTAAAGTTTTAGGGGCAAAGATCAGTTCAAGCCTTTCTACTAAAACTGACTATTTAATTGCAGGAGAAGATCCAGGTTCAAAATATAAAAAAGCAATGGAATTGGGTGTGGAAATTTTAGATGAAGAACAGTGGAACAAATTGTGCTAAAAACAACTTAATCTGACGGGAATGAATTAACTGATAGAAGAATTGAAAACTAATATCAGACTCTTATTTAATATAATTGAACACTCCCTGCTCTTTTTTTTATCAGTCGTTTATTATCAATTAATGAGACTATAGCCAAAATTGTTTCGATCTGCTCTACTTTTCTACTAATGATCTGATTAAGATTTTTTTCATTGAGCTTGGCAATATCATTGCTTACAAGGATAAAGGCATTTTTATATATTTCCCGAATAATTGAGAATTGTGAATCAGGGTACTAGCGCCTATTTCTAGTAGGTTTTTGTGTAAAATGTTCGTATAGGTTTGTAACAATTGAAACATCTGGTTTATTTATAGCTTCCCTTAAAGAAAGAACTAACATTTTCTTTAAGTTAGCTTGTTTATCTATATCAATTAAAAGTCTAGGATCACTTTCTACAGCTAATATCTTTTTCCACCATAAAATCATAACTTTTTTATTAGAATAATATAGCTTGATTGTTAATTATATCTGTGAGAAAATCAAGAATTGTGTATTTTTTTATATTTTATATAGGATTATTAATATTCACTTTAGTTTCAGAAACATACTGCAAATTAGAATCATAAAAATCTTTAATGTTCATTTTTCCAAAAACGCAAAAAAAGTACCTACCTTTGTGAAAACAAGCCTATAAAAATATGGTTGTAAAAATGGAAGCTTAAAATCATTGCAGCAAAGTTAGGCAAATTGGTTCATATGTAAATTTAGTGAAAGTAAGCCAATATAGATGATTTCATAGTGTAGCAAAATCACTATATTGAAAAGTTTATATGGTACACCAATTGATTCTAAAAAAAATGTTTTCACACTAACTGGTTTTGGGTGCTGGAAGTGACCAAATTACTTAGGTTGTTTAATACTGAATGAGTATAAATTTATTTCCTTCTACTAATCGTACATGGCCCAGAGTGGACAAATGGGAAGATTATACTATTAAAGATCTATAATATTAGAGCTCTGCCTAAAAAGTAAATCCATTAACTTTTATTCCACAACTTTGCAGTATTACTTATTTAATGATGAGATAAGAATTGCGTACTAATAAATAATAAAAGTTAATATAATAATAGAAATATTGACATATTAACAATATTATTATACTCTTAATATAATTAAGTAATTAAGAGAAATTATGAGTATTGTATTGTTTTATAAGAAGTTTAATGACCATGATTTAGGTGATGATAAAAGTTCTTTGAGAAAAAAGTTCAACGAAATAATTAAAGATTTAAAAGAGAACAACAGTACAAGCCAAGGGAATATAAAATTAATAAAAGGTGATGGGAATATTGAATATTCTCGAGCTAAATTAAGTGATAGTGACAGATTATTATTTACAAGTATAAAGCATAAAAACAAAGATGCTTTTGTTATTTTAGAAGTAATTCTGAATCATGATTATCATAAGTCTAGATTTTTAACAAAGAGAGAAAATAAAAAACATAGAAGTAACAAGTGAAGAAGTTCCTGATACAGTGGAGATTGAAGATGTTCCACAAGTTAGTTGTCTCGGTAAATTTATTACTTTTAGTGCAAAGCAGGAAGATATAGTTGAAAGGGTTGGAAAGCTTGAATTACCTTTAGTTATCAATGGGGCCGCTGGTAGTGGAAAAACATCAGTGGCTTTGGAGAGCCTAAAGAAGATAAAAGGGAAGTTTGAGGGAGGAAAAATTCTATATATTACCAAATCCGAAAATCTTATAAAAGAATCAAAAAAATTACTTGAATACGAATACTATGATGAAACTGCTAATGAGTTCAAGATTGCTGCTCCGGAAGAAATTGATTTCTTATCTCTTCATGAGTTTCTTGAAAAGCGAGCAGAAGATATAAAAGGAAAGAAGCCTATTGATAGAAGTAAATTTTTTTCATGGTTCAACAGAATATGCAAGAAAGATAAATTTAAAGAGTATAAAAAAGATGGAGATAAAATATTTGAAGAATTTACAGCTGTAATAGGTGGAGGAGACTTATTGGGAGAAGATGGAAAAGATAGATATGGTAAATTAGGAAACAGACAATCTATGTTTTCTGTAGATGAAAGGAACAGTATTTATGATTTTTTTAAAGAGTACAGGAAGTTTATAGAAAAAGATTCAGAGTATTATGATCCTAATCTTGTTGCGTATGAGTGCATTACAGAAGGAATGTATAGTGCGATTGTTGTAGATGAAGTACAAGATTTGACCGAGAGCACACTGAGTTTAGCATTAAAAAGTTTAAAAGATGAAAGTAAGGATAATTTTTTGTTATGCGGTGATATTAATCAAGTAATACATCCTAGTTTTTTCTCTCTATCCAAGTTAAAATCTTTTCTCTGTCAAAATCAATGTATAAGGGATCAAGGGTCAGAAGTTTTTTATACCCTTGAGAAGAATTATCGTAATAGTGAACAAGTCATTGAGCTTGCCAACCGTATACTACATCTTAAGAATTATTGTTTTGCTTCAGAAGATAAAATAACAGTAGACAACGCTTTTCTAATGAAGAGTGAGACTAAGAACAAAGGGAACGTTGGCTTTATTATTGATGATAAAAAAGAAGAAATAGCAAAAAAAATAAATGAATCTGTAAATTGTGCTGTTTTAGTTCTGGATGATGAAAGCAAAGAAGATGCTCGTAAATTGTTTGATACTCCACTTGTGTTTAATATACATGAAGCCAAAGGCTTGGAATTTGAAAACGTGATTCTTTACAAGTTTACATCATGTAAAGCTTACAATGAAATATGGAATATAGCATGTCCGAATAAAAGTGAGGGGGAGATAGATAATACTATTAATAGAATTCGTGATTCATATAACGAAAGGGAAGTTAACACTTCAAGAAATAAGGATAAGAAAGATAAGTCTTTGGAGAAATATAAATTTTATATGAACGCTCTGTATGTTGGAGTTACTCGTGCTGTTGATAGTGTATATATTATAGATGATGAGAGTAATTTATTGAAAATAATAGAGCCAAGGGAAGAAGGTAATGTAAATATTGAGCAGGAAAAATCGAGTCCTGAAGAATGGAGAAATAAGGCACTAGAGTTAATAGAGAAAGGAAACATAGAGCAAGCAGAACTTATAGCAAGGAAATTGCAAAACGAAGGAAAAAAAGAATATGCTGAAGAGATTATGAATGCGTTGAGAGCTAATAGGTATCATGAAGAGGATCAGATCTTAGATAAGAACAAGCATACAAATTCAGTGTTAGAGAGTGATATAAGTTCTAGGTCTTCACAAAGCTCAGAACATGAAGGGAAAGATGATGATATTAGCAACCTTCAGAATAAAAAGGGTAAACATGATCAAAATAAAAAGAAGAAAGCTAAAAAATATCATCAAGTTCAAGAGGTAAAACCACAGCTTTCTTTAGAAGATAGTACTAATAGAAAACACAATAGCAAAAAGCCTCAAAATGAAAAGTATAAACAGGATTTAAATGACGAAAAGGAATCAAAAAGATTAGAGAAAAATACAAATGAATTATTTTTAGCTTTAAAAAATGGTAATTTGCAAAGGGCTAAATGGTTAATTAAGAAAGGAGTTGATGTTCATGCTAGAGATAAGGTAAATGGTACTTCTTTACATTGGGCAGCAGAAAGTGGTTGTTATAAAGTAGTTAAACTTCTTCTGGATTATGGAGCTGATGTTCATGCTTTAGCTGGTGTAAAGCAGGAAAATTTGACTTCTTTACATATAGCAGCAGGAAATGGTTACGTAGATATAGTTAAACTTCTTCTAGAGAATGGAGCTGATGTTGAGGCTAAGGTTAAGGAAGATGTTACTCCTTTACATGTAGCAGCAAAAAATGGTTATTATGAAGTAGTTAAACTTCTTCTAGAGAATGGAGCTGATGTTGAGGCTAAGGATGAGGAAGATGTTACTCCTTTACATGTAGCAGCACAAAATGGTCATACAGATATAGTTAAACTTCTTCTAGAGAATGAAGCTGATGTTAATGCTAAGACTGAGGAAGGTAGTACTCCTTTGTTATTTGCACTCAAAATTGGCCATTCCAAGGTAGTTGATCTTCTTCTTGCTGATCCAAATATTAATGTTGGTTGTATAGATCTCAAATCCGTTAAAAATGGAGAAGGTAAAAGAAAATGTGTTATAAAAAGAGTTCAAGATGGTGAGTTGTTTAATAAGGTAAAAGAAGTGGCAAACCAAAAGGATACAGGTAAGCTAGATGAATTGCTCATAGAGATAGAAGAATTACTGGAATCAAAAAATAAACATGGTTTCAAACCAAGCTTAAACTATTCTCCAGATGGTAATGATGAAAATACTACTGTTGAAATTGCTATTCAAGCTGGTGGAAAGTTACTGCATCTTTTATATGCTTATGCTGAGAAGAATATAAGTAAAGACACTGAAATATTTAAACGACTCAAACATGCTAAAGAAAACTCTCAGTCTAAGAGAGATCTTTGTGATGTTTCTGTTTTTAAACATTCTACTCCAGATCAAGGCTTTTTGTTTAGTAATGGTTAATGCTTCCTTCTATAATTCAAAACCCATACTCACCCAACCTAATTGATTACTTGCAATCTGGATTCCAGTTTTAAGCTACTCGGATGACAGAGAAAGGGCTACTTGCATGACATGAAAAGGAGCACCGAGCAGATCACTTCTTCACAAGGATCTTATCAGCAACACGCATATCAATTATGCTCCAATTGCTAAAAGTAAAGTCAGTTGTATTTTGCAAGTGGCTTAAATAATCCCATGAGCTATAAGGATTATCTTCAGGCAATTTTACTGTGGCACTGTCATCGAGTATGATATTCCATCTTCTATTGCCTACATAAACACAAGAAGAAATATGATCACTTAATTGAGTTTTCCTCTCTAGTATATATTTAATGAATTTTAGGCTTGATAACGAATTTTGTCCTTTGATTATAACGAGGTTATCTATCTGGTAATCATCTACGATTACTTTACCTTCAGAGTCAATTACTGAAGTTCTGTTATCATCTTTCCAAAGAGCAAAAGGTTTGTGTTCATTTACATCAATGCGTAAGGTGTTGGGTAAAATCCTATAAATTCTTACATGTTTTATCCATTCGCTTACAGATTGTATATTATCTGTTAGTTTTGAGAGTGATACATACATGATAGGTTGTGTTCTATCTACTAAACTTAGAATGTCCTGTTCATTTGTAAATTTGTTTCCAGTAACGGTTACTTTGTCGATTGAAAATCCATTGCTAATTAATAAGCTCGATAAGCGATCGTTACACCAAGTAAAGTAGTAATTGAATCGATTTGTTATTTTATCAAGTGAACTATAAAGTACTAATGTGAGAAAAAGTGCAGTGATAATAACAAGAGCGCACTTGCGCAAAAAACTTCTTTGGCTTCTAGTAACATTGTTCAACATCGGCTTGATCTCTAATATTCCTGTGGTGTAAACTGTCTTCGACAATAATTTTGACTAATTCATTAAAATCAATTCCTCTTGTCAATTTTGCAATTTCTGGTACTAACGACAATTCAGTAAAGCCAGGATGTGTATTAACCTCAAGCATTTTTAAAGTGTTATTTTGGGGATTATAACGGAAGTCTGAGCGGGAAACAGTTTTACATCCTAAAAATTGATGAACTTTTAACGCGTGTTCCAAGGTTATTCTATATATGTTGTTAGGAATTTCAGCAGGAAATATATGTTCTGCAAATCCATCTGTATACTTTGCTTCATAATCATAGAATTTATTTTTCGGTCGTATTTCCATAGTGCCAATTGCTTCATTCAGTAATACAGCAGTATGTAACTCTATACCCGGTATGTATTCTTCTATGATCATCTTTTCCATTATAGTAGAACTGTTATTTTTCAGCTCTAAGTAATCCTCATGCGAGAAAATCATGTGTACTCCAATGCTTGAGCCTTCGTTAATCGGTTTTAAGACGTACGGATAATCAATTTTAATATTATTTTTTAGCAGATCTTCTCGACTAATTACATAACCTTTTGGAGTGTCGATACTAAGGGATCGGAATATATGCTTTGACATCACTTTATTCATAGCAACAGCCGAAGCTGTAACTCCAGAGTGTGTATATTTTATACCTAAGATTTCCAATAAACCTTGAATACAGCCATCTTCACCATAAGGACCATGTAGAGCAATAAAAGCAAGAGCAGGATTAGTTTTTTTAAGCTTTTGAGCAATGTTGCTATCAACATCTATTTCTATTGCCTTATATAAAAGGCTATCAAGCGCCTTCTTGACTGCTTTTCCGCTCATAAGTGATATTTCTCTTTCGCAAGAAAATCCACCACTTAAAATTGCTATAGTTGGAATCATAAGCATTCTATACCTTGCTATATATCATATATAAAAGATACTTTTATCTTCAATAGAAAAAACATTTTGAAAAATTCTATACTATGTATAGCTATACAGATATTGTAACTTGCAGGTGGTGTCATGCAAATTAATTCCTTGATGATCAGATACCAGATTGCAAGTAAAACTGGAAGATCTTTTTCAGTAATATTCTTTAAAAATTTAATTTTGTAATCCACTTGATTTCCACTTTACGTCTTTGTAATCAACTGTTTCTACACCTTCAATGTCATATTGATCAGCAACTACAGATAGTTCCATTTCATGATCTATTAAATAGTCTTTCTGCTAATTCTTGAGTGAGCTGCTTAGTAAGCTCAACTAGCTTAGCAAAATGCTGTAAAGTTTTTTTACTGAAAGATACATTAGCGTTTGCCGTAAGTTTTACCAAAGTTCATGAGTAATTGTACAATATTTTCCTGAAATTTTCAATAAAGTAAACTTATCTGGAAAGTAATTATGCTGATATAAATATTACAATTTTATTAACACATAAATGCTACCGTGGTGTTAGTTTTTTAATTTAGGAATATATTATGGTTATATCTACACAAGACTCTAATTCATTAACGTTTCAGGCACGCAATCTATCTCATATTTGCCACAAAAACTGTGAAGAGGCGTTCAATGAAACAGACGAACCTCTATGCAAGGCTAGATGTGACGCTTTCTTTCCAGTGCTTGAACCTCGTTCACAAATTAGTGAGAAATTAATAGACATTGCAAACAATCTCCGTTTTGAAGGTGCACAATTATCGTCTATGGCAGATGAAATAGATGCTTACAATTCAATGTCTATTTAATCAAAAAAGAGTAAGTATACAAAAGTAGACTTACTCTATTACCCTAAATTTTCATCAAAGTAAGCTGTTTTATCCTTTTTTTCTTTATACTCTTCTGCTGTATCTAGGGGTTGCTTTTTAGCTGTAATGTTTGGCCATTTTTGCGAATATTCTACATTTATGTTGTAAAATGATTTAAAGATTTTTTGTTCATTATTCAGTAAGTCTTCATCTAGCTCTAGAATATCTTTTATGGAATCATCAGTTACAATTGCATCTACTGGACATTCAGGTATACACACTCCACAATCAATACACTCATCTGGGTTAATCACGAGCATGTTTTTACCTTCATAAAAGCAGTCAACGGGACATACTTCCACACAGTCTGTATATTTACATTTTATGCATTTATCTGTAACAAAATGCGTCATAAAATACTGTATATTTGCATTATCTTGGGTACACTAAATTAATAAGAAATTCAAGCATTTTATGAAGATAAATAAATTGAATAACGAAGAATTAGAAATATGGCTAAGCTTGGCTAGAACTGTGGGACCAGTAAAGTTTTTTAGTGTACTAAGAGCATGTGGGTCGCTAGATGAAGTACTAAAATATCTTAATAAGTTGACTAACAAGGATTATGGAATTCAAAGTGCAAAAGAAGAAATTAAGAATGCGGAAAAAATTGGAGCCAAAATAATACCAACATGTAATCCAGATTACCCTGACATTTTAAGGAATATCTCTGGTTGTCCTCCTGTAATAACTACACTTGGTGATGTATCATTATTAAGCCGTGAGATAATTGCAATAATCGGTGGACGTAATTCTTCAATGAATGGAAGAAATTTTGCCAATAAGTTGGCACTTGATTTAAGCGAAGCTGGTTTTGTTATTGTTTCTGCACTTGCAAAAGGAATCGATACTGCAGCAAACAGTGTAATATACAAAAATCATCCCACTATTGCTGTTACAGCAAGCGGAATTGACGTAGTATACCCAAGAGAAAATCTTGATCTATACAAAAGAATCACTGAAAATGGCGGATTAGTAATTACTGAGCTTCCATTTGCTACTAAACCAAAGCCTCAGTATTTTCCTCAAAGGAATCGAATTATATCTGGTCTATCGCTGGGTGTTGTGGTAATTGAAGCATCAAAAAATTCTGGTTCTCTCATAACAGCAGATTTTGCTTTGAATCAAGGAAGAGAGGTATTTGCAGTTTCTGGTTTTCCTCTAGATTCACGCTGTAGTGGTAGTAATTATTTAATTAAGAACGGTGCTAAGCTTATTGAAGCTGCTGATGACATAATAGAGAGTATTAGGTTTAGTTTACCTCCGCAGCAAAAAAGCCTATTTGATGTTGAGCACTGTTCTATTAACCAAAAACAAGAAAAATTACAACAGGCAAAATCTGTTATAGTTGATCATATTAACTCTGTACCTGTTGATATAGATGAACTTGTATTAGCAAGCGGACTTTCTACTAACATAGCTCTAATGGCTCTTTTGGAACTAGAGTTAGAAAACAAAATAGAGCGTTCGCCGGGGAATAAAATATCATTAATTTTCTAGATTGCTTTAGTTATAAGTCCACAACCGTACAAACATTATGATTTGAGTCCACCAAGAAAGATGTCATTCCAGCGTGTGACGCTGGCTTTCCGTAATCTCACTAAAACGTTGTATTTTTACATAACTTTTATACTTACTAACTTAATATATAATCAGAATTCCTAGATTCCAGACTCATGCATCAATAGACCTGCTGCAAAAGGTAATGATAAAATGATGGGAGAGAGGTAGAAGAGGAATAAGCAGATAGAGTAAGGTAAAAAAATGAGCTTTAGTTACTACAATATAAAGAAACACCCAAGAAATTTTCGTAATATAACAGGCTTAACTGTAGAAGAATTTGAAAAGGTGATAGAAAAAGTGGGGAACGTTCAAAAAAGTGTGTCAAGCCGAAAAGAAAAGTAATAAAGTGATATAAAAAATGGAGGTTTGAAATGAGTCAAGCAAATAGAACTACCGGATTAGTAGACTATAAAAAACTAGAATCAAATATTTTATCATCTATAGCTAACCCAAGAGAGGTTTAGCTATATGGCAAAATTGGTTAGAATGGTATAATAAGTAATGAGAAAGAAGAAGATGCCAAGTCCATATAGTGAGGATCTGAAAGAACGTGTTCTCAAAGGAGTCGATAAAAAAACAATGACGATAAAAAAATCAGTCAAATATTCAAAGTGAGCATAAAAACAATATATTTGTGGAGGAAAAGGAAAAAAGAAACAGAAACCATCTTCAGGCTATCACAAAGGATATGGCCATAAGATTAAAGATATGGATAGATTTATCAAATTTCTGGATGGAAATCAAGATATTAGAATTGAAAAGATAATTGAAGAATTTGGTAATATGTGTAGAAACACAGTATATAACTACCTTAGCAAAGTAAACTATACATATAAAAAAAACTTTTCTTTATCGAGAAAGAGAAACGCAAAGAGTTCATAAAAAAAAGTAGAAGAAATAAATAAATAAAGAAAACTTGATATACATAGATGAGTCTGGAATAGAGGACAATGAATTTTATGAATATGGGTGGTCTCAAAGAGGCAAGAGGTTATTTGCCCAGGGTTTAAAAGAAAGAGGGTAAGCATGATTGGAGCACTAAATGAAGGAAAAGTTAAAGCACCATGGATAATTGATGGCTACTGCAACAGCGAGATTTTTGATGCTTATGTAGAAAATGTACTTGTTCCTGTATTTAAACCTGGACAGACTATTGTTCTCGACAATGCGAGCTTTTATAAATCTGCAAGGACGAAAAATTTGATAGAAAATATTGGGTGTAAAATTTTGTTCTTACCTCCATACTCGCCAGATTTAAATCCGATTGAGAAGTTCTGATCAAGCACGCCATAAAAAAGGCTCTACAAACCTTTTGGCCCAATATTAATTCGGCTATTGATTTTGTTTTTCAGCAATCAGCTAAGCCTTTCTTGGGTTAGCTATAGCAGCTATAATGTGCTTGCAACAACTAATTCGCTATGACAACTGCACCGTGACAGTTTTTGTATTTTTTTCCAGAGTTACAAGGGCACTTGTCATTTCTTGAAACTTTTGGAAATCTGCTATTTTTAGTAGAGCGTGACCTATTGCCTATTTCTTGATTGTCTAGCAACTTAAAGTGCGCTAGGCGGTGAATGGTAAGCTCCCCCCACTTTTCAAGCATCGACTCAAACATTAAGAAAGCTTCGCGTTTAAATTCATTCAGTGGGTCTTTTTGCCCCATGGCACGCAAATTTATGCTTTGTCTTAGGCTCTCTAAGACCGAAAGGTGCTCCCTCCATAAATGATCAAGTGTCATGATCATCACTTGTTTCGCTATCGTATTCCACAAATCTGTAGTTTGTTGACTATTGAAATATTTTTCTTTCTCAGTAAAAAATTCTTGTATTTTGTCATTTATATAATCCAAGGCTTCTTGTTTATTCAAAAACTCTGCTAGATTAAGCGTTATCCCGTATCTTATGTGGAATTCTTTTGCAATATCTTCAACATAATCTTCGTAATAACCACTTTGTACTATACCTTCTATTATATCCTCATTTACTTCACTATATACTTTAACTAAATCATTGATTTCATTGTTTAAAATATGATTTCTCTGCTTAAAAATAACCTTACGTTGATTGTTAATTACATCATCAAACTTTAGCAAAGACTTCCGCACATCATAATTTCTAACTTCAACTTTCTTCTGTGCTTTCTCAAGTGCTTTATTAATCCATGGGTGATGAATAGCCTCATTGTTCTTTAGTCCCACTTTTTGTAAAAAATTCCTCATTCTATCAGAGCCAAATATTCTCATTAAATCATCTTCAAGTGATAGAAAGAACTTAGAAAGTCCAGGGTCACCCTGACGACCAGAACGGCCACGCAGTTGATCATCTATTCTCCTGCTTTCATGCCTTTCGGTTCCGATAACACATAAGCCACCAGCTTTTATAGCAATTTCCTTATCTTTTTTTACTCTTTCGACTATTTCTTGATATTTTTTTTCTCTTTCATCAGCATTTTTTATTTTCTCGAGCTCTATTTTTGCAATCATTTCAACATTTCCACCAAGCTGAATATCAGTTCCACGTCCTGCCATGTTTGTTGCTATAGTAATGCTGCCTGGTATTCCAGCTTGCGCTATTATATACGCTTCTTGTTCATGATAACGAGCATTCAGTACTGAATGCTTAAGAGAATAGCTTTGCAAAAGCGCAGAAAGTTTTTCAGAGTTTTCAATACTTACCGTACCAACAAGGACTGGTTGTAGGCGTTTGTGGCATTCTTCTATGAATTTCAATACAGCACTAAATTTTTCTTTTTCTGTGCCATAAATTTCATCGTCAACATCTATTCTTTTAACAGACACATTAGTTGGAATTTTTACTACATTTAATCTATATATATCATGAAACTCCTCTGCCTCTGTTACTGCTGTTCCTGTCATACCAGAAAGTTTGTTGTACATACGAAAGTAGTTCTGAAATGTGACTGATGCTAAAGTTTGACTTTCATGCTGAATTTCAAGATTCTCCTTTGCCTCCAGTGCCTGGTGAAGACCATCAGAATATCTCCTACCTTCCATCATGCGCCCAGTAAACTCATCAATAATTACCACCTTACCGTTTTTCACTATATAATCTTTATCAGCAGTAAACAGCTTATGTGCACGAAGTGCTTGATCTATATAATGAGTCAGTATAATATTGCTAGTATCATAGAGCGAGGAATTTTCAGGAATGATGTTATACGATTTTAGTAATTCCTCCACTCGTGAAATGCCATTTTCAGTGAGGAACACTGCTCTACTCTTTTCATCGACTTCATAGTCAGAATCAACTAATTTGATTACTATTTTATTGATATGCTTATATATCTGATTATTTTCCTCAAGTGGGCCAGAAATAATGAGCGGAGTACGCGCTTCATCAATCAGTATGGAGTCTACTTCGTCTACTATTGCATAATTGAAGCCTCTTTGAACCATATCTTCTTGAGAAAATTTCATATTATCTCGTAGATAATCAAAGGCAAGTTCATTATTTGTTGAGTATACTATATCTGCGCTATAAGCCTTTTTTCTCTCGTCGTCTGTCAAATTATTTGTAATAAATGCAACAGAAACTCCAAGAGAATTATATAATTTACTCATCCACTCTGTATCTCGTTTTGCAAGATAGTCGTTAACAGTTACGACGTGCACACCTTTTCCTTCTAAAGAATTTAGATATGCAGCTAAAGTTGCGACGAGTGTCTTTCCTTCTCCTGTTTTCATTTCTGATATCATGCCATTATGGAGAACCATTCCACCAATTAGCTGAACGTCGAAATGCCTCATATTAAGGAATCTTCGTGATGCTTCTCGTACAACCGCAAATGCAGGTACGAGAAGGTCATTTAGTGTTTTTCCATTTTTCAGTTCTTGTTTTAATTCCGTAGTTTTACTAGCAAGATCCTCATCAGATAAGCTCTGCATTTCTTGCTCTAGCGCATTAATTTGCTGAGCAATTTTTCTGAAGGATTTTATTATCTTCTTGTTTGTTGATCCAAATATCCTTTTTGTAAAAAAAAGTGACAACGTAAAGATAAAGAATATAAGAATAGTTGTTAAAACTAACGTAGAGTCTGGCATAAACTTAGGTAAAGTTTTATTTAATATGAGATTATATTACTAAACGTAACCTGCGGCAATTAGATTCAGAAAATCTTTATTTACAAACTAAGGAAAAGATTCTTGCAGATGAAATGTAAAAGAGTATATTTATTTTATTAAATATAATAATTAATAATTAAACTTTCTTGATAAATTATTAAAATAGTCTTAAGCTACATGTATAAAACGGTTAGTGGAGTCACAATGTTAAGCAATATTATAAAAGTAAAATTAGAGAAAAATAGTTGTCCTTTTGAAGAATTAGAAGAATTTTTTGCTTCATTAAAATTTGGTACAAAAGGGTTTAAAGATTCTTCAATAAAATTAGTTTGCCAAGTATGGGAAGATTTCACCTTAATTCTACCAAGAGAGGCAGTACCTAATTCTTTCGCTTTGAAGCTTTTATCTTTGCTTAGTAAGGGAAATGAGCTAGCTTTACCTATTATATTAAAATACCTTTCTTGCAGAACTGTATTTAAAGATTTTGGTCAAAAACTACAGGATAAAATGGATCAAGATATAAAAGGACAAAACGATTCTAAAATTTCTCAGGAGATTGAGTTATGCAAAAAAGACATTTTAAATCTTCTCAATGGTGGTAAATCAGTATTAGACGTTCAATTGAAGCAGCGGTATAAAAAATACTATTCGTTAATAGATAATGAGATTGAAGAGTTAAAGACTCAAATTTTAAAAGAACTAGAAGATTATATTAGCAATACTAACGTTAATAAAATGTATCGAAGCCTTAATAATAAAAAGAAAAACGAAGAATCATTAAAAGAAGTAGCGTTAAGATCTTGTTCATTGGGTGGAATTTGCTTGTTAATATTTTTTTCACTTGGTTTTTTTATTTTTTTAGCAACAACCATTGACCCACCTGCTCATATGAGTATGTATAAAGTAAAGGTTTTTAGGTGTATAGGAGCTTCACCTTTAGTTTTTGCATCATTAGAACTAACAGTAGCAGGTGTAGCTTACTTAACAAGTTGTTATCTAAATCATAGTTTTACAAAAGAAATACAAGACTATATAGAGCAACCAGTAAAATGTATGGATAAGGCAACTAATAATAAAGAATCAGACAATTTTCCTTCTGACAATTATGAAAAAGTACAACCTTCAGCACCGCTTGAGGAACTACTACCTTCATACGAGGAATCGTGTCACAGTAGTTTAGGTTATATTTAACCATCTAATCCAATACAGCAAAATCAGTTGTTGTGATGAAGGTATAAAGAGAACAAGCAAAATTACATTTGTAATTTTGCTTCCTTTATCATCACTTAGAAATAGCTGGTTATGTTATGCTTGCCTATACTTGATTAAGTATATCAATAGGTAAATAAATCTTAATACAACTTTATTATACTGGTAAATACATTTTATAGAATGAAAGCATGGAAGATTTTATAACGGCAAGAAGGAAAGATGATGCTGTGATATCTGTTTCTCAGGATAATGAGAAAAAAAACGTGTTAATCTTGGGACTCAATCAAGCAGCAAGGAATTTATTAAAATGTGAAGAAAGGAATTTACTTAATAAGCCGTTAATCAATATTTTAAGTGCAAGAGCAGCTGAAGATATGAAAAGCTATTTGGAGTATACTGAAGATGGGTGCGATTTGCGCGATATATTGCCAAAAGTGATAGGCTTTTCTCTAATCGACGCTAAAGGAGAAGATATAAAAACAAAGGTGAAAGTTTTTCGCACAACGCAATTTACTAATAGCAAGATTAATTATGAGCTATTAATACGTGACATTAGCCTGTTTCATAAGCTAGGAATGTTTAGGGATAAATATCTGATAGGTAAAAAATATAAAAACCACAATTTGTTTAACATACCAGACAATGAGTCCACTATTTTTGAGTTATATGTTGTATTAAATTTTGCCTTTGAATATCAAATTAATGCAGTTATAGGAATAATAGGTTTAAACAGCAGTTGTAATAAGGAAAATGATGCACTAAAAATTATCATAGAACATTTTTATAAAAATTGCCGTAGTGATGATTTTTTGGGATGTATTGATGAGAATAAGGTACTTTTTATTTTGATGAACTGTGATGCAAATAACACATCTAAAATAGTTAATCGTATACATTCTTCCATTAACAAGCAGTTATTAAAGCGAAAACTATCAAGCATATCAATTATTTATGGAAATATAATTCAAAAACATAGTGTGAAGAATGCTTAAACGCTTTTGTCATTAATTGGTTTGTAGTATCTAAGTTCTACATAATATAAGGATTGTTTTTTATTTCTGTTAAGCTTATATTAAGAATTTAAGCTTACCTATGAGGTTACTAATCACACTATTTTTATCATTACTTGTGGGAGGAAGTGCTAACGCTAGGGTGATTCTGGATAAGGAGATGTTTTATGTAGAACTAGATGGAAAAGTAGATTTAAGATTTGGCTACGCTTTCAATAGAGATTCTTTTAGCTCTACCAAAGACAAGACCTCAAGTTATTCAGACCTGCGCTTGCTTTATTTACAGCAAGTTTATCCAAATACTAAAATGGGTTTTGATGTTAAGGCAGGAGTTTCTGGTATTGCAAACTTAAAGGCACTAGACATAGAAAAGTTAGAAATGGAGAAGTGGTATTTTATCATAAAGAATCAGGAGTTTGGATCATTTGAATATGGTAAAGGAAGTTTAGTTAGTCAGAGTATGTTAATTAACACTTCAAAAATTTATACAGCTGCTGGAGGAATAAATGGTCATTGGACAAACTATGCAAATCTGCACGGTAATGGAAAAAAAGATGATGATTCTGGGTATGATAAGGACAAGGTATTTTGGGTAAAACCCAATGTTTACAGCGACTATAATGGACTAGAGCTGAAGTTAAAACAACCAATGATAAACTATATTTCTCCTGAAATTCATAACTTTCAACTTGGATTCAGTTATGTTCCAGGTAAAAATAATTTACAATATAATAATTTAATAGCCGCTGGTCTTTCTTATAAAAATGCCCTATCAGATGAAATAAATTTTACTACTGCTTTGACTGGCGAATTTGCAAGGGAAAATTTAACTGACTGTACAAACAAAAATTCTAGCGATCTTCAGTGTCATAATCAATTACTACACTGGAATTTTGGTGTGAAACTAAAACTTTTTGAACTTGATTGCATTTTATCGTACGGGAATGGTGGTAAATCTGGTGAGAAGCGTAGTCATGAAACAAATAATATGTATTATATAAATGCAGGTATTGCTTATCATTCTGATTCTCGTAAAGTGAGCTTAACATATTTTAATAGTGTTAGGGATATTGCAGACAAAGGTACAAACGAATTAACATCACAGGCTTTCAGTCTTGAATATCCATTAGCTGTTGGTACTTCATATTACTTTGATATTGTAAGATTTAGTACTAAGGAGCCTGCAGTGGAAGATAATAACTCCGGGTATGTGCTTTTGGCCGGATTGAAGCTAAGTTTTTAGTGAAGTAACTGGTATGCAAGTATTGTAATAATGGGAGTAAAATTGAGTTGTTAATATATTTGATATTATAAAAATAACTATTACATAAGATTTTCAATAAAAAGACATTCTGTTACTAATCTAAGTGTAGGAGAAAACGGTTATTAATTAGCAAACCAAACCCTTCAGTAAGCGCATCTCTTCAGGTGCTCTTTTTTCTTTTTTATATATAAAAAAATTAGATAGTATTGTGAGTGCGGTTTTTTCTGTGTTCTGATGCTTTTCAATTCTATAGCTTTTGTATTGAATTTCCTTTTTTTACTACTATTTCTCTATATTGTTGTAAGAAAGAACAGAAAATTTAGTGAGAATCTTGAGAAGAATTTACTTAAAGTAGAACATGAACTTCAAGAGGCAAAACAGGCTTTAGTAGATAAAAATAAGGAAATAGTTGATTTGAAAGTAAGGAACGCAGAACTTGAAGTAATTTTGCAAAAAGAACGTGAAGAAAAGAAAAAAGAGATGGAGTTACTGACAAAAGCAGAGGAGAGGCTTACAAACACTTTTAAAGCGCTCTCTCTTGATGCTTTGCAGGTAAACAATAATAATTTTCTGAATTTAGCGAAGGAAGTAATCGATAGTAAACTAAAAGAAACAGAAAGTGACTTCAAAAAAAGGCAAGCAACGATCAACGAAGTTGTCACTCCAATAAAAGAAAAATTAGAAAAATTCGACAGCGAAATACGTGAGCTAGAGAAAGAGAGGGTAGGGGCTTACGAAGGTTTAAGAGAGCAAATTGGAGCGCTAATGAGCCAAACCTCTAACCTTGCCAATGCTCTGAGGAAACCTCACATTAGGGGCAAGTGGGGTGAAATGCAGCTCAAAAGAGTGGTAGAAATGGCGGGAATGATTGAATATTGCGATTTTTTTACTCAATCCTCAGTAATTGATAAAAATGAGGGCAATTTGTTACGTCCTGATTTAATAATAAAAATGCCATCAGGAAAGCAAATAATAATAGATGCTAAAGTACCACTTGATTCTTACATGGATGCTATGTCGCAAAATGATTTACAGATACAAAAGGAAAAATTGAAGAATCATTCTCTGGCAATAAAAAAACATATAAATGATCTAGGCAGAAAGGAATATTGGAACCAATTTGAAAATACGCCAGAGCTTGTGGTACTTTTTTTAACAGGAGAAGGGGTTTTCAGTGCAGCACTAGAATGTGAACCAGCTTTGATAGAAATTGGAATAGAAAAAAAAGTAATTATTGCAACACCAATCACTTTAATCGCGCTACTTAGGGCAGTAGCCTATGGATGGAAGCAAGAGATGATAGCTGAAAATGCAAAGAAAATAAGTGAACTAGGCCATATTTTATATGAGCGAATCTGCACAATGGGCGAAAATTTTGATAATTTACGCAGAAGCTTAAAAAGTGCTGTTGATCATTACAATAAAACTGCTGGTTCGCTTGAGGCAAGAGTGTTTCCTGCTGCCCGAGAATTCAATAAGCTTGGTATACATGCAAAAAATAAAGAACTCACTGCTGCAAAAGAGTTGGAATCTTTACCACGCAGTTTACATGCTGAGGGGTTGAAAGTAGATTAGTATTTCAGATCTACTTAGCTTATGTTTGCTGGTTAAAACAACTTTCTAAAAATTTTTTTTATATAGCTCAATTCCTGCACATCATTTGCTGCATAAACAGGTATAGTTTGTTGCTCAGCACCAGGTATTTCTACGAAGATTTTGCCCACTTCTTGCCCTTTTTTAATTGGTGCGGGTACCATATCTTTATACTCAATACGCACTTTAATTTTATCATGTAATCTGCGGTTATAAGTTATGATAACATCGTTTGCAACTGTAACGGGCACCTTTTTATCTCTTCCATAAACAATATCTATTTCTTCAACTACGCTATCTTTAGCAAATATTTTCTTGGTATTAAAATGATTTAAGGAATATTGTATTAGTCTTTTTGCTTCCTCTATTCGCTCTTTCTCGGTGTCCAAACCATTCACAACAGCAAAAATTCTCCTATCGTTCCGTTTTGCAGATGCTATAATGCCATAACCACCAGCACTCGTATGACCTGTCTTTAGACCATCAACTCCAATATCATGGAAAAGTAAAAGATTTTTATTTTTTTGTACAATATCGTTATATGTCAAATATTGTTCAGAGAATAGATTATAGTATTCAGGAAAATCGGTAAAAATCCTTTTTGCCAGCATTACCAAATCTTTTGCACTCATAAAGTGATCTTCATCTGGCCATCCACTTGAGTTAACAAAATGACTATCATTAAGATTTAGATCTTGTGCAACTTCATTCATTTCAGCAACAAAATTCTCCTCTGATCCTGCAATACCTTCAGCTAGCACTATGCATGCATCATTACCTGAGGCGATTGTAACTCCTTCAAGCAATTCTTTTACCGTAACAAATTGACCTTCTTTCAAAAACATAGAAGAGCCTTTTCTTTCCCACGCTTTTCTGCTTACTCGAAATTTATCTTCCATATTTATTATTCCAGCTTTTAGATAATCAAAAGCTACATATAAAGTCATTAACTTGCTCATTGAAGATGGGGCCATTTTTTCACTGGAATTATGGTCAAAAATGAAAGAGTCTGAAGCTAAATCTAAAACAACTGCTTGCTTTGCTTTAGTTCTAAACTGATATGAGTACGAATTAAAAGGGAGTATAAAAATTAATAGCAAAGTTACTAATTTGCTTAACATATTTATAATTTTAAATTTATAATGTACTAATTAATAGTATGATTTTGCAGGAGTATTTCAATAGATCTCTTGCATAAAACTTCCTTGACAAACTGTGCCAGCTCCCTTATTATGATAATAAGAGTATTTATCCTTGTTTTCGATCCGCGCGGGTTCAACAACAAAAATTCAGTAAAAAACTCAGATATTTATTGGCAAATTACATAAAGATTATAGCGGCTGCATGTCTTTTTTATTTTTTCTACATTCAGCCAAAACGCGCTTATTTTAAGCGTTAGCACATTATTACAGTGCCAATTTACATTATTATAGGGTCAAAACTCGTTACACGGGGGTTTTTTTGCCTTTTTTATAACTAGTAAATTTATTAATATTTGAGGTGCCATCCCAGTGCTTGACACTGGGATCCAGTTGAGCTATTTCAACAAAAATACTGCATTTGAGATGAACATTTGTTCTTACCAGAGTTATTTACAAGTATAACAATTAAAGTCTGGATTCCAGTGTCAAGCACTGGAATGACATCAAAGGGGCTATTTTCGTGACATTCTACTATGTCATTCCAGCACTTGATGCTGGAAATTTTTTGAGCACAAAAGTTATGCTAGGTTTTTGTTGGTAAGAAAGGCTGGATCCCAGTGTCAAGCACTGGGATGGCATAGAAGGAGCACTGGAATAATATATAGAAGGGACACTGGGATAGAGGCTACTTGAATGACAAGAAGGAGGGAGCAGGGGATGACAAGAGAGGGGCTACTTTCATTTGCTGTCTTCAAAAATTTACAATTATGCTTCATGTGTTTTATTAAATATTTTACTTAAAAATTCAATTTCTTATTATAAGAGATAAGCAATTCATGAATAATGAAAGATTACAAAAAAGGTCATAGAAAGCGCCTAAGAGAGAGAATTATTTTAGATAACGGACAATCATTACTTGATTATGAGATTTTAGAACATATTTTATATTCAGCATATAGTAGAATCGATGTAAAGCCAGTAGCAAAGAATTTGATAGAAATTTTCGGCAGTTTGAATAAGGTTTTTAATGCCGATTTAGAAGCACTGCAGAATATCGAAGGAATTAGTAATGCAGCTATATCTGCTATCTTTTGTGTTAAACAGGCTTTTGTTCGTTCTGCACGAGAAGAAATAAAGGACCTACCTATAATCAATAACTGGGAAAATTTGCTTGATTATTTAAAAGTAAGTATAGGAAGCCTTAATAAAGAAAATTTTCGCGTCATCTATATGAATAAAAGATATCGTCTAATAGCGGAAGATCTGCAGAACTTTGGTACAGTAGATCAAACTCCTATTTATGTTAGAGAGATCATAAGACGCGCTCTTTTGATTGGCTCAACATCGATTGTAATATCCCACAATCACCCAAGTGGAGATATACAGCCTTCAAGTAGCGATATGTTTCTCACTAGACAGCTTGCAGAAGCTTGCAAAAGCATAGGAATAGAATTAATAGATCATATTATTATCACATTTAGTAGCTATTTTAGTTTCAAGGAAAATAGGCTTTTATTAGAGTAGATCTAGAATTGCTTTTGCCATTTTTCTTATTATGGAAGTAAAGCTATACATGAGGTGGTTGCCAGTGGAACAAAAATTTTCCTTCTGGAAGACAATGTGTGATTTAGATGGCGTAATAGTGGCAAATACATGTTATTTGCCACTATTAGAAATCTCCTGTTTTGATAAGACTTATGAGGTCTTTATTGGTTTTTTGAATTTTGTTGAAGCACTCACATGCTTACTCTAATATTTTGTTCACAGAGCCTAGTTAGCTCAATTTCAACGTTAATTTGTGAAGCTCTGAGTTCTGTTAGGGGATTTTCTGGTTGAATATCTAGCTTATTCTGTATGTTCGGTAAACAAATTAAAGCCGAATCAAAAATTTCATCATACTGCTCTGCTTCATGCACGCAATTGATTATTTCCTTAAATTCTTCCACATCTTGCGGCGTATCTTTTAATATTGCTCTTATTTGGTTTAGGTTTTGACGAATTTTTTCCTGATATCCAGCAATTCTCTCTTGATATATATCAATCATTTTTTGACATGAGGTGCCTCTAAATGGGTGTTCTGCTTTTTCCTTTATGTAGGAGCTCTGAAAATTTTTGCAATTAAGGACTGCTTCTCTACATTTTTTTATGTCACTAATTATACTGGTTATTGACTTACTTGCTTTCTCATGTTCTTCTTTTTTGATTATACATTCATTCTTTGTTTGGCTCATTTTATCATACAGATTTCTGCATTCTTTATATGATACCAGCGGTTGTAGTATTCCTTCCTCTACACCTTTATTATAAAAATTCTTCAACTCATCGCTTGATAGTATTCGTATAGCATCTTCTCTTTTACCTTGTGATTTAGGATACTTTTTGTTCAGTGAACTAATATAATTTAATAGGAAACTCTTAGTTAAATCTTCCTTTTTAACTTCTGATAATTTTTCTAGTGTTTCTATATATTTCAAAGTTTCCGCAAAAAGCTGCGCACCAGATGTAGCAAATCCTGGCAGTGGTTTGCTCTGCGCCTTATAAAAATCGGTTTGTAAAAAATCTTCGGCTTGTTTTTTTATTACTGAAAGTTCATTGAAGGCTTTTTCTGGATTGATTTTTTTTAAAATACTAGTAGCTTTTTTAATCGCTCTTTCTCTCTTTTTATTATCTTGTTTTTCGTTTAAGATTAAGCTTTCAGCTTCAGTAAAAGCATTGCCTTGGGCACTTTTGGCAATATTACAAACAACGTTTTTTACAACTTGCTTAGTTGCTGCATAATCTATTTCTTTTGCAAAGCAGTCAACAAATGATTGCCAAATTTTTTTGTTAACGGACTTACTTGTCTTATGTTCTAAATCTTCTACATCTTTGAATCCTAAAATAGTATAGAGATTTTTTTCAATTATTGGTTCAGCATGTTGTTTTGCCACTTTACCTTTTATATTGAATAGAAATTCACTAATCTTAGTTGTGCCCATAATATTACCTCACAATATTAATGTTATATAATATAAAGTATAAAAGCTTAATGCTTAATTTTTACTTACTATTAATATAATTGAAGATTAACTTTGTTCCTATATTAAAACTTTAACTCCCAATTTATTATTAGTAGTATCATTATATGAATCTTATGCCTGAATTTGGGAATATATTGTTATTGGTAGCCTGTTTGTTATCTTTAACGTATTTGTTTCTACCGTTTAGTTCTTACCGATTCGTCTCCTCTGCCATATTTTTTTGTGTGTCAGCATCAATGGCTATTTTGATCTACTGCCACATTAAAAATGATTTCTCACTTGAAAACGTATATTACCACTCACACACAACAAAACCTTTGATCTATAAGATTTGTGGTGTTTGGGGAAATAAAGAAGGGTCTATGTTGCTTTGGACCTTAGTGCTTGTCATGTATTTATTACTAATGGATATGTATATACCTTCTGTCATCCCAGTGCCCAGAAACTGGGATCCAGACAATTTAATTGCAAATGAGTCCATCAAATGGCAGTGTAATAAAAACTGGATTCCAGCGTCAGCTACTTGCATGACACCAGAACGAACTAGTGGTAGTAAATTAAAAAAAATATCTCTTATCACTCATGGGCTGATTTGCTTTTGTTTTTTACTGTTTACTTTACTTGAATCAAACCCCTTCACTAAAATGCCAGGCATCGAAACAGATGGTCTTGGTTTTAATCCGATATTGCAGGATATAGGCCTTGCTATTCATCCACCGATATTATATTTGGGGTACCTTGGATTTAGCGTTTCTTTTTCGCTCTCTATAGCTGGATTAATTTTAAATACTGAAGGAAATGTTTGGGCTAAAATTGTCAGGCCTTGGGTACTTATTTCTTGGTCGCTGCTCACTTTGGGCATCAGTTTGGGTAGCTGGTGGGCATATCGTGAACTCGGTTGGGGTGGATTTTGGTTCTGGGATCCAGTGGAAAACGTTTCTTTGATGCCGTGGCTAATTGCAGTGGCGCTGACACATTTGTTGCTCGTTGTAAGAAATTTCAATACTTTAAGGAATTTCGCTATTTTACTTACGCTTACAACTTTTATATTGAGTGTAACTGGAACATTTCTAGTCCGCTCAGGAATACTCACCTCAGTGCACACGTTTGCAGATGACCCAAGATATGGACTATATATATTAGCGCTACTTGGTGTAATTACAGTCAGTAGCTTAGTAATATTTGTAGTGTTTACGAGAAAGAATCACACATCTTTCCAGTATTCGATATTGGAATCTGAAAAGAAATCTGCTACTCAAGTGACAGAGGGTAGAAGATTCTTTTCACGCCTTACGATGATGCTGATGAACAATTTATTATTCATCACTGCCTTTTTCATCGTGTTCGTTGGCACTTTATACCCTACAGTGCTTGAGTATTTAACCGGTGAATTAATTTCAGTTGGAGCACCATATTACAATTCTTTATTTAACTCTATTGCACTAGCTATTCTAGTGCTCACCATGATAGGGCAATACTTCAGTTGGCAGGGAAATAGTCTATTGCCAATATTTCACGAATATAGATTTTCATTCTGCAGTGCTGCAGCTATTTTGCCGTTTATCTTTCACATGGAGCTAATAATTGTGCTATCAATTACTATCTCCATAGCATTATTAATCTTTGTTTTAGAAGCATACAGTAAAAGAATTCGTTTATTTAAAAGCGAATCAATTTTATTAGCAAGAAGAGTTTCTAAATCCTACTATGCAATGATGCTTGCTCATGCTGGAGTGGCAATCCTTGTGCTTGGTATAGCCTGCTCAGTAGGTTGGCAGGAAAAAAAAGAAAACTACTTGGGAATAGGAGACAGCATAACAGTCAATAAATTCAAAGTCACTTTACGAAACATTGAATTTATAAAAGAAAAAAACTTCCATGCAGTAAGAGGTACAATGGATATCAGGAATTTGCTTAATAGTAAGGTAATAGGTGATGTAACTCCTGAATATAGATTTTACCTTGCGGAAGGTCAGAAAAATGTTGAAAGCAGTATCTATCACAATTTATTTTCTGATATTTATGTTGTAATTGGAGAGATTGATAAGAGTAAGAGCAAAATCGCAGCCAAAGTACACTATAAACCAGGAATGTCTATAATTTGGCTTGGATCTTTTCTCATCGCCTTTGGTTCACTACTTGCTGCTTTTTCTTCTAGCAAAAAAGTAGTTCCTTCAGTATCATAAAGTTTGCATTTTTTGGCAATTTAAACTTAAGCTAAGCAACACTAACCTCGCGAGCGAATTTTCTCTGTGTTCTGTTGTACAATAGAAAATAAAGATATATTTTCTAATGAAGAACTTCCATGATATATGGAATCTTTTTCTAAAGCTTCCTCAGGCCTTTTAAAATATCCCTGCTTAATAGCGTCGTAGACAGAAGAACCACCAAGCAAGCAGTTCTCACCTAACTCTTCTTTATAATTTTTAAACTTTTCCAATATTTTCTCCTTGTTACTCACTTCTACTATAATTTTGTTTTTATCTTCCATATCAGGATACAATCTAACATCTACTTTTCCCAAATCAGTATGAAAAGTCAGTACTATATTACCTATAAGGTCAGTATAATTTCTTACCCCACCTTCCGTTAAAATTTCTATCTCGCTTTCACCGATTGCTATCACGTCTCTTCGAAATCCTGTGCTTTCATCTGTTCCATTTATGATTTTTGCAACCTCGACTATACTATTCTTTGAGTATTTCAAGTAGAAAGTGAAGTTGTCCATTTTTGCCTCTTTTACCTTACCAGTAGTTGCGTTTTTTGCAGCTTCCAAAAATCTTAGAGAATAATGTATATAGCTTTTACGTGCTTCTTTCAGATTAGCTTTGTGGTCTTTAAACTTCTCTAGTTTATCAATTACAATTATACTACTTAGAGTTTCAAATACTGCACCTCTTTTTACCAAATTACATACTATACGACTAGCAACTTCTATGTCCCTTTCAACTTGAAAAATCTTTAATTCACTAATTCTTCTTATTACATACTCTTATATGAACGAGAAGATTCAGGTTATGGAGGTTCATTAAACGAAGATCCTGAGTATGAAGAAACATCAAATTATCAAGAGGAAAAAAGTAAATCTTTAACAAAAGATTTGCGTAATCTACAATCAATTAAAGAGGAGCCGATTTATGCAACAATCTCTAAAGAACATATAGAAGCAAAAAGAGAACATAGGAAGAAACAACAACTTCAATCTCTTGCACCACCAAAACCACCAAGAGTACCACTAGTACCAGAGAAAATGTTTACTGCCAATCAAAAAATTAGACAAGAACCGAAAAAAGATAAACCTGCAGTACCACCAAAGCCTAAAGATTTAGGCGAAAAAGTAAGCACAGAGCAAAAAATAGTAGTAGAAAAATTAGCTGAGAGTAACCCTATACTACCACTAAAATCTAAAAATCAAGATGGTAAAGAATCAGCAAAAAAAGCTGATGGACCAAAAGTACTAGTAGTTGCTATGAAAAAAGAAGTGACTCGCGAGAGTAGTAAAGTAAAGGCATTAAAAGAAAGATTTGAGCGAAATCAAGTAAAGAACGTGTTGCCTGCTGAAAACAAAACTACTTCAGTAACACAAACGGATATCAGTGTGAAGAGAAAACAATCTCGTTCATTTCCAGTAGGGAATAAAAAATCTTCGATCAACCATCTTGCCAGCAAAAATTTACCTTCCACGAATGTAAGTGTAAAAGAAATGGTTGCACGAATTGAAAACAGAAAAGATGGAAGATAGTAATATTTTGGTATTTCCCTATTCATGAAAATTAGCTCTTATCATAACATTTTTACAGCCATAAGAGGAAGTTTTTATAGGATTGGGGCTAAAGAAAACTTGCATGTAAATGTATCAAGGTATAAAATTGTAGATATTGAAAATGAATAGGTTAGTTATGAATCTTGTAACAAAATCCGCTATCGATTTTACTGCTTCGGCTGTTCTCGCTAATGGAAAAATAGTTGATGATTTCTGTTTAAGTAAACATATAAAGGATAAGTATGCTGTCCTTTTTTTCTATCCACTTGATTTTACTTTTGTCTGTCCAACTGAGTTGATATCATTTAGCAACAAAATAGAAGATTTTTCAAAACGTAATGTTGAAGTGATAGGAATAAGTATAGATTCAAAATTTTCACACTATAAATGGCGAAACACTCCAGTTAATGATGGTGGTATTGGAGAGGTTAGCTACACTTTAGTGTCTGATATCAAAAAGTCTATATCAAGAGACTATGGGGTCTTATATGATGACTCAATTGCACTAAGAGCAACTTTTGTTATTGATGATAAATTTGTTGTGCGTCATCAATCGATAAATGATTTTCCTTTAGGACGTAATGTCGATGAGTTTATTAGAATTATTGATGCAATAAAACATAATGAAGAGCATGGTGAAGTATGTCCAGCAGGGTGGAAAAAAGGCAAGCCTGCGATGCAGGCAAGCGATGAAGGAGTGGCTGATTATCTAAACTCACACAGTGCAGAATTGTAAATTGAGTACAAAAGTTCTTATTATTGGATCTGGAGCAGCGGGTTATGCTGCTGCTATATATGCAGCACGTGCAAATTTAGAGCCAATTGTAGTCACAGGAATGCAACCTGGTGGTCAGCTTACAATTACTACGGATGTTGAAAACTATCCAGGTTTTGTTTCTATACAAGGTCCAGAACTCATGGAACAAAAGAGGTTGCATGCAGAGAAGGTGGGGGCAAGGGTAATAAATGACGAAATAAAAAGCGTTGAACAACTTGAGGATTCTAATGAGTATAGATTTAGATCTTGTGGTAATGTTAGTGACTACTATTCGAATGCAATTATAATCGCAGCTGGTGCGCAAGCGAAGTGGCTTGGCCTGGAGAGTGAAAAGAAATTTCAAGGTTATGGGGTTTCAGCATGTGCAACTTGTGATGGCGCATTTTTTCGGAATAAAGTTGTAGCTGTGATTGGTGGTGGAAATACCGCAGTTGAAGAGGCAATATTTTTAACTCGATTTGCTAAAGAAGTTATACTGATACACAGGCGTGATAAGTTAAGAGCAGAGAAAGTAATGCAAGACAGGCTCTTTAAAAATGATAAGATAAAGGTAATATGGAATCATACCGTAGAGCAGATTCTTGGAGAAGAAAATCCTAAAAAAGTTACTGGCATTACAATTAAATCGACAGACATCAATAAAACCCAGGAATTGAAAGTAGATGGAGTGTTCATTGCAATTGGGCATGCACCAAATACAGGTATTTTTAAGGGCTTTGTTGAAATGGACCAGCAAGGTTATATAATTACGAAACCTGGAACAACTCTAACCAGTAGGGAAGGGGTATTTGCCGCTGGTGATGTTCAAGATAAGGTATATCGTCAGGCAGTAGTTGCAGCAGGTACAGGGTGCATGGCTGCACTTGATGCAGAAAAATTTTTGGAATCATAATTAGTTCTAAAATTTTTAATTAAACTCCTTACAATTTTCTTTGTTTTTTGATAATTATGTTAATGAATTATAGATTGGGGGGAATTTAGTATGCTTTCGCAAAATAATGTAGATTTTGGAAGAAGGGTTGTTAGTGATGTAGGATTACGATCTCAAAATCAAACAACTTCAGGACAATCAACAGCAAAATTATTTAAAGCTATTGATGATGAAAATTTAGAAAATTTTAAGCAAGCTCTGGCAGAAGGTGCAAATGTTAATGCGTTTGATAATGGATATACATCATTAATGACTATTATCGTGAATGGTGATGATAGTCCTACAAACTTAAAAATGATGACTTTGCTTTTACAGCACCAGAATTTAAATGTTAATATTCAAGAAACTAAAGAACGCAATGCAGCTCTACATCTAGCTTTTCTTATGGAAAATAGAAGTTTTGTAGAGATTTTACTGAGACATTCTAGTATTGATACAAACGTGAGAAATAGAGTCCTTCTTCTGAAAGATGAATATCTTGAACCTCGATATGATGGGTTTAGAGCAGGTTTTATAGACAATCCATCTTACCAACAATGTTTTTTTTATACTCCTCAGGAACATATTGAAAAAATAGGGCGAATACAAAAAAAGAAATTTTCATATCTTACAATAGAAATACAAAAAGCACAAACAGGAAAAGAATTATTAAATGCTCTTTCTGGTAGAAAGATTGACCAAGCAAAAATACTATTAAATCAAGATCTCAACCCTAATTGTTGGAACAGAAATTTCAATGGAGAAATAGAAACACCACTTAGCCTGATTATCAAATCATGTTTACAAGGAATAACACAAGACAACGAGGAAGTATTGACTAAACTTTTAAAACATAAGGAGCTAGATTTTAGTCAAATAAAACTAATACCAGCTATAGAACGAAATCAATGGGTAAAGCAAATAATTGAACGAACTATTAAAGAGCGATTAACTGATACTATTGATAAAAAAGATTTGGATAGTGTGAAAGAATTAGTGAAAGATAACTGTTTCATAAATCATGCAATTGTTACTGCTGCGTTGAGGAATGTTCATAATCTAATCGAATCTATTAAAAATTATCTAATTGAGAAATTTCCTGCAACTGTAGAACAGTCTTCAGCAAATGCACATAATGTTGCTCCGGAAATAAACGATGAGCTTATTGCTCAAGAATTGCAGCGACTTGAAAACCTGGAAGGTGAACTTGAAAGAACAAAGGCTCAACTTGCAGAAAAAGAGCAAGAGCTGAATAAGGTCGTAAACGAAAGAACAAGAGATACTAGCAAAATTTCACAGTTAGAAAGGGAGTTGAGACAAGTAAGGCAGGATAATCAAGAAAGAATTCACACTTTCACTGATCAAGTAGCTCGACTTACTAGAGAAAAAAGTCAACTTGAAAACCTTAGAAGTGAACTTGAAAGAACAAAAATTCGACTTAGAGAAAAAGAGCAAGAGCTGGATAGGGTCGTAAGTGGAAGAACAAGAGACACTGACAAAATTTCACAGTTAGAAAGGGATTTAAGGCAAGAGAGATTAAAACTTCAAGCTCAAAATCAAGACTTAAAGAACAAAAACAGAAAACTTTCAGAAGCAAGCATTTATAATAGAAGGCAAAGTAATTATGCTTCTTCCTCTTTTGTGTTATCTGGAGCGTTTGCTGTTGGTTCATGTTTAACAGTATCGAATTTAGAAATATGTATTTCATTTGCTGTAGCTGCATCTGTTTGCATTGCAATTGGGTGCTACTGTTCATATAAAGCAAGTGCAGTACTGAGTGATGTGACAAGCACTCAGTTTGATAATGCTATCGGTTTAGGATGAAGTTAAGGTTTTTACTTCTTCTCTAAACTCTACTGAAAATTTTTATAAATATTGAAAACATCTTAGGTAAATGTAAACCTAAGTGGTTTCAAGACTTAAATGATCAAGCGGTTGTTGTATTATCCATTCAGTAAGATGATAAAATCCTATACTCGGATGACATTTTCCTTGGTCTGTTGTATCACAATGTTCGTACAGGTGTATGTTCCACCAAAAGTACGATTTATGTTATAGCGTTGTGCTAAGGGTGTCATCCCAGTGTCAGCTACTTTCATGGATTCTGTCGCATTTATAAACCATAGAAAAGAAGATCATTAAAGCTGGGATTATAGGAGTTATAGATGTGACAGAACCGTAAATTTAACACTTCTGCAAATCTTCATTCACTTGTTGGTTAGCTCCTAAGTTAGGTTCATCTAGTTATCGCTAGGCTTTGATGCTGAGAAGGTTGAATTATCGTAACCTCCGTAAGAGAAGTGCTTGGTGGTCTCAGACAAGGTTCATCGATTTCTACAAATGCCAGTACTTTCAATTGAGGAATGTGTTTTTCATTAACATCTTCAAAATCGATAAAGTTACTCAGAGTTATTCCTCCATTTCCTAATTTTTCCCTAAAGTCATTTCTGTGGCTGTCAAAAAATCTCTTCATATCATCAAATGTCATTTCTTTAATATCATATCTATTATAATATATTGATGAAGCATTAATTAATGGTTTGTGGTTATGTAGGAAAATTTCTTTTTTCACTTTATTAGCTTTATCAATTAGAATACGAGCATATTCTGGATATTGCTTTTGTAAGCTTTTTTGATTATTAAACTTATCACGTACATTTTCATTTTTTTCCCATATACTAACTAATGCACCTATATTATTCTCGTTTAAAAAGTCATGTAGTAGCTTATTTTTCTTCTTAAGTTTTTCAGCTTCTAGCACCTGCTCATCTGCTAAACTCATAATTACCTCCTAGTGTTAAAAATAATAATATACTTTAATTATTAAATATTTAAATAGAAAAATCAAGATTTATATATTTTTATACTTTATGTAAAGTTATTAATAATCACCTTAGCTTCAGAAACATACTACAAATTAGCGTCATAAAAATCTTGAATGTTTACTTTTTCAAGAAACATAAAAAAGATCGTATATTTGTGAGAACAAGCCGTGTAAAAATAGGGTTGTAAAAATAGAAGATTTAAATTGTTTCCATAAACTTGGGCAAATCAGTTCGTATGTAAATTTAACAGAAGTAAGCCAATATAGATGATTTTAGCGTATAATGAAATCATTGAACGTTCCCGATAACCGTAAGAAAAATAAGCTTTAGTAGGTAAGCTAATCCTTTCTTTATCATTTATTTTGACAGTTACAAGCTTATTTTTACCATCACAAAAAGCACCTCCCGGCTCTAAATTAAAACGCATCTTAACCCTCCTGGTTTCTATATCTTAATATATATTAACTATCATAATCCCCTACCATAAGCTCTTGCATTTACTTTTAGTAGCTGATTTCTATTAACTTCTTCTACAAAGCTAGATGGATTTTCCATTGTACAATCTGACTTTCTAATAGTCTTACCTAACTCTTTAAAAGCACTACTATTTCTTTCGAAATACCCATTTTCTATGGCTGTCAAAACACTTTCTCCCCCTAAAAGACAATTTTGTCCTAAATTTGATTTATTCTCTAACTTATTAAACCTTACTTCATCGATAAGCCTCACCTCTATTTTATTACTATCTTCCTCATTAGGGCATAGATATATACTGATCTCTCCTATTTCAGTAGAAAAAGACATTTCAATGATGCCTTCTAAAACGTCCGTATAATTTCTCCTTTCCCCTATATTTTCAACTCTAATTATACTTTTTCCAACTTGAAGTACACCAATATTTAGATTTAAATCTTTAGCTTTCTGATTATTGAATATCTTTGCAACTTCAATAGTACTATTTTGTGGGTAATCTATACAAAAATATCCATTATCTATTTCTAGTTCAAAGTCATGTTTATCAATTTGCTCACTTTTACTTATAATACTTTCAAGTGCTAACTCCTTCAGCTTTGAAAGGTTTGCTTTTCGCTGACCTAAGGTATCTTTATCTGAATAAATTACGTTTACTACATCTCCATGCTCTTCATCGCTAAATCTGTTTAAAGATGCACCTTCTGATATTATCTGAAATATTTTTTTCTTGTGTAAAAACTCATAAATTTGAGTAGTGTCAGCAGATAAATATAGCTTTGGGAATGTGTCAGCTATACGATCTATCAAGGACATATCAGATTTATATGGAAAAGTGAACATTATTCCTTGTTTCAGTGCTTCGTTTATAACTTTATCAAGTTCTTTTTCGCACTTCTCATAATCTTCTTCGCTACCAGAGTAACCTAAAATGTCCAGATAATCATGGATCTTATTTATTTTTTGCCAAATACTTTCATACTTTTCTTCTTCTCTTGTATTCGGTTTTACTTTCGCTAAAGAAAAAGAGTCTTTTTGACGAATTAAAACAAAAGTATCTTTTTCTTTATGAATTATGGCTTCATCATAGAATAGTTGACTGTAACGCTTACCAAAACTTTCATCATAATCAGGGCAAGGGCTAACATTGTTGTCATCGTCACTTTCACTATCCGTTTCGTTCCATACTTCAATTGGGAAATCATTATTTTCAAGGTTTTCATCTTCACTTATTCGACAATTTTCTGTTTTTCCATATAGCCAGGTTGATTTCTGGTCATCGCTACTTTCATCGTCAGCTTCATTCCATACTCCAATCTCGAAATCAGTATTTTCAAGGTTTTTATCTTCACTTGTTCGATAATTTTCTGCTTCTCTATCTGGTAAGGTTGGTTCTTGATCATCATTATCTTTAATACACCTGATTTCTACTTCAGGTATAGACTGAGGTCTCGCTATTTCTTTTCTTACGTTTTCTTTGTTTATTTCATCTGCAAGAGACACTTCATTACTAATATAGAAATTTTTCTGTTTTAAACTCTCGTTTTCCTTCTGCAGGCTACTGAATTCTGCAAATAGTTCTTTATACCCTGATAAATAAATACAAAATTGATCTCTTACATCATTAAGTTCCTTCTCTTTTTCTAATATTTGATTTTCATAATCACCTTTCAAATCCTCTATACTGTTTATCAGCACTGTACTTTCTTTTCTTACTCTATTTAACTCATCTTCAGTCAAAACCAGTTTTTGCTGTAACTCTTCATTTATTTTGTCTGTTAACTGAATTTCATTCTTTGCCTCTTTTAATTGGTTATTTAAGTTCTTAATTACATCACTTTTGTTCTGAGTTTCTAATAATAACATTTCTACTTTCTGTTTTAGCTGTTCGATGTCTTGATCATTTTCAGTTAAATTTCTCGTCCTTCTTTGTAATTCAACTTCAACCCTTTTAATTTTCCCTTCTAGGGTTTGCATTTCTCTGGTAAGTTCACTTACTTCTTCGTAATACTCTTCTACTCTTTTCTTATAGTGTTTTTGTAACTCTACATTTTTTTTAAGATCAAAATTTTCTTGTTGTAGATTTTCTATTTTACTTTTCAAACTATCTATTGCTTGATTTTCTTCACTGCTAATCTCAAATACCTCTTCAGGAAAATGTGCAAATTCACAAGATGAAATACCTTCAAGGTCGTTACTACCAAATAAATTATATTGTACTACCTGCTTTAAACTAAACATACCTATACCCCCTACTAAAATAAACAGATAATACATTGTATGTGCTGTATGTCATAAGTTCAATTGATTTGAACATAATTTGTTTACTAATTCCTATTGTGAATTTTTATAGAATAGGTTTAGGTGTAAAATATTATGATACCATTAAAGTAGATGGATAAAGCACAGTCTTTTTGAGAGGATAAATTTAATGAAAAGACCATACTATAGCTCTTTTCATAATAGTCCGGAAAGTTCATAGAAAAGCAGAATCAACAGCATGACGAAAAGATGTGAATAGAGGGATGTTTTTCCTAGCTCTATTTTTTATAGCAAACCAATGATGCTCAATTTTATTGAAATCTGGGGAATACGCAGGAAGATACAAAATTTCAGCACCAACTCCTTTAGCAAGTTCAGTAATCTTATTAGACTTATGAAAAGTAGCATTATCAAGGATAACAGTTTGTCCAGGTTTCAAAATCGGTGTCAGAAACTGCTCAAACCATCTAAAGACCTGCTGCGAATCAAGCGATAAAAAAAGGAAAGGAGGGTGAGTAAAATCAAGGTTAACTAAAAGGAGTGCTTAAGATTCACAATACCAGCAATAATATTGAACCTCAGGTTATATTTTTTCTGAAAATTGCGATAAACATTCGACATAATCTTAAATATCTTTATCTCTCGGATCTTATTTTCTACTCTCATTCTAAATGATGCTAATCTTCTATTATGCTCTTTCTGCTCTGGAGTTAATGGCTTTTTACGATACTTTTTATATGACATTACTTTGCAATTTTTGCCAACCTTGATATCCAGAATCGGCATATTTTATACTATCGAGTGGTAGATATTTTCCTTGTTTCCTTATGCGAAAATCACTAATTCTACCACGATATGACTTTGACACTGATAAAATTCTTCCTCCTTCTTCGATAATAATCTCAGTTTTCATAGTGTTGGTTCTTTTTTTTCCTGAATATGATTTCTTCCGTTTTTTACTATCTTCTGGTCTCTGTATTTGCTGTTCTGTAACATCAGCCAGAATTTTCAGTATTTTTTCTGGTGTCATACTTCTATCTTTTTTTATAGTAACTTTTTTGGCGAGTAATGGCTCTATTCTCTTAAGTAACCTACATACATTTGCGTTGTGCACATTGAATAGGCATCCTAAAAATCTATGTGTTATGTAAGTGCGATAGTACAAAATTACGCAAAACAACTTATCTTCCAGAGTTGGTAGTTTTGATCTTCTACCATGGCACTTTTTCTGTTTTTCAAGTTTTTCCCATCCAGACCTCACTTTTTCCACTACTTTTTCAAACTCCTCTTTAGTTAAACCTGTTATATTACGAAAGTTTCTTGGGTGTTTCCTCATATTATAGTAACTAAAGCTCATTTTTTACCTTACTCAATCTGCTGATTCTTCTTTTACCTCTCTCTCATCATTTTTTCAATCACCTTTTGCAGCAGGTCTATAGCTCCCTCTACTATATATATCCTCACCACTAATATCGTTACCGCATAAACAAAGGCAAATAGCATTTGAAAATTAGCTAAAGCTTTTATCCCTTCATTACCAATTTTGTTTGACATCAAATAGAATTTAGCAAGATTGGTAAGATTAGCTAAAGCTCTTGCTCATTCATCACCAATGTTGTTCTCACTTAAATTAAGTCTAGTAAGATTTATGAGATTAGCTAAAGCTTTCGCTCCTTCATCACCGATTCCATTATCACACAAGTGCAGTTCAGTAAGATTTTTAAGATTAACTAGAGCTTTTGTTAGCAAATTCCATCCACTTGCTGTCTAGCTGCTTCTGAACTAGGCTTATCTAATTCACTACAAGGCTTTAATACTGAATATGTAATACCACCAGCAATAACTCCTATTACTAACGCAGCTGCTACAGCTATGCCAATTAAAGCCAATATTGGTAATGCAACACCAGCAGCAAAACATCCACCACCAGCTGCTAATGCAGCTACAACACCACAAACACTACCAATCATTATTGATCTATTAATAGTTTTTACTGTGTCTTTCTGAGGATATTTATCACTATTCTCTATTTTAGATATATTACTTTCAATTTTAAACATACCTTCATTATTAGCTATATTTTCTTCAGCTTTAGGTATGCTACTTTCGGGCGCTAAAGGATGTTTATCACTTTTGTGATTACTAGGTACGTTCTTTGCAAGTATTTCTAGCCAACCATCAATTTTAGTTTTTTGCTCTTCATTCTGCTCTTGATTTTTTAATGTTTCTAAAATCTCCTTAAGTCTTTTATGATCATATTCTTCTTCTATACCAACAAAAACTTCTTTTAATATATTATTTTTTTCAGCTACGTCTAGAATAGCTCTAGTACCTTCCTGATTTTCATTATTTATATTATCTATAGCATAGCCAAGCGGTGTTAGAATATATTCTAGACAACCGGATAACTTTACAATCAGATTTGCAGTAGTAAGAACTTCTTTTAGTACCTCTTTATCTTTTTCAGCTACGTCTAGAATAGCTCTAGTACCTTCCTGATTTTGAGTATCTATAGCATAGCCAAGCGGTGTGAAAGTCCACTTACTACCACTTTGGAACTTTTTAATTATATTTGCAGTGGTAAGAACTTCTTTTAGCACCTCTTTATCTTTTTCAGCTACGTCTAGAATAGCTCTAATGCTTTCCTGATTTTGAGTATCTATAGCATAGCCAAGCGGTGTGAAAGTCCACTTACTACCACTTTGGAACTTTTTAATTATATTTGCAGTGGTAAGAACTTCTTTTAATACACCTTCTTGTTCAATTTTCTTAAGAATAGGAGCAACATTACTGTTTTTTCCTTTTTCTATTTCATCTCTTAACTCATCACATAATTCCTTTGTCATGTTCAACTCCTATGATTATTGTCCAATAGAAATTTCAAATTTTGTAAAATCTTTAAAAACCCAGTTATTTTTAAGAGTGTAGAAAATAGTTATAAGAAATTTTCTAGCAGTAGCAGTTATAGCCTTAGCAGAACCACGCTTCTTTTTTATATGTTCATAAAAGCTTTTCAAGTAAGGACTGTAACGTACAGCAATCCAAGTACATTGAACTAAAGAAGTACGCGCTATTTTTGACCCTCGTTTGGTAATTCTTCCAATTGTACATTGCTGATTAGATTGAGAAACTCTTGGTACAACTCCAAAATATGCAGTAAGTTTCTCAGGTCTACGGAAATCATTAATGTCTCCAATTGTTACAATAAAAACAGCTGCAGAAATTGGACCTATTCCCTTTATGCTGATAAGATTGCTGAACCCAGGAAGTTGTTTAGCGAAAGCTATAATTTCCTTTTCAAGCTTTTTAAGGCTTTCTCGGATAGCTTCTAAATGATAGCTAATCACTTCAATTTCAACTTTTTCTAAAGGATCCCAATTATGCTTTTGAGTAGCACGTTCAAATCCTACTTTAGTTGTAAGTACTTCTTTTTTAATTTTTATTCCATGGTAATTAAAAAGACCATGAACTTTATTGATTAAAGATACCCGTGACTTTACTAACTGATCTCTCGTTTGAAGAAGAGAAGCTAACTGCTGGCATTGTTTGTTTTTGCACCTTGCCTCAGGCAACATATCTTTGCTGAGAAAGAAAGCAATAGCTCGTGCATCATGCTTATCTGTTTTGTTCACAGAGCGACGAACAACTTCAAACTGCCCAGGAGCAATTATTACTATGCATTTAACGTAAGGTGAAACTGCATCATAAAAGAAACAGCTATTACCTGTTGCTTCTATGGCTACTTCATCTGTTTCTTGAAGATCTTTGGTGAAATTATCCAAGTCTTTTAAGCGAAACGTTTGAATATGCTCAGGTTTCCCTTCCTGTAAGTAACAAGCAGTAAAACTATTGGTATGTAAATCAACTCCAATGTGACGCATATTTTTTCCTCCAATTGCATATTTCAATATATCAGAGTAGAATATTGCCAGTTGTTCCAAACTCCTATACGAGGTCATCACATCACATTTTGTGAGCCTCACGATGATTTTCGGTGGCAGGGGCAGTTAATCTCTCCTACGAAGTCTTCTTTCTATTCTTCATATAAGAGCAGAAAGTGCTTCAGAAAAATATCCAACCTGCCACCTAGTCCACTCTGAGAAGTTATTATCTTCTCTTGCTTACAACCAAGCAATACTTATTCATACCATCTCTCCTCTCCTTATATGATGCTGTAATGGAATCACTAGAAGAGGATAGGGCTACTCCTATTAATTTTTACAATGAATCTATGGTGGCTTATCAAGGTAAGGAACCAGAGGGGAAGTTAGATCATAAAGTTGATGCTGATAATAGCCTTCCTTCTTCTCCTTCTATTAATAGCAATGCATTGGAAGTCAATTTACAGCACACTGAAAAACCAGAAGTTGCTTCACAACAAATAACTGATTTACAAAACAGTTTTGGAAAAGAAGAGCGAAAAAACACAGAATTGCAAACTGAACTGGCACAAAAAGATGAAAAGTTAGCAAGTGTGTTAGCAGAGTTACAAGAGAAAGCACAAGAACTTAAAAATGTATGTGAAGCAAAAGGAAAGCTAGAGGGTAAGCTAAAAGATGTTAATACAGAAAAGAAGGAGTTAGAAGACAAGTTAAAAGAAGCAGCACACATAATGAAGGAAAAGGAGCAGTATATAAGCAATTTAAAACTTCAAGTGCAAGAGTTGAAAGATGAGCATAAAGCACAACTGGAATCTTATGAACAAGGGATATGCAAACTAGCATGGGAAGTTGAAGAGTTAAGAAGCAAGCTAGAGTGTGAGAATGAATGGGATGATAAAGTTGTAGAAATAGCTGATGGACTGGAAGAAAAAATTCATGCTGATGAACAAAGAAGCCTAAATAATCAATTTTATACTCCAACAAGAAATATTTTTAATGAGACTAATAATGAGTCTTGTGTTCCACTGGAAGAAAAGATGACGTTACTCAGATCTTCAAGCTCTGATGGCGGATATGGTAGTGATAATGGTTTATCTTCTAACATGAGTTCTATTGAACAAAGAAGCTTCAATCATCAATTTTATACTCTAGCAGGAAACGTTTTTAGTGAGCCTGATAGTGCCTCACAAAAGAAGACAGAGTTATCCAGATCTTCAAGTTTTGATAGTGGACTTGATAGCGATGAGGAAAATTGTGATAATGATTCATCTTCTAACATAAGTTCTATTGAGAAGGTAGCAGAGAGTAGAAGCGTAGGTAGCTCGCTTTCCTCTTGCATTGTTAAGGAGATGATTGGAGTTAAGTTGCAAGAGCAATACTCAAGTAGAGTATAAAAATCTCTTGTATTGATAATAATTTAAAATCTATAGTAGACTGAAAAAGATTATTAAATTATAATACGACAATGATAAAAGAAGACAAATCAAAAACAATTTTTGAAGTGGGAGGGGCAGTAACTGCTTTACTACCTGCAGCAGAATTTAGAGTGAAGCTGGACAATGAACATGAGATTATCTGTCATGTATCAGGAAGAGTGAGAAGAAGTAAAATACGTATCATTATAGGCGATAGAGTGTTAGTTGAGATGAGTATTTATGATAGGAATGCAAGAAAGGGTAGGATAATAAAAAGGCTCAAGTGATAGAACAATCTCTAGATAATCTTATTCTTGCTTCATCATCAGAAAGGCGAGTAGCCTTACTAAAACAAATAAATATTAAGCCAGGTTTGGTTTTGCCAGCAGATACAGATGAATCACCTTTGAAGAAAGAGCTGCCAAAAGATTACTCAATCCGTATGGCAAAAAGTAAAGCCGAGAAAATACAAAGTGCAAATCCAAATTACTTTGTGCTTGGTGTTGATACAGTTGTTGCTTGTGGTAGAAGGATACTGCTCAAAGCTGAAAACGTTGAGCAAGCAGAAAAATGCGTTCGCTTGTTATCAGGAAGAAGGCATAGAGTATACACCAGTGTGTGTTTATTAACTCCTGATCAATCTAAACAGCATATTAGGACTGTAGTTACAATAGTGAAATTTAAGCGTCTCAGCGAACAAGAAATTAAATATTATTTAGCATCAGAAGAGTGGAAAAACAGGGCAGGGGGGTGCAACATACAAGGTCTTGCAGGAATGTTTGTATTATTTTTACGTGGCTCATACTCTTCTGTAATAGGGTTACCATTACATGAAACCCATTGCTTGCTAAGTAATTATTTTTGCCTATATTGAAATACCATCATCTTTTTCCTGTTGCTCAGCAATACGTTTAATCCAAAGTAATTTTTTATTCTTGTTTGCTAATGCAATTCTATTGCGATCAGGACTATCATTGCGTTCTGTTAAAGTATCTTTTCTTTCCTCTTCTACTATTCCAGCTTTCAGTTGTACTGCATCTTTTTCTAGCAATTTATATAGTTCACTATTTTTGTCTATAGTCAGATTAGTATTATCATTTTCTTGTTCTGCCACTTTTCTTTCTAATAACTTACGTACAGGGTCATATTTTTTACCTTCTTTTATTTCTTTCAACATACTTTCTGAGAATAAATCTTTAGTAGCCTGGTGTGAAGGTTCTCTCAATCCTTTATTCAATTTTTCCAATGTATCTTTTGGTTCAATGGTTTCTAATTTCCTCTCTAATTGTTCAGGATTTACCTGAAAATTATCGTGGCTAGTGTAAGTTGGAGATGAGTAACCTGAGTCGTTTATTTCTTTCTCCGCTGCATTGTCTTTTAGCAATCCAGCTGCTAATAAATGTTCTTTTGTTTGCCCACTCATTTTCTTTTGATTTACTGGTTTTAGCAGGAATTTCTGAGTTTCTTTACCCAACTTACTGGTAAATTCCGTAAGTAGGGTATCATCTCTTTGTTCAACATTCATTAGGCTCGCTTTTAACTGTCCAGAATTTACTCGAGATTTTTCATGATTAGAGTGAGTTGGAGATGAATAGCCCGAATCGTTTGTTTTTATGTCTGTTGAGCTGTATTCTAGAGATTCATTTTCTTGTTCGGTTTCTTTTTGTTTATCGTTTCCTCTTTCTTCGTTTTCCTTAGTGCTAAGATAATCTTTTTCTTGTTTATAATCTGATTGAGGATTTGAAAGCGTTATATACTCATCTTCGTTATCGCTCCAACCATCTTCGAAGTCAGAAAATTCTTCATCATACTCACTTTCACTACGTAATAACTCATTTTTTGCTTTCCATGCAAGAATCGAAGCTACATCATTTAGTGGTTGCTTATTTCCAGTATTGCGTGATTCTTTAACTTTTTTGAATGCAACGTCTTGTGCTGGTGCAGCGCTTTCAGTAGCTGTAGGATCAAAAATTGCACCTTTTTGTCGATTATTAGATATTTGCTCACTTTCATCTGATTTTCGGCTTCCAGGTACAGCATGTCCAAATGTAGCAAATGTAGGATTGTCATACCGTTCATCCTCTTGTATATTATCTTGATTGTAGATTACAGACTTGGTGAAAATAGTACTGCTTGAAGAAGCATCAGAATATGGAGAATTGTAGTTATTTCTACTATTAATCCGTATTGGCTGATACTCATCTTTTTTCTGATTATTAGGTAATGAACTAGCTCTAGGTGGCAGTGACGGTGGAATCTTTTTAGCAGATGCGTTATTAGAATTTGTAGTGCTAGTCGTTGCATGCTTAAACTCAACTTCTTGATCTTGAGTAGCTTGAACGCCAATACCTTTAGTAATATCACTTTCTATGAAAGTTTCAGATGATTGTTGATTCTCTTGTTCTTGTCCTTTCTCCTTGAATTGTATTTGATATAGGAATAAGCCACCTATTTTTACATCTGTATTTGCTTTTAATTGTTCCTCAGTAACACCATTACGTTCAGTGAGATCTATACCATCTTTATCAATCTTGATTTTGATAGTACATTTTTTTCCATTTTTGTCATACCAATTCAAAGTCATTTCATATGAACCATCGGTTACAACATAATGCCTTATTCTTTTTTCTCCTTCTTCGGCAACAAAACCGTGCATTCCGCTCTTTCCATCACTATGCAGCGTTGAAAATCCCGAAATTCCTTTCTTCTGACAAAAGTCACTATTTAAAAACTCGCTGATTTTAAACTCTTTTTTGTCATCTACCAGTGTAATACTTGCGTGATCGCCATATATTGAAACTCCTACGATATCATCAACATACTCTTTTAACCTTGCTTTAACTTCACTTTCAAGCTTTTGTTCAGCTTTCTTTATCTTGTTCTGCTCTGGAAGAATAATTTCATAAGCTTTATTTTTGTCTTCATCTGTCTCCAAATTCCAGATAGGGTGCTTTATTAGAAACTTTACTGCATTAAAACCAACTCTGGAATTATAAATTGGGTCGTCTTCCTTTTTTATTTCATCGAATAAGGTAAAAAATCCTCGAATGAATTCATGATATTGTTGTGTGCTTTGAGTATTCATATTTTCCCTCACTAATAACCCTCTGCCTTTTAGCCTTAGCTAGTACAATTATTACGGGAATTGATTTAGTTTTTATTAAAGAAGTTGTATTGATAACGTGATGACATGAGCTATTTTATGTTCACATCAAGCAATTTAAGTTGTCATCCCAGTCTGGAATCTAGATTTTTCTAGACTTGATCCTATAGTCAAATTCATAACTACAAACGTTGTAATATAAGAGTAATTTTCACCAAAAAGTATGTCATTTGAGTAGCTGACACTGGGATCCAGTGGCACTCAGTTAGTGAGCATAAAAGTATTATGTTAAAACATAACATTTTTGATGAAGTTCATGAAAGGCTGGATTACAGACTGGGATGACAACTTAAAATATTGCTTTAGCTCTGTTTTTGCAACTTCGAGTATTTGCTACTCATAGTAAATACTTCTGGATCTTGAGAAGTGAGCTTGAGTATAGCAAGTATGTTTATGAGCAGCAAAGCAGCAATTGAAATATCAGCGATATCCCAGAGTAACTTAACTCCACCGATTGCACCAAGTGGAATGATTAAGGTAAAAACTACAGTCCAGATTTTAGTGTATTTATTATCCATAGATACATAGCGTATTGTTTGTTTTGAACAAAAAAACCAAGTAAAGATAGTAGTAAAGGCAAAACAAAACATTATAGCCATAATTAAATAGTCAGTATAGGGCCAATTCATAGCTTTTCTAAAAGCAAAAATGCACATATTAGTGCTCTCTAAATCAGTAATCCAAGAATCCGTGACAAGCAGTACCATTGTTGTAATGAACACTATAAGTGCAACTATAAAAGGAGATATTATTGTAATGAGGCTCTGTTCAATGATAAATTTATTGTTGTTTTTCTTAGGAACAATTGAAGAGTGCACAATCCCTTCAAGACCAAGCCCTATATCTGTTGCAAAAATACCTCGCAAAGTTCCTACTTGAATAATAGTCAACATTTCTAAAATAAAACCTAAAGATAAACCAGATGTAAAGCTACTAGTTGTAAAAAAACTGCTTGTTATTAGTTTTAGAGAAGGAAGAATATTTTCGCTAAACTTAAATAATATGATACCACAAAGTGTAAGGTAACTTACCGTCATTATCGGTATCATAGCCGATATAAAAATTTTAATTTTTTTTAAGCTAAGAGCTGCAACAACAAAAAATATTATGGCCATTACAATGCCGCCGATGACTACAGGTATATCTACCATGCTGAGTGGTATTGATAGAGAGTTTACCTGAACAAGGTTACCAACTGTTATTGAAGCCATGATCATAATCGCTAGAAACACAATTGTAGCTTTTCTAGAGTTAAATGCATCAGTCATGTAGGCTACAGGTCCACCTATAAACCTTCCATTTTTTTCTTTTCTAGCTTTTATACTTAGGTAACAAGTAACATATTTTATTACAGAAGTGATAACAATAATTATTGCCATCCATAAAATAGAGCCCGGTCCTCCGGTTTTTAGAGCAACAGCAGTGCCTGAAACGTTTCCTACTCCTAAATTTCCTCCTAAGATTGTAAACAGGGCGGCTATAGAAGAAAATTTATTTTCTCCTCTTTTAGCTCCAATAAGTGAAACGGCATACGGTAGTCTAAACACCTGTAACCATTTTAGTTTAACCGATAGGTAAACACCAGCAACTAGTATGAGTAGTATTGTTGGCAGTAATAAAACAAACTTTACTGTATCCATCTGTAAAAGAGAGATTTTTACTCGAGTATATAGCAAAAGTTGAAAATACCTAACCTATTTTCTATGTATGACTTCGTTTCCGTCATTCTAGCACCCCTTTCTGTCATCCTAGCGCTCCTTTCTTGTCATCCCAGTGCGTGACACTGGGATCTAAATTTTTTATGCGAAACCATTATACTTGTAGGCCCAAGTTCCTCACATAGTGAACAAAAAAGTAAATGAGATTCCAGACTGGAATAACACCTACCCCATGAGAACCCTATTTTTCATACCACTCATTTATGAGTTTATTGATATCGGGATCTATAAAATCCTTTAGTGGTCGACTGGTTTTTATCTCGGCATTTTTAGGGATACACCTATCTTTACATATTGCGTACTTTATATGAAAGTTAATATCAACATATTCTTTATTTGGAATGATATTAGTTTTAAGGGGAAATAACACCATATCTTCATATATGTTACTAACAAATGTAACTTCCCCAACTTTATCTTCATGTTCCTTGGGAGTAGGCCAATGAATATCTATATTTGATATGTTACCCTGACAGTCAAAGGAAGTAGGAAGGCCGAAATCTCCAGGGTCTTTGTAATATATATGCCAACTTGGTTTTATTGTAACCTTTATTGCGCCTTCAATGGTAAGGTTTGCTTTATTTACCTTACCAATGAGCAGATCAAATTTTGCAACTTCTTCTTCAGCGCACAATTGAGTGCAAGAAAAAAGTAAAAGTAGGATTGAGTATATACGTATTTTCATAAATACTCTATTTATGAAGAAAATAATTTAAGTTCTATCTATTATAATAAAAATATTATATAAATCATTTGTTAATATAATATTATGCTAATACAAATATACTAGCAAGTATAACTTTCATATATTATTTTTTTATTTTTAAGCAGTTATAATATTAAAGAGACGTAACAAATATAAATAGTAGTGGCTTTGCATAGAAAATCACAAATTTATTTCCTTTATAAATGTAAGACTTTTTAGAACTAGAAAGATACCTTGGAGCAAGTTGCTCCAAGGCTCTTGTTTACTTAGAATCCACCCATTCCGCCCATTGCTCCTGCACCCATAGGTGATGAAGCATTTTCTTCTTTGTTTGGTAGATCAATTATCATAGATTCAGTAGTAATAAGTGCGCTTGCTACAGAAACTGCCGTTTCGAAAGCAATACGAACTACTTTTGCCGGATCAATTACACCAGCTGTTGATGCATTAGCGTAGTTCATAGCCTCAACGTTGTATATAAGCTCTTTATCATTCTGCTTAATCAAATAGTCAATTATAACAGCAGATTCAAGACCAGCATTTTTAACCAATCTTTTGATTGGAGCACTGAGAACTTTTTTGACAATGTTGATACCTATTTGCTCTTCATCGCTTGAAGCTTTTAGCTTATCAAGAGCAGATGCAGCGTAAAGAAGTGCAACTCCTCCACCTGGAACTATCCCTTCTTCAATTGCAGCTCTTGTTGCATGAAGTGCATCTTCAACTCTATCTCTGCGTTCTTTTACTTCTACTTCGGTTGCTCCACCAACTTTCAGCACAGCAACGCCGCCTGATAATTTCGCTAAACGCTCTCTCAGCTTTTCTTTATCATAATCAGAGGTTGAAGTTTCAATCTGAGATTTAATTTGGTTGATTCTAGCATTTACTCTGTTTTGTTTGTCATAGTTATTGTCTTCACTAACAATTGTGGTATTGTCTTTAGTGATTTTAACATTTTTAGCAGTACCAAGATCTTCAAGAGTCAAATCTTCCATCTTGATTCCAAGCTCATCTTTTATGACATACTTAGCACCTGTTAAAGCTGCTATATCTTCGAGCATCTCCTTTCTCCTATCACCAAAACCTGGAGCTTTTACTGCAGCAACTTTTAGACCACGTAATTTGTTGATCACTAAAGTGCTTAATGCTTCACCTTCAACATCTTCTGCAATGATAAACAAAGGTTTACCAGACTTAAAAATAGCCTCAAGAATAGGAAGTAAAGGTTGAATAATATTAAGTTTTTTTTCTGTAATCAGCAAATATGGATCATCAAGCTCCACGCTCATCTTTTCATTATTTGTAACAAAGTATGGAGAGAGATAACCACGGTCAAACTGCATACCAGTTGTAAGTTCAACTTCTAATTCTTTTGAACCCTTACTCTCTTCAACAGTGATGACGCCTTCTTTTCCAACCTTTTTAACAGCGTCAGCAATGCTATTACCAATATCTTTATCACCATTTGCAGAAATTATTGCAACTTGTGCAACTTCATCCATTTTCTCTAAAGAAATTGTGCGAGACATTGATGTAATTTCCTTTAATATCACATCTTTTGCCTTCTGTATTCCATTTTTGATACAAATACGATCATTTCCAGCTGCAATTGACTTTGAAGCTTCCATTATCATATTGCTAGTCAGTATTGAGCATGTTGTGGTACCATCACCAACTTTGTCATTACACTGAGAAGCACTTTGAGCAATGGTGCTTACTATCGCAGAGTGTAATGGTTTTTCAGGCTTTATACCTTTCATTACCTTATAGCCATCCTTTGTGACCTCTGGTCCACCATATGGCTTGCTAATTCCTATTGTATTTCCCCTAGGCCCTGCAGTTGCTCCCACCGTTGAGTCAACCATTGCTGCAACTTCACGAAAGGCTCCTTGCAACTGTTCGCCTGATACTACTATGTTAGCCATTTTTATCACTCCTTAAATTAATAAAAAATTTAGAATATTAAAATACATAATGCACTATATAGCGCATTAGTTTAGTAAAATAGAAATACCTACTTGATAACAGCAAGTAGGTCTGATTCCTTCATCACGACATACTTTTCATTATCATGCTCTACTTCTGTTCCAGCCCACTGCCTGTAGAAAACCTTATCACCAGTTTTTACAGTTAAAGCTATACGCTCTCCGCTTGAGTTGCGTGAACCACCACCAATTGCTATAACTTCACCTTTAGTAGGCTTCTTTTCAGCACTTGATGGTAGTACAATTCCACCTTGTTTTTCTTCAGTAATAGGCTTTATTAGCACGTTATCATCTAATACATTTAAATTTACACTTGACATTTATGTTTCCTCATTAATAGATTAACCTACAATTCTATGTAGTCATCTAAAGGTTACATTTCAAGGGTTGGAGTTAGTAAAAGTGTATAATTTAAGGTTTGAACAGAAGTTTTATGGGTTACATACCGCTAGCAAACCGTAGTCTAATATCTTTATACGGACCAGATACGAGAGATTTTCTTCAGGGTGTTATAACAAATGATATTAATAAATTAAGTAGCCAGCAGGCAATTTACTCTTTATTACTCAACCCTCAGGGAAAATATCTGTACGATTTTTTCCTCATTGAGCATGATAAATATATTTATTTGGAGTGTGAAAATGCCCATCTACAGCAAATAATTGAAAAATTAGACTTGCTCAAAACTTACCTTAGAGTGAAGATTAAAGACATTAGTGCACTATATAAGGTTGGAGTTTTGTTTGATGCTAAGTTGGCGGAGTGTAGTAGTAAGTCACAAGTTATTTTTCAAGATCCAAGGCACAAGCTACTAGGAATGAGGATCATACATGAAGATGAAATAAAAGAACCGGTTGGAGATTTTATTCAGTATGAAAAAGTTAGAATTAAAAACCTTGTCCCAGATGGAGCAAAAGATATGGTGCAAAATTCATCATTTCCGCTGCAATATTTAATCGATAAGATAAATGGTATAAGCTTTAATAAAGGGTGCTATATAGGTCAGGAAGTTGTAAATCGAATGAGCAGACAAGAAAAATTCAGAAGGAAACTTTACCTTGTTGAGGGAAAAAATGCACTTCCAAATATTGGCACTAAAGTAATCAGTGAACATAATGAAGAAGTAGGAGAACTACGCTCTAGTGTCGACAATATTGGACTTGCATTGCTTAATACTGGAAAAAGCCACGCAAATTTATATGTCGGTGGAGTTAGCATTAAGACGTTATAAAATATCTATTCGAGTAAAAGCCCCTTTTTCTTGTTTAAATGTTTGTGATAGTTATCCACAATATTGTGAATAACTCAGTTGATAACCCAGAGAAATACATATTTTACGCATTATGAGTACTTCGGAGATTCATAATAAAGTGGACAACTCTAAAAAATTATATCAATTTTAATCTTTTTTAGTTGTGATAAGGAATGGTCTTTAAGTTAAGATTTTAAATACTCTTAAAGTAATACTTGAGTGTTTTTGGATGCTAATCTGGGAGTTCAACAGGCACTTTTTTATGCTGTTTGAGAAGAGCAAAAATTGAATTTTCTCTTGCTGAAAGCGTGTGTTTCTTATATTTTCCATAATACACATTATGTAATTTTCAATACTAATAAAAACATTCACCAATCTTTTAAACAACAACCTGTCGAACCTCCGGATTAGTACTTAAAAGGAACTATTAAAGTACCTCTTTAAGATTAAACTGCTACTTTAAAAACACTTAAAATTTCAATTTTTAGTTCTAACATAGCCCTTTATTTGTCTTTTTTTAAAAAGTATTGAGATATTTACCAATTAGGTAAGTTTTTCTGTAAATATTTCAATCTAATCATATTCTTTTTGATGCCTTTTTTGATCTTTTTCAGAGTTATCCACAGTTTTTTTGTTCTCAATTATATATATATTAGTACTTGGAGATCATATTTATTATAGATCTCCAAAGTACTCAGAAATGTAAAATTATGTACTCTACTAGGTTATCAACTTAGTTATTAACAATTCTGTGAATAACTAAAACAAGCAAAAGGTGCTTTTGTGCGAGTTTATGGTTATATATATCGTAAGATAAGGTATCTAAAATCCTGTTAAGGGTATCTAGATACCTTAAAAAATTTGGAGAAAAGGAAGAAGTCTTTTCTTCCTTTTACTTAATTTGGCTGCAAATCTTGTTCTTTTTCCAACCTTGATGTGTCAGGATTTTCTATCTTACTAGATATTACATATGTAATACCACCAGCAACAAGTCCTGTTACTAGAGCAGCAGCTACCGCTATGCCAATTAGAGCCAGTATTAGTAATGCAACACCAGCAGCAAAAAGCCCACCACCAACTGCTAATCCAGCTATAACACCACAAATAGCACCAGCAACAATTGCTTTACTAACTGGCTTATTTTTATCTTCCATATCATCATCATTTATGAGAATTAAATCACTTCCATCACTACTAAATAAGCTACTTGTTTCAGATCGTTCTTCTTCTGCCATGATATTTTCAATTCGATCGATTTTACCTAGCACGTCTTTATGCTCATCTCCATCTAATTTAGTTTTAATCTTTTCACAATTCTCTAAGGTTATATCTCTCCAAAGTGATTCTAATTTGTAACTTTCATGAATTGCCTTTAAAACTTCTGGCAGAAATTTAAAATCATTTCTAAGAAAGCATTGATATAGTGAGATATTTTCTCTTTTTTTATTTTCACTATTAAAACTTAATAAAAAAACTCGCGCATTTAAAATTTCTGCAAGAGAAATATCTAGTTCTTTCGCACGATTTAAAACTGCTTGAACTTGCTTTACCTTTAATGATTCGTAAGATCCAAGAATTGTATCTCCATCTTTCACATAAAATCTTGAAAGGACACGAAGAAAATCTTTTTCGTTTTCTATTTCTCTTAAAGATTGATCAACATCATCAGCCTCTCTGAATTTTTTATGTAATTTTGAAAATAAATCTCCCATTTGTTTTTCTGTTAATGGCATATCAAACTCTCTCCTACTGAAAATAATAATATACTTTAATTATTATATATTTTAATAATAAAGTCAATAATCTAACTAAGTATCACAAACACTCAAACAAGAAAAAGGTGCTTTTGCTCGCACAGAGACAGCGTCGTTCTTTAACACTTTATGATTATACATGTCATCAGGACAAGGTATCCCAAGACGGTTTTTTTCGGGGAACCACATGATGAACTCACTGAGGACATCAGCTATATCATCGGTAAACTCAGTTTCAGTATGAATCTTTTCAAATTCGTCGAAGATTAAATAATGAAAATCTCTTTCCGCTTTCTCAAGAAAGATATGACCTTGCTCAACAAACTGACTACAAGATTGAAACACTTCCATCTTTGACCTCGTTCTTCTTGAGCCTAAAATGAGTGTGTTTGGCAGTAACGTCCTTAGATCTGCTATCACCTTAAACCCTATATCGTGTTCTTCCACGACTACTCCATGTAGCCTATCTTCGTATTTACTTAGAAACTCATGAATATCGTGTTCAACTGTACTCGGGTCAAGCTTTCTTGCCAATAAATCCACCCATACTCCACATCTTTTTGGCTGAAACTCACTTTTCGTAAAGAACGGCTGAAACACTCCTACCGCTGTTCTATCAAGTGTTTTAAGCGAACCACTGTTGAGATCGATGAACGCCACCAGATCTTTTTCGCCAATCTTCTCATAAGCAAAATCAATCTTTTGAAAATATTTTTCATTAAATATTTGCCATTTAGGCTCTGGAGGATCCTGCATATATTGCGATTGATAGACATAAGGCTCTGCCTTTTCCTTAATTCTTAGCTCCTCCATCGGCAGTCTGTTTTCATCAATGCTGGTGCCATCTTCTAGCACTGCTGGAATGATGATCTTTTCAAACTGCCTCTCTGACTTTTTATCCAAATAACCAAAGATGTCGTAAACAGAGATTCTCTGCCCAATCACTAAAAATGGTGTATCAGCAGTGTTGCGCCTTGAAGTTATACATTGCTCAAATTTCTGCATTCAAATCATCAAGAGCAGCAGTATTACTGCCGCTTTTATCAATGACAATTTTCTCAGGAAGATAGTTACTCCTGAAGGCTTTACGAAAGAATGCAAGTGCTGCAGACTTGTCTCTACTAACACACAAGAGGAAGTCTACAGTATTACCAATAGTGCTCTATATAAATAAACCCATTTACCGTTTAATTTAATGTAGGTCTCTCCAACTACTACCAACCTGCTTCTTTCTTTTCCTTACTGCCTAATCTATCAGTGGTAATAAACCACTTTGTAACGTAGCATGGTCAATTTTTGCTCCCCTTATACTCATAATTTCTTCCAAATCTCGATAGCTCAAAGAGAATCGACATTTCATGTATACAGATAACATCGCTGAAAAGCTAAATCCTTTGAAGTATGGCAATAATTTTTGATTGATACGAAACATCTTTGCTTTATTTTTAGACAATTATATCATTCTTCTTTCTACTTCCCTACAAATGCGACAGAACCGAAGTTACTGCTATTCACTTTTTGTATCGTTTTTAGCAAAAGCTTCCTCCCAAGTGCCTTGAGTCGCTGCACGGCTATACTCTGTTACTCTATTTTCAAAGAAATTTGTATGTTCCACGCCATTTAGTATTTCATCAAGCCACGGAATAGGGTTATCTTTAACATTATATATAGATTTAAGACCTAATTGCGTTAACCTTCTGTTTGCTATGTAACGTATATAATTGCGCACTTCCTCTGCAGATAGCCCTTCAACATCTCCTAAATCAAAAGCAAGACTTATAAATTCATCTTCAAGTTCAACAATAGTGCGACATGCAGAATATAATTCTTCTTTGAACTCGTCATTCCAAATTTCATTATTCTCTTTAATAAATGTATTGAACAAATTGATAATTGAATTGGTGTGCAAGGTTTCGTCACGTGCTGACCAAGCAATTATTTGCCCCATACCTTTCATTTTTCCAAATCGTTGAAAATTGAGCAAAATTGCAAATGATGCAAATAACTGCAATCCTTCAGTGAAGGCACCAAATACTGCTAAAGTTTTAGCAACATGTTTTTTATCGTGCTTTTTACTTTCCTCAAATTCTAACATGTATTCATACTTCTTTCTCATAGCATCATATTTTAAGAATGCTTGATATTCACTTTCTGGCATGCCAATCGTATCTAGAAGGTATGAATAGGCTGCAATGTGTATAGTCTCCATATTGGAAAAGCTTGCAAGCATCATACATATTTCTGTTGGCTTAAATATATTTGAATAATGCCTCATATAGCAGTTATTTACTTCAATATCTGCTTGAGTAAAAAACCTAAAAATCTGGGTCAATAAATTTTTCTCTACATTCGAAAGTTTAGTCTTCCAATCTTTCACATCATCAGCAAGCGGAACTTCTTCAGGTATCCAGTGTATCCTTTGTTGCTGCAACCATGCATCATATGCCCAAGGATAATTAAAAGGCTTGTATATTGGATCTGCTTCTAGCAATGACATAAGGTACCTAATTATTTTGAAGTAAATATTATATTAAATGATATTGAGAATCAGTCAATTTAACTTTTTTGAAATTTGACGACAGATAGTTTATCAGTGTATTATGATTTCAAATAATTAATTGACAAAATGCGAGTATTAATATTTTCTGTTTTGCTGTTTTCAGTAGGCTGCATGCACACTATCCATAATCACGGAGTTCCTGGCATTAATGTTGAACTGTGGAGCAAAATAAAAGTAGGTGATGATAGAGAAAAAGTGGTTCATACTTTAGGATCGCCAACATTAGTATCAAAATTCGACGAAAATGTTTGGTACTATGTCTCATATAAAATTAAACAAGCTAACTTCTTGGGAAAAAGGAAGTACAGTAGTAAGTCTCTGCAAATTTCGTTTAATCAGAATGACGAAGTTACAGATATAAGAGAAATCAACGTTGCAGAAAGGTCTTTAGCTGTTGTTGATTGAAAATTTGCTGATCTATTTTTTATCACAAGTAACTAATTTAGGTAACGTAAATTCACCTATTTAGAATAAAATCTAACGTGACTTCGCGCCAAATGTGATGATGCTCAGCAGGTAAGCCAATTAACGGGCTACATTTATACACTGCACGCATTGCATTATCTGCTGCTGATCTAAAAAGAGGATTATTTTGATAAGAACTACTATCTGCTACGTTGGCTACAACGATCTCGCCTTTACTGGATAATAATAAGTTAATTTTTATACTAAAATTTTCTTTATAAACTATGCCCTCAGGAATGCTCCAACACTCTGTCAGTTTATCCCTTATAGAATTAATAATTTCTGTTACAGCCAATTCATCATCTTTGTTCTCAATATTTTTCTTATCTCTTATTTCATTTTTCACCTCTTTGATGTCTTCTCTTAGTTTTCTTTCTACACCCTTTTTTCTTTTGGGAATTGGAATACCCTCATCAAATTCCTGTATTTCAATAATTTGCCTCGGTTGTACTAACTCAACTAATTCTTTTTTTCTTTGTGGTATAGGAATAACTGACGAATCATCCGTTTGGGCTTTCATTGAAAAAAGCAAAAAACAACATAGAGACAAAAAAAGAATATAATTAAAATAGAGAGGGCGCATATGTTAAGCAGCTTGTTTTACTGGTTTAAAGCTAATATTGCACATAAAGTCAATATATTTCAGTTGACTTAAACTCAAATTTGCTACACTAATTTTATTATCTCTATAATATCATATGGTCAATATACTCTAAATGAGATGGAAAGATGAAGGTGTTATTATAGCTGTTAAAAAATACGGTGATAAAAATTTAATTCTTTCTCTATTTACAAAAAATCATGGAAAGTGCAGAGGATTAACTAGGTTAACAAACAATAGCAATTATAAGTTTCAAGTAAGTAATCTATTACATGCAGAATGGAGTGCTAAGCTACCTGAAAATCTAGGTTTTTTAAAGTGCGAATTGATTGAATCTCCATTTCATCATTTCTTTCAAGATAGGTTAAAAAGCATTGCTATTGTTTCTTTCTCGTCTATATTAGAAAAAGTGCTTCCAGAAAGTGAATCCTGCATCAAGTTGTATGATAATTTTAGACACTTCATCGATGTAATAAAACATAATAGCCAGTTTTGGCAAAGTCATTACCTTAACTTAGAGCTTCTGCTTCTTACGCAACTTGGATTTAAGTTAGACCTATCAAAATGTGCTGTAACAGGTGTGAAAGAAAATCTACAATTTATTTCTCCAAAAACTGGTAGAGCAGTGTCAAAAAAAGTAGGTGACTGTTATGCAGATAAATTACTACCTTTTCCACAGATGTTGCATGATGTATACAATAACAACCTACAAAATAGCTACTCATATCAAGAATTCAGACTAGGGTTAAAAATTACAGGGTATTTTTTAAATAAATATCTATTTCTGCAGTTAAATGCGAAATTTCCGGAGTTGAGAAATTTTATGCTATCATTTGAATCTTAGTTACTACTTATTTGAAAGAACTTCAACCAGTAACCACTCTATTTCTACCACTGTTTTTTGCTTTATATAAATATTTGTCAGCACGTACTATAAATTTTTTAACATCATCGAGGTCAGATCTTTGCATTGCTGAAATTCCAATGCTCACAGTTACATTATGGGTTGTATTTTTACCCACAAGTATAAAAGGTTCTTTGGCAATAATTTTCCTTATTCTCTCTGCGATAGTATACGCATCTGATACATTGGTATCTGGCATTACAACAACAAATTCCTCACCACCAAACCTAGCTAATAAATCTGTCACTCTGATATTTTCAGAAATTCTTTTCTGTATTTCCTTTAAAAGTTCATCTCCAGCATTATGCCCAAAGTTATCATTCACCATCTTAAAATAATCTATATCAAGTATCATAAGAGATAAACTTCTATCTTTTTCCACAGAATCCTTAACAATATTTCTTAAGTGTGCATCAAAATATCTTCTATTATAACAGTTAGTTAATGGATCCTTTATAGACATTTCCATATTATTAAATAAATTCATTCTCAAGGCATCTTGATACCTTTTGCGTTTCACTTGCAAATTAACCCTAGCTATTAATTCACTCTCATCTAAAGGTACTGTTAAATAATCATTAGCACCTACATCAAGTGCCTTTACTAAATTGCTTTTATCATAATCTTCAGAAAGGATCAGAATTGGTGTATAACGTGTTTCTACTTTACTACGAAACTTAGAACACAACCGTAGGCCGTCAGTTTTTGAAAACTGCATGTCAGAAATAATCAGGTCGTAATTATCCTTAATACCAACCTTTAATGCTTCTTTTGGATCGTGCAGTATTTTAATTGATCTGAAGCGTTGCTTTAGAACATTGTGTATCTGCTCTGCTTGAAAGGTGTCCTCATCTACAACAAGTATGTTAGCATCAAAAATCTGATTAGAATAATCCATAATACTGCTTTCTGCTACTCCACCAATCTCAGCATTAGTTTCTCCTCTCAAGCACAACTCATCTATTATCATCTTTAAGCGCACAAGAGACTTAATTCTTGCAGATAAAGCAGTTTCATCTATCGGCTTAGTTAGAAAGTCATCTGCACCAGCATTAATTCCTTCCACTCTATCATGAGTGTCATGCAGCGCAGTTACCATAATTATTGGAATATAAGTCGTTAAGGGATCATTCTTTAGCTTCTTACAAACCTCAAAACCACTCATTTTTGGCATCATGACATCAAGTAAGATAATATCTGGCTGCTGTTCCGCTACTAAATCTATCGCCTCCTCGCCATCATAAGCTACAATAACTGTATAGTACTCTGCTTTTAGCTGAGCCTCCAAAAGCTTAACATTAGATGGTATATCATCTACTACTAGGATTTTTGCTGTCATTTTTTTTACTATCTACATTGTAAGTAGGATAAAGCTTGCCATCTTCACCAATTATGTAATTGACTTTTTCAACGTTATGCTCTTCATATAATTCTTTAATTCCGGTATCCTTCAACAATTTCCTAACTCTTGATTTTACAACCCAGAAATACCTATATATATTTTTAATAAGATTAAGAAATACAGGTACTTTACTTTTATCAAGAACAATTATACTCACTAAAGCTACAACTAAAATTTCTGAAAGACCTATATTAAACATTTTTCCTATGAAGCAAGTACTTTAACTCTCCTGATTATGAGTATTAATTTACTTAAATCAAGTTTAGAAGCAACCATCTCATCTAAAAAACTATTGTAACGTTCTATATCATCCTTATCATTAAGAACCCAAGTTTGAACCTTATCTACATGATTATCAGTAGCTTTTATGACTTTAACAGCTAGCTTGTGATGGTAATTGCTTAAATCGTCCAATAAATCATTAACTAAGCTGCGATCCCAATAAGAAGAATGGCTTTTAATCTTGACAGCAATTGTTCTAATCATATCAAACCTTAGCAGCGACTTTAATTTAAAGTATATTCTACCAGCTTCAAAGATTGATAAAGATGTCTGTTCAGCAATAGATATAACGTCCAGCGCATAAATAAGAATACGTAAATCAGCAACCTTTTTTGCTAGATCTTTATTTATGTTAAGCTCTACCAAAGAGATTAATTCATGATTATAGATCTTTAACAGGCGATCATCTAAAACATCATGGCCTAAAGTTTCAATTGTACCCCTAAATTTTGTAACATCATCTAGTTCTGTAAGATTAAGTTCACCAAGATTTTTTACTAACCAAAATGACACTCTACCAATAAATTTTTGTACATTTCTCACTATTTGTAAATACAAATCGGCATCAATTTTGCCATCCAATTCATCAATTTCATGCCAAAGGCTATTTAAATTATATAGGTGATTCACAACAATATATATGTTAACTGCTTCATGTACTCTAATTCCAGTACTCTCAACCAAGTTATTAATAAATATACAGCCCATCTTATTTATTACATCATTTGCAATGCAAGTAGAAATAATTTCCCTGCAAAGTTGGTGTTTCAATATGGAATCCTTAAACTTTGTTACCATCTTTTTAGGAAAATAACCTAGCAAGTAGTCATGAGATATAAGATCTTTTTCAGACAGATCGGAATGTATAATTTCATTTTTTATTGCTGTTCTAGCATAAGACATTAGAACAGAGAGCTGAGGAGAACTGAAACCTTCTGCACCAGTTAACATCCTTGCTATCTCTTCTTCAGTTGGAAGAAATTCTACGCTTCGGTTTAACAGCCCAGATTTTTCTAAACTAAGTAATAATTTATGGTGCTGCTCCAACTTTTCTTTAGCTTGCAAGCACTCAAGAAGCAATGCTTTTGTTTCAATCCTGTTATGGGTTTCAAGTACCTTAGATGCAACTTCATCTATCATGCTAGCCAGTATTTCATTCCTTTTTTCCAAGGAAATTCCCCCTTCTTTCATAATTGCAACAAAAGCAATCTTGATGTTAACTTCAAGATCAGAACATATTACTCCTGCTGAATTATCAATAAAATCTGCATTGATATACCCACCTATTTTAGCGTATTCTACCCTTCCAAGCTGCGTGCAACCAAGGTTGCCACCCTCTATAAACATAGAAGCTCTAATATCATGACCGTTTACTCTTAATTCATCATTTGCTTTATCGCCAACCATGCCATGGCTTTCACTTTTTGCCTTAACAAAGGTGCCAATTCCTCCATTCCATATGAAATCCACTTTTGCCTTGAGCAAATATCGAATCAAATCATTTGGAGATAATGTATCTTCCGTTATATCAAAGCACTTTTTCATTTCTTGAGAAATTTCTACTTGTTTGCTACTACGCTCAAATACTCCTCCACCCTTAGAAATCAAATCTTTGTTATAATCCATCCAAGTTGAAAATGGTAACTCAAAGAGGCGTTTACGCTCTGTGAAACTCTTTTCTGCATCAGGGTTTGGGTCAATAAAAATATGCATATGGTTAAATGCGCCGATTAAATGTATATTTTTTGAAAGCAGCATACCATTTCCAAATAAGTCGCCAGCCATATCCCCAATTCCAATAACAGTTGCATCCTGGTAAATATCCTTATTCATTTTCCAAAAATGCCTCTGCGCTGCAATCCATGCACCTCTGGCTGTAATACCCATCTTTTTGTGGTCATAACCTGCTGATCCACCAGATGCAAATGCATCTTCGAGCCAAAAGTTATATTCAGAGGATATTTCGTTTGCATAATCAGAAAATGAAGCAGTGCCTTTATCTGCTGCAACTACCAAATATGGATCATCTTCGTCATACCTAATCACATTTTCTGGTGGAGTTATTTTGCCATCAACTACATTATCAGTAATATCAAGCATTCCTCTGATGAAATTCTTATAGCATTCAACACCTTTCTCCCTTAAAATGTTTTTGTCTTTATAAACTTGCTTTATTACAAACCCACCCTTTGCGCCAACAGGTACAATGACCGCATTTTTTGTCATCTGGGCTTTCATGAGTCCCAAAACTTCAGTGCGAAAATCTTCCGTTCTATCCGACCATCTCAAACCACCACGAGCTAACCTCCCTCCTCTTAGATGTATTCCCTCAAAAAGGTTTGAATAAACATACAATTCACGGTATGGGCGCGGGTCAGGTAACCCATTTATTTTATTTGAATCAAATTTGATAGATAAGTATGGCTTATCATCTTGATAATAACTGGTTCTCAAAATTGCCATTATCAAGCTAAATATCGAACGCAAAACGTAATCATGTGAAACGTTGCTGATCTCTTTTAGTAGTTCTTCAATTTTTTCTTGGAAAATGTTAGTAGTTTCTGCTCTATCAATATCTATATTAGGATTGAATCTTGCACGAAATAGCTGTATCAGATATTTCACTATTTTTGGGTACTCTGAGACCACTTTTTGGATATATTCTGGGTTATAGTTAAATAACGTCTGCTTTAGATAGGCACTTAACACCCTAATAAGAAGCACTTCCTTCCATTTGAGCCCAGCAATAATGATCAAACTGTTGAAATAGTCATTTTTAATTTCCTTGTTGAACACTTTTGCAAGCGTTATTTCAAATTGCTCTTTCAGAGTAATGTCACTTATTAACTCATCGACTCTTGACAACACAAAGTGGTGTATCCATATTCCACCATTGATTTCTATATAATAACCATTATGAGATAGAATTTTTGCTCCTAAATTCTTAGTAATTTTTAATATCTTTGATAATTCAAGACCACCATTGCTTGGAGTGTAAACTTTTAACTGATAGTTAAGATTGTCACAAGTAAGTCTCAAATCAACCTCACTTACTCCTTTCTTCCTTACTATCTCCAATTTTTTCATGTCGTAATATGCATCATGAGGTTCAAAATTCTCTTGATAGCTTACCGGAAATGCATTGGAATAGCGGATGAATACATCCTCAACAGTGCTAAAAGTATTATATAAATTGTCTATAAAACGATCTTCCCACTTTTCCGTAATGTTTCTTAATTTGTTTTCGATATGCAAAACCTCATCATCAAGAACGCTAGCATTTTTGGCCTTTAGTACTACATGTAATTTCATCAGATCATATTCATTGATAATGTGATTGCTATAAATATCTGAACTTCCTGCACTTGTTTCATCCTTCAATATATCACGTATCTTAAACATTAGCCTAGCGCTAGCATAACGCATCGGTATCAGTACTATGCAACTAATAAAGTTCCCTAGCTTTCTCAAAAATAACTTGACTCTTGGTCTAATCGCAAGAGACATGATCGAGGTGCAAGCTTCAAATAACTCGTCTTCATTTGATTGGAATAATTCGTCACAAGAAAATGCCTGTAAAATGGAAATTAAAGCTTTATTGTTATGGCCACCAGGAACAAATCCTGCCTTTTTTTCTATTGTTGTAACCTTATCCTTTATTACCGGAATAGTTCGAATATCTTGCACTTCTGCTATAGAAGTAAATAGCCCAAAAAAATGCTGTTCCCTTATTACATCACCCTGATCATTAAATTCTTTCACTCCTATACAATTCATATAGGTACGCCGATGAACTATTGAGATTAGGTCTGATCTTAGTATGTATAAAGAATTCAAGCTTTCAGAAGAATTTGATGAATTTTGGTACTCTTCACTTGCTCTCATTAACCCGAGGCTCTCCTTACCACTTATAGCAAGCTTTCCTTCTTTATTAGTAATGTATTCTTGATAACCTAAAAATACAAAATTGTTATTTTTCAACCAAGCTAGAAAATCTCTGCCTCCAGCATCCAATGCCGGATGCTCAAGAAGCTTCTTGAGCATCAATTGCCAGTCCTTTACAACGCAGTTAACTGCTTTTAGCGTCTTTCGTAGAGATTCTTCTAGTGTATCAACAAAGCTACCACTTATGCCTTTAATAATTACATATATTACTGACTCTTTGATTCCATTACTTTCTTCCAAAAGATGAATTTTATCTATTAGGCTATTTTTTCTTTGAACATTAATTATGCTGTTACTATAATAGCATATAGTTAAACCGTGTGACTTAATAGTGGAAATGACAGAATCCACTAAAAAGGGCATGTCATAATTTGTGATTTTAATTATAGTGAAATTGCCTTCTATTCCTGAAATATCATTTACATTACTTACTGCCAATTTACTTTCTTCTTTTTCTTTTTTAAGAATGAAGTTGTATGCATCTTCTGCAATGTATAAAAGAAATTTATCGTTGACTTTTAGGTCACTATTATAAACAAAATTATAAAAGTACTGTATAAACTCTTTAATTTTTTCTTTCTCTTTTTTATTCCCTTGATCAACTAGCTTAAATAAAGACTCAACATTAACATTATGATTTATACACATTTTTCAAAACAAAAATACACAGCGAATCTAGATCTTTTTAACTAAGATTTCGTTACCAGAAGTATACACTATTAGCTCATCTCCTTCTACTATTTTCCCCGATAAAACTAACTTAGCTAGATTATTTTGAATGCATTCTTGTATTACCCTTTTCAGAGGCCGCGCTCCATATTCAGAGTCATATCCAGTTTGTGCTATTAGTTCTTTAGCTTCTTGCGATAAACTAATACTCAGTTTACGCTTAGCAAGCATCTTTTGTAAATAAGAGAATTGAACATCTATAATTTTATCAATTTCATCTTTGGTTAAGCTGTGGAATATAATAATTTCATCCAGTCTATTTAAAAATTCTGGACGAAACGCTAACTTAACTATTTTCATCACCTCATCTTTCACAGATTCGGTAGCTCCTCTTAGCATCATCTCAGCTCCAAGGTTAGAAGTTAAAATTAGTATGGTATTACGAAAATCAATTAATTTGCCATGGCTATCGGTGAGTCTACCTTCATCCAAAATCTGCAGTAGTATATTAAATATATCTGGATTTGCCTTTTCTATCTCATCAAACAAAATTACCTGATATGGTCTTCTCCTTACTGCTTCGGTTAATCTGCCACCTTGTTCATAACCAACATATCCTGGAGGCGCACCAATTAACTTTGAAACGGAGTGTTTTTCCATATACTCTGACATATCAAAGCGTAGAAGTGCTGATTGATCATTAAACAAAAATTCGGCAAGAGATTTTGCTAACTCTGTTTTTCCAACTCCGGTTGGACCTAAGAATAAAAATGAACCAAAAGGTCGATTAGTATCCTGAACACCAGAACGGGAGCGCCTTACTGCATTACTTATCGCTTCAATTGCATCTCTCTGCCCTATTACTCTTTTTCCTATTTCATTTTCCATGTTAAGGAGCTTTTCCTTTTCACTATGCATCATGTTATCAACTGGAATGCCTGTCCATTTTGAAACAATATTTGCAATATCACTCTCAGTAACTTCTTTCTTTAGGAAATTATCAGTAACTTTTTCCTGATTTTTTAACTCATTTTCAAATTGAGGAATCACACCATACATCAACTCCCCTGCCCTTCCTAAATTTCCATTACGCTGAGCTAACTCCAGCTCTTTCCTCGCGCTATCCAATTTTTCAGCAGTTTCTTGTATTTTAGCTATTTTATTCTTCTCTATCTGCCATTTACTGCTTAAGTCAGCAAATTTACTGTTTAGACTTTCAATTTCCTCATTTATCTTTTTTAAACGTTGCTTAGAGTTTTCATCACGTTCTTTTTTTAAAGCTTCTGATTCAATTTTTAGTTGTATAATCTTTCTTTCAAGCTCATCAATAACCTCAGGCTTGCTATCCATTTCAATTCTAACCCTACTTGCTGCCTCATCAATTAAATCAATTGCCTTATCAGGCAAAAATCTATCTGTTATATATCTATTAGAGAGCGTTGCAGCAGCGATTATTGCACCATCTGTGATCCTAATGCCGTGGTGTACCTCATATCTTTCCTTCAAGCCCCTCAGTATTGAAATAGTATCAGTTTCAGTTGGTTGAGAAATAAACACAGGCTGAAAACGCCTCGCAAGTGCAGGGTCTTTCTCTATATGCTGACGATACTCATCCAAAGTTGTAGCTCCTATACAGCGAATTTCTCCACGCGCAAGAGCTGGTTTTAGCAAATTTGAAGCATCCATTGCACCACTTGTCGCTCCTGCCCCCACTAAAGTATGAAGCTCATCTATAAACAAAATAACTTTTCCCTCTGCTTTTGAAATCTCATTAATCACTGCTTTTAGCCTTTCTTCAAACTCTCCTCTAAATTTTGTTCCAGCAATTAAGCTACCCAGATCCAAAGCTAAAACTTTTGCATCACGCAAACCAAGTGGTACGTCATTTGCAACAATTCTGTTTGCCAAACCCTCAACTATTGCAGTTTTTCCAACACCAGGCTCACCGATCAGCACTGGATTATTTTTTGTTCGCCTTAGCGATACCTGCATAGTTCTTCTGATCTCCTCATCACGACCAATTACAGGGTCAAGCTTACCTTGCATAGCAAGCTCTGTAATATCTTTTGTATATCTCTTTGCCGCATTTAATTTTTCCTCGCTATTTGGCGAGTCTGCACTGCTACCTTTTCTCATTTCTGCAATAACCGAGTTCAATTTGTATGGTGTGACACCACCTTCTGCTAAAATTTTACCTACAGTATCATCTTTTTGTGCAGCAAGACCCTGCAGTAAACGCTCAACAGTAACAAATGTATCTTTATTCCTCCTCGCAATACCGATTGAATCCTCAAAAACTTTTGCTACCTCTCTTGAAAGCTGAAGGCCACCACTCCCTGGCCCTTCAACTACTGGGAATTTTTTAATTGCATTATTCGCAGCATCAGAAATATTCTGTACATTCCCATCGCAAGAGCCTATCAGATCCTGAACAAAACCTGATTCATCTTCAAGCATTACTTTAAGTAAATGTTCAGGCATAAAAATCTGATGCCCAGCTCCCAATGCTTTCATTTGAGCACTTTGAATTAGGCTTTTTCCTTTTTCAGTAAATTTATTCAAGTCCATAATATAAATTTAACTCATATTTGCTGATATATATAGCAACCACTTCCTCAATTTTAAACCTAAAGTCATTTATTAATAAAAATTTTCTAAGTTCATACAAAACAAGGAAAAGCAGATTCTTACAAAAGAGAAAACCTATATTAAAATATTAATTTGTTTTAAAACCAAATTAATGTTAAGATATAAAGCATATAGCTTAATTTTTTTACAAAAAAGCAATGAATATCAATGATTTTAACATAAAGAACTTAACAACAATTTCTATAGTACAAGAAATAAAGAATGGCGTCAGGCTTGTTCCAGACATAATCAAACCTGGAATACAGGGTATATTTTACGCTGCAGGAGGAGCATTATTTACATACGCTTATGGGTTTTTTGCACAACAAAAAAGTTATGAAGATGGTTATATGGAGGGCTACAAAAAAGGCTACAGTGAAGGATTTAACCAAGGTTATAACAAAGACTTTAATCAAATTGCCTTAATTGCTGGAGCTGCTTGTGTTGGAGCTGCTATTGGAGCTGCATCTATTATGTATTGTACTAAATGTAAACAACAAGATACTCATATTGCTAACGCTCAAATAAACCAGGTAATTTCTAATAACTTAGCTTTAGTTGAGTAAAACCAAGCTAAAAAGCAATCTCATAATCATTATGCTGAGAAAAAATTCAGTGTGTAATCAGAAAAAATAGAGATAATGTTTTCTGATATGTTGTAGTGGATTAGGTTCAGGTCCCAGTAGAAGCGAGTTTAAATACTACATAGATTTGTAGCTTTTTTTGCTACCTTTACTGTAAAAAAGGGGTAGTACTTTAGCTATAGCAACTTTGTTAGCATCAGGAGTGTTTGCTGCAGCTCCTTATGTTAGTTTCTTAGTTCCAGTTGCAGCGTTAAGTGTTGGCCTTCCATTTATTATTGGTAGTGCTGTATTTTCTGCTCTAGTTTTTGCGCTTTCAGCTGCAGTGCAAAGAGCTAACAATTACTTCTTCTTGTTTAGATGCTCAAAATGCCAAAGAAAAAGCTAAAATGCAAAAACAACTAGATAAAAAGGTAGAATACATTATTAATTCTGATGAAGATTGTAAGTTAAAAATGTGATATAAAAGAGATAAGAGGGAAAGATAACCCTACTCACTATAGGAATAGGGTTATCACGGGCGTGTGCGACCGAGAGGAAGTTGGTATTACAACTGTTCGCATCAAGGTACACTAGCCCATCTCTCGATACGTTTGAATAGTTGTGTGGGACATATATATGCACCCGTTTACAATCTTAAATTAATAAAACTATCGAGGTTATCATGGTTAGATCTTATCAAAATTTTATTGGCATTGACATCGGAAAATTCAAGAATATTGTTGCAGTTCACAAGCAGAAGAATGCTGTCGAATTTGACAATAATACTTCTGGTTGGCAACGATTGTGTCAAAAATTCTCAGATATCTTACCTAATTCTTTAGTGACTTTAGAAAATACAGGAAAATATGAGCTTGGTTTGTCGAATTTTCTTATTGACAAGAATATCACCGTACATCGAGCTAATACCCGCAAAGTAAAAAGTTTTATTTTATCTCACGGAACTTTAGCAAAATCCGATAAATCAGATGCAAGAGTTCTTGCTCAATATGGATTTGAATGCCATAGAACTCTCTCTATTTGTACCTACTTCTGAAAAACAATCAACCTTGGTTGCACTTTGTCAACGTCGTGATGACATCACGCAAATGAGAACTCAGGAAAAATGTAGACTGGAAGCACCTGAAAACGACCATATAAGAGAAAGTTGTCAAAAAACTATTGAATTCTTTAATAGCCAAATAGATGAACTCAATAATACTATACAAAAAATCATTGATGAAATCCATGAGTTACAAGAACATCAAAAAATCCTTAAAACAGTTCCTGGAATAGGTAAAAAGTTATCACAAGATTTTCTGTGTTTAATACCGGAGCTTGGTTACTTAAACAGAAGAGAAGTAGCAAGTCTTGACGGAGTTGCATCTAATCCTAGGGAAAGTGGTAAAGCTGTTGGTTATCGAAGGATTATAGGTGGTAGAAGTAGTGTCCGTAAAAAGCTTTTTACAGCTGCCATGTCTGCTGCAAGGTCCAAATCTGTACTTGGTGCCTTTTATTTCAAGCTTGTTGAAAGTGGTAAGAAGAAAATGGTAGCTATAACAGCTCTAATGCGAAAAATTATAGTAATTGCTAATGCAAGACTTAAAGAAGCAATTAATTTGCATACTTTCACAATGGTAACTGAAATTGGCTAATGAATATGTGCGTCCACACAGACTTAAAGCACATATTCATTAGCTAAGCAGAAATTGTTATGGCAGCTGTTTGATATAAAATTTTATTTCTATGACACACGGATTTTTATTGCCCACATGATTGAACAAAGTTACAGAATTACACAAATAAAAAATTTTTAAAAAACATAGTTGATGCGATATCTATAAGATTAAGTCTCTTTGTGCAGATGGAGCTTATGATACAACAAGTTTATATCAATTATGCAATAAATATAATTTGAAACCAATTATAAAGCCAAGAAAGAATGCAAAAATCTGTGACAATATAGACCACTTCTCGGAAAGAAATAACAACATTAATATAAGAAAAAGATGCAATTTAACTCAATGGAAAAGGCAGACAGGGTATGGAATACGGTCACGTATTGAGAGTTCTTTCTTTAGACTCAAAAAAACATTTGGATTTAGTTTTAAGAATAAATCTGAGATAAACCGCTCTCAAGAGATGCTCTTACAATGCTACTTGATTAACAAATTTTCTGATATCGGTATGCCTATTTTCGAACTTATCTCATAAATCTCTTCCATCACTCCTTCACATTAGTAGCCATGCAACAAAGCCGGCATAGATTACAATGTCCGTACAGTAAACACTGACCATTTTTCGTATAAGTTACCTTTGCAAATGTTTGTACAACTGTAACACCCACCTTGAAAACTTCAGAAAAACTTACTTGTCGCTTTTAACCTGCTTAAATTTCTAAAACTAATCTATTTGGATCTTCTATGTAATTTTTGATTTTAACAAGGAAAGTAACTGCCCCTTTACCATCAACTATTCTGTGATCGTAAGAGAGAGCAATGTACATCATAGGTCTGATTTCAATTGAGCTACTCACAGCAACTGGCCTGTTTTGTATAGTATGCATGCCAAGTATTCCAGATTGCGGAGGGTTTATTATTGGAGTAGAGAGAAGTGAACCGTATACGCCACCGTTTGAGATAGTAAATGTTGCACCTTCCATTTCCGATACTTGCAGCTTACCTTCTCGTGCTTTTTTGCCAAGGGCAACTAAAGTTAGTTCAATTTTAGCAAATGACATTTGATCAGCATCACGAATAACTGGTACAACAAGACCTTTGTCAGTGCCAACAGCAACGCCTATGTCATAGTAATTTTTATATATGATTTCATCACCTGAAATTTCAGCGTTAATCTCACGAATTTCTTTCAGCGCTTGCACTGCTGCCTTTATAAAAAACGACATAAAACCAAGTTTTATTCCGTATTTCTTTTCGAAAGTTTCTTTATACTTTGCCCTGAGATCCATGACATTTTTCATGTCAATTTCATTGAACGTGGTCAGTATTGCAGCAGTATTTTGTGATGCCTTCAAACGAGCAGCAATGACTTGCCTTATTTTGCTCATTTTCACTCGTTCTTCTCTTCTCTCTCCACTTGCTACGCTTTTTGGCGATTCATATTGTTTTACCGCAGGTTGTTCAGCCTTACTCATATGGTCTATCACATCTGCTTTGGTTACTCTGCCTCCCATGCCAGTTCCTTTTACACTTTCTGCACTGATTGCATTTTCTTCCATAATTTTACGAGCTGAAGGGGCATCTTTTTTAGCAGCGCTTTCGCCCTTATTTTCTTCTTTCACTTCTTCTTTTATTTCTCCTACAGCAAGTTTTGCCAGTAACTGATCAGGGCTAATTACATCATCTTCTTTCACAAAAAATTCGGTTATTTGTCCTGAAGCTTCTGCAGTTAATTCGAGTGCTGTTTTGTCAGTCTCAATTTCAAAGATCAAGTCATCTACTTTTATTGCTTCACCGATATTTTTCTTTATTTTTACTATACCCTCCGTAACCGATTCACCACCAAGAGTTTTTGGCGCTCTTATTTCTATAATTTTGCTCATAAAATAACTTCTACATAAAACTTTCTATAAATTTATACATGAAAAGAGACATGTAATAAACTAATAAATTCATTAGGCCTTATGCTTGATTATTTCTTTTTATATGTTTAAAATTAAAATACTAAGTAAATTGAAATAAGATTATGGATTTTGATAAAGCAGACAATGCAGAGGATTTAGATAACAAAAAACTTCAACTGATATGTAAGGCTTATGACATAAGATTACGATCAAGTCAAAGAGTTGTTGATGGCATCAATTCAATGAATTACAGTAAACTTGAAATCTTATGCAAGTATAATAATAAGTTTAGTTACAAAGGTATTGAAGAATTACTATCAGATGAGAGCATTGTTAATCACATCAACGATTACGATGATGAAATGTTTAGTTCCATGCTAAATGATGCACCTTCGGAGCGCAATATTCTAGAAATACTAAAAGGTGAAGAGGTTTGCAATACCAATAATGAATTCGAAAGTAGTGGTAACGAAAAGAATGAAGAAGATTATGGATATTATGATAATTTTGATTACGAGGAAGATGAAAAAAATGATCCGAATAACTTTGCTAAAGAAGCACTAGGAAATAAAGGAATTAATGAAAAACGTGTTGATGATGTTCAGTTTTACAACGATGCAGATGTGGAAATACCACCAAAAAATCAAAATGATATTAGGAATATCCGTCTTATTCAATGGATGATAGTTGAGAGTGATGGTAAGCTTAGTGAGCAAAATGTTACAGAATTACTAAAAGATCAGAGTTCTATTGATCGAATTAACTCTATTGGTGATAAAAAGCTTCAACTTATACTCAAGAGTAATAAGTTTAGTGGTGAAAATATTATGGAGTTATTAGGAAATCAAAAAGTTGTTGAATACCTCTGTTTTATTGATTATGAAAAATTTGAACTCATTCATAATAGCGATAAGTTTAATAGTAGCAATTATACTAGTAGCAGTTACAAGATTATAAGGTTGCTAGAAAATCAACAAGTTGTTGAGCACATCAATTTTATTGATTATGAAAAACTTAAATTCATACTTTGTAATGATAAGTTACTCTTTAGCGATATTGTAAGACTACTAAAAAATCAGGGGGTTGTTGAGAATATCATTTCTTTTAACATTAAAAAATTTCGACTCATATTTTATCGTGATAATCTTAACTACGTAGATACAATAGAATTACTAAGAAATCAGGAAGTTGTTAATAGAATCGGTTTTACTCCTTTTGAAGAGTTAAAATCCATGTGTAGTCATTCTAGTCTTAGCGATATTATAAAACTACTAGAAGATAAAAATGGGCCTAGTAATGTCTTAAGTGGGACACGGAAAGAAAAAATGCAAGTCAGTTACATATCATGACATAGCTTAAAAAGTGTTTGTATCCAAGGTTTTGCTTTATAAATTTAAGAGGGTGTTAAATAAACCATACGCATCAAATTAAGAAAACACGCTCAATTTAGACCATTTTTGCCATATTTTCTTAGTAAAATCACTGGTAGCTGACACCGAGGTTCAGAAAACTTTATTCATAGAGTAGAGTATAGACTATCAATGATTTTTCAGTAATAATGTAGTTCAGGTGAATATAGTGAACGTTTTACATAGAAATTAAGCTAACCTAATATGGGTAATATTGGTAAAACCGAATAACAGGTTGAATTGAAATGTTAAATCTAGAATCTCTACCAAAACATCTAGCAATTATTATGGATGGTAATGGTAGGTGGGCAAAGAATCAAGGAATGGTAAAAATTGATGGTTATAGAAAAGGCAGTGAAGTTGCATTTGATATTGCTAAACATTGCACAACCTTAGCCATATCTTACTTAACTTTGTATGCATTTTCCATGGAAAATTGGCTCAGATCTGAAAACGAAACAGACTACCTATTTAATTTATTTTACTCCACTTTAATTAATGAAGATAAAATGAAATTCATTTACAATTGTAACATTAAGTTAAATTTTATTGGCAATTTAAGTCTATTGCCCAGTAAAATATTCGATCAAATCAAAAAAGCAGAAGAAGTGACACATAAGAACGATGGTCTATTACTCACTGTTGCAGTTAGTTATGGAGCAAAGCAGGAAATTATACATGCTATCAACAACGTCATAAAAGGAAATATTGATTGCGTATTGGAAGAGGAATTTGAAAAATTTCTGTATACTAAAGATTTACCAAAATTGGATTTATTAATTCGCACTGGTGGCGAGAAAAGGTTAAGCAATTTTTTACTATGGCAAGCAGCTTATGCTGAATTGTATTTTTGTGATACTTTATGGCCTGATTTTTCTTGTCAAGATTTGAGTAAAGCATTAGCAGATTATACAAAGAGAGAGAAAAAATATGGTAGATAATAATTTTATGGTGAGAACACTGTCCTCAATAGTCATATTACTTATATTTTCTTTTGCCACATATTTCAGTGATTTATCGTTTTATCTACTAATTTTCTCAATTGCAGTTTTATCTTCTTTTGAATGGTATAATCTAACTCAGGGCAATAGAATCTTATACATTTTCGCATTACTACTCATTGCACTACCAAATGCATCGCTGATATACTTATATAATCTACCACAGGGAAAATATGAATTAATATGGCTTATCTTAACCATTTGGAGCATCGATATTACCGCTTACCTATTTGGTAAAAACTTTGGTGGTGCTAAAATTTGCCCAATTATTAGTCCTGGAAAGACTTGGTCAGGGCTTTTAGGTGCAGTTTTAGCTGGAGTATTTTGTACAATTTTTGGTTCAATATTTTTGAGTTTATTTCCAATTTTCTATTCCCCAATAATTGGCTTTACAATTGCTATTCTAGCCCAACTTGGAGATTTTACTGAATCACTCATAAAAAGAGTTTACAATGTTAAAGATAGTGGAGGTATAATACCTGGCCATGGAGGAGTACTTGACCGTATGGACAGTTTGATCTTTACTGCCCCCTTTATTGCTATTTACATAAGCTAAAGAATGAAGTGCTATTAACCTTTGGTCCTTTCCTTTTTGTTCACTGCTTTCACCTCAACAGATTGAAATTCTTCGGAGTTTACTATTTCACTCATGGGCTTACTGCAATAAGGACAATACATTTCTCCTTCTTTATGTAAATATACTACTGGATGACCAGAACCATCATCATTCTCATCACCACGGCAGCAAACTATTAGATTATTATCCCTCACTTCTGACATACTGCTCCTTTATTTTATAGTATTTTGTACATCGAGCATAACCGCTTTGAAGTGGAGAAAACAACAAATATTTATTCTCCATTTTTTACCCTATTTAGATTAATCAATTCGGTTTGGACATTTTGTGATACAAAGCTGCTAACATCTTCTCCTAATCTCGCTATTTCTTTCACAAAACTTGATGAGATAAATTGAGTGTCTTCAGATGCAGGAAGAAATATGGTTTCGATTTCATGGGAGAGCTTATAATTTACCCAACTCATTTGAAATTCATAATCAAAATCTGATACTGCCCTCAGTCCTCTGATAATAACAGAGGCATTTTGCTCTTTGGCAAACTTCACGAGCAACCCATTAAAAGATATAACATCTGCATTAATTTCTGCTCCTTTAACTTCATTTTCAGCCATGCTTGTGCGTAGCTTTATGTTAAAGGTAGTATGTTTGTTAACATTTTCTGCAACACCGACTATCAACTTATCGACTAGCTTACATGCTCTTTTTATTATGTCAAGGTGCCCAAAAGTTATAGGATCAAACGTACCAGGATAAATTCCTATTTTGTTATTAATGTTCATTTTTTGTTTCTATACTTCAAAAACTTTTGATGGACATAATAACGTTTTTTGTCTAAAAATAAAAGTACGTAGTTGGCCTGATAGCTCAGTTGGTAGAGCAAAGGACTGAAAATCCTTGTGTCGCTGGTTCGATTCCTGCTCAGGCCACATTCTTTTTCTTAATGTTCTATAATATATTACAATATTAATATAATTATTTAGGAAATAATGCATAAATGTTACAATAGAGTATTTAATATACTATTAATTACATTTCTACTATTAAGTAATATCGCTTATAGTGAAAAAGTAAACAAAGAATTATCTGCTTTGACAGCAGAAAATGCAGTAAATTATAATATAATTGTTGGTTTATTGCAAACAGATGAATCTCAAAATATCTATGAGATATTCAATAATTTTGGGGTTAAAACTATATTCATTGACTACGACAAAATAATTAATCTAAAAGAAATCCAAGAAGAGTTCGCAAAACAAGATGAAATATTGGCAAAAAAGCTGATACTAGATCGAATAAAAGTTGAAGTTGCAAAATTTATCAAAGAGCAAAAGATAAACAGAATATTTATTTCAGATAACTTTCATTCAGCTCTTAACCCTTACCGCCAGCTTGTGAATGAAGCAATTGTAAAAATAGTAGATGACAATCCTACAATTCATTTGCTTGCCATATGCGGTGGTTTACAAGACATTATGCATGCAAAAGAAATTGAAATAACAAATGTTGTTAATGATGAGAAGAATCATTTAAAATCAGCATCCTATCCACAAAAAGAGAATATGCCTCTTCAGCAGATAAAAATTGTTCCAGGTAGTCGTTTGGAAAAAGTGGTAGCTAGATTTTTACTACCTAATCAAAATGGCTGGTTTTCAACTTATTTTCCGAATGCTCATTCAGGTACAGTAAGTAATACTACAGAGAATAGAAGAAGGCTAGAGCTACTTGGATATAAAATTGCAGCATTTGCCAATGACGGGGTAATAGAAGCTATCGAAGATAAGCATGGTAATATTTACTTTCAAAGTCATCTAGAAGCCCTTGTTGTCAAATCAGATAAAAACTCTCGTTTGTCAAGCCAAAAGGTACGTCAGGTTTCAACACTAGTTGCTATAGCAATTATAAATGATTTTCTTCATCGCGTTTAATGCTAAAATAAGGAAAATCATTTAATGTCATGCCAGCACCCTTTTTCTTGTTGTTCCAGTGCGTGACGCTGGAATCCCGATACAATGTTGAACACTTTTTTTTGTCTTTCTAGAGCAAGTTCTTTCGGTTCTGTCGCATTTGTAGGGAAGTAGAAAGAAGAATGATATAATTGTCTAAAAATAAAGCAAAGATGTTTCGTATCAATCAAAAATTATTGCCATACTTCAAAGGATTTAGCTTTTCAGCGATGTTATCTGTATACATGAAATGTCGATTCTCTTTGAGCTATCGAGATTTGGAAGAAATTATGAGTATAAGGGGAGCAAAAATTGACCATGCTACGTTACAAAGTGGTTTATTACCACTGATAGATTAGGCAGTAAGGAAAAGAAAGAAGCAGGTTGGTAGTAGTTGGAGAGACCTACATTAAATTAAACGGTAAATGGGTTTATTTATATAGAGCACTATTGGTAATACTGTAGACTTCCTCTTGTGTGTTAGTAGAGACAAGTCTGCAGCACTCCGCAAAGATTACTATTACAGGTATAGAAAATATTCGCATGATTCAGAAAAAACAAATTATCGGAGCTAATGACAATGTTTCTACTTTTGAGAATTTTGCTATGTTAATGGCTCTATAACTCCTATAATCCCAACTTTAATGATCTTCTTTTCTATGGTTTATAGATGCGACAGAACCTCCAGGATTTTTCTCCCAATTTTGGGACTATGCATTGCTTGAAAAACTCAACACCATACCAACGCTAAAGAAAATCATAAGAGGATGGTTAGGAGCGGGTATTATGGAAGATGGAAAGCTTCAATCCACAAAACGTGGTACAATTAAAGGAGGGACGATCTCACCGTTGCTAGCTTGTGTTGCATTACACGGATTAGAGCAACATGTCAAAAAAGCTTTAACAAACGAACTCTTTCAGTGCATGAAAAGAAAATATGGTAAGATACCGCATAAAAACGCGTAAAAGTCTATTAGTGTAATTTTCTACTGTGATGATTTTGTCATCATACATGAAAATGAAGAGATTATTCTTAAAGCAAAAATTTTAGTTGAAGAATGGTTAGAAACCATTGGACTAAAATTAAAGCCCTCTAAAACAAGAGTTTCTCATACATTAAGAACCATTGACGAAACAAAACCAGGATTTGATTTTCTTGGATTTTCAATAAGATAATATCCAATAACAGAAAGTAAGAAAGGTTACAAGTAAACCAAGTCGTAATTCTATAAAACAGCATACACTAGCTATTAAACATAAACTCAGAGAAATGCGTAGAGCACCACAAGAACGGGTGATAAAGGATCTCAATCCAATAAACAGAGGATGGAGTCAATATTACTCCTCGGTAGTTTCATGTAAAATCTTTAGCTCATTGGATAATATTATGCATAGAAAATTCTGGAAGTGGGCAGTTTTTAGGCACCCAAACAAAGGGAGATGCTGGATAAAAAGAAGGTACTTTAAGAAATATAATAACGAAAACTGGCGCTTTATGACAAGTAACAAGGTACGTCTTACTATACACAGCGATCATGTTATTAAACGACATATCAAAGTGCAAAAAACCAGACCCCATATGATGGTGATTGGGTTTATTGGGGGAATCGTCTTAATAGAATACTAGATAAATCACCGAAAGTAATAAAGCTGTTGAAGTTACAACAAAGTAAGTGTGATCAATGTCAACTTTGGTTCAAGAGTGATGATATTCTAGAAATACATCATAGAGACCAAAACAGGGAAAATAATATGATCAAAAACTTATCTTTGTTGCATGGACATTGTCATGATGAATTACACAGGAGGTGTGCATGAAAAGCACCAAATTGGAGAGAAGCCGATATGAGGCGCAAAGTCTCACGTACGGTTTTGAAGTCGAGTGAGGAGGGGCGACCTTCTTCACTTAGACAACGATATGCAGACAAAACTAGTGAACAAGAGCTAGAGAGAATAATAGGAAGTGATTTAATTATTGGCAGGGCTTATGATGAGCTGAACCAATATAATTGGAGTAAAGAAGAACGTCTTGCTTATGACCAAGCTAAGAAACGTACCGATGATTATTTATCTAGTCTTGAAGAAAAACTTCATGAAGGCATCCAAATCGGCCATGAAAAAGGTAAAATTGAAGTTGCCAGAAACTCACTCAAGGTCGGTGTCTCTATTGATGTTATCGCTAAAATCACTGGCCTTTCGGTAGATGAGATTAAGCAACTTGACCTGCACAATTAACTCCTTTCAAGCCCCCGTTATTCACAGATTCTACAACAATCCTATTAAGTAAAAATGAAGGATCTACATTAGCTATACCTTGCTCCTGATTATGATTATTAACCATTTTCTGCCTATCTAGCATCTTCCCAATACTGCTTTTGAAAGTACTCAAAAACTTCTCATTTTTCGGATAAGCTTCTTTTACGGCTGAATATAATGTACTTGGTATTTTAGAATATCTTTCGTTCCTTACATGACCTGCTATATCTGAATACACTTTAAAAAAGTCAAAACCTTTTACTGATACACCAGATTGCTTAGCTGTTTTTTTAAGTGTCTTTTTAAACTCTTCCATTATATCAAGTGTATCAGCCAGAACTTCTTCATGAGTAGCAGAACAAAACTTAGGCAGAGGATATTTTCTATCTAGGAAACTTTGTAGTAAGAGAAATCCTAAACCAACATTATTACTGATACAAACTTCGCTACTAAATTGGCTAGTACCAGCTGTATTGGAATAATTTGCTAAAATTTCAGGCAGAGCAGCTCTAAACCTACCTATAGAGTTCTTTACCCAACCAAATAAATCATTTATCCATGAAGATGCTTTTGTGCTACTGTTTCTAATATTTTCTGAAAATCTTTTATCTAAATCACTGTACTCCTTATGTCTTCTATGCCTAATTGCAACATTTTGCTGTTTATATTTGCTGAAAACATCATTATATACTTGATCCTTATACTCTCTTTTCACACTATCCACGTTTCTTGCAGCATTTATTTCCTTTTCATGATCTCTTAACACTATCCCTTTATCAGCAAATTTGATAGATAATGTTTTCATCTTAGGTGTTTTATAGAATTCACTAAGTGTAATACTGCAAAAATCATCTCTAGTAATAGTCGAATCAAAAGCATTAGTTATCATTAGATCATTATCATTACTACGAACAAACCTATAGTTTTCTCCTTTTCTAGAAATGATAAGCTCAGTACCTTCCTCCACATCTTGACCAGTTACAACAATAATCTCCTTATCCTTTTCAAATATCAAAGGTAGTGGTTTTAGTTCTAATTCAGAACTTATTTTCATAGGTATATTATTCGAGATAATATGAAGCTTTTCATACCAATTCAAACCGTCTTTTAATCTTACCATCAGCACTTCTGCTGGAAAACTTTGTCCGAATTCTGCTTCTAACTTAACTAGTAAATCATTTCCATCTTGATAAATTCTTGGCAGGCCAATATGCACTCTTAGATCATCTTGTTGTATGATTTTTATCACTTTTCGTAAATCTAATGTATCTATTGAACTTCCTTTATCAAGATTATAGATGTTTACTTCTGGTATAGAAAAAATACTATGGTCATATCTTTGCTTACCTGAAGCTATAGTAATTACGTATATATTCTCACCACCATTTTTAATCAAGTGACTGTTATGAATCGGGTTATTTTGAAGCACCTCACATTTTTCATGGCCAACCAATATATATTCATTAACAGATTGTACAGCAATAGTCATATTGAGTTTATTCGCTATAGCTGGGTAACTTTCTATAATTTCATCAATAGTTTTATTAGTACTCTGTATTGCATACAAATTTCTTTCCTTGCCTACTTTTATTTCAGCACTGTCTTTTAATTGATAGATTATATTGTTCATTATGTTATATGAGATAGATATACTAAAGTTACTATTTATTACTTTTGAGAAAAAATTGAACCTTATACTATTTTGATCTTCAACATCAATACTCTGAACATCAGCAAGCACATAGCCAAATGTAAACCTATGATTACTTTCCAAATTAGTAAGTAATTTAACAGATGCGCTACCATTTTGAGATGGTAGAATATAGCTAAAGTTACCCTTTAGTGCCATATTATCTATTTCAGTATAAGGTTTAATTATTACCTGTATATCATAGACACAGTCATTGTTTTCTATCTGTACATAATCAAGTTGATCTTCTGCACCACCATTGCCATCTACGAATTTAGTTTCACATGCACTAAATATATGATCTCCCTCAACTTTTCTGCCAAACACTCTTTCCACTGAATTAATTTTAAAACTATGATAACCATGGTGCTTATATACGGTAATACCAATGTTTGCATTTAAGTAAACATCTACAGTGACAACACCATGAGCAAATCCAGTGAGATCTAAGGTATCAATTCCATCTTCTCCGTACAAGGATCCTCCTATAAGATCTCCCTGTAAAATAAATATATCATTCTTATTTCCTCCGTAATATTCCTTAGAACCATCATTTACTACAAATATGTTTTGACTATCCTTAAATCCTCTGGCATAATCTTTACCTTCTCCTAAATCAATTAGAGTATATCCTTCTATCTTGTTATTAGATAAACCAATTGCATTTTCACATAAATATGACCCATAACTTGGCGCAGGTTCGTCATTTCCCTGCGAGAAACAAAACAATTTTCCACCACTTGGATTATCCGGTCTTGCTCTGCTCCATCTTATATCGGTCCTTTTTCTATCAAGCAATACTGTACTGTCTCAATCTATCTCAAACTTAGTTGTACATTTTTCAGCATAAAATGTCACATTAACCTTTCTAAGGCATAAAATGCTAAGTCTAGCCATATTACAGATGTTTTGTTGATATGGTACCTTACGACAAGAATCCACAGATGACTTACTAGTAGGGAATACATAGCTTTGAATATTACTATGCTCCTTCAAATACTCAAACCCTTGCTTAACTAATTGGTTATAGAGTTGTTTTCCTTCCATTAGCTCTTCTATATATTGTTCAGGTTGCATACCGATAAACGCACGTAAACCTTCAATAAACTTCTCTTTTCCAGTTAGGTGAATAATTTGATCAATCTTATCAACTTTCTTTACTGCCATGTAAACATCAGTGCCAACAAATACTACAGCGCCTATTCCTGACCCAATTGGTCCAGTAACACTTGACACTCCCTTCTAATATTGCAAAACTTTCAGCTACTTCTATGCCAATCTCTGCAGCATCAACACTTAGGTAAATACTATCTCCTACTACGCCAACCAATGCTCCTTCCGTACCATTTTTAAATGCTTTTACCTGATTTACTAGATCATAGGCAATAAAGGCAGAAGTGCCACGAGCGAGAAAAGGTGATGCTGCTTTTAAAGACCTACTGAGTAAAAACTTTCCTTTCGAGGCTAATTCTAGTCCTTTAATAGATGCAGCTTCAGCAACTTTAGCAAATCCTTGACCACCGGCAATAAAGCCTATATTAACTGCTACCCCTTGATAATTACCATTTAAAAAGTCAGCTAAAACATTTTTAGCCATCATTCCATGCATAGTCATACCAGAGATTCTTCCTGCTCTATTTAGATGATTCATGACTTTTTGGTTGCTAGTTAGCTTATTGACTAGACCTTGAGAGTTACCTGTAACTCTAACTTCATCTGCTAGCTGAATTAGCTGACTACGCTTTCCCTCTGGCAAATCTTTAATGTAATTAACAAACTTTTCGCTATCTATCTTAATCTTACCTAAATCTCTATTCTCATCTTTTTCAACATTAAATTCATCTACATCTTCCCATGTGAATAAACACTCTTTACCACCAACTTCTCTTCTTTTTCTTCCGCTATATCCACTTGTACTGGGTAGGCATTTTTCAGCCGAAACTTCACCTATTTGATACATATTGTCATTCTCTTGTTGTCGATTAATGGGTTTAGACTTAAGAATACCTATAATTTCTTGATAAATTTGTGGATTCTGATTAAATTTTTCTTTAGCTAAATCTCGAGGGGTAAGGTTTCGATTATTTTTAATATCAACTTTAGCACCTTTTTCTACCAGATATTTCACTACATCTAAATGATTGTTCTTAGCAGCCAAATGCAGAGGTGTATTTTTGCGATAATCCTTTACGTCTAAAATAGCACCTTCTTTTACCAGATACTCCACTACATCTAAGTAGCCTCCTTCGGCAGCTAAATGTAGGGGTGTAAAACTTGCGTTACCCAAAACACTAGCATGTTTTTCCTTTAGAAGCTTTACTATCTCTAAGTGACCAAGTTGAGCAGCCATGTCCAAGGCAGTACCTTGATTCTTGTCATGGGCATTAATTCGAGTGATAAAATAACTGCTAAAATCCTCATTCTCCATTAGAAGTTTTACCCCATCTAAATTACCTTTTCGAGCAAAAAGATGTAGAAGAGTCCACCCGTAGTCAAATTTAATATCACAATTAGCACCTTCTTTTATCAGATACTTCACTACATCTAAATGATTGTTCTTAGCAGCCAAATGCAGAGGTGTATTTTTGCGATAATCCTTTGCGTCTAAAATAGCACCTTCTTTTACCAGATACTCCACTACATCTAAGTAGCCTCTTTCGGCAGCTAAATGTAGGGGTGTATGACTATAAGAGTCTTTCGTGTTTTACATTAACCTTTTTTATTACTAAATACTCTACTAATTTTATACTACCCCTCTCAGCAGCAAAATGTAAAGGTGTCATATCATTTTGACCGGGGATATCAGGATTGACCAGCTTTGCACCTATAATATATTCGACTAACTCTATGTGGTCATTTTCACATGCAGTGTGTAGAGGGGTGTTGCCATATTCATCTAATGGATTTAAATTAATATTCTTTTCATCTATAAGGTGTTTTGCTAATTCCAAGTTACCAAACAAAGCAACAAAATGTAGAGGAGTCATACCATCTCCACATAAGGCATCAAAATCAGCACCATTTTCCAGAAGATTATCTATTATATTTAAGTTATTATTCTCAATAGCAAATTGTATAGGAGAATAACCGTTCTCATTAACAGCGTTGACAACTTTAATTAATTTAGCTGGATAATTCCATTTTTTCAGGGTTTTTAATATATTTTCTACTGCTTCTTCTTTATTACTTTTGACAAGTAGACTCAATGGCGAGTCTTTATATTCACCATAAGTAGAACTAAGATAAGAGTCATCTATCAATTTACTATATCTACTAGAATAATTCAAAATGGAAGTAACGTGAACCATGTCTTCCTCTCTTAGAACAGTGTTGCTTATTAATTTTAGAGCTTCTCTTAGAATTTCTTTCTTTGTTGCTCTTGCAGTTTTAACCTTGTCACTTCTTGAACTAGTCTATGAATACTCAATACGCTTTGCTCTTTTTCACCATTTACCATAGAATAATTTATAAGCAAATGGACAGCTGATTTTAATTGTTCTTCATTACCACCTGCTAAACTTAAAAACATTGCTCTTGAGATGTTCTCGGATGCAAAGTAAGCCATAATATTAAGAATATTTAAAGCTAGCTGCCCATATTCTTTATAGTTTTCTATTTTATTAATCGTAACTTCCCAAGTTGTAAAAATTGTCTTAATATAGTCATCATTAATCCCGTGAAGTACTTTATAGTTAAGCAAATCTTTTGTCTTTATCTCATATTCCTTTAAATAATCACTAACTCTAAACTCTTCTGTTACTTTTCTATCATTAATATATGCTATTGCTTGCCGTATAGCTAAAGGAAAATGCTGTAGTTTTTCTACTAAGTTTTTTATTTCTTGGTCTTGAAGCTCATCATTTATGAATAGCCCTTTTTTTATAAATTCTATCGAATCATTTAATTTTAACTTATCTAGATCTATAACTTCTATCCCTGCTCTCAAATTTCGATTACGAGAGGTAATCAAAACATAAGGTTTATTAGCTTCAGGTGTGAAAGAATGTAGTGGTAAGAATTTACTGAGATTCTCAAATTTCTCAGCGTTATCAAAAATGAAAAGACTTCTTCGATTAGCAAAAAATTTGTATACATCTTCCACTATAGAAATTATCTGTTTGTCTATACCATCTGCATTTTTTATATTAATTTTCAATTTATCGGAAGCTAGTCTACAAAAAGATTCTGTAAGAGTTTGATAACTTTCAGCATCTATCCATATGATATTGTTGCTGTACTCCTCAGCATATCTATGAACATACTCTCTGGCTAACTCAGTTTTACCAATTCCCCTAAACCGCTAATTGAGGACCCCTGTGATACTACTCCTATTCTCTCCTTAGTATGCTGCAATGCCAAATGCACCTTATTTAGTTCTTCCTCTCTTCCAGTAAATAATTTTGACGGACTTTTGATATTAAACCAAACATGTTCTTCTACTTGTTTGTTGTTCTGTCCCGCTATAATATGCGAATGCACTTCACTCACCTTTTGCCCTATATTTTTGACTTCTTTTTCTAGTATACTTAAACTATTAACTTCTTGTTCCATTTTCATAAAAAGGTCTTTTACTTTTTCGTTATCAAAAAATCGTCCTTCCTTTTCCTTGAACCAATCTAGTATTGCTTTCTCAAACTTGTTATAAGCGTCTTTACTTAACTGACCGATATAATTAAGTCTTGTATTAAAGTTTTCACTTATTTCATCTTCAAGCATTTTACCAAGCTTGACTTCATTAGGCTGACCCACTGCAAATACTAATTTTTTAAAAAACTCTTTTATTTCCTTATCTATAATATCTACTAACTGTCCACGCACTTCATTTTGCACTTCGTTACCTTGTTTTAAATACGATACTAAGTCATCATTACATTTTATTTTATATCTTATACCAGTATCTGTGTTAAAGAAGCTATCATAATCATCAATTGCCTCAACTAAAACTTTTTTTCCTTTATTCTTTCCAGAACTAACTTCCTTAAGCTTCTTTACTTGATCTTGCACTGAATTATCCATATCAAAACCAATATTAGTACAAACGATAAAATCTTTCAGGTTACAATCTTTAAATTCTTTTTTCTTCTTAATTCTTAAATAAGAAACAAAATACTTCTCTAAATTAAATTCACCATCCTTACTTTTTGTAAGTAAGTCTCCTATTGTGATTTTGTTATTTTTCTCATCTAGTTTATGTTTAGCTTGCAAAAAACGATAATTTTTTCCTTTTGAATCATCATACATAAACACCAAGTCATCAAATTTTTCAGCATCATCCCACTCTGTAGCCAAACGAAAAGAGTATCCTTGATCTAATCCGCGCTTTAAAAACAACATTAACAATTTTAGCTGATAAATACTTCCATGAAGAGTATGCTTTAGCCCAGAAGCAGGATATTTACTTTCTATATTCTCTTCTTTTATTTCTTTAGATTCTTTCATGAAAGAAATTTTTGGCTTTTTTGGAAGATCAACTTCTGGCTTATTTTCCCCAGTATTTCCCCTTTTTAGAACTATGTTTTTCTCCAACTGTAGCACAATATCTTTCTTACCAAGACGTCTAGCAAGATCTAGTGGTATTTTACTGTTATCATTCTTGATTTGAATTGCTCCTTCTGCTAAAAGCAGCTTAACCACTTCAACCTCTTGTTTACGAACAGCTGCATGTAAAGGTGTATTATGCCTAACGTTAGAATCTTGAAAGTTAACATATGCTCCTCTCTGGATAAGGTTTTTAATTTTTTCTAGTTTTTTTAATTCTAAGTCATTACTTCTAATGGCACTCATCAATTCCTGATTAAGCTCAACTTCACTAGTAATATCATCATAATCTCTCTCATCGTTACTATCAGAACGACGGTAGCGCTTTAAGTCACGTTCACTATCAGGCTGCCAATTTAAATCTTCCTCTTGATTAGATAGAGAAGATTGATTAATTTTCTCTACGTACTGCTCCTTTTTCAATAGCTTAACCTTCTTTAAGATTTTTACTGAGCGTTTTATTCTGTACATGAAAAGAACTTATATTAAAACCTACATTATAGGGAATCAAAATCAGCAGAACAATGACTTTATGATCCCAGAGTATATAGTTCGTCTCATAATAGTATAAACAAGCCATAACTACACTTTTTAGAAATGGTTAATTTTCTCATTGCAAATGGAGCAGATATAAATCATAAGGCCATTATAGGCTTTACACCTTTAAATTTTGCATCCCAGCAGGGCTATTTAGATATAGTTAAAACTTTAATTGAAAATGTGGCAGATCTTGATACCAAGACAGATAAACTTAATACACCCTTACATCTAGCAGCAGAAAATGGTCATCTGGATATAGTAAATGTTCTTGTTGAAAAAGGATTAAATGTTAATGCTGTCAATAATGATTGAGCAAGCTCCTTACATTCTGTAGTACAAAATGGTAATCTCGAGATAGTAAAAGCTCTCATTGCACATGGATCTAATATTAATGCTGGATGTTCAGGTATTGGTAATCATGATAAGAGAGTTGATACAAACATTACACCCTTACATTTAGGAGCACAATTTGGTAATTTAGATATAGTTAAGGTTCTGCTCGAAGCGGGAGCAAAAGTCAATGCAAAAACAAGTGATAGAATTACACCTCTGCACTTATCATCTCAAAATGGCTTTTTAGAGTTAGTGGATGTTTTATTGGAAGCGAAATCTGACGTCAATGCTAAGGATTATGAAAACCTTACACCTTTACACTTAGCAGCAGAACGTAATCACTTTGGAGTAGTTAAGTCTCCTCTTCTTGTAAGAGGAATTGAAGTGAACGCTAAAGACTACGATAATTCTACGGCTTTACACATAGGGTCTCAGAACGGTCACTTGGAAGTAGTCAAGCTACTACTAGAAAAAAAGCTAATGTTAATATTAAAAAAAATGAAGGTTTCACACCTTGACATCTAGCAATTCAGCAAGCTCATATAGAAGTAAGTGATTTTTTAATTAAAAATGGAGCAAACATTAACGTTACAGATGATCAAAATTGGACTCCTCTACATAATGCAGCTTATAATGGTTTTTCTTTAAGAATAGTGGAAAACCTAATTGCAAAAGGAACGAATATAAACGCAAAGAAAGATAGATAATGGTAGGAGAGCGCTACATTTGGCAGCAGAACATAATCATCTAGAGATAGTAAATTTTCTAATTAAAATGGGGCAGATATTAATGCTATGGATAATAGAAACTGGACTCCTTTACATTGTGCAGCTTATGATGGTAACTTAGAAGTGGTTAAATCTTTGCTTGATGCAGGAGGAAAGATTGATACTAAAACAGTCAAAAATACTACTTCTCTACATTTCGCAGTAGACCATGGTCACTTGGAGGTGGTCAAATTTCTTTTAGAAAGAGGGGCAAACGTTAATGCTCTAGATCATACAAATTGGACCCCTCTGCATTTTGCAGCAGAAAGAGGTTATGATCAAATTTCCACCGTTCTGTTGAAACATGGCGCTGATATAAGTGTGGAAGAAAGTAAGGACAGAGGGACATCCTTACATCTTGCAGTTCAATATGGCCACTTTAAGGTAGTTAAAACCCTTATTACAAATGGAGCAGATGTTAATGCAAAAATGGATAAAAATACTACACCTTTACATTTAGGAGCCCAACTTGGTAGTTTAGATATAGTTAAGTACTTGCTTGTGAATGGAGCGTATTTTGATGCCAAGACTCAGGTAGATAGATATGCTTTACCATTACATTTTGCAGAGAGAAGCGGAAACTTAGAAGTTATAAAATTACTAAAGATGATCGAAAAATTTTTTAAAGCTATAAAAAGTAATAATCTTAAAATAGTGGAGGGTTTAGTAAAACAAGGTATAGTTATTAATGCCAAAAATACTGACGGATGGACACCATTGCATTATGCTGTTAATAATGGCAGCATGGGTGTTACAAATACTTTATTAATGAATGGAGCTGATGTAACGCAGGTTACCAATAAAGGGAATACACCTTTACATATTGCTGTTTTGAAAGGTTACAAAGAAATCGTTGAGGTTCTATTACAACATGTAAGTTGTGATAAATTAATTGACTTTATAGATGCTGGAACCACTACTAGTAATTCTACATAACTTCACGTTGCTGCTAAGAATAGCTCATTAGATATTGTCAAATCTTTACTTAAACATGGTGCAAATTATCATATTCAAAATAAGGAAGGTAAAATACCATTTAGTCTTTCTGAAGATAAGAGTATTGCTAAATTACTGAAGCTAGTTGAAGAACTCTTTGAAGGTGCAAAAAATGGCAATGTTGAAATTATCAGTAAGTTGAAAGCGATAAAACCTGATGAACGTGTAGCTGTAACAAATGCTCGTAATAATCAAGGGAATACATTGTTGCAAGTTGCTATAGTTAATAAACACAAGAATATTGTAAGTGAGCTGTTAGAGATGATAAAACAACCAGATCAAGCTCTACAAGATGTCAAGATAGAAAGCCAAGTTAGAGACCTAAAACTTTAACAAAGATTTTTTCAGTACACTTTTATTAACTTGGCAGTGCATTTTATTAAGAATGTGTAGCTTTTTCCACAATAGTCCAAACATGTCATAATACGCTGCCAGCCTAATGACTTACAATAGCCATCATAAACACGTATCTTGCCCCGTTCAGACTATTATAAGAAGGGCTATAAACGTCACGGCTATCTCCGGAAGCCAAACCAGCTAGCGTGGGAAGCATTTGTGTTGGTGGTCGTTTTTTGATAAAAATCATAAGACCTGCTGCAAAAGGTAATGACAAAATGATGTGAGAGAGGTAGAAGAAGAATAAGCAGATTGAGTAAGGTAAAAAAATGAGCTTTAGTTACTACAACATGAAGAAACACCCAAGAAACTTTCGTAATATAATAGGCTTAACTATAGAAGAGTTCGAAAAGGTGGTGGAAAAAATGAGGCCTGAGTGGAAAAAAGTTGAAAAACAGAAAAAGTGCCATGGCAGAAGACCACAACTACCAGCCCTAGAAGATAAGTTATTTTGCGTAATTTTGTACTATCGCACTTACATAACACATAGATTTTTAGGATGCCTATTCAATGTGCACAACGCAAATGTATGTAGGTTACTTAAGAGAATAGAGCCATTACTCGCCAAAAAAGTTACTATAAAAAAAGATAGAAGTATGACACCAGAAAAAATACTGAAAATTCTGGCTGATGTTACAGAACAGCAAATACAGAGACCAGAAGATAGTAAAAAACGGAAGAAATCATATTCAGGAAAAAAAAGAACCAACACTATGAAAACTGAGATTATTATCGAAGAAGGAGGAAGAATTTTATCAGTGTCAAAGTCATATCGTGGTAGAATTAGTGATTTTCGCATAAGGAAACAAGGAAAATATCTACCACTCGATAGTATAAAATATGCCGATTCTGGATACCAAGGTTGGCAAAAATTGCAAAGCAATGTTATAATAACATACAAAAAGTATCGTAAAAAGCCATTAACTCTCGAACAGAAGGACTATAATAGAAGACTAGTATCTTTCAGAATGAGAGTAGAAAATAAGATCCGCGGGATAAAGATATTTAAGGTTATGTCACACGTTTACTGCAATTTTCAGAAGAAATACAACTTGAGATTTAATATTATTGCTGGCATTGTAAATCTTAAGCATGAATTTTAGTTAACCTTGATTTTAGCAGTCCTTCTTCCCTTTTGCTTACCCTTTGATTCGCAGTAGGTCTATATTACCAATCCCAGGAAAGCGGAGCATTTGGATCATCTGGAATTTCAAAAAGAGGTTGAGATATTACTTCTCCAACAGCTCCTTGAAAAGTTGGATCAGAAGCATTAGCAGACGCTAGTCCTTTACTGCCTAAGAACTCTTTTGCTGTTCTTTTATTGTTATCATATGCGTGGTCATTAGCATCAAGAAATCCTGCTAATTTTTCCACAAGAATTGATCTTTTCTCATCTGTATCTTCTGTTGCAGCAAGTATTTTTTTTGCTACTTCTTTATCATTTCCTATAGCATTAACTAATGTTTTATTCTCATCAGCAAGCAATTTAGTAACTACATTATCAACTGATAAACTTTCTCCTTCTCTACTAAGATCTCTTTTTACAATATTGGAAAAATTCTTATCATTACTCAAAGCTACCACCAATGCGGTGCTAAAATCTTGATTAATTGCCAAGGACTCTTGTAAACCTTTATTGCGTGCAACTTCAGTGACTAATGCATTTTTATTTGTACCAATAAGTAATTGAGCAGCTACGGCATCAACTGATGGACTTTCTCCATCTTGACCAGGGTCCCCTTTTGGACCTATTACCTTTTCAGGATTTTCTTTTAATTTTTTCGCTATGCCTTCCTGTAAAATAGGACTATTTACTAAGATTTCTCTATTTTCATCATCCTTTGCCCCCAGAACCGCTTGTCCTAGTGCATCTGCTTGATTAGTAATCAATTCTTGAGCTACTAAATTAGGTGCTGTGCTTGTTCCATCTTTACCTGCTGGACCATCTGCCCCTCTCGGTCCCTGCATGCCTTTCTCACCTAGGAAATCTTTTGCTGTCTTACCGTCATATGTTTTATCATTATTATCAATTTGATCAAGAAATTTGCCCAATTTCTCTACTAAAACTGATTTCTTTTTGCCTTCTCCTATATCTTCTGTTGCATCTAGTATTTTTTCTACAAAGTCCGGGATCATTATATTGGAGCCATTAATTTTAGCAAAATTACCTTTTTCAGCCAAGAAATCTTTTGCTGTTTGATCGTTATTATTACCATACCAAATTGCTTGCTCATCAAAAGCCTTTCCTAACTCATTCACTAATACTGATCTTCCTTCTATGCGCTTGCCTAGTATCTCCCTTGCTAACTCCTGATGTTTTGCAATCGGGAAGAATCTCTCATTTGCCTCTTGCTTAGTATATGTAGAGAAAGTATCAGTTTTGACTGTCAGTTTCTTATCCATTTCTTCCTTGGTATATACCCTATCAGCGTTAACTCGAGTTGCTAATTCAGTATCTATAGCTTGTTTAGTATATACATTATCAATATCAACTTTAGTTTTCAATTTGTCATCTATATTTTGCTTGGTATATACACTATCAGCATTAGCTTTCTTATCTAATTCAACTTTGTCAGCTTTTTTGCTTAATTTGTCACTTATATAGCTAGACGTATCATCTTTCCTAGCAAAAGTATTAGCTAGTACAGTATCACAAATTCTGTTATTACTGTCGTCTTTTGCATACATTATCGCTTCTACTATAGGTTGTTCTGATACTTTTTCTTCAAGCACTGTTTTACCACTACTATTTTTTACATTCAGCAAACTTCCGAGAGCCTCTGCTAAACTTTTTATTGTATACTCCTCTTCTTTATCCTTATTAGTTGGTATATATTTTAATTTAAGATGATCACCACGTGCATCTAAAGTATATTCATTACCTAAACCGTCGCTTAAGGTTATAATTTTAATATCGTTTAAACCTGATATCTGATTGCCTTGATTATCTTTAAATTCTATACTAGCTGTCATGTCACTTACTTAATCGGAAAAACCATAAAATACATCAAAAATATTTAATTCCTATTAAGAGTTGTTTCAAATGTATGTTCCAAAAATTAACTTGTTTCTTCTGTTATCCCAAACATAGATTATCACTAACTTAGTGACATATTTTGCTAAAAATTTAAATTATTCAACCATTTTTAGCAACTAAAACCACCTCTCGTGAGAACTGTTCGTTTTGGGATGTGTTGGTCTACCGCTAGATCCGTGCGAACTTTTTAATATAACGATTTTACTATACCGCAAAACTAGCTATACCAGCCTACTTCAACCACATTTACATACGAATTGATTTGCTCAAGCTTATGGAAATAATTTAAATCTTCTATTTTTATAACCTTATTTTTACGCGGCTTGTTCTCAAAAATATATGATCTTTTTTATGTTTTTTGAAAAAGTAAACATTCAAGATTTTTATGACGCTAATTTTTAGTATGTTTCTGGAGCTAAGGTGATTATTAATAACCTTACATAAAGTATAAAAAATATATAAATTTTGATTTTTTTATAAAGATATTTTATACTTAAAGTATATTGTTATTTTTAATAGGAGACCTTGAATATATAATTCATCGTTTTGCTTTATTAATTCTAGAATCTCCTTCGATGACACAAAATCTTCACCATCAAATTTTAGTACTTCAGTTATGCCATCACTACTCACATTCATAATCATGGTACACATTCCGGATCCATGCTTTACAGGCCAAGTGCTTGTCATTTCATAACATGCACCTTCTTTAAATTCATAATATCTTTTCTTATCTTTTTGATGAGCGTGTATTTCATGTTTTTTATTGCAATAGATATTCAGTTCTTTAATATCTTTCTCTTGCTGTAAAACTTCACTAATCTTTGTTGGCTCACTCTTATCGTAATTAATAAGGTTAATATTCAAAACTCTATGATCGTTACCAGTTTCTGTGTAATAAGCTTGAAGCTCTACGTCTTTCCTCTCAAAATATTTACTTGCAGCTTTTTTTCCCTGCTCTGCCAATTCTATGCATTTATTTATATCTTTCTCAAAGCTCTTATTAGCAGACTCTGTTACTGCTTTATCTATGTACGTTTGTTTGAAATCTCTATCGTTTATTAGGTTATAAAAACTCCACTCATCCCCAAAAGCCCTCTGCACATAAGTGAAATTCTTTTTTTCCTTTAGTTTTCTTAAGAACCATACCTTTTCTTTAAGATTTTTCAGTTGAAAGCTTATCCTTGCCTTTACACTAGAGTTTTCTGCGGGAATACTAATTTCTTCTAATTCTTTAAATAATTTATTATCTTTTATAATTGAGTAGCAAAACTTCACAATAGCAGAATTTGCAAACGAAGGATCTTTTTTTATACCTTCATCAAGAATTTCTTTAAAATGTGCAAATTGAGGTAGAACATAAAAATTTATTATTTCTTTTTCTGATCTCGTTTTATTAGCATGAGAGATGGTATGAATAAGTATTGCTTGGTTGTAAGCAAGAGAAGATAATAACTTCTCAGAGTGGACTAGGTGGCAGGTTGGATATTTTTCTGAAGCACTTTCTGCTCTTATATGAAGAATAGAAAGAAGACTTCGTAGGAGAGATTAACTGCCCCTGCCACCGAAAATCATCGTGAGGCTCACAAAATGTGATGTGATGACCTCGTATAGGAGTTTGGAACAACTGGCAATATTCTACTCTGATATATTGAAATATGCAATTGGAGGAAAAAATATGCGTCACATTGGAGTTGATTTACATACCAATAGTTTTACTGCTTGTTACTTACAGGAAGGGAAACCTGAGCATATTCAAACGTTTCGCTTAAAAGACTTGGATAATTTCACCAAAGATCTTCAAGAAACAGATGAAGTAGCCATAGAAGCAACAGGTAATAGCTGTTTCTTTTATGATGCAGTTTCACCTTACGTTAAATGCATAGTAATAATTGCTCCTGGGCAGTTTGAAGTTGTTCGTCGCTCTGTGAACAAAACAGATAAGCATGATGCACGAGCTATTGCTTTCTTTCTCAGCAAAGATATGTTGCCTGAGGCAAGGTGCAAAAACAAACAATGCCAGCAGTTAGCTTCTCTTCTTCAAACGAGAGATCAGTTAGTAAAGTCACGGGTATCTTTAATCAATAAAGTTCATGGTCTTTTTAATTACCATGGAATAAAAATTAAAAAAGAAGTACTTACAACTAAAGTAGGATTTGAACGTGCTACTCAAAAGCATAATTGGGATCCTTTAGAAAAAGTTGAAATTGAAGTGATTAGCTATCATTTAGAAGCTATCCGAGAAAGCCTTAAAAAGCTTGAAAAGGAAATTATAGCTTTCGCTAAACAACTTCCTGGGTTCAGCAATCTTATCAGCATAAAGGGAATAGGTCCAATTTCTGCAGCTGTTTTTATTGTAACAATTGGAGACATTAATGATTTCCGTAGACCTGAGAAACTTACTGCATATTTTGGAGTTGTACCAAGAGTTTCTCAATCTAATCAGCAATGTACAATTGGAAGAATTACCAAACGAGGGTCAAAAATAGCGCGTACTTCTTTAGTTCAATGTACTTGGATTGCTGTACGTTACAGTCCTTACTTGAAAAGCTTTTATGAACATATAAAAAAGAAGCGTGGTTCTGCTAAGGCTATAACTGCTACTGCTAGAAAATTTCTTATAACTATTTTCTACACTCTTAAAAATAACTGGGTTTTTAAAGATTTTACAAAATTTGAAATTTCTATTGGACAATAATCATAGGAGATATTATCTAATTGTGAATATAACTCTTTGAATGTATGGTAGATAAGTGTAGAGTAATAAACTTCCCTATTCAGTGAAGTTGGTCCTATACAAAAATGCTTTTCAAATTGATCACCTATTTTTCCTGCATCTACTGCTTTATCTCCCTTAGTCAAACCTGCAATCATAATACGCCTCCTTTAACTATGTTTATATTATAACAATCAACATGTATTTAAGAAAAATCACACTGCTCACTGTGCGTTTACACTGCTACTTTGCATAATAGATTGCTTGAAGTCACACAAGTATCGTTTTTTATTAGATAAAAGTTAACAAGGCGTTTTCATAGATTTTTAAGCTTAATAACATCCTCTCTATTGGGACTAGTTGAAATTAGATGAATTGATACGCCTATTAATTCTTCTATTTTTCTCACATATTTCATCAAATTTGCAGGTAATTCCTTAATTGACCTTTTGCCTTGAGTTTTCTCTTTCCAACCAGGAAATTCTTCATATATTGGCTCTAATTCTTTTTGTATTGAATGTGATGCGGGTAAATAATCATACATTTTTCCGCCATACTTATAACCAGTGCCTATTTTAATAGTATCAAAAGAATCAAGAATATCTAATTTGGTTAATACAATGCTTGAAACTCCAGAGAGTTGTACGGCCTGGCGCACTAAAACTGCGTCAAACCATCCGCAGCGCCTTCTTCTATTGCTTACTGTTCCAAGTTCCTTACCTATAGAAAATAAGCTGTCTCCAATCTCGTTATTTTGTTCAGTAGGAAATGGACCATTACCCACTCTTGTGGTATACGCTTTTGCTACACCAGTAATGTGCGCATTGTAGGATAATCCTGAGCCTGTTATCGCTTGAGATGCTACGGTATTACTTGAAGTAACAAAAGGGTAAGTTCCGTGGTCGATATCTAAAAATGCGCCTTGAGCGCCTTCAAATATTATTTTCTTACCTTCTTTCATAAAATCATTTAGTATCTTCCACACAGGTTTTTTGTATAAAAGAATTTTTTCTGAAATCTCTTGAATTTCCTTTAATATTTCTTCTTTTTTAACTACCTGGTAGTTAAGTCCTTTTCTGATAGCATTATGGTAATTCAGGAGAGCATCCACTCTTTGATTGAGCTCATCTGCGTTTTCTAAGTCACAAAGGCGTATAGCTCTCCTGCCAACTTTATCTTCATAACATGGCCCTATCCCTTTGTTTGTTGTACCAATTTTGTGATTTCCGTTTAAATCTTCAAATAGCTTTTCCTTGTCCTTATGTACGCTAAGTATTAATGGACAGCTCTCGGATACCATCAAGTTGTTATAGTTTATGTCCATTCCTTTAACTTTCAATGACTCTATTTCTGAGACTAGAGCATGCGAATCAAGAGCAACACCGTTTCCTATAATAGATATTTTGCCTGTTCTCAAAACAGCAGAGGGCAGTAAATTTAATTTATAAACCTCATCATTTATTACTATAGTGTGCCCTGCATTATTTCCTCCCTGAAATCTCACAACTACATCTGCATTCTCAGAAAGATAATCTACTATTTTACCCTTGCCTTCGTCACCCCATTGCAGACCAACAATTACAATATTATTCATCACTATTTTCTAGATTAATACGTAAATATTAATGCAGCATGCTACAAATGAAAAGAGAAATCTACGCCTTCCCTATATTCTTAAAATAAAGAGAACTATATTATCGATTTTCTTAATATATTATCAGATTATTCATCATTATATAATATAATTTACAATATTTTTACAGTGAGGTGTTAATTATGAAAGAGGCAAAGGGAAATAATAAGAGTCCAGCAGTTAGATTAAAGACCACAGCTAAAGAGTTCGATTTTAATAAATTAAGAGCAGATCAAGCTAATAAATTAGCAAATTCTGGTGAAACAATGTTCTTAGATTTTCAAAGGATGAATTTTATTATTAACGAAAAAGAAATAGATAAAAATTTTATTATTGCACTTAAGGAAGGAGCTAAAGATTATAAAAATGAGATTTTTAACCGTGATAATTTTGATAATCTCTCTGAAGAAGGTAAAGCTTTTATGGAACCAGTACTTAGGGAGCTTGATCAAGATAGACTATCTGAAGTTTGGGAAAATCATTGTAATAGCCCTACAGTTGCTGATGAGAAAAAAATTGATGAATATAGAAAGGAATTTGAGAGATTTTATAACGCAGGGAGAAGCTCTTATCATCTATTCTCCAAAAAAGATTACCGTGCATTAGCAAAGGAAATTTTCAAAGAAATGTTTAGATACGCTGAAGCAAAGGTTCCAAGTGATGCTATTTTAGAAGAGTTAGTCACCAATTGTAATCAAGCAGGGTATGGGGCTGGTATATTTAATGAATCTCATGCCGCACTCAGTAGTTGTAATTTAACTCCACACAGTCCTAAAAAAGCGCTAAACATTTACTGCACCGACCACAACCGCATAAAAGTGACGTCTGATATGGCAATGCCTATAACCACGATTGACAATCCGGAAGAGAAAATGTGTGACCTATCCAGCTCATTAGAATTCACACTTGAATCTCAAGATAGCAAAAATGGTATAATATATAAAGAAGGTAAGTTATCACTTACTATTCCTGAAGGGCTAAAAAACTATAAAGATAATGGCAAGAGCTTGTTTGACATTATTAAAGAATATTTTCAGAAATTCTGTGCAGAACTAGGATTTAAATATGAGACAAAAATACAAATAGAGCATGATTTAGGTACTCAAATCAAAGTAAATAACTATTTAGATGGTACGATATCAACCATAGGATCAGATGCAAATGAAGAATTTATTAATCTTTTAAGCAAAAACCTCAGAGAGAAGTTATTGGAATCAGGAGTTGCTCTAGGAGGTGAAGATGTTGATGATATTATTGAAGTCAGAGTATCTGCAGTTATGGATCTACTGCGTGATTATACTAAATTGGAAGATAATAAAGAAAACAGAGAGTTATTAATAAGTGAAGTAGCAGATAATTTAGGGCTTTCCACTCAAGATAAAACAGCATCAGAAGTATTGATGGAATTAAACTCTTTACCTTCTTCGATAAAAGGTCAGGTTAATCATAATCAAGTGCAGTTTGTTGTAAATATTTTTACCAATTTAATTGTTGAAGGAAAAAGCGAAGTATACAAAGAAAAAAATGCAATTAATGCAATTGATGCAATTCATCAGAAGATAGATAAGGCGATTGTTGAGCAAGAAAAAAGAGCAACCAACAAACAAGATATAGAAAATGATAAATGGACAGACAAAATAAAAAAACAGAGATTATCTATGGAATCACATGGGCATTTGCATTAAAGATACTGTGTACAGAGGCGTATTATGCTCAATTTTGCCTTTCATTTAAAGCACTCAAATTGGTTCTGTCCCATTTGTAGGGAAGTAGAAAGAAGAATGATATAATTGTCTAAAAATAAAGCAAAGATGTTTCGTATCAATCAAAAATTATTGCCATATTTCAAAGGATTTAGCTTTTCAGCGATGTTATCTGTATACATGAAATGTCGATTCTCTTTGAGCTATCGAGATTTGGAAGAAATTATGAGTATAAGGGGAGCAAAAATTGACCATGCTACGTTACAAAGTGGTTTATCACCACTGATAGATTAGGCAGTAAGGAAAAGAAAGAAGCAGGTTGGTAGTAATTGGAGAGACCTACATTAAATTAAACGGTAAATGGGTTTATTTATATAGAGCACTATTGGTAATACTGTAGACTTCCTCTTGTGTGTTAGTAGAGACAAGTCTGCAGCACTCCGCAAAGATTACTATTACAGGTATAGAAAATATTCGCATGATTCAGAAAAAACAAATTATCGGAGCTAATGACAATGTTTCTACTTTTGAGAATTTTGCTATGTTAATGGCTCTATAACTCCTATAATCTCAGCTTTAATGATCTTCTTTTCTATGGTTTATAGATGCGACAAAATCAAGAAATCTAATGATTTATATAAACCCCATAGCATGTCGAACGAAGCTTTTTTTAAGAAAATCTGAATTTTCAACTACCATTAAACCAAGATTGCTCAGAACTTTAACGCAAAGTATTCTGTTGGAAAATATTCTATTTAGTCCATCAGTTGCAAGTGCCATAGTAAAATTATCAAAGTATCTATCACGTGAAATTTTCTTCAATAGATAATTACTGCCAACATCAATGCCAGAGGATTTTGCAGCAGTTATTTGTCTAATAACACTCTCTACATCTCTCATTCCAAGGTTAAGTCCTTGACCTGCAATCGGGTGGATTGAATGTGCTGAATCGCCAATCAGCAAAATTCTGCTTTTATGAAGCTTCCTCGCGAAAGAAAAACTCAAAGGATAAAGTCTTCTTTCACCCTCTAATTCAATTTCTCCCAAATAAGAACCAAATCTTTTTTTGAGTTCTATGACAAATTCCTCTTCGGATAAGCTCATCAGCATTTTTGAAATTTCGCATTTTTCTGTCCAAACTATTGAAGAAGTATAGCCACCTTTCATTGGCAAAATTGCAAATGGACCACTAGGAAAAAACCTCTCTACAGCTAAGTTTTGGTGATGTAATTCATGTTTTACATTAAATACCATGCTATTTTGTTTATAATCAAATTTTATCATTGGTATAGAAAACAACTCTGGCAACTTAGAGTTTTTACCTTCAGCACAGATAAATAGTGATGATATCAATTTTTGATCATTATCAAGAGTAACTTCCATGTATCCTTTGTCACAAGAGATTGTTTTATAGGAACGTGGAGAATATATATTGAGTTTATGCAAAAAATTGTTATTGATTGCATTCCATATAATAGCGCTCTTGATTACATAGCCCATTGGCTCTTCACCAACCATTTTATGGTCATAATGTACAGTAAATGGACTATCTCCATCTAATATGCATATATCAAGTATTGGTTCAGCTTCGCCTTCTAAGAGCCGCCAAATCCCTGATTTTTCTAGTATTTTTTTTGATCCTTGAGAAATAGCGAATGCTCGATTATCATCAACTGCACGTGGTAAATTATTTTTCTCAATTACGGCTACAGATACAGAGTCATTACTCAGGCCAATAGCAGTAATAAGACCAATTAGTCCACTACCTGAAATGATTACATCGTAATTCATTTTATTAACCTAAAATTACATTCTACCCATTTTAATAATAGTGAAAAATGTTCTTCCTTCAACGCTTTAAATGTGATATTTTTATTCATTAATTAAAGATTTTAAGTGTTACTACCGTTTTTATTAATTCTATCTCTAATTTCTAAGTTCATTGAAATTGATATTTCTGTACCTAGTTTTCCTGATATAGTACGCTATTTTAACGTACCGGAAGGCACAATTCAATTAACTATTGCTTATAATTTTTTAGGCGTTTGCATAGGAGGGTTATTTTTTGGTCCATTGTCTGAATGCTATGGCAGAAGAAGGATGATGATCATAGGCAACACTTTGCTACTCATCGGTGCTGTTGGCTGTGTTTTTGCGCTGTCAGTTTCTTGGCTTTTAATCTCTCGCTTTATTCAAGGCATTGGTGTTAGCACATCTGTAGTTGTATTTGCAATTATTGCAGACAGCTATAAAGGCAACGAAGCAGTAAAATTTATTGGAATCATGAATTCTATTATCACAGTTCTCATAGCAATTGCACCAGTATTAGGCAGTTTCATCAACAAAATTGTTGGGTGGCGTGGCAACTATGCAAGTGTTGCAATACTTTGTTTCATCTCTTGGGTTTTGCTGCTTTTTCTGTTACCAGAAACAAAAAAGGACCGTGATATTTTTAGTCTAAAAAAAATGATGAAAGACTATAAAAAATTATTATCAAGTTCAAAATTTATGATGTTGTCTTTGGCACAGAGCCTTTTTTCTGCGGCTTATATGTCATTCATTACTTGTGGCCCTTTTTTGTATATGGAAACTTTTGGTTTATCCAGCACTATTTATGCGCTACATCAAGGTGCAATGGTTGGGTCTTTCTCACTAATTAGCCTGTTTTCCAGTAAGATCTTAAAGAAACTTGGAGCAATTTGGTGTGTAATTTCCGGTACAGGCGTAATTGCTATTGGATCCCTATCACTTTTAATATTCAGTATAATCATGCCCAGTGCTTACTACTTAGTAACGCTGTCTATGGTTATTTTTTGTATTGGCTGTGGAATTTGTCAAGCAGTCATTTTCAATGCATCATTAAATATTTTCCCTGAAATGAAAGGTACAACTTCTTCTGCAATTTCATTTATTAGAGCTTCTATCATGGCTATTTTTATCGGCTTAACAAGCTACGTTTACGATGGTCAAGCAACCAGTGTAGCTATTCTTGTTTTTTTTGCAGTAGTTCTAATTTACTGTCTATTTATTGTTTTCAAGGTCTGGAGAAGATCTATAATCACCATATAGATCCTTCTCATTTCTAGTTATTGCGGTAATATGTATTGTAACTTTGCCGGCTGCTCTAGATGTATCTCTTCCAAATCACCTAATCTATATTAGTTAAAGAGTATTATCTTGCTCATGCGTCTAAAGTTTGAGAGCCAATTTTCAGCAATCCAATCAAATTCCAATTTTTTTCAAACAACTGTTTCTTGCTATTTTTGTACCTTAAAAAATTTAGCTTACTTTTACGCTAGCTTGTTCAAATAGCATTAGTACGACTTACTTTTTTTGAATGTAGAGATTTTTTAGGGATTGTCCTCTTAAATTCTATAGTATCTTGTTTAACATTGAAACGAGAATCCAGTTTCAAGCATTGAGGTGATGAAGAAAGGGCTGCTTTTATTCCACCCCTCTCAACTACTCGAGTAGTGGACAATGGAATACGATTACTTTCGTTTATACTAATCAGCACGTCAAATTCTATGCTATTATTGTGTTGTTTGATGTTGCTAGCTCTAATTTTACCATTTCCAAACCCAAACGTTATAGAATTACTCTCATCATGATTGATGTCTGCAGAATCAGGCAAAATAGCAAAATTCGCGTTGTTTACAAATCGAGAAAACGCATTTTTGATGTCGTTAAATGTACCGTAATGGTCTATATGGTCGTCATTAATACTTGTTACAACAGCAATATCTGCAGGAATTTTTAACATAGTTCCATCAGACTCATCAGCCTCAATTAAGAAAATGTCACTTTTGCCAAGTTTTGCATTACTCTGATAGGAATTTAATATTCCTCCAACAATTACAGTGGCGTCAGCACCAGAATGATCAAAAATGGAAGCAATCATAGCTGTCGTCGTCGTCTTGCCACTTGAACCTGAAACTGCTATCACATATTTACTTTTCATAATTTTAGCCAGCATGTCTGACCTATGCAAAACGGTTTTATTGTTATTTCCTGCTGCAACTAGCTCCACATTATCAGGTTTTATTGCGGAAGAATGTACAACTATTTGAGCTTGTCTAATACTACTTGCATCGTGACCAATATAGACCTCTATACCTAATTTTTGTAACCTATCTATATTGTCGTTTGATCGCGTATCACTGCCTTGAACTTTATAACTGGAATTATGAAGAATTTCAGCAATTGCGCTCATTCCAATTCCACCTATACCGATTATATGTATTACTTCTTTTTTAGTGCTGTGCATATTTGGCAGTAGACGTTTACTTATTACTAAATTTATTATAGTATAATTTAAAATCCTCATGGTATCGAACCATTTCACTAAGTACAATGATAAAAAAACTAGCCTTTCTATGTCTAATATTCGTTTTGATGAGTAGTTGTAGTTTTAGAAATAGGTGTAATCACACTGCAGGTCATTATAAAATTGGCAATAGCTATACAATAAATGGTATCACCTACCACCCAAAATACTGTAGCTGTTACGAAGAAGTAGGAATCGCATCGTGGTATGGAATAGAAGATCATGGCACAATTACAGCCAACGGTGAAGTGTTTAATCGTCACTTGATTTCTGCAGCACATAAGACCTTGCCCCTACCCTGCTTTGTTCGTGTTACTAATTTAGAAAATGGAAGGAAGCTTGTTATAAGAGTTAATGATAGAGGGCCATTTGTTAAAGGTAGAATAATAGACTTGTCAGAAAAAGCAGCACAAGTTTTAGGACTTCATAAGTCTGGGCTTGCGAAGGTAAAAGTCGAGTACTTAAGAAAGAGGTCAGAACAATTGATACAAAATACTCCTCATTACAAAAGGCAATATGAAAAAGAAATGCAGAAACGTCACCCAAAACAAAACAATGCAGAAAGTAAGGGATATGTAGCATTTTTTGTAAACGCTCAGGTAGCTAAATCAGCTGCATCAAAGCTTCGTAATCAAGGAATAGAAAATGTTAGATTGCTTTTCAAGAATGATCAATATTGCGTAAAAGTAAGTTAAAACCTGCATTACAGATTGTGTAGCATGCCAGAAACTATTTGACAAATGAGAATGTTCCAAAAGCATGTGCATCAAGTTGAGAAACTATCGTGAAATATAGCAATATTTAAGATTGGTATTTTATTTGTTACATTTCAGGTAGTGACAGCTACCTCAGCTATAGCTGTAAAAAATAATCTACCACTTAAGAAATTTCATTAAAAAAGGGAGTGTTAAATAAACTGTGTCAAACCAAGAAATAAAAATATAATTGATATAAAAATGGAGGTTTGACATGAATCAAGTAAACAGAACTACCGGTTTGGTAGACTATAAAGAACTGGAAGCAAATATTCTATCATCGATAAGAGAAGGAAGGCCGCTGACGGGAAGAGATGGAGCATTAACACCGTTTATAAAAAGTTGCTGGAAGCAAGCCTGGAAGGTGAGATAGAAAACCACTTGTTGGTTGAAAGTGGAGAAAATAACCGAAGAAATGGTAGAAATGCAAAAACTTTACGTACAAGTGCAGGCTCATTTGAGTTGTTAACACCTAGAGACAGGGAAGGAAGCTTTGAACCCCAAATAGTTAGAAAAAGACAAACAAGCCTACATCCAGAACTTGAAGCAAAGGTTCTTAAGCACATTTGCCAGTGGCATGGGATACAGAGATATAGCGTCACATATTGAGGAAATTTACGATCACAAAATATCAGCGGTAGAGATATCAAGTATTACTGACAAACTGCTACCAGTAATCAACGAATGGCGTAGTCGTCCGCTGCAGTCTGTATATCCGATAGTTTTCATGGTTTTTTAAAGTCAAGGAGGACGGGCATTGTGTAAGTAAATGTATGTATAATATATTAGGTATAGATCAAAATGGCAGAAAAGAAGTATTAGGTTTTTATTTAGCTGAAAGTGAAGTTCTGATTGGGAGTACTAAATGATCTCAAAGAGAGAGGAGTGGAAGATATTCTAATTGCATGTGTAGATGGGCTAAAAAGCTTTCCTGCAGCAATAAACAGTGTGTTCCCTAATGCATGTATCTTATAACATAATTTAGTATATTAATCAAGAGATTAATAGTAACTTGCATTCATGAAACCCGATCGGCTTCTATGTTAATTTGTAATAATTTAGATTTGATCTGATAGATTAGTTGTCACAACCTATATGAATCACACACATAAATTTATAAAAATCATTACCAACCTATTTCACTGAGAATAATTCCACTTTCAAAGCACTCTATTCCTTGTTTCATATATTGAACAATGTTACCTGGAAGATTGCTGATATTAAAAAAACGTAGCTCTCTACACTTATTTGGCTCCATATTCTTTATCTCATTGTGCCATTTACAACACTTAAAGAAAAAATCAATGTAGTCTGGTTTGTGAGGATAGTGAATGATAGACGTAAAATTTAAATCACTTTTTTTTATGTCAATTTCCAACTCTTCTTTAGCCTCTCTTATCATGGCAGATGTAACAGATTCCTCCGGCTCAAGATGTCCAGCTATTAATCCCCAACAATTTCCACTCAATTCAGTATTGTGCCTTAGTGAAAGCAGCACTGAATTTTCTTTTATTAACAGAAGATTTACAGAAACATGAACCTTGTGGCGGTTATTATTCATGAGTGATTCCTTATGATATTTAACAATTGCAACCTTACCCAGGTGGTATGAACAAGTGCTGCTTGGTTAACCATCTTTCTACTCTAGTTAGTGTACTAAATTGTCATTGTCAATAACTAATTCTTTTATCTTTTTCCAAATCTTCATAAGCTCTGTGGACAAAATTTTAGAGAAGCCATATAAGAGCCTCAACAAAATCTAGAAAACCCATAAAAACCTCAGATGTTTTGTCAAATCTGGGAAAAATACGCCTAAAATTTTTAATTTTACTGAAAAACACTCAATCAAATGACGTTCTTTATAAATGTGCTCATCGTAATACCTTTGCACTTTTCGATTTCGTTTTGGGGGCTGTACATCCCTTGCTTTCGAGACTTGCAACAAAAACATTGCTATCGTAGCTTTTATCAGCAACTAAAGTAGTATTATAGACATTTTCAGTTAATGTTGCTGCTGTGTGTAATCTCATTCCTTTGATCAACAGTTAGAGCAAACTTAAGAGGATTTCCAAGTGCATCAATAAGTGCATGTATCTTAGTTATGAAACCACCTTTGTTTCGCCCTAAAGCTTCTTTCTCCTGGGAGTGTTTTGTATAGCCAGCTGAACATTGGTGGATCAATTATAACAGTTTCTAAATCTGACCCTCGTTTTGCGTACTCCAATAAATTCTTCCAAATATCCCTTTCGCACCACCTCTTAAATCGTTTGTGTATACTTCTGTAATTGCCATAGCTTTTTAGCAAAAGCCTCCACTGTTTGTGCCATATGCCACACTGCTTCTATTTAAACGTTTTTCGTCTTTGCTATGTATTCCTTTCACGCTTTTTATGAATTCTAAAATTTGTTTCCAATTTCTTTCTTTTATATAATGTTCCATTCGTAGTTTTTCCATTCTTATGCTCATTAGATTGAACTACCTCTTTTTTTTCTTTTCTCTCTTATTTTTTGTCCACAGAGCCTAGTGATGCTAGAATTTTTTTTGCGTAAGTTTCAGTTTCAAAACACACTACAAAATTTTTGGTTTAAATTTTTTTCAAACTATAAGTCCAACGTATATCAGTAAATAGAATAGACAATAATTAAAGTACCTATATGATGAGAAAAAAACTTTTCTTGTTTCATTCTAGCTAATGTTAAAGGTGTATATTGATTTTTCATGTAAAATTTTAACCTTCACTCTTTTTTTTCATTTGCCACTTCTTGCAAAGGAAAAACCAGATATGTTTTACGATCAAAACAGTGGTTTGCAGCTACCACTACCTAGTAATATGATTATAGGTGATAATAATAGTGCCCTGATAACTCATTACAAAAGTGATTCTCTCATAAAAGACTCAAGAAAAGTTGTCTCATTCGAAATTGATAAGTCTGATATCTACCACTATTACATAAGAGGAGATGTGCTAATTAGCAAGGGTGATGTTTCAGAAGAAACATGTTATAGTAGTTACCCAACATGTATGAATTACGAACGTCATGTTAACAGTACAGGAAAAGTGTTACCAGATAAAATATTGATAAATGGATATCACTTTATATATCTTCATGCAAGTGAAGGTGCAGCAGGTACTGCTTATGATACATATATATACAGAGGTATGATTGATGACAAGTGTGTTTTTTTTGACATTTACTCACGTCAGGTAAATCCTTATAACTACTTAGATACTACTGGTGATGTATCTTCAGTACAAAATGCATACCACTCTTTTAATAATGATATTGAAACTGTAAATAATATTATAAGAAATACAAAGTTTAATATTAATAAATAAGTTTATTAATAGGTAAAAAATAGATCATTCGCTGTCATTTTTATGAAAGGTCACATTACCTGTGGGTTAAAGTAAAGGATAGAGCCAACCCATAAAGCCAAACTCTGAGTATTATCATACAATCATTCGTTGAATAAAAAAATACTCTACCCTCTTATGCACCATAACAAGTTAGCCTCTAATATATTTAGGATATATTATTTCACCTTTAAAACTTGTCAATTACTATTGTAGAAAATTTTTCTAACCCAAAGTAGTTTACGGCAAAAGCTTCTCAATAGAATGAATGTATAACCTTTTACTTATTTTTTAATTTTGTTTTTGTCATAAGCGTGTCTTAATTCTTATCGTAAAATAAATTACTACTAATTTAGTAGTATATATCGCTAATAAATTAAGTAACATAGCCATTTCCAATGGTCAAAACCAAGTGCGGTGAGAACTCTTTTTCTTGGGATGCGTTGGTCTACCAAATGATACATACGAACTTTTTTATATAACGATTTTACTATACCGCAAAACTAGCTATAACAGCCTACTTCAACCACATTTACATACGAACTGATTTGCTTAGCTTTGTTGCAGCAATTTTGCGTTTTTACTTTAATAATACCATTTCTATTTAAGCTGTTCTCACAAAGGTACGTACCTTTTTGCGATTTTAGAAAAAGTAAATAAGTGAATTTTGCTTGATGCTAGAGAAGGGGATATTTTTGCTAAAAATTGTCTTTCAATCTACTTACATAGAATAGTCTTATGTTTCTATCATTTGACTTTCAATCTCAAAAAAGTTAATATTAGAAAATGAAATACGAGGGGTGTTCTTTTATGCCTAATTTAGCTAATACATTTGTTGATGACATTACACCTGCAATTTATGCATATAACCAAGAATTAAGTAGGATATCTTATAACCAGTTTGTGTTTGCATGTAAGCGGTGTTTATCGATATATTCTAAAGTAATAGATGATATTGAAGAAGAATATAACCATCTCAATAATGCAGTTAATACTGGGCAGACTATAGATGATATATTGAAAAGACTAGATCAGATCACAACAGTACTTAATCAATTTAATGAATGTCAAATTGTTCATACTAGTACATCATTCATTCCTATTGTGCTGAAGTTAGAGAGAACCATGAAAAGTGATGTTGACACAAACGCTGAAAAACTGAAGCAAAACAAAAAAGAACTAGAATTATTAAAGGGTATAATTGCCAACCAAGAAGCTGGTATATTAATTCCTAAGATACAAGAATTAAATAATAGAGCAAAATTATTGCAAGATAATATAAGAAATTCTTGGATACAGGTAGTTATTACAAATGAAAATGTTGAAACACTAACTTTAGAACAAAAAAGTAGCATTCAAGGGAATAGCAAGCAGCTTACTAATCCAGATAACGAAGATGCAACCCCACTGTCAGAATTTGATGCAGAAAATCTTTATCTGCCACAAAGTGGTAAAAATAATTATCATGATTCACCAACATCAATAACACCGCCTCCAATAATCAGGAAAGAAACTGAACAAAATGATACTAAAACTAATAAAAGACGGCTTAATAAGTCATGTAATAGAAGTACTACTATAACACAGAGTACGCAAGGGAGTAAGGTGCCTATTATAGCTATAACATTTATAGCCATAACATTAGCAACGATTACAATACCTGCTGCACTCATTGCACATTTCGTTTTCCAAGCTAGCTTATTAACAATAGGAATAATATCAGGGATTGGAGCTTGTTGTCTTATTTTTGCTGCAATCATATACTATTGTAATAAGCCTTCAAAGTCACTTGAGAATAGCAATGCTGAAGATGTAGTGAATCAAATAACAGTGTAAAATTATAACTTAAGGGGTAAGAAATATAGCAGGAGAGTTGGCTTTGTTACCTATGAAAGGCCGGCTATACAAGCAACTTATTGAAGATCTTATTTTTTTTCAATCAATTTATCCAATTTAGTAAGAGTGTTAAATTTACGGTTCTGTCATATCTATAACTCCTATAATCCCAGCTTTAATGATCTTCTTTTCTATGGTTTATAAATTCGACAGAATCCTTAAAATATCTCTAATTGTAATTATAATGAGGTTGGAAATATGCGGAAGTAATTTTTATACGTTAGCTACAGTTAAAACATAATTGACTTTGCCTAGTTAATATTTCAAATTATAAAAAAGGCAAATAATTCTATGATATTGCAGGGCAAAAAAGGGTTAATAACCGGAATAATAAATAAGAGGTCAATAGCATATGGTATAGCAAAGACCCTCTCAGAACATGGAGCTGAGCTTGCAATTACTTATCAAAATGAAACAATAAAAGAGAAATTATTACCAATAGCAAGTGAATTAAATGTAGAGTTAATATTGCACTGTAATGTTTCAAATGAGGAAACTATAGATAATGCTTTTAAGGAAATAAAGGAGAAGTGGGGTGCTATTGATTTTTTGGTACATGCAATAGCATTCTCCGATAAAAATGAGCTAAATGGTAAATATGTCAATACTTCACTAAATAACTTTATTAATGCAATGCATATATCGTGCTATTCTTTTACTGCTTTAGCGCAAAGAGCGGAAAAAATGATGTTAAATGGCGGTAGTTTACTTACTTTATCTTACTATGGTGCTGAAAAAGTTATGCCAAATTATAATGTGATGGGTTTATGTAAAGCAGCACTTGAAGCAAGTGTAAAATATATAGCATGTGATCTCGGACCACAGAACATCAGAGTAAATGCAATTTCTGCTGGTCCAATCAGAACTTTGGCATCTTCTGGAATAAGTGACTTTCACTCCATATCGGAATGGAATAGAATTAATTCTCCACTTAGACGCAATGTTACAATAGAAGATGTTGGCAAGGCAGCACTATACTTATTAAGCGACCTGAGTAGTGGTACAACTGGAGAAATTTTACATGTTGATTCAGGGTATAATATTGTGGGAATGAAGATAGTAGACTAATAGGTTCTGTCGCATCTATAAACCATAGAAAAGAAGATCATTAAAGCTGGGATTATAGGAGTTATAGAGCCATTAACATAGCAAAATTCTCAAAAGTAGAAACATTGTCATTAGCTCCGATAATTTGTTTTTTCTGAATCATGCGAATATTTTCTATACCTGTAATAGTAATCTTTGCGGAATGAAAATTTTTAAAACTAAGCATAGGCTTTATTCGCTTCTTGATAAACCTATCAACAATATTATTTAGATATTTTATTTGAAGAACTGTAATCTTCAGAAATTTCTGCATTCAAATCATCAAGAGCAGCAGTATTACTGCCGCTTTTATCAATGACAATTTTCTCAGGAAGATAGTTACTCCTGAAGGCTTTACGAAAGAATGCAAGTGCTGCAGACTTGTCTCTACTAACACACAAGAGGAAGTCTACAGTATTACCAATAGTGCTCTATATAAATAAACCCATTTACCGTTTAATTTAATGTAGGTCTCTCCAACTACTACCAACCTGCTTCTTTCTTTTCCTTACTGCCTAATCTATCAGTGGTAATAAACCACTTTGTAACGTAGCATGGTCAATTTTTGCTCCCCTTATACTCATAATTTCTTCCAAATCTCGATAGCTCAAAGAGAATCGACATTTCATGTATACAGATAACACCGCTAAAAAGCTAAATCCTTTGAAATATGGCAATAATTTTTGATTGATACGAAACATCTTTGCTTTATTTTTAGACAATTATATCATTCTTCTTTCTACTTCCCTACAAATGCGATAGAACCGTTAAAAATGAGCATGGCTTTTACTATAGAATGCCCCCTATAGAAGTATATAGACTATGAAGACTTATCTTACAGGTTATGGTACGTGTTGTTGATAAAATGTTTTTTCTACATGTACTTTTTCCACACTGCACCTTCTTGATAAGACTGGCTCCTCAAGACATTTTATACGTTGTTGTACATCATTAATGCACTGCCCTATAACATCACCAATTTTTCCATCAGCATTTTTTGCCAATAACTCATCAAATCTCTTCTCAACTTTTGCTCTCTCAGAAATGTTTTTTGGAATATTACAATATTCTAAAATCTCATCTATCTGAAACCGTTTTGCTAATAGGAAGTCTTCTTGTTCTTGAATTTCCTTAGTCTTAGCTCTAGAGTAATGATTTCCTTCAAGATATATTGTTTCTCTCTCTTTACTACCCCATAACTCGTCATTTAATTTATAACTCTCACGATTCAATAACTCATTTAGTTGATCATTGTTTATCATTTCAGGGTTTATCATTTCAGGATTGGGTTCAAACTTTTGTTGTTCCTCTCTACCATCTACTTCACAATGGACATTAATTTCAATATTAGCTAAAGAAGCTAATACCTGAACTTCTTCAATGAAAATAAAATAATTTGGTCTTTCTATTGCCTTAAGGTAAGCTTGGTAAAGTTTAGATTCATTAAGAAATGAGCGTGTAATAAATTCACTGTTATATTGGTCATCGTACTCATCTTCACTATGGTTATTAAGAGTTTCTGCATATTCTCTTAAATTAAGCATAGCTTGATCACACGGTATATTAAGTTTGCTAACAACTTTATTCACTAACCTCTTCACATTATCTTCAACATTTTCAATTTTCCTTTTTGTTTGCTCAACCAACTCCTTTATTTTATCAGACTCGCCAGTTAAATCTCCTGGCTTGTTCAAAAACATATTAAAAACTTTTTCTAGCTGACTCCTTAAAGAATCTGGCATATTGTGATCATCTAAAGACGTAAATTGACTTAAGAATTTGTGCCATTCCATTCTCATATCTTGTGCTCTTTCAGCTTTATATGGACCGGAGCTATTATCACCAAACACTGCATGGAAAAAGCAATTGCCATCACCTGTAGTACTATATTTAACTACTTGACTGCTAGAGAGTTTTTGCTCCACATCACTAACAGATCGTCCTATAACAGGATAAGGAGTTATTTCTTGTCCTGAATTTTTGAATCTTTTTAGACTTTGAACATCAGAAAAATCATTTGGTAATTTTCGTTTTCTCATATTTTTACCTTCACTTAAGCTAAGCAAGTAGATAATTAAAGTATAGCAAAAATTTTTAAATTATGCAATAATTATAGCTTTAAATAGCAAATATGAGCTTTAACTGTGGCATAGTTGGACTGCCAAACATAGGAAAATCAACCTTATTTAATGCGCTTACAGAATCAAGTGCAGCTGAAGCTGCAAATTATCCTTTCTGTACAATCGAGCCAAATGTTGGCAAAGTGCCAATACGAGATCAGCGTTTGAAACAAATCGCAGCGATTGCTCACTCAGAAAAGATAATCTACAATCAACTAGAAGTTGTCGATATTGCAGGCTTGGTTAAGGGTGCAAGCAAAGGTGAAGGACTAGGAAATAAATTTTTGAGTCATATCAGAGAAGTTGATGCCATTGTTCATCTGCTCAGGTGCTTTACGGATGACGATATCAGCCATGTAAACAGTAAAATAGATCCAATATCAGATGCTGAAATAGTGGAAATGGAGTTAATTTTCGCTGACATTGATAGCATAGAAAAAAGGCTACCTCAACTTGAAAAAAAAGCAAAGCAAGGCGATAAAGAACTAAAGAAACAACTTGAGTTGACTCAGGAAGTTTTAGCTACTTTAAAACTTGGTAAACCTGCAAGAAGTTTGAGAACCATGGACGAAGCTGAAATGAAGTCACTTCAATTGCTGACAACAAAACCTGTTATGTACGTCTGTAATGTTGAAGATACTAATATCATAACTGGTAATGAACTATCTAAAAGGGTGGAAAAAATGGCGGAAGAAAATAAAAGTAAATTTTATTGCATTTCAGCAAAACTTGAAGCAGATATTGCAAATCTTGATAATGAAGAGGAAAAACAGAATTTTTTATTAGAATTTGGCTTGCAAGAATCAGGACTTGATGGAGTAGCGCGTATTATGTATGAAGTGCTGAGTATGATAACTTTCTTTACTGTAGGGCCAAAAGAAGCACGGGCATGGCCAGTAAAGATAGGATCAACAGCTGATAAAGCAGCAGGTGTAATTCACACTGATTTTGAGAAAGGCTTTATAAAAGCAGAAACGATAAGTTTTGCAGATTATGTAAAACATGGAAGCGAATTAGCTTGCAAAGATGCAGGCAAAATTCGCTTCGAAGGCAGAGACTATATAGTGCAAGATGGTGATATAATGCACTTTAGGTTTAATCTGTAATTAACGATCATATGCCCTATACTCTGGGTTTGATTTTTCTTCTACAGATACCCCTTCTAGCCTAGTCTTAGGACGAGAAAGATACTTAAGATCATATCCTCCTCCTATACACCCTACTTCTAATTCTCCTAGTTTTAGTGAATCAAACGAAAAACTAACCGATGGTACAGGTACAGCAGCCTCAAGTGTTACAATCTCCTCCTTTTGCGATTGTACATTTTGCTCCAGATATCCTTCTAAAAATTCATGTAAAGCTTTATCTTCCATAATCACATCCTTATTTTGCCTAGCTAATTCTAAAATTTCCTCTACTTGAACATTTTCACCATTAATAGTTACCTGACCAATCTCAATGTCACTAGGATTTACATTTAAACTAATAAAGCAGTTAACAGAATTACCTTTCTCATCTTCTGCACTCCACCTAATTTTCATATTGCATGTTGCATCTTTTGCAAAGCGGTAATTTCTTTGTTGCTTATCATTCTTTTTAATCGTTACAATTAGTTTACCATCGCTGTATATTTTTGCTCTTTTTACCTCATTTTTATTTCTTTCCATCCTTTCAATTTTGTTAGTGAAAAGATGGCTTGTTTTTAAACTCTTTTCAGGTTTAATAATATTTACACTAAGATTATCATAATGATTAACTTCTTCATTTTCGCCTGACCAATAACGTCCATCAAAAAAGCCTACTAGACCATCTTCTTTTAGAAATTCTTTTGCATCATTCATCCCTTCTTCAATTCGAATAAGATATCTACCTAACCTATTTTCAAAATTCTTTTTCTGATCTTCATTAGTAAACTTCTTATCTAATATATTCATTATTTCTTTTTGCTGACTCAATATCGCATAGTTAAAAAGAAAAATATCCCTTTTTTTTCGATAATAATTTGCTATTTTATCAAGTGGATCTGCCGGCTGGCCGCTATTATAATTTACATAATCATTAGGGTCTTCACATTTATTATCCTTAAAATCGAATCTCAAATTTTTAAAATCTGATAATACTTCTTCTGCCCTACCTTTAAGACACTGAAGTGTATTTTGGAGCTTTTCTCCACAACTCATTCCATCTTTAATCCTAGAATAAATATACTCACCCAATCTTTTTCTAAACTCTTCTTGTCTTTTGAGATCAGGAAGCTTATTATCTAATATATTGATTATCTCCTTTTGCTTGCTTAACACTACATAGTCAAAAAGGCCTCTCTCTTTTTTATACTTCTCTGCTATTTTGTTAAAACACTTACTATCATTATAATCCAATTTTTCGAAGTCTTGGAGCACGTTTTTTACATCATTCTCACTAAATTGAAGATTTGTTTGAAGAGATGGGTTAGTTATATTCTTTCCACTTTGATCATCAGGTAAAACACATTGAGAATTTATTTGAGTGGGTGGGATAGCTAAACTTTCTTTGCTTTTTAAAGAAGAATTATTATTTTTTTTAGGCGGTGAGTTTTTCTCCTCAATACTGAAAACATTTAAAAAATTAAAAATGCGACCAAACATTTCACACCTCTTATACGTAAATAAGCTTAATTATAACTTAATGCCAAATGTTGTAAAGCTAAAATTAACATGTAAATTCATTATTTTAAGACAATTATAAGTATCTTCCTTCTATAAAAATTTTATAATCCGCACATGACAAATGTTTAAGATATTGATTTTGTTTGTATTTTTATTACTTTACCAGGCAATATTATTAATGAATTAGTCAGACAAATATCTTGGCCAAACTTTACTCCATCCACAAACTCTCCATTTGTTACTCCAGTTGCAATGAACACTGATTCACTTTTTGCCATGTCTTTCACGGTGTAGATTTTTTCTGGGTCAGTGATATTCAAATTTTTTGCTCTTTCTTTTAATTGATCCGTGTCAAATATTAATCTTCCTTCTATCTGCCCACCGATTGAGCTTAGCGCTGCTGCTGCAAGCACTCCTTCTGGAGCTCCTCCTGTGCCGATATACATGTCGTGATTGCCATTTATTAGCGAAACTATGGCTGCAACATCACCATCATCTATTAATTTCACTTTTGCTCCTAGCTTCCTAATTTTTGCTATTAGTTCATCATGTCTTTCACGTTTAAGTACAATTACTATAAGATCACTTGCTTTACATCCTTTTGCCTTGGCTAAATTGTCCAGATTCTTCTCAATCCTATTTTTTAGTGAGACTACACCCTCTGGGAGATTTTTTCCCACTGCTATCTTTTCCATATAAACATCAGGTGCATGTAAAAAATTACCTTTTTTTGTTGCAGCAAGAACAGACATTGCCCCTTGTTTATAATGAGCGCAAATCGTAGTGCCCTCAAGTGGATCAACAGCGATGTCAATCTCAGGGCCACTTCCTGTGCCAACTTTTTCTCCGATATATAGCATCGGTGCTTCGTCCCTCTCCCCTTCCCCAATCACAATTGTACCATTTATTTCCATTGAGTTTAGCACCGTACGCATTGCATCAACTGCAACCTGATCAGCCTTTTTTTCATTACCAAGGCCTGCCAATTTATATGCAGCAAGTGCTGCAGCTTCGGTTACTTTCACTAACTTATAGGCTAAATCTTCCATCATTTACTCGAGAATCATAGATCAATATATATCATGCTATTTGAGACTGCAAGATTCCTTGACTGACTTTGATGAAGTTGGTATGATAGAGCATTATAATAGTAGGTTTAATTATGTTGTACAGTCAGGAAGAAATCAGGGAATTATGTCTAGATGCAGATAGCTTTTTAATTAATGATAATAGGTACAACAATAAAATCACCCTTGAAAGCTTTCAAAATAGGTTAAGAAGAAAGGCTAAATTTAAAGACATTGATTTGCAAAGTAAATGCGAAGGGAACAATTCATTAGGAGATTTGCTTTTAAAACTTGCATATGAAAATGACTACCTACGTGTTAGGGAATTTTTCCTTAAAAATGGATTCAAGCTTCCTGAGCAAGAACAAGTAACTGCTGATGAAAACAAGAAAAAGGAAGAGCAAAATACACCTAATGTAGAAGAAGATAGAGCAGAACTTAGCAACAAAAATGAAGATTATCAATTTTCTACTTCATACAACAAGATAAAGAAAATTGTAGCTAGCAACCCTAATATAACTGCTGAGAAGTTTTGTAATGAGCTTAAAAAAGAGAAAATAGATATAAAAATAACAAACCAAGATGGTTGGACTTTGCTTTATTATGCTGTCCGTTCAGAAGGACCTGGTATTATCGACGATCGCATTATATTCCTAAAGATTGTTGAGTTACTCACAAATTTAAATATCGGAATCGATTTTAAAGATACTGCTTCCAAAACTGTGTTGGGTACAGCTGCAATAAATAAACAAGCTGATGTTATAAAGATACTCTTGGATAGTGGTAAATTTAATGAAGAAGAAAAATTTAACGCTCTGCGTCTTGCTATTATCCAAGGTAATGTTCAAGAAGTTAAAGCATTTTTAGGTTATATAAATGCTGAAAGCAGAATAGCAGCTTTAGGGTTAGCTATGAATAATACACAAGAAGAAATTATTCATGTGCTTTTAAACTTTATTACATCAGAAACAACTAATGTAGAAGAAAATAGAGCAAAGCCTTGCAGAAGTAATGGGAACATTGATAATAGACCTGTAGCAACAGTGCCTCCAGTTAGTACTAACGGTAATAATAACAAAAATGAAACGCCTGTATCAACAAGGGCTGACCCAACTGTCACACCAAATAATGATAAGAAAGCTAACGGCTTTATAGATGCTCAATTTTCTCCACCACACAAAAAAGAAACTAAATACAAAGAAAGTTTCTACACCTCATTAAGGAGTGATGTTATTGGAGTTGTTATTACAGGATTGTTTGTTGCTACTGCTGTGATAGTTCCATCTGTAGCTGGTGCAGTAATTTGTGGTGTTGTAGCTGTCTTGGTTACAATAGTAACTGGATTACATGTAAAAAATTCTACATTGCCAAGTTATAGAGAGATGAAAGAAAATAAGGTTGAACCTGCAGAACTAATCAAAAGCGTTTAGAGCAATGTTGCAAATTTGTATTAGTTTCTTTCATTTTATTAAGATTAAGTGGGACTAGTGCGATTCGAACGCACGGCCTTCGGATTAGGAATCCAACGCTCTATCCTACTGAGCTATAGTCCCATGTCTTCTGCTATTTATGCAAAATTATAGCAAAAAGTCTCGCATTTTTCTAGGCACCCTGTACAATTAATTCACAATAATAAAAAATATTTCTGTATTTCTTGAATGTAATACTGTTATATTTAATAACACGATTCCAATTGAAAGATTAATGCTAGTTAACAATATTAGTTACTTTTATAGTAATCAAGATGGCTTTGCTTTAAACGATATAAACATTAAGGTAAAGAAAGGAAGTGTTGCCTGTTTACTAGGACATTCTGGTTGTGGCAAGTCAACAATTTTAAAATTAATTGCAGGAATAGAAAACCCAAAGTCTGGAACCATTTTCATAAATGATAGATTAGTTGCAAGTAACAAAGTATCAATTGCTATAGAGCATAGAAATATCGGATTGATTTTTCAGCATTCTGCATTATTTCCTCATAAAACAGTAATAGAAAATATAACTTTTGCTATTTGCAGTACTTCTAAGAAAGAAAAATACCTTACTGCATTGGAAATCTTGAAGCTATTTAATATAGAAAAATATGAAAACATGTACCCTCATGCTTTATCAGGAGGACAGCAACAATTAGTTGCAATAGCAAGAGTAATGGCGCAAAATCCTGATGTTGTTTTGCTCGATGAACCATTTTCTAATTTAGATGTACTGCTCAAATACCGAATAAGGCACCATATATTGTCACTTTTTAGAAGTAAAAATATTCCTGTACTCATGGTAACTCATGACCCACAAGAAGCGTTGAAAGTTGCAGATTTTATTTACGTGATGAAAAATGGTAAAATTATTCAATCAGGAGTTCCTAGCTACATATACCACAGACCTAAAGATGATACGTTAGCAAAATTTTTTAGTGAGCTTCCTTTTACTCTACAGCTAAACTAAACTTAATGTTAGGCTAAAACTATTATAAGATAATTAAAAAGTCTTGATTTATAATTCAATAAAAGTGATATAATTTATGTATCACTTGGCTTCAGTCAAGTTTTAATACCTAAAAGTTAATATTTTCAACGGAGGTACAAATGAGTTTAGGTCCATGGCAGCTATTTCTAGTCTTAATAATAATCTTAGTTCTGTTTGGTGCAGGTAGGTTACCACAAGTTATGGGTGATTTAGGCAAAGGCATTAAAAACCTTAAACAAGAACTTAAGGATTCAGAGAAACTATCATCTAATGAACCAGATCGTTAGCTTCCTTATGTTTCGTGACACGCACTTTAGTGCGTGTCATTTGTTTAAATAAGGCTAAAGAATTGAAGAGGTATGATTGAAGTACAGTAATAATTATGTTAGTTAGAAGTTATATTGTTATTAAAGGGTAATTGTGGAAAAAAGTGTGAAATTGACTGAAGATAAAAAATTGGCCTCTGATATTCTAAAAGAGGTTGCAGATACTAATAATAACGATAATGATAAAGTAACATTATTTGATATTAAAACAGCTTTACATGAGCGTGGTTTTGGTATTTTAATAATCATCTTCTCCTTACCACTATCAGTACCTATACCTGTTCCACCTGGCTATACAACCATTCTTTCTATACCTTTAATCTTATTTTCACTGCAGCTTCTATTTGGGTTTGATTCTCCTTGGATACCTAATTGGCTAGAAAGGAAATCTTTTCAACGTTCAACACTAGCTCTCGTGGTAGAGAAAACTTCACCTATATTAAAAAAAATAGAAAAATTCATGAAACCAAGAATGTCTTTTATTTTTCTTGGTCCGGGTGAAAAGATTCTAGCTTTTATGATGCTGCTTTGTGCAATAATAATAGCTCTTCCATTACCTTTTACTCACTTCCTTCCTGCAATTGGTATAGTAGAGTGGGCAGCCAGCGAGTTACTTGTTAAGTACTTTTCCAACAACCCCTCTCCGAACCACGCATGATCGTTTCCGTATCACGTGGCTCTCCAATAATCTAATGTTTTAAGGAGTCACCATCATATTTTCCATATTGGATTTTCTTATGGCATTCATGACAAACAACAAGAGTTTTCCTCTGTCGTTCAATCATTCTCTTTTTCCATTCCGGTAGTTCAGTATTACGTTTACCTAGCAAATCAGCAAGTTTACGTACGTGATGTACTTCAATCTGCTCTTGTGATTTACATAATTCACAAGTTTGTGCCAATAGTCTTTGCTCTATTTCACTACGCTTATTCCATATTGGTATAAGGTTATCACTTATGCTTACCCATTTATTCCATTTTAGCAACACAGCACCAAAGTGTGTAATTAATGGTATCTTTGATGGTAAACGATCTACTCTGATTTGGATGACTTTTCGTTTTTCACCTTCATCATTTTCGATCGTCGCACCAAATTTTCTATAAATTTTCCTGCAAGTTGTTTTGTATTTAGATGCTAAAGTCTTTACTAATGATACTTCCATCACATATTTCAGATAACTTAGTGTGTGAAGGTTGTAGGCCATTTTGTAGTATTGTACAATTCCTCGATATTCAGTTTGATACTGAGCAACAATACTGTAAGCTGTATCAATTGTACGTTGAGGTAAATGTATCGGTTTACCACAACGCATATATTCAGAACACTTTTTCTGCTTTATATGATGTGGTACACGTAACCCAATACTACCGTTAATACATCGTTGTGTCCGATGATCATGTTTATCATCTGCATGCAAAACATGTATTTCATAACCCAAAAAATTGGCTTTGCTATCACACGCATGTGTAATAAACGTTTTATCTTCATTAAGCATAAGTTTGAGCTCCTCATTGAGAAACCCAGCAATCTCATTCTTAATTTGTTCAGCTTCATTCTTTGGTCCTGCAAACCCTACCAGAAAATCATCAGCATACCTAACATACCAAAGACGTCGATAATTTAGATCGCAAGAATCCTTAGATGGCATACCCTGCACTAATTGACGCAGTTGTTTTGCTTGATCCCAGTTCCCTTGTTTTCTCATCATCGATACTTGCATGGTTAACCTTAAATATTTTGGATTTGTCCTTCTTCGCTTACCTCGGTTATTTGCTGGTATTAGTATATGCTCCACATGTTTATCTAACCGATCGAGTAATATGTTACTCAGAATTGGACCAATAATAGAACCTTGTGGTACCCCACTATGACTCTTATTGTACTTCCAATTTTCCATATATCCTGCTTTTAGCAGTCGATTGATTAGCTGAATAAAACGGTTATCTTGGAAGCTTTCACTCAGTATTTTCAACAACATAGTATGATCAATTGAGTCATAACATGCACTGAGATCTCCCTCTATAAACCATTTTGTACCTCTGCCTTTTTGCATTACTGCTCTTAATGCAGTGTGGCATCCACGCTTTGGTCGAAATCCATGTGAACATTCACTAAATTTAGGCTCATAGTAGGCTTCCAATATTAATCGAATTACTTCTTGAAGTAACTTATTTGACCATGTTGGCAACCCTAACGGCCTGCGTTTACCACTCTTCTTTAAAACATAGATACGTTTTACTGGTGTCCACCGATATCGCTCATAGCGTAAACCCTCTATGATTTTATCGATCTTTTCCAAAGACATACCATCAACTGTTTCAACTGTCACACCTTCTGTCATAGCACCTTTATTACGACAAAGTTTGCCATACGCCCGAAGGTAAAGATCACGCTGATAGAGTAGGCGATATACGTTTTTAACCGGCAAATTTCTTTGTCCACGTTCACGTATAATGTTAAGTATTGTTTCAGCTTTCCGCATCTTGCGTACCTCCCAATTTCAACATTCAATTATCTGTCACCCTTTGCCCTGTATGTGGCTTTCCCACACTCCCCGGTGATTCGTTACTTTCACGACTACTACGATGACTCCGTAACCATAGAACTCGCGTTCCTTAGGTCATCCCATGTTCCGTCACTAAGAACTGTTCTAGATCAACTTAGGTTTTCTATTCATCCTCTTAAATAAGTTCACTACTTATCGTTCTACAGCCAGAATGTCACACAAACGAAAGTTTAATTTGTGCTTACTGTAGACATGGGGTTTTAAATGTGATACCCATGGATGTGAAATCCCACCCCTGAAGATTAGAATTCAAGCAGTTTAGCTTTAACCATATTGATCAGGTGTTGCAAGCCGTTACCTTACACATCTTCAGATAACTCTCGCTTTACATACATGCTCTTGTCCTCCTTCCCTTTCGGGTTAAAGTTAGTTGTTCACCTCGAGGCCATTTATTCTGAACCTCGCTTAGCTCCGCTAAGTATTTCTTAATGCGTACCACGGCGCACCCTCTTATTTCACTCGGCATTATGGGTAAAGATGGATTTTTATCTACGTTGGGAGTGTTATTTTCATTCTGTGCGTTATTGGTTACCCTTATTGTAATAGTTAAAGGACCAAAACTTATAGCCGGAACACTTTCTCTTCTTAAAAGCCTTATAACTTAAAAGCTTTAAAACACTTTAATAAAAGAATGAAGTACAGCATGAAATGAATAATCTATATTGAAATATAGCAATAACTATGTTAGTTAGAAGTTATATTGTTATTAAAGGGTAATTGTGGAAAAAAGTGTGAAATTGACTGAAGATAAAAAATTGGCCTCTGATATTCTAAAAGAGGTTGCAGATACTAATAATAACGATAATGATAAAGTAACATTATTTGATATTAAAACAGCTTTACATGAGCGTGGTTTTGGTATTTTAATAATCATCTTCTCCTTACCACTATCAGTACCTATACCTGTTCCACCTGGCTATACAACCATTCTTTCTATACCTTTAATCTTATTTTCACTGCAGCTTCTATTTGGGTTTGATTCTCCTTGGATGCCTAATTGGCTAGAAAGGAAATCTTTTCAACGTTCAACACTAGCTCTCGTGGTAGAGAAGACTTCACCTACATTAAAAAAAATAGAAAAGTTCATGAAACCAAGAATGTCTTTCATTTTTCGTGGTCCTGGTGAAAATATTTTAGCATTTATAATGCTGCTTTGTGCATTATCGATAGCAATCCCACTTCCTTTAACTAACTTCATTCCTGCAATTGGTACAACTCTCATTTCACTGGGTATCATGAGCAAAGATGGATTTCTCTCTATAATGGGAGTATTAGTATCATTGTGCGGGTTATTACTTACCCTTATTGTAATAGTTAAAGGGCCACAGCTTATACTTGGAGCATTTTTTTTTCTAAAAAGTTTTGTATATGGTTAGGCTTTACAACACTTTAACAAAAAAAAAAGAGTCCTTTACACCGATCGATAAAGATCATGTAAAAATGTACGTTTGTGGGCCAACAGTATATGATACAGCACATATAGGTAATGCACGTTCTATTGTTGTTTACGATGTATTATTTCGACTGCTTAAATTTTGTTATGGCAAAGTTACTTATGTGCGTAATATAACCGACATCGATGACAAGATAATCAACGCAGCAAATGAGAAAAATAGTAATATAGAAAGCATTAGCAAATATTACACTAAAACTTTTCATGAAGACATGGAAAGCATAAATTGTGCAGAACCAACATATGAACCAAAAGCAACGGAAAACATAGATAACATTATCAAGTTAATTGAGTCTTTGCTGCAAGCTGGTCATGCTTATGAATCCAATAAACATGTATATTTTAGTGTAGAATCTTACCCTGAATACGGCGTTTTATCAGGAAAAAAAATTGATGAATTAAACTACGGTAGTAGAGTTGAAGTTGGTGAAAATAAAAAACACCCAGGAGACTTCGTACTTTGGAAACCTGCAAACGAAACTGACTATAAACTTTCAAGTCACTGGAATAGTCCATGGGGAGAGGGAAGACCAGGGTGGCATATAGAATGTTCAGCAATGTCATATGCTTACCTTGGCAAAGATTTTGACATTCACGGTGGCGGTATAGACTTGCAATTTCCTCATCATGAGAATGAAATTGCGCAGAGTAAATCTGCATTTGCTGGGTCAACGTTTGCAAAATATTGGATACACAACGGTTTTCTTACGGTAAATGAAGAGAAAATGAGCAAATCCTTATTTAATATAGTCAAAGTAAGGGATTTGCTAGATAGTGGAGTCAGAGGTGAAGTAATACGTTATGCACTGCTCAAAACTCACTATAGAAAACCACTTGATTGGACAGAAAATGTTATCTCTGAGTCGCAAGAAACTTTAAACAAGTTTTATCGGTTATTACGTATTACATGTATTGAGGAAAGTGATGCAGAAGTCTCTAAAGATTTTATAGACGCTTTGAAAAACGATTTAAACATTCCTGAAGCTGTAGCCATATTGCATGAAATGGCTACAGAAATCAATAAGACAAGTAATGAATATGAGAAGCTCAAATTAACTAAGAACTTTGTTAAAAGCGCAAGGTTCATTGGTCTTCTTGAGTCAAGTTATCAAGAGTGGTTTGCAAGTGATGTAAGTCATCAAGAAATAGAAAGGTTGATAGACTTAAGAAAAGTAGCAAAACAAAATAAAGATTATGATACTGCAGACAAAATAAGAGAGCAATTGAAACAAATGGGGGTTACAATTTCTGACAACGAAGATGGTACAACAACTTGGTATGGAAAATTATCTCCTATTGTTTATAGATAGCCTAGTATCATCGCTTATCTTACCCATACATCAAGGCTTTGTGCTTTACACTATGTTATGCTTTAGGTCACATTACAATCCACTACTTATATTACTTTTTGGAGTATCGGGATCCAGTCTTGGTGGAATAGCTAACTGGTATTTAGGTGGAATAACAATTTTTATCAGAAAATCACATCACAAATTAGAAAATGAAGACAAAACACCAAAAATTGTAAGGCACCTACTGATTTGTGCAGTTGCATTGCTTTCGTGGGTACCAGCACTTGGAAGTGTGACTCAGATTTTATCCGGTTACTTCAAGTTAAACCTTTATATTCTTGTTCCCTTAATTATTTTATCTAACTTTCTCTGTTTATTGTATCTAACGCTTACCATCTAGCTAAACATTAATAAACAACTTTCCTTTCGGTCATATCGAGTTAAATTTCTTCTTCAAACTATCTTTTAAAATGCTTTTATTAGTTTTTGTCATAATACGATCAAATACTCCTAATAACCTCTTAAGTAAGCTTGGGGTTAGCGAAGAGATAGGATTAACAGATACGTTATTGTTCTTATCATCACCATTTGCTTTGTAGTCTATCGAAATAATCCCCCTACTCTTCCCACCAGTCAGAAGTTTTCCGATTATAGGAATTTTCAACAAAGATTTATTAATTGAGTATGCTGGTATTACTTGTCCTTCAACTTGGAATTTATAATCCTTAATATCGAGCCTACCACTAGTGCTAATTCCCAATTCTGCTCCTTCAAGCCAAGTCTCTTCAATTTCAACAGTGCCATCTTTATATGAAAAAGGTGCATTACACTTATAAAAATGTACACCTTCGTTCTTTATAGCATTTACAATACCAGGCAGTGAAGACATTGATAATAAAGTGGTAAGCAGTGGAGCATCTTTGATATAGAAATTGCTGATAGATAACATACCATAATGTTCTCCATTTTCTCTCTTAGAAGATAGATAAAGAGATAATTTACCATTTTTAACTGATTTACCAATACCTAAAGAACGCAAAAGCATACCTGAATTATCCGCGTATATTTCAAGCCCTATTTCACTATGTTCTGCTAGTATATTACTGTTATCTTCTAAAAACTGTCCTGTGAATTGACTTCCACTACAATTACCTTTAGCACAAGTTACATTTAGCTTAGCATCTTTTATGATAATTCCTTCTTTCATAATTATATTATCAACATTCATAGTAACTTCTATTTTGTTATTTAATCGATTACTATCTTTGCCAAGTAAACCTAACACATCACTTAAGTTGATTTTCTCACCGTGAATAGTTATGGCATTTTTCTCCTTACCTGATTCAATTTCTATACTAAAATTATTATCAGGTAATTTAAAGTTGCTAGAATTTAAATATAGATTTCCATTTTCTACTCTTCCGCTAAATTTTATGTCTAGATCATTTCCTACAACATCTAGTTTATCTATTAGTAACTTACCTACTCCTTTTAGCCTTGTAGAAAATAAAACTTCATTGTGATCTTCAAAATGGTTTTTCCACCCTAAGTAGCTTGAACGCAACTCGAGCTCTGATAAATCTATATTACCATTAACATACCCTGTTTTGTCTTGATACATTACTGACTCTATATTTGCATTGATATAGCCATCACCGAAATTAAGTATTTGAGCAGGCAAATCTCCAGTCAAACTCCAGGCAAAATTTTCATTTTTATTGCTACTTTTGAGGTCAAATAGCAGCTGTGTATTATTTACCATACCACTGCCATTTAAATCAATAAAATCTCCGCCGAAATTAAGCTTAATCTCATATTTACCAAGACTGCCATTATACGCGACAAAATTATCAATTTCAGAATAAAATTTGGCTAAAAAATCTACTTTTTTATCATCAGCATTTAAATTAAAAATGCGAAAACTGAATACAGATTTTGCTATTCCACCTATACTGTCCCTTGTAATCTTCATCATATCATCCAGCTTAAATTTTATAGGTTCATATAACCCATAAGCATCACTTACAGCCTGACCATTAATTGTGAGAACAGAATCCTCTTTATTGAGAGATTGCATCTCAATTTCGCCACCATCAATATTGAAATTCTGGAACTTAGCGCTATTTACAATAATTTTGAGATTGTTATCTTTGAGAGTTAACTCACCGTTCAAGTTCTCTACTCGTTCAAAATCCTCATCAAATTGAACGCTGCCATTTTCTATATCAGCAACAATTACAATACCTGACAGATCATCATTTATTAAACTATCGATTTTACCGTTAAAACTTATAATTGTATTTATAATATTCCCATCAATATTATTACAATACCACTTTCTAAATTCATTGTTCACTAGACCATCTGATACATAAGTACATACATCTTTTGCAACAAGTTTACTAATATTAACTCTAAGCAAAGCATGATTTGTGCCAAAGTTCATTTTGCCAATCAAAGAAAGGTAAGTATCATTTAACTTAAAATGAAAGTTTTTTACGCTAATGATTTCATCACTATATGTCAAATTTACATTTACATTAGTCAAGGCTAAATTTTTACCTGAGTGACTCTCTGTATTTAACACGTATATGTTTCCGTCCACAACTTCATCCTTTCCATTAATTCTAATTGAAAAGTTTCCTTTGAATCCTATTTCTTTGTCCAAATTGTAACTTTTAACTAGTGTGGAAAATTCGTTAAATAGCCCCAACTTTAGGTTATAGAATGTTCCATAGAAATTTAGTAAATTATTACGGTTTTTTATCGTAATGGATAAATCATCTAGAAACCCTTTACCTTCTTTTGTATGGACACGAATATCCAAAACATTGAAATCTTCCCCCTTCCCTACATATACTTTATCAATAAAAAATTCACCTTCCATGCTTTTATTGATAGCAATGTTAGTAATTTTAATCCTTGAGTCTGCATTGAAGTAGAAAAAAAATTTTCTTATTGTCTTTAGCAGATTTTTTGTACTACTCATCTTCTCTGTCATTACAGATGTTATCTCTTTGCTCTCCTCCCTCTTGATATATATGTGTACATTATCAGCCAAAACCTGAGAGAACTTTTTGGAACTTAACTTAAAGTGTACGAAAAGCTCAGGAACTTCTATTGTAAAATCAGGATTTGTTATTTTTAAATCTGTAATGACTAGCTTGCCATCTTGATGCCAAATAACCGAAGTACTCTCCATGCTGACATCCGAATTGGCGAATATTTTTGATATTTTTTTCTTTATGTAGAAATTAATATAACTAATATTGATTTCTAGAGGTCCCTCACCTTTAAAAAAGATAAAGAAGCAGGATATAAATAATAAAATTATAGAAAATGATATAGTAATTTTTTTAAGCATCGATTATTGCTTTTCTTGCTAGACTATCAGCTTCCTCATTGTGTTTGTCACCATTATGCGCTTTCACCCAATTCCAATTAATTTCGTGTTGCAAAGCAGCATTATCTAATTCTTTCCATAACTCTATATTTTTTACTGACTTCTTATTACTTGTCTTCCAACCATTCATTTTCCACTTATTTATCCATTCTGTTATACCATGCTTAACATAAAGACTATCCGTATATAAATTGACATTACAAGGAAATTTTAATACCTTCAGTCCATTGATCACTGCTGTTAACTCCATTTTATTATTTGTAGTATTTTCTTCTCTACCAAAAATATTCTTTCTATGATTTTGAAATAATATGATCGCTGCCCACCCCCCTAAACCAGGGTTACCAAGGCATGCTCCATCTGTGTATATTGTCACTTCCTTTTTATTCATCTTTACTGTAGTGAATGAATTAAAGTATACCGTTACTTCTATGAAAATACTATTTTTATAGATATAGAGGCAATTTAAGCCACACCTTTAAATTTTATTATGGAAACAAAAAAAAGTGCTGCAACGAGTATTATTAGAAGAGAAAGTAAAAGATAGTTTTTATGCTCTTTCATAGTCAAAACAAGTCAATAGAACAAAAAATAATACTAGCAAACAGAGAAAATAGATAAGAAATTGAGTAAGAAAACATTTTTTTCTGCGAGCTATAACTCTTAAGCCTTATAACGGATGCGGCAAACCAAATAAAAACACAACCTTCAATAATTGCCATGCTGAGGTAAAATAGAGCTTTTTTCAAAAATAATGCTGGAAGTAAACTAGTTAACACTAGTAACACGCTATAGATTAGTATGTATCTCCTCGTTTTTTCTGAGCCATAAACGATATTGAACATTGGAATCGATGCTTTTGTATAATCTTCAGATCTGTTTAAAGATAGAGCCCAAAAATGTGGTGGAGTCCACATAAAAATTATTAAAAATAGAATACAACTTTCCCAGCTTACAGAGTCAGTTACAACTGCCCAGCCAATCATTGGAGGAAAAGCACCCGCTGCACCACCAATAACAATATTCTGCGGAGTACGCCTTTTGAGCCAAATTGTATACACAAAAACATAAAATAATATGCTAATTGCAAGCAAAGCAGCAGAAACATAGTTCACTGCTATTGCCATGATAAATACTGATAATATTCCAAGAGTTATGCCAAACTCAAGCGCGCTTTCTGCAGGAACTCTACCTGAAGGTATAGGGCGGTTTTTTGTTCTCTCCATAAGCAAGTCTATATCTCTGTCATACCACATATTTATCGCACCTGCAGATCCTGAGCCAAGGGCAATGCATATCAGAGATATTAGTATAAGAAAAGGATGAATGCTACCTGGTGCAGCAACCATTCCAGCAACTGCAGTAAACACTACAAGGTACATTATCCTTGGCTTTAGCAAATACCAAAAATCCAGTATTGTTGATTCAACATTTAGCAAAATACTTGTGTACATTCTATTTTATCACTGGTGGTTTTTCAAAAGTATGAAAAGGCGGTGGCGAAGATACTGTCCATTCTAAAGTGTCACCTTCCCAAGGATTATCTCCAGTTTTTTTGCCCCATTTGAAGAGATGTATAACTATAAATATAAAAAACATAACTGAAACAAAGGACATATATGAACCAATTGAGGATATATAATTCCAAGGGATAAACGCGTCGGGATAATCAGGTATACGCCTTGGCATGCCGGCTAATCCTAGGAAATGCTGAGGTAAGAAAGTAACATTAGTGCTAATAAAAGTGAGCCAAAAGTGTACCTTTCCTAAACACTCGTTATATTGCTTACCTGACATTTTACCTATCCAATAATAAAAACCAGCAAAGGCTCCAAACAATGCAGCAAGCGACATGACATAGTGAAAGTGAGCAACGACATAATAGGTATCATGCAAAAGTTTATCTATTCCACCGTGAGAAAGAATTATTCCGGTTATACCACCACCAACAAACATAAAAATAAAACCTAGCGCAAATAGCATAGGGGTTTTAAATTCAATTGCCCCACCCCACATAGTTGCAATCCAACTAAAGACTTTTACACCAGTTATAACACCAATAAAAATTGTTGTAGTGCTAAAAAACACAGCAGCATCTTCGCTAAGCCCAACAGTAAACATATGGTGAGCCCAAACCATAAAACCAAATGCTGCTATACCTATCATTGCATAAACCATTCCCTTATAGCCAAATACTGGTCTATGGGAAAAAGTTGACACGACTTGGCTTATAATGCCAAACGCAGGAAAAATAATGATATAAACCTCTGGGTGACCAAAAAACCAAAACAGATGTTGAAATAACACAGGATCACCACCACCAGCAGGATCAAAAAAGGAAGTGCCAATATTGCGATCAGTGAGCAGCATAGTTATAGCACCAGCAAGTACCGGTAAAGCTACAATTAACATAAACGATGTTAATAGAACAGACCAAACAAACAGTGGCATTTTAGTGAGTGACATGCCTTTTGCACGCATATTGAATATAGTGACTATAAAGTTGATCGCCCCAACAATTGATGACATACCAGCAACATGAAGTGCAAGTATAGCAAGATCAACTCCTGCACTTGGGTGAGACATGATTTGCGATAGAGGTGGGTATAAAGTCCATCCTGTCCCAGGACCTTCGCCAGCAAACACCGAGAGAATGAGCAGAATAAAAGATGATACTAATAACCAAAAACTTAAATTATTCATACGAGGAAATGCCATATCTGGTGAACCAATCATGAGAGGTACGAACCAATTACCAAATCCTCCCATTAAGGCTGGCATTATCATAAAAAACACCATTATTACCGCATGCCCTGTAATCATTACGTTATATAGCTGGTAATTATTGTTAAGTATATTAATGTGCATTAGCTGAGTACGAATAATTACCGATAATAATCCACCAATAATTCCAGCTAATATGGAAAAAATAATGTATAGTGTCCCTATATCTTTGTGATTAGTAGAAAACAGCCAACGTCTTATACCTTTTGGTACATCACTCATATCTATACTCCAAACTTAACTTACTAATTTTTTATCTTCAATCCACTTATTAAAATCTTCTTTACTCACTGCTTCAACAACAATTGGCATAAATCCATGACCTTGACCACATAGTTCATAACATTGCCCATAATAAATACCGGGCTTTGTAACGTTAAACCATGCTTCATTCAGCCTACCTGGTATTGCATCAATTTTTATACCAAAAGCCGGTATTCCCCAGCTATGTATTACATCTCCTGCTGTCACTTGTAAACGAATATTAGTATTGATAGGTAAAATAACGTTATTATCAACAGACAATAGTTTTAAATCTCTTTCGGTAAAGTCTTCTTTTCCTTTTATATAGCTGTCAAATGAAATACCTTGATATTCTGGGTACTGGTAACTCCAATACCATTGATGACCAATAACTTTTAGTGTTATGTCAGCTTTTGGCACTTTCTCCTGTAGTTTAATTAATTCAGCATTTTTAAAAGCCAATACCCCAACAATAATCGTTGGTATAACAAACCAGATAATTTCTACAAAGATATTATGAGTTATTTTACTGACATTTTTCACTTTGCCCTTACGAAAGCGAAATACTACATAAGCAAGCAGGGCCCATACAAAAAGCATAATTGCAATCATTACACTCATCACAAACGAATGTGACTTAACTACAACCTCCATTATCTCAGTTGCAGGCGCAGGAAATCCAAATTGCCAAGAAGTAGGAGCAGAAGCAATTGATATGTTTGAGTAAAACATTATCAATAATGCAAATAACTTCACCATATTTTTTGCTGTAAAACTAACTGTATAATAATATATATACACTTACTATGCAAACAGAGATTATAGAATGTACACAAGTGTTTTGCTAAATATTGAATCAAAAGTAAATGATGATTAATGTTTTTTTAGCATTTAATAAATATAATAATATGATACTAACTTGAGGAAAAAGCATTTACATGAATCTATTTTAAGTTAAAATATTATAATATTTTAACTTAAGTATTTACTTTAAGGAAGTTCTATAATAAGTTTAATAGTGTCTGTTATTGCTAATAACCCTCTAGCCTCACACCTAAAAGCAGTAACAGACACTATTAAACTTTAAGTAAGTTTGCCTATTTATAATTCATTGAGGTAAAAATCTTACTAATCCCTTTAATTCTATTATACAGCTGAGTTTACTAATTAACCTTTAATGTTTACGTTAGCATTTGCATCTTAAATCAAAGATTTACATATTATAGAAAATAATTATAAAATAATACACTACTTGTGTGTAAATTTTTTTGCATATCAAACTCTGTAAACAAATTTTTTAGAAAAGCCAAATAAATTATCTCTCTATGAAAGATCTATCGAATGTTGCAATTATAGGTGTAAACAAGAACGATAAAAGAGTGCGGGATTGAGTAACTATATATACTTCTACTGGCATACCAGGATATAGGTATACGTTTTTAAATTGAGCAAGTTCTGATTTTGGTATCACCACTCGCACTGAATAATAACGCCCCATCCTTGGATCATCAAGAGCATCAGGGGAAATATGGTTTACTATACCGTTAATTAAACTTAAGCGACGTGCACTATAAGCGCTCAGCCTTACTTTAACTTTCAGCCCTTCTAGTCCGTCGATAGAGACTATATTGCTATCTTTCTTTTTTGCTGACAGTATCTCTTCTATGTTTCTGGTTAGAACTTTAGCATTTATTATTAGATCATCATCTGATGGTACTATACTCATGATTGGAACTCCAGATTGTATAACACCACCTTCAGTGTGGTATCTTATATCTGTAACTATACCATCTTGAGGTGATTTAATTATTGTACGTGCTAACGAATCTTCAGCAACCATCAGCCTCTCTTTTAAGTCTGCAATAGATGTATTAACTTCCTTAAGCTCAGCATTTGCTCTTTCTTGAGCATCATTCTTCACATTTATAATCTCTAACTCATTTTCTCCAATCTTTTGCTGTACTTGAGATATTGCAGAACGGTAATGTCCAACTCTACCCTCAATGTCAGCAAACTGTTTTTCTAAAGCTAAAATGTGTGGTTTGCTTATATGACCACTATCAAGTAATTGTCTTTTTGTTTCTAACTCTTCAGTTATCAAGTCATATTGCTTATGGGCTGCATTTAGTTGAAAATTTAGCCCTGCTAATTCATCATTTAACTGCTTTATACGTTGTTGCAGTATGTCAGTTTTTCCTAATATACTCTTTCTTTGAGAGTTGAACAACTTTACCTGATTCTTTATCGCTTTATTTACAAGTTCATCGTTAGATAATCTTTTAACCTCATCAGAAAATTCTAGCGTATCTAAGTCTCCCCTAATTGCAATAAGTCTTGCTTCAGTTGATAAAAACGATAAGAGTTTTTCTTTAATTATACTCAAATTTGCCTTTTCGTTAACATCACTTAATAAAACTAAAGGCTCATCTTTTTTAACTGTTTGACCTTCTTTTACTAAAATTTTGCTTATTATTCCCCCACCCAAATGTTGCACTATTTTTCTATTTGAAGAGACAATAACTTCTCCACTTGCATGCACTGCTCCGTCAATTGGAGCTATAGCCGACCAAATACCACCTATTCCAAAAAAGATGAATATCACCACTAAACCAAAAAATAGTGGTCCCCATGTGACTTTTAGGACTTCATTTACGTTATTACTCTCACGTTTAAAAATAAAATTTATCATCGCATCAATCCATGCGAACGTCTTATCCAAAAATTGATATTTCTTCTTTTTATTTCCTGCCCTTTGCATATCTATATCATCACTACCAATCAGGCCTGTCAAAGAAAGTCCAGCACTAAGCTTTTTTAACTTACTCATTATAATACTACTGCGAATTCTTGTTAACCAGGATAACACACAAAAACAAAGAATCTATACCTTAAGTATTTTACTTAGACTATGGAACATCAGAATAAACTATTTAGTAACAATTCTTATACTCCATTCAATGGTTCAGCATTAGGCTAGAAAATCAAAAAGGTTTTACAATAACCATAATAACTATAATTATTATTAACACTGTTACTGCTTCGTTTAAAACACGAAAATAAACGTGAATTTTCTTATTCAAGCCCACTGCAAAATTTTTCCTATGCTTTGCAAGTAGACCATGAATAGCAAACATTAAGAATAATGCTAGCGCTTTTACATGAAACCACCCTTCGCGATATGCTTCCCTAATAATCATTAGCATAACTCCAAAACTAAGGGAGAAAAGCATTGCAGGGTTTATGATATATCTAAGGAGTCTCTTCTCCATTATTTGAAGTAAGCTGTCATTTTCTGACCCTGGTTTTACAGATGCATGGTAAACATAAAGCCTTGGCAAATAGAGCATACCTGCCACCCACATAATTACAGAGATAACGTGAAAAGCTTCAAGCCAGTGATAGTAGTCCATATAGATAGTATTATAAAATGTCAAAAATTTCTGGTATGATCTCAATTTAATAAAAGAAAGTCAATATGAAAGCAGAAAATTTCACTAAAGAACAGGTGATTGGATTCTACAGAAAAATGCTTCTCATACGCAGATTTGAGGAAAAAGCAGGACAATTATACGGAATGGGATTAATAGGCGGATTCTGTCACTTATCAATAGGGCAAGAAGCAGTTGCAGTTGGGACTCAAGCTGCATCAAAATCTGGTGATGCTTTTATCACAAGCTATAGAGACCATGGCTTAATGCTTGCATGTAATTCTGATCCGAATGTTGTGATGGCAGAACTAACCGGCAAAGAAACAGGGTGTTCAAAAGGCAAAGGTGGCTCCATGCACATATTTGATGTTGAAAAAAATTTCTTTGGTGGACATGGAATAGTAGGTGCACAAGTCCCAATTGGTACAGGAATAGCATTTGCTAATAAATACAAGAAAAAAGATAACGTTGTATTCACATATTTTGGTGACGGTGCTGCAAATCAAGGACAAGTATATGAATCATTTAATATGGCATCTTTGTGGAAGTTACCTGTGGTTTATATCATAGAAAATAACGAATACGCAATGGGAACTTCTGTGCAAAGATCAACTTTAGTAACTGAACTATATAAAAGAGGAGAGAGTTTTGGTATTCCTGGAAAACAAGTTGATGGAATGGATTTTTTCTCTGTCTATGAGGTAACAAGTGAAATAGCTGAGCACGTACGTGGGGGAAAAGGACCTCTCTTACTTGAAATGAAGACATATAGATATCGTGGCCATTCGATGTCAGATCCTGCTACTTATCGCTCAAAAGAAGAAGTTGAAGATATGAAGCAAAATCATGATCCTATAAGCACCTTAAAGCAGTATATAACAGACAATAAAATCGCTTCTGATGAAGAATGCAAAGCTATTGATAAGGAAACACGAGATTTAGTAAAAAAGTCAGAAGATTTTGCTAAAAATAGTAAAGAGCCAGGCATTGATGAACTATATACTGATATTTATAAATTTGTTAGCTAATCAGTTGCCATCAAAATTATGTTTTGGCCTACTATAGATATTTTTTGGCAGCACTTAACTTTATTATATAACAGCCTAGTCAATAGAAACTGTAGTAACTCTTATATTATTGATATACACCGCTCTTGGATCATAGGTTAAATGAGTTTTATTTGACTTTTTGTGCTAGTTTGCAGAATATAAAGTTATTAATTGAATAAAATACATGACAAAAGAAAACTGGGAGACAGTAATTGGACTTGAGGTACACGCTCAGGTTTCTTCTAAGACAAAGCTATTTTCTAGTTCACTAACGGAATTTGGCACTGAGCACAATACTCAAGTTTCTCTAGTTGATGCAGGAATGCCAGGTACATTACCAGTATTAAATTATAGCTGCATAGAGCAAGCAATATGCACCGGACTTGCAATTTCTGCAGAAATTAATAAATGCTCTTACTTTGACCGGAAAAATTATTTTTATCCCGATTTACCACAAGGTTATCAAATAACCCAGTTCTTTGAGCCAATAGTTAAAAATGGCAAAGTTTTTATCAATAATAATGAAAAAGAAATAAGAATCGCAAGAATTCACTTAGAGCAAGATGCAGGAAAGAGTATTCATGAAGAAAGCAAAACTTACATAGATTTAAATCGTGCAGGCGTTGCTTTAATGGAAATTGTTTCAGAGCCAGATCTCCGTTCATCTGCAGAAGCTGCAGAATTCATGAAAAAATTGAGGCAGATTTTGCGTTACATCGGTTCATGTGATGGTGATATGGAAAAGGGGTCACTTCGCTGTGATGCAAATGTTTCTGTTCGCCCAAAGGGTAGTAGCACATTTGGCACTCGTTGTGAAATAAAAAACTTAAATTCAATACGCTATATTGTACAAGCTATAGATTATGAAGCACAAAGGCAGATCAAAATTTTGGAAAGCGGAGGAGAAATAAGTCAAGATACCTTATTGTTTGATGTCACTTTAGGAAAAACAAAAGTGATGAGAAGCAAAGAAGATTCAAGTGACTATAGATATTTCCCTGAACCTGATTTGCTACCTGTTGAAATAAGCCAAGACAAAATTGATTCTATTAAATCATCTTTACCCGAGTTGCCAGATCAAAAAAAACTTCGATACATAGAGGAATTAGGTATCAATGAATATGATGCAGACGTTATCACTTCTGATAAAGAAATTGCCGATTATTTTGAAAAATTAGCAAAAAAGCATGATTCAAAGATTGCAGTTATCTGGTTAACCGTCGAGCTTTTCGGTCGTTTAAATAAAACAAATATTGATATTGTTAGTTCTCCAATTAAAGCAGATGCTTTATCCGAGCTCCTCGACTTTATCGTCGATGGAACGATCTCTGCTAAACTTGGTAAACAAGTTTTTGATATTATGTTTGAAACTGGAAAGCCTGCATCCCTTATTATAGAAGAGCAGAATCTCAAGCAAATAACTGACACATGTCAAATCTCAGAGGTAATAGATAAAATCATCAATGACAACCAAGATAAAGTTCAAGAATATAAGGGTGGTAAAACAAGATTGTATGGGTTCTTTGTTGGTGAAGTCATGAAATCCACCAAAGGAAAAGCCAGCCCTGATGTCGTAAACTTGGTTTTGAGTGAAAAATTAAAATTGAGTGCCTAGGTGTACGGTCCCGGATCTTTTGCTATTTGCTTGACTTGTTTCTTTACATAGCTTCTAATTTAAATTCTGCTGTCTATTCTCTTTCATTCATAACCTTTTGCAAAACGTTTTTGCTTTCTTCTCTGCTGGTCACTATTGCTTATATAAAGCAAGTACAGTACTGAATGATGTTGCAAGCACTCAGTTCGGCAATATTATCGATTTAAGACGAAGTTAAGATTTCGATTTTTTATTCAAACTTTTCTGAAAGTTTTTATACATATTGAAGACATCTTGATAATTTAGGTGAGTGTAAACTTGAGTAGTTTCAAGGCTTGAGTGGCCAAGCAGCTGTTGTATTGATCTTATGTCAATATCTTCCTGAAGCAAATGAGTAGCAAAACTATGGCGAAATGCATGTGGAGATAAAATTTCTGGTAAGTTTAAAAATCTTCTTATTTTTTGCAAACGATTAGCAACATAAGTTCTTCCCAATTTTTTTCCTCTTACCCCCACAAAAAGATGTCCCACTTCGTCAAAGTGAGGACAAGCTTTTATATATTTTTGTATACACTTTTTTACTACTGGAAGAATAAATACCTGCCTTTGTTTATCTCCCTTACCTGTTACTATTAAACTTTCATTGCTAATATCACTAACCTTAAGATTCAATGCTTCAGTGATTCTTAAGCCCGTACCATATAGCAGAACGACAATTGCAATTTCTCTTTTTACCACCCAAGGCTCGCCTAGATCAGGCAATTTCATTTCTTTCAATAGAGTTTCTATGTTAGATATTGAAAGTGCTTTAGGTAGAGTTCTTCTCTGAATTGGCCTTGATAAAGAAAATACCGCTTCATTATTTATTTCATAATTGTTTTTTATATATTTGAAAAAATTTCTGATTACTGACAATGCGCGAGTGTTAGATCTCGCATTTACACCTCTTGCATAACGAGAGGTAAACCAACTTCTCAGTTCAGGTATGCTTAATTTTTCTAAAGAGCCAACATTTACTTCTTCACCAATGTGAGTATTTAGGAAACTTATAAGATCCTTGAGGTCCCTCATGTATGACTCCAAAGTGTTTGGTGAGTAAGACCTGTTGTACTTTAGCCAATCATACCATTTTTCAATGATTGAACCGAGGTCCACAGTTACTTTTTAAAGAAAGCATCGATGCACGCATCCCTAAAGGCTTCATTTATATCAGGATGAGAGTGACAAATTCTGTATATATCCTCTGCTGCTGCACCATATGCCATTGCAACCGCTGCTTCATTGATTAGCGTATCAGCGTATGCTCCTATGATATGTACACCGAGTATTGTATCTGCTTTGCTACAAGTCAGAACTTTCACGAATCCCTCAGCATCGTCAGTGACTTTTGCTCTACCGTTTGCAGCAAATTGACATTTACCAACTTTATACTTTCGACCAGCACTTTTTAGTTCTTCTTCAGTTTTACCGATTGAAGAAACTGCAGGGTGGGTGTAAATGACTGACGGTATGATTTCATAATCAACGTGAGGCAATTGCCTTGCTAGTATTTCTGCAACTGTCACCCCTTCTTCCTCAGCTTTGTGAGCAAGCATTGCTCCGCCAATGACGTCACCAATAGCAAATATTCCTTTTACATTAGTTTCATACCTACTATTGACTTGAATAAAGCCACGACTGTCTTTTTCTATTTTTTCAAGACCCTCAGAGCATGGTTTGCGTCCTACTGCAACCAATACCTTATCCGCCTCTATAGAGTTTGTTTGATTATCTTTTACAGAGCAAACTTTCACACTCAAAGAGTTACTACTTTGTTTTATCTCTTCAACTTTGGTGCTGAGTAAAAATTTTATTCCCTGTTTTTGTAGACTAGAAAGTAAAGACTTACTTAGTTCGCCATCCATTGCTGCAGCGATTCTATCAAAAAACTCTACTACAGTAACTTCAGAGCCTAGCCTATTCCACACAGAAGACATTTCAAGTCCTATTGCCCCAGCTCCAATTACAACAAGTTTTTTTGGTACTTCAGTTAAAGACAATGCACCAGTTGATGAAATGATATTTTTCTCATCAATATCAATTCCTGGTAGAGAACTAACATCAGAACCAGTTGCAATTACTATATTTTTTGCCTTCAGTACCTTACCTTCAACTGAAACTTCAAGGTTGCCTTGATCAAAAGAAGTAATTTTTCCAAGTCCATTGATGTTAGTAATTTTGTAAAGGTTAAACAGATATTCTATGCCTTTTCCAAGTTCCTGAACTCTAGCGTCTTTATAGCCTATCATTTCTCTCAAATCGAGACTTACATCCTTAACTTTTATGCCAAGTTTTGATAGATTATTTTTCGCACTAGCATACTGATAAGAGGAATGGAGTAATGCTTTTGATGGTATACACCCAACTCGCAAACACGTGCCACCAAAAATGCTATTTTTGTCTATACAAGCAACTTTGAGTCCAAGTTTTGCAGCAGCAATAGCGCATTTGTAACCACCTGGACCACCACCTATAATAATTAAATCATAATCAGTCATAAAAAACAAACCTATTTTCTAAAGAATAAACACCATTTCCTTCAGTCGTTATATACATCTTACCATGGGTAAATACTGGAGCATGAAACACATTACCAGGTATTTTAATTACCCTTCCTGTACTTTCAGATCCAGGAAAAGCAAATATTGAACCTTTATTACTTGTTACCCAAAGCGTATGGGCATACATAATTGGAACAAACAATTGCACATTCTCTATAAAATCAGATGTCCAAACTGTTTTTCCACTTTGTATGTCGATGCCAATTACCTTATTATTTTTAGTCACCATGAAAATTCTTCCGCCTTCTTTTTGTTTCTCTGCAGGAATAAGAGGGCTATAATATGACTCTATGTCTGATACACTTTTTACTTGTAGTGGCTTTGACCATGAGATATTTCCTGATTTTACATCAATGCCGTAAATATAAGAATTACTCGTAGCTATTAAGATGTTATCGTGCACTCTAGGTGTAGTAGTTACATCTGTAAGCTGTGTATCCAAAAGGTTGGTAGCCAATTTTTGGCTCCATAATTTTTTACCTTCTTCATTAAAAGCTATTAACTCACCATTTGAAAATGGTGCTATTATTTTATCATTAGAGATTGCTGGTGAGATGGAATATAAACCTCGAACCTCATTTATACCATTTTGATAAGCCCAAATGGGACTGCCATCTTTTATATCAAATGCATGAAGATAGTTATCAATAGTCAATACTAACAGCTTATTATTTATTACTACTGTTTTCCCTCTTACCGGAGATCTCAATTCTTTTTCCCATTTAATCTCCCCTGTCTTTACGTCTATTGTGTGTAGAATGTTATTCACTACAAAGAAAACATTTTTTTTGTAGCTCGATAGACTCATATTACCAATTTTTTTTCTACTTGAGAGGTATAATTTCCAATTTATAACTCTTGGGTTATCGATATCAAAGGAATATAAGGTACCGTGCTTGTCTGGTAAAACAACGCTATTTTCTGTAAGTATTGGAGCTACATATCCTTGAGATAATTTTTTATCTACTAAACTTATTCGTTCGCTTGCCATTGTATAGTTACTATACAATAACATTATCATGACAATTATTATTTTCATTATTTAGTGAAAACAAGATTCATTAATATACATACTAGAAACCTAAATCACAACGAAAATGTTCTTAATTGTGGATCAAAAGCATTAACGTAATGTCATGCCATTATGTAAAGATGCTCTTACTGTAATAATTTTTATCAAGTATTGATTAAAACACATTTCGATAGCCCAGACTAACGCTGTCAGTAATACTACCACAATATGAAATGGAAATGGACGCAGCATTTTCAGGATGAAAGATATTGTTGTAATGTCATTCATTTAAACTATGCATATCAATTTGAAAAATGTACACTGTCTTATGCTATAGTACCTAAAAGTAAATGCTCAACATACAAGATAACACTCCACTTTGTAGGCAATGGGTATTCTTGGCAGTATGTGCCCTTGCTTGCTCTGGTTTGCTATCAATAATTGTTATCTTTCTACGATTGCCTTTCATTTCCTCTCTCATTCCCTCCGCACAATATATTTTTGATAATGCACTGGTGATACATGTGAATTTGTCAATTTTGGTGTGGATGTGCTCTATAATATCTCTGCTCTTTATTATAAACCTACAAAATACCAGTAAATGGCTCAATTTTTTATGGGCTCTATCAACCCTTTCTATGCTGCTGATGTTTATATCCGCATTTGTTCCAAACACTGAAGTTATCAAAAGTAACTATATTCCCGTATTACAAAACAAATTATTTTTACTTGGACTCAGTCTTTTCATTACCAGCATATTGATAAATGCAGCCCTAGCCTACATATCAAATAAACAAGACTCATATCTTTCAATCGGACAAATTGGCCTGGTCATTATACTTGTGTCATCATTTCTTTGTGTTGTTTTAGCACATAAAAATATGCCTCCAGGTCTATATCACTCAGACAAGAATTTATTTTATGAATATCTCTTTTGGGGAGGCGGACATTTACTGCAGTTTGCTTTTGCTCAAGCAATGTTTTTAGTTTATTTGACCATACTGAATGCTCGTTATATTAGTCTAAATAAAATTACCATTTTACCACTATTTATAAACACAGTTTTGGCCGTAGGTGCGCCGTTTATATACTTTATTTATTCGGTAGATAGTGCTGAATTGATACAGTTTTTTACCTGGCATATGAGAATTGCTGGAGCAGTTCTGCCGTGCTTTTTAACAATATTAGTGTATTGCAACATAAAAACTCTGCTCAATGATAAGGGCAGTTATCTGCTCCACTCGTTTGTATTGTTTATTTATGGAGGTGTACTTGGAGTGCTAACTATTGAAGGAAATGTTACCATTCCTGCGCATTATCACGGTTCTGTGGTTGGTATTACTATAGCTTTTATGAATTTTGTCTACTGGCTGTTACCAAAATTGGGCTGTAAAGAAATAAAAAGCTCCATAGTAAGATTACAGATTTATGCATATAGCTTAGGACATTTTCTCCATATTACTGGACTTGTTTGGCTTGGTGGATATGGAGCTTTAAGAAAAGTTGCAGATTTGCCAAGCATTTCATCAATTTTGGCACGTGCTTGTTTTATTACGGGTGGAGCTATATCAGTTATTGGTGGAATGTTATTCGTAATAATTGTGATTTTACATCTTCTTAAAGGCAAGGCTCGTACCAACTAACCCACAGAAACAAAACTAAAAATTTTAGTGTAAAATAATTACTATATTTACTTTGTACTATGGCTCAAACAACCTGCTTCAAATTTGGAAAGGCAGTGAAATGAAAAAAACTATATCAAGCTAAACTGAATTCTTATTTGCTACTCCTTGTGGTTCTTGTGTTCCATTTACTTGAAAGCTAGGTTTCATCATTAAACCACCAGCTAAGAATGCAGATACTGTTGCTATAACAACGATTAACCACATGTCCAATTTTGTTGTATGTTCAAGTGTAATATACACTACTAACCCAACAGCAAGATTAGTACTAGCAGTAGCGATGTATGTTGCTTTTTCTTTTAGTTGTTTATTTGCTTCATTTTTGACTTCTAATATTTTCTTTTCTTGCTGTGAATGCTGGATTTGAGTATTTAGTTTATTTTTTTCATCTTCTAACTCTATATTTTCGCTCTGAGCTGTATTCTTTGCATGTTCTAAAGCTCTGTTTAACCGTTCAACCTTATCTTTTTTAGTTTGTAAGTCTTTATTTTCCTCCTCTAGCTGCTCAAATTTATTTATCTTTTGTTTCATTTCACTTCTCATTTCATTTTTTAGTTCATTTCTTATTTTATCTTTCAATGTAGCTATTGCCTCTTCTGGGCTTTTTTTACCTTTTAATTCCAGCACGTCCTTAAGCAATTCTGCTAGTTTTATTTTTTCGTTGGAGGGCAGATAGTATGGATCATATAGAGCATTGACAAGATCTTGTAAATCAGAAAATTTAAAATCAGGCATAATAAACCTCAATACTAAAAATTTATTATGTAATACATTTAAAATTATAAGGTCAAGAAAATTTTGTATTGTAACGAGGCTAAACTAAAAATGGCAGACATTAAAATTGCTGTATTTGCTCAATTGTGCTAACTTAAAGCTTAAAATTGAAAAATATTTATGTTAGAAGAAAAATACAGCTTTAGAGAAATTGAAGACAAATACAACATATTATGGGAAGGTAGTAAAGTTTATAAATGGAATGGTGAAAAGGATAATACTTTCACTATAGATACACCTCCACCAACGATATCTGGAAAGTTACACATCGGTCACATATTTAGCTATTGCCATACGGATTTTATTGCAAGGTTTCAGCGTATGCTGGGAAAAGATGTATTTTATCCAATTGGGTTTGATGATAATGGGCTTCCCACTGAAAGGTTAGTTGAGCAAACCTATAAAACCCGTGCAAAAGAAGTTGGCAGAGAAAAATTTATAGAAATGTGCCATGAAATTATTGAGAAGTCAAAGCAAGAATTCAAGGAGTTATTTAAATCGGTCGGCATTAGTTATGATTGGAGTTTGGAATATCACACGATCAGCAAGGAAGCTGTGGCACTTTCTCAAATGTCATTTGTTGATTTATATAATAAGGGATATGCATACAGGAAAATGCAACCTATTCTTTGGGACCCAGTTGATAAAACCGCAATTGCACAAGCGGAAATAGAAGATAAAATTTTTGAATCATCTTTAAATACAATAGTTTTTTCCACTGAAGAAAATGAGCAGATTCACATCGCAACTACACGACCTGAGTTGCTTCCAGCATGCGTTGCGGTTTTTTGTCACCCAGAGGATGAACGCTATACTCAGCTGATTGGTAAGACAGCCATAGTGCCAATGACAGGGGCAAAAGTTCCAATAACAGCTGATGATAAGGTCAAAATAGATAAAGGCACTGGACTTGTTATGTGCTGTACATTTGGTGATGAGCTCGACATATATTGGCAGCAAAAGCATAATCTGCCGGTGACAATTATCATTGATCAGGATGGAAGAATGAATCTGCATGCAGTGAAATGGATCCCAGTGTTTGACACTGGGATCCATGGGCTAAAGGTCAAAGAAGCAAGAAAGAAAATAATTGAAATCCTAACTGAAAAGGGCCTTTTGATAGAAAGTACTAACATTTCTCATTCCGTAAAATGTGCAGAAAGATCTGGTGCATCACTTGAAATATTATCTACTTATCAGTGGTTTATCAAGACTTTAGAACAAAAAATTCAACTGTTAGATAAAGTGAGAGAATGCAATTGGCATCCAGAATCTATGCGTAAACGCATGGAGGTGTGGATAGAAGGGCTAAATTGGGATTGGTGCATTTCAAGACAGCGTTATTTTGGTGTGCCATTTCCAATTTGGTATTCAAAACGTAAGGGAGAAGAAGGCAAAATCATTCTAGCTGAAGTAAAGGATTTACCTGTAGATCCATTAAAAGGTTTGCCGAAAGGCTATAGCAGAGAAGAAGTTACTCCAGATCAAGATGTGATGGATACTTGGGCAACAAGTGCGATCACTCCTCAACTAAGTGCACTGGCAGTAAACAGTGAGCTCGGTTTACCAAGCCATCGGTATGATAAGATATTTCCTGCAGATCTGCGCAGCCAAAGCCACGAGATAATAAGAACTTGGGCTTTTTATACGATTTTGAAGGCACATTATCATGCAGATTCACTGCCGTGGAAAAATATCATGATTAGTGGTTGGTGTTTGGCTGATGATAAAAAAAAGATGAGTAAATCAAAAGGTAATATCATCACTCCTCATGTAATGCTTGAAACCTATGGAGCTGACGTAGTACGCTATTGGGCAGCAAACTCAAGACTTGGAGTTGACACAGTCTACTCTGAAAATATCTTCAAAATTGGCAAACGACTTGTTACGAAACTTTGGAATGCTAGCAAATTTGTTTCCATGTTTATGGAAAAACATCAAGCATTGAGCATAAATTCCATCAGTGAGACGATGGATAAGTGGATATTGTCCAAATTATATAAAGTGATAGAAAAAACGACGAACAACCTATTACAGTTTGAATACTGCGAAGCTTTGAGCGCAATAGAAGAATTTTTTTGGAAAGATTTTTGTGATAATTACTTAGAGTTAGTTAAAAAACGTGCATATGGAGATGCATTGGACAGCGAGGCAAACATGAATGCGAAACAGAGTTTAGCATATGTACTCAATATTATTTTGCGGTTATTTGCACCATTTTTGCCATACATTACAGAGGAAATATATCATCAGTTGTATAGTTATAACTCCGTTCACAATAAAAGTAATTGGCCTAACAAGGAAGAACTTATCTATGATAAATATTCTGAGGAAATGGGAGATAATTTCGTGCAGATATTAAACCTTGTGAGAAAAATAAAAGCAGATAATAACGTATCAGTTAAGCATCTTATACAAAAATTGATGATAAAAGCGAGTGTAAAAGAGGATGAGTTAAATTATTCTGCTCAGCATGATTTGCAGTCAGTTTGCAATGCTGAAGTGATAGAATGGGTTGAGAGTACAGAAGCAGAGCTTATAACTGAGAATGGAAAATTTACTGTAAGTTTATTGATTGATGTAACTTAGCATTTGTATTACTATACTAATTATTTAGTTGTGAGGTAATAATGTTTGGTAATTCATATGATAATAAATTTGAAGAACAAAAAGATGATTATCATAACTTCATTCAAAGGTTTTTGTTTTTGCTCGGTAAGATAAAAGAAAAGAATAAATCAATTCACACTGCTGTAGCTAGTTTTCACATATTATCTTTTTTAATAAAATACAATGTCAATTTTAATGAAGATGAAGTGTATAAAGCCGTTATCCAAGATTTCAATAATGTAAAGGAGGCGAGACTAGAGCTTCAAGATAAGGCTAAAAAAGTATTGAATGGGTATATTGAAAGTGGTGTTGAAACAGTGTCAATATATGGTAGTTGTGCAGAAGTTAAATTGGGAGCTAATAAAAACAAATTCAAAGTCAGTGAGTTTTTGAATAGTAATTTCTGTCAAGATAATGGAATTTTAGGGTTTTCAACTCTGCATAGCAATGGAAAAAATGGAATGCACGGTTTTGTTTCTGAGGAAGGAATAAGGCACTATGTTGTAACTGATGGTGCATACGAAATGACTCTGAATTGGTGTGATAAGGACGGAAAAAAGTGCACTATTATAATTAATATTGATGCTAATGGTATAGAACTTATCGAGCGTAATCGTGTTACTGATGATCAATTGAAAGCAAATAAAGATGTAAAAATAGGTAACTTATTCTTGTATCAAATAAAATTTAGAAATAAGGAGAAAGGCAATCATAAATCATCTGAGATTGTGATAGAAAATAGTAATAGAAATATTAACATTCAAACAACTCAAGAAATTGAGCGTGGCAGCAAAGAAGCTCAAATAGGCAGTACTAAAATGCAAGACAAAAGTGCACAAGTTGTAGATGAAAGCTTAAACGAAAGAATTAATAAATTGGAAAAAGAAAATACAAGATTGACTGAAGATAAAGAAACTATGTCAGAACAATTGCAGCAGAAAGTGAGAGAGATAGAGGAATTAAATGGAAAGGTAAGGGAAAAAGATGAATTTTTGGCTGAAGTAACACAAAAATTCGGGCAGCTAAGTGATTCGGTAGAGAGTAAATTTGAGGAGAAAAGAATAGAGAAGGAAAAGTTAGATAAGAAGTTAAGGGAAATGCAAGAAAAGATACAACAGTTAAGTAAAGAAAAAGCTGAATTAGTGCAAGAAAAGCAAGGCTTGGAAGGATATGCTGAAGTTCTAGTTGTCAAAATACAAAAACTAGTTGATCAAATAAGGCGATCAGATCTTAAAATGAAAATAAAAGGTTAGAACAAGAATTGAATGATACTAAAAAAGATTTAGGTGATAAATATAGTGAAATCCAGAGATTAGAAAGTCAATCACATGAATTAGAATCTAAAAAAGTAACAGAATTGATGACATGTTTAGAAAAGAAAGAGAAAAAAATAGCAGAGTTAAAAGCGCAGTTGCAAAAAGAAAGTTCTGAAACTTATGATTTAATGCTTAAATCATTGGATTTAGAAGAAGAAAAAAGACGATTACAAAAAAAGTTAAATGAAAAAACTCAAGAAGTGATTAAACTAACTGTAGATTTAGAAGAACTAAGTAAGCAATCGGAAGAGAAAGAAACTAAATATTTCAGTAGGATTAAAGAGTTAGAAAAAATTCTTAATAAAGAAAGAAAAAACAGTGAAGAGTTAGAAAATTATAGCATCAATCTGGAGGAAGAAAGTCAAATTCAACATGAAAAGTACAAAGAGTTACTATTTGAGAAGCATTCTATAAAAGAAGAAATTTCAGATTTGAATGATCAATCTTCATTAGTTCATCAGAATCGTGTGAGCTTAGCACAAGATTTGGCAAAAAACATGATATATTTGTTCAAAGAGAATGTAAGAGAAGGAGATAAAGTGATTATATCGCAGGAAACTGTATTAGAGATTTTGAATAGATTGGAGGAATTAATCAAGAATGTTGGAGTCAGTGATCAAGAAATAAAAGGAATAATTGAAGAAATATCTGTACAAACTAATGATAGCCTTGCTCCTTCAGATATAAGTAATGGAGACTTATCAGCACTACCAAATAAAGAGCTGGATGAAGCTTCATATTCAGAAGATTTTGGATATTCTAGTAGATGTTCTACTCCCGTCTGATGCCACCTTGTATTTTGAGTTTAGTTAGCATATCAACTAAAGTTTATCACTGGTACAATTGTGATAAGTGTTCTCCTCTACAGGTAAGATAATTTTAATCAATATATACAAGACTGCTGAAGTTTTGTATATGGGTGATGAGCAATTTACTTAATAAATATAATACATTTTATTTTATAGCTAGTTCTCTTGCTACTCTTACATTACTTACATCTTTAGCGCTTATTAATGCACCTAGTTCTTTAATTCTCGCTTTAGTTGTATTATCTGCTTTGGCTCTTATGATTTTGTATAAAATAATTATTGACACTAGTAAAGTGGAGAAGAAATTTGCTCACAAAGAGCTTGAGTTGACTCAAGAAAAGCACAATTTATACGAGGAAGGAAGAAAATTTGGTCAAAAAATAGAAGCTGAGAGGAAATCTTTTCTTAAAGAAAAAAAATCTTTGGAGGAGAAATTAGAAGCAAAAATGATCCATATAATTGGAATAACAGACGAATTAGAAAAAGTAACGAAGGAGAAAGATGAGCTTGCTGCACAAGAAAAAGAACTACTCCATAAAATCTCATATTTGTGTAAACAGTTACAGGAAAAAGAAGCTAATCTAACTGAGAGGGAAAAACACATAATGGAATTGAAAAGAAAAATAGACAATAATAAACATGAAGAATTGAATAAGGAAATAGAAAAATTATTCAAAGAAAACGAGGAGTTATCTAAGGAAATAGATAAATTACGTAAAGAGAAACATATGCTATATACACAAAAAGAAGAATTATATAAAAGGCAAGAAGAACTTTGTGTGGCATTAGATGAATTACAGTGTAAATTCAAAGAAATTAATCAGAAAAATAAAAACTTATCTAAAGAATTAAAAAGGAAATTTGAAGAGCTAGATAAAGCAGACGGTTTAATTAAAAATCAGTCTTTTGAGTTAGACAAAATAAGACAAGATTGTAATAACAAAGTGAAAAATTTAAGAAATTCACTTTTAGAGTGAGACAGTCAAATAAAACAACTTCAATATGTGATAGAAAAGGTAGAAGAATCAATAAGAGAAAATAGAGCAATTAAAGATTATAGCACAAAAATAATATTAGGGGAGACTCAGAAAATAAAATTTGTATTAGGGCAGCTTGTGCAATTCAAGTCAGTTAACGGTTCCAAAACATCGGAGGAAACATCTGATTCTTTACAGGAAGATCTTGGATATGCCAGTCGTTCACCAACTCCGACCAGATTATCGGGTTCAGTGTCTGTACAAAGCATTGCAAGTGGACCAATCCCTGAATATGGATTGTAAAATGCAACAATTACTCTTATTATAAAAAAAATTATACAAGATAATGAACCCAATAATATGCGCACTGGATACACAAGATTTGAATGAAGCCATATCTTGGGCTAATGATCTGCGTGATAAGGTTGGCATGGTAAAACTTGGGTTAGAATTTTTTGCTGCACATGGCCCTTCTGGAGTGAGAGAAGTTGCAAAATGCAATGTACCAATTTTTTTAGATCTAAAATTGTATGATATTCCAAACACTGTAGCTAGAACAGTTGAAGCAATAAAAGCTCTAGATGTTGAAATGCTAACATTGCATATCAGTGGTGGAACAAAAATGCTTGAAGAAGCACTAAATGTAGTACAAGGCACTAAAATAAAGCTAATTGGAGTGACAGTACTAACCAACATGATCAATGAAGATCTGAGTGAACTCGGAGTAGCAAGGGAAGCAAAATCACAGGTAATTTTGCTAGCAAAGCTTGCAAAAAAGATTGGACTACATGGAGTAGTTTGCTCTGCACTAGAAACTCAAGAAGTGCGCCAAGAATGTGGTAAGGATTTTAAGATTATTACTCCAGGAATTCGTATAGATTCAAGTCATGATGATCAAAAAAGGACGGCAACACCAAAAGAAGCAATGAGCTCAGGAGCTGATTATATCGTAATTGGCAGACCCATTACAAAAAGTGGTGATCCCGCAAGTAGTGCAGAATTAATATTGAAATCTCTTACTAATTGAAGCAGGGCAGATATAGAGTAAAAGCAATAAACGGTATGTATCTGTTCAGCAGGGTGGCAAAACAAGGTAGACGAGAAAAGATAACTAAATGGGTGTCATCCCAGTGCTTGACCATTTTTCTTTTTTTTCTGGATTCCAGCGTCACGCGCTGGAATGACAGGGCTGTGAGTGTCATCGAAGTAGCCGATACAGGCCTTTTTCTTCTGTCATCCCAGTGCCCTGACACTGGGATCCAGTTAAATTTACAGGTATAAAAGTAATCAACGTTTCTGGTGATGATAGAAAAATGGATCCCAGCACAGGATACCATTTATTGTTTTGGCAAACAGCTACGTACTTTATTTGTACATTCTTCTGAACAGATACGCAGCGAAAAAAATGCTTGACACAAAAAAATAGATGCTGTATAGTGCTAGCAATTAAGTATAGTATTTACCGTGGTGTAATACTATACTGCCTTTTTTTACTTCAACAAGTAATCAGTATCATTTTTTTCTCACTACCAAGTAGCTTACGTTCATTTGTATCTACCATGAAGCCAATGCTAGAATCCAGAAAAAAGACCAGTGAATGGCAGGCACGAGCATTATACGTATACAGTTGTATGAACGTTGTTTATCATGAGGGCGCCATCCCAGCACTGGGATCCATATTGTAAACAAGCGTTTGAGTTATACTAAGCTGCCATTCACTGGTCTTTTTTCTGAATGCAGGTTGCATGACAACGCTGAGATTACTGATAAAGATTACCTTCAAATTACAATAACTATTCTAATTTTATTTTTAAAGGAGGCTATTATGTCACTTACTGATATCGCTCACCGTGTTAATGAACTCGCTTCATCATGGGAGCAATTTAAATTAATAAATGATCGCAAACTAAAAGAAATCGAAAGCAAAGGACCTGAGCAGCTATGCAAGATAAATAGTAATATTGATAATTGCAAAGAGCGCTTAGATTTTATTGAAACCGCAGCTCAACGTCCAGAGATTAGCACAGATTTTAATACAGGTGATAAATATTTTTCTGATTATATTCGCAAAGGAATGGAAAACAGATTATCACACAAAACCCTAAGTGGAGATGATAATGATATTGGAGGGTATTTAGTTACTCCTCACATTGTAAAACGGATAAACAAGCGTATAGCTGATTCATCTCCAATGCGGCAGATATGTTCTAGTCAAAGAATCTCCACTGAAACATTGGATTATATTATAGAAGATTGTGACCGTGCTGGTGCAGGTTGGAGTGGTGAAGTAGTAGACGACGAAGATGGTGGCTATAAATCCAAGTATGATTTTGCACAAGACACAAGTACACCTAAAATTCAAAAGATTTCCATCACAACTTATGAGCTCTATGCTCAGCCGCAAATATCACAAAAATTGCTCGATGATGCATTTGTCAATGTTGAAAATTGGCTTGTGGAAAAGGTTGCCGAAACTTTCAGTAAGAAGGAGAATGAAGCCTTTATTAAAGGTGATGGCACTTTTCAGCCTAAAGGAATTTTAACTTACGAAAATGGAAATGGTCATAATAAGATAGAGCAAATTAAAGCTGATAAGCTAGACAGCGACGCCATAATGATATTGTACTACTCTCTAAATGAACATTACTCTAAAAATGCATCATTTTTGATGAACAGGAGTACGTTAAAGGACGTGAGGCTACTAAAATCTGAAACAGGTCAGTATCTTTGGCAGCCGAGTTTATCGCTTGAAACACCAGATACTTTGATGGGAATACCAGTATATCAATCTGCTGATATGCCACCTACAATGATTGCAGTAGCGGATTTCAAACAAGCTTATAAGATCGTAGATAACAGAGGAATGAGAATATTGAGAGACCCTTATACAAACAAACCTTATGTTAAATTTTTTGTCACTAAGCGCGTTGGCGGAGAAGTTGTAAACACCAGTGCTATTAAATTGTTGAAAATTGCGAGCAAGTGCTAATATTTTATATTATTTTATGAAATAATTGACATATTATATTTTTTATGTAATAATTAAATTATTATTAACTTAAGGAGTAAAATATGTTAAAAAAAATAAAAAACTTTTTTCAGTCAATTGCAGGAAAAATTGCATCAGGCTGGAACAGCATTAAAAATTGGTGGTCTGGTAATAAGGTAAACCGAGTAATTGATCCTAATAAAAAGATAATGTTAACTGTTAAAAATTTGAGCAACGGTAAAGTAGGGTTGGTTATGCCGCAAGATATAATATTTCTAAAAAATAAAGATCAAGATGGTAATGTAATTGATGGTGAGTTTCGTTTAGATTTTAATGATGAATCATTGTATATTACAGGTCGTTACGACTCGAAAACGAAAATGGAAGATGGTAATATATGTCTATCTATTAATTCAGTTGGTACCCTAAATGGCAACAAAGTTTATGGTGATAATAAACCAGAAGAAATGACAAGTCTTTTATTAAGTTCAAAAATTATTGATCTAGAAGTAAAACAACACGCTACTGATAATAATCAATCTCTTAATGCACAGTAACTATAGCAAACTGTTAAAAAGAGCACCTCCTTTGGTGCTCTTTTTTTCTTTATAAGTTTTCTCCATAGGAGAAAATTGACTAATTAAATTTTATACTTAATAATTAAATTATTAATTCAAGGAGTAAAATATGTTAAAAAAAATAAAAAACTTTTTTAAATGGATTGCTGATCATACAGCAATTTCATGGATTTTAGGAAAATTAGGTTGGAAAAATCATCACCCTAATGACAAGGTGAGTCGAATAAGTGAATTAGAAAGTCGAGCAGGTAATTCATTTGATAATAGAGTGCATACCCTATTACAAGATCAAGATAAACCTGGTGTTTGTGATATTATGAGAAAAGGTAACGATAGATACCTGGTGCTACATGTGAGGGCAAATGACATATCAAAAGTTGTTTGTGATAGTATTGAGAATATTAAGGAAAATTTATCAGAATATTCTGCATATATCGAATGTGCCAAAAGCGTGTTCAAAGTAACTCTAGGCCGAGTTCTTGGCAGTAATCCGTTTTATTCAAGTTTTAATGTATGCTCAATAATGCCGCATGATTGTATTACTCCATGTAGTGAACTAGAAGAAATGAAAAGCATGTTAGGCCTAAGCGGAGCTGTTGTTATCATAACTCAAATATCTAAAGATTTATCTGATACAGAAAGATCAGGTTCAAAAAGAGTAAGGCTAGTACCTCCTTCAGAGGCACATGATCGTGTATTAGAAGAAAAACGAGAAATGGAAGAGCAACTTCCGGAAACGAAAGCAAGCTCATCTGCCTGTTTGGAAGAGGAAGATGAAAAATTCTTCGATGCAGAAGATGATGGAATTACACAACCACGCCAAACAACTGAAGCAGTAGTGACAAAAAAATATTATATCTTTAATCCATAAGCAAAGTAGGCAACGGTTATTATTAATTAGTCTTCACAAAAGAGCACCTCTGTGCTCTTTTTTTTCTTTATAAGTTTTCTCCATAGGAGAAAATTGACTAATTACAATTTGTATCTTCCTCGTATCAATTTTCAATAGATTCATCGATGTATAGCTATAGTTTTATCAGTGTAAGGCTAAATATGCTAAGCTTATAAGGATGACAAAGCTCGAAAAAAGGCCTAATATAAGCTTTATGAAAATCAAAGTTGGAGTAATAGGCTGCTTAGGCAGAATGGGTAAGAAAATACTCAATGAATTAATTACGAATACCAAAGTGGAAATAGCAGGTGCTGTTGCTCGCTTGGACAGTGAGTATATAGGCTTAGATATTGGTCCTATTGTAGGCAATAATTGCAATTTAGGAATCAAAGTTACAAGTTCTATTAGTGAGGTATTTGAATCGTCCGATGTTGTAATAGATTTTACAACTAAAGAATGTATGCTAGACTGCCTTAAGGCGGCCGTGAAATTTAAAAAACCGCTAGTTAGTGGCACAACTGGAATAGAAGGTCTAAATTTAAAAGAATATGCTGCTAAAGTTCCAATATTATGGTCAGCAAATATGAGTATAGGAGTTAATGTGTTGATGAAATTGGTAAAAGAAGCTGCCAAGCTTTTAGGTAATGAGTATGACGTTGAAATTTGGGAAATGCATCACAATTTAAAAAAGGATTCACCATCTGGAACAGCTATAGAGTTTGGTAAAGCAGTTGCTAACGCTGCAAAAGTGGATTTTGAGCTCAATCAATATTCACATAATAATTCAAATATAAGAGGGAAAGGAAGAATAGGCTTTGCAGTATCTCGTGGAGGTGGAGTAATAGGAGATCACAGTGTCATGTTTGTCAATTCCGATGAACGAGTAGAATTAAATCACAAGGCAATTGACCGCACAACGTTTGCTAGAGGGGCTATTCAAGCAGCAATATGGCTATGCAAGAATAAAAAGGAAATACCGGGACTTTATTCAATGCAGGATTTAGTATGAATGATAAATACGCTTTCGTTAAAAATTTAAATCTTTGGTATGGCTCTAAGCAAGTTTTATTCGACATAAATTTGAATATTTGCAAAAAGAAAGTCACAACTTTTATCGGACCGTCTGGGTGTGGTAAATCGACATTTTTGCGTTGTTTTAATCGTATGAATGATTACGTACCTGGATGTAGAGCGACTGGTGAACTGGTAATCGATGGGCTGGGTAATATATATTCACGTGATATGGATGTTGTATTGCTCAGAGCAAAAGTTGGTATGGTATTTCAAAAACCCAACCCTTTTCCAAAATCAATATATGATAATGTTGCTTATGGGCCTAAATTGCATGGCATGGTGAAAAATAAGCAAAAATTAGATGAAATAGTAGAAAGTAGTTTAACTAAGGTTAGTTTATGGGAAGAGTTGAAAGATAGATTGCAAGATAGTGCACTAAATTTATCTGGTGGCCAGCAACAAAGATTATGCATTGCTCGTGCAATTGCAGTAAAGCCAACTATTTTATTAATGGATGAACCATGCTCTGCTCTTGATCCAATGGCAACCAATGCAATCGAAAATCTTATACAAGAATTGAAATTGAGGTTCACCATAATTATGGTAACTCATTCGATGAAGCAAGCTAAAAAATTATCTGACAGCATAGTTTTCTTTTGCAATGGCAAGATTGTTGAACTCGGAAGTACTAAAGAAATATTTGAAAATGCTCAGTCTCCTTTAACGAAGGAGTATATTCTGGATCATTAGCTTAATAGTTGATATTTTAATTTTTTATATGTATAATTTTATCAAGTTTGTTGTGATAGGGGGTTAAAATGTTTAGCACAAGTGAAGCAACAAGAAAGTTGTTTAAAGCTATTGAATTGCAAAATGCTAGTGGTGAAAGAATAACACCTGAGGAAGCTTGGAATCATTTTCAACAAGCATTGAAAGAAGGAGCGAATGTTAACGCTTTTGAGGATGGGATGACACCTTTGATGTGCATTACTTCAGCTTTTGTTACTAGTAATAACGAGGAACATCAATATTTAGAGCTTATGGCTAAGTTGCTTGTAGAACATAAAAAAATCGATTTAAATATTAAAAGCAAGCAAGCTGTTATTGAGAGAAGACCAAAGGAACATGATGGTTATCCAGTGTATGAATTTGAGGGGAGAGAATTAGTAGATCAGGGTAGAGGGGGTTGTGTATACCTTGACAATTCACAACCTGTTAATGAAGGATTTATACCTCAAAATTATGCTCGTGCAGAGGATGAAATTAAGACCGGCAAGAAGGAAAAAAATACAGCTCTACACATTGCTTGCAAGTTGGGAAATGTAGACATGGTAAAAATATTACTTACACATCCAAAGATCAAAACTAATATTAAAAACTATGAAAACAAAAATCCAAGAGATTGTATTGCAGGACATGTCAAGGAAATAATAGAACCAGAGTTCATAAAGGTAGAAGAAGTTGCTCAAAAAAGGAAACAAACTAAGTATGCTTGTGCTTTTTTGTTATCTGGAGTACTTGCTGTTGGTCTATGTTTCGTAGTTGACAACCCAGTTCCGCTTGCTGCAGTTTCATTGCTGTTCTTTGCAATAGGATGCGGTTATCTGTATAGAGCAAATACAGTTATTAATGATATTAAACTTCTCTCAAGTTATTGTGGACAAACGTACTAGTGATGTATCTGTTTAGATAAGGTGTCATTCCAGCACTTGATGCTGGAATCCAGCTAATTTGGTAAATACTTTAATGTTTGATGACTAAAAGACTGGATGCCAGACTGGGATGACACCCATTTCTTTCTAGTCTTGTCATTCGAGTAGCTGAAACTAGCTGCTTTTCTGTATTCCAGTGTCAGCTACTAGGATGACAGGAGTATGAAATGGGGCTACTTGACCATTTAGTTGTCTTTTCTCGTCTACCTTATTTTACCACTCTGCTGAACGGATATCTTTACTTTTTATGATTTCATTGGCAAGAATACGGCTTTCAAGGTTAATGTTGATTATACCAGATAATGAGTTAATATCAGCATACTTGTCAAAATTTTCTATTGTTGATTTTACCACCTCTAATATTTCTAAAAAACCGATTCGTGATTTCAAGAATTCATTAACAGCTACCTCATTTGCAGCGTTCAAAACAATACTATTTGTATGTGGAGAAGAGGAATTTAACACTTCCATACTGAGCTTTAATGCAGGAAAACGCTTATGATCTGGTTCTTGAAAGGTCAATTTTTTTTGTTTTGTTAAGTCTAACTTGTAGTTCAAAGTTGATCTTTCTGGCCAAGACAAAGCATATGCAATGGGAATTTCCATATCAGTTTCTGCAAGCACAGCAAAGCTGAATCCATCGTGATAAACTACAATTCCATGTACTATCGATTCAGGGTGCACTACTGCTTCAATTCTATTTGGGCTAATTTTAAACAAATGATGTGCTTCTATTATTTCTAGTGCTTTATTCATCATTGTTGCACTATCAACTGAGATTTTCTTTCCCATTTTCCAAGTAGGGTGACTTAGTGCCTGATTTACTGTAATATTTTTTAATTGTTCAAGGCTATAATTTAAAAATGGTCCACCAGAGGCAGTGAGTATAATCTTTTCTACACATTTATCATCATTTTGCAAAACTTGAAAAATTGCGTTGTGTTCAGAGTCGATGGGAATTATTTGTACGCTCCTTTCTTTAGCTTTTTCAAGCAGTAACTTGCCACCACAAACAATGCTTTCTTTATTTGCTAGGGCAATAACTTTAGTACCGCTTTCTATAACCTTTATAACTGGATCAAGGCCTGCGATGCCAACTATTGCAACAACTGAGAGATCAACAGGTAGAGAAGCAACATTTGCTAGACCTGGAGCGCCAACTTCTACTTTGACGTTTGTACCAAGTAGATCTTCTTTTAAATCTTTGTAGAACCTTTCATCAGAAATGGCAGCATATTTTGCATTAAGTAGATTTGCCTGTTGTGCTAGCAGAGCAAAGTTAGAATTGGCACTTAGTGCTTCCACCTGATATTCTTCCTTTCTCTTTGAGAGCAAATCTACAGTCTTTTTTCCAATGCTTCCTGTTGATCCTAAAACTGAAACTTTTTTCACCAAGATACTAACTACAATAAAATCTTCTTAGTTATTTAGTAACCAAGCTCATGATCATCACCAACAGATGGTGAAGGACCAGGTGAAAAAGATTGGCCATGATGATCACCTGCATCATGCATATCATGCAAACCATCGGCACTTTGAGCTACTTCATTGTTAGAGTGGGGATAATCATCCGGATGATGCCCATCATCACCGTAATCCATACCCATTCCTTCTGATGGCATATCTTCTCCACCACCACCTGAAAAATATTCAGCAAGGCTTTCAAGAAATTTTATGCCAAACATATTACCTGATTTCCCAAATAACGTTACTAGACTGCTACCACTGACCAAACCTTCAAACACATTATTATAAGCAGCAATTGCTCCTTCATGAAAGTTGAACATCCACTTCATTCCATCCACAATTGTTGAAACAGAGTCGCTATGACCAAGACCGAAACCACTTTTTTCACTAGCGGCTTCCTGATGTTGCTGCTGTGCCTGCCATTCTGCAATATTTGGACCTTGTGCTTCACTCATAAACTTTTATTCTAAGCCTTAAGCTATTATTTTACCAAAAACACTGTAAAATATCAATTGTTTAAGAGAGGTTATCATAAAAATAGCTAACACTAAGCTATTTTTATGATTCTGATTACTCTATACCAAAACATTGATAATGTGCTGTAGTAACAAAGTGATGACTTGAGGTTTAAAACAGCTTCTATTTCTTCTTAGAAGACTGCTCCTCTCTCTTTCCTTTTTATTTTATTATCTTAATATTAACTTACTCAAAAATTATTGACAAGCACTAATAATCTAATTATTATTAGTACTATATTAATAATAAGGAAGAGAAATGCCTACTACTGATTCATCTAATAATAACATACCTGCATCAGTTCCGCCACCGCCACCTCCCCCACCTCCGGGTTGGAACAACACTTATAAGCATAACGATAAAGATGGAAAATCTCCTAGTGTTACTGCAGAAAAAAGCAGCAGTGGCACTCAATTAAAAAGAGGTCTATCTGAGATTTCTAATCCAAATTTTCTCGAAGAGTTGAAAAATAATTCAAAATTCAAGGAAGCAAATAATGCGAATGGCGAAACTGCAGATAAAGGAAGCAATATTAGACAGAGTGAGAAAAATAGAAGCTCAACTCCCAAGCCTGTATTTCCTAGAGTTTTGAGTCCTCAACAAGATAATGGTAGTAGTAACAAACCTTTCAGTAATTCAGAAGATAGCAAGAGAACTAAAACAATACCAGATCTATCTAATAGTTATAATCTATCGTCAGAGTTGGAAGAGAATAATAAACCCCTAGAAGCGCAAAACACCCTTGAAGAAAGATGTGAAATCAATACTGGACAGGGTGTGCCGCAAAAACCTATGACTGAACAACATAGTGGTGTACAGTTTGATAAGGATAAGCCAGGAGAAATGAAATGTGAAAGTAAAAATCAAAAATCATCTTTAGCAGAACAAAAAAAGGCAACTGGCTTAAAATATTCAATTGCTATTTTGTTATTGTGTACATCCGGTGCTGTAGCTGGAGTATGCACGTATTTTATGATTTCAGCGGTATTAAGTGATGTTGCAGTACCAGTATTTTTTGCAGTTATTGCTTCTGTTTCTGCATTGGTTATGTTGAGTTCAGCTGCATATCTTATCAATTCATGTGTTTTTGCGTTAAACAGTGAGAAAAAAATAGGTCCTAATAGAAAACAATCACAAGAAGCAGAAAGCTTCGGACATAGCAATACTCCTATACCATCTCTAGAAATATCTGGAACACTCAGTGCACCGCCACCACCACCTCCGCCACCTGTGAAATCAAACGATCTATCTACAGCACAAAGGGTAATAAGAAAAAATAGCCCTAGTGATGCTAATCAAAAAGATGTGCAGCAAAAACAATCTGGTACTCCAGTAGATGCTCTAAGCAATCTATTTTCAGAGATTAGCAAAGGTACTACTTTGAAAAAAGTTCCAGATAAACAGAAACATTATCTTCCTGAAGATGGAAAGCAAGAGAGCGACGTACAATTGCGAAACAAAGGAGTACATCAAGTAAGGAAAGTTGAAAGTCAAAAAACTGACAAAGAGCCAAACAATAGCGAGAGTATGCAACAAATGGATAGTTTTACAATAGCAATTCAAAAACAAAGAGAAAGAAGTGGTTTTCAAAATGCACAGCTAGATTCCTTAGACGAACAAGAGAATTCTCTTTTTTCTCTTGAAGAAGAATCATGGATAGAACAAAAGAAAATGTCCAATCAAAAGGACAATAACTATGTACACTTTCCAAACGAATCAACAGTATTCCGGAATATGATATCCGTTACAAATCCATTACTAGATAGCCCTATTGATAATTTATCGAGCAATAGTGGTAATGTACCTGATTATGAAGATTGGGAAACACAACCACAGTCTATACCTTACGGTAACCGTGATAAGACATTACAAGATATAAGACAAGAGAAGAAGGAGCGTGGCGTTTCTCCTTCTGCAACAAAAGGAAGTGGTGCAGACCAAGTGAGTAATGAGGTGCAAAATTCATCTATTGTTTCTTTTGAGGAGAAAAGATTAAGAATCTCTAAGGTTTAAACAAATAGAAGGAAAACACTACAACTTTCCTTTCCTAAAATAAGTTTACCTACAGGTCTGATTGTATTAAGATTACTTAGTACAATCAGATTTATCAAATGCGCTTATCTCAATATTACCTGCCAACTTTAAAAGAAACCCCTGCTGGTGCTGAAATTATTTCTCATCAATATTTGTTACGTGCGGGCTTAATCAAGCAGACAGCATCTGGAATTTATTCTTGGTTACCGCTTGGCCTTTTGGTACTTAAAAATATTGAAAATATTATCAGAGATGAAATTGGTGCTATTGAAGTGTTGATGCCTTGTGTGCAGCCAGCAAGTCTTTGGCGAGAGTCAGGACGTTACGATGATTACGGCAAAGAAATGCTGCGTATTAAAGATAGGCATGAAAGCGATATGCTTTTTGGTCCAACACATGAGGAGGTGGTAACTGATTTGATTAGAAATACGGTAAAAAGCTACAAAGATTTGCCACTTTGTTTATATCAAATTCAGTGGAAGTTTCGTGACGAAGTAAGACCTCGTTATGGCGTTATGAGAGGCAGGGAATTTCTGATGAAGGATGCATACAGTTTTGATGTAGATTACGAAGGTGCATTGAATGCATATAATTTGATGTATAAAACTTACATAAAAATCTTCAAACGCATGGGACTTACTCCAATTGGAGTTCGAGCTGATACGGGGCCAATTGGAGGAAGTTTAAGTCATGAATTCCATATATTGGCAAACACCGGTGAGAGCACTCTATATTATGACAATAAATTTTCTGAACTACTAGAGAGTGAAGATATTGAAAGCCTGAAGAGCATATATGCAGTTGCAGACGATATGCATGACCCTAAAATTTGTCCTATACCGCAAGAACAGTTAAATGTTAGTAAAGGTATTGAAATAGGGCACATTTTTTATTTTGGTGATAAATATTCGAAGCCTATGAAGGCAAGTGTTACTTCTCAAGATGGAAAAAATGTTAATATGCATATGGGTTCGTATGGTATTGGAGTTTCAAGGCTTGTTGGCGCAATAATAGAAGCTTTCCATGATGATAAAGGAATTATCTGGCCAGAGGCAGTAGCTCCTTTTAAAGTTGGTTTGATCAATTTACAAACGAAAGTAACGGAGGCTGCAGATAAAATATACAAAGCTTTGAAAAGCGATGAAGTGCTTTATGATGATACGGACGAAAGTGTAGGAGTGAAATTTGCCAGAATGGATCTGATAGGCTTGCCGTGGCAAATAATTATTGGAAAGAAAGCAGTAACTTCAAATATAGTTGAAGTAAAAAATAGAGCAACTGGCGAGGTAGAGGAAATACAAGTTGAAGAAGCAATAAATCGTTTTAGCGCAAAATGATATACGGTATTGGCACTGACATAGTATATATACCCAGAATATTGAGAATATCACAAAAATACGGGGAAAAATTTCTCAATAAAGTCTATACTAAGAAGGAGATAGAGATAAGCAAAAAATATAATAGCCAAGAAGTAAGGGCAAAATATTTTGCTAAACGCTTTGCTGCAAAGGAAGCTTTTGTTAAAGCGCTAGGCACTGGATTCAGCCAGGGAATTATAATGAAAGATATAGAAATATACAGTAATATCAGGGGAAAACCACATCTTGCTATCACAAAGGATTTCATCTCAAAAGACTACAAGATACACCTTTCTCTAAGTGATGATCAAGATTATGCTACTGCGTTTGTTGTAATTTGCGTTTAGTAGATATTGTTTAGTACATATGATTTCAAAAATTTTTTTTGAAATTATACTTTGACCTACACAGATCGACCTTTTTGTGAATCCTGGTTTCTGCTTTCTTCAACTTGTTTTGCAAAAGACGTCTCTTGTGTATTCATATGTTGAAGTGGTTTAGCAATTTCGCGTACAACGGCAGTAACTGCGGTTAAAAATGCTTTCAGAAGTGCACCTAGAGCTCCACCAACTGCTTCCCTACCATATATACGAGCTTGCTTTTCATTATCATCAGCAGTTTCCCCTGCCCTCCTTCTTGGATCCATTCTATGAGCAATAACTGAAAACAACACTCCCCTAATTGAAGACTTCATTCGTGCTTTTGCCTTCTGAACATCCCCATCACTTACTGCTTCATGTTTTTGCCTATTATTCATTAGCTCCTTTTGTTGTTGAGCACTTAAGATCTCTTCCATCAATTGTTTCCTTCTCTTTTCCAGAACTCTTTTCTTGGACTCTGATTTATCGCGAGTGTGCTTTGTGGTTTCAAGTTCTACATCAATATCCTCAGATGCTGCTTGGCTATATAAGGTTTCTATGAGCCTATCTATACTTCGCTTTACTTGCATAGTCCTTTCGTAGCTATCTAAATTATCAACTCCTTCATCAATTTGACTTAAAATATCCTCAAAAGGTTTTAAATACTCTTTAAATTTCTCTTCCAGCTGATTTTCATTCTTCAAATTTCTTTCTCTTCTGTCATCGCTATTCTCTTCAACATTATCATCTCCTTCTTCGAAAAGATCCTCATCGTTCATAATTTTTTTTAATTTAGTTAAAACCCCCACTTATTATTATTGTATATGAAAAAATTAAATTAACACTAATGAAAAGTGTTCACAACTTCAGCACTAGCTAAAACTACAGTGAAGCTGTCAAAAGTGGCAGGATCATAATATCTCTCATACAATTCAATCGAACACCTGAGTTTTATCTTCTCCTTAGCATTAAAACTAATCTCATAATCATTATTAGAGTTTAACATTGCAGAATTACGCAATAATTCATCAGCCAATACTGAATTTAAAATGCCATTAATTTTTATTGTAATCTTTCTACTTCCAGCACAATCAAGCACTTTTCTCCAGCCAAAAGAGAAAATATCTTTCATCTCTTCTTTGTTATTACGCAAAGTAAACCTTAAGTTTCGTATATTATTCAGCACAACAAAATTATTGTCATGACCTTTAATTTTCAGCTGTAATTTTCTCATCGCTACCTCCTTGTATTAAAATATCAAAATTAATTGTTGAATGTAAAACTTCATCATGCTGATTTATAGCACAATTACTTTCCAAAATGGTCTCACTACTAATGCTCTTTACCACCAAGCCAACATGCTTTATAGCAGCAAGCATGCTGCTTATATGATAAGTATATATGTCGCATGAAAATCTTACTTTTGTAGCAAAATTAGATAGCATATGCAGGTTAACATAATTTACTATGCGCAATCTCAGATAAGGAATAGTAACCTGCTTAGGCAGGTAATCATAGATGTTAGTAACATATTTCTTTAAATCAGAGTTTGCTTTTAATGCTGCATAAATACTATTATACAACTCATTTATAATTTGAATTTTTTCCATCTCACAGATACGGTTACGAAGATTGCAATTTGCAGGTACAATAGATGGTATCATCCTAGTGCTTACTGTACGAACATTATCTGTCAAGAAGATGTCATCCCATCCCCAGACACTGGTTCACTTTATAATGATGTCGTTCCAGTAGCTCTTTCTTGTCATACCAGTACTGGGATCCAGGAATTTTATTAAGTTGGTAAGCATAAAAGTAGCCGTTTTATTTTAAAATACAACATTTTGATGATCATGAAAAAACTGGATCCCAGTACTGGTATGACATCGAAGGGGCTACTCGGATGACACCATCTGTTGTATCTGCTATTGAATGACAAACAGGAACTACAAAACAACCTTTGGTTCGCGAAATGGAGAATACACCTTCTTTACCTCAGATAAATGGCTACTTACTTCTGATTCACGATTTTTATAGAGAGCAGAAACATGCTGTATAATACCTAGCTTTATTTGCTCAGGAACGCTGTCATAGCCAGCTTCGTATACAACATCAGCCCTTATTATGTTCAAATAATTGAAAAATTCAATATAGCTTCCTATATCACTAAAATAATAACTAAGTTTTCTATTCTTATCAGTAGCCAATATTATTTTATTCACAGGACCATAGCTTAAATAGATTCTACGAGGTATATAACCTTCATATGAAACTTGCCACGTTTGCTTTACTAGAGACTTTTCCATATGCCACTGAGCATAATCAGTTGCCATAAAAATAAAACTTGAAATCAACTTATCATCTTGATCATTTTCAATTCGTAAAAAAGATTTAACCTCTCCTAAAGTTACTGGAAAAGATTTAGGCTTAGACTTACGTTGTATATTTATGATTGGATACTTTAGTCTCGTTGACATAACAACCCTCCTTTTCTATATATAGCTAAAATAAGTAAGACTTATCTATAAAAAATCTTACTTATTTTAGTTATCACTTAATATTAAATTGCAGCAGCAACTCTATCGTACAAGTATATTGAGAAGAGAACGTATTAACGCTGTTTCTCCTTTTTTTAGGCCGGATTTTAGTAGATTGACATTCTGAGAATGAATGTTATTGAAAGTGAAGTTTAGCTCTTTAGCAAGTAGACTGCGAAATTTCTGCACACTTTCATATGCGATGTTTTCAAGTTCATGCGCAAACTTATCTTGAGCCGCAGCTGCTATGTCTTCTATTTCTTCATTGAACTCTTCTAGCTTTCTTTCCTTACCTTTAAAATTTTTTGCAAAAATTTTCATATTAATTGGCCTCAACTATTCTTGTAATTATAATGACAATAAAAAAACTACCGAAGTAAAAAATTCGTACTATGAAACTGCAAACAAAATCAGCACACCAAATCGGTTCGCTTTATAGCGTAAATCCTATCATCCTGATACTCTTTACTGTCATTCAAGTACCCCTTTTTTGTCATCCCAGTGCCCAGACACTGGGATCCATGTTGCTCACAAGCAAACTAGCATAGAAAGGTGGTACAACGTTTTCGATGAGATTGCAGAAAGGCTGGATTCCAGCATCAAGTGCTATCTCTATAGGACTCCTCACTAATCTAAAATATTAATAAATTTACTAATTATAAAAAAGGCAAAAGGATCCCCACTTAGTGAGTTTGACCCTATAATAATTTAAACTGGCGCTGTAATAATGTGCTAACGCTTAAAATAAGCGCGTTTTGGCTGAATGTAGAAAAAATAAAAAAGACATGCAGCCGCTATAATTTTATGTAATCCGCCAATAAGTACCTTAAGTTTTTTACTGAATTTTTGTTATTGAGCCTGCAGGTCAAAAACAAGTTTTGAGTCATAAATACCCTTAGTGTCATAATAAGGAAAGTTGGCAATATTTGTCAAGTAGTTTTCTTATCTTTTACAGGCATAATTTACATGCTACAATCAAATTTTCATAACTGGTGAATAAAAATGCAGAGAGATAAAATTAAAGTAGAAATAAAAAAGTTATCACATGGCAAAAGCTTGCCTCTTCCCTGTTATGCAACTATGCAGAGTGCTGGCATGGATCTTTATGCTGCATTGGACGACTCTGTTATTTTAAATCCACTTGAAAGGTTACTTATTCCAACTGGCATTGTGATTGCAATACCAAACGGTTTTGAAGGGCAAGTTCGCCCACGTTCTGGGCTTGCTGCAAAATATGGAATCACTGTCTTAAATTCTCCGGGCACTATAGACTCCGATTATCGAGGTGAAGTTAAAGTTTGCCTAATCAATCTAAGTAATCAGCCATATGAAATAAAAAGAGGAGATAGAATCGCACAAATCCTCATTACTCCTATATCTCAAGTAATTTGGGATGACAGAGAAGAATTCTACACAGAAGAAACCGTCCGCAATGAAGGGGGCTTTGGCTCAAGTGGTAGATAATTTATTGTTTATAAGTTGACAATAATAATTTTTTACATATTACTTCAACTTATTTAAATGAGATAATTATGTTAACTTCTAAAAGCTATCTTCAAAAAACAAACATTGTACTTATAGTACTTACTTCTCTATGTGTCATAAGTGCAGCAACAGCACTTTCAGTTCCATGTTGGACGTCTTCAGCTTCGATGATAGGGCCAATTGGAATGAATCTACTTGCAACTGTTACCGTTGCACTGATTGCTTCAGTAACATATTCCATCATGAAAAATAATGAAATATCTGAGCTTAAAGCTCCGAGAATTGTTACTGGTAGCTATCAAAGATACCTGATATTGCAAGTAATAAATGAGGATCTTGAATTTATTGAAGAGAACTATAAGAACGAAAATGGTGGATATACCATAGATTTTACTAACTCAAAAGGTGAAATATTCAAAGCTGCAAGTTATGGCCAGATAAAATACAAGGATAATCCTGAACCAATCTTGCTTGGCAACACTAAACTCCTTGATCTACATCAGCTATACAAGAAGAAAGGGGATAGTATATTTGAACAGATAAATTGTGAACAGGAATTAGAAACGTTAGGTTTAGGCGTTGAAGAAAATGATGCTAAAGAAGTAATCATCGAATTTGTGCCAAGCTCAATTGTTAAGTCACCAAAAGTTGAACACGAAAAGCCAGAAAGATTATTAATCAGCCAAGTATAAAAGGAATAAGTCTTCCCTTCATTTTTTAGTGTTAATGACTTAAACTTATTGTAGAAACTGTCTCAAAAAATAGATATTCACATACTTGTAAGAAATTTGCTAAGGATTTTTATTTAGTCTGACTGCATCCTTTACCTTATCTAACAACCCATTAATAAAGCCAATTTTGTTTGGAGCATCAAGTAAATCAGATGCAATGTTAGTATATTCATTAATAACAATTGGTGTTGGTGTATCAAAATCAATTAACTCACATACTGCAATACGCAAAATAGATAAGCTTATAAGATTTAATCGTGAAAGTGACCAGCTTGGGTGTAAATAAGACTCTATTATTTTATCATATTCTTCACTGCTTTTTATAACCTTACATAACAAGTTTTCTAAGAACTGATGTTCAAATTCTTCACATTCAAATATATCTTTCAACGTACTTATGTAGTCCTTAAGCTCACAATTTTCCAATTTAAAAGTGCTTTTGTTGTAACTTACAAAAATATTTGAATAAGCAATTTGTACAGCAAGAAATCTTGCCGTACTTCTTTTTATGCGCCACTTTTTATCTATTGGTTTTTCCTCCATTATTTTAATTTATTGTGTAGATCTATCATATGCAAAACAGTTGAGGCTGCATGGCCACCAACGTTCTTTTTATTTTTGTCAGCTCTAATTAGTGCTTTATCTTTGCTGTCAGCGGTAATTACGCCCATACCAAGGGGTATTGCATAATGCATAATAACTTCATTTAAGCCTTCAATTACTCCTTTACAAACGTATTTATAATGATCAGTTTCACCGCGAATCACGCACCCAAGAGCTAAATAACCGTCATAATTAGCATTCTTGCTTTTTACTGCAAAGAGAATTGCAGCTGGTATCTCAAATGCACCAGGAACTTCAATTATGTCATAGCTTGCATGACTTTCTTTTAATCTATCGACTGCACCTTCAAGCAAAAGGTTCGCTATTTCGGTATAATAAATTGAATTAACTATTAGTATTTTCGACATTTATCCCGACTTTTCTTGTTAAGAAGAACTTTATTAAGTATTGTTGAACCAGAGTTATAATATTACTAAATATCCAATATATTACCAGGCCGGCAGGAAAAGAAGAAAAAATAAAGACAGAAATGTAAGGTAAAAACTTCATAACATTTACTTGAATATCATCTTTACTGGTTTGATCTTTCTCACTTAGCTTCTGCTGAATTATCATGGTAGCGCCGAAAATTATAGGTAAAATGCCTATAGAAATAGGAAAGTTATAATTAAACAACCCAAATAATGTAAAAATGTTTGTTGGATCAGAAGCTGAAAGATCCTTAATCCATAAATAAAAAGGGGCGTGTCTCATCTCTATAGTAACAAATAATACTTTATACAGAGCAAAAAATACTGGTATTTGTATGAGCATAGGGAAAATGCTCGACATTGGATTTACATTGTTTCTCTTGAACAACGCAATTGTCTCTTTGTGCTGCTTTAAGCTGTCATTTTTGTACAACTCTTTTATACGAGTTAATTCAGGCTGCAGGCTTTTCACCTTGAACATCGAAATATATGATCTATTAGATAAGGGAAGCATCAAAAGTTTGATTACTAAAGTTAGCAATAATATTGCTAAGCCAAAATTTTTCAAAACAAAGTTAAAATATTCAAGCAGTAAAAACACCGGCTTGGTTATAAAATAAAGAACACCAAAATCTACAGCCTTATCAAACAAAGGTATATTGAGAGTGTCTTTATAAGAATCAAGTAAATTCAATTTCTTTGCCCCAGCAAAAAAGTAGTTCAGAGTAGAAGCACTTGTACCAGGGAGTATGTGTGTGTAAGGTCTAACAAAATCTGCTTGAAACTTATCAATGTTATTAACATTCGTGTGTTTAATGCTCACATTTATTTTATCTGATTTCTTAGGTATGATGGCTGTAAGCCAGTATTTATCAGCAAAACCAAACCAATTTTTTTCACTCGTGCTTGCCTTTATTAAACGCTTCTTAGAAATATCCTTATATGTCCACTCCTCTAGCTTATTGTTAAATGCACCTAATACTCCTTCATGTGATATCCAATAGGATTCATTAATATTATCACGTTTACGATTGATTTTACCATAGGGAACCAAAACTGCATTATCTTTTGTATTGTTTTCAATAATTTGCTCAACTTTAAACATGTAGTTATCGTCAAGGCTAATTTTCATTCTAAATAAAATGCCATTTTCATTATCCCAAAATAAATTGACCTCTTTTTGATTGAGTTTATCTGCTTGCCATACTGTTTTAGAATCTGGAACTTTAATCTTTTCATTCGGATCGAGCCACCCAAATTCTGCGAAATATACATCTTTTGATTCTGCAGGTGACAGTAACACCACTTGTGGAGAAGAAGAACTCGGTTCTAAGTGGTAGTTAGTTAAGATTAAGTCATCAAACCTTGCACCTTTCAGAGAAATTGATCCTTCAAGCATGTTATTGGTTAAATTAACTCTCTGTTCTCTAGTAGAATTAATAATTTCAGAACGATTTTGGTATATCATAGGAGCAAGGTCGTTAGAAGATTCGATATGTTCAATATTTTCAATCGATGGTTGTCTTTGGCTCGTGTTAAGAAAATTATCATAAATAATATGCCATGATACTATAATCAATATAGAAAGAATTGTTGCTAAAATTAAATTTTTTGCTTCTGACATGAAATTAAATCGAACATACCTCCTTAAAGGATATATTAAATATTGTACTAAAACAATAAGATTTACTTATTTTTAATAATAGCTTTTAACGCTAATCTTAAAAATTTACTCTTATGGCTTCAAATTTTAATAATATGAATGCAGCAAAAAATCTAGTTATTTGGCTACTGATAATAGTCATTACTGCAATGTTTATTGATTCACAAGGAGATAAACTAAGCAATAGGTTTCTGAGCACTTTTCTACCGTACACAGGAAGGGTTCAAAATGGCGGAAGTATTGAATTTACAAAGTCATACGATGGACACTTTTATATTCAAGCTCAAGTCAATGATCGTAATATAACGTTTTTGCTTGATACCGGAGCAACTGATATTGTTCTATCGCAAAAAGATGCGTTACATGCTGGTATTAACTTACAAAACATCCAAGACTTTAAAATATATGAAACTGCAAAAGGTCAAATAAAAGCTGGTGTTGTTCACATTCCTCAAGTTAAAATAGGAAATTTTTTAATTAATGATGTGCACGCTAGTGTTAATACTCACTCTATGTCCCATTCATTACTTGGTATGAGCTTTTTGAGATATTTTCATTTCACTATTAGGGATAACAAGCTAATATTATATCGTAGTTAAACGTTCTATACTCTACTTATCAACGCTCTGCAGGTCAATATAGGAGCAGAGATAAATATTGCGGAACAGGTGCCGATTGCAATGCCAAAAGAAATGATTAAGCAGAAGTCTCTGACCATACCTGTACAAATCAGCACTAAAGGAAGAGCGGCAAGAAGAGTAGTACCTGAAGTTAACATAGTTCGAAATAGCGTCGAATTAATGCTGGCATCAACTACTTCACCTATTTTTGCATTTTTTCCACTTTTTTGATACTCTCGAATCCGATCATATATAACCACTGAGTTATTGATTGAGTAGCCAATTACGGTAAGGAGAGCTGCAACTGATGAAATATTAAACTCAATACTCGTTAAACTGATAAAGCCAAGAGTTAAAATCACATCATGGATCAGTGCCATTATTCCACCAAGTCCACACTGCCAGTTAAATCTAAGCCAAACATAAAAAAATATTCCAATAATTGCAATTAACATGGCTGATATCCCTTCAAATATCTGCGTTGAGCCTATTTGTGGACCAACATAATCTATTTTGCGATAAGTTACTAAATTACCTAATTTGCTTTCTAATATACTTTTAACCTTTTTAATTTTATCTTCATCTCCTTCATCTTTAAACCGCACAACTAAGTTATCACCAGCTTTTGAACTCTGTATCGTAAATCCACTCTCTTTTAGTATACTGAGAATAGCATCATCCTTACTTGAAGATTTTATCTCTATCAAAATTCCACCTGTAAAGTCTATACCCAAATTCATTCCACGCAGCATAAAAGTAAGCATTGAAAAAATGATAAGAATAACGCTAACAAGTGCTGTCAAATTTCTATATTTACTAAATTTTATATCAAGATTATCTGGAATAAGTCTAATTGCCATATTTCCTACTTAAATTATGATTTTATATACTTTTTAAGCAATCGACTAGCTATTTTCTCTTAGCTTATACTAATAATGATCTTTGATTTACTTAATCTACTTGAAAAAGATATTTGATCAAAAAAAATGAAAACAGTCTGGTTGTCATTAATAAAGTGCTACTTAAACATCTTTTTTAATCGATTGATTTCATCAGCAAATTTTGGATCAGTTCTTATGAAATTTTCCACTTGTTTGACTGCGTGTATAACAGTAGCATGATCTCTACCACCAAAATTTCTTCCAATATCTGGCAAACTTTTTTGCGTAAACTTCTTTGCGAAATACATAGCTATTTGTCTCGGCCTCGCAAGACTACGGAGCCTTCTATTAGATTGCATATCTGCAATCTTTATATTGAAAAATTCAGCTATTTTTTTCTGTATTTCTTCTATTGTGATTGACCTATGATTTGACCTAAGAAGATCAATCAGGGTCTCACTAGCTGATTCTACTGTCATGCTTCTTCCAATTAACGAGGTATGAGCAACCTTATTTAATGCTCCTTCTAGTTCTCTTATATTGGATTTTATATTCCTTGCCAAAAATTCTAGGACATCCTTTGGAACATACATATTCATTCGTTCCACTTTCGCCTGCAATATACCAAGTCTTAATTCAAAAGTTGTTTCATTAATATCTGCAACTAATCCCCAACCAAGTCGTGATTTTATTCTTTCTTCTACTCCATCAAGATCACTAGGAGACCTATCAGCTGATATAACCAATTGTTTATTTTGGTCTATCAATGCATTGAAAGTGTGAAAAAATTCTTCTTGTGTACTATCTTTACCACTGATAAATTGCACATCATCTACCATCAATACATCTACTGATCTAAATTGCTCTTTAAATAACATAATATCTTTGCTCCGCAGCGCCGTAATATATTGATACATAAATTTCTCTGCTGATAAATATACCACTTTTCTTTTTGCTGACGGAGAATTGACTATGTCCCAAGCTATAGCATGCATTAAATGTGTTTTACCAAGTCCCACTCCACCATATAGAAATAAAGGGTTGCTTCCTGATATTGGATCTATAGATTCCGCTACACGCTTTGCCGCTGTAAATGCTAACTCATTTGACTTTCCTACCACAAAATTATCAAAAGTGAATCTGGTATCTAGTGGTGAACCAAGATTATGATTATTTTCCTCTCTATTTTTTAGTATCGTATTAGAATTTGAATTTCTTTCTTCAATTAATTGAATATCAATAGAACATACACTTTGATCTTCGCTTTGCCATAATGATAATATTTTTTCCATGTAGTGAACTGTAATCCACTCCTTTATAAATCTTGTTGGTACAGACAACAAAACTTCTCCATTTCTGTTGCTGATAAACCTTAGTGAACTCAGCCAGCTGTTATATGTTGCTTCTCCATAGAGATTATGGAGATAATTTTGGATTTTTTCCCAAGTAACATTGTGGTCCGTTACTGTAATAATCTGATCAAAAAACATAGTAGAAACCTTAGGGTTAATTAAGTTCATATACCACACCAAGAAAGAACAATAATCAGAAAGATGCAAGATAACCAATAGCTTACTGCAAGATAAAAAGCTAACACTACTTAATACATACTTAAAATTATGTAGATTTTTTGACGAGTTGTAAAGAGTATAAAAGCACTAAAATTGATCATTTTTTTGAAATAAAAACAATCAATTTGTAAATGTCGCTTGTACCGAGGGTTAGAAGTATGTTATTAAAAAAACAGTAATATATTATGTATAAATAAGATATTAAATTTACTGATAAATAAGTAAAGTACTCGCATAAATATAGCTAATTTAGTATAAATTTATTAAAGCAAATTTATGATTATATTAAGTAATTTGAGTCATAATACTGTATTCGGTATTGAACTGGAGTTTTACACTGAGGGAATAAAAAAAGAATATTTATTTCTGAATAGCATCAAAAATAAAATAGCTTCTCTTGGATTTTTTTGTGAGAAAGAGAGTTCTTTAAACCAATATGAGATAAAAAGTGGCTGTTATACGAGCTCTGATAATTTAATTATGCATTTTGAGTTGGCAAAACAATTACTTACTGAAGTAGCACAAAAACTTGGGGGAAATGTTTCTTTTAAAGCAAAGCCTTATCTGGATAGAGCAGGCAGTGCATTAAATGTGCATGTTAACCTTATGAATTCAAATAACGATAACTTATTTTACAGCAGCAAACAAAAATATAGTGACCACCTGATTCACAGCATAGGTGGACTATGTGCAATGATGAAAAAACATATGTTGTTTTTTGCTCCAAATGATGATTCATATTTAAGATTTCAGTACCCAGATATTCATACTCCAACGACGATTAGTTGGGGAGTGAATAACAGAACTGCTGCAATAAGAATCCCCTATTTTGGCAACGATTCCAAAAGATGCCGCCTAGAGCACCGTGTTCCTGGAGCAGATTGTAACCTTGAAAAAGTACTCACAGCAATAATTGAAGGTATAGTTTTTGGTATAGAGAACAAAATTGCTCCGCCAAATAGAGTGTATGGGATTGCATCTGATCCTCAATATAAGATGGAGAGTTTGATATAGCAACTACCTGTTAAACCCTAACCCATTAAACTCCTTTGAGGTAATTGGCCATTCTAGCACTTTCCTCACATCATTATTTACATTCCCATACCGTAATAGCAAGTCTGCAGCAGATAGTTTCTGCGTACTTTTAGACTTAGGCCCTATATTGGGAAGGTTGCTTGGTGGCTGCTCAGGAAGTGGATTACCAGATACATCCATGTGTTCAGGAAGAGATTTCATCTGATTCTTTATAGAGCTAGAGCTATTTTGTGTAAGAGTTTTATCATCTGGCATGCCAAGAATAATTTTCTCAGGCACTACCATAGTTTTTGTATAATCAACAGGATTACTATTTTCAGCATCTATAGTTACATGAATTGGTTCGCCAAACGCATTTATAGGGCCACCAAGTGATCCTTTCTCCATGCGTTCTTGTGCTCTTTTCCTTATTATTTCTTCTTCTAACTCAGTTTCAGTTCTTTCTGGTTCTTTTACGGTATCTTTTTCTTCACCTTCATCAACACTGATATACCCTTCATCTTCTGAAACTTTATCTCCTGAAACACCAGTAATTTCAGCAGGCTGTTCTTTTTTAGTTCTTATTTTATGAATCAGCAAAAGTAATAAGTAAGTAACTGCAGCAGCAGTAACTATAATGGCTATTTTTGCAGCAATGTGAATCACTGTCAAAAACACTAAGGTTGATGAAAGCCCAATCAACCCAGATACGATCACTTTATTCTTGCCTTCTGTCACACTTAGAACTGCTACCATAATAATCCCTCAAATACCATACTAAAGTTATATTATATAGAAATTTTCTTACGCTTGCAAAACTGTAAAAATTTTAATCATTTACATAAAGACATATAAGGATTAATTAATATATAATTTATCTTAGCTATAATATGATATAAATACGTATAATGTTTGGCATGAAAAGCTTACTTGTAGAGAGGAATAGAACAGTAATATTATTGCTTATCGTGATTTTTACCTTCGGCTCATACACTTATATAAAGATGCCAAGAGAAAGCAATCCTGATATACAGATTCCTATAATTAGTGTATTTGTCGGGTTTCCTGGTATTTCTGTCGAGGATAGTGAAAAGCTATTAGTGCTTCCTATAGAAAATGAACTAAGATCCATCGAAGGTGTAAAAGAATTGAGAGCTTTTGCAACTAATGATGGTGCTCACATGATAATCGAATTTAGAACAGAGTATAATAATAAAGAAGTGCTCGATAATGTCCGTTCAAAGCTTTTAAACATAAAATCAAAATTACCTATTGAAGCAGAATCTCCGATAATCAATGAAATAGACTTGAGCTTATTTCCGATACTAAACGTTGGCTTGATTGGTAATTTGCCGGAAAGAGCTTTAACTGAAATAGCACGCAAACTAAAGAAAGAAATAGAAGCTCTGCCAAATGTTCTTAAAGTTGAAGTAGCAGGTATGCGTAAAGAAACAGTGGAAGTTATAATTGAGCCCACAGTTCTAACAAAATATAACATTCAATCAAATGAGATATTTCAAGCTATATCACACAACAACAGATTGGTAGGAGTCGGATCACTAGAAAATGATACCGGTAAATATTCGATTAAAATATCAGGGTTATTAAAAGATATAGAAGATATTATGAATATTCCTATTAGATCTCAAAGTGATGCAGTTTTGAGAATCAAAGATATAGCAAAAGTATACCTTGGGTTTGAGGATCACCAAGGATTTGCTCGTATTAATGGACTACCTAGCATTGTACTAGAAATTTCAAAACGTAATGGAAAAAACATAATAGACACGGTAAATCAAGTAAAATACTTAATGGACAAAGCAAAAGATCAATTACCTGAAAATTTAAAAGTAGTTTATTTGAATGACCAGTCAAAAAATGTACGTGATGTGCTTGACGACTTGGAAAATGGTATAATATTTGCCGTATTACTAATACTAACCATAATGATGCTCTTTATGGGAACAAGGGCTGCTATTCTTGTTGCACTATCAATACCTGGCTCCTTTCTCATAGGAATAATGGCTCTTTATCTAATGGGTATTACTCTAAATATAGTTGTGCTCTTCAGCCTAATTATGGCAGTTGGCATGCTGATTGATGATGCAATTGTAATCAGCGAATATGCTGATAGAAAGATGATTTGTGGCATGGATAAAGTAGAAGCCTTTTGCACCTCAGTTCATGATATGTTCTATCCAGTTTTATCATCAACATTGACTAAATTAGCAGTGTTTTTCCCTCTGTTACTCTGGCCCGATACAGTCGGTAAATTTACGCAGTACATACCAATCACAATAATTCTAACTTTAACTGGATCGCTAATTATGGCTTTGGTTTTTATACCAACACTTGGTGCAATATTTGGTAAACCTTCAATAACTTCAAAAAAAGAAATAATAAGAATGAGTGCTATAGAAAGTGGTGAGGTAAAAAATACTGGGCTTATAATAAGAACTTATGTACGTATGTTAGAGAAAGTCTTAGATCACCCCAAAAAATTTGTATGTGTTGTTGTATTTGTTTTATTTTTGTCTAGTATATTATATTTTACTTTTGGTCCTGGATTAAAGTTCTTTCCGAATGTAGATTCAGATAACATTTTAATCAGCGTTAAAGTAAAAGAAAGCTTATCAGCCAAAAAACGAGATTTGATACTTAAGAAAGTAGAAGAACGTATTTTGGGTGTTGAAAAAGAAATTTATGTTTTTTATGCTCGATCAGGAATTTTTTCAGACAACGTTATTGCCAAAATTCAATTGGAACTTGTAGATTGGCGCTGCAGGCGCAAAGCTAAGCAAATACTAAATGATATAAGGAGCAGTGTGCAAAACATAAAAGGAGTAATAATTGATGTACAGGACAAAAGTCAGGACCATCAGCTGACAAGCCAATACAAATTAACTTAAGCGGAAGTGCATCCAACTTGAATTCAGTAGCAGAGAAAATCCTAAAAATTATGGACCAACCTTCATCTGGATTTATAAATATTCAAGATAGTAGATCAGCACCTGAAATAGAGTGGAACATGAGTATTGATAAGAGTAAGGCTACAAGCTCTGGAGTAAGTGTTGCAACCATCGGTGATTTTATAAAGATGGTTACAAATGGAGTATTAATTGGAAAATATAGACCAAATAACGCAGATGAAGAAATTGATATTGTACTACGTTTTCCCAGAAAGAATCGCAACATGAAAACTATAGATAACCTTTTTATTAACACAGCAAATGGACCATATTCTATGAGTAGCATAGTGAAATACGTTCCCGAAAAAAAGGCAAATAAACTAAGTAGGATTGATGGATCACGCACAGTAACAATCTCTGCTGACGTTGATACTGGCTATCTTGTTGATGAAAGAGTTAAGTTCATTCAAAATTCGATTACTCAAGACTGTAGTAAAGGAGTAAAGATTAATTTCAAAGGTGACAAGGAAGATCAACAGAAATCAGGAGCATTTTTATTAAAGGCTTTTATATTAGCAATTACATTGATGATATTGGTGCTAGTGGCACAGTTTAACAACATATACTATACATTTATCGTAATGACAGCAGTGTTTTTATCAACAACATGTGTATTTTTCATTTTCTTTCTTATTCAGAAAGTTTTTGTAGTTGTCATGTGTGGAGTGGGGATAATTGCTTTAGCAGGAATTATAGTGAATAATAATATACTATTGCTTGATGCCTTTCATCAGCAAATTAAGGTGCGCAAAAATAACATTAAGCAATGTATAATAAACGCTTCAATTTCTCGAATCAGGCCAATACTACTTACCGTTGCAACTACAGTTCTTGGTTTAATACCGATGATTACTAGGTTAAATATCAGTTTTTTTACGCTACAAATCACATATGATGCTCCATCAAGCCAGTGGTGGGTTGATATTTCAGCAACCATAGCAAGTGGAATATTGGCTGCAACGGTCTTAACTTTATTCTTTACTCCGGCATTGCTTATCATACAAAGACATGAAAAAACTTGACTTAAATTAGCAATCATTCAACATTTAAGATAGCGTTCTTTACATGTTGAAGCTATAATTATAACTAATTAAATTGGATTTATTTATATGATTGCTAATCGTAAAAGCAGTGTTAAGCAGAAAAGCAACAAGAATAACATAGTTGGAAGCCTTGATGTAATAAAAACAGCGGGAGAGCTCTCACTTCAAAAAGGTTTGGATTTTAATATTATAATAAATGCACTTAAAAGTGCTATCGAAGCAGTAGCTCAACAAAAGTATGGTAGCAAAAGTAAAATTGTAGTTAATATAGATAGAAACACAGGCAAAGTTACCTCATATAGACAACTAAAAGTCATTAATGATGAATCAAATGAAAATGAGTGTGACTTAATTAAGTTGACACAAGCTAAGTTAATAAAAGAAGATGCAAAAGTTGGAGATACTATTAGTGAGTTGATTTCTCTTAACACTGATCTTGTTTCAGCAAGAATTGCCCAGCAAAAGATTTCTGAAATAATCAAAGATGAAGAGTTAAAAAAGCAATATGAGGAATTTAAAGACAAGGTAGGAGAAATGAGGTATGGCATCGTTAAACAAGTAGAATATTCAGATCTTATTATAGACATAAACGGAATTGGAGCATACCTTCCTTTACGAAACTTAATTGGTGGTGAGTCATTTCGTGAAGGCGATAAGGTTAAAGCTTACATACAGGCTGTTAAGCGCTCTGACGATGGACGTCAAATCATTCTTTCTAGGGCTCATGAAGGCTTTTTAGAGGCATTGTTGAATCAAGAAGTACCAGAAGTTGCTGACGGATTGATAACAATTAAAGGTATAGCTAGAGACGCTGGTTCAAGATCTAAAGTTGCTGTTTTTTCATCTGATAAGAATATCGATCCAGTAGGTGCTTGCGTTGGAGTTAAAGGAGATAGAATAAAAACTATTATACACGAATTAAGCGGTGAAAAAATCGACGTCATACATTACTCATCAGATTTGGGTCAATTTGTTATTAAAGCCATTACTCCTGCAGAAGTATCAAAGGTCATTATTGACGAAAATGAAAATTGTATAGAGTTAATAGTTGCTGAAGATCAATTGAGTTTAGCTATAGGAAAAAAGGGTCAGAATGTAAGATTAGCTTCAGAGCTTGTTGGATGGAAAATTGAGATATTAAGCACTCAGCAAGAATCAGAAAGAAGAAATAAAGAATTTAGTCAATGTTCAGTTTTATTTGCTGAAGCTTTAAACTTAGAAGAGATTATGGGCCAATTATTGGTAACAGAAGGTTTTTCAAGTGTAGAAGATATATCTAACACTTCAATTAAGGAACTTGCTTCAATAGAGGGCTTCAATGAAGATATTGCAAATGAACTTCATAATAGAGCAAATAATTACCTGAAAGCAGAGAATGATAGAAAAATAGAAGAGCTAAAAAATTTAGGTATGGAAGACGATGTAATCAACTTAGCCTTATCAATAGATAATAAAATTGCTCTTAGTAAACATAATATTAAAACTTTAGAGGACATAGCAGATTTATCAAATTATGAGTTTTGCAGCATACTCTCTTCCTCAACTAACAATAAAGACAATCTAAAAGATACAGCAGATTTAATAATCATAGAAGCACGCAAAAAGCTTGGATTAATATAAAAACAATATGAATAATGAAGATATCAGTAATAAAAAATTAACCCTACAAGGCTTAAGCAAGCTTAAATTAGACATTAATTTAAACTCTTTAGATAGTCAAAGTACTGGTACTACAATAGTAAAAAAAAGAAGAAAAATTCATTCTGCAGAAGAATATAGTTTATTTGACGAGAGTAAATTAGGCTCTTTAACTGAAAAAGAACAAATTTCCCGCATTAATGCTGTACAGAATGCTACTTTGCTGAAAGAAAGGAATCAGAGAGAACAAGAAGAGAAAATAAAAAAAGAAGAAAGCAATCAAGAAGCTGAAGATAAAAATGAATCACACTCTGTACCTAAAGAAATAAATAAGGAAGTTTTAAGTAATACTAACTCAGTTGAACAAAAAGAAGATAGTATTGAACATGAGAACAATGATAAAAAGTCTTTTAAAGCTAGCAAAGATATATACTCTAAGCATTCTAAGCTAGTAATTACACAGGCAATAGATGAAAGAAATGCACACCTCCCTGTATTTAAGCAAAAATTTGGTATAAGAAGTAAACAATCAAAGTTTACTAAGGGTAAAAATATAGCAAGAGAAGTTATTATACCAGACAAAATAACTATCAGGGAATTATCTATTCGTATGGCAGAAGATAGCAAAAGTGTGTTAAAAATGTTTAAAGAAGAAGTTGGTGAGAATTATAGAGTAGATGATACAGTAGATCCAGATATAGCATGTGAAATAGCAAAAAAATTTAATCATACGGCTAAACGAGTAAGTGATGCTGATAAAGAAAAGAATTTACTCTTCATAAGCAACAGAGAAAACTTACCTAAAAGACTCAAACCACCTATCGTTACTTTTATGGGACATGTCGATCATGGTAAAACATCATTACTCGATGCATTTCGTGAATCCAATGTTGCAGAAAGAGAGTCAGGTGGCATCACTCAACACATAGGTGCTTATCAATTAACGACAAAAAATAAGCAAAAAATTACCTTCATTGATACACCAGGGCATGAAGCGTTTACTGCAATGCGTGCACGTGGTGCCAATATTACTAATATAGTTGTAATAGTAGTTGCAGCTGATGATGGAATCATGAAACAAACAGTTGAAGCAATAAACCATGCAAAAGCAGCAAATGTCTCTATTATAGTTGCCATTAATAAAATTGATAAATCACAACCTGGCGATGTAGAAAGAATAATTAATAGTTTGCCTCAGTATGACCTCATCCCCGAAGAACTTGGTGGTGATGTTATAATTGTGCCAGTATCAGCAAAAAAGAAAATCAACTTAGATAAACTAGAAGAGGCAATTTTATTAATTGCTGAATTAATGACGCTAGAAGGAATAGAGGATTGTCGAGCACTTGGATGGGTAATAGAGTCCAAAATAGATAAAGCTAAAGGAATATCAGCTACATTAATAGTTGAAGAAGGAACATTAAAGATTGGTGACATATTGATAGTTGGTACAACATACAGCAAAGTACGCAGTATGATTAATCACCTTGGTCAAAGAGAAAAAGCGGCACTACCTTCTACTCCAGTTGAAGTTACTGGTTTAAATGGTGTACCAAATGCTGGAGATAAATTTGTTGTTGTAAACTCTGAAAGGCAGGCTCGTGAAATTGTTGAATACAGGTTAGAATTAATCAAGAAAAAGCAAGAAGATTTAGACGACAGTAATTTAGATATATTCAGTCGTAATAATAGTGAAACAGAAGAACTATCTGTAGTTTTAAAGTGCGATGTAACTGGTTCTATTGAAGCAATATCAAGTTCAATTGATAAGCTTGGTAAAGACCAAGTGAAATTAAATATTCTACACAAAGCAGTAGGAGGAGTAACAGATTCAGATGTGCTGCTTGCAGAAGCATCAAGCGCAGTAATTTTAGCCTTTAATGTAAAAGTGGATTCAAAAATAAGAGAATTAGCAAAACAAAAAGGTATAGAAATACATACTTACAATATAATATATGAGCTTATTGAAGACATGAGGATGTATCTAACTAAAATGTTAAAGCCTGTTACACGAGAGGTTCGTGTTGGTTCTGCATCTGTAAGGCAAATATTTAATGCATCCAAAGCCGGTAATATAATCGGATGTTATGTCACTGATGGAGTTATAAAAAAAGACTCTTTAATTAAGGTAGTACGTGGCAGCAAATTGGTGCATGAAGGAAAGTTAAAAGCACTACGTAGATTTAAAGATGACGTTAAAGAAGTAGGTGTAAACTTTGAATGCGGAATATCGCTAGAGGGTAATATCGATATTAAAGTTGGAGATATTTTGGAAGCTTATCAATTAGTGCAAGAAGAAAGGACGTTATAGTAGTTGAATATGAAAAAGGAAATTAGAAACCTAAAAGTAGCATCGGTATTACATAGGGCAATATCAAAAATCTTAATGGAAGGTAATGTTCTTAATGAAAAAGTAGTAGTATCTGATGTAAAGCTAAGCAAAGATTTGAAGAAAGCAGATGTATATATTGTGTTATCTTCATTGAACATCCAAAATGGTAATGATGATATCAGCACTGTTGTTAATGAAATGAACCAATCTGCATGGTCAATACGTAAATCTATATTGTGTTATGTTGATTTGCGATTTATACCTGAGTTAATTTTCAAGCCTGATTTAGCATTCGATAATTTTGTCAATGTAAGCAAAATATTACATAATCACACTTAATTAATGTACTTCAACCATTATTTCTCATTAATGAGGATACACAGTTTAACAGGTTTATGGCTTGCGCTATTTCCTAGCTTAAGTGGCATTCTTTTAGCCTCAATTTCTCTATCATATCAGGCTCTTTTTCTCCTTGTTTTGTTTACTATAGGTGCATTTTTAATGAGACCCGCAGGGTGCATAATCAATGATATCTTCGATAGAGAAATAGATGCGCACGTTGAACGAACAAAATATAGGCCACTTGCAAGTGGTGCATTAAACATAAAGCAGGCTTTGGCTTTACTTTCACTGTTACTGTCTATTGCTCTGTTAATCTTATTATTAACCAATAAAACTACTCTTATACTTGGAATAATTTCAATGTGCATGATAGTTATCTACCCCTTGCTAAAGCGTTACGTTTGGTGGCCACAATTGTTTTTAGGGTTTACTTTCAACATGGGATCACTCATGGGTTCAGCAGCAATAACAAACCAGATTAGCATAGAATCCTTGCTATTTTATATAGGATGCGTCTTTTGGACGCTTAGTTATGATACTATATACGCTCATCAAGATAAAAAAGATGATGAGAAATTAGGAATGAAATCTACTGCATTATATTTTGGCAATACAACAAAATCTTGGTTGAAAAGATTTTACTTAATATCCTTAATGGCATGGTTGTACGCTGGTATACTATCATCATTAAATAACATCTTTTATATTGCTTTACTTGCCATAGGATTCATATTTCACCACCAACACAAAAATTTCAATCCAGACGATTCTAATCAATGCATGTCCATATTTAAAAATAATTCCCAGATAGGACTCCTGCTCTTTTTCGGTATCCTTTTAGATAGAATTGTAAATTCTACTTTTGTATCCGTTCAGATGCATGGCTAATGTTAAATAATATAACCATTTCCAGCAGTAAAAATCAGCTAATGAGAGAAGTGTTTATTTTGGATGTGCTGGTCTATTAAATGTTCTACACAAATTTTCCTTTATATCAAATTTATTTTTTGATTTGACACACTTTTTTGAATGTTTTCTCAGCATTTCATTACCTTCTCTCTCTTTTCTCTTTCTCCATTTCCTGGCTCAATATTTACACATGACATTTTTCTTTGAGGATGCCTTGATAGTGGTTCATATCCAGAAGGTCCTGGCTGTGATTTTGATAAATCTTCTATTGCCTCAAATTTTCGCTTTTTCACTTGATAAGATTCATCTACTTCTTGACGGGTACTATAAGGGAAAAGGTTTGACTGCACCGTATCAAGCATTTCCTTACTACTATAGTTTGTCACAGCTTCAAGACACACCCTTTTGAACTCCTCAGAAGAATATGCATGGCTCTCAATTATATGGGAAGAAAGCATTTTATGATTATAAGCTGCTAACATTGCATATTGTTCTTTTGGCGATCCTGCTTTATCTAATAGAAATTCTAACACTTCAATATCAACTTCAGCAGCAGCTTCTCTAAATGCTTCATAATTATTGGCCGCCAACATTGCATGTCGTTCTTCTGGTGATCTTGCTCTATCTAATAGAAATTCCAACACTTTAATGTCAACGTTAACAGCATTTACCCTAAACGCTTCATAATTATTAGCCGCCAACATTGCATGTCGCTCTTCTGGTGATCCTGCTCTATCCAATAGCAGCTCCAACACTTCAATATTACCTTCACTGGCAGCTATTCTGAATGCTTGACAAGCATTAACCACCAACATTATATGTTGTTCTTCTGGCGATCCTGTTCTATCCAATAAAAACTCCAATGCTTTAATATTACTTTCAGCAGCAGCTTCTCTAAATGCTTCATAATTATTAGCCGCCAACATTGCATGTCGTTCTTCTGGTAATTCTGCTCTATCCAGCAGCAGTTTCAACACTTCAACATTACCATTACCGGCAGCTACTCTAAATGCTTCATAATTATTAGCTGCCAATATTTTACTCTGTACATCTAGTAATTTCGCTTTATCCAATAGAAACTCCAATATTTTAATATTACCACTGTCAGCAACTGCCCTAAATGCTTCATAATTCTTCACTGCTAACATTGCATGTAGTTCTTCTAGTGATCCTGCTCTATCCAGCAACAACTTCAACACTTTAATATTACCTTCACTGATAGCTTCCCAAAACGCTTCGTAATCATTAGCCGCCAACATTTTATTCTGTACATCTAGTAGTTTCGCTCTGTCCAATAGAAACTCCAACGTTTCAATATCACCACCATCATTTGCAGCTACTCTAAACGCTTCATAATCATTAGCCACCAACATTTCACGCTGTACATCTGATGATTCTGTTCTATTCAATAAAAGTTCCAGTACTTCAGTGTGCCCCGCATAAGCAGCTTTTCTAAATGCTTCATAATTATTAGCTGCCAACATTTTATACTGTACATCTAGTAATTTTGCTCTGTCCAATAGAAACTCCAATACTTTAATATTACTTTCAGCAGCAGCTTCTCTAAATGCTTCATAATTCTTCACTGCTAACATTGCATGTAGTTCTTCTGGCAATTCTACTCTATTCAGCAGCAGCTCTAATACTTCAGCATTATCATTACTGGCAGCTTCTCTAAATGCTTCATAATCATTAACTGTCAACATTTTATTCTGCACACCTAGTAATTTCGCTCTGTCCAATAGAGATTTCAACGTTTCAATATTACCTTCAGCAGCAGCTTCCCTAAATGCTTTATAATTATCAGCCGCCATTAACATTTTATATTTAATATTTTTCTGTGATTGTTGTGTTTCGTTCATAAATTACCTCTAACCTAGAGATACATTATGCAGCATAAATACTTAATATTTTTCAACATTACTGTACTTACATTTTTAAGCATTATAAATGCTTGTATTTTTTGTATACTTCTTCGATTTTTGCTTTCTTTAGGAAAATTTCTATTGCACTTTTATCATAAGATAAGCATAAACTTTTCTTACCATAATTTTTCTTTTCCATTTTTTAATGAATTAGTATTACATATTGCTAAAAATTTAAACAATATAACCATTCTCGGCGCTCAAAACTAAAAAATGTGAGAATTGTTCGTTTTAGGATGGGTTAGTCTACCAAGTGATACATATACATAGAAAGAAAAACAAATAATACTATAGACTTAATATAGACTGAGACTATAACTATATACATGATAAATTAACTATAGCATCTTGCTGATAGCTAAGATCAATGTTGACATCATTAAAATAACTACTTACCTGCTTATTGTCTATTTTTCTCCTTTTAGCTTGTGTATTCCCTATGTCTAAGGGCCTTTTATCTTGAGACAGCAAATCTTCACTTGATGAAGTATTGACTGAAGGATAATAGTTGCTACTTTCTTTTGCATACATTTCTTTTAAGATTGAAACACCTTGAGCATTCAAATCAGATCTTTTAAATTGTAAGAGTGATTCTCTTTTTTCTATCTCATTTTTTAAATATATTAATCTATCCTCACCCCTAGTAAACAACTTTTGTATAGCATCTACAGTCTCCAAAGTATCAGGATGACTTATCCCTATAATTTCCTCCTGTATTTCTTGCAGCTGTTGAAGTTCCTGTAATGCTCTTTTCCTTTCTCCTAAATCAGAATGTAAAAGAGCTATATAAAATTTGACAGATAGTACTATAGCAGCACTCTCTGAAAACTCATAGTCTTTTTGCAGCTTCAGCACTTTTTTAAAATATTGTAACGTTCTATTGCTTAATGTTTTCCGAAGCCCTTCATCTATATTCTCTTCGATGGAATAAGGAGCAGGTTGCAAGTACTGACTATCTTCTTGATTTTTCAGAACATCTTGCAGCTGCTCAAGTAAAGCTTGTATACTCAACTTGGGTGATAAATCCTCTTCACATGGTAGCATTCTTTCATTTATAGTTACTTTTTTTCTATCTTGACTTATAAAGAAACACGCTAAGGCATAGGCATATTTTTCATCTAAGTTATAAAATTCATACGCTTCAGAAGGATAAATATAAGGATCACCATGAGATTTAAAATCATTTCTTTCAAGGAAAATTTCATCTCTCAGTTGTCTTACATAGTACAAAATCGTAAAAGCATCAGTATACTTTTTTTGCATTACGAATATTTTAGCTACAATAGTTGCTACATTCAGATATTCTTCTATAGATTCCAGAGCTTCTTCGTCAAATAACCTCGTGACTATAAAGTCATTACGTTTAACGTATGACAATGCTTCTTTATAATTTTTTTGTTTGAGATAAGTAGAAAGTATTTTTTTATCCAAAGAAATAGGAGAGAATGCACCATTTGTCTTCTCTAATTTTTTTAAATCTAGAAAGATTGTTAACGCTCTATTATACCATCCTAAACTAGCTTGCGCACAGGCGAACTCATATTTAATTAATCTTGAATATCCATCATCTACAGTAAGTAATTCATATGATTTTGACGCAAGATTGATAACTTTTTGATACTCACACAACTTATTTAAGCTACTTAAGACTAAACAAGGAAAATTCTTATTTTCCCCTATTAGATAGTCATATTTTTGACTATGCTCAAACAAAGATAAGAGATGACTTACCTCTAAAAAACCTCCTTCAGTTTCAGATACCAGTCCTATGACACAGCTTAATATTTGTTTTTCCTCATCTATATTAAGCTGTGAACGTATTGCTTTTTTTATTAATTCATGCATAATATAAACTTTGTATTTATCTTCCTCTTCTGAATAAATCATAGAATACTGTTCTAGCAATTCGAAAACGGAATATAGCTCATCCTCATCTCTGATCCAGGCAAGAAATACACTGGGGTTAATTTCACTACAACCAAAATAAGCCATAGCATTTAAAATTTTGAAAACTTCTTCTCCGGAATACATCTCTTCTATTGCTTCTATCGAAATTAGTGATGTTATTTGTAATATCCTAGCGTATTCATTTTGCTTAGTGTTTTGTAGAAATTTCTGATCAAACCTTTCGTACTGTATTAAATATTCACAAATTCCAAATGCTTCCCCCAAAGGACTTGATCCTTTGTTTTTAATACATGTTGCCGCTAGCTTTATAGCTAATGGAAAACCTTTAAGCTTTCCTACAAGTGCTTTTATTTGTTCATCTTGTGATCCATCTACTATCTCTAAAATTCTTTTGACAAGTTGTACAGCTTCTTTTTCTCCAAGACTATCTAAAGACACTTCTGCTATATCTTGATAACCTTGATCAGAAGAAGTAAATAAGCAGTCAAAACCACCTCTTTGACCTCTGATCTTTAAAATCCTCTTTAGATCTTCTTTTTTAACTCCCTGAAAAAGAAAGAGGCATTTTTTCTTTTCTTTATTTCTTTCTCTTTCCATACACATGCTTAGCCTATCTCGGACAAGGGAAGCAAAAGAACTTTCTATGGACAATATATCTTGAGTATTTACCTCATAGGCATGAAGATAAACTCCTTTGTTTTCTTCAACAAATTTTCTAGCTAGTTGAGTTTTGCCAATGCCAGATGGACCTACTATTGCTACTGCCCCTTCCTGTAATTTCTCATATATCTCATCTATTTGTTCATCCCTTCCAGTGAATTCCCCTACTGGAGCGCACACATCCTTTAAATTTATTTTTCTAAACAAAGACACTAATCCTTTTTCACTTGGTACCTTTATACGAGACCAAAGGTTCCTAGGTCTTGCTGTACTAGTGCACTGTAAGTCGGAGGAATTGACATAGTCTTGACAAATTGCTTCAGTATGGCTTACAAATGTTTTTTTCACTTTTTGACAATAAAGTGAATTTGATGTTTTTTTTAAATTCTCTTCCATCAAAGATATAATTTTACTATTTTTTTTAGCTCTATCTAGTCGGTTTTTGCTGTTTGTTGCCTTTTCACTTTCTCTCAACTTCGCTGTTTCTTTGAAGGATTTCATATGTACATTAAAGCTTTTTTTACGGTCTTGACGATAAGGTAAGATGTAATTGCTTAAAAAGCTTACCTCCAGTTCAATATGGGATTTAATTTTTACTATACAGTTTTGAATTATTTTCGTGCTTGGCACTTGAATTTCCTGATTAATAATATTAAATACCTCTTTCACGATTTTCTTAAAGTCTTGTGAATCTAAAGTATAAAGATAGTTTTCTGATCCCTTATTTTTAGCTTCTATTCCAATATATGTTGTGTCTTTTCTTTCACCAATAAGAAAACGACGATAACCATACTGACCAGACTTATCTTCGTTATTCCTTCTATAATAGACAAAAGAAGATTTCTCCTCTCTTATAATTTCAATATTTTCATATAAATCTCTAAGGCTATAATTTTTCTTTCCATACTTTACTATCTTGTCAGGTACCTCTTGCGAGTATTTATCAGAAATAAGAGCCTCAGCTATCCCTATACAATCCAATTTTTTCTTATGCTCTTTCTGAGTGTAATATTCAATTATCTTATCTATAGTATCATCTGCTATCTTTGAAACATGATCAAAGCCTATTTTCTCAAACTGCATTTCAAAACTTTGAAAAATATTGCATCCAGCATCCACTAATATTTTTCTAAAATCCAGTCTATATCTTTTAAACGTCTCTATCATATCTGATAGACTAACAAAACTTTTTGTTTTTTTTGTTACATTACCTACTTTCAAAGATAATCTCATATTAGACACCATCCTTTCACCTGTATACGCTGAAATTCCAAAAATGCACCGAACAAACCCATCAATGTTAATTTCTTGTGGAAACATTCTTTTTTTCTTGCCTCAGCATATTCCCAAATGCATCGTATGCAGCAAGTTTAATTTCGAATAACTGTACAAAACTTATAACAAAACTTATCAAATTTGAATGCTCTATTTGGTAAAATTGATAATGCTGCTCTTCCTTATAAGATAAGTGTATTTTATTATAATATTTTCTCTGTTCATTATATATACGATCTTCTGAGCCTTTTTGAGATACTATTATCATAGTCTCTAGTAATTTAGATATTGTATATATTTCATATTCTCCGCCCCAAGCTCCAGGTACTTCCATACATTCTAAATAAGCTTCGAACATAAACTGCTGAAGTTGACTACATTCTTGCATCTTATCAAGCTCAGTGCGAATTCTCTTTACTTCATCTTCATTAAAGAAATCAGGCTGGAGCTTATTAACATCAATATTATACTGCTTAATTTTTTTATCATTGAATTTACTTTTAAACTTTTCTTTAAAGATACCTGTTATAAAATAACTTTCATTCCAACTTTCAAAAAAATCTGTCATATTAATTTTTGTTTCAAGTACTTCTCGGTTAGAATACATTGCATGAATGACTTCAATACGGAATACTTTCGTTACTAACTTCCTTAGTGTGTTATTCCCATAAACATTTATATTGTCTTGTATTAGCTTTTGCATTGCCTGTACATCATAACCTTCTTCAAATAGTTTTTTAAACCTCTTATAGAAAGCATAATCATCAAATTTTACGGGAGTTAAGTAAGCTAAAGCAACAGACCAAAATAAGCAATTACCATCTCCTGGTACATCAACTTCTTTATACGAAACAAGAGGATGCATTATCTTAGCAATATCTTTCCTGTTATTCTCTTCAGCAATATCTATAGGAGTCTTTCCTTCATTATTTGAAATATCAACATGTGCTCCCACTCTCAGTAAAAACTTAACAGTTTTTGACTCCCCCTTATAAGCAGCAATATGTAAGGGTGTATCATTATGTTCATTAACCTGAAAATTAATATCTAGCCTTGGACATACTTTGAAAAAATCTTGTAGCTTTACAACCTTCTCATTTTCTGAAAGACTACAGTCTTCTATAACACTGGTAAATCTTTTGTGTAATTCCTCCACTGTATTTTTTAAAATTGGCTCAAAATGAAAACTTCCAATACTTAGTATATGTATAGTATCTTTTTCATTGTAAATTTTTTTACTAAGAATTTCAGAGCTTAACACATTCTTTTGATAATCTTCACTATCAAGAATGTTATGTATAGGTACATTTTTTCCATCAATAGTGGTTGTTACTTCAATTAAATGCAATCTTATCTTATACTCATTACAAATCATTTTCCCCTCAATTTCAGGCCTGCCACATATAGGGGCTCGTAATCTACTTCCATACTTTAGGTCAGTTAATTCTTTATATAAGTGTGGTCTTTCATCTTTCATTTTCTCTATATCTTTAACAGTGTATTGCATGCCAACCAAATAAGTCTCCCATAAGACATCATTATTAATCTCAGGCAATGGAAGTGCTATTGTAGTATTGCTAGAATTTTTAGTATCTTCTATAATTTTATCTTTCATTTTTTCTTTATTGTTGAAAGCGTGCTTACCACAAACCTCTCTCAAAGATTTTACAGTACAGTTCACATCAGGTTTAATCTGTCTAAGACCTTGTACAACTGAATCAAAAAAACAATCTTTCCCATCAATTGATTTTCCTATTGTAAAATCTTTTGGCAGCTTCAAGTCACTTTGAATGCTAGTACCTTCCCTTTGACTTTTTATTGACTTAGATTGACCAGATATTTGCTTAGAAAAACTTGAATTTTTTTCTGAATGATTTACAGAACACGATGCGCCATTGAACATAATGCAACCTTCAATACTGATTATATCAAATATAACACATTATGGTTAATAGAATTAGCTAAACAAGAGTTTTTTAGCATTTTATTTGAAATACATAGTTTATGCTTTTAAAACTTGAGTCAGTACTTACAAATAAACTTCTGTTTTTTTACTGCAGCGTACTCACTGCTCCTTTCTATTTCTAAATAAATTAATATTATTTTAATTTCATACATCACTAAAAACTGAGTAATACATCCACTTTCAGCAACCAAAACTTCTGCCCGTGAGAAGTGTTCCTCTTGGAATCAATTGGTCTACCACTTGACCCATACGAACTTTTTAATATAGTAACTTTACTATAACGCTAAAACTAGCTATATTGGCTCACTTTCGCTAAATCTATATACGAATTAGTTTGCCTGATTTTGTTGCAAAGATTTCAAGCTTCTATTTTTACAACCCTATCTTTACGCGGCTTGTTCTCAAAAATATATGTACTATTTTTATGTTTTTTGAAAAAGTAAACATTCAAGATTTTTATGAAGCTAATTTGTAGTATGTTTCTGAAGCTAAGGTGATTATTAATAACTTTACATTAAAGTATAAAAAGTATATAAATATGGACTTTTCTATTAGAATACTCGATAAGTAAATTGTATTACTATTTTTAGCAACAAGGAGATACTTATGATTTTAACATTGGGCCAGTGGAAGGAGATATTGGATGCAGTAAACTCAAATGATGATATACTTGAACAGATAAAGGTAAAATTACAAGACCAATTTAAAGGTGTATATGAGAAGTGGAAGCAGGATAGATTTGATGTAAAGCACCTATTTAACATTTCGTGGACCATAAATGATGAGCAATTTGATCAAGAATCTACATTACTGCATATAGCTGCTTACAATGGTCAATTAAAGATAGTTAAATACCTTATAGAAAACGGGGCTAAGGTTGATGAGAAAGACCCTGATGGATGGACTCCTTTACATTTAGCTGCTGGAAATGGCCACTTAGAGATAGTTAAATACCTTATAGAAAACGGGGCTGATGTTAATGCAGTGGAAAAAGATAAATGGACTGCCTTACATTTAGCTACTAAAAATGGCCACTTAAAGATGGTTAAACACCTTATAGAAAAAGGAATCGAGATAAATTCTACTAATGGAAATGGATCTACTGCATTACATATGGCTGCTCAGTATGGCTGCTTTCCAACGGTAAAACATCTTGTGAAAAAAGGAGCCGATGTAAATGTTCTTGATAAATATGATAATAATCCATTTCATTTAGCTTTTCAATATGATCACTATGAAATAGCAGAATATCTTAAAGGGACAGGAACGTATAAGTACACTGAAAGTTGTGCGTGGCGTAAAGTACCTTGGACAAAACCTAAAAGTCTTGTTAAGAATGATTTTGCACAGTTCGTCGGGTTCTTTACAGTTCATATGATTTGGCAATTAGAGGGTGGGGAAAATGTTGTACCACTAATTGCCATACAGAATGCAGATAAACGTGTATTTAGGCGAGTTGGTGGTGATGATCTCCCATACGAATGCGCTGTAGCCATAGCTCGAGAACAACTGCAGTCTATACTTTCTTCTTCACGCGGTGATTACGTGCTACTTGCCTATGACGGTTTTTTTACACAGAACAATAAGCGTGATGAATCGCTCTTTATTGAGGCATATGATATCAGAGATCCAGAAGGAATAACTCTTGTTTTTGCAATACCTTACCGTTCAGCACAAAGTAAAGAAGGTCTAGCCATTTACCGACCTATAGTAATAGAAACAGCAAACTTATCTGATATAAATACCTTTTCAAATCATGCTTATGAGGGGGCCCAAAGTCATACTAAGGGCTTTGAGTTTTGGGAGGCACATATGGATACACCGCTTATGAAGTCAACTGAACAGCTTTATGCTACTATTATGGAAGGAGATATAAAGCAACTTCAAAGACTAATAGAAGAGGGGTTGCATGTTAACTTAGCAGATGAGAATGGATGCACTCTTGTGCATGTTGCTGCTTTCAGTGGTAAAAAAGAGATAGCGGAATTGTTATTTAAAGAAGGGGCAAATATTAATGCAGTAGATAGAGAGCAACGTACTCCATTACATTATACTGCTGAAAATGGTCACAAAGGGTTAGTGAAATTTTTACTTGAAAAAGGAGCAAACATTGATGCAGCAGATCAGCATGGGTGTACTCCTTTATATCTTGCTGTTGCGCAAGGTTATAAAGAAGTGATGAAGTTTTTACTTGAAAAAGGAGCAAACATTGATGCAGCAGATCAGCATGGGTGTACTCCTTTATATCTTGCTGTTGCACAAGGTCATAAAGAAGTGATGAAGTTTTTACTTGAAAAAGGAGCAAACATTGATGCAGCAGATCAGCATGGTTGGACTCCTTTACGTCATGCTGTTCACCAAGGCAATAAAGAAATGGCAGAATTTTTACTCCAGGAGGGGGCGGACATTTGTACGGTAGATAAAGAAGGATTTACTATTTTACATTCAGCTGCTTCGAAAGGTCATAAGGAAATGGTGAAGTTTTTACTTGCAAAAGAAATAAATATTAATGCACTGGATCAATTTGGGAAGACTCCTTTACATTTTGCTGTGCATATTAATGATAAAGTAATAGTAGAGCTCTTACTAAAGGAAGGAGCTGATATTAATACAGTAGATAAAGAAGAATTTACTCCTCTACATTATGCTATTTATCATGGTTATAAAGAGGTGATAGAGCTTTTATCTGCGGGAAGCAAGCATTAAGTATTAGATTTCTTGCATAACCTTGTGCTAAACACGGTGTAATGATGAATAAAAATATCGCATTCAAAGCGTTGAGCGAGAAACACTTTTCATTACTACTAAAGTGGTTAGAAACACCCACGTACACCGCTGGATCCGTGCGAACTTTTCTTTATAATAATTCTGCTATATCGTAAAAGCAGCTATTTTAGCCTACTTTAGCCACATTTAGATATGAACTAATTTGCCTAACTTTGTTGCAAAATTTTCACACCTTTATTTTTACAACCCCGTTTTTACCCAACAAGTTCTCACAAAGGTAGGTACTTTTGTGATTTTTTGGAAAGTAAATAAATGAATTTTCGTTAATGCTAAAGAAGGTATGTTTCTGTATTAATTAGGCTACAGTGAACTAAAGTGGTTAGTAATAACTTTATATGAATATACAAGGTATATGGTAAGTAACAAGCTATATCTTATTAGACATAGAGATCATGCTATTAAACGACATATCAAAGTAAATGGGAATAGATCTCCATATGATGGGGATTGGCCATACTGAGGAAACCGTTAAGCAAATTACCAGATCACGAGTAATAAAATTACTGAAGTTACAGCAAGGTAAATGTAATTATTGTTATCTTTGGCTTAGGTTTAACACATGTACATCATCAAGACCGCAATAGACGCACAATAATATGAAAAATCTATCCTTGCTTCATAAGCACTGCCACGATCAATTACATGGAAGTATGCATGACAAGTCACCTTACCCAGAAAAAGTAGAGAGGAAGTTAAGACGTTTTTGTCATGAAAATGATGCATCAAATTGTTCAGGGATGCAATAGTTAATAGTAGAATGACGTCGTTGTTTATTATAAAAAATTTCAATGTATTCAAATATGGCAGTTCTAGCTTGTTGAGCAGAGTGTTGTGAAGGATCAATAAGTAGCTCTCTTTTGAGTGAGCTTTTCTGCAGGTGAGTTATCATAACAACAACCCTTATGACTCATGCTAGAGATAATATTTTTCCTATTTAATAAGAATTGGTAATTTTTAGAAGTATATTGTGACCCTTGATCACTATGAAACAGTAGATCTTCGGTGGATTTTCGTTTATTAACAGCCATAAATAAAGGATCTATAATTAATTGTTTATCCATTGAACTACTCATTGACCAACCAACTACCATACGTGAATATAAGTCAATTATTGACTGCCAAATATATCCAGCCTTCTTTGGTTTTTATATAAGTAATATCAGTTACCCATACCTTATTGGGCTGGTCCGTAGTAAAATTTTGATCCAGGATATTTGGAGCTATAATCCTACTATCTGTTTGCTGTTTTTTAGTTTTGAATCTTCTTCTAAGCTTAGCTTGAATGCCATTTTTTTGCATTACATCTTGCGCTGTTTTGATGTTATAATTTTTGCCTAAAGCTTTTAGTTCAGCATGGATTTTAGGAGCTCCGCACCTGCATTGTGATGCTTGATATATTTTTTGAATAATCTGCTAGAAGCTCCTCTCTTGCTAATTCTTTATTGCTTTTCTCCTGAGCAACCCATTTATAATAACCACAAGCAGATACATTTAAAACCCTACATAACTCCTGTATTTTATAGCTGCTTCTATGCTCTTTTATAAAAGAATATTTTACTCCTTTTGGCTGGCAAAATATCCCAGAGCTTTTTTTTAAATGTCTCTTTCCCTAGTTATTCTTGCTAACTCTTTCTTTAAGTAAAACCTTTCTTTGTCATAAGGAGCTAACTTTCCTTTGCCTGGAAATGCATCTACTCCAGACATTTTTTCATTATATTTTCTTACCCATCTGCTTAATAAATCTCCATTCATACCTAAATCTCTTGCTATTTTTGCTGACGGTTGACCTGTTTCTCTTACTAGTTTTATTGCTTCCAATTTAAACTCTATTGTATATTCCCTTCTGTTTCCCATACTACACCTCTTTGAAAAAACGTTCTATTTTAATTCAAAAACGTCTTAACTTCCTCTCTACTTTTTCTGGGTAAGGTCACTTAGCAATTTATTTAAAGAAGAAGGTAATCAACCAAAATTGCATGCAGTAGCAAAAGAAACAGGTGATCAACCAAAACTAAAAGATAGAACAACTCAGATTGTAAAATTTAGTAGTATTGCAACGTACGCATCAGTTATAGTAGCAGCTTTAGCATCAAAGTTGTTTCCAACTCCCGTATGTACTTTAGATCCTGCTTCTGGATTATCTGAGCAGCAGGCACATCTAGGCCAAGCTGATGGTAATTCTACTGTAAATTTACCATCTGCTCACCATGTACCTACTCCACAGACTATGTTGAAAAGTAAAGTTGATGAGTCTCACGAAATGTTAAATTCTTCTTTTAAGAGTGCTAAAAATAATTTCGGTGCATCTCAATCATTTCTTCCAAAGTAGATAACGGTATAGATACATCAAAACGTCAAGGCACTTTTTTTGACTCTGTTGAATTAAAAAGGCTAACTACAGAACGGCCAACTCAGTCTAGTCTTGTAACGGCTTACTAAGGATTTTTTAAATATCGATCCTCAAAAAAATCGGCGTAGGTTTAGGCAGTGTAATGCCTAAACTTACACATGCGTTGCACAGAGATTTTAAATCACGTTGTTCTTTTGGAATTTGCAATTGATCTAGTATCGTTTCTGCTGATCTGGGAACAATTGGCTGCAATAAAATACCAATTATTCTAATGTATTCGAGTAGTTTGTAAATTACTAAATTCATGTGCTCTCTGTCAGTTTTGCTTAACATCCAAGGTGCACTTTTATCTATGTAAGCGTTGGCTTTGGAAGAAATATTGATAATCAGAAGTATAATCTGGTTAAATTCATACTTTGATAGATGATCCATTACTTGATCAATTATGGCTTTGCAATCTGGTAGACTCTTATCATCTTTAAGCAAATTGCGATCGACCACTGGTACAACTCCAAAACATTGCTTGTGCAGAAATGAAATTGTTCTTTGCACTAAATTGCCTATATTGTTTGCCAGCTCTGAGTTTATGCGGCTGATCATGTTCTTCTTACTGAAATTACCATCTTGACCGAAACTTGCTTCCCGAAGGAGAAAATAGCGTAGTTGATCAACACCAAACTCTTCTGCAAGATCAATTGGATCTATAACGTTACCAAGGGATTTGGATATTTTTTCCCCCTCGTTTAGCCACCAACCATGAACTGCAATTTGCTTTGGCAGTGGTAAATCTGCTGCAAGAAGAATAGCTGGCCAGTATACAGCGTGAAAACGCAATATGTCTTTACCGATCACATGAACGTTGAAGGAGTTTGTCCAAAACTTCTTATATTCCTCATCTTCTATATTAGGAAAGCCTATTGATGTGAGATAGTTAGTGAGCGCATCTATCCAAACATAAATTACGTGCTTGTCATTCCCTGGTACTTTTATTCCCCAATTAAAACTAGTACGAGAAATCGAAAGGTCAGTCAGTCCTGATTTTACAAACGATACCACTTCATTTTTTCTGCTCTCAGGAAAGATAAAATTCGGCTGATTTTCATATAACTCCAGCAATTTGTTTTGCCAATTTGACAAGCGAAAAAAGTAGCTCTCTTCTTTTATCCACTGAACTTCAGCACCTGTTGGCGCTCTGCCATCTATCAACTCTGATTCCTGATAAAACGCTTCATCACGAACTGAATACCAACCTGAGTAAGAATCCAGATATATTTGCCCTCTCTCTTCAAGCCTATTCCATAGAGCTATAACTGCTTTTTCATGACGTTCTTCTGTAGTGCGAATAAAATCATCATAATCAAGGTTCATTAGCTCAGCCAATTTTCTGAATGTAACACTTATTTCATCTGTAAATTCTTTTGGCTCTATTCCCTTTACCTTAGCCGCTTTTTCAATTTTCTGTCCATGTTCATCCGTACCAGTAGTAAATTTGACGTTCTTTTCAGCTAGTTTCATAAATCTAGCTGCAACATCACAGATAAGGGAAGTATATGCGTGGCCGATGTGTGGCTTGTCGTTTACGTAATATATTGGCGTAGTGACGTAAAAGCTCTCAAATTGCTCCATTTTGTACTGTTTAAAGCTTTATCGTATCTGCACTAGTAATAAAAATCAATATATATCCTATCATACAAGCAATCTGAAAATCCATTATACCGCTGCGTTTTGCAGCGGTATCCTGTAAGTAATTTACGCTTGAGGGTAAGCAGTTTGCTGTCCATAACCTCACAACTGTACGAACATTCGTCTGTGAAAGTAGTGTGTTAAATACTATAGCAGATTTTGCCTCAAACACACAGATGTCATCCCAGTGCCCAGACACTGGGATCCAGAAAAATTAATTGTAAACAAATGACTATACAACATTTTCAATAAAATCACAAAAAAGCTGGATTCCAGTGTCAAGCACTGAACATTTGCTGTGCAATTTACCTTTCAAAATGAATGTTCGTATAGCTATATTCCATGATCTCCAAAATTTTTTTCCTGATAAGAATTGCTAAACTCACTTTGAGGAGGAGCACTTGGAGCAGCATTAGGACCTTGAGGAGAGTAAGGAGGTGGTGGTTCACGATGAGAAGGATCTCCAAAGCTATGCCCAGGTCCTCGTTTATGATAATCAGCTACCACTTCTTTAGCTTTCTCAATATCTTCTGACTCTTTCTCATGTTTCATATGAAAAGCCACACCACCAGCAAGACACACAAGAGAATTAATGCCAAGAATGACTAAACCCCAAACTGGTAAGACTGGGTTAATAGCGCAACCTATCAAAGCTGCTAAAGAAATTGCACCAACTGCAAATTCTATATTTCTGAACATTTTAAGTTTATTATCTAAATAATCTAGTTTTTCCGACTTTCTAGCCGCTTTTCTGCTACTGTTGTACCCAAAACACATTAGAGTATGAAAAGCAATACACACAACTACAGCTGCTATACCTAAAGCTAATAACTTTCTACTGTCTTCTGCGTCTTTTTTCTTATCTTCTCTGCTTTGCTTATCTCCGTTATTTTGGTAGCCACTATTACTATAGTTATTGATATTTGTTATGTTATTTACTGTAGTGTGACCACCACTTCTACCAAGTAAAGAATCAATCCAGCACTGTAACAATAAACAATCCAAAAAACTGAAGCTTTCATTTCGCGCTTGATGGTCTGTAGGTCGCCTACCACCTCTACCATCACGTTGACCACTTCCTGTATTACGTCCATTAGTTGGAACCTGTTGTCTACTACTTCCATCATCACGTCCTGTACTGTGCTGCTGCTCATTAATTGAACTATATCGCATGAATTCCTTATACGCATTTTCAAAAATTTTATCACTCCAGTTTTCAATATTTTGCATACCACGAGATCGTAAAAATTCTTGAACATCACTACCACTGCCAGACTTTTTGATATAGGCAAGTGCATACCTTTTTAAAACACTACCGCGCATAGATATTCTCCTCAAATTAAGATTAAATTAATAAACAATTATTACTATAAATTATATAGAATAATGTCTTTTTGTCAAGTTAGTCATAAACCTGTCAATATTCTTTCCACCAGCTCCTTTACTGTTGGTACGTTGCCATTCTCATAAAATGGGTCTTGCTTAAATTTGTACACATTGTGTCCAGAAAACATAAGTTCATTTTCAATATCACCGTCATGTATAATGTTTTGCAGTGTCTTTTGTATACAGAAGCTTCGTGGATCTGGTTTTCGCCCTGTTGAATGGTCACCATGATCTTTCCAATTGCTAAATAAGCAGTGACTCAAACATCCCATGCAATTAATTTGATCTTGTCTTATTTCCGCAAATTTGCCTGGTGTCACAAAAATAACAGTTGTATCTGGAGTTTTCATTACCTCTGTATACCCTGCTTTAATCCATGCATTTGCTAGCTCTTTGTCTTTTGCAATGAGGTAAATCTTTCTACCTCTGCTACCCATTGCAAATTCATTATTAAACTCTCCACTCACACTTTCTGAAAATTTCATTTGACGTGAATTTCGTTCCTGTAGCTCATGTATGAAGCTATTTCTTACTGCAGATGAGTAAAATCCTGTTGGACTAAATTTGTTTAAAAATACATCACCTTCTTCTAAAGTAAGTAACTTCTTTTTCCATTCTGTAGAAATCGGACTTTCTTTTGTTAAAAGTGGACGAGTGCCAAACTGAAAAGCTATTGGTCCGATTTGTAAATTGTCAAACCAATGTTCCCAATCCTTCAAATTCCACACTCCCCCCGCCATAACAATTGGCGTTTCAGAAAGACCGACTTCATTCATGAAAGATCTAAGCTCTGCAACTCTTTCAAATGGAGCCTGTGATAATTCTGGATCTTCACTATTACTGAGTCCATTGTGACCACCAGCAAGCCACGGATCCTCATATACTACTCCACCAAGTAAAAAAGAAGATATTTTTTGGTAAGCACGTTTCCACAACGCTTTAAAAGCGCGCGCCGATGAGATAATAGGGTAGTAATAAACTTGATATTTAGCTGCAATTTCTCCAAGCCTGTAAGGCATACCAGCACCGCAAGTGATGCCATGAACTAAGCCTTTTGCTTTTTCTAATATGCCATGAAGGACTTGTTCTGCTGCTCCCATTTCCCAAAGCACGTTCATATGTATTCTTCCACGGCCCTTTGATATTTCATTCGCTATTTTTGCTTGACTAACTCCAGCCTCAATACTATACTTGATTAACTCTTCATGCTTTTCATTTCTTGTTTTACCTTTATAAATTAGTGGTACCAGCTCGCCATTGTCATCGATAAGTTTAGCATTTGCACCAGAAAACGTACCAACAGCATCTGCTGCAGCAAATGCTCCACTTGATCTTCCGTCACTAATTGCAATGCCTTTGCCACCTTCGATAATCGGCCACACTTCTTTTCCTGAAATCACTATCTTTTTTATCTTATTTTTCAAAATTTCCTCTTAATCTTTCACTCTATTTTACTTAATTACTAAAAAAATAATAGCTTTTCTTTTTTCTTGTATCATCAGAGCCTCTATAGCTAACAAAGCCTATCCTATACACGCTGCACAAATATTGTAGTTTGAGAGCAATTTCCACCGGAAGGGTGTCATTCCAGTGCTTGACGCTGGAATCCAGTTTTTGATCAAAAATGTTGCTATAGTGCACAATCAATTTTCCTGGATCCCAGTGTCTGGGCACTGGGATGACATCTTTGTGTTTGAGGCAAAATCGGCTATAACATTTAACACACTGCCTTCGCAAATAAATGTTCGTATAGTTATGTGCTTGACATTGGGATCTAGAAAATCTAGTTAATATATATATAGAGAAACCTTAGCTATAGTTTCAAAAGAAGTTAATGCATTTTGCTATATGATCATAGGTTTAACAGGTGGAATTGCAGTCGGAAAGAGCTTTGTAGCCAATTGCTTTAAAGAATTTGGTGCCGCTTTGTTTGATGCCGACTCTGTCGTGCACCAGCTTTATAAAGTAAACAAAAACATAATAAGTTACGCAGAAGAAAAATTTCCTGGGGTGATAGTAAATGGAAAAATAGATAGAACAGTATTATCTAAATATTTTTTAGCTTATGATGAAAATTGGAAGCAATTTCAGTCTTTAGTGCATTCCGCTGTGCGAAATGAATTAGAAATTTTTATTGCTCAGGAGAAAGAAAACGACGGAAAATTTCTAGTTCTAGACATTCCACTCCTGCTGGAAACTAGATTCCGTTCATATTGCGATTTTATTGTCTTTATCCATGCAGATAGCGCCGTACAAGCTCAAAGGATCAGTGAGCGTAATATGGATAAAAAAAAGCTGGATCTAATGTCTAGTATTCAGCTACCTATTGAAGAAAAAAAGCAAATGAGCGACTTTATCATCAATACCAGCGCAAATGTTCTTTCTCAAGTGAAAGATATAATAAACTCGTTAGACCTCAACACGTGATACGGTTATTCTCCACAAGATTACTCTGAATTTTAGCTATACTATCAGCAGATTTTACCATTAAAATTTCAAACCTTGAGCCTGCATTCAAAAACGATTCTACTGATCTGCCGAAAAAATCATATCTCCATCCCTTGAATAGTTTATCTATCTGCCCAGATATTGAGCCAGCTAACTCAGCTTTTGATGAAATTAACTTTCTTGATATGTTATTTTCCTTACATTTGCTCTCCAAAATAATCGAGAGTATATCAAATACAGATTTATCATAATTATCTGACAGAGTATAATTTTGCTGCACAAATTCCTTCTCATTCTCATTAAAAATATCTATAAATTCTAATAAATCTTCCTCTTTTATATTTTTTGTGTTTCTCTTAAGGTCATCTAAAATATCATCAATATGTTCCACGTTTTTTTCAATTAAACCAGTTACTACGGCATTATTGACTACCTTATTACGATTTATATTGTAACGCTGTGCTAAGGTCTCTTGCCACTCACTAACTGCTTTAACAGTTAACATCAACCTTGGATTTGCTTCATAATTAAATTTAATCCTCTTCCATGCATCTTTTGGATTATGCAAATACTTATTGACATCAACTATTGATTCCATCTCTTCTTGAAACCAGCCCATCCTATTATCTTCTTCAAGTTTATTGCACAATATTTGGTGTAGGTCATATAGGTGTATAACGTCATTTACTGCATAATCTAATTGATCCTCAGATAATGGCCGTTTTAACCAGTCTGAATTTTTAGCTTTAATTTTATCCAGCGCTACCCCCTGATATTGCTCTACTACTTTTGAATAACCAATAAAGTCGTGATAATAATGACAAAACATAGCAGCAACTTGGGTATCAAAAATGGGAGTGGGAACACATTTAAGTACGGTGAGTAAGGATTCTATGTCTTGCCGACAACTATGAAACACTTTGGTTATGTCTCGATTCAGCATTATCTTCTTAATGAGCGATAAGTCAATCTCTGGCACTAGTATATCTACAATAAAACTCTTATCTCCGTAAGAAATTTGCATTAGCGACAATCTTGGGTAATAGGTTAAATTGTTTCTAATGAACTCCGTGTCCACTGCTATAAATTTTGGCTCTTTTGCTATCAATTCTTCACACGCATTCTTCAGTTCCAATGTCGTATTAATTAGCATATATTTTTTATTCAGTGGCTATATTTTACCACTTATATTAAATCTTTACAATTAGTTGAAATTTAAAGCACAACTATATGATAACTAACTCTTCCGTAAGTACACAGTTTTGCCAGACACAACAGTACGTACTACGTGCCCTTTTACTTTGCGTCCATCGAAAGGGGAATTTTTTGATTTACTAGCAAAGTTGTCAACTTTAATTTTCCATTCATGATCCAAATCAACTAAAATTAAGTCCGCTGCAAGGTTTTTCTGTACGCGGCCACGTGGCACATGTATGATATCTGCAGGCTTATATGTCAATTTTGCAAGCACATCAAGTAGACCCATTTGTCCACTGTGATATAGTTCAAGTGAAATGGGCAGCATTGTTTCAAGGCCAACAATACCAAATGCAGCATTTTCAAGTGGAAGATCTTTAGAACTAAGATCATGCGGAGCATGATCGGTTGCAATACAATCAATCACACCTGTCTTTAAACCTTCAATCATAGCTAAACGATCTTCCTCTGTACGCAGTGGCGGATTCATTTTTGCGATTGCTCCATGTTGCTTTACTATATCTTCAGTTAAAGTAAAGTGATGAGGAGTTACTTCACATGTAACATTTAACCCCAAATCTTTCGCTCGTTTAATAGCATCAAGTGAATCTTTTGAAGAAACATGTAAAATATGATAGTGTACATTTTCTATGTCCTTCATTAGCAGTATATCACGAGTTACCATAACCGATTCTGATGCACTCAAGATTCCCTTTACTCCCAATTCTTCAGAAATCTTACCCTCATTAATTGCGCCACCAGCAGATAGATTTAAATCTTCTGCATGTTGAGCAATAGGAACACCAAGCATACTTGAATAAAGCAGTGCCTGTCTCATAATCATTGGATTCATAACTGGCATACCATCATCGGTGAACCCAACCGCACCTGCTTCCTTTAAAAGCGCCATTTCAGTTAATTTTTCTTCCGAAGTGGTAATTTTGGCGTAAAATTCAACATTCACATGTGAAGTTTCAAGTGCTCTATATTTCAAATATTTAGCCAAGACAACACTATCAATCGCTGGAACAGTGTTTGGCTGACAAACTACGGTTGTAACGCCTCCTGCAGCCGCAGATTTGCTGCCTGTATGTATAGTTTCTTTATGCTCTTGACCTGGTTCACGAAAATGTACGTGAATGTCAATAAGGCCTGGCATTAGAACAAGCCCTTCACAGTCTATTGTTTCATCAACCCCACTTGTTGAAAATAATGATTTACCAAAATCAATAATTTTATCCCCTTCAGTCAATAAGGAACCTTTTATATCAAGTTTAGTTTCCGGGTCAATAATACGAGCATTAGTATACGCAATTTTATAGCCTTCCTTTTGGCCTTTCTGCAATAAATTCCAAATCATATTTGAGTATCAATTATAAAATAAATCTAAAGTTTTTTTAGTAAAACACAACCAAATTAAAGTGATGGTATAATAACTAGCAATGAAGGATATTTAAATTAATACTCAAGCAGCCGTTCTATTCTATAAATATCATTTTCGATTTTGACATTATCAAGTGCTGTGTTTGCCTTATACGCACAGTAACATCCTACTGCATGAAAAGTTAATGCAGCAGCAAGCGAAACACACATTGCTAAATGAACCATTGTTAAACTTGTGGGAGTGTTAAACAAACTTGTACCAACAGCAAATGCTCCAAATAATACAAAAGAAACAGAAGAATAATTACCTTGCCTTTTACTGTAAGTTCTTGCTTTCAAGAATTTTTCACTTAGCTCTTCATTCTTGCTTTCAAATTGCTTCTGTAGACTCTTCTCTAGTACTTCACTTTTGTTTTCAATTTCTTGCAGCTTTGTCTTTAAGTCGTTATTTTCATTTTCGCGTTGCATTATTTGATCAGTGAACGATTGTCTTGCATCATTCAGCTGCCCTTCCAATTGATTGTTTTGTATAGTCATTTGATCTACTTGATCTTTTAGCTTTGCAATCTCTTTTTTCTTCTTTTCAAGCTGAACTCTTGCTTCATTAGATTCTTTGCTAAGTTGCATGACTTTACTAGTTTCTTCAGCTAGTTTTTGCTCTGATTCTACAAGTTGAACTTCTGTTTGCTCACATTTCCCTTCAAGCTCCCTTGCTTGACTAGACAAATTACTATTTTCCTGTTCAAGTTGAGCTTTTACTTCCCTTAGCCCTCCCTCACTCTCTCTGAATTGAGCTTTAGCATCCCTCAGCTCTTTTTCTGCAAATTCTACCTTTTCTTCTAGCTTAATTTTTGCTTCCTCAAGTTTCTCCAGTCGATTAGCCAGATTACTATTCTTTCTTTCTAATTCAGCATTTGTTTCCTTAAGTTCCTTTATAGTATCATTAAGCTTAGTTACTTTTTTAGTCTGTCCATTCAACTCTGCTTTCTTTTTTGCAAGCTGATCTTCTATCCTTCGTAGTGCTTCAGTAAGTTTATCTACTTGATCACTAAATTTACTAGCCTTCTGTTGTTCTTGTGTTAACTTTTCACTTGCACCTTTACGCTCCTGTTCTAACTGAATTTGTGCGCTCTTAAATTCCTCAGTTTTTTCAGCCAAACTTTGTTGTATATTGTTTAATCTTTCCTCTAGTTGAGTTTTGTCATTAGTAAGTTGAGTTACTTCTTGTTTTCCTTGTCTAAATTTCTTTTCTAAATTTGGAGCATATTCAATTGGTATTTCAGAAAGCCTAATGCCTTTATTTTCTTCCTTAACTTCTTCAAAAAATTCCTTATCATCCACATCTACATATGACAAAATTGCATGGTAAAATAGGCCAACAATGTAAGCAATATGACGATACTTAGATGCGTTGTTAACTGATTTAAAATTCTCCCGCTCTACTTTCTGAACAAGGTTATAATAGGTATCAATTTTATGGTAATGTGGTTCTAAATACTCCAGAGTTTTACCCGTTTCCAGCTTCAATGGTTTACCGACGTGTTTATAATGCATACCAGCATTACCATGTGGTAGACATGGTACTGGGTCTGATTGACAAGCTACTCTAATAGTCTTATTTCCAAGACACTGATTATAAACTTCAGCAGCACCATTGTAGAACACTCTTGGAGAGCCAAAAGTTGCAACATGAACATCTTCGGCATCTTCTGTTTTATTAAGACATAAAGCAGCTATACTAGCAAGAGCACCCCCCATGCTATGACCTGTAACATTAATTTTCAAATCTTTGATTGCTAATCCTTTATCATTAGCATGCCCTTTTAATATCTTATGCACACTGGGTCAAGAGCGTTTGAATAAAGAGTAAAAACCAGAATGGACACGATGATCTTCAGGTAAAAATGACAATTTAGCTAAAGATGCACGAAGATCTTCCTTTACATCATTTAAATCACGAGTGCCGTGATAAGTTATAGTTACTTCATTATTTTTAATAAAAACATAACCAGCATCTCGATTGCATGAATTGCTACCTGTTAAAGCATAGCCAACACCGCGCTGCTCTAATTTATAATCAGTATCTAAGCAATACTTGTCTTCAATGAGTTCATTATCGTAGAATTTTATAATTTGATAACCTTCTTCTTCAAACTGTCTTTTAGTTTTGTATTCATCTTTCTTTAACTTTCTGTCCTCATTACCATAGGAAATTTTACTAAAAGTACACATTTCTCGTAATTGTTCTTTATTAAATCCTGCAATTTGTCCTTTTATCAGATCAGCAAGATCAGAAGCATCGTTTAACTCAGCTTGTTCTTCGTTTAAACCGAAAACTTCGCATAAAGCAGCATGATCTAAATCAGGTTCTTTACTTAAAGATTCTATTAAATTCTTGTATATTTTACTTATATCAGAGCAAGAATTATCTGTGTTACTAAAAAATGGTCTTAACTGTTCAAGAGCATTTCTGCATTGCAGCAGTTGTGTTAAAAGTCAATAGAAAAATTGATGTAGCTGTGAATAAGTACTTAAAATTTGTGTGGGCGTACTTATTCACAGCTATGCTATTACTATATAGAAACAGTTTTAGGGCTATACTCCTCAGTAAACAGTCTACCGTCTCTTACTAAAGAGTTAGCAAGGATAAGTAATTTTCTCATTGCAGCAGTAGAAGCAACTTTATATGGTTTTTTATATTGATTGTATAGCCTATCAAAGAAGATTTTTATATAAGAATTGTACCTTTGCGCACTAAGAATGCACATATGTAAAACCTTTCTAATTTGTGATCTACCACCCTGAATACACCTTTTTCCCTTACTAAAACCACTATCTCGATTAAAAGGTGCAACTCCGGAAAGGCTGGATATTTCTTTATGTTGGAGAGTTCCAAGCTCGGGTAGATAACAAATAAAAGTAATAGCTGTTATTGCACCTATACCAGGTATACTAGTTATTGACATATACTTTTTTTTAAGCTCTTGATTTTTATCGACTAATTCCATTACCTCATCTTCTAAGACTTGAATTTGATTTTGTAAAACTGCAAGTAGCTCTTCCATTTGTTTGATTATAGATAAATCGGTTACTTGATGAGCTTGGGTTTTTTGTATTTTTGCTATTTCTACTAGTTGATTCCTGCGAGATAATTTTTGCTTCAAACAGTCAATACTACTAACTTTTAAAGGAGTGACACGCATGTCTGTATTACTAACATAACGTGAGATGATGCTACAGTCTATTTTATCAGTTTTAGTAGCAATACCAAGGCTTTTTGCATAATCTCTCACCCATCTTGGTTGAATGACATATACTTCAAAACCATGGCTTAATAAAGTATAAGCACATAATTTTTCGTACCCACCAGTTGCTTCAAGTCCAACTTTGGTTACGTTATGTAAACGCAAAAAGTCGATTATTTGATCAATAGCTTGAACGTTATTTTCAAATACTTTATGATGTCCAAGTGGATGAATATGGATATCTAGTTTATTTTTGCTAATATCAATGCCAGTAATAATATTTGATAAATTCATAATCCCTCCATAAATAATGTGTATACTGCATTTTCCACCCTTATATACGAGCCTAAAAGCTCAACCAGTTGTTCGGAACTTTCAGTATAATAAACCAGAGAGGAGAACCTTGCTGCAAAACGGTCCTTATGACCAAGAGTATGTACGGTTCCTCCTCTCTGCGTGTCTTTATACCGCCATTTCGTGACATTTATAAAGACTTGTTTTTAACATATAAGAGTATGTACGGTTCCTCCTCTCTGCGTGTCTTTATACCGCCATTTCGTGACATTTATAAAGACTTGTTTTTAACATATAAGTTTGTGTTTTACTTAAAAGTAATTCTAAAGCTCGAAGTGGTTTGTTCACCTCTTTATAATCAATCTTCTCAAAGCCAATGCTAATGGAATTCATTGAATTTTCAGCGGCAATCGATCCATTGAAAGAAGTATTATCAGGAGGAGCCATATTTTTTACCTACTATAAGCTTAACTTATATTAGTATGACACTAATTAACCATTTAGTCAAAAAAACAGTAATCGGTGTCAACAGTAATTTAATTATTTACTATTTTTTAATAGCACTTAAGAATGCATTGCCAGACACTTAATCCACTCTACTGAGCTTAGGGCTTTTATTCGTGACAACCACTGTACCTGCAATCTTATCGTGCCAAGTTTGGCAACGTTTGTCGAAATTTGACCATATGAAACCCAAGAATAATGGTGCAGTTGACAATATAAAGGAAAAAAACCTCTTTATTGCTTGTTTTAGAGTCAATTTTTCAAAAGTTTGTGCACTCACAACTCTAAGCCCAAGTAATAACTTTCCAGGTGTAGCACCAAACCTTATCCACATATATGCCACATAACTAACAAGCATAATGAATTGAACTATTTGATTTAGAATTAGTAACTTGATTAGTTTACTCTGCATTGCTGTTTCCTCTGCAGATAATGGCACCTGCATTTGATATTTTGAGGCAATTTGGCCTAATATTTTACTGCTCTCTGAGCTCATAAATAGTTGATTTAAGGCCTGACCGCAGAATTGCAAAAATAAAACGATGATAATTAAATCAAATAGCACTGACAAATAGCGTCTAAGTCCCGTTACGTAACATATTCCATTTTCATCTTTCTTTACCCTTTGAATAGCATTTATAGAAGAAAGAATGGAAAATAGACGATTAAAAAACTTGTGTAACATAAAGCACTTTCCAATGTTTGAGTGCCCCTGGCCGGACTTGAACCAGCATGCTTTTGCAAGCAACAGATTTTGAGTCTGCCGTGTCTACCATTCCACCACAGGGGCCTGCTTTAATGCTATAAGCAACACATGATTAGTCAAATTTTTTTTCTCTTTTAAGTGAAGACTGAATATTCTACAATAATCAATCATTACTCTGAAAACTTAAAATGAATGAATTAGCTAATCTTATTGATTCAAGAGAAGAAATATGTAAATTGCCACATAATTTAGAAGCAGAGCAAATGCTCATTGGTGCAATGATTCGAGATAATAGAATTTGTGATGCAGTTGAAGACATAATCACAGCAGATAATTTCTATGATCCACTACATCAAAGCATTTTTACCCAGATATCTAAAACCAGAAAACACGGCATAGTTGCCAATGAACTAAGCCTTAAGATGTTTTTTGAAAATGATAAAGCATTTGCCGAATGTGGTGGAGTTGAGTACCTAGCAAAACTTGCAGCAAAGGCAAGCATTGCGCTTGATATCTATAGCTTGACCAGAATAATCCGTGATACTTATTTAAGGAGATGCTTAATCAAGCTCGGGCAGGAGATAGTTGACGATAGTTACAACTACGACATTGAAAATCCTGCACAGTTACAAATTGAGCAGGCAATGACAAAATTGTTCAACTTAGCAGTAAAAAAGCAAGGTGATAAGACATATATAAAGCTTGCAAGTTCAATTAAAGATGTGGTTGAGAAGATCAGCAAGCTGAAGAATAACCCAGAGGCTCTAGGTATTACAACCGGACTTCAAGATCTAAACCAGCTTCTTGGTGGTTTGCAGAAATCTGATCTGTTAATTATAGCTGCAAGGCCCTCAATGGGAAAGACAGCATTGGCACTGAACATCGCACTTAACGCTTGTAAGATTTTGCAAAAAAGAACAGATAAACAACACTACGTAGCTTTTTTCTCACTTGAAATGTCAGCAGAGCAATTAACCGCAAGATTGATTACTATAGATTCAGGCATTGGTTATTATAAGGCACTGACTGGGAGAATTAGTGATTTTGAATTACATGAATTCATTAATGCTAGTACAGATCTATCAGAATTACCTTTCATAATAGACGATACTCCTGCTCTATCAATTAGTGCCCTTCGTACCAGAATACGACTGCTATATCAACTATACAATGTAGAGGTGGTATTTATCGATTATCTGCAATTAATTCGAGGAACAACAAAAAGGAGTAGTGAAAATAGAGTGCAAGAAATCTCAGAAGTGACGCAGGGTTTAAAAGCAATTGCAAAGGAACTAAATATTCCCATTGTTGCACTATCACAGCTCTCTCGTTCTGTTGAGCAAAGGGATGATAAAAAACCACAACTTTCTGATTTACGTGATTCAGGAAGCATAGAGCAGGATGCGGATATAGTAATGTTCCTCTATAGAGAAGAATATTATGAATTAAGAAAGCAACCAAATGAAGGAAGTAATAAACATCGAGAGTGGCAAGAGAAAATGGAGAAAATTAGAAATATTGCAGAGCTGATCATTGCAAAACAAAGAAACGGGCCAATTGGCAGTGTGAAGCTACATTTTGACTCCAATAGAGGTGCATTTAAAGATTATACAGAAAGATATAGTCTGTAGCGGTTTTGAGTAATTCTGGAAGTGTTTAACAAACCATACGTGCCAAATTAAGAAGCTATCGTGAAACATAGCAATATTTAAGATTGGCATTTTATTTGTTACATTTATTTTTTTAGGAAATTCTTATCTAGGATAAGATAATCTTTTAGAAAGATCTATAAATTACTAACCTTATTACTTAATATATAAAATAGTTTTTTCTTATTTCCTTTCTTCCTTACGCCACTTTTTCTTAACTTGATGCGTATGGTTTATTTAACACTTCCGATATACAACTAAAAAATAGCAAATTCTCTATAACTTGAATATAATTTTAGCTTTACCTAAACAGAAAGATGAATTACTTAATGGATTTTGTTTTAATATCTCTTTCCTTGCCACTTTTTATTACTGAGAATTATTTGTTAATTACTGCGTTGATCCCACTTTTAAGTGCATTAGCTATTTCTTTTACTAGTAAATGGCCCAGAGTGAACAATAGCATTACTGTTGTTTCTTCTATGCTTCTATTTGCGTATACATCTCTATGCACTTTATATTTGGTGTATGGTGATCATTCTCAATTTATTCTCATGGACTTTGGTAATAATTTGCATATTAGTTTAAAGTTAGAGTCTAGTGGAGCAATATTCAGTTTATTAATATCATTTTTGTGGGTACTAACCAGTATATATGCAATATGTTATATGCGAAATAACTATGCTGATAGTAACTACTCGAGTTTTCTATGCTTTTTTTCAATAGCGATTAGCTGTGCAATGTTTATTGCTTTTTCTGGAGATTTGCTCACTACATTTGTCTTTTACGAGCTTCTAACTATTAGTACATACCCTCTGATTACTTACAATTCAACAAATGAATCAGTAATTGCAGGACGCTATTACTTTGGTTTACTATTTTTCTCTTCTTTAGTGTTATTTTTTCCTGCAATAGGCCTCTTATATAATGAATTCCATACTTTAGACTTTGTAAGAGGTGGAATATTCAAGTTTGATACTTCGTTCATAACTTTTATTGCAGTGTGTTTTGCTATGCTGATTTATGGAATAGGAAAAGCTGCATTAATGCCAATGCATTTTTGGTTGCCAAAAGCAATGGTTGCACCAACTCCTGTAAGCGCACTACTACATGCTGTTGCTGTTGTGAAATCAGGAGTGTTCATCATCATCAAAGTTATATTATACACTTTTGGCATCGATAATATGCAACGTTTTGCACAGCAAAGTTGGTTTGCTGGAGGATGGCTTCCGTACGCTGCTGGATTTACTATTATTACTGCATCGTTAATTGCATTAAAGCAAAAGGAATTAAAGAAATTGCTTGCTTATTCTACTATCTCTCAGTTGTCATATATTATATTGTTCGCTTCAATTTTTAGTGAATTTAGCATGAGGATTGCAATTTTTCAATTAGTTTGCCACGCATTTGCAAAAATCACTTTGTTTTTCACTGCTGGAGCAATAATAACGAAAACAGGTGAGAAATACATAGATAGAATTCACGGTATAGGACGTAGTATGCCAATTAGTATGATAGCATTTACTATAGGTGCATTGTCCATGATAGGGGTACCACCTGCTCCGACTTTTTGGAGCAAATTTTTCATTTTTCAAGCTGTTTTTAACTCTAGTAATGTAACACTTTCTGTATTTGTAGCTCTGGTGTTAATTGTCAGTACTATACTCAACGCTCTATACTTCTTACCGATAATTTACAATGCCTTTTTCTTAAAACCTTCTAGAAATTATTTTATTAAAAAGACACCAATGCTTCTAATTTTACCTCCAGTTGTTACTGCTGTATGCACTTTAGTTATTTTTTTAGCTACCAAGTAATTTTTTAAATGTAATCACCTGTATTTATAGCCGTTAACAATAAATTTAAATGGTATTATACCAGTTAGAGTTGCTTTCATGTTTGATAAAGTAAAGCTAACCTCCACAGCATAGTCTTTCATTTTCTTATTTTGCTCAGCTGCAAAAAGTACAGTGGCATTTCCAGCAAATGTAACTAAGTCCTTGATCGATCGGTCAATAGATAGTGTTGTTACGTTTGTGTTGGTAATTTTTCTTGTGGATGAAACAGCTTCATTGTTTACTTTTTCCTGAAAGTCTTGATAGATTTTATATATAGAATTGTTTTTTATAAAATTTTCTTGATACTTTGATTCAACGATCTGAGAGGACTCGTATGCTTCAACGTATTGACTTACCAAGTACCTTGCTATGGAAGTGTATTCATCTTCTTTTTCACTAAAACTAAGTTTATGTATTGTAGAAAACTCATCTTCTGTGTGGTTCGTGTACTTCACAAAATTTAAATCTTTTTTAACAGGAAGTAATAGGTATATGTTTAGTAATGATAAAAATAAACATACTAAGAGAAGTAACGCTATTAACGCCATCCAAGATCTTTCTACAACGCAGAACAGGTATCTGTGGCAATACCATTCTACTGCTTTCCTGAAATAACTTTTGTTTTTTACTGATTCAACTTCCATAACCTAATTATAATAACTCTAAAAAAACTTTAAAATATGTCTAAATTTTCCAAAAAAGGATGAATGACTATATCACCTTGTTCCGCAATAAGGTAGAATTTGTTGATTTTGCTCACATCTAAATTTATCATTTTTACATTGAAGCTTTCAGGATCATAAGTATTACTTTCTGCACTTTTGTGATAATTATAGTAGTGTAATTTATTTTCATCATCAAAATAACCAAATTCATCAGCAAGGGTTCCCACTTTTCTGCCTTTACCGTCTCTGACTAGCTCAAATAGATCAATTACATGGTTTTCAGATCCAGGCTCAATAAGACCTCCTACAGCAAAAAATTTAGGTGCATGACCAACATACTCCTTAAATTTTAGATTATTAGTCTTTTTTACACTACCAAAATCCACGAATTTATATTCATCTGAAAGATCAGAATATTGTGGATCATACTTTTTATATTCAAAAAACTCATTACCCAAAAAATTACAAAACGTTAGTTTATAGTCATCATGATTGAGTTTAATAACTTTAAGATAATGAAAATCTCTAGGAATCTTTACTTCCTCTTCCGTAATATGATTACGTACAACAAGCTCATCATTGAGCATATGATAGCCAATTTTTGGCAAAGTAGCTATATTGATTGACTTGTTTAGCTTAAAATTTGCTTCATAAATGCCGCTTAACAACTCCTTTCCTTTTTCTAGGGTTACGTCTTGATCTGAATCTATATTCTTAATTAAACTCAATTCTTTCTGCATGTTCAATATGGTTTTCGTCAAAACTTCTATTGATTGCCATACAGTTAATTTATTATCATTCAAGTTATATACTTTCAGTATTAAATTAGCATAATTTTATCATAAATTTATGTTAAAAGTATTACACTTTTGTGTCACGATATTAACTACATTAGCTAAAACATGTTTTTTATCTAAGCGAAATTGCTTTGCAGCAACGAAAAGTTCATCTATTTCTTTCCACTGACTTAGCAGAATTTCAACATTATTTACTTCTTTCTTTATACTTTCTAAAATGAAGGTTTGAATTATATGTGACGCTAGTTCTAGATCAATTTCACTATTAATTATTTTGCTAATTATATCAGAATCATTGAGATTACGGAAAAGCGTGTAAAAATACTTATGTGTTTCATAAGCACCACTGTTTATTGCATCTATTATTGCTCCTGGAGTTCCAGGGAATAAATTCATGGTTTCATTAAATATTTTATCGTCAAATTTACATTGAGATGCAACAACTTGCTTTGTTTCATCGTAAGTTAATGGAAGTAAATTCAGCTGAAAACACCTACACCGGATGGTGGTTTGTATATCATATGGTTTATGGCTAATTATAAGTATTTTAGAATTTTGTGGCGGCTCCTCTAATATTTTTAATATTGCATTTTTAGCATTATTAGTCATTGACTCTAAGCTATCTATTATAGCTATTTTATATTCTGATTGAATGGGACTTAAGTGCAAAAAGTTTTTCATTTCTCTCACCTTTTCCACTCCTATTGTATCACCTTCAACAATTCGTAAGTCTAATGCTACTTCATCATAATTTTTGACAAGAAACCAATTAGAAAAGGATTTTGCGAATGTCGCTTTTCCTATACCTTTTTTACCACAGACCAGCCAAGATTGAACAGATAAGTTGTTCATTATCCTTTTTTTTGCTTGGGTGTGGCCTATCACTTTTTTCATTCTTTCTCCTATAGATCTTAGCTTGAAAATGCGTTATTTATTGTTTGCAATGAAATTTTGCCTTTTCTTAAAACCTTAATCTTATCTCCAGTTAAGTCAATAATAGTAGATTCTATACCAGAAACTAATTCATCATCTTCAATTACTGCAGATAAGTGTTGCTTAATAGACTGAGGTATATCTCTTGCTTTGCATATACTTTTTTCTCCTGAAATGTTAATACTAGTTGCAACTACTGGAGTTTTCAGTTCATTTAATATTGAAATCGCAATAGGATGATCAGGAATTCTTATGCCTATACTATCTTTAAAGCACTCATTTGGTAATATACTGTTATCTTGAAGTGGTAAAATATAGGTCATTGGTCCAGGAGAAAAATAGTTTATTAAATCGATATACTCTTCCTTTACCTTTGCTATATTTATCAAACTATCAATATTACTAACAAATACAGAGAGCGGCTTGTTTTGAGAACGCTTTTTTATTCGATATATTTTTTCTATAGATTCCTTACCTAGCGCATTACAAGAAAGAGCATATACTGTCTCTGTTGGAAAGCATGCTAACAAATTATTTTTTATTGCATTTATTACTTCAAATACCATATAGCTAAAACTTATGTCTACAATAGCTCTGGGTTTACCGTTATCTCGCTATATGGTAGCAATTAAGATACCGAAATGGCTAGCGCGCATCTATTGCATACTTACAATAAATTTTATCAGCAACTGCTCACTTTTACAACAGATCTGCTACAACCCGAACTCCTCATTGATTTTATCGACTATCGTCTGTGGTGGATCATCTCCCCATCCTGAATATAAAATCTCTCCATAATCTGCAACATCTATAGAGCCAGTTCTGCTTTTTGCTAGAAACATCTCTCTTTTTTCTTTATCAACTAATACATAGTGCCAAGCTGACCTTCCACGGTCTTTACCACGGACTAAGTATATGAGATCTGATCTACTTCTTCTTGTTGCATCAGCAAAGGATCTTTCATTGATAGTTCTGCTTTTACTCTTTATGCCGCCACTTTCAGAAAAAGCTTCCTTGGCTTCAGCTTTTTTGTTTGCCAATTCAGAAATTTTTCCTTTTGCTCCTAGTGCATGTTCTTTGGTATTTTGAGATGAATACTTACTGGAAAAACCTCCTCTTGTCTCATTAGAAGTCCTATTTGTAAAACGCTTAGTAAATGAGTTATCGTTATCATTTTCTGCCATAAAAGTCTCCAAATTTTAGATTGTAGAATCCAAATTTTTACTACACCCTATCATAGGTTAGTTAAATTAATGTAAATGAAAGATAATATAGTAATTATTACAGGAATTACAGCCTCAGGTAAATCAGAATTATGCGATAACTTGATAAAAAAGTATAAAAACATTAGCATAATAAACTGTGACTCAAAGCAGGTATACAAAGAGATTCCCGTAATTACCGCTCAACCACCAAAGCAGAAAGAATTTTATAGGCTATACGGTTATGTTTCAGCAAGAGAAAATTATTCCGTAGGTTTATGGCTAGAGGATTTAAAGAGGGAAGTTAACAACGCGCTGAAAAATTCACGAATACCCATCATCACTGGAGGAAGTGGGCTTTACATTAGCAGCTTAATCAAGGGATTATCATCGATTCCACAAATAAGCCAGGAAGTGAGAGAAAACGTAAATGAACTTAGGAAAAATTTAAGTAAAGAGGAATTCTACAAATTAGTGCTAAGCAAAGATCCAAGGATTCAAGGTAAAATATTTATTAATGACTCACATCGCCTCTCAAGAGCACTTGAAGTTATCACTGAAACTGGCAAGACAATCTTTGTATGGCAAGAAAATAGACAGCCTCCTTTGTTCAATAATTTTAAGGTATATACAATTCTACCTAAACGTGAGGGTATATACCGAAAAATAAATTCTCGTTTTATTGAAATGGTTGAAAATGGAGCAATTGATGAAGTAAAAAACCTACTTAGCATGAACCCATCTCCACATTTGCCAGCTATGAAAGCACATGGAGTACCAGAAATTATAAGATACTTAAAAGGGGAGATTACTTTAGACGAAGCAATACAGATTGCTCAAACAAACACAAGACACTACGCAAAACGCCAGTACACTTGGTTTAAAAACCAGTTCCCAAGTTCTGAAGTAATTGACTGTGCAAGCAAATTGACAGAATTTGGAATATTTTGATTATTATGTATTATATTGCTATGCCTATGCAAACTTTTCTTGATAGCATTAAACTTTTTTCTTAAAGAACTTTCATCATTGCCTAAATTGTGATTATTAAATTCTTTGTAAAAGTATTCTTACTTATGAAGCGCTACTATACCTGTAAGAGCCTTTATCACTAAATGAACTATATCACGCAATATTTCATCCTCAATTTTTCTATATTCTCTCACTAATCTTGTAACCACAATCTCCACTTTCATATCCTTGTATAGCTCTTCTCATAATAGTAGGAATAAGATAAGATAGTGATTTAGTGTAACAAGAAGGTAAAAATGCCAGCAGCGTACAGTTATGACTTAAGGAAAAAAGCCATTCAGGCATTGGATGAAGGAGAGAGCAAAACAGCAGTAGCAAATTTTTGACCCTCTCTAATAACTTCAACATCACTAAATTCAAGGGCTTGGTCTTCTATTATTTGGAATCTTTCATGTCCTTTTCCTGCAACTAGCAGAATCATATTTTCATCATGTGCTATATTTATACCTTTCTCTATAGCTTTTTTTCTATCTCCTATCTCCAGTGCATCAGGGCAATGTAACAAAATATCGTGACGAATTTTCCCCGGATCTTCATCACGCGGATTGTCATCTGTGACTATAACTTTACCTGCAAGCATTTGTGCTATTTTACCCATCTCTGCACGTTTTGTTTGATCACGATTCCCGCCACAACCGAACACTAGAACTATCTTTTTATTGAAGTGCCATTTTAAAGACAACAGAGCTTGTTTGAGTGCACTTGGAGTATGAGCGTAATCGACAAATGCAAAAGTGTTCACTTTTTCCATTCTTCCAGGTGGAGAAGCGAGTTTATCTATACACATTCTTTGATAGTCCATACCAGATGAAATAACTATACCGATTGCACACAACAAATTATATGCTTGAAATCGCCCAAAAATCGGAAAAAATGCGTTATAAATTTCATCACCGATTTGAATTGTCAGGTATTGACCATTGGCAGTGGGTATCTGCTTTAATAAAGTAATGTCAGAGTTTTTTTTTCCATAGGTTATAACTTTGTTACCACGCTTTTTAGCTATGTTGAGCAACTCTCCATATTCGCCTATATCCGCATTTAAAATCGCTGTTTTTTCTTTTGGCAATACCTCATCAAACAACCTTTTCTTGGCCTCAAAATACTCATCGATACTTTTGTGATAGTCCAAATGATCTTGAGAGAAATTAGTAAAAGCTGCAGCATTGAGCCTGAGTCCATGGATTCTGTATTGATCGATTCCATGGCTTGAAGCTTCTAATGCTAAGTGTTCTACGTTCTTATTATTTATGTCACGCAATGTGGAATAAAGATCATCTGCACTTGGCGTTGTAAGGCTATTATCTTTTCTATTATTATTGACACATGTTCCCAGTGTTCCTATAGACGCTGCATTATCTTGCCAAATCTGGCGACAAAATTCCACCACTGAAGTTTTACCATTCGTACCAGTTACAGCAGCAACATATTTAGGTTGTTTGAATTGATAAAACCTGCTGACTATTTCACTGTATATTCCTTGAGGGTCCGAGTGGTAAAGCACTGCAAAACTTGGAGTACTTGTCATTCCAGTGCTTGACACTGGAATCCAGTTTTCATTATACAATTGTCTAGTATGCTTGTTTACAATTAAATTTTCTGGATCCCAGTGTCTGAGCACTGGGATGACATCTTTCTTGGCCCCTTGTATCACAACGTCTACACAGTTGTGTACACATCCAGTAGGAAGACATGTTGCGTGTTCTTTACTCCTTTCTGATATACAAACAAAAAGGTAACCTTCTTTAACTCTCTTAGGATTACATGTGACGCCTTTGATTTCAATATCAAAGTCAGCATTTACAATGTTATGCAGTAGCTCTTTCAGTCTCACAATCATCTTTAATACTTGAACATGGCAGTCTTATTAATGCAGTATTCAAGTCAAAAATCAAATCTTCAGGATCTTCTAGTCCGCAAAATATTCGCACAAAACTTCCACCATAATCTGAATTCATTACAGATCTTGACATAGATCTATGGTCTATTGGTAATATCAAACTGTCACATCCTCCCCAAGAAGCACCGATGCCGAAAACTTTCATGTGATCAACCATGCAGCTTAGTTCCTCACATGAATATTCTCTATCTAGTACTATACTAAATACACTACTTGCCCCTTTGAAATAACTTTCCCATAATTCATGTTGAGGATGGGAGGGAAGTGCTGGATACAAAACCCTTTTGATTTTTGGATGTTTTTCCAGCAACTTTGCCACTTGCATTGCTGTACTTTGATGCTTCCTCATGCGTGTTTGCAGTGTTCTAAGTCCCCTGTGTGCAAGGTAACAGTCATGCGATTGAATGGTGACTCCATAATTTTTATAGCTCTCATAAAGCAATTTAAAAGTTTCACCTTCAGCAACCATAGCTCCCATCACTAAATCTGAGTGACCAGCTAGATACTTTGTCACCGCATATAGTGCAATATCAACTCCATAATCAAGCGGCTTAAACAACAAAGGAGTGGCCCATGAATTGTCACAAACGGTTACAATTCCACGTTCTTTAGCAACTTTTACTATATGCTCTACATTCGAAATCTCAAACGTTATAGAACCAGGCGTCTCAATCATGATGAGTGAAGTGTTACTCTGAACTAAATCAGTTATATCCTGTGTCGGATCATAAAAAGTTACTTCTACTCCTCTTTTTGGTAGTTCATTTTCGGCAAATCTCTTTAGTCTATAATAACTATTATCTTGTATCAAGACATGCGAACCTGCTTTAGTGAAAGTCAAAATAGCAAAAGTAAGTGCAAATAATCCAGAAGGGTAAATGAGTGCTTGCCCCCTACCCTCAATTTCAGCCAGTGCATTTGAAAAATAATGAACAGTAGGCGTACCAACATTACTATAGCTGTAATCCCTTGCAACACCATCATTGATCACATCATATATACTCTCCCCATTCGCTGCACTTAAGTAATCCTTGTAAGTAGGAAATAATATGGTAGAAGAATGATAAACTGGTGGGTTCATCGATCCTTTATAATCATTAAATTTTCTTCCTGCTTTAACTAATAAAGACTCTCCTCTCACGTTTCTACTATTTATTTTTTAAATTATATTCACTTTGCGTATATAAGTTAAGAGAAATCGCATGTACTCGTTCTATTTCACTCTTTAATAATTCATAGATCAATTTATGCCTCTTCAAAGAGCTCATTCCAGAAAAGTCGTTAGATATTAATACTAATTTGATATGTGAAGGTAGTGTCGAAGAAGAAGCAAAATAATGATCTACATGCTTTGCTGATTCATCGATAATATTAATATCAATTACACCTATTGAATCGCGTAATTTTTCTTCTATTGTCTTAATAATATCCACAATAGTTCCTTTAAGCAACAATACAGTATAGTCTTCCTCTTGTCATTCCAGCTTCAAATACTGAAATGACAAGAAGAGTGATACAGCAATCACAATTACTTATTTTCCTCTTTATTATCTATGTCTTGATAATCAGAATCTACTACTTTTTCTTCCTCATTATTTGTTGTGGATGAGCTTTCTCCACCTTGTTGTTGAGATTCCTTATACATAGCTTCTCCAAGTTTCATAGATAACTGAGAGAAGTTAGTAACTTTCTGTTGTATTGAATCAGCATCATCAATGTTGTCAGATTTACTCACTTCCTTTAGCTCATTAACTGCATTTTCAATAGCAGATTTATCTTCTGGAGAAATTTTATCACCATATTCTGTCAGAGATTTTTCTGTAGAATGAACTAAACTATCCGCTTGATTCTTCACTTCAATAAATTTCTTACGCTTTTCATCTTCTTGTGCTTTTTCCTCAGCTTCTCTCACCATCCGATTTATTTCATCCTCCGATAAACCACCTGAAGACTGAATACGTATTTTTTGCTCTTTTCCAGTAGCTTTATCCTTTGCAGAAACATGCGCTATTCCATTTGCATCTATATCAAATGTCACCTCAATTTGAGGAACCCCGCGAAGAGCAGGTGGTATTCCTTCTAAACTAAACTGACCAAGCAGTTTATTATCAATCGCCAATTTTCTTTCACCTTGATGCACCTTAATTGTAACAGCTGTTTGGTTATCATCTGCAGTTGAAAATACCTGAGATTTTTTAGTAGGAATAGTAGTATTACGTTCAATAAGTGGAGTAAATACTCCCCCTAAAGTTTCAATACCAAGGGAAAGTGGAGTTACATCAAGTAGTAACACATCTCTTACGTCACCTTGAATGATCCCTGCTTGTATTGCAGCTCCAATTGCTACAACTTCATCAGGGTTAACCCCTCTGTGTGGATCTTTGCCAAAGAATTCTTTAACTTTCTCTATGACTTTTGGCATACGAGTCATGCCACCAACAAGAACTACTTCACCAATTTGACTAGCAGACAAACCAGCATCTTCAAGAGCTTTTTTGCAAGGAATTATAGTCCTTTCAATCAAATCATTCACTAAACTTTCAAGCTTTGCTCTTGTTAGCTTCATATTTAAGTGTTTTGGGCCACTTGCATCAGCTGTAACAAACGGTAGATTTACTTCTGTTTCCATTGCACTTGACAATTCTACCTTTGCTTTTTCTGCAGCTTCTTTGATTCTTTGCATAGCCATTGGATCGTTTTTCAAATCAATGCCATTACTTTTCTTGAATTCACCCAGTAAATAATTTACTACTGCATTATCGAAGTCTTCCCCTCCAAGGTGAGTATCACCATTTGTAGCCTTTACTTCAAAAACTCCGTCACCTATTTCAAGAACTGAAATATCAAATGTACCACCACCAAGATCATACACTACTATTGTGTGTCCGTGCTTTTTATCAAGACCATAAGCAAGTGCTGCAGCAGTTGGTTCGTTAATTATTCTGAGGACATTTAATCCAGCAATTTTTCCTGCATCTTTTGTTGCTTGACGTTGAGAATCATTGAAGTACGCCGGCACTGTTATCACAGCATCTTTTACTTCCTCCCCAAGATAAGCCTCAGCTGCTTCTTTCAGATTTTGTAGTATAAATGCACCAATTTGACTAGGAGAGTATTCTTTACTATCAGTTGTTTTAACCCATGCATCCCCATTTTTTGCTGCAAACACTTTATATGGAGCTTGTAGATTTTTCATTTCAGGATCACTATATTGGCGACCTATCAATCTCTTAGTTGCAAAAAAAGTATTACTTGCATTGGTAGTTGCTTGCCTTTTTGCTGGAGCGCCAATCAACCTTTCTCCAGATGAAGTAAATGCAACTATAGATGGAGTAGTTCTTGCTCCTTCTTTATTCTCGATTACTTTTGCATCCTTGCCTTGCATTATTGCAACACAAGAATTTGTTGTTCCAAGATCTATACCTATTGCTCTTCCCATAATGAATACTCCCTTTTAAATATTATCTGATGTAAAATATATAAGTATAAAACTCGTTAATTACAAGTCCCGTTTAGTTGTTAGAGCTCAAAAGGCGCGAAAGCCATTTAGTTAACCAAAAGTTGCCCGGTAGTTTATCTGAACTACCAGCTTCTTTATCCCTGCTATTCACAATTTGACATCCACAATTCTGCAATGGCTTATAATCATTAAAATTAACATGATCTCCTTGCTTTAAAATAAATGTATCTGCATCTAAACTATTATCAATACTAACATTTAATGTAATATTGAACTCTTTTTCGATTGTAGAAACCATATCACGCTTATTATTAAAAATGTGCGCTATAACTGCACTGCGTGCTATTAAATCAAAGGACTTATTTTGATTTTTATTAGCAATATGTTGCAAATCCCTTAGTATCGATGCAACAACCACTTCGTTTGATTTCACTCTTCCAATACCTTTACAGCGCAAACACTCTGTAGTATTAATTTCCTGTATATTTGGTTTAATTCTTTGTCTTGAAAAGACCATTAAACCAAAGTCATTGATAAAGCTAAATTGAACTTTAGCTCTATCATCTTTAAACGCCTGCTTGATAGCAAATTCAACATTTTTGCAATACTCAAGTTTCAACATGTCAATAAAATCAACAACTATTAACCCTGATAAGCCCCTGAGATTCGCTTGCCTTGATATTTCAGATAATGCCTCCATATTAGTTCTATAAGCTGTTTCTTCTATGTTATCTTCTCCTGTCATTTTTCCTGAATTTACGTCTATTGAAACAAATGCCTCAGTTAAGGTTATCACCAAAGACCCACCAGATGGTAATTCTACTCTATTGCTATATAATTCAGAAATTTGATCTTCGACTCGATAGTAAGTAAAGATTGGAACAGAGCCTCTATATAACCTAGGACGTAATTTTCCTTGTAACACATTTTTAGTGTATTTTCTTACCGCTTCACAAACTTCTCTATCAGATACTATAATTTCTGTATCATTACTACAAAAGTCACGTACAGATCTCATAACTACATCTGCTTCGTTGTAAATTAATGATGGAACATTTAAAGAAGAGAAGTTTTGCTGGATATTTTGCCATAATAAGGTCAAATTATTGTAATCTTGCTCAATTTCTTTCTTACTTTTTCCTGCACCAACAGTTCTTACTATTAAACCTGAACTTTTTGGTAAATTTATTGAATCTAATATATCCTTTAACTGTTTTCTAACGTTGGTATCTTCAATTCTGCGAGATACTCCACCCCTACTTATGGAATTGGGCATGAAAACACAGTATCTACCGACCAAAGTTACGTATGTTGTAAATGAAGCTCCTTTATTTCCTCGTTCTTCTTTAGTTAATTGAACCAATAACTTTTGATTTACTGAAATCACATCTTGTAACTTATATTTTCTATGTAAAGGTACCTCCCTCACAAAACCACTGCTGGATTCATTACTAGCTGTAGAATCTAGGCCTTCTTCTGTGCAATTATCATTTGAACAGTCCACACCACTCGAATAGCCTTCGTCAGGGAAAATTTCCTTCTCTTTTTCTGGAATATTAAAGTAATTTAGAGATATCTCAGAAAAAGACAAAAAACCTTGCTTATTTTTTCCATACTCAATGAACACGGCCTGCAAAGCAGGCTCTATACGCTTTATATAAGCAACGTATATATTACCTCTTAATTGTCTTTTTTCCTTGAATTCTTGTTCAAACTCTACAACCCTATCATTAACTAGTAGGGCAACCCTTACCTCGTTAGAACAGGTAGTACTTTCTATCAACAATAACCTTTTGCCATCACTTGCCACTTATTTACCGTCTGCTTTTCATTCTGAAATGTTCTTATGCTACTTAATACATTATTGATTGTCAAGAATTTTGCGATCTGCATTATTGGGTTGACTTTTAGTGTTTTGCGTAATAAACTTGCATAGAGTTTATTATATCACTAACAATTATGGCGAAAAAAAATGCTTCTTTGCTTGTCAAGCTGGTTAGCACTGCAACTAAAACAACAAAAACTGGAGAAGAGAAACTAACAGGCTATTTTTGTGTAAAAAAACGTAATCCTAAGAACCTTCCCAAGAAGCTCGAGTTTAGGAAGTATGACCCAGTGGTCAGAAGACACGTATTATTTAAAGAAGAAAAATTAAAGTAAGTTTATCGTTATATACAATTTATAACCAAGTTATACTATAACGATAGAGCTAAACAGTATAAGATAAAAGTACAAAACACAGAAAATACTTTGAAGATTAGCTAGCCTAAAGTGCATATGTTAGTAGATCAAAATCGAAGGGTTTTCCCTAGAATACTTGCTCAACGGTTCTGTCGCATTTGTAGGGAAGTAGAAAGAAGAATGATATAATTGTCTAAAAATAAAGCAAAGATGTTTCGTATCAATCAAAAATTATTGCCATACTTCAAAGGATTTAGCTTTTCAGCGATGTTATCTGTATACATGAAATGTCGATTCTCTTTGAGCTATCGAGATTTGGAAGAAATTATGAGTATAAGGGGAGCAAAAATTGACCATGCTACGTTACAAAGTGGTTTATTACCACTGATAGATTAGGCAGTAAGGAAAAGAAAGAAGCAGGTTGGTAGTAGTTGGAGAGACCTACATTAAATTAAACGGTAAATGGGTTTATTTATATAGAGCACTATTGGTAATACTGTAGACTTCCTCTTGTGTGTTAGTAGAGACAAGTCTGCAGCACTTGCATTCTTTCGTAAAGCCTTCAGGAGTAACTATCTTCCTGAGAAAATTGTCATTGATAAAAGCGGCAGTAATACTGCTGCTCTTGATGATTTGAATGCAGAAATTTCTGAAGATTACAGTTCTTCAAATAAAATATCTAAATAATATTGTTGATAGGTTTATCAAGAAGCGAATAAAGCCTATGCTTAGTTTTAAAAATTTTCATTCCGCAAAGATTACTATTACAGGTATAGAAAATATTCGCATGATTCAGAAAAAACAAATTATCGGAGCTAATGACAATGTTTCTACTTTTGAGAATTTTGCTATGTTAATGGCTCTATAACTCCTATAATCTCAGCTTTAATGATCTTCTTTTCTATGGTTTATAGATGTGACAGAACCTGTAAACTTGCTTTTGTTATCTTTTAGTTCAAGTAATTAAAATTTTAACAATTAGAATTATAATTACAGACCACAATAAAAAATAGATTTTTCCATTTGATCTATTTTTCACTTGTAATTTTTTATCAGCTATTAGGTTTAATTTTTCTATAAGGGTAAATATTCCTTGGATTGCTTTTATGGGATAAGAACTTTTAATTTTTTCCCTATATCCTATTTTACTTTCATGTTGACTGCTTATCCATGTTTCAACTACTTTCCACATATTGATTTCTGGATAGACTTTCCTACATGTCCCTTCTAATAAAATCATAGTTTTCTGCAGTAATAATAATTGTGTTTGAACTTTCATATCAAAATCACCAGTTATTTTTAATAGCTGAGTAAGTAAGCGAGCAAATGAAATCTTTCGTATAGGCTGTCCAACAATGGGCTCACCTATTGCTCTGCAAGCTGTAATAAAATTTCTATGCTGTGATGGAACATAACCGGCTCTAAAGTGCATTTTTGCAACGTGATCATAATCCCGATTTAAAAAGCCTTTGAGTATCTCTATAACGTAATAGCATGTCTCACGATCTATTCTACCCATGATTCCACAATCCAGGGCAATAATATTGTTGTTACTATCAATCATTAGATTTCCTGGATGCATATCAGCATGAAAAAAGCAATCCCTATACACCTGATTACAAAACGATTCTATAAGATTGATAGCTATTTGCTTGCGGTTATTCAGCTTTTCAACTTCGTATATTGGTATAGCTTCCATCCATTCTAATGTTAAAACCTTTTTTGAAGTTCTACTCCAATCTATTTCAGGTACGTAGAAACCTCTGTCATGTTTAGTATTTTCCTTCAGTTCCGAAGAGTGGGCAGCCTCAAAGCGTAGATCTAACTCTAATCGGCAAATTTCAGCAAAAGTTTTGACTAATTCAACTGGCTTCAGCCTTTTTGATTGTTCACTAAATTTTTCTGCAATTTCTGCAAGCCAAGAAAGCATTTTTATATCCCTTGAGAAGGTTTTCTCAATATTTGGCCTTAAAACCTTTACAGCAACTTCCTTACCCGCAGTTGTAACTGCTCTATGCACTTGAGAAATTGATGCTGCTGCAATTGGCTTTTCAGAAAAGCTTGAAAAAATATCGCTTAATTTACAATTAAACTCACTTTCTATAGTTTTAACTGCTATTTTATACGAAAATGATGGCAATCTATCACATATCAATAGCAAGTTATTTGTTATATCCTCATTTAAAATATCAGTGCGTGATGAAATGGATTGCCCAAATTTAATGAACACCGGACCTAATCTTTCAAGAGCACGCTTTAGTTTATGACCTTGTATTTTATTTATTGATTTTTTTGATGGTGGAAGTAAATAAGGTAACACATTGTAGCGTGTTAGCACTGTAGTTATTTGCAGAAGACGTAGAATATTTTGAATCATTTCGCTGCGTAACTGCCAAATATTTCATTTATCTCCATAATTTCATCAGGTTTACCTTGATAATAGATAGTATTATTTATGCAAATTATGTAATCTGAGGATGGTAGAGCAGAGTTAAGATCATGAGAAGTCATGAGAATTGACACTGATCGTTCTTTTGCGATTTTATTTATAATATCATAAAATTTAGCTCGTGCGTTAATATCCATTGCACTGACTGGCTCATCTAAAATGATCAAATCAGATTCTGAAATTAAACAGCGTGCAAGCAGCAGTAATTGTGTTTGTCCTGCAGAGATTTCTAATACTTGATTTTTTAGGATGTTACCGATACCAACCAATTCTATTGCTTCTGTAACAATGGGTTGATTTTTCTTCAATTTCTTCGAGGAGCTATTGAAAAGGAAAGACTCAACTGTTATTGGCATCAAATTACCAATACTAAAATTTTGTGGCATATAGCTAATTTTTATATTGTCAGCGAATACAATACTGCCAATAAAACCTTTATTTATACCAGCAACTGCTTTCACTAAAGAGGTTTTACCTCCGCCATTTGGACCAAGTATTGTAACTATATCTCCTCTTTGTACTGATATGTTGATATTATCAAGAACTTTTTTATTACCGTATGAAAGAGTAAGGTTTTCTATTTTTAGAATGCAGTTATTGACACTACTTAATTTTTTGTCAAAAATTGACTTCTTCTCAACACTTATATGAGACATTTACTGTTTTTTTTTCTATTACTTTCATTTACATTATACTACAATAGTGCCTTTTCATCCAATTTAAAAATTGTAGCTACAATCAAACCTATACACTCACTTGTAGCTTCTGTTACAGATGGAATTTCAAAGCCAGAACTACTAATGTACGAAGTAGTGTCTGAACATAACTACATGCTCAGGCCTTCAGACGCAAGTAAATTAGAATCTAGTAATATTATATTTTATACCGATGATTCTTTGGAAACATTCATTAAAACTTTCGCTAAAGAAAATAAGAAGTTAATACCGTTATCAAGTGCAATCGATCTACTTCCTGCCCGACCACATTCATTTTCTAGTCACATTCAAGATGAAAAAGATTTGCATATTTGGCTGAGTCCTGAAAATGCAAAAAGTATGATACTTTCTATCAGTGCAACATTATCTAATATAGATAAAGAAAATGCCTATCGATACAATACTAACGCAGAGGAGGCTATAAGAAAGATAGACCAAGAAGTAGAAAAAATTACGAAAGAATTGGATGAGTTAAAAAATCAAAAATACATAGTTACTCACGATGCTTATCAATATTTCGAAAAATATTTTGATTTAAGTTACCCAAGCGCCATTCTTTCTATAGAAGAGGATTCTTACATAGGTATGAAGAGTTTAATGAAATTAAAAAAGGTAATGAAAGAGGAAAACGTTAAATGTATTGTTTCTCATTCACGAGAGGATAGCATAAAGCCTAATGTCTTTTCTAGTGACGTAAAAATGGTGATTCTTGATCCTATTGGATCAGATGTAGAGCCTGGAAAGGATGCATATCTAGATATAATCAGCAGCATTGCACAAAATTTCAAGTCTTGTTTCACTGAGTAATGAGTTCTTTTGGTTCTGTCGCATTTGTAGAGAAGTAGAAAGAAGAATGATATAATTGTCTAAAAATAAAGCAAAGATGTTTCGTATCAATCAAAAATTATTGCCATACTTCAAAGGATTTAGCTTTTCAGCGATGTTATCTGTATACATGAAATGTCGATTCTCTTTGAGCTATCGAGATTTGGAAGAAATTATGAGTATAAGGGGAGCAAAAATTGACCATGCTACGTTACAAAGTGGTTTATTACCACTGATAGATTAGGCAGTAAGGAAAAGAAAGAAGCAGGTTGGTAGTAGTTGGAGAGACCTACATTAAATTAAACGGTAAATGGGTTTATTTATATAGAGCACTATTGGTAATACTGTAGACTTCCTCTTGTGTGTTAGTAGAGACAAGTCTGCAGCACTTGCATTCTTTCGTAAAGCCTTCAGGAGTAACTATCTTCCTGAGAAAATTGTCATTGATAAAAGCGGCAGTAATACTGCTGCTCTTGATGATTTGAATGCAGAAATTTCTGAAGATTACAGTTCTTCAAATAAAATATCTAAATAATATTGTTGATAGGTTTATCAAGAAGCGAATAAAGCCTATGCTTAGTTTTAAAAATTTTCATTCCGCAAAGATTACTATTACAGGTATAGAAAATATTCGCATGATTCAGAAAAAACAAATTATCGGAGCTAATGACAATGTTTCTACTTTTGAGAATTTTGCTATGTTAATGGCTCTATAACTCCTATAATCTCAGCTTTAATGATCTTCTTTTCTATGGTTTATAGATGCGACAGAACCGGAGATCTTACTGCTATTGACATTATTGCGAAAATTCTATCAATTGATAACTTCCTATTCTGTGTGAAAAAATAAGAAAGGAGAGGAAAAAAGGATTAGTTTCTTTTATGATTATCCAAGAAGTCTAGTCTAAATTCAAGTTTTGTGAATAGGCCTAGCGCTTAAATTTTTGATCAAAAAGGGACAAGTTTAGTAAAAAATAATGATATTATAAGTGGAACATAAAATAGTCCCACTGCAGTACTAATTAAGAGCAATAAAGTAGCTTTATCTGGTTGGTAATTTAAAATATTAGCAAGTATTATACTGGATCCAGAAATCGGAATAATAGCTAGTAACATCAGTGCTTTATAGATGCTTTCATCGTATATACCTGTAACATGCTTGTCTAGCAAGACAATTCCCAAAACAAATAACGGCCAGAATATGTACTTTGCTACAATAGTGGTCAAGGCAAGCTTCCAATCTACTTTAAAATTTGTAATTTGTGCAATACTTACTCCAAGCAGCACCATTCCTAATGTGATAAATGTACTTCTGATATTTATCATAACATCTGTCAAAAAAGTGGGTATTTGTATATCATATATACTTAAAAAGAAACCTAGAATCATTGCATATAATGAGGGAAGTTTGAGTAACTTTAATACGCATTCTTTTGCAGTATAGATACCATTTGCAGCTATATAAAATCCCAAGCTATTTTCAAATAGTGCCATTCCTATGTAACAGACAACATACACAGACACTGAATCTTCATCAAATAAAGCCATGGCAATCGGTAGACCAAAATAACCCATACTTGTGCTGCCCGAGCTAAACGCTAATATGTTTCTCGTGTTGTCCTTAAATAAAAAAGAAGAAAGATAATACACTGATAAGGACATAGTACTACCTATAAACCATATCAAAATCGGCAGAGAAATTACTTTTAAATTAACTTCTGTATGAGATACTCCGTATAAAATCACTATTGGATTAGCTATATAAAAGAGTATTTGAGATATAGTATTTCTATCAATTTTAAGATATCTTCCTGCTAAGTAACCAATAAGTATTGTAATGTAAATAGGTAATATTTTGAGGAAAAGAGTAAAGAACATACTAGCTTATTGTGATATCTTTGCTGATAAAGTGATATTAGATTTTAAGGTATTGTAAAAGTAAGTAAAATTTATTTTCCAATTAATCAAGTTCATAGTTAGTTAAAAAAGATTCACTGAGTGCCAAAATTTGTTCTTATATAGGACTTAATAATGATATTTTTATGATTAAATTATGTTAAGTTTGTATAAAGCTCCTTGTATATTTTTATAAACCACTTGTAGTAATTTAGGTAGATTGTTGAAAAAACACTCATCTTGAATGGTTCTCAGGAATTCTTGCCTTAATCATTAAAATCGCACTATTACTTTCCATAATTTTTTAAAGCCAACTTTTTCGTAAACACGGATTGCACAAACATTTGCTATACCTGGGTCGACAAAGGCATTCTCATAAACTTTAAAGACAAATTTGTTTAAAAATATATTCAAAGCTTGTGAACCAACTCCTTTACCTACATAATTCAGCTCTCCGATATACCAGTCTATAGCAGCACAACTTTCTGGAAGTTCTAAAGTGTTATAGACCTGTTCAGGTGGGAAATCATGTTTGTTGTAATATTGAATATAACCAATATCAACTCTATCACAATTAATAATGAATGCGTGCATCGGTTTTTCAATAATTTGTGTCTTAGATTTCAAACGTTTGAATCCTTTAACATAGTTGCTATATTTTTTCTCAATTAACTCTGGTGTCCAATTTATATCCGCATCCCACCACTTCTTTATATGGGACGTTTCTACCCATTTTAATAATAGTAAAAAATGTTCTTCTTTCAACGCTTTAAATGTGATATTTTTATTCATTAATTAAAGATTTTAAGTGTTACTACCGTTTTTATTAATTCTATCTCTAATTTCTAAGTTCATTGAAATTGATATTTCTGTACCTAGTTTTCCTGATATAGTACGCTATTTTAACGTACCGGAAGGCACAATTCAATTAACTATTGCTTATAATTTTTTAGGCATTTGCATAGGAGGGTTGTTTTTTGGTCCATTATCCGAATGTTATGGCAGAAGGAGAATTATGAGGCTTTGTTGCATCATTCAAGAGAAAAGAACTGGCAGTTACTGACAAACTTCGGTTCTGTCGCATTTGTAGGGAAGTAGAAAGAAGAATGATATAATTGTCTAAAAATAAAGCAAAGATGTTTCGTATCAATCAAAAATTATTGCCATACTTCAAAGGATTTAGCTTTTCAGCGATGTTATCTGTATACATGAAATGTCGATTCTCTTTGAGCTATCGAGATTTGGAAGAAATTATGAGTATAAGGGGAGCAAAAATTGACCATGCTACGTTACAAAGTGGTTTATTACCACTGATAGATTAGGCAGTAAGGAAAAGAAAGAAGCAGGTTGGTAGTAGTTGGAGAGACCTACATTAAATTAAACGGTAAATGGGTTTATTTATATAGAGCACTATTGGTAATACTGTAGACTTCCTCTTGTGTGTTAGTAGAGACAAGTCTGCAGCACTTGCATTCTTTCGTAAAGCCTTCAGGAGTAACTATCTTCCTGAGAAAATTGTCATTGATAAAAGCGGCAGTAATACTGCTGCTCTTGATGATTTGAATGCAGAAATTTCTGAAGATTACAGTTCTTCAAATAAAATATCTAAATAATATTGTTGATAGGTTTATCAAGAAGCGAATAAAGCCTATGCTTAGTTTTAAAAATTTTCATTCCGCAAAGATTACTATTACAGGTATAGAAAATATTCGCATGATTCAGAAAAAACAAATTATCGGAGCTAATGACAATGTTTCTACTTTTGAGAATTTTGCTATGTTAATGGCTCTATAACTCCTATAATCTCAGCTTTAATGATCTTCTTTTCTATGGTTTATAGATGCGACAGAACCGGAAAAAAACCCCTAAAAACTGGAAAAGAGAATAGGAATTTGACATAAGATATTCCCAAATTTTCAATGTTCATATGGTTATAAGCAGTACAGCTATTAATCATCCATTATTGATATACCTGAATTATTCTCAGTAAATAAATCAAGTATAATGTTAGGTACTCTACCATCAACTATGTGAACAACCCCTGCACATTCTTCCACCATTTTAGTATATGACATAAGCCTTTCAACAAATTTTTCTCCTTTAATTTTTCCACAATCAATCGATTCTTTTAAATTTTTAATCAAGACTCTTCTATTGCCAACTTTGTTTATTTCTTCATCTGTATCACTCAAGATTATCATTTTAGATGCGTAAACTGCAAGTGCAATTGCACTTGCAGTGCTATCAGTATCAATATGATATGTTTCTCCATTTTTTCCATAACCGATAGGTGCAATAACTGGTATAGAATCTGATTCTTCAATAAAGAATAATATATCAGTATTGATTTCAGTTGGTCTACCGATAAATCCCATATCTAGTATTTTTTCAATATTATTTAATCTATTTTCCCTAAGCGTAGTGCTTATCTTTTCAGCTTTTATGAGGTTGCCATCTTTTCCACATAGTCCAATAGCTGAACCACCAGCAGAATTTATATGCTGAACAATTTTTTTATTAATTGAACCACATAGTGCCATTTCAATGATTTTCATAGTGCTTTTGTCTGTAAGTCTGACACCATTTATAAACTTATCATTCATACCTAGCATTTTTAACACTGAGTTAATTTCATATTCTCCGTCATGAACTACCACCGGATTTATACCAAGCTGTTTCAACAGAACAACATTATGCGCAAAAGCACTAAGCAGCGTTTCATCTGAGATTATTACACTGCTGCATTTGATGATAAAAGTTTCGCCTACAAATTTAGGTATGTTAGACAGAATTTCAAATAATATTTCTGTTTTTTCCTTCAATGGCATCTTACCATTTAAAGATTCATCACTTTTCATTTTTTTATCTTGTAAATTTGAAAAACTCATCTCTTACCTTGGTGATTTTATGCTTAACACGAATGCTTATTTGATGAATTGACACATGTTCATTATTAACCCACTTTTGAGTATTTTCTAGAATAGCATCTAGACTTTCCTGACTCACTTTATCTATTTTTGTTAGCACAATATTAAAGTTAATACTATTACATATTAACCAATAAATAAAGTCTTTGTCTATTTCTTTTAATCCTACCTTGCTATCTATAAGCACAAACACTCTTTTTAGATTTCTCCTGTGAATTAGATAGTACTCAATTAGGTTTAAGTATTGTACTGCTTCTTCCTTGCTTGCAAAAGAATAGCCATAACCCGGTAGGTCGACAATCCTAAACTTATCATTGTACATAGAGTAAAAATTTATTTGTCTAGTGCATCCAGGTTTAGAAGAAACTCTTGCAGCTTTTTTGGTGTTTATCAGCAAGTTGATTAAACTCGATTTTCCTACGTTTGATCTACCAGCAAATGCAATCTCTGGAGCCGACTCATCTGGTAATGATTTTTTGTCTGAAGCTCCAAATATGAAGCTGCAGATTGATGTTATCTGTTTTGCCATTATACTTAGGTAGAAATATTCGAGACAATTATAGTGTTATTGCTTGATATAAGAAATTTTTTATTTCAGTATATATTACTTACTTAAACAGCTGAAAACTAGACCTGTACTATATGGATATAGAGAATAATTTACAAGACTTAAAAAAAAAGTTTTCTGATGTAGAGAGAAATCTGGAAAACCCTACCAATTTGAGTCAAAAAGAATTCGTTAGTTTTTCAAAGGAATACTCTGAACTCAGACCAATTATCGAGATAATCAATGAATATAATATATTAAAAGAGGAAATTTCAGATTTAGAAGAAATCATGAAAGATGAGAACAGCGATGGTGATATAAAAGAGTTAGCAAAAGAAGAACTTCTTGAGAAGCAAAAGATACTATTACCGAAAGTAAAAGCAAAACTAAAGTTGGCATTATTACCCAAAGATGAAGATGACTCAAGAAATGCAATATTAGAAATTAGGGCAGGCACAGGCGGAGAAGAAGCGGCATTATTTGCAGCGATTTTATTTCGTATGTATCAAAAATATGCAGAAAGAAGAAATTGGAAGTTTGAGCCAATAAGTATTTCCAATACAGGTATAGGTGGCTATAAGGAAGCTTCTGCACTCATTAATGGAACAGAAGTTTTTGCAAGACTGAAATTTGAGTCAGGGGTGCACAGAGTACAAAGAGTGCCAGAAACTGAATCTTCAGGAAGATTGCACACTTCCGCAGCTACTGTTGCAATATTACCTGAAGTAGAAGAGGTTGACTTTGAAATAGAAGAAAAAGATTTACGCATAGATGTTTATAGATCCAGTGGTCCTGGAGGGCAATCAGTGAATACAACTGACAGCGCAGTAAGGGTCACCCACTTGCCAACAGGGATAGTCGTAATACAGCAAGATGAAAAATCGCAGCACAAAAATAAGGCTAAAGCGCTCAAAGTGTTGAGAGCAAGGCTATACGAAATTGAAAGACAAAAAAAAGAAATGGAAAGGTCAACAATGAGGAAAAGCCAAATTGGTTCTGGAGATCGCTCTGAACGTATAAGAACTTATAACTTTCCACAATCAAGAATAACAGATCATAGAATTAATCTCACTTCACATCGATTAGAACAGATTATAAAAGAAGGTGAACTAGATGAATTGATTGAGGCATTGATTTCACGAAATGAAGCAGAAAGGTTGGCTGGAGGGGGTAATGTTACTTTTTGATGGAAATTTGAAACAAAGCATAGGTATCAGGTTAAAAAGAAGTAAAGTTAGTTGTTCATAATTTAGTTTTCCCTTTAGTATTACTAATGATAACAAAGATATGGAAACGTCAAGCGAATACCTATTCGGTTAATAGCATCATATAGAAAAAGGCAAGTTACATTTATTTGTTGCTGCTCATAGAACATCCAAATTCAACTATAGACCTGCTAAAAGGTGTAGGAAATCTGGTTCTGTCGCATCTATAAACCATAGAAAAGAAGATCATTAAAGCTGAGATTATAGGAGTTATAGAGCCATTAACATAGCAAAATTCTCAAAAGTAGAAACATTGTCATTAGCTCCGATAATTTGTTTTTTCTGAATCATGCGAATATTTTCTATACCTGTAATAGTAATCTTTGCGGAATGAAAATTTTTAAAACTAAGCATAGGCTTTATTCGCTTCTTGATAAACCTATCAACAATATTATTTAGATATTTTATTTGAAGAACTGTAATCTTCAGAAATTTCTGCATTCAAATCATCAAGAGCAGCAGTATTACTGTCGCTTTTATCAAGGTTCTGTCGCATTTGTAAGGAAGTAGAAAGAAGAATGATATAATTGTCTAAAAATAAAGCAAAGATGTTTCGTATCAATCAAAAATTATTGCCATATTTCAAAGGATTTAGCTTTTCAGCGATGTTATCTTACTGCTGCAATTGAAGGCAAAGCTTCTCCTCTAAACCCAAGGTGCTTGATTTCTATTAACTCACCATCGCTTAATTTTGAAGTAGCGTGGCGCATAAACGCAAGTTCCAAATCTTCCTTTTCTATTCCATTTCCATCTTCTGTTACAGTTATAAGATTACGCCCACCACTTTCTATTTTGATCTCTATCTCTAGCATCTATTGCATTTTCTACTAATTCCTTTTGCTGGCCTCTCTATTACCTCTCCCGCTGCTATACGGTTTATTGTTTTTGTATCTAAAAGAATTATTGCCATATTTCCAACTCTCAGTCTGATCAGGATATAGCTTGAATATCAATGCAAATCAAGTTCTCTATTAGGTGTCTTAACTAATTTAAAAACAGAAATAGTTGTAAAAACCCAGTCCGAAATGTTATCTCATGTGGATCTATGTTTGAATTTTAGTTGAATATTTTTACACAATTGTGTATAATTATTAATGCTTTTTATCTTACTTTCTCATGGCTCTTTCAAAGTTTCTCGATCCAAAATTTGACCTGTCCTTTAAACGAGTGTTTGGCACTGAGAAAAATAAGAATATCCTTATCCACTTCCTCAACGATATCTTAGGCTTTACTGGGGTTAACACTATAGAAGATGTTGAGTTCCTCAGCACTATCATGAATCCTGAGATTGCTTCTGATAAAAAAAGCATCGTTGATGTTCTTTGCAAGGATTCATATGGAAATAGGTATATTGCAGAGGGGCATAGCCTCTATTGGTCTTAATATCAAAGCTAGCTCCTTTTTCTAAGAGCTTTTCTGCTACATTTAAATGACCATACTTTGCAGCTAAGTGTAGAGCAGTATAGCCATCATTGTCTTTAGCATCAATATCCGCTCCCTTCTCAAGAAACTTTTCAACCTTGCTAAGATCACCTTCCCTTGCAGAACTAATTAATAAATTATTATTGTTTAGAGTCATATGTATACCTCAATAAGAATCAAACTTTGAGAATACTCAATATAGCATACTACTTACACCAAATATAATAGTCACAATATTTTCCATACATAAAGAATCAATTATTTTATAAGGTGATTAAGGTAATACTTTGTTTGTAAAATTTATCAACCTATAATTTCAATTTTTTTGGAGTAACTCTATACTTTTGTTACTACTAACGACTTCAATAATATAACCATTCCAGCAACCAAAACCAGCAAGCGTGAGAACTGTTTTTCTTGGAATCTTATGGTCTACCGCCATTCTGTTAAATGAAGATACAGATACCTTATTACTTATGCTTCTTCATTTTATTGTATGCACCAATACCTATTGTCAACTAACTTCTGTGAATCACTATTTTCCAATTGATTACTAACTTTTTTCTCTAACTTATTACAAATGTCACCTTGCATTCTATGATTAAGATCTTCAAATTGCATTGATATGTCTGGTATGTTACCTTGAAGCAGTTGTATATTAGGCGTATTTTCCTGAGATGTTGCACTTGTATTCTCTAATCTCCTTTTCTTAGACTTATCTAAATGTATAGTTGTCTTATGTCGTTTCTTATGTGATTGCACTTTTAAGTCTGAAGAACAAGGGCCTGAGGACATAATTGATTGCGCTTTTTGGCTATGAATAGCAATACAATAAAGCAAAAGATCTTTATATTCTAGATTCATAGTAGCCCCTCGCTCTAAAAGGTATTCAATAATATCTAAGCGACTAGCGATAAAAGCGTAGTGTAGAGGACTAATACCATTTCTATCCTGTAGATTTACATTAGCTCCTTTTTCTACAAAGTATTTAACAATATTTAGGTGACCAGCAATAACAGCATAGTGCAGAAAACCCCTACCATGACTATCTCGTAGATTTATGCAATCTTCTCGCTCTAAAAGGCTAGGAACAATATTTAAGAGACCACTGAATTTTCGATTCACATTAGCCCATTTATCTGTAAGGTATTCAATAATATCTGAGCTAGCAGTGACACCAGTATAGTGTAAAAGGTTTATACTATTTCTACCATGAAGATTTACAATATCTTCATACCTGAGAATGTTCAGAATAGCATTAAAAGTATTACCAACAGCAAAATCAACTACTTCGGGTTGTGGAAAAAATGATTTTTTCTCTATTTCCTTTTCTAAATATTTTTTTCTTTCACTTTCAATAGACATTTCTTGTGTAGTGCTAAGATGATTTAACCCTATTCTTTTCTCCTGTAACTCTTGCCAGTTTTGAAGCTCTTGTGATGCCTCTTTTTTTCCAAGATAGTTATACCCAACAGATAATTGTATAAGATTTTTATAAAAACCTATATGATTGCTTTCATACAACTCACCTGAGCTAATCAAGTCGTTGAACTCCGTTAACACTTCATCTAATAGATTTTTTTTGTCTTTTATACTTCTCATCTTTTCAATAAAAGGACTTCTAAGTAGAAATTGACTTTGTTTTTGGTATTTTAGAATATCGAGCAAACTCTCTTGTAAAATCGACGAATTCAATTTATGTAAGTTAATATGTGATGATGTCGTTGTAAGATAGAAGTATTTTTCATCTTGAATGCTATAAAATTCCGCTAAGGTCCGGGTGTATTTAAGATATGAAAAATACAATAGGTCATGATTTTTAAAAAAATCTTGATAGAAAGCATCTTTTTCTGTAGAATTAAATTCTACCTTAAAGTGTTCAACGTAGTACAATACCGTAAATGCACATAGATATTCTCCCTTCATTACAAATATTCTAGCCAAATCAATTGATAGAGTCGCCAATCTACTTGATAAGCTATCACTTATAGAAAGTAGAGAAGCACAACTTCGTAAATAATCTAATGCACAATCATACTTCTCTTCTATGGTGTAAGTAATAACTATAAAATGATCTAGGAGCATTTGCTCAAAATAACTCCTGTAGCTGCTTTCTCTGAGTTTAAAAAGCTCTTTTAACCCTGAGCAATCTTCTAATGCAACTAACGCAAGGGCACGTAAATATCTAATTTTTAAAGAATTTTCCGTTGAAGATGCAATAACCGGCAGTATTCTTGTTGAAAGCCCGACAACTTCCTTATACTCGCCCTCTAAATGTAAACGCGTGATAGATCTAATCATAAAAGGCTCTTCTTCTCTAAAAGTGTTATAGTTTCCAAGGTGATCAACTAAGGCGATAAGATGCAAAGTATCAGTTTCTTCCAACAAATTGCTAAATTCATCTTCAAATATTTCTACAGCAGTTAGCAGTATATCCTCCTTTTGATCTTCAGCGATTTGCGAACGTATGGCTTCTTTTATCGATTTATGCATAACATACATTTTTTTTTCGCCTATCATTTCTATATCAAGCAGAGAATAATTTTCCATCAATTTGAAAGTAGATTCTAGTTCAACCAAAACTGAAAACATATCTGGGTTAATGTAGCTGTTACCCAAATGAGCCATAACTCTCAAACACCTAAAAGGTACTCCTTCATTTTTCTCTTCCATTACTTTCATGGAAATGCTCGTCGTTATTGATACAACCCTATCATATTTGCTCTGCTTGTTGTTTTTTGGAATTATCCGATCAAAATCTTCATATTTTTTTAAATATTCATAAATTCCAAATACTTCTTCTAAATTACTTAACTTACTATTTCTAATATAAGCTGCTGCCAGCCTTATGGCTAATGGAAAACCTTCGAGCTTTTTTACAAATACTTTTATTTGTTCGTCTTGTAATTTATCTACTATTCCTAAAATTCTTTTAGTAAGTTGTACAGCTTGGTCTTCTTCAAAAGTGCCCAAAGCTACTTCTACTACGCCTTTACAAGGCTGATCAAGAGAAGTGAATAAAAAATCAAAACCTACTCGATCCTCTACCTTTATAATCTCTTCCACGTCTTCTCTTCTAGCATTATGACAAATAATGAGACATCTCTTACTTCCTATTAGTGATTTGGTTTCTTCTATACACATACCTAACTTCCTTTGAGTTAAAGAAGAAAAACGCCTCTCTATAGACAACATGTTGCTGTCTTCTGTCTCATAGATATGGCTATAACTTTCTTTACTTTTTTCAGCACACTTTCTAGCCAGTTGAGTTTTACCCATGCCATGTTTGCCAGTTATTACTACCACTGTCCCTTCTATCTTTTGCAATTCTTGACATATCTTTTTTACTTGCTCCTGCCTTCCTGTAAAGTTATCTACTGTGGCACATACATCTTTAAGCTTCTGTTTCTTAAATTTAGACTTAAATTTTTTGATAGAAAAGAAAGATTGATTAACTCCCTTTATACTAAGTGGAAATTCCTCAGTCTCTTTTGTGTCAGTATGCTCTAATTCAAAGGATTTCTTATACTCTTGAAAAATTTCTTCAGCACGGCTTTTAAATATTTTTTCTAGCTCGGAATAATAATCTAAATCTTGTAACTTTATTAGATTGCTTTCCACTAAAGACACATACTCAAAACTTTTTTCAGCTTTTTTTAGCCTCATTATGCTTCTTGCCGTATCTCGCTCCCTACTGAGCTTACTTTCTGCTGTGATTAAGGATTTTTGACGACAGAGTAGGCTTGTTTTTCTTCTTTTATAAAAAAGCATGCTTTCCTTAAATAAAGACTTTGCTTCTTTCTCAATATGTGATCTAACCTGTCCTAAAAGATTATTCCATTTTTCTCTACTTGGTATTTGAATCTCTTCATTAACAATAGAGAACACCTCTCCCACAGTGTTTGCAAAGTTTTGCTGATCTAAAGTATATACGTAATCCTCAAATTCTGCACTTGTAGTTTTTGCTTCATCATACACTTTTCTTAACTTCTCGTATATAAAAAGACGACGATAACCATACTGACTAGATTTATCTCTTTTTTCATAATAGGTAAGAGAGGCTTCTTTTTCTGTTACAATTCCAATATTTTCACATAGATCTATGATGTTATAATTTCTCTTTCCATACTGCACCACTTTACCATGTATTTTCTGTGAATATTTATCTAGAACAAGAGCCTCAACCATGCTTGCACCATCTGCACTCCTATCATATTCTTTTTGAATGTAATATTGAATTATCTTATCCATAATATCCTCTACCACATTTGAAACTTGATCAAAACCAATTTTCTCAAGTTGTGCTTCAAAGCTTTGAAAAATATCACACCCAGCATCTACTAACACTTTCCTAAAAATCAGCTTACAACTGTCAAATGTTTCTATTAAATCTGATAGACAAGAAAAACTTCTGCTCCTATATGCTCTCTCGCCACTTATTGTCCTGACACCTACACATACTGGAAATCCAAAGATGCTTCGTACAAAATCTTTGTTAGCTATTTCTTGTGGAAGCACTTCTTTTTCCCTTCTTATCATCTCTCTAAATGTAGAATATATAATAAGCTTCATTTCAAATGACTGTACAAAGCTCTGAACAAAATTTACTAAATTTGAATATTCTGTTTTGTAAAATTGACAATGATTCCTATTCTCGTAAGACAAGCGTATTTTATTATGACATTTTCTCTGTTCACCATGAGTTTCAAATGAATTTTCCTTACACAGTGTTATTGCAGTTTCTAATAGCTGGGACATTGCTTTTATCTCATATGTACCACCCCAAGCTTTAGGACTCCTCATACATTCTAAATATGCTTCAAATTGAAATTTCTGAACCTTTTTAGGGTTATTTATCTTCTCAAGTTCAATACAAATGTCATCTATTGCTTTACTATTGAAGTGGCTGGGCTGGAGTTTACTAGACTTGATTCCATACTGCTGCTCAACTTCAATTTCAGAGCCAAAATCAGAAAGAAATTTTGCTTTAAAGCTACCATTTGTTATATAATTTTCATTTTTACTCTCAAAAAAGTCTGTCATACTGATCTCATCTTTCAATTCCTCTTGAAATGAACGCATTTTTTTAACAACTCTTTCACGAAATACTTTCTCTACTAACCGCCTTAGCATGTCATTTTGATAAATATCTACATCACCTTGGATTAGCCTTTGGATTATTTGTACATCATGGCCGTCTCCAAATAATTTGTAAAATCTCTTGCAGAATTCATTATTGTCAAATTTTACAGGAGTTAAATAAGCTAAAGCAGCAGACCAAAATAGGCAACTACCATCTCCTGGAACATCAATTCTTTTATACGAAACAAGTGGTTGCAGTATCTTAGCAATGCCCTTCCTGTTATTACTTCTAGCGATGTCTATGGAAGTCTTACCCTCCATGTTTAAAACATTAGCGTTAGCTTTTTTTCTCAATAGAAACCTGATAATTTCTAACTCGTCATTACGAACAGCAATATGTAACAGTGTATCACCACGTTGATTAACCTGAAAATTAACATCCAACCTTGGATGTGCTCTAAAAAAAACTTTTAGCTTTTCAAGCTTTTCCATTTCTAAAAGACTACAGTCCTCTATAGTATCAATAAGTTCTTCATATATTTGCTCCAAGGACAGTTCTTTCAACATACTCTGAATTTGAGTTAGGTCAGAATGAGGTAATATTTGCTTCCTCAAGATTGGTTCAAAATGCGCACCTCCTTTATTTATTATATGTATAGTATCTTTGTCATTATAATCTGTACTCACAGGTTTGGATGCTAACCCATCAATAAGACACCCTGACATGGAAAGATCTTCAATAACATGCAGCTTAACATTATATTCATTATATTCATTACAAATCATTCTTCCCTCAATTTCAGGCCTACCCCATATAGGAATCTGCAACGTACTTCCATACTTTAAACCAGTTAATGATGAAAACACGTCCTTATTATCCCTCTGCATTTTTTCTATATCTTCAATACTGTATTCTATATAAATCAAATAAGTTTTCCATAATTCATCATCATCAATACCAGGCTCTGGAAGTACTACTTTAGAATCTCCACGGTTTCTAGCATCTGCTATAATCTTTTTTTTCATTTCTTGACTACTTAAAGCTTGCTTCCTACAAACTTCCCTCAAAGACTTCACAGTAAAGTTCATTTCAGGTTTTAATTGCTTAAGTCCTTGTGCAACTGCGTGAAAGAAACAATCCCCTCCTCCAATTGCTTTCTCTATTGTAAAACCTTCCGGCAGCTGTAATATTTGCTGACTACTAGATAGCGGTGCGTCTTCTTTTTGCATTCTTATTAACCTAGATTGATTATCTGCTACTTGTTCTCCTGTATTTTCTTTACCTAACATAAAGCCCCCTATAATTTTAATGTTCATATTTGAATTGTTTTGTCGTAAACCTCTTTTCTCAAGATTGGTTTCAACATTTGATTCTTATGCAGCTATACCAAATCAATTTGCTGTAGAAACCTTACGGTAATCCTAAGTAACTTTGATTGCTGAGTAACAGTGTGCTTTTCTTTTGATTTCTGACTAAACTAGATATATTCTTAAAAAAGTCAGGATTGCTTTCTGAATGATGTACATAATACAATGCATCTGACTCAATACCTCATGTATTTATTATGTTAAACTCCACTATAGCTAAAGAAATCTAGCAGAACAAGAACTTTTTTCATGTTTTAGCATTTTAGTTTAGTTTGTATTTTTTAAACTAAAGCCAGTGCTTGCAAAAATACTTCTATTTTTTTACTTTAATGTACTCTTTCTACTTTTAAATAAATTAATACCCACTTAATCTCACACATCACTAAAAACCTAAACGACACAGCCATTTCCAGAACCCAAAACCAGCTATTGTAAGAAGATTTTATTTTGAGATCGTATGGTCTACCACTTGTTCTACGCGAATTTATATCAATTTATTACTTTATTTCTCTGTTTTTTTGAAATTCCCCTCATAAAATTAAATAGCTTACTGTAAAATTATAGTCTTAAGTCCTTGTTTGCAGGTTGTACAGAGACGCTGTTAAATGAAGATATAGGTGACCTATGAGTTAAGTTAACCGTGCTTTTATCTTCAAATTGCAATGCTTCACTTATATTTTCTAATTTTCTTTTTTTAGTAGTGTATTCATCAAATGCTTTTAGGTGTCTTTCATGTGATTGCATTTTTAAGTATGGAGCTGAGCACACAGTAGATTGAGGTTGATAGCAACAAATACTACTTGGGTAATAATTGGTAGTATAATGGTACAAATCATCGTTGAGTTCAAGTTTCACATTAGCTCCTTGTTCTAAAGAAAAAAGGCACCTAGCGCTGTCGTAGCAACAAAACTTAACATCGTAGTTCCGAGAAATATTATTACTAATATCCTCTAGATTCGTATTAACGTTATTCATTACAAGGTAGCGAACAGTGCTTGAGTGACCATATATATCAGCAAAGTGCAAAGGAGTCATATGATCTTCATTCTGTAAATTTATATCAGCTCCATGCTCTACAAGATAGCGAACAATTCCTAGGTAACCATACATAGCAGCAAAATGCAAAGGAGTCATACCATTCTTATCCTGTAGATTTATACCAGCTCCATAAACTACAAGGTAGTGAACAATTCCTAGGTAACCATATATAGCAGCAAAATGCAAAGGAGTCATATTATCTTTGTTCAGTACCTCTATTACAGCTTTTTTCTCTATAAGGGATTTAAGCATGCTTAATCTACCATTTTTAGCAGCAAAATGCAAAGGAGTTATACCATTCTCATCCTGTAAATCTACTGTAGCCCCGTACGCTAGAAGGTACTCAAAAATCTCTAAGGAATTATGTTCAACAGCATAGTGCAAATAACCTTTACCTTCTCCGTCCTTTGAATTTATACAAATCTCTTCTTCCTCTATAAAGTATCTAACGACCTCTAAGCAATTATTTTCAATAGCATAGTATAAAACAGTACTATCAAACTGAAAATGTTCGTTATCAATAAAATACCTAACTATTTCTAGTCGATTATGGAGAGCAGCACAGTCTAAAAGGGTAAGGCTCGGGTCATCACTTACCTTAAAATTAGCCCCTTTTCCTATAAAGTATTTAACTAACGCTAAGTGACCATATATAACAGCATATTCTAAAGGAGTAGATCCATCTTTATCACCGATATTAACAATTTTACTTAATTTACTTAGATCTACATTCTCGAATATAAGCTTAATAACTTCTTCACTATCATCTATGGCCAGAAAATGTAAGATATTCATTCCATAATAATCAGATTCAATAAATTCATTAACTAACTTTTTATATTCACTTGCATAATTCCAAATGGATATGATATGGCTTACATTTTTACAGTTATTATCCATCAATGATGTCATTATTTTTCTTAAAAATTCTTCTTCTCTTTTTTCTTTTCTTTGCTCTAACCTTATCATTTTTTGTACTTCTTGATGAATTTTTGCTATCCCTTTCTCTAATCCAATCAATGAGAACTGATTAAGTAGATCAAGTGCATTCAAAACCCTTTGTTGATTTTCTTTTGATTCCCCCTTGAAAAAAATTTCTTTTGTATTAATTTGATTAGGGTCCAGGTAAGCCATGAATACTAAAATAACATATGCTTGCTGTCCAACATTTTTTTCTTCTTTTATTTTATCAATGTTAACCTTCAAAGCTTTAAAAGATTTTTTATTAACAACTTGTGTCTCCAAAAAATCAGTTTTTGATTGCTGAGCTACTCTATATTCCTCCAGATATTCTCTAATACTAAGCCCTTTTGATTTAATGCATGATATTGCTACTTTCAAATCTAATGGAAAATAATTAAGTTCTTCTATTAACTCTGATATAAATTTATCTTGTGATTCATCTTCCCCTAAGGTTTTTCGAATAAATTCCTCGGCTTCTCCTTTTTTAAAATTACCCAACTTTATTTCTTCTATATCTTCTATTTCTTTTTTCCCATCCTTGTTAGAAGAAGTAATTAAAACGTAAGGTTTTTCTCTATTAGAAAAAACAGGAAAGCTTGATGGCAAAAAATTTTCAATCTCCTTATAACTAATAGCATCATCGAAAACAAACAAACTTTTTGTGTCTTGAAGATACTCATATACATCCTCGACAATAGATTTAATGTTTCTCTCCTATGATTATTGATAAATTCAAAAAATGTTGTAACTCCATCTGCAAGACCTATTTCTACTGCTTTCTCGCCAAAATATATACCTGCTTCTGTTGATCGAATCTTTTCAATTGAAAGACCTCTGTTTCTTGCTATTAGCTGCAAAAACATTTCATATAGTCTTCCTACTTCTTTTTGTAAGCTTTCTAAACTTTCAGACGTCATTGGCTCATGCGGATTTAAATCATTCTTCCGACTACCAGCAAATATTGTAGTATATTTTATTCCCTGTTTTTTGTCAAATCCACTTTGATCTATATGACTTGCTATTACTCCTATACTCCCAATTCCTGAAGTGCGGGTGAGAAAAATCTTTTCAGCGCTAGAGGCTATAGCGTACGCAGCAGAATATGCATCATCATTTGCTATTGCAATAATTCTCTTTTTTGCTCTTGATTCATAAATAAAATCAGCTAGGTCAAAGACACCGTTTACTTCCCCTCCTGGACTGTCTATGTCAAGTAGAATCGTCTCTATGCTTTTATCTTCTAAAGCACTCTCTATCTCTTCATGAATATTTTCATACGAAGTCATGTCTAAAATATGATCAAAAGCTTCTGTTTTTTTTGTCAAAACTCCATAAATACGTATTATTGCTATTCCTTTTGGATTTATATGAAAATGCTTTAAATTCTTAAAGATAGGTTGTTTGCTGTTATATAATGATAGTAGTTCAAAACTTCTTCTCTCTACCATTATTGGTTTATTTATCCACATCACCTTCCTCCCCTTATTGTATTTTATGGCACATTAACGTCACAATCGAAACAAAGTCCAAAAGAATTAGCTCGCTTTTGATCTTCTGCTATTTCTTGGTCAATTTCTTCTACATCATAACCCATTTCTGATACTACTTCCGATCGACTCTTAAATCCATTCCTTACTGCCATTTGCTGTGCTTGCTGGTCTTTCAGTGGATCCACCCAATCAAATCCCTGTGGTATCCATTTTACTTCTTCTTTCGCTGCTTTTACTACTTTTTCATCTATACAGAGTTCTCCACAAAGTACTGCTAACTCTAGCCATCTATTCCAAATAGGTCTACAAAACTGGAACACTATCACGTTATGCTGTAACATTGCGCACCTTCTGCGAAACTCTATTAATCCAGCTCTGATTGATGAATAATTAACACCGGTTAAATCTCCTGTTAGTTGCTCGTATGTTATTCCTGTGCCTATTGCTATTGCCCTCAGTTGCTGTCTCATGAATGCTTCATAACTTCCTCCTACATCAGACGGTTCTGAAAATTTTATGTCTTCTCCTGGGTCTAAAAGCTGCATTGTTCCTGGCTCTAAACCTGATAATGCTACTCCTTGCTCATTACTTTCACCTTCTCCTAAAATATTTGCTTCTGGATCAAGTCTCGTAATAAACCCTGCAAACATCGCTGCTGTCTTTTTTCTCACTAATTCTGCATCATCGTATTGATCAAGTTCATAAAGCTTTAGCAGTATATTAGAAAGCCATGGCTCTCCTCTAATTTGCCCAGGTCTTAAAGGTCTATAAATATGTAAAACATCATTTGCCGGTACTCTCACTGATTCGCCAAATGAGCCTTCGCCTGGATGTTCTCTAAATAAGTAATATGCCTCTCTTTGCCCAAGTCTATTGAACTCAATCCCGTTTCTTATTACATTACCATTTCCTAAAGTTTGATTTGTTTTATTGTCCAAATGCTCTGATTCTAGTACTTGCAGTTGTAATGGTACAGAAAATCTATCCTCTAGCTTTCTCGTTCTTAAACGTACAAAACATTCTCCTCCCTCTATCATACTTCTGCATACCAGAGCTTGTAATCCGTAAAAATCACTTATTCCACAGCTATCTGCTTCATCTGTCCATTTTAGCCATAATTCTTGCACCTTCTTTCGAAATTCTCCATCTCTTGCTTTTGATTGTGGTTTTATTCCTGTTCCAATAGAATTACTCACTATCGTATCAATGATATTTGCTGCATATGGATTTTTTCTTACCATGTCACGTGATCGACTACGTAAAGTTTCAAGGTTTTGAGACAGCAAATTGTTTATACTTCCTAACTCTGGTTGAAAGTGTAAAAATCTTCTTCCTGAGCCTGCTGCATCCCAGGCTGAGCTTTTGATTTTTGGCTTGTTAAATAGTTGTTTAAATGACTTAAGTAGCATCACTTTTCCTTATCTGAAACTTTGGATAACTCAGCCTCTAGCTCTTCTATTGTTGGTAGCGCTGTTTTTATCTCCTCTGGTAGGTTTTCAGTAATTCGATATTCTGCAAGACCTATCGGTTTGGTCATATCCTTTAGAGTGTATTTTGCTAGTACATCATTTTTAGATTTACATAAAATTAATCCTATGGATGGTTGATCAGTCTCGTGCTTCAGTAAATCATCAACGGCTGAAAGATAAAAATTCATTTTTCCTGCATATTCAGGTTTAAATTTTTTATCTTTCAATTCAATCACCACAAAACAACGTAGCTTCAAGTGATAAAACAATAAATCTATGTAGAAATCGTCATCGCCAACATCTAAATGAAATTGTCTACCAACAAACGCAAATCCTTCCCCTAGCTCAAGCAAAAACTTCTCTACATGTCCTACAAGCCCTTTTTCTACTTCTCTTTCATGAGCATCCTTTCCTATACTTAAAAAATCAAAAATATATGGATCTTTTAATGTATAATGTGCTAAATCTGACTGGGGAGATGGTATGAATAAGTATTGCTTGGTTGTAAGCAAGAGAAGATAATAACTTCTCAGAGTGGACTAGGTGGCAGGTTGGATATTTTTCTGAAGCACTTTCTGCTCTTATATGAAGAATAGAAAGAAGACTTCGTAGGAGAGATTAACTGCCCCTGCCACCGAAAATCATCGTGAGGCTCACAAAATGTGATGTGATGACCTCGTATAGGAGTTTGGAACAACTGGCAATATTCTACTCTGATATATTGAAATATGCAATTGGAGGAAAAAATATGCGTCACATTGGAGTTGATTTACATACCAATAGTTTTACTGCTTGTTACTTACAGGAAGGGAAACCTGAGCATATTCAAACGTTTCGCTTAAAAGACTTGGATAATTTCACCAAAGATCTTCAAGAAACAGATGAAGTAGCCATAGAAGCAACAGGTAATAGCTGTTTCTTTTATGATGCAGTTTCACCTTACGTTAAATGCATAGTAATAATTGCTCCTGGGCAGTTTGAAGTTGTTCGTCGCTCTGTGAACAAAACAGATAAGCATGATGCACGAGCTATTGCTTTCTTTCTCAGCAAAGATATGTTGCCTGAGGCAAGGTGCAAAAACAAACAATGCCAGCAGTTAGCTTCTCTTCTTCAAACGAGAGATCAGTTAGTAAAGTCACGGGTATCTTTAATCAATAAAGTTCATGGTCTTTTTAATTACCATGGAATAAAAATTAAAAAAGAAGTACTTACAACTAAAGTAGGATTTGAACGTGCTACTCAAAAGCATAATTGGGATCCTTTAGAAAAAGTTGAAATTGAAGTGATTAGCTATCATTTAGAAGCTATCCGAGAAAGCCTTAAAAAGCTTGAAAAGGAAATTATAGCTTTCGCTAAACAACTTCCTGGGTTCAGCAATCTTATCAGCATAAAGGGAATAGGTCCAATTTCTGCAGCTGTTTTTATTGTAACAATTGGAGACATTAATGATTTCCGTAGACCTGAGAAACTTACTGCATATTTTGGAGTTGTACCAAGAGTTTCTCAATCTAATCAGCAATGTACAATTGGAAGAATTACCAAACGAGGGTCAAAAATAGCGCGTACTTCTTTAGTTCAATGTACTTGGATTGCTGTACGTTACAGTCCTTACTTGAAAAGCTTTTATGAACATATAAAAAAGAAGCGTGGTTCTGCTAAGGCTATAACTGCTACTGCTAGAAAATTTCTTATAACTATTCTCTACACTCTTAAAAATAACTGGGTTTTTAAAGATTTTACAAAATTTGAAATTTCTACTGGACAATAATCATAGGAGTGATATATGTTACAAAACCTATTAACTGATTTTAACACTGTAAAACCGCAAAGTAGATTGATACCAAAAGGTACAATAGTAAAGGTAAAAATGACAATCAAGCCTGGAGGTTATGAGCATTGGTTTACTAAAAGCCCCACTACCGGTAGCATTTATTTAAATACAGAATTTACCGTTATTGAAGGCCCATACGCAAAGCACAAAATTTATCAAATAATTGGTATTAAAAGTAGTAAAGCAGAAGATACTTGGGGAGAAATGGGTCGTTCTATGCTTCGCAGTATCTTGGAATCGGCACGTGACATTCATCCACATGATAACTCAGAAAATGCAATCCTTGCTCGTAAGTTAAATTCAGTTGCAGAATTAAATGGCTTAGAGTTTACAGTAAAGGTAGGTGTTATAACTGATGAATATGGAGAGAAGAACAAAATTGCCTCGGTAGTTACTCCAGAATACCGCAAAAATTATGAAATTGACAGAGTACCATTTTGAAGTACGACGAGGAAAAGCTTTGGTCTGCTGTCGTTACTAGAGGTATTCAGGACGCAGTAGGAAAAAACCCAAAGCTAAGAGAAGAAGCAATTAATTGGCTGAATTCAGAATCTTTCGAAACTGTTTGCGATCTAGCTAATCTCAACTTTAAACGTGTGAAAAGTATGTATGGGAGTTTTATGTCTCAAAAGCAAGAAAAGATAAAAGCATTATTAATTGATAATATCAAGGAGTGTGTTTCTTACCTACTTCCAAATGGTGAGTTTTACCGAGAAAAAACTTATATTGGAAACTTAAATCGAAATACAATTACAGTTAAAATAGTAGGTAAGGAAGCTGGTGATTGGCGTAATTTTACTGAAGGAACTGGTGGTGATATTATTGATCTTTGGATTTTAATTAAGGGTGATATATATTCTGCTAGAAAGTGGCTCAATAAAAAATCAAAGAGTGGAGAAAAAAAAGAGGGGAAAAGAGAAGAAAAAATATTTTCTGTAAAGCAGTACTTAAGTGATCAATCACCAATACCAGAAGATATAATAGCTCCACGAATTCTCACTCCAGGTGGTCTTTTAGTCATTGGTGGTACTCCAAAGGTTGGCAAAAGTTATTTTCTTCTCTCTTTGCTTGCACATCTTGCAGCAGGAGTGTCGTTTCTTAAGATGAAGTCAGCAAGGCCACTAAAAATAGTCTATCTGCAAAATGAGATGGAGTACAATTATATCAGGGAACGCATACAACAAATCATAACTAATCAAAGGCTACCAAATCTAGCAGAAGAAAACTTGATCATTACTACAAAGATGAGATTAACTTTAAATGATGAAGGTATAGAGAGAATAAAAGAGATCATAGGGGAAAAATTTAAAACGATAGATCTTATCGTCTTGGATTCGATTGACTATGAAAATATATTTTCTGGCCTGCAAAGTAGAATAGAAAAACTACGTTCTATAATTAATCCTATGGCTGGAATAATTATTACACGTCATACCAGAAAAGTATCAACAGCTACATTAGCAAAAAGTCCTTTTCAAGCTTTAATTGGTGCTAATGCTTTAAGAAGTTTTTACACGTCTGGTATGGTAATGTTTCAACCAAATAAACGTGCAAATATCTTGCAAGTAGTATATGAGCTAAGAAACGGCAAATCAATACCAGCAAAATTTATTAGCAGAGTAAATGGGCGTTGGCGGAACTCTAAAGTTATAGCTACGGCTTAATTTGTCTGCAAAAACGTGAAAACTCAGCTTCTGCAAAACATCAGATCTTGTCTTTTTCACCTACTACCAAGAGGAACATTTCGTGGCGATAAGTTTTATGTAGGTGATGTACAGGGTAACAAAGGCAAAAGCACTGTAATAGAGTTAACAGGTGAAAGAGCCGGATTATGGAAAGATTTTGCAACAGGAGAAGGTGGTGACATTATTGACCTTTGGGCAACAGTACACGGGAAGAATGCGAAAACAGAATTTCCTGAAGTAATGCTCTCAATAAGTGAATGGCTTGGAAAAACCAACTTCAAAGAACAGAGAAATTTAGAACAATACTTAACTTGTAGTTGGAACTACTACGATGAAAATAACCAACTAATCGTAATAGTCTACCGTTATGACCCTCCTTTAGAGAAAAAACAGTTTAAACCATTTGATGTTAAAAAACAAAGATTCAAAGAGCCAGAGATAAGGCCACTCTACAACATTCCGGGTATTTTAAGGTCCGATAAAGTTGTTCTTGTAGAAGGAGAAAAATGCGCAGAAGCACTTATAGAGAAAGGAATTACAGCTACAACTGCGATGTTTGGAGCAAATGCGCCTATTGATAGAACAGATTGGACTCCGCTTAGAGGTAAACATGTTATCATTTGGCCGGACAATGATGAAGCAGGTAATAAATATGCCAAAAACGCTGAAAAGAGACTTTTAGAACTTGGTGTTGCATCACTTGCTACGCTTAAGATTCCACCGAATAAACCAAGGAGTTGGGATGCTGCTGATTGTGTGTTAGAGGGAATAAATATTGAAGAATTTATCGAAAAAAACTCAAGAAAAATAATTATTAAACCACCGCTTGATATTTTTAGCTGGAGTGTAGAGCGTTTTGTAGGACCTGTACCAAAACAAAAATTTCTTGTTGAAGGATTATTTCCTTTGGGTGTCACATCTATTTTGGCTGCAATGGGTGATACAGGCAAAGGTATGCTTCTTCTTGACCTAGCCCTCAAGGTTGCAAGTAGCATAGACCAGGTGTGTGGATTTGGCCCACCTGTTACTGAACATGGGTCTGTGGTGGTATTTTCCGCAGAGGATGATACAAATGAAATACATCGTCGCTTAGAACGACTTGATCCAAAATGCGAGAGATTAAAATATAAAGATAGGCTATTTATTGTACCACTGCCAAATATAGGAGGATCATTTACCATACTTAAGAATGTTCGCGGTAAAGTTGTAGAAATATCTCCAGAATTTGAGTCTGTAATGAAGCAGCTGAGCAGAATAAAGGATTTAAAGCTCATTATATTTGATCCCCTTGCTTCTTTCATTCATGCAGATTTAAATGCTGATCCAGCAGTAGGGGATTATCTCATGTGTTTATTATCTGATTTAGCATGTAGCACTGGAGCTTCAATAATTACTGCACATCATATGAGAAAGCTGAAGGGAGAAAAGCCTATATCAACAGTAGAGCAAGCACGAGATGCTATTCGAGGCACTTCTGCTCTCGTAAATGGAGTCAGGTGTTCTTTTGCTTTTTGGCCTGTTGAGGATATAACTAAACCAATGATTTTTAGATCAATTGGAAAAATCCCAAGACAAAATGCTTTATTTTATGGAGCTGTTGTTAAGGCAAATGGCCTGGCTGATCGTACTGTACGTACTTATCTGAGAAATGAAGAAACAGGGCTATTAGAAGACATCACTGAACAATTAAAAGCTCAAAATATTAGCGATAAAGATCTTAAAATATATCTTATTGATTCAATTGCACGAGCTGCTATTTCAGGGCATCCATTTACTCATACAGGAAGTGCAGGAATACATAAACAACGACATAGACTGCCTGAAGTTTTTCATAGTATGGGAAGAGATAGACTAGAGCGTATAGTTCAAGAGCTTTTACAAGCAAAGCAAATAGTTAAAGGAATGGCTAATGGTTCAAAAGAAGATAAATGGCTTGATGTAAAAACAGGACCATTTGCACGTGGAGTTGGAAAATTTACTCATGGAGCTGAAAATTTTTAAAATCAGGAAATTCTATTTTTTTATAGTCAAAGTAAAAGGGTTAATACGATAACCATGTGATGATCTTTGCCAACCAAGGGTTTGTATTACATCATCACGTTCAATACTTAATCCTAATTTTTCAGCAAGTATAGCTTTAATCGTTCTTTGCATTTTATTTAATGGTTTTCTGATTTGTTGTTCTAAATCTGCTTCTAAATTAAGTCCCAAAAGCTTTTCTAACTGATTAATATTGAGAAGCGTATATTTTTCAGGTGGTAGCTCTTTCTCGCAGTCATGTAAAAATTGCTTAAATAATATTCGAAAGATATTAAGACATGATGGAGCTTTTTTATTTATGACTTCAATACTATTAACATATACCATACCTTTAACTACCTGTAACTCCAAAAGCTTTGTTGGCACAATTGGTTCAACACGTTTAAGCGAAATATATGAAGCTGGTAAAACTTGCAAAGAAGTATTTTCTACTACCTCTGGTACTCCTTTTTTAGCTGCCTCTTGGAATATCTCAGTTACAGTCTTATACTGGCAAAACAGTTCTACCATTCGCACTACATATAGGCTCAATAATAGATTCGGTATATCTTTTTTTAGAGTAATGAGAACTGTTGGATGGACTCTAAGTTTATCTATAGTTAGAAATATTGCATCAGTACAAAAATCAAGGATTATTAGATTTACAATACGACCTTGATTACAAACATAATAAACTCCTTTTTCCACTTTTTCCCACATAAGTCTTGAATCATTCAACTCGGTTTCAAACCAGTCTATGATTCTCTCTGTATTTAAGTATATGGATAAGAGATGAAATCTCTGTTTTTTATAAGTATTAGGCAAAATATGACGAGAGCAGTTTTCACAAATAGCGTCATCACATGCTTCATCAAAGTCTGAATCGATGAAAATCTCATTGCTACAACTTGGATCAACTACATTTGGCCAATCAAGATGATCCTCTTCACGAGAACAAACAATATAGTACCTTTCTTGCATTTTTATCCATCCAAGATCAAATAAGTATCTTGCTGCTTTAATGTGATTTTGACTTGGATTAACCCAAGAACTATTTGAACTTAAAAGATCAGCAATTTGCTCGTGAAAGAATTTTAAGACCATAAGATTGTTCCATATGTTTCTTCAGGTCCTCTCTTTCTTTTTTATTGAGTGGATGCTCTGAATAATAAACTTCCCCACTTATTTTGAAAGAAAATGTTACCTTTTTGTTTTGGAACATTACTTTAGCTGATTGAATAGATTGTAGTATATTGCCAATAGATGGCTTTAAAATATGTAACTCTGGTGCAATAGGATCATACGGCTTTACACTCAAAGTAAGATATGTATTACTATTTTTAAAATAATCTGACTTAAAATTTAACTCAAATATACAAATATTAGGGTCAGAACCCTCTATACATGCTTGAAGGAATTTATGCACTTGTAGTAGAAAGTTCTTATCCTGTATATTTACAAAAGTACATTCGCAGTTAAAATAACCACTTACAATACTATTTGCTATTTCGACAGCCTTGTTAGTATTTTTAGCACAGAGATTAACCTGTGTACCATCAAGAGAAAAATCTAAAATCATCCAATCAGGTTTATGCCCATGAACAACTTTGTTTGAATTAAGCAGTAAATCCATGTCACTTCCTCGACGTACAAACATATATATTCGATCTTGGTGATGGAAAAAACCCTGCAATTGGTTTTCAAACTTAAGTATCTGTTTTACGGCTTCTTGTGACATAAATGTCTTAAATGAAGTATTTATTTGTCTTGGTGGTTTCTGTAGAGCAAATGATACGAAGCCTTTCTTTTGTACTTTATCAAAGTGATAGACAGATTTGAGAAGTTCACAATTTATGTGAAATAGTAAAAATAACAAGGATCTTTTATCATACTTAGTATTATTTTTTATCAGGTACGATCTCATTAACTCTTGAGTGAGGGCAAATCTTGCTACTTCACTGACTGTAGCTTCAAGTTTCGTACGATCAAAGTAGCTAATGAGATAATAGTTAAAAAGAGAGTCAGAGTAACTGGCAAGTATCTTACGTTTTTGTTGAGTGGATCTATCATCGTAGTCTCCGTCTTGAAAAAGTTGTCCATTTAAATGATTTTTAAAGCAATGCTGAAAAATAATGCTCAGTTGTTTACCAGAAAGGGAGTCAAGCCAGGATTGGCGTATCTTTGAATCTTGAAAGCGATCTAGTAAAAGATTAACCGGAACTTCTAAATCACTCTCCCAGAATTCGTAACTTGGATGAACATTCATAACAGATTAAATAAGCTATATTATACATAATATGACAATTCAAGCAAAGATTTTTTGGACATAATTTCTTCAAATCTTGTATATTTAATTAAGGGGAATTTCTTGTTTGCGCGAACTAAACAGCTTTTTTAAATAAGGTGTTTAGTTTAAAATGGTAAACGTTTTCTTTTAGCTGGTGATAAGAATTCTTCCAACCTATCAGAAAATTCACAGGAAGAAAAACATGCAAAAAGGGGATTTAACTATTTATTGCCGTTATGAACCTCACAGATTGGCGAGTACATATTTGGCAAATGCTTATGAACAATTATTGAAATATAAAATAAAGGAGGTAGAAGAAAATGGTAACAGTAAGCTTGTATGCAAGAGTTTCATCAAGACAACAGGCACAAGAGAATACAATAGAGAGTCAGATTGTAGAGTTGGAGCGCCGCATTGGTAGTGATGGACATGAGTTATTAGATGAGCATAAGTTTGTCGATAATGGTTATAGTGGATCAAATTTAGAACGTCCTGGCTTAGAAAATTTACGTGATAGAGTAGCAGAAGGTAAGATTGATAAGATATATATTCATTCACCTGATCGGCTATCACGTAAATCTGCATATCAAGCGCTCTTACTCGAAGAATTTAGAAAAGCAGGATCAGAGGTTATTTTCCTAAATTACAAATTTGAGGATAACCCAGAATCTAATATGTTTTTAGGAATTCAAGGATTAGTAGCAGAGTATGAACGTGCAAAGATTATGGAACGTAATCGCAGGGGAAAACTTCACGCAGCTAAAACTGGCCGTATAAGTGTAATGAGTAATGCACCTTATGGTTATCGCTACATAGCAAAACACGTAGGTGAAGGAAGTGCTCAGTTTGAGATTAATCAAGAAGAGGCAAATGTAGTACGCAAAATATTTAATTGGATTGGTCAAGGAAGAATAAGCATCAATGAAGTTATACGTAGACTTAGCGAGATACCGGTAATAACACAAACAGGAAAGGAACGTTGGAAAAGAAGTACTATCTGGAAAATGTTAAGAAATCCTGCTTATATAGGACGAGCAGCTTATGGTAAAACTAAAGCATGCTCGAAGCCACAAGTGAGAAAATCAAAAAAAGGAACTTGTGGTAAACTTAAAAATGGTCATTTTAGCAATGATAAAGAGAACTGGATTTACGTTCCAGTGCCAAAAATAATCAATGATAATTTATTTGATTCAGTGCAAGTACAGCTAACTGAAAATAGACAAAGAGCAAGAGTACGGGAAAGAAAAGAAACGTTTTTGTTGCGGAGTTTAACAGTATGTCAGCGCTGCCAATATACTTATTGTGGTGCATATAGTAGAAATCAACGTTATTCTTACTACCGTTGTTCTGGTTCCAGGTTTAATGGCAACAGAGTATGTGACAATAAATCAATACGTACTGATGTACTCGATACAGTTATATGGGAAGAAGTCAAGAGTGTATTAAAAGAGCCAGATAGGATTGCAAATGAATATCAACGCAGATTGCTAGAGAACAAAAAACCTCTACATAATCAAACACGTGAAAAGCAGGAAAGTAAGTTAAGATTGAGTATCAAAAAATTTATTGATAGCTATGCCAAAGGTTTTATAAGCCAAGAAGAATTTGAGCCAAGAATTACAACAATGAAACAGCATTTGAAAGAAATTGAAGAAGAAAAAGAAAGAACACTCGATCAAAATAAGTTACAACAAGAATTGAGTCTAGTTACAGATAGCTTGAAAAACTTTTCCTCAAGTATTGAATCAAAACTTGATCTAGTAGATTGGCAGACTAAGCAAAATATTATTAGAATGTTAATTCATCAAATTGAAATCAACCATAACCACTTGTATATAGTATTTCGCATAAAAAGTCTTGCAAATTTTGATCAAAATAGCCATAATAGAATTATGCAATGTTGTACTAGTCGTACAGACACTGGGATCCATTGTTCCTTTCTGGATTCCAGCGTCATGCGCTGGAATGACACCCTATTAAAGCAACTATATTAATACAATATTTACATTAATATGTTTAAATTAGTATTAATTTAAATTAAGGAGTATATTATGAGATATGATTGGAACGACCCAGAACATGAGGGGGAAGAAACAGCAGATGATGTAGGTTCTAAAGGAGCATTGAATGATATAGGTTCTAAAGCAACAAAAATAGTATTCGATGCTATAGGTTATCAACTAGTAAAAGCAGCATATGATGATATAGGTTCTAAAGTAGCAAAAGTAGTACTTGGTGATGTAGGTCGTGAATTAACAGGTTGTACAGATAATTTCGATAAATGCACAGAAAACTTGGACCTTTTATAGCAGATAATGGAATATACGCAAACCAAGATTTAGTGTATTTTTAATCACAATAGGGTTTTATGGGCGAAATTTAAAAAGCCCATACAAACCTTAGCTAAATGAAGAGAAAATATACTATATAGAATTACTTTGTTAAATATTCTCTACTCCCAGGTTTCGTTATGGGTAATTGTTTTAACTCTCTTGGCAATTCTTCCTCGCTATAGTTTTCGATATTAAGTTCAATCAAAGATATTACAGGAAAGGGCAGTTTTGTTTCACTATTTCTCTTGATCAAAGAAGCTTCAGCAACAACTTTACCTCCCTTCTCTTCTGCACATTTTACTGCTTCAAGTGAAGATTTACCTGTGGTAATCACATCTTCAATTAGTAATATCTTCTCACCTTGTTTAATCTCAAATCCACGGCGTAATTCAAATTTACCATTAACACGTTCGCAAAATATTGTTCGGATTCCAAGCTGTCTGCCAATCTCATAACCCACGATTATTCCACCAATTGCAGGAGATAGTATTAAGTCTACAGGTTCAATAATCTCTTTTCTTATTTTATTCGCCAATAGCTCACAAACGTTCATTGCTCTGCTTGGATTTTCAAAAATTTTAGCGCATTGTATGTAAGTGTTGCTGTGCAGCCCTGACGAGAGTACAAAATGTCCGTGCAAAATCGCACCAGCCTCTTCAAATTCTTTTATTATTGTATTATCTAATATCATTCTTGAGTTTTAAATTCTTTATTAATTATCTGTGTTATACAGATATCAGACCACACATTTATTGCAGTTTCAAACATATCAATGATTGTATAAATAGGCAAAATCAATCCCATAATGTACAAAGGAACATTCATTGATACCAAATAACTAGTTGCCATAAAATAGCACCCCATCGGCACTCCAGCGTTACCAATTGCAGCTCCTGTAGCTAAAAAAATCCATATGAACATCTCACTTAAGGAAAATGTGTGCCCATTCATCTCTGCAACAAACATCACTGTGATTAAAATAAATGCAGCACACGCATTCATATTGACTGTTGTGCATATTGGTAGAATAAAAGATGACAATTTCTTTGGTACCTTTAGGTGATTTTGCACACATTCTATAGTTGTAGGCAGCGTTGCACTAGATGATTTAGAAAAAAACGCAAGTGTAAGTGCTGGCATAACACCTTTCATCGTTTGAATTGGTGATATACCTTTATACCACATGAGTAGTGGTAAAATTACAAATGCTTGCACGAAATTTGCAGACATTATGCAAGCAAAATACCAAAAAAGACTATGGAATTCACTGCCACCTTTTAACTCGTATAAAAAACATGTGATAAAAGACCACACAGCAAGAGGAATAAACTTTAACAACCCTTGAGCAATTTTAAGAAGTGTATCAAACAGTGCAGAAAATATTTGGTGTAATATATCTTGTTTTTCTTTTGAAAGTGAAATAATAGCTCCGCCCATTAAAAAAGCAATCAATATGCTGCCAATAACGTTATTTTCAAGAAAAACTTGCACAAAATTCGAAGGAATGAGTGATTTTAAGTATGAAAAGTAATTGTGGTTGCTGTCACTCACACTTTCTATCGTGTTACTTATGAAATTTTTTCTTACTGGATCTATGAGTAAGTAGAAAGATAGTGCAACAAACGCAGCTATAATGGTTGTAAGCAAAGTATAAAACAGCGTCTTTTTAAGTAATACTTTAATTTCAATTGAGTCTTTAAGTCCAGAAATTGTTGAAACTATTGATAGAAAAACTAAAGGTAAACTAATCAATTTCAATAAACTGATAAATATATCACTAAATAGCTTTGCGACTTCAAATATCACTTCATTGTTTAAATAGTAAGCAACTATTGCAAACAGTATAGAAAAGAGTACTGTGAACTTATGCATTAAAAACAAAACTTCAAATTGATACTATACAACAATTTTTGGAATTAGGTTAAGATAACTTGACAAATAAGAGAAAAATAGTGAATATTCTATTATTGATTAAGTTTTTAAAATATGCCAAATTTAATAGTTGATGTATTATTTATACCAGCTATGATAGGAAAGGCAATAGGAGTACCAATAGGAGCGCTTACAGGTGCTACAACAGGTCTTGTATGTTATGCATTAAGTGCACCTTTATCTCCTCTTATTATAGGCAGTATTGCTACTGTTGTTTCTGCAGCATTTATTTCTATACCCATTGTGTTGTTCATGTCCATATTTGCTGATCCAGATCCAGATACAGAATTATTCAAGTTATTCAGTATACTATTTATTCCTCAAGTAGTAATCGGAATTGGTTTAAGTGCAGCTATAAATGCTATTTCAGGTACAATGCCAAGTATAAACTCAGCAGCTAACCTTGGTGCACTAATAGGACTTGTTATGTCAGTCCTAGCAGTACTTGCAATGATATATCTACCACCTATAGTTGAAAAAGTAAAAGAATGCTTTTCTTCACAGGAAAAGAATAGCAACCATACTAAATCAAATGATAACAATAAGGACACTTTAGAAATAGATAACATAGATAACATTGAACAGCTAAGAGGTAGAGATAGAGCTGCCTAAAACCCTTATCTCCCACTCAAGCTCAACATTAAATTTATCTTTTACTGCATTTTGTACTCTGTTGCCAAGGTTTTCTAAGTCAAGTGCAGTTGCATTGTTGTAATTGAGCAGAAAATTACAATGTTTCTTAGAAATTTTAGCTCTGCCGTTATTTAATCCTCGGCAGCCAGACTCATCAATCAGTTTCCATGCCTGATAACCCCTTGGATTTTTGAATATACAGCCAGCAGTTTTTCCTCTTACTGGTTGGCTTTTGTTTTTTTTGTCAATAACTTCCTTTAATCTTTGCAATATAAGCTCATACTCTGAACTTACTCCTTTAAATTCAGCTTCAACAAAAATCCACTTGCCTTTTAGATCATGTCCACGATAAAAATATCCCATTTCTTCGCTGGAGAATTCATACAAATTTCCATCTTCTAGATTCACTGCCCTTATCGACTGTACAACACTTGCAATATCACTACCATATGCACCTGCATTCATTTCTATTCCACCACCAACTGTTCCTGGAATTCCTGCAAGAAACTCAAGTCCACTAATTTGCTGCTCCCCGGCAAAGTATGCAAGGTTACTAAGCAATGCAGCACCACCTGCAACAATGGAGTTATTATCTTTACATTTTATATATGCAAATTCCTTACCTAATTTCACCATTATTCCTCGAATGCCACTATCTCGAATTATTATGTTGGATGTTGCACCGATAACACTAATTGGCAACTCCGCATCTTTTATCAAGCATATTAGATCCTCAATGTCACATGGCTTAAAAAGTACATCAGCTTGGCCACCAACATTTAACCATGTCATTTTAGACATCGAAACATTATAACGATAGATTCCACGTACTTTAGGTAAGCTTATAAGCATTTCGATTTTAACTCTACTCCTGCATTCACACCCATTTCTTCTGCATCTTCTACAAATGAAGTGCGTTCAGTAAAGTATATACCTCTCTCGCCCGCTAACATACAACGAAGACGTAGCATGTTTTCACTCATATATTCTGCTAAAGCTGCAAGCGGTGTAAAGCATGAACCATTTACTGTCTTCATGAAACTGCGCTCTGATTTTGCCCTTATAAAAGACATATTATTATTAATTTTCTCTAAAAGATCGATAACTTTTATATCATTCTTTCGGCATTGAATGCAAATTGCCCCCTGCCCTACTGCGTTTAACATGACTTTTGGTGATAATACTTCTGTAATTAAATGGTGTTTTTTTAATCTTATCAGTCCTGCTTCGGCTAAAATCATTCCATCAAAATTCTGATTTTGCAGTCTAGTTGTCACATTTCCACGCAGTGGCACTACATTTAAGTCTGGCCTGAGATTTAACAGCTGAACTTTTCTTCTTATTGAAGAAGTTGCAATTGTAGCCTGCTGTGGCAAAGTTTTTAGGCTCTTATATTTATGAGAAATAAATACATCACATGGACTTAGCCTCTCTAAAACACAAGGAATTGTTAAGTCCTTCGAGAAAAACGCAGGTACATCTTTTAGCGAATGAACCGCCATGTCTATATTGTTCTCAAGTAGCTCATCCTCAATCTCCCTGAGGAACAGTCCTTTACCTCCTATTTCAGCAAGGGTTACATTAGCATATTTATCACCAGAAGTTTTGATTTTTATGATCTCAACGGATAGATTAGGAAAAGACTCTAATAATCTTTGTTTTGCTTCCAAAGCTTGGGTGATCGCAAGGTCGCTTCCTCTCGTACCTATTTTAACTAGCATATATCCTTCATATTATATGTCTATATTCTATGTCCATTTTTTATTATCTCCAGTTTAGTTATTGAATACTTTATAATTAGTACATAGTATCACGAACATTTAGTAATCGAGGAGTATGTATGTTTGATATTTTAAAAGATTCTAATGGCAGATTTAATAAAAAGAATATTTTACCTCTTGTAGGTGCCACTGTCGCTATTATTCTAACAGCATTAAATGCAGTAGTAGCAATTCCCAGATTTTTCTCTCACCCCTCTCTATCTAGTCCTCTCGTTTGGAAAGATTTAAGTTATAGTAAATTTCTTGCTAATCACATACCACTTAGCATAGTTATTTTCTTAACACTTGGTTTATGCACTTACCTTGCAATTGACAAAATTAGACAAAACAAACAGAGAATCTGAGAGCCAACTCTGAATCTAATACATGTGTTTATACTGCTTCAATAAATGATATTCTAGAAGAACAAAATCAATTATAGAGATATTGGTTCTAGGCTTGTTTTTTATCTTTCACGGACCTTTTCATTTAGGTGCTTGTGATTAGCAACCATTCAGTTTACACTATACCTAAGTATAGTTTAAATTTATGCTAAACAAGCTCACAGTTAAATCTCTTTCAGTATTGCTAATTTTTTTGCTATCTTTATATATAATACTGCCAAACTTCTTTGATAATAAGTTTCTCACCTCAAAAAAGAGGATAAATCTAGGGCTCGACCTGAAAGGTGGATCATCTATACTCCTGAACGTAGATTTAGATTTTTATTTTAAAGAGAAATTGAGCATGCTAGCCGATGAAATAAAAGAAGGTCTGTTAACACAAAGGATTGAATTCAACATAAAAAACGATAAACAAATAGTTGTAACTTTAAGTAATATGGATGATTACAAAAAAGTTTCGATGTTAATTCATAAAATAAACCCAAACTTAGAGCTGAATAGAAAAGATACTTCAATTTTTATTTCATATAAACCGCATTATAAGAATTCATTAATCAATGAAGTAGTTTCAGAGTCAATAATTAATGTTCAAAGACGCTTAGATAAGCTTGGTACTAAGGAAGTAAGTGTGCAAAAACAAGGACAAAATAAGATATTAGTCCAAGTTCCTGGAGTAGAAGACACTCAGCAGATAAAATCTCTGCTTGGCAAAACAGCCAAGCTGGCCTTCCATTTGGCAAACACCAATGTAGCTAAAATGCAAGATATCGATCATGACACTACAATTATGCTCAAGGATTCTTTGGGTAATTCCTACCCGATATTCCGCAAAACTGAAATAGGGGGTGACTCACTAGTTAATGCATCAGTCAGATTTGGCAATTTAGGTAAACCGACAGTACATTTTAAATTTGATAGCGTAGCAAGCAAAAGATTTGCAAAAATCACTAAAGAAAATGTAGGAAAGCCCTTTGCAATTGTTCTAGATAACACAGTCTTAACTGTACCAACAATACGTGAGCCCATTCTAAATGGAGAGGGAGAAATTAGCGGTAACTTCACTGAAAAACAGGCAAGTGAACTTGCAATACTTTTAAAATCCGGTGCACTACCAGCACCACTTAAAATAATTGAAGAAAAAAACATTGGTCCAAGCCTTGGAGAAGAATCAATAAAAGCAGGGGAAATTGCAGCAATAATATCTATCATAGCCGTTGGTCTATCGATAATTATTACTTACGGCAAATTAGGCTTGTTAGCATCTGTTGCACTCGTTTTTAATGTAATCTCTATACTACTCATTCTTACCTTACTTGAAGCAACTCTTACTCTCCCTGGAATTGCCGGCATTGCACTAACTGTTGGTATGTCAGTTGATGCAAATGTTTTGATATTTGAACGCATCCGCGAAGAAATAAGAGCAGGAAAAAGAACAGCTCGTGCCATTGAAGAAGGATTTAAAAACGCAATAAAAACAATTCTTGATTCAAACCTCACTACACTAATTGCTTCAGGAATAATGTTCATTATTGGTAGCGGAGCAATTAGAGGATTTTCTATCACTTTATCGATAGGAGTTTTATGCTCGATGTTTTCTGCAATTATAGTCACAAAACTTCTGATAGAATTGTGCATGAACCCAAAAAAGCTAGTACTTTAGTATCTGTTCAGCAGAGTGACAAAATAAGATAGACGAGAAAAGACAACTAAATGGTTGTCATGCAAGTAGCTATCCAGTCTTTGCGTCGTCAAAAACGTTGTAACATGCTCACCAATTTAGTGAGCATAAAAACAATATATTTGTGGAGGAAAAGGAAAAAAGAAACAGAAACCATCTTCAGGCTATCACAAAGGATATGGCCATAAGATTAAAGATATGGATAGATTTATCAAATTTCTGGATGGAAATCAAGATATTAGAATTGAAAAGATAATTGAAGAATTTGGTAATATGTGTAGAAACACAGTATATAACTACCTTAGCAAAGTAAACTATACATATAAAAAAAACTTTTCTTTATCGAGAAAGAGAAACGCAAAGAGTTCATAAAAAAAAGTAGAAGAAATAAATAAATAAAGAAAACTTGATATACATAGATGAGTCTGGAATAGAGGACAATGAATTTTATGAATATGGGTGGTCTCAAAGAGGCAAGAGGTTATTTGCCCAGGGTTTAAAAGAAAGAGGGTAAGCATGATTGGAGCACTAAATGAAGGAAAAGTTAAAGCACCATGGATAATTGATGGCTACTGCAACAGCGAGATTTTTGATGCTTATGTAGAAAATGTACTTGTTCCTGTATTTAAACCTGGACAGACTATTGTTCTCGACAATGCGAGCTTTTATAAATCTGCAAGGACGAAAAATTTGATAGAAAATATTGGGTGTAAAATTTTGTTCTTACCTCCATACTCGCCAGATTTAAATCCGATTGAGAAGTTCTGATCAAGCACGCCATAAAAAAGGCTCTACAAACCTTTTGGCCCAATATTAATTCGGCTATTGATTTTGTTTTTCAGCAATCAGCTAAGCCTTTCTTGGGTTAGCTATATTACTAAAATCTCGTATTCTACATTTGACTTTAATAGCTCTTTATCTTCCTGAAATCTGAATGTTTTATCAATGCATCTTCTATTCAGCCGTGAGCAATACTTTCACTTATTCCATAGCTTTGCGCTATATGGAAATATGTACGGTATTTACGCAAATATTCTAGTGCTATTAACAAACATGCATTGTTTATTTGGTTTTCCTCCTCTTGCATTTTTCTTGCCTCTTCCTCTATTAAAATTTCTATTATTTTTCCAATGTTTTTCTTTTTACTCCTCTTAGTCTTCGAAGCTTCTCTTCATCAAGTTTACTTACCTGCTCAAAATTTATACCTTCCCTAATATTACTTCTACTACTTGTTTCTTAAGTTATCCAAGAAGTCTAATGGCAAGCACTGACCACTTTTGCTTCAGATGCCCTTGAACAGATATTATTACTAGAAATTAAACATCAAACCAACTTCAATATTATGAGTGGATATATCATCTGCAATAGGTATTGGGATACTAAAGTAACGATAGCCGAAAAAGGTTTTAACTTCTGGGATTATTGAGTAGTCAACACCAAGCTTTATTTGATAAGCAAACCAAGGAACATTCAGTGGCATTGAATTTTCTGGTGACCCATTAATCTTTTTTAATCTAAAAACTGTTGGCCCTATACCAAGACCAATATACGGAGCAAATTGTGTATCTTGAATGCTGGAGTTATAATAGAAGTTTAATAAAAATGCAAACACGCTTGCTGATTTCTCAAATACCGGAGGAGAATTACTATCTTTAATATTGGCTGTAGAATACATAGCTTCAAAATCAACTCGGCCATTTTCCCCAGCATAGTAACCTAAAGATACGCTCCTAAGCCACTGGAAATCAATTTTGCCGTTAAATTTCTCTATACTCTGAATTTCATCCACTAATCCCGCTTTGATAAACAATGATACTACTTTTTCTTGCAAAGAAAGATTAGGATTAGCTGTATTGATTAAATTAATAAACCTTTCTCCTATTGCCTTTATACCCTTTACAAATGTTTCTGAATTATCATTGTATATCTTACCACCGTTAGCACTAACATAGAAATCAAGTTTTTTTGATTTTTCTTTTGTAGGTTCAGCTTGATCTGTAATACGTGGCCACATATTTTTCTGACCAGCTGCTTGGAAAATAGAAGGTGAATTACTTTTAAGTTCTTGATATTTTATTGGTATTTCTCTTTCAGCAACCTCTTCAGAACGTATTACACTTTCATTATCATCTGTTTCTAATTTTAACGGTTGTACTTGCTCAATGTGTGTATTGTTACTGATATAAGTAATAAAAAAATAGACACACGGAATGAAGATGAAAAATAAAGCAATAGATATTCTAATTATCATAAATGAATTATCACTTATAGTATAACTACTATATCATATATTCCTTTAATGTACAAAAATTAAGAAATAATATTTCCAATTAAACAATTATTTTCTATTCCTTTAACATGAGCTTTCACAATACTTTTAGCTTGAACTCTTGATGTAAGTTTTATTAATGCAAAATTTTCTGTTCTACCAATATTATTCTGCTCAACCAAAACGCTTTGCTCAGTGCCGAGCAAAGATTGATAAAAACTGCTCATCATTTCTTCATTTATTTCTCTTAGATGCTTTACTCGTTCTTTACGTACATTCTCTGGTATTTGTGGCATCCGTGCAGCAGGTGTGTTTTTCCGCTCTGAATATGGAAAAGCATGTAGATAAACTACATTTATTTTTTTCAGTAAATCAACTGTATCCTGAAACATTTCATCAGTTTCTGTTGGAAATCCAGCAATAATATCAGCGCCAAATGCTATATTAGGTCTTAAGCTCTTCATTTTATGATAAAATTCTATCACTTGTTCTCTATTGTGACGACGTTTCATTCTCTTTAGTATTAAATTATTACCAGACTGTAGACTCAAGTGTAAGTGAGGCATAAGTCTTGACTCATTAGCTATTAAATCCATTAGTTCATCATCAACTTCAGCAACATCAATAGAGGAAAGTCTTAGTCTCTTTAACTGTGGTATATCCTTTAAAACTCTCCTAACCATCGAACCAAGTGATTGCTTACCAAACAAATCTGTACCAAAGTCAGTAATATCAACACCTGTAAACACCACTTCTTGATACCCATTTTCTATAAAAATCTTAATTTGCTCTATAATATTGTTTACTGGCACAGATCGATTATTCCCTCTTGCCTCAGTAATTGAGCAAAATGTGCAGCTATGATTACAACCATTTTGAATTTCAATAAATGCCCTTGATTTATCTTCAAATCCATTAATGAGAATAGGTTCTACTTGGTTATCACTGACTAAGGTTTCATCATTATTTAGTAGATAATTTTCAGCTCTTAGCTTGTCTTGATTACCTAGCACTTTACTTACACCAGGAATATCACTATATGATTTAGGATCTAATTGAACGGCACAACCAACTACAATAATTTCTTTACTTGGGTCATTCTTATAGATCTTACGTATTTTTTGCTTTACTTGACGTTCTGCTTCATTTGTCACTGCACAGCTATGCACCACAACAACATTTTCTCTCTTCGCTTTTTTTAATGCTTCTTTGATTAACTCACTCTCGTAGAAATTTAGACGACAACCAAATGTTATTACTTCATTCATGCTTTTGCTTTAATAGGTCTAAATTATATCAAATATCCAAGAAAAATGACTATTTTTTGGTGGATAAATGTATAACTAGTGCAAAAATACCATCAATCTCACTTTCTTCTTTTTAAATATAAAGATCTTTACACCAAGAAACATCATTGTGGCCAACCTTTTGATTATCGATCTTTTCTCCCTGGTCAAGATACTCACCACCATTTTCAATAAAGTTAACATCATATGATTGAGCCATATCTCTTAATTCATGATAAAAAGCAAATTGAGCGATGTTTTGCTCAAAAAAATACGACTTTTCAGGCTTAGAATAAAGTATTGCACACATTATATCTTTTCCAGGCTTAGCTTGGAGTATCTCTTCTATTCTCTCTTTTTCTAGCTTTTCTTCAAATTTTGTCTTTATTCTATCTTGGCTAAGTATATTTTGTTTATAGAGAGTGACATTAGTTTTTCTGTCAGGTTAAGTTGCGTCTAGTACAACTGACTATGCAAATAAGCTTTGAAATATTTTAATTAGAGTGTATTTTCGTGTTCATTGCTATGAATGGGTGGCTGCACACTTTCCAGATGGCTATTCACTTCGATTGAATCGCCTAAATCATGTTCTATTTTTAATTTAAATCCTAACTTCTCGCAGAATTTGTAGAAATATTCTTTAATAATATCAAATAAATTTCTGCTATCAGTTTTATAATCTCTCAATTTCAGGGGCACAGTCAGTGAGAATTTGCCATCTTTATATACCACACTACCTTTTCCATCCTGAGATTCAAGTGTAAATTCCAGTGAGCTGGATAGATCACATAGCTTATCACCGAATTGACCATTACTCTCGTGGAAGAATATCGGTAGTTTCATATCAGACCTAATACTCACATTATTTTGGTTAACATAATCGATATTTATAACTTTTTCAGGGGAAGGTACTATAAGTGAATATTGTTCAAGTGAATTTTGAGATTCTATAGATACAATAGCTTCATACCCTGCCTGATTACAATTGGTAACCAACTCCTCTAAGATAGAGTCACTTGGAACTTGAGCTTCAGCATATCTAAACATTTCCTTAAAAATCTCTTTTGCGAACGGTCGATAATTTCCGTTCTCTTTCTCTGGTAATAGGTGAGCATAATTTGTACCTAGACTGTAAAATTCTTCAAATTTCTTTTTGTACTGGTCATTTTTTTTATGGTCAGGAATTTTTTCGTTTTTGTAATGTTCTGCCCAAATCTTGTCAAATTCTTTTTTGTCTCTATTTATCAGTGCTTTAATTAAGATTTTATCTACACTTTGATCATTAATAGTAAAATCCATTCTGTCAATGTCTTGATACGCCTGTTTACCAGAGTTTGCTTCCACATTCTCTTTACCAGCTCTTAACTTGCTAAAATCAAACTTTTCTGCCTGAGCTTTTAGTGTAACGACTGGATTTTCATTTTTTTCCTGTGTAGAGTTGTTCATTGTTAATACTTTGATATGAATTGCTGATAGTATAATAATACATAAAAATAGTTAATATGTCAATAATATACTTAACATAGACAGTCATAATAGGGTGACAGGATTTTAGTAAGGCTCTATTATGAATAAACGGTTTTACACAGTATGAATGTTGATGAGCAGTCAAGTGTGCTGACTTTTCTAAATAGTAAAATTGAGAATATACCAAGGTTTCATTCCGCAATATTGCCTAAACTTTGCGGCGGAGACAGAGTAATGGACTTGCTGTTTTATAGGCCGCTCAGTTATGTGGATAGAAGTAAATCACTACCTGATGCTCAAGTGGGAGAATTTACAACTTTTATGGCAAAAGTGTATGAGCACCAGCGCCCCACTGTTAGAGGTAGGCCATATAAAATAATCGTTGAAAGTGAAAGTCAGTATTTATTTATAGTTTTTTTTAATTACTCAGTTAAATATTTGTATAAATTATTTCCAGTTGGAACAGATATAGTCATCAGTGGTAAACTTGAAAAGTTTGCCGAACATTGGCAAATTACTCACCCAAATTACATGTTGTCTGATATCAATCAATTTAAAGAAATAGCCTGCATAGAGCCAATTTACCAATTATGTCGCGGTATTACTAACAAGAGCATTAGAAACATAATAAGTTCTAATCTAAAAGATTTGCCTGATTTGCCAGAGTGGATAGATGAAACATTAATCAAGCAAAAGAAATGGCTGAATTGGAAAGAAAGCATCATAAGATTGCACAGACCGAGCTCACTCGTAGAAGCAGAAGTTTGCAGAGAAAGACTTGCTTATGATGAGCTATTTGCGTACCAGTTGGCACTAAAGCTTGCAAGGGAAAATCATGTAAAAAAAGGAGGAAGGGAATTTGTAATATTGAATAAATACAAAGAGCAGGTCTTAAATGAATTACCGTTCCAATTAACAAATGATCAAATTCGAGCGATAGATGAAATCTCAGAAAGACAAAAATCCAAATACCGTATGGTAAGTCTGCTACAAGGTGACGTTGGTAGTGGAAAAACCGTGGTTGCACTCTTTACGATGCTGAATGTGGTAGAAAATAACATGCAAGCAGCTTTAATGGCACCAACCACTATCTTAGCGGAGCAACATTATAATTGGATCGAAGAAGCTCTATCTTGTACTGATATAAAAGTTGCTTTGCTTACTGGTAAAACTGCACGCAAGGAAAGAAAGATTATTATGAACGAACTTGCAAGTGGTATTTTAAATATAGTAATTGGTACTCATGCATTATTTCAAGCCAACGTTACATTTAAAAATTTAGGACTCGCAGTCATAGACGAACAACAGCGATTTGGAGTGATGCAGAGGAATCGGTTGGTAGGAAAAGGAGAAAATACCGATATACTTTTTGTTACTGCAACTCCCATTCCAAGAACCTTGCAGCAAGCTATGTATGGTGACGTTGAATGTTCTATTTTAAGGGAAAAACCAAAATCTAGATTGCCAATAAAAACCGTTATTATGAACGTTAAAAAAGTATCAGATATTATTCAAAGACTGAAAGATGCTATAAATAGAGGCGAAAAAGCATATTGGATTTGTCCATATATAGAAGAAAACGAAGAACTCAATATTGCCGCAGCAGAAATGCGCTTTCAGGAACTACAAAAGACATTTTTTGATAGAGTTGGAATAATACACGGAAAACTAACTCAAGAGCAGAAAGATCAAGTGATGTTTTCCTTCAAGAGGAATGAATTTTCTCTGCTTGTTGCAACCACTGTGATAGAAGTTGGTATAGATGTACCAGATGCAACTATTATGATTATAGAGAATGCAGAGCAGTTCGGGTTATCGCAATTACATCAGTTAAGAGGTAGAGTAGGACGAGGAAATAAACCGTCTTTTTGTATACTGTTATATGACAATCTCAGTAAAAGTTCGTATTCAAAGTTAAAGATTATGTGTGAGTCACAAGATGGATTTTATATTGCTGAAAAGGATATGATGCTGAGGGGTAGCGGAGATATTTTAGGCACAAAACAATCAGGGTGCATGGAGTTTAAATTTGCTGATTTATATGAGGACAGAGAATTGCTCAACCTTGCATATAATAGTGCAAAAGGTACAATAGCTAATTTTGAATTACTGCTTGATATATTTGAATATAGAAGTAGACTACATTTTTCAAAATTTCAGTAATCTTCCAAGCCATAACCTTCATGAGTAGAAGTTCCTTGACAGACGGTAGTATTTAACAAACCATACGCGTCAAGTTAAGGAAAATAAGAGTGAAGAAGAAGTTTTTACCATAAGAATAAATTGTGCAGAGTTAATAGCAGGCCCTGTAAACAAAATGTTAGCAGGTCAAATTAATCAAGGGCAGAAAGTATAAAAATGGAAAAAAAGTGGTAACTTAGCCGAATGACAATAAATATATAGAAGGTACCGTTTTAAAGAGCACAAAAGGAATACACAGTAAAAGCGAGGAGAAGTTGAGAATATGTATGGAAGCAGTGTGGAGCAGTGGCTGCCAATGATCAAAAATTTACCACAATTACAGAAGTATACATAAGAGGTTTAAAAGGTGATGCAAAAAGGGAATTTTGGCAAAATGACTTAAGTATGCACAACAAGATCCAGATTTACATAATTGATGATCAGATGTCATTCATGCTCAGCCTATATATAGAAAAAATTTTCAAGCTCAAGAGGGCTTAGGGTGGAACTAAAATTCATGGACTTGTTGACGCACGTAATTAATTTCTTTTTTTTAAGTTAATTAATGTTAACAAGCCACGTCTGCCTGTAATCATGTTAATACCAAAATATAATGTAAGAGAAGAAATGGGCAGTGCTATGGTTAAATACAACAATTTTTGTTTCTTTCTAACCATGCTTCCATATGAAAAACATATGACATAAAAAGGCAAACAAAAAGCTAAGAACCTTGACGCGCTTTACATCTTGGCTTTACCTTATTTATAACATAAACCTTACTACCCCTTTTCACAACTTTACAATTTTTATCTCTGTTACGATGAGATTTTAGTGACCCTTTAACTTTCATATCTACAGTAAGAATAGAATTAGCTTACATTATGATCACGGACAGAGAGTTAGTCAATTGATAAATTTTTCACATTTTATTAAAATACTGTATAATTGTCGCTGATACTTCTTCGATTGACTTTTGCGTGACATCAATAATTGGCCAGTTATTTTGCTTAAAGAACTCCTCTGCTTCTTTAATTTCCTTTTCTACTTTTCTAGGGTCAGCATATATATTATTACCTTCATTATTAATTGAAGTCAGTCTATTTTTGCGTATTTCTATTAGCCTTCTTACGTCTATTGTTACTCCTATAGTCAGTTTATTTTTTAATTTTGCTAAGTCGACGTAAAAGGGTATCTCGCTAACAAAAGGAACATTTGCAACTTTATAGCCTCGGTAAGCTAAATACATACTGGTGGGAGATTTTGATGTGCGTGAAACTCCAACCAAAATTATATCGGCTTTATCAATATCTTGAATATTTTGTCCATCATCATGATTAATGGTATAGTTTATTGCCTCAATGCGCTGAAAATATTCGTTATTTATCTCAGCATGTAAGTCAAGTTTTTCGTCTTTTTTAATTTCAAGATAGGATGAGATTTCCCTAATAATGTGTGATAATATCGCTCTGTAGGGAATTTTTAGCTTTATACAATTATTTTTTAGATATTTTCTTAGCTCATCATTAGTAATAGTGCATATAACAAAATTATGCTCATCACTTTTTCTATTAATTTCCTCTAAAATTTTGTCAATCTGCTCTTCTTCTTTTACGAAAGACCAAACATATTCGATCGTTTCTACAGAACGAAAGTGTTTCAGAGCTGATTTTGCAACTGATATAACAGTTTCACCACTTGAATCTGACACTAAGTGTAGGTTAAGCTTTTTAAGGGTCATCAACGTTATACTAAAAATAATAGCAAGCAATCTGCTACTGAAATTGTGCTAATTTATTATACTACGTAAATATAGAAAAACTATCTTGTTGATAAAACTCAAACTAATTGATAAGTTCTTAACACAATTATTCTCAAAACAAATGTTTTTATTAAAGCCTACAAATTTCACTTCTTTTACTAAAAAAGCTCTACCTTGGCTTGGGGTTATTTGTTTCGCATGTTTTTTAATTGGAATGTTCTTGGCATTATTCTTCTCCCCAGGAGATTATAAACAAGGAGAAATTGTACGAATTATGTATCTTCATGTGCCTTCTGCATGGCTTGCTCTTGGAATATACGGACTCATTGCATTACTCAGTTTCATTTCGTTGGTATGGAACAATAGTGTTGCTAGTGTCTTAGCACATGCTGCTGCTCCTGCAGGGACAGTCTTTTCGGCAATATGCTTAATCACAGGTAGCATCTGGGGAAAAGGAACATGGGGTACTTGGTGGGTATGGGATGCAAGGCTTACTTCAATGCTGATTTTGTTTTTTCTGTATGTTGGTTATCTTTCATTGTGGAGCGCTTTTGATAATCAAGCAAGAGCAGAGAAATCATCAGCAGTATTTGCCATTTTTAGTGCTATAAATATTCCCATAGTAAAATTTTCTGTGAATTTATGGTCTACTCTTCATCAGCCAGCAAGTATTTTTAGAAAAGGTGGAGTAGCAATAGAAGGTTCTTTACTGCTGCCACTCATTGCAATGTTTATATTTTGTACCACACTTTTTTTAGTAGTGTGGGTACTTAATGCCCTTCATTTAATTAATTTGCAGAAGATAAAGAGAGAAATTAGCATGCGATATTAGGTATGCAGTTCCAGAGTGTAATGTTGTGAACAGCGACGGAAATTAAAATGTAGAGCAATCATCCATTAGCAAGTTCCAGAACTAATTACGTACAAACCACACTTCAAGATTATAGTGATTAATCACGGGAAAGTAGAAGAATCATGACTCTCTAAGGTGAACTGTATGAAAAATTAGCAAAGATACGTTAAAAATTGAAAGAAAATTTCTATTGATAGATATGCTATATTTATAATGCAAGTTATTAAATTTTTAATTACTTTAGCTTATAATAATTTCTGAGTTAACCTGAGATTTCTTGAACTGTGGTTTCTTTATATTCAGGTGGATACTTATACTTTTATGTAATTCCAGTTTTGACTGTAGAGGAGGTTCCTATGTCAAAAAATACCTATAGTGATCAAGTTAATAGTAGTTATTTATATACCAACAAACTTTTTTATGATAAAGAAGGTATAGACGAGATGACTGAGGGTGAAACTACGACTGAGAAGCAATTCACAAATATAGTTCCGATAGTAAAAGAGGTTTTTGAACTAGTAGAAAAGAAGCTTACAAAATGTGAAGAGGAGGTTAAGCGAGCAAAAGCAGAGACTGAGTGGTATAAAAAAGTAGCTGAAGAATGTAAAAAAGAAAATGGTATAGATAAACCCGTTACTGATGAAGGAGGGAATGAAAATGGAGAAATTACATCTCGAAAAGTAACCTCAGATTGTTCCAAGTATGAAAATTGTGGGCCATATTCTCATTTTTATAAAGTTGATAATAAGATAGGTTGTCAAGGTTTTAGTGCATCTGATTTACTAAAGGAATTATATCCCGAGATGTACAGCAATCCTAAGATTGCAAAATATATAGAAGAGGGAGCAAATGGTAATTATGGTGCAGTAAATTTTAAATTTGCCTTTACAGAGGATCTTAATTCAATATCCTGGCTTGGTAATATAGAATGTGAAAAATGTGTGGATGATCAAAGAGAGTTAGCGTGTCAAGAAGAAGAGATTAAGAGTTTCTGTTACCCGAACGTTTACCGTAGTAATCCAGAATTCAACAAGAGCTTTTTTTCCAGAGGAGCATGTCCTAATCTTTTTAGAGAGTCCAGTGAAACAAGTGTTGTAAAAGCAAAACAAGTTGCACCATTGATACTTGTTAATACCTTAGGACAAATGATAGATAAAGAGGGTAATAACACTAAAGTATACTATGATGCATTGAAGCGTTATCTAAATGATGATGGTAAAATCAAGGATTGTGAAGATAATCAAAAGTGTAAGGATTATATTCCAATTATGGAGAAAGTTGCATGGAATAGTGATAAGGAAGTACTATTAAAAACTGTTGTTAATAATACGCAAGAAGCAAATCCTTACTATTATGGAAATAAGGATAATTCTACTTCCGTTGAATTTGGTTCTATATAAGGCTGAATTTGTCTAATTTTTTCTACACTAGACACAATTTAGTCGTATCTGAACAAATACATAATCTATATAAAGAGGACGTAGGTACCATCTGTCCTTTTAAGGCATTTATGTCAATGATATGCGTAATCCATGATTTTAAACATGATAATCCTCCTAAGTAATACAAAAAAACTCAGAAAAATGTATATAGCTATGATAGAAGTTATCTATACATAAGTACAATATACTTTAACTAGAGATTATAAATCAATGAAGTTGAAAAGTCTGCAGACGAAGATAGATTTCGAGCTCTAGAATATCTTCACTATCAAAATAACAAAGCTGTCAAAATTTGTCAAGTAATTTTTATCACAACTGTACAAACATTGAATAGGACAAATTTAAAATGCTGTAAAATGGTGTCTGTTCAGACGCATGTGAAACCAGTGCTTCTTTTCATCCCACTTCCATGCGACTAAACCCTTTTCATAATTTCCTATCTATCATTTCTTAAATCACTCCCCTGAACGGATACAATTAAATACATTTTTAACATTTTTATAGAAAACTATTAGTATAGATTTGTATGCTGCCCTCATGGCTATTTTAAAATGTTTAATACTCCTTTTCATTATTTCTTGCACACATCTACCTAACAAGCAACATTCTGTTAATATAGACAATTATAAGCACGATTATTCGTTGCAACAATATAATACTCCTTTGAAGAATAACGAACCAGCAATACCAGAAATGATACCTTTACCGGTAGAGTTTCCCGATCTTACAACCAGTAATCAGTTTCTTTCGATTAATGTTGATGAAAAAGTACCAGTAAAGGATTTACTGATTGAAATAGGAAAACTTTCTGACATTAACTTAGACATAGATCCCAAAATATCAGGTAATATTACTTTAAAGCTAAAAGATAAGAACATAAACGAAGTAATTCAGAATATAGCCAACAGCGCCAAATTGCGTTACTCAATGAATAATGGTGTAATTAGAATTGAACAAGATTTGCCATATGCACAAAATTATTACGTAGACTTCATCAATATTCAACACTCTGCGCAAAGGAGTTTTATCATTGGTAACAATATTACCGACAGTGATGGTGATAGAAACTATATGAAATCTCAATATAGTAGTGATTTATGGAATTCATTAGAAAAAGGCTTAAATGCAATAATGGATGTTAACGGAGTAGATGATGGTGAGTTTCTTTCATCCAACAGAGAAGCTGGTGTCATTATTCTAAATGCTAGAAAAGATATTCACAAAGCTGTTGAAGAATATATTAATAAAGTTAAGAAATTGGCGTCTTCTCAAGTAATGATCGAGGCCAAAATAGTTGAAGTTTTATTAGACGATAAATACCTTTCTGGTATCAACTTAAATGATTTGCATAATGAAACCAAATCTATAACAAATCAAGGTAACTCTATTATTGACCTAGCAATTAACTCTAGTGTGAGTGATTTAGGAGATTTAGTAAAAAATTTAGGCAAATTTGGCACTTCAGCCGTAATTTCAAGCCCTAGAGTACATGCTATAAATAATCAGCAAGCAATGATTTCATTTACTAAAAACCATATCTATTTTACTTCCGATATACAGAAAAATACCAAAAATTCTAATCATGCATTAATTACCAAGATGAATAGCACTCCAATAGGTGTGGTGTTAATAATCCACCCAAGCATTAACATTGATACTAATGAAATATTCATGGATATACACCCAACCTTATCAAGAATTAACGATTACACTAAAGACCCAAATATAGAATATGTCGCACAACAAAATAAAATGAAATTAAATAGTGACATTCCAATTATTGAAACCAGAGAAATGCACTCTACGTTAAAAATTAAGAGTGGCGAAGTTATGGTAATTGGTGGGCTTATAGAGCATAGAAAAGATAACCAAAACTTATTGCATCAAAAGTCAAAAAAACTGGCTAAGACAGTAGAAACCGTCATCTTCCTGAAAGCAACAATCGTACCAACACTTGGTTTATTAGATATAAAAGATAGGAATTTATATATATATTAAACGTATCCGTTCAGGCAATGGCATCAACTTAAGGAAAGATGTTGGGGTTGCTATTATGATAAGAAGAGAGTATCAGAATGATAATTAAGACAGCTTAATCATAAATCTGTTGCGGTAAATTTAAGTTACTTTAGTCATATATTAAAGTTTTTAAACAGGTCTTAGTTTACTTACTTTATTGTTTTCTTTATTATCAAATATTGCTTTAAATAATATGGAGGAGCACATTGTCAGCAATTGCCGTTATTGATTTTGGTTCACAGTTTACACAGCTTATTGCAAGACAAATCAGGGAAATGGGCGTTTACTGTGAAATATTTCCAAGCAATATCGATTTCGAAACAGTATCAAAATTCAATGGATTTATTTTTTCTGGAGGACCGCAATCTGTAAATGACAATTGCTCTGAAGTAAGTGAAGTAGCACATAAAATTATAAAACTTAACGAAACAATAAACACTCCTATACTTGGAATATGTTATGGACAGCAACTCATTTGTCATTATTTTGGGGCAAAGGTAAGAAAAGAATTCAATCAGGAATTTGGCAAAACTAAAATCAAGATACTAAAAGAATCCCCAATTATAAAGGATACTTGGGACGTTAATTCCGAAGTCGATGTGCTAATGAACCATGCAGACAGTGTCGAAACTATACCGCAAGGATTTACTGTTATTGCCTCAGGTGTAATAAATCAAACAATCGCAATAATTGCCAACGAACAGCGGAAGATTTACTGTACTCAGTTCCACCCTGAAGTTAAACCTACGACAAATGGTAGTAAACTTCTCTCTAATTTCTTAGATATTGCAAATTGTGAGAGAGATTGGACAATGAAGTCATTCATTGAAAAACAGAAGGAAAAAATTCAAAACTTAGTAGGGGAGAAAAAAGTAATTGCTGCAGTAAGTGGGGGGGTTGATTCAAGTGTTGCAGCAGTTCTTACACACAAAGCTATAGGAAAACAATTAAACTGTATTTTTATCGATACTGGGTTATTGCGTAAGAGCCAGACCACTGCTATGTTAAAAGAAATTCCAATAAATTACGTTGATAAATCAAACTTGTTTTTAAGTAGGTTAAAGGGAATAACTGATCCGGAAGAAAAGCGAAAAATTATCGGCAATACTTTTATCGAAGTGTTTGAAGAAGAGGCAAAAAAAATAGGTGATGTGGATTTTTTAATGCAAGGCACCATTTACTCTGATGTAGTTGAATCAGGGCACGCTTCAGGAAACACTAGTACAATTAAATCTCATCACAATGTTGGTGGGTTGCCAGAAAAAATGAATCTGACACTAGTAGAACCTTTACGCTATCTCTTTAAAGATGAAGTAAGGCTGCTTGGCAAAGAAATTGGGCTTTCAGATGAGATAATATTTCAACATCCATTTCCTGGACCTGGACTTGCAGTGAGGATCATAGGTGAGGTTGCTGAAGAAAAGGTACGAATATTGCAAGAAGTAGATGAAATATATATCAACACAATGAAAAATTATGATTTGTATGATAAAATATGGCAGGCTTTTGCTGTACTGTTACCAGTAAAAACTGTGGGAGTTATGGGAGATAATCGTACATACGGATATGTTTGCGCTTTAAGGGCTGTGACTTCATCTGATGGCATGACAGCTGATGCATTTCCATTTGAAAATAAAGATCAACATTCGTTAGTATTTTGGAGGTTTTTGCAAGACGTCAGTAGTATAATTGTTAACAAAGTTTCCGGAGTAAATCGAGTTGTGTATGATTTAACTTCCAAGCCACCAGCAACTATTGAGTGGGAGTAGCAATAATTTCATTCCAGTTTCAGCTACTCGAATCACACCAAAGAGGCTGCTTGCATAACTCAAATTTTAAGAAAAACTATTTAATGTCATTCCAGAGCGTGACGCTGGAATCCAGAAAAAAAGAATAATGGATCCCAGTGTCAGCTACTCGAATGACATCGAAATGTTCGTACAGATATTCGTCACACACCGGAATAAAAATTAGACTTTTGCCTTGTGCAAAATAATTTCAAGGCCGCATTGTCTTTATTTTGCTTATAGCTTCCACAAGCAATGCAAACATGAATGAAGAATACAAACATGCTTTTGGTAGCTCTATGTGAAGTCCTTCAAGTATTAGATATATACCGATGAGTAAAATAAATAGAATGGCAATTACTTTTAAGCTTGGGCTGGATTTTATTAACTGAGCGGTATAACTTGATGAAAATAGCATTGCTAATATGGAAAATGTAAATTCTATAGCAACGATTATCATATTATGAGTTAATGCTATAGCAGTTAATATTGAATCAACAGAAAAAACTAAATCTATTAATATAATTTGTAGCAGAGCTAAAAAAAATTGTGATTTAACGTTTGCCTTTGTTTTGTTCTCCTTATGTACAAAAATTTCGCTCCATAACTCTATAGAACTTTTAACAATAAGGAATAACCCTCCTGCAATCATAAGCAAATCTTTTACTGAAATATCTAGTGATACAGAGTGAAATATAGGCTTTTGCATTGATAATATATGTGATGTAAAAAATAGTATTACAAAACGCATCAATAGCGCCAAGCCAAAACCTATAAGGCGGGCTCTTTCTCTCAGCAGATTTGGCACCTTATCTATTGCTAGAGAAATAAAGATTAAATTGTCTATACCAAGTATAGTTTCAAGTAGCGTAAGTATCAATAAAGTCCAAGCATCAGCTAGCATTTTCATTCCAAAGTCAGATTTTGTACTTTACAATAGATGTGTAAAAATTAAGTAACTTCGACTAGGTAATTAAAAAATCAGCCTTACCCGGAAAAGAAAGAGGAAAAAGGGCATTTTTATAATAAAAGTACTTTTGTAAGAGAAATAATGAAATTAAAAATCTAACTCTCTTTACGAAAATTTTAAATAGATTGTAAAATAGTTGTACCATGAAAATATATGCCTTCTTTGTAGACTAAGATTTTTCTTTAAATTAAGATAGATACACGATAAAAGGAAATATGATAAAAGAGCCATTAGCAAAAACTGATATAGTAAAAGTTGAAGATAAGAAAGCAACAAAGGGCTTTTTTAAAATATTAGGTGAAGTAGCAGATGCTGTAAGGTCATGGGTTGGCAATATTGGCCCTGATTTAAGTAGTAGTCGCGATGTCGATAGTTTAGTCTTGAAGATGAACGAATGCTTAAACCCAAAGGGGGGTGAAGTCTCAGCACGTAAGAACACCGTATCTCTTGGTAATTTGTACTTGAGTTTATCAGAGGCAGGTCAAATAAAATTTTTACAAACCCTGGCAGAAAAGTTCAATCCGGATAAAACGAAAATAGATGAAGAAATAAAAGTATATAAGAAAAATCAAGATTCTGAGTCGAGTTATAAGTTTGAACAAGACTTAATAAAAGTCCTTGAATCACCACGCTCTAAAATATTGAAGCAGTTTATCTCCTTACCGGAGGGCCTTAAGTTTATTGTTGATATGCGTTCTGATGTACTCAAGCTGAAGAATCAATATAAAAGTCTAAGTCCACTAGAAAACGAATTAAAAAGTATACTTTGTACTTTGGTTGATGTTGATCTACTTGATCTTCATCAAATCACCTGGGATTCACCTGCATCATTGTTGGAAAAACTTATAAAATATGAAGCTGTACATAAAATTTCCTCTTGGGGTGACTTAAAAAACAGACTAGATTCTGATCATCTCTGTTTCGCTTTCTTTCATTACAAAATACCAAATGAACCTTTAATTTTTGTAGAGGTTGCACTGATGAATGAGATTGCAGATAGTATTCAACACGTTTTGGACGAGTCAGTTCCTTCAAGTGACCCAAGCAGTGCAAGTACTGCTATATTCTATTCAATATCAAACACTCAAACTGGTTTATCTGGAATTAGCCTCGGTAACTTTTTAATAAAGAGAGTCGTAGAAAAACTATCGCAAGAATTTAAAAGCGTAAAAGTGTATGCAACTCTTTCTCCAGTTCCTGGATTTACAAAATGGCTAAAAAATCAAGACGTAGCTTTATTAGGTAAGCTTAATATAAAACAATCAGGTGCAGAAATTTTAGAAAGCATAAAAACTAACGTTGAATGCGAAAAACAGTGCCTACTGAAACTTTGTGCACACTATTTGCTAAAGGTTAAAAGCAGTGGTGGAGGTGCTTATGATCCAGTAGCACACTTTCATTTAAGCAATGGTGCATCAATCAATCAAATCAACTGGATGGCTGATACTTCTGAAAAAGGCATTAGTCAGTCAACCGGAATAATGGTGAATTATTTGTACGAATTGCCTAAAATAGATAACAATCATGAGAATTATATGATTAATAAAGCGATTTCTCATTCAAAAAAAGTATCGTCTATGTTAAAAGAATAATAGGAAGTGTGCAAAAATGTAGAAAGTTTGAACATTTCCTAATCTTTATGTATATAACATTGAATAGCTTTATGAGGTAAAATATATGAATAGTAAGATATTAAAAGCAATAAAACAAAAAATACAAAATAGAGTATCGAGTAATGAACTGTACAGTCTCTTTATAGATCCTGAAGAAATAAATTCATTCAATGATTGTATTAGCAGTATTAAAGGTAATGAAATAGGCAAAGAGGAATCAGATGAATTGATAACCATTTATAGAGGACTTAATTCAATATTTGATAACATTGCTAGCGATTGGGATAACAATAAGAGTAGCCTAAATGATCAAAAAATTATTGTACATTATCAAAACTTAGAGTCTATCTTAAAGATAGTAAACATAATTAAAGGGTTGAAGACAGGAGTGGGCAGAGCATTCGTGATCCCTGGCCTTGATGAATCTGCGTTAATTTGTGATATCAAATCACTTCAGGAAAAAATGAAAGAAGTGCTGGAAAAGATGCAACAACAACAAAATGCAGCAAAGCAAAAAGAATTAGAAAAGAAAGCTAAAGCAGAGTTTGGCAAGTACATAAAAAATGGCACCATTGATGCGGTGTCAATTGAAAAGCGTAAGGATCAAAATTCTCTTTATGCAACAATCAAGCTAAAAGACGACAATAAAAACACAGATATTAGGGTAAGCGAATTTTTAAATAGTGAATTTTGTAAAGAAAACAATATTGCCGGTTTTCTTCTTTCAAGTGGAGATCAAAAAGAACCTATCAGTGGCTACATACATGAGGGGGTTAGATATTATAATTTAGGTACTGCAGCTCAATATGGAATAAAGTTTAACTGGTATGTAGGTGAAAGGGAATGTAGCATCACATTAAGTGCTAGCGATGGCAGTATTAAAATAGTAAGTAATAAACCAGATGATAAAGATTTAGAAAAAAATAAAGATGTAAAAATTAAAGTTCCTGTCCTTGGTTACCTAAGACTTGCTGGTGCAGTAAAAACGTGTAGACAGCAAGAAGATCCAAGTAGCACAGTGAAGCAAGCATCAGCTAATGAGCATTGCCGCCCATTGGCAAGGACTTCAGATAAATGTTTTCAGCAATAAAGAGATATAAATAATTGCTCTTGTAATACTTAAAATGTAAAATAGATCTACTTAAATAAGTAGATCTATGAAAAATATAAGAAATTTTGCAATAATAGCACATATAGATCATGGGAAGTCAACTCTTGCTGATCGTTTGATAGAAGAATGTAACGGTCTTGAGACAAGGGAAATGACCAATCAGGTACTTGACTCAATGGATATAGAGCGTGAACGTGGAATCACAATCAAAGCGCAAACGGTAAGGCTCAATTATACTGCAAATGATGGTAATCAATATTGCCTCAATCTAATGGATACACCAGGTCATGTTGACTTTTCATATGAAGTTAGCAGAAGCTTGGCCGCATGTGAAGGTTCACTTTTGGTAGTAGATAGCAGTCAGGGAGTTGAAGCTCAGACTCTGGCAAATGTGTACAAGGCAATTGACAATAATCATGAGATAATAGTTGTACTCAATAAAGTTGACCTTCCTGCTGCAGATCCAGAAAGGATAAAGTTTCAGATTGAAGAGGTAATCGGAATTGATGCAACTGAGTCAATTTTGATATCGGCAAAAACTGGTCTTGGGATAAAGGATGTACTTGAAGCTATAGTGACAAAACTTCCCGCTCCTCAAGGTGATACAAATGCTCCACTGCAAGCAATTTTAGTTGATAGTTGGTATGATCCTTACCTAGGAGTAGTAATTTTAGTGCGAGTTAAAAATGGAGTACTAAAAAAAGGCATGAGAATCGTTATGATGTCTAATAATGCTACATATCAGGTCGATAATATCGGTATTTTCACTCCTAAAAAAGTTATGACTGGTGAACTTTCAGCAGGTGAAATTGGTTTTATAACTGCTTCAATGAAAGAAGTAGCAGACTGCAAAGTAGGAGACACTATTACTGAAGAGAAAAGGCCGTGCAGCAAGGCATTACCTGGCTTTAAAGAAGTACATCCTGTAGTATTTTGCAGTATTTTTCCCAATAACACAGATGATTTTAAATATTTAAGGGAAGCACTAGAAAAATTACATTTAAATGATGCTAGTTTTACATTTGATGCTGAAACGTCAAATGCGCTAGGTTATGGATTTCGTTGCGGTTTCTTAGGAATGCTACATCTTGAAGTCATTCAAGAAAGACTCGAAAGAGAATTTGATTTAGATCTAACAGCAACTGCACCGAGTGTTATATATAAAGTTGCAACACAAAATGGTAAAGTTTTAAATATCCATAACCCAAGCGATATGCCAGACCCTACAAAAATTGAAATAGTGGAAGAACCGTGGATCACTGCAACTATAATGGTACCTGATCAATATTTAGGAGAGATTCTATCTCTGTGTGAAGAGAGGAGAGGAGAACAGCAGGATTTATCTTATGTTGGTAATACGACAACAGCACTACTGAAGTATAAATTACCGCTGTCTGAGGTTGTTTTTGATTTTTACGACAGACTAAAATCAATTTCCAAGGGATATGCAAGTTTAGATTGGGAAATATCCAATTATCAGGAAAGTCAGATAGATAAATTAAGTTTTTTAGTTAATGGAGAACCTGTGGATGCATTAGCCTGCATTGTTCATAAAAGCAGGGCAGAAAAAAGAGGCCGTGAAATATGTGCACGTTTGAAAGACTTGATACCACGCCAACAATATAAAATCGCGATTCAAGCGGCAGTAGGCGGAAAAATTATTGCTAGAGAAACGATTAACCCGTATAGAAAAGATGTAACAGCCAAGCTCTATGGTGGAGACGTCACACGAAGGATGAAGCTTCTTGAAAAGCAGAAGAAAGGTAAGAAAAGATTGCATTCTGTGGGAAACATAAACATCCCACAAAATGCTTTTATTGAGGCTTTGAAAATAAATGATTAATATATATCCCAAAACATAAATTTAAAGAACTAAGTAATATTTTCTCAATAAATTTACTGACATTGATATGGATAAATTGTGAAATAGCTATGTGAATTTGTAAAACACTATACAAGATACCATACAACGAAATCATCCCAGTGTTAAACGCTGAGATGACAGAGAGCAGCTCAATTGCTCCACTCAATCAGTAAAAATCAGATATATGTAGACATTGGCTAAAATCATTCCAACAACATTTTAGTGAAACTTAACAAGCTTATCTATAGTTTTAGTGATGATTCTTGGAGTATTTGGAGAGACTTCTGAGCCCAGTCTATTTAACCGCTCTATAGCAAACCCGCTGTTCTCATTTATTATGAAATCACATAAAATATTTTCTATATCTTTAATAACACTTTCATGCTTTCTCAGAGGATGGTTATTCGGATATCTATGAATGGTTTTGATGCTAGAATACTCAACGAAAGCTTGATCTTTAAAAGCAAGTTGTCTCAATTTCTCTTTGAATTTTTCTTCTTCATCTCTTGCTAAAAGGCAAGACTTTATCAGTGATTTTATAATCGAGTTTATAGCCTGATGTATTTCAGAATGCACTATAACTTTGATGATATTTTCTTCCACTATGTAATCATAAGTGCTTTTTTCGCTCTTTAATGACTCTATAAGCATTTTGCTATTTTGCGAATTCAATTCCAGATTCTCTTCACTTATAGGAGTCATTATAAAGGTATTGTTATTTACCCTGATGTAAAATTGTGGCAACCCTTTAGAACAGGCAAATGCTACATCCTTAGACTCAAGTGCGTGATTGTATGAAGAAGAAAGGGTGCTTGCTATAACGCTACTTGGTACTTTCATTCCATGATTACTTAGGTGATTTAACACATTCTCAACATCATGATATGTAAAACCTGTATCTTTTATCAATTCAACAACTTCTATGCAATTGTGTTGTTTATACTCTATTGTCACTTCTTCTGTAAAAAGAGTTTTAGCTGCTATATGCTTATCAAGCACTGTGAAAATCTTGATGAAACTCTCTAAATCTTGTTTGTTAATTAATTCAATACTAATTAAGTTTTTACTAACAATTATAATATTTTTTATCATTTTTTCCCACTAAGAAAACTCACTAGATGAATTGTATTTTTAATTCATAAAAAATTGTTTAAAGTGGGTATGCCAGCAACAGTAAGACAAAAAAAAAATCACATAAAATCTTCATTATGTATTATATTACATCCCTCGTGTTCATCACTGCCGCTTGTGTAAGCTGTTGCATTAATGCTATCTTCATTGTTATTTAACATACTATCCAACTTTCCTTCTTTTTCAAGATCCATCAATTTGTCACATCCAGCAATATGATGTACATAATCACCATTTTCATCAGTAATAAAAATTTGTGGAACTGTACTGACGTTATATTTTGATTTTATACCGTCAAACAAATCCGAGTTTCTAAGTACATCAATTTCTTCGTATTTCACACCTTTTTCATCCAATAACTCTTTTGCTTTCTTGCAGAATGGGCAGTACTTCTTCACATATATTACAACTTTTCCTTTAGTGTTTTTCACGATTTATCTCCATAGTTTATAAAATACAACTATTATATATAAAAAATATATATAAAATATCAAATTGTATGAAAATTATTTACAACTGTGAGCAAGGGATAAAAGATAATGTGGCACTAACTTTCGGAAATTTCGATGGCGTTCATTTAGGACATAAGTTTGCAATTTCCAATCTAAAGAAGGTAGCACAAGAAAGAGGATTACCCTCTGCAGTTTTAACTTTTGAGCCTCACCCATCAACTGTTTTATTTAGTAGAAACAATTTTAGGTTAATAGACCAAGAACAAAAAAAGGAACTAATCAGCAGCTATGGTATAGATTACTTGTATATTATTAATTTTAGTAGAGGTTTTTCTGAGGTTAGCTGCGATGACTTTATTGGTAAGATTTTGGTAAAGAAGTATGGTGCTAAACATATAACTGTTGGAGAAAGTTGTACTTTTGGTCACAAACGATTGGGTAACATATTAACTCTAGAAAAATATTCTCAGATGTATGAATATTCTTTAACTAAATTAGAGCCATTGATAATCGATAGAAAAATTTGCTCTTCTTCCTCAATCAGGGAGTGTTTACAAAAAGGCGAAATAGAAATTGCTAATAAATTGCTTGGTAGGTCTTATCAAGTTTCTGGTATTGTAACAAAAGGTGCATGTAGAGGTAGAGAAATAGGGTTTCCAACCATAAACATTCCGATAGAAGATTACATGATAAAACCTAAGCTTGGTACATATTACGCCAAAGTTGCATTTTCTGAAAATAGTTCAAGTTGGCTATATGGAGTAGTCAACATTGGTATGAGACCTACATTTAAGGACTTAAAGAAACCTATAGTAGAAATGCATATATTTGACTTCAACGAAAATTTATACAATTTTAAGGTTGATATACAACTTTTAAAATTTATTAGGGCAGAAAAAAAATTCCATAGTATTAACGAGTTAACAAAACAGATAGATCGTGATATAATGAAGGCTTACCAGTTAAAGATAAATTTATGAAAAGGATATGTTCAGTTATTATATTGATTATAGTATCATTCGATCAAACAAGTAAATTGTATATAAACTCATTGATTGATGAGGGGGAGTCAATCGAGATTACTAGTTTTATGAAATTAGTTGAAGTTTGGAATTCAGGAATTAGCTTTGGAATGTGTAGTACTCTACCGCATGGCAGCTTCTTTTTTTCGGCATGTTCAATATTAATAATTGGTATACTTGCATACTTGATATATAAATCTAATGATAAGTCAATTTACCTTAGTTTTTCTCTGATGATTGGTGGAGCGATCGGAAATGTAATTGATAGAATCTATTGGGGAGCTGTATATGATTTCATATATTTTCATATCAATGATTGGTATTGGCCAGCCTTTAATTTAGCTGATCTATCTATAGTTAGTGGAATGTGTACATTGTTATATAAGTGGTATATATATGATAGGTCTATCTCTAAGCAAAATGAGGAATGAAATAATGCTTCGCAAATTCTTTAGTTTTTTTATACTATCTGTGTTTTTTTTCATTTGTCCGATTTCTTTGGAAGCTGAAATCATAAAGCATGCTAAGCTCAGTAACGGATTGGATGTTTATGTAGTACCTAATCACCGAATTCCAACTGTTTTTCATGCAATAATATATAAAGTTGGGGGAATGGATGACCCAATTGGCAAAGCAGGATTGGCTCACTACTTTGAACACTTAATGTTTGAAACTACAGGAAAATTTAAAGACATAGAATCCACTTTGGGCAGCATTGGGGCCCAATTTAATGCTTTTACCACTAAAGAATACACCTGCTACTACGAATTAGTTCTCAAAAAAGATTTACCACTAGCAATGGAAATTGAAGCAGATAGAATGGGCAATTTTGATGTTACTCAAGACAAAATAGATAGAGAAAAAAATATCGTATTAGAAGAAAGAAAGATGAGATTTGATAATAATCCTGAAGCTTTACTATGGGAGGAAATGAACAGTGCATTTTATCGTAATGGTTATGGTAGGTCTGTTATTGGTTGGGAGAGCGATATTAAAACTTACAATCAAGATGACATAACAAGGTTTCATGATAACTATTATCATCCAGGTAATGCTATACTGCTCGTTGTTGGTGATGTAGAATTTGAAGAAGTAGCGGAATTAGCAAAGGAAAAATATGGTGCAATTAAAGCTGAGCCTTTAGTTAAGCATTATCCAAACCAAGATCCAGTACATAATGCGGACATATCGGTCATTTTAGAAAGCACTGAAGTAAAAGAGCCAGTTTTATACTTTCGCTATCGTGTTCCTTTATTTGAGCAAATAAGTGAAACTTTTCCTGTTGATTTAGCAGTTGATGTTTTGGGAAATGGCAAGTCTAGTAAGCTATATAAAGATTTAGTTCTAGATAAGAATGTAGCAGTAGAAGTGTTTGCTTATTATAATAGCTTAGCTTTTAGTAATGGTTACATTGAGATTCGGGTAACTCCAAAAAGCGGGGTAAATTTGGATGCTGTTGCAAGAGAGTTAGAACATTCTATTAATCACTTTAACTCTGAAGGAATAACAAGTGAAGAGTTGCAAAGCACAAAGTCTAAATACAAAGCAGCACAGTTTGATAATCTATCTGATTTAACTAGTGTAGCAATATTTTATATACCACGTCTAGCACTAGGTATCCCACTTGATGAAATAGACATTTCATATAGCAAAATTAATGATGTCAATCTGAAAGATGTAAATCACAAAATTCGTACTATTTTTTCTACTAATAAATTAGTCGGCCGTTTGCTACCAAAAGGAGGTAATAATGATGAGAGTAAGTAAACTTTTATTTCTACTTTTTTTCTGTCTGGGCTTTAATTTGCAGGCGAGCAGCCACCTAAATATAGAGGAGGTTACTACTAATAAAGGGCTTGAGTTTCTGTTTGTTGAAAACCGTGATTTACCAAAAGTTTCACTCAATATATCATTCAAAGATGCAGGTTACGTGTATGAAAGTGCAGAAAAGCAGGGGCTTGCTTGGTTTACTTCTCTTGTAATTCAAGAAGGAGCAGGAAAAAATGATGCCAAAGATTTTGTAAAAAAGCTTGAGGATAAAGGAATTAGTTTAAATTTTACTGCTGGTTTAGAAGCATTTAGGGTTTCATTAAATACTTTATCTGAGAATTTAGAGGATGCAATTTCACTACTGAGTGATGCTATAATGCGTCCTAAAGTTGATCCTGAAGGATTGAATAGAGTTTTTGAAAAAGCCAAAGTAAACTTTAATAATTTTGAAAAAGATCCTTATTTTATTGCTGCAAAAGAGTTGGATACGTTGTTGTTCAAAAAACATCCTTACTCAAGAGATCCATATGGAACTCTAGACACTATAATGAGCATTACTAGAGACGATGTTTTAACATACATAAAGCGTAGTTTTACTAAGGATAATATCGTTATTAGTATTGTTGGTTGTGCAACAAAAGAACAAGTTAGTACGCTGCTCGATAAATATTTATCTAAGTTACCATCAAAAAGATCGAAAGTTAGAAAGATATCTGTAAAAAATGAATTTGGGCCTGCAGAAAGTAAGAGCGTTTTTATGGATATACCACAGAGTGTAATACTTTTTGCTCAAAAAGGCATAGCATATGAAGACCCTAATTACTATAATGCTAGTGTTTTGATTAATGCACTTGGTGGTATGAGTCTAAACTCAATACTGATGAAAGAGTTGAGACAAAATCTAGGTATTACTTATGGTGTTAGTGCAAGTAATATTACAAATAAACATGGGAATGTTATATCTGGATTTATAAGTACTGATAGTTCTACTGCTAGCAAAGCTATATCAGCAGTAAAAGATACATTTAGCAGAATAAAAAAGGAAGGAATTGACGAACAATTATTCAAGGATGCAAAAACCAGTTTAGTAAATAACCTTACCTTCTCTTTCCTATCCAATAATGCGAATACAGCAATGTTGCTGGATAGTATGCAGATAGACGATCGTGATGTTAACAATATAAATAATTATACGAATATCATTAATAATATTAAATTAGAGGAAGTAAACAAATTGGCAAGTTCTTTACTGAATCCTGAAAATTTATTTTTTGTTAAGGTTGGAAGAAAATAAATAATCACTACAGTACATTTAAAATTTTAACCATATTCCTTTATAATCTAGGTATGTGATTGATTTTTATGTTCAGGTGAAAAACGATACTACAAAAGAAAGCAAAAAAACTCCAACTGCTTTGTTAAATCCTTTAATAACGATATTTTCTGTTATCAATACAGGTGTGTTGATAATCCTCAAGTTGATATACATTACAAGTCAACAGATAGGTATGATAGGCATAACGCTCGGTAATATTGGCACAGGTGTTTTTTTTAGCTCAGTATCCTTAATTTCAAGCATGTACTCTTTTTTTGACTGTTTTAGAGAAAAAAGCTTATATAAAAAATGTAATTACAAGAGAACATTAGAAGAAAAAAGAAGGGATAAATATAGAATTCAAGGTATTTGCTTAGACATTCTGTGCGATACATTATTTTTAACAGGTGCTACAGTTTCTATTGCTTTATTTAGTAATCCTATAGTTCTTTTTGTTACTGCACCTCTTGTTACATTGGGCTGTATAGTAATGATTGGTAACATAATTAACTCTATTTATCATCAAGTTAAAAACTTTAAAATTCATCTTTCACAGCTTTCAAAAGAGGAGCAGGAAGAGTTGTATACGGAAATGAAAAAAGAAATAAATTTATCACGCCTTTACAGAATTGCATCAAAAGTACTACCTGATATAGTAATATTAGCAAAACTGCACACTAATCAGGAGAATAAAGAAAGGCGAGAAAAGGTTCAGAATTTAAAAGACATGCTAAAAGAAGGCAATCAAAAACCAATCGATGGTGATACATCTGATAAGGTTATTGAAATGAAAAAAGAAAAGCACATCGAGCAAAAAAGCTACAACTCTAAAGTTCCAACAAATCTTTCCCTGGATCAAGATGTAATAAAAGGAAAAAGTAATACCACACGATCTCTCTAATTTGCTATTGCTTAGGGTTATTTTCTGCTATTAACTTTACTGCTTTCACATAACACTTGTGTTCTTCAGCTAGAATGCGCTCTGAGAGGCTTTGAACATCATCATTTGGTAGAACTGGCACAGTAGATTGAGCGATTACGGCTCCAGCATCAACTTCAGGAATAACATAATGCACAGTACAGCCTGTGATTTTTACACCTGCTTTCAGAGCTTGCTCTTGGGCATTTAGACCTTTAAAGGATGGAAGTAAAGAGGGATGAATATTTATAACTTTATTATGCCATTTATTCAGGAAATCGGCCTTTATAATTCTCATAAATCCTGCAAGGCAAATTAAATCAACCTTATGTTGAACAAGTATTTCATGAATTTTATCAGTATCAAGTGGCTTATCTTCAACAACAAACGCTGAAACTCCTGCTTGCTTTGCTATTTTAAGGCCTCCAGCTTCACTATTATTTGTGATAACACACACAGTTTCAGCAGGGAAATTCTGATCTTGACATGCTTCTATTAAAGCCTGCATGTTTGATCCTCTACCTGAAATTAGTATTCCGAGTCTTATCTTTTTCATTTTAGTGCAGCCGTAAGAATGGACATTAATAAAATAGCTCAAAAGGAAAGTTTATTTTAGAATAAATACTATTGTGTAGCAATATTTTACACTGCTGAATAACATGGAATTAAAGAAATCATTCATTTTAGAGTAATTTTAATGTTTTACTTTGGGAATATTGTGCAATTTATGGTAAATAAATGCATATTTTTATGGCTGCGTTATTATTTATTTAACAAAGTATTAGTATAATTTACTACACTGAATTAAATGGAGAAAATTCAATGAATAAATTACCAAGCAATGCAAAAACAAGCAAGTCTCAGGTTACTCAGTGGGAGGTAATAAAAAATTGTGAATATTCTGATAATTGTTTATCAAAAGTAGTAACTTTATACGTCATTAAAATGGCGGAATTATCAGATATTTATACGAGTAATGAACCTGAAATTAATACTATACTTACAAGAATAAGCATAACCAGTGAAAATGCATTTTTAAATAAGGTTGTTGATATTGAAATTATGGAGGGCATTTTTCCGTACAAATTCAACAGCAAGAAGAAAAATAACATATCAAGGCTAGAAGATTTGTACAATTATTTATGTTCTACTGTTATTGATAGCCTTCCAAAAGAAATGCTTGAAAGCCTAAGAAGAGAATACAGAGACGCTGTTAACTTATTTAAAGCAATTACTTAACTAGGTGTAGCATTTTTAAGACTTTACCTTCTATTTCAGAAATGCCACTTTCAAGATCTTTATCTATCAAACATATGGTAGATAAATATGTTTTCTGCTTCTTTTCAACATTGATAGTTAAAGTTCCAGGAGTAATCGTAACCGAGTTAGCAAATAATGCAATGGTCTTATCATTATGTCCTATGCATTCTCTTACAATAACAATTGGCTCAACTGTAGATTTGAATCGTAGCACCTTTTTTGTTACATAAATACTTGAAAAAATAATTTGGTAAATTAGCCAAGGCATATAACTTATAAGCTGATAAAGTGATAACCTACCACTATCATTTAGAATTTGACTAAGGGCACTTTCAGCATCAATTAACCTTTTAAAGATAATCAATGTGAACACAGAAGAAAATACTCCACAGAGAATAAAAAAAGGCTCAAAATAACCAGACAATGTAATCCATAGAGAAAACAAAATCACAAATGATAGAGAAAAAAACTTAATATTTTGCCTGACTTTCATGATTTGGAGTATAACTTAAATGATTTTTTAGGAAAATAAAAAGTTCTTGATTTTTGTGTCAAAGAACATAATAACCAAGTTATTTTAATAAGTAGTGGAGATTATGACGCTTGATGATTTTCTAAAAATGCTTGAAGAAATAAATGATACTTCAGGTTTAAGCAAGAACAACATAGTTGAAAGAATAAAAATAAAATTAGAAAGTATTGATTTACGGAGGTGGGAAGATAGTGGATTTAATATCAATCATATATTCACTACACATAGTGATCTAGATCCTGTAGAAACTACATTGTTGCATTTTGCTGCTAAGAGTGGCTATGAGAACATAGTAATAGCTCTAATTGAATATGGAGCATATGTTGATGCATGGGACAGCGATGGATGCACTCCTTTACATTTTGCTGCTGAATGGAACCACAAAGGCATATTAGATATTTTAATTGAAAGTGGAGCAAATGTTAATGCGTGGGACAATGATGTATGTACACCTTTACATCTTGCTGCTGAAGGTGGGAATGAAAGTGTAGTAAGAGCTCTAATTGCATGTGGAGCAGATGTTAACGCGCAGAACAATGATGGACACACTCCTCTACATTTTGCTACTAAGAGTGGCTATGAGAAGATAGTAATAGCTCTAATTGAACACGGAGCATATGTCGATGCGTGGGATAATTATAGAAGCACTCCCTTGCATTTTGCTGCTGAAAGTGATAATGAAAACATAGTAAGAACTCTGATTGAACATGGAGCATGTGTTAATGTGTGGGATAGTTGTGGACGCGCTCCTTTGCATTTTGCTAGCGATCATGAAAGTATAAGAGATATTTTAATTGAAAGTGGGGCATATGTTAGTAAACAGAACAATAATAGATATGCTCCTTTACACTTTGCTATTGAATGGGGCTGCAAAGATGTAATAAGTTCTTTGTCAGGCAATGCTAGTCCTAGAGCTGAAATGGCAGTAGGAAGAGTGGAACAAATTACACTTGCAGGAAGATTGGAGCTTTTTTAACCAAACTTGCATTTACTGAGATAATTGTTTTGTTATGAATTAAACCAAAAGTTCTGTAATATATTGAAGCTTAAAGATATCTTTAGATATGGAAGTTATTGCAGAAAATAGAAAAGCAAGGTTTGAATACTTTATCTTAGAAGAATTTGAAGCAGGTATGATCCTCTTAAGTAGTGAAGTAAAATCACTAAGGGAAAGAAAAGCAAACATTTCTGATGCTTACGTTACTGAAAAAAAAGGTGAAATATGGCTAAACAATATGCATATTGCAGAGTATAAAGCTGCGAACCAAAAGAATCACAAGCCAAAAAGAGAACGAAAATTGCTTTTGCATAAAAAAGAGATAAATAAGCTAATTGGTCAAATCAAAACCTCTGGAATAACTGTTGTGCCACTTTCTATCTATTTTAATGATAAAGGGTTGGCAAAAACTAAAATTGCCATTGTGAAAGGAAAAAAACTCTACGATAAGAGAGCAACCATAAAGCAGAGAGAGTGGGACCGTGAGAAAAGTAGATTGTCTAAGAATAATTTGTAGTAAAATATGTCTTTAAGTCCAGTTATTTTTAGCATCGGTCCTGTTTCTATATATTGGTACTCTTTAGCATATGTTTTGGGTATAGTTTTTGCATATTGGTATTTACATAAGCTAGACAATCAAAAAATATTTACTAAGAATTTTTACGATTCGTTATTAACAGCCGTTATTATAGGCATTATCCTTGGAGGTAGGCTTGGCTACGTATTGATATATGATCCAGTTCTCTATATAAGCAATCCTATCGAAATACTAAAGACCTGGGAAGGAGGTATGTCATTTCATGGCGGTGCTATAGGAGTTTTGCTTGCAGTAATAATCTCCTGTAGAAGACATAACATTCCTATATTTTACACACTGGATCTAATTTCTTGTGGAGTTCCGATAGGTTTACTTCTAGGCCGCATAGGTAATTTTATAAATGGAGAGTTATTTGGCAGGGTTACAACTATGCCGTGGGGTATGGTATTTCCAGAAAGTGGTGATAATTTATTGCGCCATCCAAGCCAACTTTATGAGGCATTTTTTGAAGGAGCGCTACTTTTCGTAGTTGTAAATTCACTATTTTACTTGAACAAAATGAGATTGTATTATGGTGCAACAACTGGAGTTGCAGTTATGTTGTATGGAGTAGCACGTTTTATGGTTGAATTTTTCCGCGAGCCAGACTATCAAATTGGCTATTTATGGTTCAATTTAACTATGGGACAGTTGCTTTCTATACCTATGATTTTGTTGGGAATGCTTATATATTTAGGTGCGTTGAATTTTAGGTTTAATACAAAATCTATTCAATAGACAAGAGGTAAGTTGAATAAAAAAATATAGTAGAAGTTTATCTACTACATAGCATGTACAACTGTACGAACTTTTCGTGTTGCAGAGAATAAACGTGAGGGCACAAACCTTTTGTTGCATAGCTATGAAACAAACTTAGTAGCTACTGACCAAATTCATTATTAAGTAGATATTCATTTTTCAACAAAATCCCCTTGATTTAGAAGCTACTCTATTAAAACATATTTTTAAACTTTTGCCAAAACCCTGGTTTATTATCATTAACCTTTGTGAAGGCTATGTTTAAACTGTATCTTGGATCGTTTGGCACATCATATCTAATATTCAGTATTGAAACTTCGTTTTTACTATGAACAGAAACATCGTCATATGATAACTTTGTCGTGTAGCACTTTATATGCTTTTGCTTATCATATACTATATCACCTGATTCCCCTTCTAGTTCTATAAATTTAGTTTTTTTCTGACATTCTTTTATTTTTATTAGATCCTTGTCTAGTGATATTGAAACCGGTAGTGTATTACCAGCATACTCTTTAGCTAAAAGCTCACTTTGAGGATACATTTTTATTTCCCTTCCAAAATTGTGAGTCTATAAAATTATTGCTCCAAAATGTACATATTCGTCAGTAGCATACGGTACAACACCATAATTGCATTGAACTTTGTAATCTCCAACACCATTATTTTGAAAAAGAATCATGAATGGCAGCGTAACTATCAGCAGCATCATTTATGTAATCCATTACCTACCCCTTAAAACCTTTTAATCTATTATATCACAAGAAATTACATCTATCAATAAAAAGACTTTTTTTGATATCAAGTATCTAGGGAGTATATTGATAGGATTTTGACATTCGTATTTCCCAATTTTTCACATACTGCTGGACTAATTCAGGATAATTTTCAATAATTAATAAATTTTCAGCGTTTCCCTTTTCAGCTGTCTTACTGAGGTTAAACGATCCTGTGATGACTTTTTGATTATCAACAATTATTACCCTATTATGAGCGATTTTTGGCTTATTATCGATCCAAATCGGTATTCCATTTGAAAACAATTCGCTTATGACACTATATTTTGAATGGAGTTGTGATTTATCTAAGACGACTTTAACATCAACACCACGCTCTTTGGCGTTAATCAAAGATTTTGCAACTGTTCCAAGAGTAAATGTATATTCTTGAACTAAGATAGATTCTTTAGATTGGTCTATCTCGCTTATTATCGGTACAGCACAGTCTTCTTCAGGTGAGAAGCAAACTGTTGCTTTTGGGCAAGACGAGGATATAGGACCCGCATAGTAGTACAGAGAAAAACATGCCGACAAAAATAAAAGATATAAAAGCCTCACAAACCATACCTAAATACACGGCGGTAGTCTACATCATAGCTCAATCACCTGTCAACCCATATTCCTTCCACTTCTCTGTAACTTTCTTTATTATTTCCTCGCTCATTTCAATTTTTCTTCCCCATTCTCGTTTGGTTTCAGGTGGAAGTTTGTTTGTTGCATCAAACCCTATTTTACCTCCGAGACCACTTTCAGGAGAAGCGAAGTCTAAATAATCAATTGGAGCATTCTCTATCATGATTGTATCACGTACAGGGTCCATTCTCGTTGAAACTGCCCACATTACTTCCTTCCAATCACGTACATTTATATCATCATCAACAACTATAATAAATTTGGTGTATAAGAACTGTTTGAGAAAAGAGAGTATGCCCATAATAATTCTTTTTGCATGCCCTGGATAAGCCTTTTTTATCGATACTACCGCTATTCTATATGAGCAACCTTCTGGAGGCAGGTAAAAGTCCACTATCTCTGGAAATTGATTGATAAGAATTGGCACAAAAATTTCATTGAGTGCTTCACCAAGAATTGATGGTTCATCTGGCGGCTTACCAGTGTAAGTGCTGAGATAAATTGGATCTTTGCGCATTGTAATTGCAGTGATGTTAAACTCAGGAAACTGTTCAACAGCATTATAGTAACCGGTATGGTCTCCGTATGGCCCTTCATCTCTATACTTATCCAAACTTACATATCCTTCTAAAACAATTTCTGCATGAGCTGGCACTTGAAGAGGAATAGTCTTACAATTTACAAGCTCAAGAGGCTTTTTGCGCAGCAGCCCAGCAAATTGGTATTCTGACAACGTCTCCGGCACCGGAGTTACCGCAGCAATAATCGTTGCAGGATCGCTACCAATCACAGCAGCCGCAGGAAACTTCATATTTTGCCCCCTCTCCTTCCACCGTTTATGGTGACCTGCACCACCACGATGTGCAAGCCAGCGCATTAAAGTCGTTTTTTTATCCACGACCTGCATACGATATATTCCAAGATTAAAATTATCTTGCTTGTCTGCTGTTGGTCCTTTTGTTACCACAAGTGGCCAAGTGATAAGCGGTGCAAGTTCATTTGGCCAGCATGTCTGAATAGGTAGCAAACTAAGATCCACCTTATCCCCAGTTAGCAACACCTCTTGACATGGGGCTTTGCTCACAACTTTGCTCCGCATCGATAATACAACTTTTAGTAGAGGAAACATTTTCACAGCATCTTTGAAGGTTTTTGGCGGCTCAGGTGATCGCAAAAATGCTAGAAGTTTACCTAGATCCCTCAATTCACCAGGGTTGATGTTCAACCCTAAAGCTATCCTATTGATGGTACCAAATACATTCACCAAAACTGGAATTGAATTTTTACCATTTTCAGTAGTGACATTCTCAAAGATTATTGCTGGCCCTTTGTTTGACAAAACTCTGCGATGAATTTCCGTCATTTCAAGAACAGTTGAAACTTCCTTTTTAACTCTAATTAGATCTTTTCTCTCTTCTAAAGCCTTGATGAAGTCGCGTAAGTTATTGTACATATTTTAAAAATTTTAAGCCTTTTAAGAAGTGCTTTTCCCAGCACAACTCATTCACTTATTATTATAGAGGCTCTAGAAAAATTATTCTCCAATTCGCTTTTTAAGTTTTTATATTCAGCAGTCTTTAATTCTTCATTGGTAATAAAACTTTTCTTTATGGTTATTAAATTGCTAAATTCGGTTCCATCATTTTTATATTTACAGAACCTATTTACATATAACCAAGGAGTATCTATTTCAAAATTCAAATTTTCACAGTTTTTAATTTTGATATCTTTTATTATCATATGGCTTTCCTTAGTTTTAGGAACACCAATAAAAAGGTCTGACACTTGGTCAGAAGCTGTATTGACAACATCATTAAGCCAATTATCTCCTAAATTCAAAGCAGGTCCTAGATTTGTCTTAAAAATCTTATTTTTTTGCTGAAACTCATATTTGATTGTAAGATCTTCTACATTACGTAAAGTAAGGTCAGGCAATTCTAAGAACTTCTTTTCTTCTTCATCAAGATATACCCCACTAATCATATGAAAAACAGAATCCCTTAATTGCTCATTTGAATAATACAATCCAACCCCTGTTAAACCTAGGGCTGCTTCCCCTTGTACGGTAAGCCGGCCATATTCATTTACAACATTATCTTCTATAGTTAATTCACTATTAGATATCACTTTTGAATTTTCAGCTTGTACAGCAGGAATTTTTATGTAATCTGCTTCCTCAGAATTGAGTACTAGAGCGTTCCTATCAGCAATGTCTGGAAAAATACCCTGTGCCATACTGACGGTATTAGTTGGATCAATCCAATATATTTTTCCATCTTTATTTGTTACTCTGAGCATCACATGATTAAAATTACCCATATTAGGTAATGCTTTAGAGTTAGAAGTGTTAGTAGTTCCTCTCATAACTAAAACAGGTTGAACTTTGTAATCAAGTTCCTGTAAAATAGCAGCCGTGCTAGCAGAAAAATCTTTGCAATCCCCAACTTGAGAATCAGCAATTTTCTCTAAATCTCTCGGAAAATATTGTCCTGATACTGTGCGCCAATCTCCCATATATTGAACTTTTTCATTCAATAAAGAAGTAACAGCATTGATCTTATCTTCATCAGTCTTCTCACTGGCAGCAGACTCTGCTATAGCTGTAAAAGTTGCAGGAAGTGGCTGATTAATGACGCTATGATATCCAGGAGCTAATTTTTTAGCTAGATCTTCCCATTGAGATAAGCTTGAAAGTGATACCCAGGTGTTGTGTTTAATATTCAATAGCCCATTGTGTGGCTCATTTGTTGTATTTTCATAAACTGCTTTCTTTAAAGCAATACTTATAGAGTGTATATTATCATTTTTTTCCTCAGCGATTTCTAATACTTCTCTTGGATCATTAACTTTAATCTCCAGGGGTAATTCAGAATTGATTTTAGTATTTTCTGCTTGTAAATAATCTCCATAATAAGAGAAGCTCAAACCATAAAAATTATCAACAGGAACTTTTTTGTTAACTTGCTTATATCTTAAATATACCTCTGTACCAATTTCTATTTTAGGAAATGATATGGTTACTTGTCTTAACTGATCGAAGCCTTTACTAGGACTAGCTAGCGGTTTATCTTCCATCATGTCTTCAGTGACTATATATTCCTCTCCGTTGTAAGCTGTTTTAGCCTCTAAAACAGTAAAATCTGCACTATCATCATTATAAACAAGACTGTATAGAGAGAATCTATCACGCCCAGACTCCTTGAGTATTTTTGCTTGAAGTTCTACTTCCGTTTCGTAGGTACCATCTCTATTAACATTGATGTTAACATTAGAAAACTTAATCTCAACAGAAGCATCTTCATACTTACTCCACCTTGCTTCAGATGCAGGAGTTACAAAAAATACTAATAATGTTAAGTTAAAAAGAGTTTTTAAAAATTTCATCACAATAACCAGACAAAATACCTACAATCATTTATCCACCATCATTATTAATTTTGGTTTAAAACACTTCTATGCTCATCTGTTATTGTACAAACACTGCGAATTGTAGACAATCGTTATTATACAACCTTTTTAAAATTCAAAGCTACTCAAAACAAATCTTCTAGTGTAATCACATGATGTATCGTATCTTTTAGATATTGATTTTCAGGAGCTCCATTTGCAGCAATTAGTATCCAGAATATCTGTTTCTTTGACTTTGCTCTCTCTCTATAAACCATCTCTTTTCTTTTTAATTGTTCAACAAATTCCTTTGTTACCTGGTAAGGTTTATCGCTATATTTTATTTCACAAAGCATTGTACATCCATCCTCTCTATCGAAAACCAAATCTATTTGTGCACCAAACTCTTTACTATTCTTTTCTGGGTGATGTTGCCAATCCCCACATATGACTCCTATATGTTCTATATCTAGTTTTCTTCTAATTTTATTGGCATGCTTAAAACATACTGCTTCAAATGTTTGCCCTGTCCATGTTAGCCAAGCTGGTTTCTTTATCGCTAACTCCCAATAGTGAGCATCACTTATTATTGCCCTTTTTGTTACTTCTTTAAACGGCTCAATCCATGTCAGATAAAATAATATATATTCATCAACCACCCTATAATATACTCCTCTTTTTCCCTTGTTCAGTGGTAAAAAACCATCAATAAATCCTGCTTCTTCTAAACTCCTTAATTTAGCAGTTAAGCGACCACCTTCCGTCGTTTTAGTTGCTTTTATAAGTTCTTTTCTACTGATTCCTTTTGGCTTTTTTGTAATTGCGCGAATAATGCTTAGATACGCTTCTGGTTCTTCATATAAAGAATGAAATAGCATATCAAACTCATCAAATAATAAACCGTCCTTCTGAAAGCAGATCATATTAATATTTTGTGTTGCTGATAGCCCCTTACTTACTTCTTTAAGATAATGTGGTATTCCTCCCATAGCCATATAGACTTGTAATATCTGCTGGTGATTAAGATCAACTCCTAAATACTTCAGATACTCTTTAGTTTCACGTAAGTTAAAAGGCTGTAAAGGTATTCTTGCAGTAATACGATTATGTAATCCTCCTTTACTATAAATTAGATTTTCTAGCATCCAAGAAGCTGCTGAACCACATACAACCAAGATAAGTTTCTTTCGGTATGTCCAACGTGTGTTCCAAAAATATTCTAACGCTTTTAGAAAACCAGATTTTCTTGCTGCAAGCCATGGCAACTCATCAAAAAATAAAACAACTTGTTCATCTTCATGCGTATTATGATCAACAGCAAGTGTGAGTTGTTGCAAAGCATCCATCCAATTTTTAGGCAAAGCCATTCTTGCACCTTTATAAAAAGTATTTGATAACGACTGTGTAAAAATTGTAAGCTGCTCCTGCAGAGTACCATCATTAAGGCCAGTCTGTTCAAATAAGGTATCGGCATGCTTACTGAAAAATTGTTTTATTAGGTATGTTTTGCCCACACGACGCCGACCATAAATTGCAATAAACTCGGCAGATTGGGAAAGAAGCTTATTTTCTAGAATGGCCGTTTCCTTCTCTCTACCAATTATTGGCTCGTTCATATAATTTACCGCCGTGTTTGTCAGCATTATATGCGGCGGTTATAAAATAATCAACTTTTTTACCGCCGCGGTTACAATTGTTATACATGGCGGTAAGGATTACTTAAATCTCAAATACTTTATTATACACAAGTTTTCGCTACTTAATATCACCAAATTCTCTGATATACTACTATATAAAGTTTGCATTTTTTGATATAAATGTTTTAATATTGAGCATTTCTTTAATGTTTATATTCTTTAAGTAAGTATATGTCTAAGATACCATTTTTATTGATTTTTATATTTACAGTAGCAAGTTTATCAGTAATAAACAATTGGCTTTCACACCGCAGTCAAGTCTTAAATGACGACCATATAGGTGAGAGATTAGATGACTACATCAGTAAAAATTTTGATAGAGTTCTAAAAGCTCTCCGAGAAGAGTCAGCTAAAAATAGTTATGCTAACGCAATCAAAAGTAAAATTTCTCAGCATAAAGATGAAATATTTGACTCCACTTATCCTTACTCAGGAAATGAAAATAGCAATGTCATAGCTGTAGGGTTCTTTGACTATTCTTGTGGCTATTGTAAGGCAATAAAGAATGACATAAAACAGTTGATCAATGATGGCAAAATTAAATATATCTTTAGGGATGCTCCAATACTTGGTAACAATTCCTTAAAGGCAGCAAAAGCTGCTTTAGCAACTTATTTTATCGATAAAGAAAAGTACTTAGATTTTCACTATGCTGCACTAGATCACAGAGGAGAATTTTCAGATAAAACTATATTAGGTATAGTGAAAAATATAGGGGTTAACGAGAACGATTTTAACAACTCTATGAAAAGTAATGCAGACAAAATTGAGCAAATGATAAACAACAGTAAACTTTTAGTAAGCGAGCTTGGAGTAGGCGGTACACCTTTTGTGATAATAGGAGATAGTCTTTTTGTAGGAAAAACTGATTTGAATATATTACGCAAAAAAGTAGATGAGTTAAAAGATTAATAAATTCCCTGCTTGACAGCATAAGAGAGTTTAAGTATAGTTAAGATATAGTAAGTAACAATATGTATAGGCTACATATTAGTTCAAGAAAAGTAGGTGATGTTTGCTTGCAACACAGCACGACCTTAAGTAATTAGCCTTCCTAGGCTGATTAATCTATTAAAATACAATCATTATTTTGGAGTTATAACATGAGAAATTTTAACAGAGAACCAATTGCTCTTTTTCGGCAAATCAAAGGAAAGAAAAAATCGAATAAATTATTGCATAATTTAAAAAGCACTTATCCTAGAGAGCTAAAAATAGGAGCTGCTATAAAGACAGGGGATTGCTTTTTTGACTCTGTAGCTCAAGGATTGAATGAGTTAAATATAAAACCAGATCATTATTTTACTGCAAAATCATTAAGAAAAGACTGCGCAGATTATGTTGAGCAACATGGTAAACAAGATAGTTGGGCCTATAAAGCAGTAATAAAAGACGCTGCTATTGGTGGCTACTTTGTTGCGCTAGAAGGTCCATATGGTCCTATACAAGATCCAAAAACTAAAATAAATATGATAGATGAGAAAAAGACTTTTCATGAGTACTTAAAAAATATTAAGAATATGGCCACAGATCCACCTATATGGGGTCGTCCAGACATTGAAGGTAGAATGATATGCGACAAGTATAAAGTGGAGCTTTATATTTATTCAATAGAGGAAGACAGCCAAAAAGTTACGGTAACTAAAATTACAGCACATGATGATGATCCAGAAGTGTATATACAAGATATAAATCTCAATCAACTAGAGATAGATAGTAGCAAAAAAACTGTAGTAGTAGTGAATTACATGAGGCATTTTGTGCCACTTCTTAGCAAAATCCATTCTGATATAACAGAAAATCAACCAGTTTCTGTTGAAGAAATCTTTGGTGAGGTTACAGAAGTTCCTGCTTATGAGTAACCAAAGCCAGAAGTACAACAAGAAAGCAGCGCTAGTGAGCCAATTCATACAGATACAGTAATTACTATTTCTCATCAACAAGGGCAAGAAACACAACAAGAGGCAATAGAAAAGAAATTAATCAATAGTTACAGAAGAGAAGCTATTTATAGCATAGCTGCTGTAATAACAGCTATAGCATTCACAGCATCTGCTATAGCTACTGTTTTTACTCAACCAATTCCTTTGGCATATCTTGCTGGAGTTGCTTTAGTTGTTACATGTATTTGTATGTATAAGTTGATGCAGAGCCATAAAGACATTAATGAACTCAAAAGTGAGCCAAAGAAAAATATTGCCCATACTTTTCTAGAAGAAACGGGATTTAAAATTTATAGCCTGATTGATAAAGCAGCTTCAAAAATTTAAGATCTTTCCTACTTCATCTATATCAACTCAACTTTATTTTTACAGGAGGACATATGTCATTTACAGAAATTAGATTTCCAGAAAATATATCTTATGGCTCTACTGGAGGACCGGAATTTTCGACTGACATTGTAACAACTCATAATGGCTGTGAGCAGCGCAATATTAATTGGTCTCGTGCACGTGCCAGGTATAACATAGCTTATGGAGTTAGGTCAAACGAGCAGCTAACAGAACTCATAACATTTTTTCAGGCACGAAAAGGTAAAGCTATAGGGTTTCGCTTTAAGGATTGGTCAGACTTTACAGTTATCAATCAAGAAATTGGCATAGGAGACGATAAAAAAGCGACCTTTCAGCTGATAAAAACTTACATAAGTGGAAAAGACAAGCATACACGAACTATTAAAAAGCCAGTGCATGATACAATAAAAATTTACCTCAATGGTGAAGAGACAGAAAAATATTCAGTAAATTATTCAACTGGAGAAATAGAATTTATGAAACCACCAGCAAAAGGCACAATAATCACCGCAAGCTTCGAATTTGATGTACCAGTACGATTTGATACAGATTACCTAAACGCTTCTATTGATAACTGTGGCAGTAACAGTTGGAATAATATTCCCTTGGTGGAAGTTAAATAAGTTAAAGTATGCTCCATAAAAGTTAAGCGATACTTAGGCTCATATTTAAATGAGCCTCAGCATATTTTAAAGTCTATCGCCCATTACAATGTTCCACACTCGAAATTTGAGGAAATTCTAATGTAGTGTTTTCTCTTTCTTGTAAAATAGAAAGTTTTAACAACTCCTTTAGAACTAATTTTACAAGCGTTGTACCGTTTTCCTTAAAAAGGTAGTCCATCCTATTGGTTTTCTGTATGTGATTAACAAAATTTCTAGCTTTCTCATCAAAAGCCTCCATTGTGTTGATATAAGATAATACCAAATCCGAGCTATTTATTGCTAAAATTACATTTAGGGCAATATCTAATTTTGCTTCCTCTTTGCTATATATTGTCAAAATTCCATTTATGAAAATATCTAATTTTGTTTTATCTTTAGTTAAATCTTCAACTAACCTATTTCTAATATTATTATTATCAAACAAAATGTACTCTAGGTACGAAACAGACTCAATAAGTATAAAGTCTTCTAAAGGTACTGATTCTAAACATTCGTCAACATCAGTAAGTATTCCAAACTCAGTAATACATCCTTCTTTTTCCACAACATAGCAATCGGGAAGATTACGATACATTGATAGCAAAGAAAAAAGACGTATTATACTTCTACCTCTATCTTTCATTTCCTCAAGAAGCTTTTTATCATTTATTAGTTTGTGCAAAATGTAATCCGTAGCAAGACCTGGTTTGCGAAAACGAAACATATTATTTTCTGCAAAAATAGCCTCAGCTAATTCGATAGACTTTTTATCCTCATCTATAAAAGCCTTTTTGTTTCTATTTAACTTTATGATCTCAGCTTTACTATTTCTGCGTAGTCTAGTTTGCCCTATTAACCTCTCAAATGTTTCTGTCTTCATGTATATCTCATATTAATTAATATTAATATTTACTATATTAACTATTTTGAGAAAAATAAATGAAAATCTTAATAAAGATTATACAAATATAAAAAAATAAAAGTCTTTTTATATTTGTATAAGTATATAAGAGGTTTGATTGTTGTAAGTTATCTAAGTGCCAGCGTCTAATTAATAAGTCTACTTGAAGCCGTTCGGTGTTTGCACTTTTACGATTTCTGCTTGATACATCACTACTTCTGAAATAGCTGCAAGAAATTCCAAAATTGGAACTTACCATACCGAAGTAAAAAAAAATCAATCATATGTTTTCATAAAACGCTAAAAGTGAGAGTTTTAATAGAATCAGAAGAATATAAGATTTCGTTTTTCCCATTTACTCACCTGATCTCAATTCTACTGAACGCTATTGGTTTCAGATTAAGCACAATATCCAAAAACATGTTCGCTGATTTTTCTTACTCCATTTATTTTATTCTTAAAAGCGCCCTCACCTTTATGTCTTAAGATTCAAGCCAGATGACCCCTATTATAGCAGCATTCATTGCATCCATACAAGCTTGGCATTCACTATCATTACATTCTCCTTCAAGCCTATCGTATTGATTCAGTGTAATATTATCTTTATTATTTAGCATAACCTTGAAGCATTCTTCATAGTTTTTGCCAGTAGATTCACCTGTTTTGACATCAATAAGTTCGTCATTTTCAACCTTAATATCTATTCGAGAATTTGGTCTCTCTTCTTTTTTTGTAATAGCATAAGATTGTAATTGGAAAGTGTTATTATTATTCATAAAATACTCCTTAAATTTATTCTAGTCATAGAATATAAAATTTAAGAATCTGTAAACTAGCTTTGCTCGCCACAATCTTTTTTGTAACATGGGAAATTTTTTATTGCTATGAGTTATCTAGGTGCCAGCATCTAATTATATGAGCCTGCTTGAAGCTGTTTAGTATTTGCACAATTGTGCTAGATCTCATGCGCAACTTGCTTCAAAATTTCTGCTTGTTGTTGAGCATGGACATTAGCATAACCACATGCAGGAGATGCAGCAGAGGGTCTTGCAACACACTTAGGCCTTTTTGCTTGAGTGTCTAGATTAGATAGAACCTCTTCTATTAACGGATTAACAAAAAACCATCCTCCCATATTTTTTGGTTCCTCTTGACACCATATAATTTCAGCGTTCTTATATTTTTCGAGTTCATTGTTTAGTTTATCGGCCGGGAATGGATAAAATTGTTCTAAACGCACTACTGCTATATCGTTTATTTTTTGTGCTTCAAGCATTTCAATTATGTCGTAATAAACTTTACCACTACATATTACAACTTTACGTATTTTATCACTTGCAACTAAACCTGTTCTACACTCTGGAATTACCGTAAGAAATTTTCCTTCAAAGTCAGAAAGGTTAGAAACTGCGCTTTTATGACGCAATAGTGATTTAGGTGTAAACATCACTAAAGGCTTACGAAAATCTCGATTAATTTGTCGGCGTAAAACATGAAAATAATTCGCAGGAGTAGAGCAATTAACCACCTGCATATTATCCTCTGCACAGAGTTGCAAAAACCTCTCTATACGAGCAGAACTATGCTCAGGCCCCTGCCCTTCATAACCATGAGGCAAAAGTAAAACTAGACCACTTGATCGCAACCACTTTGTTTCTGCTGATGCAATAAACTGGTCGATCATGATTTGCGCACCATTTGCAAAATCACCAAATTGCCCTTCCCAGAGCACCAGTGAATATGGAGAGTCAAGGCTATATCCATATTCAAAACCCATCACAGCATACTCAGATAGTGCGCTATCTATAACTTCAAAGCGAGCTTGCTTCTCACTTATGTTGTTTAGTGGAATAAACTCTTCCTCCGTTGCTTGATTGATAAGTCTTGAATGACGGTGCGAGAAGGTGCCGCGACCAGAATCTTGTCCTGACAAGCGCACTCCTATTCCTTCTTTAAGCAATGACGCGAATGCAAGACTTTCAGCAGTTGCCCAGTCTATGTTGCTACCGGAATTTATACTGTCTATTCTGCCATCAAGTATTCTTCTGACTTTATTATTGAGATTAAAACTACTTGGAATATTGCTATTTATGTGTACACCTAATTTTTTTAGCTCATCTGGTGAAACACCAGAGTCCGTATAATATTCACTAAAATCGTTCAACTTTGCTCTTCTAAATTTTGACCACACTCCATCAAACCAATCAGCTTTTTTTGGAGTGTAAGTCACTGACTCAGCAAGACTTTTATCCAACCTTACCCTAAATTCGCTGCGCAATTTACTTACTTCATCACTAATTAGGACTTTCTCTGCAGCCAGCTTCTCTTCGTAAATTGTTCCTGGAGTTTTATGCCTTGATATTGCTTTATACATAAGTGGCTGAGTAAAATTTGGTTCATCGCCTTCATTATGGCCATATTTGCGGTAGCATATTATGTCAATCACCACATCCTTTTTAAATTTCTGCACATACTCCATTGCCAAACTCGCGGCAAAACTCACGGCTTCTGGATTATCTCCATTAACATGAAATATTGGAGCTTCTATTGATTTTGCTACATCAGTACAATAAAAAGAAGAGCGTGCACAACGAGGATTCGCAGTAAAACCAACTTGGTTATTGATGACAATATGAACGATACCACCAACTTTATAACCTTCAATGTTGCTCAAAGTCAGGGTTTCGGCAACCACTCCCTGCCCGATAAAAGCTGCATCACCATGAATTGATATTCCAAGCACAGATCTCATATTTTGTTTTGCCCTTACTCTTCCAGCTAGAACCGGATTTACCGCCTCAAGGTGAGATGGGTTAGGACATAAACTTAAGTGTATTTTTTTACCACCAGCAAGTGCTCGATCAGAAGAGTAACCAAGGTGATATTTGACATCACCAGATACCTCAAGACCACTTGGATATGCAAGGTTGCCTTGAAATTCAGACAGCATTGCCGCATATTCTTTCCCCATAACTTTGGTTAGAACATTAAGCCGTCCTCGGTGGGCCATACCAAGAACTATTTCTTCAATACCAAAAGCTGCAGAATCACTAATAACTCTTTCAATTGCAACAATGGCTGACTCCCCACCTTCGATAGAAAAACGCTTATATCCAGGAAATTTCATATGGAGAAATTGCTCGAACATCTCAGATTCAATCAAGTGCCTTAGTATTTCTTTTTTATCCTGAGGGCTTAGCGTATAGACCTGATTTTCAATTTTCTCCTGCAGCCAAACTCTTTCCTCATAAGAGGAAATATGCATAAATTCAAAACCGATATTCTTGCAGTAAATATCTCTGTAGATTCTAGTGTCACTTGTAGGAGAAAGATTCAAGTATTTTTGATAATCTATTTTCTTATTTACATTCGTTGATAATGGATTTAAGTCTGCAAAAAAGTGACCGTAAGATCTGAAAAAATTTGCTAAATCATCAGCATCTACCTTGGCTTCATTCTGTGCTCTGCAGGGTTCTGCTTTATTAACTTCTAAATTGCTCGAAAAAATTCTGTACCAATCTTCTCCAATTGATTTATCGCCTTGCAAGTAACGGCTATAAATTTCTTCCACAAATTCGACATTATCGCCATAAAAACAGGAGTTATTTTTAAAATTGGACATAATCACTACAAAAGTATCAAGTACTTATGAGTATAACTTAAGTTTTTTAAAAAAGAACTCCTTTAGTTTCTAATTATTAAGTTATACAAACACTGTAATCTGAGTTTTCCAGAAAGGGTGTCATTCTAGACTGACATCTAATCTTTCCATAATGCTGTATTTCAACATAAAATAACTATACTCATCAACTTGTGCCCAATCATAATTCCTAGATTCCAGTGTTAGCTACTTGTTTTTTGGATTTCTATACTATTGCTGATTGAAGATTATTGAAATTTTTTTGCACATTAAGGAACGCAAGCGTTTATGAGTCAGAGGATAAGTCATATAACATTTACTCGGTCTTAATACTTTGAATTTATATTTAAGTAAACGATAAACAGTAATTGGTATGAATGATCTATTTAAAAGTGACAATTATGATAAAAATCTCAATTCTTTGATAAGAGTCATAAAGCTAAAGGATACAAAAAAAATTAATGAACAATATGATGAAACACTGAAAGATTTATCTCAAGCTCTGAAGAATTTTACAAACAACGCAAAAGATGTAGCCAAATTTGTTATATATAGCGACTTGAATAACTATATAGAACCTTTGAGCACAAAGCCACTCGGTTTTATTGGAACATTAAAAGAGATATTAGATAGAGTCTTGGGAAAAGATATTCCAACTAATGATAATGACATAAAAAATTTTGTTGGTGATGAATTATCAGGTTTCACTATAGAAAAAGCAGCCGAATACACAAATATTTTAAGTACAATTAATCTATTCAAGAAAGGACTTAAAGAAATTTTAGATTCGAAGCAGAGTGGAAAAGGCAATAAAGAACATAAATCATACGAAGTAAGCACGGAAAATAAAACGACATCAAAGCAGAAGGAAGATACTCCTAAGCTGCAAGAAGGAAAACAGCCGGTAGGAAAATTAGTTATGAAGAGAATAAAACGGCCAACAACAGCACCTCCGCCACCTCCTACTGCCTCAAAAAAGGTACACTTTAAACCAGAAATAGAGAATGTATCTCCTGAAGATTCAGGCTATGAAAGTTCATTAAGTGAAGAGTCTGGACATGAGGAAATATCAAATTATCAAGAGAAAAGTAGTAAATCTTCAACAAAAGATCCGGAAGACTCAAAGTTAGCTAAAAAGGAGCCAACTCACAAAACGAAACCTAAGAAAAATGCAGGAACAAGAAAAGGATATAAAAAGAGACAGGCTCCAGAGCCACCAGCACTAAACGCTACCAATCAAGAAATTAGGCAAGAAACTAAAGAAGATAAATCTGAAATACTGTCAAATCCTAAAAGGCTAGATATTGTTGATCAACAAGTGAGCACGAAACCAATAATAGTAGAAGTGACTTCGCAAAAATCAGCTGAAAGTAAACCAATCCTGAAAAAATCTGCTGATAAAGCAGCATCAGAAGTAAAAGCGGTTATTATAAAAGAAAAAGTAAATAGCAAGAAGGACGGTAGAGTAAAGTCAATAGTAGGAAAATTTGAGCAAAATCAAGTTGCTAAGAGCAAAGCCACCCCTGCAACACAAGCAGATATCGGTATGAAGAAAGATCCTGCACCATCGCAAAAAACTGCCTCCCAATCTCAATCATTTCCGGCGGGAAATAAAAGATCTAAAATGAACCCCATAACAGCAAAGTCCGATCCCAAGCCTTCAGTTAATACAAAGCCTATTCTCACGCACGTCAGCGTAAAGAAAATAGCTGCACGATTTGAAAGCCATGGGAAGAAATAGTTGTAACCTATTGAGCAAACCCTATAATATCCTTGATCTTTTTTATATTGTTATTTGCAATCTCTGCTGCTTTTTCTGTACCTTGTTTTAATATTTTATGTAAATGAAGCTGATCTTTTAGAAGACTATTCATCTTCTCGCGTATGGGTGATATAACGCTGATGATTAAGTCAGCTAACTCTTTTTTAAAGTTCTTCATGTCATGTTTATCCACTTTTTTACACACTTTTTCTACATTTAAACCACTAAGCACTGAATAAATATTTATCAAATTGCTTATTTCTGGACGACATTTTAAAGTAGAAAAATCAAAGCCTAGAATTGAATCTGTTTTTGCTTTTTCTATTTTCTTGACAATTAAGTCATTTGTATCGTTAAGGTTAATGCATGAATATTCTGAAGGATCAGATTTGCTCATCTTGCTTGCTCCATCTCTTAAGCTCATTATCCTTGATGTACAATCCAAAGTTAAGATTTCAGGTATGATGAAATGACTACATTTATAATGATTGTTAAAAGCTGATGAAATATCACGTGCAAGTTCTAAATGCTGTTTTTGATCATCGCCAACAGGAACGTATTTAGTTTGATACAGCAATATATCCGCAGCCATAAGTACTGGGTAGCTGTATAACCCAAGAGAAGCTTTTTGTTTATCGCTTCCAGCCTTATCTTTAAATTGAGTCATACGATTAAGCCAACCAATTGGTGTATAGCACCCTAGCAGCCAGCCCAATTCTGCATGACCACTAACTGCGGATTGATTGAAAATAATCGACTTTTCCGGATCTATTCCACATGCAATATAAGTTGCTGCTGCTTTAAAAATATTATTTTTTAATTCATTTGCGGGAAGCTTATTTGCTGTGATTGCATGCAGATCAACAACACAAAAAAGAGATTTATATTTATCCTGCAAGCCTATCCACTGCTTAATTGCACCAAGATAATTGCCCAAGTGTAATACTCCACTTGGCTGAATACCTGAGAAGACAACTTCTGTCATACCCTTGAGTGTTTTATTAGTTACTTTCGCAATCAGCAGATTTTTTAGAAAGAATAACCATTGCAGGACGAAGCAACCTATTTTTAATGGTATAACCAGTTTGTAGTACTTCTACAATAGTGCCAGGCTCTTTTTCATTATCTTCTCTTTCTACAACAGCTTGATGTAAATTGCTGTCAAAAGAGTTACCTATTGGATCTATTTCTTCTATTCCATGTTTTTTTAGATCACTCACAATCTTTTGGTGCGCCACTTTTATTCCTTCATGAATAGGATCACCATCTTTCAAGTTTTCCATTGCTTTTTTTAAATTGTCACAAGAGTCGATCATATCACGTGCAAATTTTGTGACTGCATAATCACTTGCATCGCTAATTTGCTTTTGCATTATACGTTTAACGTTTTCATTATCCGCAACAGCGCGACGTAAATGATCTTCAAGCTGAACTGCACGTTCTTTTAATATATTAAGCTCTTCACTTAAATCACCTGTTTGCTGATCTTCTTGATCATCCCCTTTTCGTTTACTGACCATATCTGCAAATTTCTTTTTTTTCTCTTTATTACTATCTGACATATCATTCACCCTTACAAACTTAATAAATATATAACAATCAATCTAAAAATATCAAGCGTTAGCTATCCTTGTCTTTCTATGCTTGCATTTAAAAAGTCAATCAAAGCAGCTTTATAAAGAGAATCAGAAAAAGTATCAATATTACTTTGCGCCATATTAATATAGTGTTTAGCTCCTTCCATAGAAACATGAATGGCATTATGATGATTAATATATTGTAATGCTTGGTCAAAATTGTGTCTAGCTGAAGAAAAAGATTTCTCCCAGAATTTTTGTTCTGATGGGCTGCCTTTTTCATATGCTATAATAGAAGGTAAAGTAACTTTACCTTCAAAGAAATCTTTTCCAAGTTGCTTTCCTAAAGTGCCTTGATTAGCAGTATAATCTAGCACGTCATCAATTATTTGGAATGCCATACCAAAATTAAACCCGAAATTCCTTAGCCTCTCTGTTTCGTCACTTGTGGCTCCAGATACTACTGATGCAGCCTCGCAGCATGCAGAAAATAAAGATGCTGTCTTTTCTCCAATGATATTAAAATAATTTTTCCTAATTGTGTTAGGGTCAAAACGCGTTGTCATCTGCTTTATCTCACCCTTGACAAGCAAATTAGATGCCTTAGATAAAATAGAGAGAACATTTAAATTCCCACATTCTATAAGCCATCTAAATGCTAAGGTCAATAATAGATCACCAACTAAAATGCTTGATTTATTCCCCCAAATTTTATTTGCTGTTGCAACTCCATGGCGTACCTTACTTTCATCAAGCACATCATCATGAAGTAAAGTAGCGTTGTGTATAAATTCTACCGATGCAGCAATGTTGACCCTACTCTCTCCAGAGTAATTCAGCATTTTACACATAATAAAAATGAGCTTAGGCCTTATCTTTTTTCCTCCTGAATTAATAAGATGAGATGTAATATCGGTAGCAAGCTTAGTACCTTCATCATTGACATTTTTGAAGATAAAGTCATTCATAGCCAATAAATCAGAAGATACAATATCATCTAATTTACTACTTTTTGTTAAATCAGTGTTTAGCATTTAAGAGGACTTATGCTTCTCGTGCCTTTTTAACTTTCTCCTTTTCTATCTTTTTTGGCTCTGCTTCTAAAGTTACTACGCCTTTTTTAATGAACCACAGTACCCTTTCAGTTGCCTGCGCCCCCACACTTAGCCAATGTTTTAACCTATCAGCTTTCACTACAACACGATTTTTATTGTCTTTTGGCAACATTGGATCATATTGTCCTATTCTCTCGATAAAGCGCCCATCTCTTGGTGCTCGTGAGTCGGCTATAACTATCCTATAAAAAGGACGTTTCTTTGCCCCAAATCTTGCTAACCTTATTTTAACTGCCATGTCAACCTTTATTCATATATTAATTACAATTTAAATACAATAAACAGCTCAAGTCAAACTAATTGTACCTCTTTTACCTAAAAATACAATATAGCCCCCTACAATCACTCATAAAAGGAAGATCTAGGATAATAAACTTTTTTATATATCATCAATCATAGCATGATTAACTTCTACTCTATACTTTGATTTTAGATAGCTAATTAACTGTTCCTTTAGCGATATCATCACACGTTTTCCGGTGTCAAGCATGTTTAATTTACCATTTGATGAATGCATTTCTTTTAGAACGCCTATTATAATTTCATTATTGTATTGAATAGGATCTGTTACCGAATTAGTTGTTTTCATATTGAAAATCTCTTCTATGAAAGAAAAAGGGTAGTTTTGTTCATTGCGTTGTATTTGCTGGCCTTTAACCAATTTTATACCTTGCATTTCTTCCAAATCTATCTTTTCTCTTAGTTGAACTGCTACTTCTTGTCCCATTTTAAACATTCTTTCTTTTATAAATTCACTACGCCAAAGCTTTATGGCTGATTCCCTACTTTCTTCAAAATTTTGTAATTTAGGAGGAACGATATCACTGATTTTTACACCAACAACAGTATCTCCAACACCCTTAAAATAACTCTTCTGATCTTTCTCGCGTGAAAAAATGAAAGAAATGAAATCACTGAAATTTCCTACTTCATTACCACTTTGGTCTTTTCCACTAGCATCTACTGGACCAATGGTTTGTATAGGTAAATTGTAATTATTGGAGATTTCTTCAATCGTTGCACCATTGTATATCTTATAATTCACTTGATTTATGAAATCATTGACTTTTTCAAAAGACTTTTGATTGGTTAAAACTGACCTTATGTCTTTTTTTAAATCAACCAAGTCTTCATCAGAGATTTTATGTATGCTTTCTACCTTTATTACGTGCCATCCAAAATTGCTTGTTAAAACTTCACTTACTTCACCTGTTTTGAGAGCAAATACCTTTTCTCTCATATTTTCAGGTAAGAAATCCTTAGTTATATTATTTACTCTGGTTTCTTCAAGTTTTACTTTACTGAACTCTTCTATTATGTGTTCAAGGCTTGCTTTACTTTCTTCAAGCGCTCTTCTTGCTATTTCAGCTTTTTCTTTGGTAGAAAATATCACATTAAATATGTCTCTTTGATCTTTAAGTTCCTGATGTTCTATTACACTATCAACCTCTTCATCTGAGATTCTGATTTGATCCTCAAAATACTTTTGATCCAGAGAAATATATTGTGCAGTTCGATATTCAGGATAATAAAAATTAAACTTATTTCTTTCATACAAATCAAGTAAGGCTTGATCATCTGGTTCAGGAACGTTTATAATTGCATCCCCAGTTATTTTAACAATATCAATCACTCTAGTTTGGTAGCGATTTTTGTATATCTGCTCATCAACACTCTCACCAAAAGTTACCGGATAATTATCTTTAAATAATGAAGTCATGAACATCATTGCAGGCAGGATTTTCTCTAGCTTTTCTATATACTCCTTTTCTGTTATATGCAGGCTATTTAGAGTTTGATGAAACTTATTATGGTCAAATTCTCCTTTATCATCCTGAAAGTACTTGGTATTTTTAATATGGCTTTTGATAGATTCTTCTCCAGCTTTTAATCCAAGTTCGCTAATTAGGTTAAACAATAGTTTTTGCTCTATAAGTGCGTTAAGTAAATCATATTTCAGCTTTTTTACTTGTTCTTTACTTACATCAGATCCAGAAATTTGCTTTTCATAATTTTGATATAGTAATTTATATTCATCTGATGTTATAACTTCCTTTCCTACTTTAGCTAATTCTTTCCTTTCATCATCATTTGATAGAAGATTGCCAATCCCCATAAAGATTAATAAGCAAACTAAAAGGAGAACGATTGCCTTGGTAAAAAAATTTCTAATACTCATTGTAAACTCAGTTAACTAACACTTAAATTTAGAATAGCAATAATTTAATATTTGTAAATCTATTAACAAATTAGCTAATATATGTAATATTGTAGTGTATTAAATTGAATGGAAGCTTATATTAACCTAAGAGCCTGTAAGTGATCTCTGAATATGGTAAGATGAGGTATAGTTGACATGAGGTAAAGTATGAGGAATACATATCCAAGTGACATAAGTTGTGAAAAATTCGAAAAGATTAGACTAATTTTAGAAAGCGTGCGCAAGAAAACAAAGCCAAGAAGATTAGGTTTATATGAGTTATTTTGTGGTGTGCTTTATGTACTAAAAAGTGGCTATCAATGGCGAATGCTTCCAAAAGAGTTTCCAAGATGGCGAAATTGTTACGATTACTTTAAGAAATGGAGTAAAAAAACGAATGAAGATAGAGAAAGTGTTCTAGAAATTGTCTTAAAAAAATTGGTTGGAGAGAACAGTGGTCGGAATACCAAAACAAGCTTCTGCATCATTGATGCCCAAAGTGTAAAAAATACCGATACTGCTAAAGAAAAAGGTTATGATGCTGGCAAGAAAATTTCAGTAATAAAGCGTCATATCGCAGTTGATACACAAGGTTTGACACACGCAATTCATATAACAACGGCAGAAATAACTGATCGTAGCAGTGCTTTGACAATGGTTAAAAATGCTAAGTAAAGTCTCTCTGAAGTTAAAAACATACTGGTTGATGCAGGCTACACTGGAGAAAATTTTGCAACACAGATGAAAGTAACTATTGGTGCAATTGTTGAGGTGAAGCGAATTACACACCTTTGCTGTATTGCCAAAAAGATGGGTTGTTGAGAGATCTTTTGCCTGGTTGGAAAAATGTAGGCGATTTTGGAAAAATTGCGAGCGTAAACTTAATACTAGCCTACAAATTTGCTTTTACTTCTTTCCTCCTCAAAAGATTATGAACAGGTTCTAAGAGATAAGAAATATAAACCAAAAAGCCATTGGATGACAAAGTTAATGCTTTTTTAGTTTTAATGGTTTATATTTTATTTCTATAACAGTAAAGGAATATTAAAATGGGGGATGTTTTTTCGATATCAATGGAATCTTCTAAAGACAATAAAGATAGAAATGAACAATTTCTCATGCAAGTAGCTGCTTGGTTGGTTGATAACACTAGCTTAACTTTTGATCAAATAGCACAATGTTGCAAGTTATCCCTTGAAAAAGTACAAGACATAGCTGATGAGGAAATAGAAGTTGAAAAATATGACCCTATTATTTCTGAAATAATTACTGAAAAAGAAATCGATAATTGCAAAAAAAATCCAAATCGTGTACCAAATTTGATTATAAAAAATATAAAAAAAAGGGCAAAGACGATTAACTTTCTTGCCTTTGCTTCCACAGCAAGGCGTAGAGATAAACCTAATGCGATTTATTATTTGGTAAAAAAATTTCCTATCTTGAACAATAATGTGATAGCTAAGCTAGTTAGTACAACAAATTACACAGTTGAGCAGGTAAGAGATAGATCTCATCATAACATACTCAATATCAAACCTCAAGATCCTGTACTACTTGGTTTATGTAGCCAGGAAAATTTAGAAGCGGAAGTAGAAAAAGCGCAAGTAGAAGAAGAGAAGAAACAAAGATTAAAAAATATAAATAATAGCTATTGATGATTCTCAAATTCTTGTACTTTGTTAATATTAGATTGACTTGTTAGTTTTTATCAGTATAATGTAAGTAAAGTATCTAGTTTAATAATAATTAAGTCTAAATACGCACTAAAAACTAGCTCAGCCTAATTTATTGTTTTATATTCACATTTTAGGTTAGTAAGCATCAATTAAAATTTTTGGAGGATTATGACAACAATTAATGAAGATGTCTTAGCAAAAGGAGAGGTTGTAGGTCAACCTGAAAAAAGCGAACAAATTCATAATGCTGACGCAGTAAAACAAATGACCAGTGAAGGTGCTGAAAAAAACAAGAAAACATTGGACCTGAGCGAATTGAAAGAGAAAACAGCAGAAGAATTGTTAGAACTAGCTGAAGAAAGAAAAATTTCAACTAGTGGTAAAGGCAATGGCAGGATGCTAAAACAGGAAATGATATTCAGTTTAATGAAGAAAATGAGTGAAGAAGGAGGCATAACCACAGGAAGTGGAGTAGTGGAAATATTGCCTGATGGTTTTGGTTTCTTACGTTCATCAAGTGCAAATTATGCTCCAAGTACCGATGATGTTTATATTTCCAATGGCCAAATAAAGAAGTTTAATTTACGTACAGGAGATATGGCATGTGGAGAAATAAGGCCACCTGGTGATAAAGAAAGATATTTTACTTTAACTAAGGTTCAAAGTATAAACTCTACTGAAATCAGTGAATTAAGAAAGTACGTCCATTTTGATAATTTGCTTCCGCTTTATCCTGAAAAAAGCCTCATCCTTGAAAACAACAGTAGCGGAGATAATAAAAAAGATATAAACATGCGTGCTGTAGATATAGTTACACCTCTTGGAAAAGGACAAAGAGCATTGATAGTTGCTCCACCTCGTACAGGAAAAACGATATTGCTTCAGCAAATGGCTCACTCTATAGCTACAAATCATCCTGAAATAGAACTAATAGTATTACTTATAGATGAAAGACCCGAAGAGGTGACAGATATGATACGCTCTGTAAAGGGTGAAGTGGTAAGCTCTACATTTGATGAACCTGCCTACCGTCATGTCCAACTTGCTGAAATAGTAATAGAAAAAGCTAAAAGAATGGTTGAACACAAAAAAGATGTAGTGATTTTGCTTGATTCTATAACTCGCCTTGCACGTGCTTATAATGCAGTCATTCCTTCGTCTGGAAAGGTTCTAACCGGTGGTGTAGATTCAAATGCGCTGCAAAGACCAAAACGCTTTTTTGGAGCAGCTCGTAATATTGAAAATGGTGGTTCTTTGACAATCATCGCTACAGCCCTTATAGAAACTGGTTCAAAAATGGATGATGTTATTTTTGAAGAGTTTAAAGGCACAGGTAATGCTGAAATTATACTAGATAGAAAACTTGCTGATAAACGTATATTCCCTGCTATTGATATTACAAAATCCGGAACAAGGAAGGAAGAGCTATTAGTTGATAAGGCCATACTAAATAAAATATGGGTATTGCGTAGGATACTTAATCCTATGGGATCTGTTGAAGCAATGGAGTTTTTACGTGATAAACTACTTTTAACAAAGAGCAATGCTGACTTTTTTAACTCCATGAATCACTAAAAGTAAGCCTATTATGATGGAGCAAAAAAGCAAAGCTCTCTTATAGCTAAAATAATTTGGATTTATCAAAATATATTAAGCTGGCAATCTACCTTAAGTTGCTATTCCAGCTTATAGTACTGATTTTGATCAAAAATTTTATGTAGTCAGTTTATTTATAATCGATTTTCCAGTGTCAGCCACTTAGATGACATCTTTTTGACTCTTAATATTAATATGTTTATACAATTGTGTACCAGTGTTGAAATGACACCCTCAAAAGGGGGTTGTATTTACTCTGAATCAGATGATAAATTAGATGCTTGGTAAGCGTAATTTGGAGCTTCCTGTGTAATGATTATATCATGAGCATGACTTTCTCTTAACCCTGATGAAGTAATAGTGACAAATTTGCAGTTTTTTTTCATCTCTTCTATATTACGGTTGCCAGTGTAACCCATTGCAGCTTGCAACCCACCAATTAACTGACAGATCACTCCTGAAGCTGGACCTTTAAAAGGAACTCTTGCTTCTACTCCTTGTGGGACTAAATCAAGTTTTGAATCTTGAAAATAACGGCTAGCTGATCCTCGTTTCATTGCACTAATAGATCCCATTCCTCGATATTCCTTATATGCTCTACCCTTATACATGATAATCTCACCTGGGCTTTCCTCAGTACCAGCAAAGATTGAACCTATCATCACAGTATCAGCACCAGCTGCAATAGCTTTTGCAACATCTCCCGAATATTTTATTCCACCATCAGCAATTAGTCTGACGTTTTTTGTTTTACAAACCTCTGCAATATTCTTGATCGCAGAGAATTGTGGCATACCAACGCCTGTAACTATTCTGGTAGTACAAATTGATCCTGGCCCTATTCCAACTTTCACTGCATCAACACCAGCATCAATTAACGCTTCAGCAGCCTCCTTTGTTGTAATATTTCCGCCGATTAGTTGCGTATTCGGATACATCTTTTTTATTTCCTTAATGGTGCTGATAACGTTCTCGGAATGACCGTGAGCGGTATCTACAATAACCACATCAACTTCTTCTTTGACCAAAGCTTCACATCTTTCTATACCGTCTTTTTTACCAGTACCAATTGCAGCGGCAACTCTGAGTCGACCTTTACTGTCTTTACATGAATTTGGATATCTATTGTATTTTTCGATGTCTTTAACTGTGATTAGACCTATGCAACAAGAATTTTCATCAACAACCAAAAGCTTCTCTATTCTATTTGCATGCAACAATTTCATTGCTGAGGCGCTGTTTACTGCCTGCTCTCGAACTGTTACTAACTTATCTTTTGTCATTACCTCGGAAACTTTTATATTCATGTTCTGGTCTTCAATAAACCTCACATCTCGATTAGTTAAAATTCCCACTAACTTGCGTTGATCAACTACAGGAATGCCGGAATAATTATACTCTCTCATTAATGAAACTGCTTCTGCAACCGTTTTATCTGGGGAAATTGTAATTGGGTTGTACACGATCCAGCTTTCATATTTTTTCACCCTTCTTACTTCTAACACTTGTTCATCTATTGATAAATTCTTATGTATGCAACCTATTCCACCATGTTGGGCAATAGCTATTGCAAAGCCTGATTCAGTGACAGTGTCCATTGCAGAGGATATGAGAGGGATATTTAGTTCTATATTATTTGTTAGATAAGTTCTTGTGTCTGCATCACGAGGCAATACATCAGAATAGGCCGGTAAGAGAAGTACATCGTCAAACGAATAACAAGCTTCCATTTTTTTCATATGCTTTATTTAAAGCTTATACGCCAATTAATGAAATTGCAATAGAGCTTTTGCAAAATTAGCCTGGCTCCAGCTATTTTTAGATCAAAATAGGATAAAAGAGGGATGTAGCTCCTAATATATTTATCGCAAAATTACATTATTTGCTAGCAAACAGAACTGCTCAATAGTTAAGCTTTCTGGACGTTCTTCTCCACTCAGTTTAGCATTCTCAAGAATAGTTGAGACATCACTAGTTATACTTTGCAAGCTATTTCTCAGCATCTTTCTTCTTTGAGCGAACACAGCACGTGTTAGCTTTGTTAAGGTTTCTAGATTTACTGCAAATCTTGGAGTGGGTAAAGGTTTTACTGTAATTACTGAAGAATATACTTTTGGTCTTGGAAAAAATTCCTTAGGTTCAATATCAAATTCCTTTTTTATGTCGCATAGTAACTGGCTTAGCACTGATAGGGAACCATAATCTTTAGAATTAGGTTCTGCTGTAATACGCTCTGCTACCTCCTTTTGGAACATTAACGTCAAATTCGTAAAAAATTTTATATTATTTAACCACTTTAAAAATAACGCTACTGAGATATTGTAAGGCAAGTTAGCAATGACTTTGACTGGACATCCTACCAGCTCTTTTTCTACAACATTAAGTGCATCTGCTTCTATAATTCTATATTTTCCCTGATTCTCATTTATCAATTGTTCGTGATGTTTCACTAAACTACTATCTTTTTCTATAGAAAGTAGAAACTTTGGATTATACGCCAATATTTCTCTTGTTAACGCACCATACCCAGGACCAATTTCAATAACATTAAAATCTTTCAGGCTACCAGCTAAGGCAACTATTCTTTTTGTTATCTCATTCGATAAAATAAAATTTTGCCCTAGACTCTTTTTTGGCTTCAGTGAAAATTTTTTCATATGATCTTAGTATGCAGTATTTTAAAAATTAGTTGACGAAAATTCATCAATAATTGTATATTGTCAGTGTATTTAATGCCGGCTTAGCTCAATTGGTAGAGCAACTGACTTGTAATCAGTAGGTTGTCAGTTCAAGTCCGACAGCCGGCACTCTCATTCATATAAGAAAAATTGATGTCTTTTTTAATAGTAGCAAATTGGAAAATGAATGGAACACGTTCTTCATTTGTTGACTTTATGAACAAACTCAATAACAAGAGTAACGGGATTACCTCTAAATTAGTAATTTGCCCTCCTTTTACATCATTTCCAAGCAATATAGAGTTGAACAACAATATTAAAATAGGAGGACAGAATTGCCATCATAAAGAGTTCGGTTCTTACACAGGTGAAATTAGTGCAGGAATGTTGAAGGAACTAGGATGTAGTTACGTAATACTTGGACATTCTGAAAGGGCTCATGAAAAAGATAGTGAAATAAAACTTAAATCGAAAACAGCAATAGAATCAGGATTACACCCAATCATCTGTGTAGGTGAAAACTCAGAAGATTATAAAAATAAAAAAACAAAAGAAGTAATAGAATATCAATGCAAAAACCGTTTGCCAACACAAGGTGAATATACCATAGCATACGAACCGATATGGGCAATAGGAACAGGAAATGTGCCAAATAATGACGCAATTGCTGAGGTGATAGAGATAATAAAATTGTGTACTGGTAAAAAACACATTATATATGGTGGCTCAGTCAGCTCAGAAAATATAGGAAACTTGCTCAGTATTCCAAATCTATTAGGAGTTTTAATTGGTAGTGCAAGCTTAGATTTTGATCACTTTTATCAAATTATACAACAAGTCAAGAAAAAATTTTCTCTTAATTAATTCTAAAGGATAAATACTCTTATTGTCATGATATGTATAACAATGTTACAAAAAATAATATCATAGAATTCAGTAGGGTAATTCCTAGAAAACCCCTACATACTAAAAAAAGCAAAATGCTGTTAAAATGAGCTTAAGAATAAATAGCAAACATCTAACATAACGAGTCTATTTGTAAATCAGGTGAGGCTTATCCTATAGAAAGCTTTCGAACTACGCAAGCGTATCTTTTGCCTTTAGTATTTCTTTATTGTTTAAGATAACTGTCTGAGCTCCTCTGCCTTAGCATTATATCTCCACTTTCTGCAAGTTATTCCATTAAGTAGTAAAAATATTAGACTTGCCGCAAAACTAAGAAAAAAAGACCAAAGATAGAGCAGATTGAACTTACAGTAAAAATAGAACAAAAAAACTACAACAATAAATTATACAAACTTCATCAGGTTAACTTTAACTTAAGAAAACATAAATCAAATTTTCTTGTTCAAAGACCTTGCTTTTTCTCCAACCTTACTCAAACGTACTCTAGCTTAATGCATAATTTTACCCATAAACAACCTTATCTTTGGTACTTTTATTAGTTACAAGTCATCTAGAAAACCCAGATGCTCTACGAAGCCCACCAATCAATATCAGATCCTGCTCTTGTCCTACAGCATTTAATATAGCGTATAACAAAACCATCGCATCTCCCCCAGTAATACGCTTGCATCCTCCACAAAATTCGTATTCACTTAACTGTCGATTTGCCTCCACCCTTTTTCGTTCAACTTGTTCTGCGGTGTTAGCATACTTCAACTCTATTCCAATTGGATGAGTATCATCATTTTCCGCAGATTTTGATAATACTAGGTCTATTTTCCTTCCTCTCTGTAGCTGGAACTCAATAATTACCTTGGCAGGATTATCGCAATTTTGAAATATTCCACGCAACAAAGCCTGAAATTTAGCTTCATTGTTCACGAGTAGACGGTTTCCATTTAATAACGGAGACAACAGACGAGAAATCTCATTAAATAAAACTTCATACCTAGCCCTGTACTCACCATTAACATTACCATCATTACCAAAATTAGGCTCAGCACTCATCAACTGATCTGCAAGTTGATGTAAATTCCTAACATTACCCATTTGTTCTGAAAACCTTCCCTCGAAATAACCTTCACTATGAGAACGTGAGTAAGCACGTAGTGATTCGAATTTCTTTGCAGAAGCCACTTCCAGATGACCCTGGACATCTACTTCACAAAGTACTTGACGCACCTTAGCATCATCTGTGGCTTGAGGCAGTAACGACAGGTTCAATGCCTTGTCTGGTAAAGTCTGCCACTTTAAACGACGAAAAATGTGAAGCACAACAAAACCAATATTTGATAAAAATAGAGCTAAAGTTAACGCATGGCTTACAATATCTGCTGCATCTCCTCTACCACCTGTACGTTTCATTTTCTCTCCCTGAGAGTGGTTAAATAGATACTTGGTAACCCTTACCTCCCGCCCATCATTTGTTTCTAAGTCCCTCCTTGTAGATAAAACATTTCCAAAACAAACGATGAAGTACAGGAAAAAGTGTTACAATGAGGCGATTGAGTGAACTCTGATGCTATGGGTTGTAAAAAACGTTTTACATTTCCCCTAACTCCATTTCCATGAGGATGTAGTAAACCCGGTATTAAGGAAAGACCACCTTCTGAAAAGGCCTGCACAGAAGTTCGGAGACCAGCACCTCCACGTAATTGAAAATTTAACGCTACACAAACAGCACTTGGTGATGAGGTATGAATAGGCAAAGACGAAACAGAACAACTTTTAGCATAATCTTTAGCTTGCTCTAATCCTTCCTCATCACCAACCTTCAACTCAATTATAATTGGAACCGAATCATTTATCTGATCAACACCACGAACAAGCAAAACAACATCTGCATAACCTTTTCCTATAAGTAGCTCTGGGTAGAAATCAGCCAAAGCTCGGTATCTAAAATTTACTAAAAACCCACACAGAAAACCGTGGTAGTCAGACTCTGCACGAAACACTAAGCTATCTTCATGTTCATCATGGATATCAATAACATATTCCAAAATTCTTTTAACATTAGTACGCACTTCTCCTGTATCGTCATTTGCCAACTCACTCATCAGGTCTAACAATTCACCTTGTTCTCTGATTGGGTTAATTTCATGAAAAATTGGAGCTCCAGGTTCATCACGTTGAGGAAATCTATCTATTTCATGAATAAACCTACATTCTTCTCCAAACCGAAATATTTTATACTCTTCCCAATCCAGATCCTCATCTTCCTGTAATTCTTGTGGAAGATTCTCTTCTACCTGCTGCTTCTCTTCTGCACTAAACCTTGACCCAGGGCTGTTCTCATTATCAGCAACAGTATAACACCTGACTATTCTTCTATTTTCTTTATTAGTGAGAACAGCAACTTTTAGATTTCCATAATTGTCAAAACGAAAATAGACTCTTTCACCTTCAACTAATATACCTGCATCATGTGCAGTAGAAAACATACCAAAAAAGAATGTAGGAAAAAAGCCAGGCTTATTAGCCGAATGCAAAAAAGATGGACAGTTGTTTAAAAAACCTACAAATTGTCTACTAAACTCATCACAACCTCCACTTAATAAAGCCCTAACTAATTCACGATCTTCATTATTACCATGCATAAATACTCCTATTTGTTAACAACTGCAGCAGGCGAAATACTAACATTAGTACCCACTAACGTAGATTGAGGACCTTCAGTGCTAGCAGAGAATAAATTCAAATTTCTCGCTGACTTACACAACTCTTCTATTAAATTGCAGGAGCTAGTTGCATCTATCATCTTAGAATTCCTTGTTTTATCTAAACTATTTGCTATCCTCGCTTTTAATGATTTAAAGCTTTTGTCTGAACAACAATCTTTAGCAAACTTTAAAATACTCAAGACCAAATCAACTTTTTCACCATCGCCATCACTTTGAGTATCCTTACTGTTCTCCTGATCTACAATCAAATTTGAAATTGCATTTTCCATTGCAACAAAAGCAATCCTATCTTTAAAAGGATCAACAACATTTATTTTATTTTGGTTAAATACACTAGATTCCCAAAGACTGCTAATAGCTGACCTTGCTTCATTCCTGTTATCCAAGTCATAATCTTTAGAAACTACAACAAATGAAAGCGATGAGAGAAGATGTGCATATCCTCTAGGTGAAAGCATTTTCTCTACTTCAGATCTTGAACATCCCTCGCTCAAGTACTGGATAACATACTTAGTTGTGCAAAGAAAACCGTGCTCTACTAAGTAACTAAGAGGACGATAGATCACACCCCTATCTCTCTTATTCGGTAGCCCAAGTAGTGACTTATGATCTACTTTTGCGCTTATGACTTTACCTAGAAGGGAATTTAAGGTAGAAGCAAGTTTATAGCTAGATTGCAATGGAGATAATTTTGCAATAGCAGAAACTAGCAATTTTTCTCTCTCTTCTTTCACTAATTTTTCTTCAGAACACAGACGATTATAGAAGTGTTCCACTCCCTTACTCCACTTGAAATCTACAGCCTTATTAAATCCATCTTCTGCTTCTATATTTTCTCTAAGGTTACCTGATTCTTGATCAATCCAGAAATTGAAAACAGGATCACGTCTTCCCATGGAACTTAACAATTCAACTCTTGCAAGCTTATCACTGCAAGCTAAATTCCTATCTTCCTCACATGCACCTTTATGAGATAAGTCAGATCTAAAAGACTCTAACGCCTTGTCAAATAATTGCTTAATTTCACTCTCTACACACTCAATACATGCTATTTTATATATAGCAAATGGATTCAACACACCTGATTTAGCTAATTCTCCTACCAATTTAGCAACATCTAGTGTCGCACCTGACCAACAAGATTCATCACGAAACGCATTACATAAGAGGTCCGATTGCTCAACGATTAGACCCTCTACTGTGACAGGGTGAGCCTTGACCCATTCCTCAATAGCTGAAGTTCTATCACCTTTAACAACATCCTTCAGCTTACTTATTACTTTGCTAGAGATAATCTCTTTATTTTTTTTAGGATCAGAACTGAGACGAGATCTTTTGCTTGGGCCTGCATTACCCTTCAAATCTTCCGTTCCACGTTTAGTTTTACTTTTTGGCATCTAATTACCTCAAAATCAAATATTCAATGAAGGTATTATACAAGCATTAGAATAATATGTAAATCGAAAAATTAGTGTGCACCTAAATTTAAGCAGTAATTATAGACCTGCTGCAAAAGAGGAGATATTAAAGAGAGATGTAGCAAGAGGGAATGAGCTTAAATTATCAAATTAACGTTATTCTACTTTACCTCACTAGCATTTTCCTTACCTTGAGCCTTACTATTACTCACAAATATAAACGTTCGTTACATAGCTCTTAATATGTCTAAAGAGACGAAATTTCCCGAATTATTTATAATGAACCCTTACGATCACATTCTGGGGACGTACATCAGAAAACTTTTATATTATTAGTTTTGTAGTAAAATTATATGAGTACATCGTATCTATTAAATCAGAAGCTTTATGGATTACAGATTGAGAGCTTATTTGTTTGGGGTTATCTGGTTTATACTTAGCTTACTTAGTAGTGTAGCTAATGATACTATATCAAAATATCTAAGTTTACATCTTCAGAGTTTTGAAATAATTTTTTTCCGCTTTCTGTTTACCACTATTACCCTTGTACCTTTTATGTTTTACTATGGAATAGAAACTTTTAAAACAAGTCAAATATCTACTCAAATAACCAGGGGTGGGTTGTTGTTTTGTGGAATGACCTTATGGACTTACGGGTTGACTGTTTTCCCCATAGTAACTGCAACGATTATAAGTTTTTCTATACCATTATTTGTTATACTCCTTGCAATCCCTTTGCTAAACGAAAATATAATTTGGCAAAGATGGATAGTAACTGTTATTGGCTTTGTTGGTATTGCTATTACTACCAAAGCTCATAGTGAAGATTTTAATCCTAAAATTCTTATTTTTATTGTATCTGCATTGATCTTTGCTATATTGGATATACTTAATAAGAAACTTGTAATAAAAGAGTCAGTAATAAGTATGTTATTTTATTCAGCTCTAACGACAACTATTTTTTCTACTCCACCTTTGTTATTTTATTGGTATATGCCTTCCTTGTTGGAGTTAGTATTACTGCTGATTTTAGGAATAAGTTCAAACCTAATTCTGTTCTTCATGTTAAAAGCTTTTGCTCTTACTGATGCTACTGCACTTGCACCGTATAGATACATAGAGCTAATAATTTCTGCAATAGTAACATACGTTATATTTAATGAATTACCTGATAAAAGTGCTTTATATGGTACTTTGATATTAATACCATCAACCTTATTTATAGCTTATTCGGAAGGTAAGGCAATTAAGAAAAATAATGTAACAACAAAAGTTTATAATTGTTAATGGTATTTATTTTAGATGCTAAGCCATATTTTTAAGGTGATAATAAAATGCACATAACTATTATAGGAGTAGGGTATGTAGGCTTAGTATCTGGTACAATGTTATCGGAGCAGGGCCATAAAGTTGATTGCATTGACATAAATACTGAGAAGATTGAACTTTTGAAATCAGGTAAAATTCCTCTATATGAACCTGGATTAGCAGATTATTTAGAGAATAATATAAAGTCACAAAGGATAAGATTTTTTGATTCGTATTCTCAAATAAATCCCAATACAGAAGTAGTATTTGTAACTGTAGATACTCCATCAGACTCCCTAGGAAATGCAAATTTAAAGAATGTATATAATGCAGTAAGTGAAGTTTCTGAGAGAGTTAATCAAGATTGCTTAATAGTGATAAAGTCAACTGTTCCTCCTGGTACTGCAGAAAATATACATAATTATTTATCTAATAAGGGCTATAACTTTGATTTAGGAGTTAATCCAGAGTTTCTCAAGCAAGGCTCTGCAGTATCAGATTTTTTATACCCAGATAGGATAATAATAGGAGTAAAAACTAAGCTAGCTAGGGCAAAACTAGAAGTTATATATAGATCATTTATAGATAAGAATATTCCGTTAATAGTCACTGATACAGTTACTGCTGAAATGATTAAATATGCTTCTAATGCTTTTCTAGCAACAAAGGTTGCTTTTATCAATGAGATGGCAGGTTTATGTGAGCTATTAGGAGCAGACATTGACCTTTTAGCTAACAGTATGGGAATGGATCATAGAATAGGTAAGGAATTTCTCAAATCTGGTCCAGGATTTGGAGGATCATGTTTTCCTAAAGATTTATCGGCCTTAATAAGGCTTGCTGAAGATCACAATGTCAAGCTACAAATTTTAAATTCAGTTAAGGAATCTAACTATAATCATATAACAAACATTGCTAAAAAGGTAGAATATTTATTAAATGGAGTCCAAAATAAAAAAATAGCGATATGGGGGCTAACTTTTAAGTCTGGTACTGATGATGTAAGAAATAGCCCAGCTATAGATATTGCACAATTGTTAGTGAATAACAAGGCTAAAATTACTGCATATGACCCAATGGGGATGGATAATGCTAGGCAAGTTCTAAAGGATATAGAGTACGCGGATAATGCTATAGGGGCTGCAAGGGACGCGGAAGCCTTGTTATTGTTAACGGAGTGGAAAGAATTTAAAAATCAAGATTTTGCAAGTTTAAAGAGTATTATGGCTGCATCTAATGTTTTTGATTTCCGTAATTTATTAGATAGCGAGCTATTACTAAGATATGGTTACCATGTTTATTCCTTGGGTAAAAAATCTATCTACAAAGTTTAACTGTTGAGAAATTTTTTTTACACCGCTTTACTTAGTTTTTTTAGATCTTTGCTTGATAGTATGGAAAAGCAAACGAGTGCAACAACAGAGCAAATGGAAAAAAATGAAAACATAATACTGTTACCACAGTGCTTAACAAGTACTCCTAAGAGCACGCATGAAAATATTGAACTTGCAATATACCCAAATAATCCTGTTAAGCTTACAATTGCACATACATTATTTTGTGGAGCAATTTCTACAGCTATAACACCTGTCAGTACTTGCACTCCAAATATAAAGAATCCTGATAAGATTGCACAAAGGTTCATAAGAATTATGTTTTGACCAAAGTTCATTGCAATAAAAGTGAGTGCTATACCCAACATATAAAGTGATGCCAGCAAGCTTCTATTTTGAAAGAAGTACATATCACTAATTCTTCCTGTTATTAAAGTTCCAAGGATTCCACCTAAATCATATACGCCTGTTATTAGTGAGGATTGTACAAGAGAAATTTGTAATTTATTCTTTAAAATTATAGGAAACCAAAAGAAGATTCCCATTTTTATAATATAAGCACAAAAAGTAGCACAACATAGAAACCATATGGAACTTGTTACCTTGATACCTATTTGAGATTTCTGCACCTTATAATAGGTAGTAAAGTTGGCACTTTCTTTGTAATATGCCTTTAATATTATATAAATTCCAAAAAGTAAGCATAAGAAACCAGAGTACAAAAATGCACTTTTTGCATTATATATTTTAATTATACTTGGTAATACAATTAAAGTAATACAAGAACCAAGTTGCTGAGATGCGCTCATAACTCCCCATGATGATGCAATTGAAGAGATGCTAGAGTTTGTAACCATAAACTTGGTAATAGCTGGCCAACCTAACCCTTGTGTCCAAGCTAATAATATTAATGTTAACAGTAATAAAGTTAGATTATTATATGATAAAGTTATACCAATGGTTAATAATCCAGTTGCAATATTGCATAGCCCAAACATAAATAATGGATTATTTTTGGAGTCCATGATTATTCCATTAACAAATTTTGATACTCCATAAAAAAAAGAAAAGCAGGCAAAAAAATAGCTTAATTTTACATGGTCAGTATCTATTAACAGTGATAGAGCAATTGGTATACTTTGTCTTGATAAATAAAGCAGCATATATCCACAGAAGAATAGTAAATATTGAAAGAAGACAAAGTTCACACCTATTCCCAAATAGCTCTATGCAGATGCTAGCATAATATTATATTGGTATAATATTGTTTGACAAGAAGTTTGCAAACAATTAGTGCAGAAAATTACTTAGTATCTTTCTTATAGCAGATACAGTAGTATTAATATCTTCATAGCTTATATCTCTATGTGTTATAGCTCTGATTTTACCTTTGATGTTAGCCATTCTAATTCCATAATTTGTCATTAGTACGTTTATTAATTCTTGAGTAGATATACAATTAGTACGTAATGAAAAATACGCTATATTAGTTTTATACAGGTCGATATCAATTATAACTTGATCTATGGAGTCTAGGCCTTCTATAAGGTGCTGCATTTTTTTATGATCTTCTTCTAAAGAATTTACATTATTACGTAGAGCATATAAACATGCAGCTGAAATAATGCCAGCTTGGTGCATACCTCCGCCAATTTGAAACTTATAGTACCAAGCTTTTTCAATAAAATCTTCACTTCCAAGCAATATTGCACCCATTGGAGCACCTAATCCTTTACTAAAATCAATGAATACCGAATCAAAATAACTTGCATACTCCTTTGGAGATATTTTAGTATGAGCACAAGCGTTGAACAGTCTTGCTCCATCTAAATGAGTGAATACGTCATTCTCTTTGCAGAGACTTGAGATCTCTTGAATATATTCTAAAGGCCACACAGCTCCACCACCAAAATTTGTCGTTTGTTCGATAGAAACAAGCCCAACTCTCGGAATATTTCTTAAACTAGGACGAGTAATAAACTCAACAATTTGTTCTCCAGTAAATATTCCTCTTGTACCTTTGATGGGCAAAGGAGTAGCATGTGCCTGGGCTGCGATCAAGCCAGATTGTACTATGAGTGGATGTGAAGTTTCATCAAGCAGCAAGTAATCACCAGGTCTTTGAATGTGTACTTTATAAGCAATTACATTGGACATCGTTCCTGAAATCAAAAAGATTCCTGCAGGTTTACCTAATATTTTACATGCGGTTGCCACTAATTCGTTCACAGTTGGATCTTCACATGCAGCTTCGTTTCCAACTTTTGCTTTAGCCATCGCTTCCCTCATTTTAGCTGAAGGGTCAGTGTTTGAATCGCTAAAGAAATCTATTTTTACTCTCATATTAAATTTAACACAACCTCCTTTATAATTTCAGCAGCTTTCATGATGTCTGTTTCCTTTGTGCCAAGATGGGTAACTGCTCTTATATGAGACTCGAGCCAAGGAAAAAGCAATAAACCATAAGCTTGGCACTTACTCAAGAAAACCTCATTAGTTACATTTAGTGCTTTTATACTAAAGCTTACTATATTAGTTTCTGGATAAGGTAGTACCAGTTTTATGTGTGGAATTTCCTTAATCTTGTCTGCAAACAGTTTGGCGAGTTTATTGTCTTCTTTAAGCCTAGAAATATTGTTCTGTAGTACATACTTTGCTGCATTAGCACAATACCCTATCTGATGATAACCACTACCTAGCCAAACCTGTAGCTTTTTAGCCCTTTCAATTATCTCTCTTTTACCCATAAGCATTGAACCAAAAGGAGCTCCAAGTCCTTTGGTAAAAGAAAAGCTCATTGTATCCACATATTTAGCATAATCTGCTAAAGCAATATTTGTTTCGACATGAGCATTAAATATTCTTGCACCGTCTAAATGAAGATTTACATTGTGAGCTTTTAAAAAGTGATATAACTCGACTTGTTTTTCAAAAGGATAAATTTTACCATTAAACCCGTTTATACTATTTTCTATAGAAACAAGACTCACCTGAGCAAAAATTTTGTACCTTGGCTTAGAATTAATAGCATATTCTACTTCAGCAACATCTAAGATTCCGCTATTATTTCTAATACAATTAAATACGATATTATTTACTTTTGCATTGCCTGCGCTATCGAAAAAATTAACGTGATAATTATAATGAGTTATTAGTTCATCACCAGGACTTGTTTGACTGGCAATGGCTAATCTATTTGCAAGCATACCGCTGGTTGCAAATAATGCTTCTTCTACTTTGAATAATTGTTTGCAATATTCTGATAAGTCATTACAGCTTTTGTCTTCACCATAAGCAAAATCTCCAACAGTTGCATTACTTATTGCATGTATAACGTTGGAGCTCTGCAGAGTTGTAGTGTCACTTCTCAGATCAATAATTTTTTCCATCTTATTTTTTGCCATTCAAACAACCAATTTGAGCATTCCAAAGTTCCTTGTAAAGACCTTGCTTAGAAACTAATTCAGCGTGTTTACCATCTTGGACAATTTTTCCTTTGTTAAATACTAGAATTCGGTCCATATGTAAAAGTGTAGAAATACGGTGTGCTATAGTAATGGTGGTTTTATTTTCCATCAACTTAAATAAACTCATTTGAATTGTTTTCTCTGTTATAGAATCTAACTGACTAGTTGGCTCATCGAAAAATAATATCGGAGCGTTTTTTAGAAATGCTCTCGCTATGATTATTCTTTGTCTTTCCCCTCCAGATAGCTTTATGCCTTTTTCTCCGACTACAGTTTCATATTGATCGGGTAGAGTCATAATGAAATCGTGAATACCAGCCAGCTTTGCAGCTCTTATTATTTCTTCGATAGTAGATTGAAGTTTACCATATATAATATTTGCTAAAATAGTATCATGAAACAACAATGGTTCTTGAGGTATTACAGATATTTGTTGCCTCAAAGAACTCTGTGTAACTTCCGATACTACTTGATTATCAATCTGTATATTACCTTTTTTAACATCAAATAGCCTTATGATTAAGTTTATAAAAGTAGATTTACCACCTCCAGAATAACCAACTAGACCTACCTTTTCGCAAGGATTAATGGTAACTGAAAAATCTTGAAATAATGACTTCTGACCCTCATAAGAAAAAGAAACATTATTAAACGTTATTCTTCCACTTAATAAATTTAATTTTTTAGCATTTTCCTTATCTTGAATTTCTGGTACGGTAGTCAAGATTGGCAATGCATCTGAAACTTTGCCGAAATGAGTAGAAAATTGGGTAAGATTCCTAGTTAGATGGTTAAGAAACTCTATAATCGATATATTAATTCCAAGTACAAGAGCAATATCTCCTATTGCAATCTTGTTCAATTGATAATCATGAATTAAAAAATACAAGTTTACTGCTTGGAGTATATCAAATGAATAGCCATATATAAACCAAAGCCAAAAGTATGCCCATTGTAATTTTCTTTCTGCAATAGTTTTTTTCTTGCATACTTGAAAAAATTTATGCCTCTCATGCGCTTGCCGAGAAAATAACCTTACTGATATAACATTTAAAATACTGTCGGCTATACCCGCTATTACTTGTGAACTTTGTTTAGAATGATCATCGGCTAATCCGGTAAGCACCCGAAAACTGAAAACCGAAATCAAAATAAAAATGTTCACCCAAATGAATGTAGCTATTGCAAACTTTATATTTACTAGTGATAAAGTATAAATAGCCAAGATTAATGCTATACTATAACTAAAGAAACAGTCTATAAGCAGTCTTATTAGCTCTATCACACTATCCATTAAGTTACTGACCTTATATACTAAACTTCCGGATAGGTTGTTTTGATAATAGGAATGGTCTTGCTGAAGCAGCCTGTAAAAAGACATATCAGCTATTTTTTGACGCATTGAGGTAAACATTCGAATGTCAACAAAATAGCCATAGAATCTAAAAGCAGTAGTAATAAGTAATGCCATACAAACATAAGCGCTTACAGGTAATAAAAGATTTTCAATTACATTACCTTCTTGATATTTTACAGCTGTATCTAAGATATTTTTTACTAAATACTTTCTAAAAGATAAATCAACAGCCACTACTAGGGCAACCAGGAACATTACAAGCACATTAAGCTTAAACTTGGATAAGATATTCAAAATGAACACCAATATATACTTGAAACTACCAACTCTACTTTTGTTCATTTATAATGCTAGCTCCACCACATTGACTTTTTTATTGAGAAATACAAGCAGTGAAAACCATAAATTTTTGTATATTTTTCCTGAAATGTCTCCAGCATCATGTAGTGCTGACGCTTGATTCAGAATAAGTAGCTTATATAAATCTCGCTTAGCTTCAGCAGTGTTGACCTCAGAAATATTTGTAGTTGTGTCTGTAATAAAGGCTAACCAGCTCTTAATAAGTTCTTCCATATTTTTTGTTTTTATACTTTCCTGGCGACGAAATAATGATAAGTATTCTCTCAGTATAAATTCTGTTAATGCACCACAGTTTAATATACCAAAAACTGAAGGCTGAGGTTTTGGCACACAAGGAAGACTTTTATCTTTTACAACCCATCTCGTAACATAAGCAAACCTATCTTTAGCATCTATATTCTTATCACTACCATGCCATAACCGTGAATCAAAAACTATCGCATCTCCTGCTGAAATAGGTAGTGACTTAATTTTATAATTTTCCCGGTTATCCGAGTATTGATCCAAAAAGTATGGATGCCAAAAATCAACTAGAGGCTGTATTTTCCAGTTGTGACTATCTTCTATAACTTGTAGTGCACCTGAAGTTTTATTGACATTATTCAAAGCTAGCCAAACAGAAAAATGATAAGGGTCATTAAAGCTATAAGAGATGTCCTGATGGAAGGGAACTGCATCTATTAAATCAGCAGTTTTACATATAACATTTGATTTTTTCTGCAGTATCTGGCATTGAAGTGACTTTTCAAGATAATCTTTAATAATTTTATCTAATACTTGAGATACAATTCTAGTTACCTGAGATGATGTACCCCATCTTCCAGTGCAGTTTAAATAGTCAGAAGTTGAAACACCTAATTCTTGAGATAACTTTGATATCTTGCTTATTATATCATTTAAAGACTGAGTTATTAACTCTAAAGGAACTAGATTTTTGATAATAAAAAAACCATTTTTTTGCAATGCTTTCATATATTAACACCTAATGTCAATAACTGATAAATAATCTGTTAAAGGTACAATACTAAAAATTTTAAGCCCTTTTACTTGTTTTAGTATTCTTTTCCAATCGCTCAATGTCCTTAGTTTACCCCCTGTTTCAACCATTACATTAATATCTACAGAACCTCCCACTGGGGAGTAGTAATCTAGGATAGTTTCTATCACTAAAACGCGTGATATTCCTTTATTTTTTACCAATTTTAAATAAGACAATACCTTATTATCATCATAATGCTGCAGAAAGCGGCAAAAGACACCTAATTCATAATTTGTAGCTGATAATTCTTCTTGAGTTATGAGTTTAATTTTTAAATCTTCTACTGCCTGCCTAGGCACTTTATGTTCGTTGTAATAATATAAGCCTATAGAACCTTTATTGTGTATATCAGAATAAGCAAGAAATAAAGAGTGTACGCCAAATAGCAATATATTTTTAGCACCATCTATATTAACCCTAGAATTAAACTCTTTAGTGTCAAACCTGGAATATCCTAGCAATGCTTGGTAAAACGCTATTTTCCTGTCTTCTGATGTTTCTTTCTCCTTAAAAGATTCAAATGAAGATATTGACTCCTGCCTTAATATATCGGCAATTTTTAACCAATTCTTTTCAGCGGCAACCCTTGCCCACATTGCTGCTGCTTTAGGCAAAAATGGTATTTCCTTAAAACACTTACCTTTTGATGATAGTTGCCATAAGTCCTTGTTCTTATCGTAATCAATAAACCCTATTTCCCACAACGCCCTTAACAGCCTTTCTAGATTTGGAACGATAATATTTAACTTTTGAGATAAAACTGGCATAGTTGCAGGTAAGATATTTAACAAATCAAGTTCAATAGCAACATTTGCGAGGTAAGTTTTCCAAAAGGCTGAAAGTTCTGCAGAAATCTTATGCACTTGAGATTCTTTATCTAAATCAAAAATACTAAACTTTACGTTTCCGGTAATATCGATCTGTCCTAATACACCTTCAAAAGTTTCAACTTTTGCCATGCCATTATAGAATGCTTCTACCATTTTAAATCTTTGCCGGTAAACAGGATTGCCATTAATATCTATATGAAACCAGCCATGCTTATCTTCTACAATAGCAAATCCTTTATGAAAAACATTAAGCTTTTTATACCATTTATTATGTACTAACTTTCCATGATTATTAATATGTGTAGCTTTACCATCTTTATGGACTACAGCGATACCATCCTTAAAATCCCCAACATAATTGTATTCTTGCTCATAAACTCTATTGCCGTTCAAATCAATATGAAAAAACTTATCATGCTTTCTAATCACACAAATATCTTCTTGGTAATTTCCAATCCATTGATACGAATGTTTGTATACTCTACATCCAGATGGATCAATATGGTAATACCCTGTGTCATCTTCTACGGCTGCTCTATTGCAGTAAAATCCAAAAGTTTTTAAAAATCTGTCGCGATAAATTGCTTCTCCCATTGCATCGATGTGATAAGCGCCTGTCTCATCATAAACTGGTGCAAGGCCAGGCTCGTGAAATTTATCAACTCTAATAAATCTATTTTTGTACAAAGGATTTTCTGACAATTGGTGAAACCTTTCACAGGGGGAAACCCTAATAGATTTAAGGTACTCACTATCTTTCATTAATTGACTAATGGTTTTCTCATGTTGCATGTTTTGCATAATTCATAGTTTAAATAATTCTTTTGTAAGTTTAGGTACTCGCTACTTTGCCATATTTCCTCCAGTTTAACTTCATTAACATTGCCAAAATCTCCTAATGTTTTGCGTAGTTCATCTGGAGCACAGCAGGGACTAAACTTGCCTTCATTGTTTATCCATGCTTCTTTACCTAAAAATGGGCACTGACCACCTAGAGCCAAATCCTTGATACCCTCTTGAGAAAGGATCGTAAAATTTTCTAATTTTATCTTTTTACCATTTGGCAATAGCATATTATCCCTAAGTTCATATAACCTTCCCACCTCCGTATTCCATCTACTAATTGCTAATTCATCTCTCCTCATAGATAGATCCTTAATTTCCTTAAAATGTGCCCAAAGATGATGTCCTTTAACTCTATCTATGCCATTTTTTATAGCCATCTCAACTATGTCGTAAAGTTCATGTAAATTACTTTCTAAAAATGTTAATTGTAAAGTAACGGTACACCTTTCACCTGTATCGCTAAAGTATTTATCTCTAACTTCAAGGAAAGTTTTTAAATTTTCTGTCACTACTTCCCATTTTGAACCTTTCATGATTCTTTCATGAGTTTCTTTAGTTGCCCCATTCCAGGAAATCTTAACATCAGATAAAATTGGTACCAATAGTTCAGCCCATTTTCTAGCTCCTTTAATAGGAAAAGAACCATTGGTTGTGAGGTTAAGCTTAAGGTTGAACTCATGCACAAAATTGATTATTTCATCAAAGCTTTTATACATTAAAGGCTCACCCATAGTAGAAGGAATGATTTCCCTTAAAGGTGTGCCAGCTGCTTCCTTAATTACTTTTCTGATAGTTTCTATCGACAGTATCTTAGGTTTTATTCCTTTAGCTTTCTTTTCTTCTTTAACTTTGCTGTATGGTGAAAAACATTCGCACATTATACAAGCAAAATTGCAGTAATCTGGATTAGTATCAAAAGTAATTCTCCAAGGACCGGGTTTCAAAGCTACTGATTTTCCTTTCTTTTCAATAGCATTACGGTAAATCTTGTTAAGTTTTTCAGTATGCTCACTTATAGAAGGTATATTTCCATTTTCAGTATAAGGATAGCCTTTTTGGGTAAGTTTATTGTATAACTCCTGATTTGTAGATAGGACTTGCATTTTTTCTGATAAACTACTTGCATCTCTGTGCTTAAACAATAGTCCATCTCTTACATATTCTGCCATACCACCATAATCGGCTGTTATAAGTGGTATTCTAAGTTGCTGTGCTTCATGTATTACTAATGGTGAATTTTCACCCCAAATTGAAGGAACGACTATTGCATCAACTTTATTAAATACGTCAGTAACTATATTCTTATTATCATAACTTCCCATCCACTCTATTCTTTCTTTAACAACAGGTGAAAACTGATCGGCAATCGCTTTTAAAGATTTAGTTTCTTCTCTTGCTGCTCCCCAAATTCTAAGTTTTGCTTTAGATGATAAGTGAGAAAAAGCCTTTAGTAATAGGTCAACACCTTTTTCGGGAGTATGAGTACCAATATAACCGAAAATAAACTCTTTTTCTTGTGCTCTATTTCTATTCTTAAGACGATTGAGATCAAAACCATAATCAAGATAAGAAATTTTGTTTATCGGAACATTGAAATCCTGAGTAAATTTATCCATCAAGAATTTTGATGGGGAAATAAAGTAATCTATATAGTCTATTATTTTCCTTGTGTGCTTCATTCTAGTTGCAACCCATTGTTCCCAATAATTTATGTCTAAATTCAGGAATTCTTCATCTCCTGTAAAATATCCTTTGTAACATTGGGTTGCACATTTTTGATCCTTTTGTCCATCACAAAGCCGCAACAAATCTTCAGAATTGCGTTGAATAAACCTTCCTCTTGGACACATTAACCAAAAGTCATGTAGCGTAAAAATTGTAGGTATATTTTCTTTAAAAGCAATTTCTGGTAAAGTAATTGATAGATGATTAAGATGACCAAAATGTATAAGATCTGGCTGAAAGTTATCTATTACTCTTTTAAATTTTATATCTACTTCTTCATTAATAAATTTATAACGATATTTAGTTATGGGTATATTAATTAAATGCAGTAAGATTCGTGAATCACTACGATCTAGGACTGTAGTATAATAAAAATCAGGTAAAAAGCTATTTTCATACCTAGTAAATACTTGTACCTCATTGTTATTTGCTAGTTCATGAGCAAGAGTTTGGCTATAAACCTCTGAACCAGCACTATAATAAGGAGGGTAACCATGAATAACTTTTAATATTTTCATATATTACCATATCTATATTGTCAGGATATTCTTGTGTATTGTTTTGTAGACTTTTTATAAAATTACTTAATCCTACTTCTAATGAATGTTTTGGAGACCAACCAAGTAGCTCTTTAGCTCTAGTAAAATCACCATGGAACTTAGTTACATCAAAATTTCTTGGAGGATAAAAATCAATTCTAGAATCACTTTTCGTGACTTTTAATATTGTTTTTGCTAAGTTTTCTAAAGTACATGGGCTATTAGTAGTAAGATGAATAGCAGGAAGAGAAGATTTTTCGCTTTGTAAATATTTAACAGTTAAGCATATACCCTCTATAACATCATCCAAATAGGTAAAATCAAAAACACATTCTTTACCTTCTATTTTAATTGGATCACCTCTTAATGCATTAATACAGAGTGCAGGAATTACTCTACTGTTATGATCTAGTAAACCACCGTATACATTTGAAAAGCGTAATATTGCTACATTAAAATCTTTTAAGCTTGTTATTTGTTTCTCAATAAATGCTTTACCTTTGGCATAATTATTTATTGGATTGATACTAGCAGATTCTGTAACCGGCAGTTCCTTCTGCTCTCCATAGACTTCCCTACTACTTGCATATATAAACCATGGTTTATTTGAAAGTGACTTACATAACCCTAAAAACTGCATTGTACCATCAACATTAATTTTTTTACACAGTTCAGGATAAAGTTCACCATGTATAACCCGAGAAATTGCAGCCAGATGAATAATTCCTGTACACTTAGCAAGTAGTGGTACTATATCTTCTAAAAAAAAACTGAGTGGATTGTTGTGAAACCTAATATCACAGCTTATTACTTCATGGCCCTGGTTTTCTAACTTTTTCACCAAGGTTGACCCTATCAAACCTGCAGCACCTGTTATTAATATCCCCATGTATACCCTCTCACTACAACTAGGAAAATTTGTCGTACCAATTATCTTACAAGTAAGAATCAAAAGGTATTATAAAACCAATATAAAATAAATGTCAACTTAAATTAGTGAATAAAAAATGTGATTATGAAAGAAGAGTTGTTGCTTGAAAATAGTGTTCAGCTTTAACCAAATCCTCTTTATTATTTACTCCCATTGCTTCTCTTTCATCAGTAACTACATAACCTACACTCAAGTTATTGGTTGCTGCAATGGGTACTATATCATTAAGACAATATTCATTGGTCGAATTATTAAATTTTATTTCTTTTACTAAGGTAGAGAGATCTTTAGCATATGAAGCTATTATTCCAGAGTTTGCAAGAAGCATTTTATCTCCATTTTTTAGGATTTTTTGAACATTGCCGTAATTATCAATTACTAATCTTCCATATTGTTCATCTTGACTATTGAATCCAAGAAGAACTAAATTATTATACTTTAAACAATCAGTCATTTTCATAACTGTATCACTAGATATAAAAGGAGTGTCTCCATACTGTATTAAAACTATGTCTTGATCAGATAACTCCTCCAGATTTTCTAGAGCAATTTTAACTGCAGTGCCAGTACCTGTAATATCTTCTTGAATTATTAGTTTTATATTGTATTGATCGATTATACTTTTTAGAGTATCAAAGTTTTCTAAATCTTTTAGAAGGGAGTTGTTAACAACAATTGATAAGCTTTTTAGACTCAGCAATTTTGCATTAGAAATTATATGTTCTAAAAGAGTAAGATTTCCCACTTGGTGCAACGCTTTTGAATATTCAGAATTCATTCTACTGCTCTTTCCTGCTGCTAATATTATCAAAATGTTACTCATACATGACTTAGGGATTGATTAGATAGTAAGTTAATTTATAATTAATAAGATGTAAAGCCCACTATAATTTTCTAAATGATCTAGATCTTGGCACCCTCATTAGAGTTTCATTTAAGAGAACTATAACTTTAAACTCTTTACTCGATTTTCTACGCTGACATCTTGTAAACTCTGATCTGGACTTTTTAATATTTCTAATAATCTACTTGCAAGGTTTGAGTGTTTATTGATTACTGCAACCTGGACTAATGACTTGCCTTGATCATCACGAGCATTTGTTACAGCTACGCGCTCATCGGGTTTTATTGCTCTCAGCTTACTGATAATTTCAACATTACCATTTTTTGCATTTTCAAATAGCTCTTCTACTAATTTCAATAGGTTAGTAATATTCTGGTCTCGAGAAAGATCAAGTGGTGTTTTACCTTCTTTATTCTTGATGTTATAAATTGCACCATGTTTCAACAAAGATTTTACAGCTTCGAAAAAGCTATTTTCAGTAGCAACATGCAACGATGTAGTGCCTTTAACTATTGTTTTAGCATTAATAAAATCACTCAATTTATTGTGGCTTACACGTTGTAACAAAGCTTCAATAATTTCTTTATGACCTTTGGAAGCAGCAGTGTGTAATGGTGTATTACCCTTGTTAGTAACTTGAGTAGCATCAGCTCCATTTGCTAGCAAGATATTTACAACTTTTATGTGCCCATTATTAACAGCATAATGTAATGGCGTTCTTCCATCCACGTTCTTCGAATCAATGATTGCTCCATCTCTAATGGAACTCTCAATTCCTAAATAATTATTATCTTCTATAGCCTTAAATAACTTCTCAACCAATTTTAGTAATTTTATTACTTCTGGGTTTCCTCTTCTTTCCGCAAAGTGTAATGGTAAAACATATCTATCTACTTCAGCTCTAGCATTAAAGTATGCTCCGCTCATAAGTAGAGACCTAACTATATCTAAATTACCAATTTGTGCCCCTAAGTGTAAAGGCGTAGCATTTTTATCCATTTTTGCATTAACATCCGCTCCATTTATAATAAGAGTTTTAACTACCTTAGGATGACCATATTGAGCTGCAAGATGTAGGGCTGTGACTTTATTTTGATCTTCTTTTACATTTACATCAGCACCATGTTTCAATAGAACGGTTGCTATCTGATCATAACCTTTTTCTGCTGCAAAATGTAAAGGAGTCCAATTTGTGTGATCTAAAGCATTAATATCTGCTTCCTTTTCTAAGAGCAATTCAACCACCTCTAAATGATCATGGCCTACTGCAAAGTGTAGAGGTGTAGTACTTTTAACTGTTTTAGCATTAATGTCTGCTCCTTTATCAAGCAAAGATTTAGCAACTTCTAAATTACCATCATATGCTGCACAATGTAGAGGAATCCAACTTCTGTTATCTAGAGCATTAATATCTGCTCCATTTTCAATCAAGAAATTCATTATTTCCAAGTGATTATGTTCTGCTGCCAAATGTAGAGCTCTTTTACCATCATCCATCTTTGCATTTATATTTGCTCCTTTTGCAATTAAGCTCTCTACTATTTTTAAAGAAAAACCATTATATGCTGCATTATGTAAAGGAGTCCAATTCTGATCATCCACGGTGTTAATGTTTGCTCCATTTTTAATTAAAAAATCACTCACCTCGAAATGACTTTGCTGAATTGCTAGATGCAAAGGTGTAAAACCTTCGTTTTTTTTAGCATTAACATTGGCTTTTTTCTCTATTAGTAGCTTCACTACTTCTAGGTGACCATTCTGAGATCCTATATGTAAAGCTGTGGAATTATCGTGGCCTTTAGCATTAACATCAATTCCCTTTACGAGAAGAAGAGACTTAACTACTCCAAAGTGATTACGTTCTGCTGCTAAATGTAGTGGTGTAAGATTCTCATAATCCTTAGCATTAACATTAGATTTTGCTTTTAGTAAAATGTCTACTAACTCTAAAAAGCCATTGTGAGACGCTAAATGTAGAGGTGTAATCTTATCATCTGTTTTTGCATTAACGTTTGCTCCCGCTTCAAGCAGAACCTTAACTATATCTAACCTACCAGTTTGTATTCCCAGATGTAAGGGTGTAATGTTTGCATCAACTTTATGATTACCTATGCCTGAAGATCCAGCGTTAATATCAGACCCTTGTGAAATAAGAGCTTTAACTACTTCGAGGTTACCATTTTGTACTGCAGAATGTAAAGGTCTTGCTCGATCATTATTTACAGCATTAACATCTAATCCCTTTTCAATAAAAACATTTACTGTATCTAGATGACCATTCTCTGCTGCTAGGTGTAAAGGTGTATTAAGTTTATCTGTTTTAGTACTAAGATCTGCTCCATTTGCAATCAAGGTGTTGACTATATCTAAATATCCTTGCTGGGATGCAAAACTTAAAGGTGTAAAGCCTAGAATGGTCTTATGGTTTACATCTGCTCCATGAGCAATAAGAAAATTAACCATCTCTAAGCGATTTTTTGCAATTGAAAAATACAGTGGCGTAAAGCCATCGTACTTAATCTCTGAATTAATATCTAAACCTTCTTCTAATAAAGTGTTGACTAAATCCAACTGACCATTTCCTGCTGCTAAATGTAGTGGTGTAAGACTAAGATATTTCTGAGCTTCATAATTTGCATTTAAAAACTCTACAAAAAATTGTAGCTGATCCAGATTATTAGATATTCTATTAGTAAACATAAAGGCCTCGCATATAAAGGCCTCGCATGAAGAATTTATGTAAATATAGCATCTACAAGTTTTTAAGCAAGATAAATCTTCTTCTTAAAAAAGATACTGTATCCAATCTGTGTACTTATAACTTTTTTATTTGATCATGGGTGATCAGCTGTCTCAGCTGCAATAGAGACACCTACCTTAAGTAGCTACATCAAATTTCTCTGTTTTTTGCCCCTTTTTTCTCTGATGAAGATGTCTTCATTCTTCTCAGTAGCCAATATTCTTTTTAAAGAATAATCGTTACGTGCACCAAGGAACTTAGAAAGAACAATAGGAAATCCATTTGGAGAGTAGACCGGCGGAGCTTCCCCACCAGTCTCTCGCAGAACTGTACGTAAAGTAGAGTGGGCAGCCAGCGAGTTACTTGTTAAGTACTTTTCCAACAACCCCTCTCCGAACCACGCATGATCGTTTCCGTATCACGTGGCTCTCCAATAATCTAATGTTTTAAGGAGTCACCATCATATTTTCCATATTGGATTTTCTTATGGCATTCATGACAAACAACAAGAGTTTTCCTCTGTCGTTCAATCATTCTCTTTTTCCATTCCGGTAGTTCAGTATTACGTTTACCTAGCAAATCAGCAAGTTTACGTACGTGATGTACTTCAATCTGCTCTTGTGATTTACATAATTCACAAGTTTGTGCCAATAGTCTTTGCTCTATTTCACTACGCTTATTCCATATTGGTATAAGGTTATCACTTATGCTTACCCATTTATTCCATTTTAGCAACACAGCACCAAAGTGTGTAATTAATGGTATCTTTGATGGTAAACGATCTACTCTGATTTGGATGACTTTTCGTTTTTCACCTTCATCATTTTCGATCGTCGCACCAAATTTTCTATAAATTTTCCTGCAAGTTGTTTTGTATTTAGATGCTAAAGTCTTTACTAATGATACTTCCATCACATATTTCAGATAACTTAGTGTGTGAAGGTTGTAGGCCATTTTGTAGTATTGTACAATTCCTCGATATTCAGTTTGATACTGAGCAACAATACTGTAAGCTGTATCAATTGTACGTTGAGGTAAATGTATCGGTTTACCACAACGCATATATTCAGAACACTTTTTCTGCTTTATATGATGTGGTACACGTAACCCAATACTACCGTTAATACATCGTTGTGTCCGATGATCATGTTTATCATCTGCATGCAAAACATGTATTTCATAACCCAAAAAATTGGCTTTGCTATCACACGCATGTGTAATAAACGTTTTATCTTCATTAAGCATAAGTTTGAGCTCCTCATTGAGAAACCCAGCAATCTCATTCTTAATTTGTTCAGCTTCATTCTTTGGTCCTGCAAACCCTACCAGAAAATCATCAGCATACCTAACATACCAAAGACGTCGATAATTTAGATCGCAAGAATCCTTAGATGGCATACCCTGCACTAATTGACGCAGTTGTTTTGCTTGATCCCAGTTCCCTTGTTTTCTCATCATCGATACTTGCATGGTTAACCTTAAATATTTTGGATTTGTCCTTCTTCGCTTACCTCGGTTATTTGCTGGTATTAGTATATGCTCCACATGTTTATCTAACCGATCGAGTAATATGTTACTCAGAATTGGACCAATAATAGAACCTTGTGGTACCCCACTATGACTCTTATTGTACTTCCAATTTTCCATATATCCTGCTTTTAGCAGTCGATTGATTAGCTGAATAAAACGGTTATCTTGGAAGCTTTCACTCAGTATTTTCAACAACATAGTATGATCAATTGAGTCATAACATGCACTGAGATCTCCCTCTATAAACCATTTTGTACCTCTGCCTTTTTGCATTACTGCTCTTAATGCAGTGTGGCATCCACGCTTTGGTCGAAATCCATGTGAACATTCACTAAATTTAGGCTCATAGTAGGCTTCCAATATTAATCGAATTACTTCTTGAAGTAACTTATTTGACCATGTTGGCAACCCTAACGGCCTGCGTTTACCACTCTTCTTTAAAACATAGATACGTTTTACTGGTGTCCACCGATATCGCTCATAGCGTAAACCCTCTATGATTTTATCGATCTTTTCCAAAGACATACCATCAACTGTTTCAACTGTCACACCTTCTGTCATAGCACCTTTATTACGACAAAGTTTGCCATACGCCCGAAGGTAAAGATCACGCTGATAGAGTAGGCGATATACGTTTTTAACCGGCAAATTTCTTTGTCCACGTTCACGTATAATGTTAAGTATTGTTTCAGCTTTCCGCATCTTGCGTACCTCCCAATTTCAACATTCAATTATCTGTCACCCTTTGCCCTGTATGTGGCTTTCCCACACTCCCCGGTGATTCGTTACTTTCACGACTACTACGATGACTCCGTAACCATAGAACTCGCGTTCCTTAGGTCATCCCATGTTCCGTCACTAAGAACTGTTCTAGATCAACTTAGGTTTTCTATTCATCCTCTTAAATAAGTTCACTACTTATCGTTCTACAGCCAGAATGTCACACAAACGAAAGTTTAATTTGTGCTTACTGTAGACATGGGGTTTTAAATGTGATACCCATGGATGTGAAATCCCACCCCTGAAGATTAGAATTCAAGCAGTTTAGCTTTAACCATATTGATCAGGTGTTGCAAGCCGTTACCTTACACATCTTCAGATAACTCTCGCTTTACATACATGCTCTTGTCCTCCTTCCCTTTCGGGTTAAAGTTAGTTGTTCACCTCGAGGCCATTTATTCTGAACCTCGCTTAGCTCCGCTAAGTATTTCTTAATGCGTACCACGGCGCACCCTCTCAATTTATACAGCTCCCGTTATTCATCCTTTTGATCCCAATCCTAGTGTCCAGTGATAGAAAATATTTGGAGACCTCTTTCTCACTTTTGCTAGAAATTGCTTTGCTAGTCTTCTATGATTTCGAAGTTTCTTATATTTGGCTCTGACCCATCCTACTAGGTGCCACTCTACATTTCTGAGAGATGGATACATCTCTGATTTATAAAACCTGCCATAGTACTGATACCAGCCTCGGACTATAGGATTTATTTTCTTTGATATTTTCTCTAGTGTTGTATATGTTTGCCTACGTATTTTCCATGACCTTATGGTTTGGTTGATCTTCTTCTTGGCTTTGTTGCTAATTGCAGGTAGAAATGAGACAAAATAGTTTCCTATTTTATTGTTCTTTGCCAGTCTAGGTCTGAACGTGTAACCCAGAAAGTCAAAGCTCTGTATTGGAAACTCATCTCTCCTATTGTCATCCTTACAGTACACTATTTGTGTCTTTTCAGGATGTAATTTTAGCTTAAACTCAGCCAATCTTTCTTCGATCTTGTCTTTTATGAATTTTGCCTGTTTCTGGGTTTTACAGTGCACCATTGCATCATCTACATATCTCTCAAATGGTATTGTTGGGTAGTTTTGCCTCATCCACATATCAAATGCATGATGCATAAATATGTTGGAAATGATTGGGCTTACAGAACCTCCTTGTGGAACTCCCTTATTCCTAACTACCTTACTGCCATCTGCTAGTTGAATCGGGGCTTTCATCCACCTTTCCACGTACAGTATGACCCACTTGCAATCTGTATGCTTCTTGATAGTTTGCAGTGCTAACACATGATCCAGATTGTCGAAAAATCCAGAAATATCAAGATCTATCATCCAATCACTTCTCCAACATCTCTTACACGCTGTACTTACCGCATCCAGTGCAGACTTGTTTGGTCTATAACCATATGAATCTTCGTGAAATTCCGGCTCTACTAACGGTTCGAGATACATAGTAGCTGCTGTTTGCCCTATCCTGTCGAATACTGAAGGAACACATAAAGTTCTTTGTCCTCCTGTATCTTTTGGTATCGCAACAGCTTTTACTGATTCTGGAAAATAACTTCCGGATGACATCCGATTCCACAGTTTGTATAGATTATCTTTTAGATTTTCTTCAAACTTTGTTATCGAGACCTCATCTACACCTGCCGCACCTCTGTTTTTGGATACTTGTTTATAAGCTTTCCAAATCAGTTGCTTTGGTATGTCAAAAGATTTTGTTTTATTCATTAACTCTTCCCTTTCGGTTGATAAATAATAAAAACTAAATAACTCAGCCCCTTCGCTCCATTTCCATTACAAAAACTTCTTCATTACTACAAGCTAATCCGCCCCTGTTTTTCGCATCAGTACTCTCTTCCTTAGAGTTCAGCTCCTTGGACTTCTCCCTTATCATCGAAACGACAGGTTCCCGTAGTTCCACACAATAGCCTGAAATAGGTTCATGCCACCTATATGCCGGATGCCACCTACCCAGTAGACAAGTTCCCGATAGGCTTATCCCAAGTTACTTTTTCTCCCCTGGTTTTGACATCATCGTATTACCTTTCGACGTGTAATCAGTGGTTCACTTGCGTTCATCTCTCTATTTCACACATGACGCATAATTACGCCTTTTCCATAACGCTCACTACCTTGGCTCTTTACCAAAGCAGCTTATGGTTGTTTGAAGCCTGCTCTTGTAAACCGGCTCTGAGGGGTCCACCCTCATCTATTGTGCAGCTTTCGCACTTAGTTTGCTCTTTCCTGAACATTCCTTGTGTCTCTACGGCACACAAAAAGCATTAATAATTATACATAATTCTAATGATCTTCATGAAAGGGCTTAGAATAGAATTTAATAGACAATCTGATTTTAATTGATATTAAACTGATCAGACTGAGAGTTGAAAATATGGCAATAATTCTTTTAGACACAAAAACTATAAATCGTATAGCAGCAGGAGAGGTAATAGAAAGGCCAGCGAGTGTAGTAAAGGAATTAGTAGAAAATGCAATAGATGCTGGAAGTTCAGAGATAGAGATCAAAATAGAAAGTGGTGGACGTAACCTTATAACTGTGACAGATGATGGAAATGGAATAGAAAAGGACGACTTAGAACTAGCATTTATGAGGCATGCCACTTCAAAATTAAGCGATAGTGAGTTAATAGAAATCAAGCACCTTGGGTTTAGGGGAGAAGCTTTACCTTCAATTGCAGCAGTAAGCAGAATGAAATTATCGTCTAAGGCAAGTGGAGCAAAGGAAGCATGGTCTATAAGGTATGAGGGAGGAGAAAAAATAAGAGAGATTACCCCTTGTTCTTTGTTGCAAGGTACATATATTGAAGTTCGTGACTTATTTTTTGCTACACCAAATAGACTAAAGTTTCTAAAAACCGAAAGGGCAGAAACACAAAGTATTGTTGATATTGTGAATAACTTAGCGATGATTAATTATAGTATTGGGTTTACTCTCACTTCTGGTAATAAAAAGCTCTTAAAATATGTTAAGCAAACTTCGCTGTTCAACAGATTATGTGAAATAGAAGAAGAATTTCAAAGCAATTCACTGGAAGTTAAAGAGGAAGAAGAAGGCATCAAACTTAAGGGACACATCTGTAAACCTAATGTCAATCGTGGCAACTCAACTCAGATTTGTACGTTTGTTAATGGAAGGCCAATAAAAGACAATCTACTTGTTGGTGCAATTAGATATGCGTATCACGATTTTATTCCAAACAATAGGTATCCTTTTGCAGTGTTGCATTTAGAAGTACCATATGACCAAGTAGATGTAAATGTGCATCCAAATAAATCGGAAGTAAGATTTCAGAATAAAAGGCTAATATATGAAATAGTGAGAAGAGGGATAATAAAAACACTATCAACGAGATTTGCAGCGGGTGATCAAGGTATTGAAGAGGAGCTAATTTTTAATGATAGTAAAAGCCAAGAGCAGGTTGATAGTCAAGAGAAAAAAGATCAAAAAGAGTTTTATGAAAAGAGACCAAGTCTTTTAGAAAATCGTCTAATGAAAGAATTCAATGCACCAGATGAAAGAAGGCAAAGCTTACCAGAAACGTTTAAATATGGAGAATCTCCACCCCAAAAGGGAACGATGGTTTTAGAAAGGAAGCAAATTGATTTAATAGAGGATTATCCTCTGGGATATGCACGCTGTCAGGTCTACAATACTTACATTGTTGCTGAGGCTAAAGACAAATTAATTATAGTAGACCAGCACGCAGCTCATGAGAGGTTGATCTATGAGTGCTTAAAACAAAAATCAAGCATAAAAAGGCAAAAGCTTCTTCTTCCTGAAATAGTCGAGATTAAAAACCAAGCTGGAATGGAGATGGTTGAAATGTATAAAGATAAGCTTTTCGAAATGGGTTTTGGTATTGAAATAGAATCAGAAGATAAAGTAAGGGTGAAAGAAATACCTGCAATTTTAAGAACAATAAATGTGAAAGAGATGGTGATGAATATAGTTGATAGATTAATGGAGATAGGAGATACGCTACCTATAGAAGAAAAAGTGTTAGCTACCATTGTGTGCCATAGAGCTGGAAGGGAAATGAAGTTGGAAGAGATGAATGAGATACTAAGACAAATTGAGAAAACTCCATATTCTGGTCATGAAAGACCAATTTATATAGAAATGAAACTAAGTGATATAGAAAAATTGTTTGAAAGGAGATGAGTTCAGTTTGTCAAAAAGGTTCCCAATTAGGTATACGTGATAGCTCTTCTGGTTATGGAGTATAAAATGTGAAAAAAGAGAATAAATGCTCTAATTTTTTAGATTACAAAGTAATAGGACAGGAAGTAAGAAATCGTAGATTAGCAAAGGGATATACTCAAAAAGATTTAGCAAAAAAAATCGGAACAACATATCAGGTAATACTGCAATATGAAAAAGGAACGCGCAGAATTTCAATTAAGAAGTTATATGAATTAGCAGAAGCATTATCAACAACTGTTAGAGATCTAGCTTGCGGACAAGAAGTATCAAATGAGAAAGGGTATGAGGGAGAGGAGGTACTAAATCTAGTAAGAAGACATAAAGAGATTAAGAACCAAGAATTACGTGAAACGTTTTATTTATTAACTAAATTCATCCGTATTGGTGAGGAAGAAAGTGGAAAGGTAGTAAAAATAGAGGTGGCAAAGGGTTTAGTTAAGGAAGGAGTTTCTGCTCATGTTATCTCTCAAACGACCAGTTTATCTATTGATGAATATGATAATGATGAGAAAAAAATTTCTATTCCGTATAAAGTAGGTCAAAGAATAAAAGAATGGAGGTTGAGAAGAGGATACACTCAGGAAGATTTAGCAAGTAAAGTGGGCATAATAAATCAAAGAATATATGAATATGAACAAGGACGAGCTGCTGTTTCACTTGAAATGTTAGATGAAATAGCAAAGGTACTATTAATTAATATTACAGATCTGCTTCCAGAAACAAGAGAAAATGAGAATAGTGAAGCAGAGCTATCAAAGTTAATAGAAGAATACAAAAAGATCAAGAGCCAAGAACTACGGCATGTACTAATAAAATCTCTGTTTGAAAGCATACAAGTTTGCAAAGAGAAAGTGAAGAGAGTAGAAAAGATGAAAATTGCAAAGAATTTAGTTAAGGAAGGAATTTCTATCAATATTATTTTAAAAACAGTGGGCATCTCTTTAGACGAAATTCAACAAATTTGAAATAAAAAATCAGTATCTATTAATATCTTTACTTTTTGATGAAAAAATAAGTAAAAAAGATTGAGAAATTGATTTGACTTCACTCAAAAGCTATGGCTTTATGCCAATGCTGACAAAAAAACAGCAGTAAATATATAAAAACATTTTGTTATTAGTGAAGGGTAATTTTTATGAATAATAAGAAAGATCGTAGAGAAGAAATAGAGTTCAGAGCATTAGAAAGCAACGGTAAAGCTCTACTTGATCGTGAAGTAATAGAAACGTTTCTAAGTGCAGTGCATGACAGGGAAGAAGCTCGAGTTATTGCTAGAAAGCTAATAGATAGTTTTGGAATAGGAGGAATTTTAGGTCAGGAAATAGATGACTTGAAAACTATAGAAGGGATAACTGACTCTACAGTAGCAGTAATTTTATGTCTAAAGGAAGCTGCAAAGAGAGTACCAAGAGAAGAGTTAAAGAAAGGACCTGTAATGGATAACTTGGAAACCATAGTAAAATATTTAAGGGTTAGTATTGGCTATTCAGAGGAGGAAAAGATGAAAATAATATATTTTGATCAAAAGTGCCGTTTAAAGTGGGAAGAAGTGTTCACTGGTACAGTGGATAAGGTACCTTTTTACATAAGAGAAGTAACAAGAAAGGCATTAATAAGAAAAGCGACGTCAATAATAATATCGCATAACCACCCAGAAGGAAGGTTAAAGCCATCTGATGAGGATGAAGCTGTAACTAAAGACTTGGCTAAAGCTTGTCAGACTATAGGGATTAGGTTACTGGATCACATTATCATCACAAGTGTTGGGTATTTTAGCTTTAAAGAGCAAGGACTGTTATAAAGCAGATATTTGAAGATTTTCATGAGTTGTTTAACTACTTGAATGAAGAAAGTATTTGCAAGCACATTAATTGTTACTTATAATTAATGAGAAAGTATATATTAAGTTAATAATAAAGTAATAAAGTCGGTTGTAGACTTAGTAAAGTATATTTAATAGCGGAGGCTAATATGAGTAATAAAATAATTGTACCTTTTGATGATCAAGAAGGAGGTACTTACGAGTTAAACATTGATCTTGATAGATTATCAAAAGGTGAGGTGTTAAATGCTATTGTAGGAATAGGTCGTACTAAGGAGCAATCCACCTTTGTAAGCAAAATTAATAAGGCTAAAAAGCCTGAGGAAATAGCACCTTTCCCTGGTAGAGAAGTTCGCGAAAACAAAATCAACTGTGGGAAAGGATTTGACTATGTTTATGGCACAAAACCTGCAAGTGATCAAGAAGATAAAAATCCATTTACCTCCGCCTTGCAAAAAATAAAGCCAAGTATAAGCGAAAGTGAAAAGTTGAGCTGGTTTAAGAGTGGAGTGGTAAAAGCAAAAACCCCAAAAGAGATGAACAAAGTTATAGATGAAGTAATAGGTGATGGAACAAGGCTAAATGCATGTAATGATGGGGAATGGAGTTTCTCAGCAGTTGTGTTAAAAGTCAATAGAAAAATTGATGTAGCTGTGAATAAGTACTTAAAATTTGTGTGGGCGTACTTATTCACAGCTATGCTATTACTATATAGAAACAGTTTTAGGGCTATACTCCTCAGTAAACAGTCTACCGTCTCTTACTAAAGAGTTAGCAAGGATAAGTAATTTTCTCATTGCAGCAGTAGAAGCAACTTTATATGGTTTTTTATATTGATTGTATAGCCTATCAAAGAAGATTTTTATATAAGAATTGTACCTTTGCGCACTAAGAATGCACATATGTAAAACCTTTCTAATTTGTGATCTACCACCCTGAATACACCTTTTTCCCTTACTAAAACCACTATCTCGATTAAAAGGTGCAACTCCGGAAAGGCTGGATATTTCTTTATGTTGGAGAGTTCCAAGCTCGGGTAGATAACAAATAAAAGTAATAGCTGTTATTGCACCTATACCAGGTATACTAGTTATTGACATATACTTTTTTTTAAGCTCTTGATTTTTATCGACTAATTCCATTACCTCATCTTCTAAGACTTGAATTTGATTTTGTAAAACTGCAAGTAGCTCTTCCATTTGTTTGATTATAGATAAATCGGTTACTTGATGAGCTTGGGTTTTTTGTATTTTTGCTATTTCTACTAGTTGATTCCTGCGAGATAATTTTTGCTTCAAACAGTCAATACTACTAACTTTTAAAGGAGTGACACGCATGTCTGTATTACTAACATAACGTGAGATGATGCTACAGTCTATTTTATCAGTTTTAGTAGCAATACCAAGGCTTTTTGCATAATCTCTCACCCATCTTGGTTGAATGACATATACTTCAAAACCATGGCTTAATAAAGTATAAGCACATAATTTTTCGTACCCACCAGTTGCTTCAAGTCCAACTTTGGTTACGTTATGTAAACGCAAAAAGTCGATTATTTGATCAATAGCTTGAACGTTATTTTCAAATACTTTATGATGTCCAAGTGGATGAATATGGATATCTAGTTTATTTTTGCTAATATCAATGCCAGTAATAATATTTGATAAATTCATAATCCCTCCATAAATAATGTGTATACTGCATTTTCCACCCTTATATACGAGCCTAAAAGCTCAACCAGTTGTTCGGAACTTTCAGTATAATAAACCAGAGAGGAGAACCTTGCTGCAAAACGGTCCTTATGACCAAGAGTATGTACGGTTCCTCCTCTCTGCGTGTCTTTATACCGCCATTTCGTGACATTTATAAAGACTTGTTTTTAACATATAAGGTCTAGTTGTGTGTCAAAACTGTGGATATGCGTATAGTGGTGCACAATGTGGAGTTGAAGGAAAAAAGTTTAGCTATTATCGCTGTAGTAGTACTATACGTATTACTGATGGTAGGGAGAAGTGTACTAATAAATTGGTCCGTACAGATATGTTAGAAACAGCTATATGGGAAAAGGTGAAAAATTTACTAAAAAACCCAGAGATAATAAAAAATGAGTATCACCGTAGAATTGCAGAAAATAAAAATGATGAATCATCAGATAAGAAGTTTGCAAGAAGGGAAAATCAAATAAAACAAGGCATCGAAAAGTTAATGGAAGACTATTATAGTCAAGAAAATGTAGGAGATAAAGGATATATAAGTGAGGAAGAATTTAAACAGACGATGAAAAGAATGAGGGAACGCTTAAGAGGGATAGAAGAAGAGAAGAAAAAGGTAGTTGATCAAAAAGCGATAGAGAAGGGAATGAACCTTATCATCAACAGTATAAAGAGTCTTTATTCCAGTGTAAAATCTAATTTGGAACAGCTAGATTGGCAAACTAAGCGTGGCATCATTAAAGCATTAGTAGAACGAATTCAGATTGGTTATGATCAGGTAGAAGTGGCGTTTAGAATCGAAGAACCAGCACAGGATGGAGAGATTTTAATTTGCAACATTGTACTGGACGTCATGGTAAGGGAGTTGGCAAAATGTGTCAAGGAGTTTTCTATTGGCTAAGGTTGTGACAATAAAGTTAAGCACTGCCAAAAACTATGGAAGAAGTCATTATAATTTGTATTATATCTTTATAAAATGGTTCGCATAAGTTATCTAGAAGTGCAACTAAACAAATACAAAAATCAAAGTGTTGCAGTTTTCGGCCTTGGTAAAACTGGTTTGTCCGTTATTAATGCTCTAACAAAAAGCAGTGCAAAAATATATGCATGGGATGATAATAAAGAGCAAATAGCAAATGCAAAAAAGATATATAAAGAGTGTAACTTTACTCATCCCAATGAGTATAATTGGCATGAGATAAGCACACTAATTTTGAGCCCTGGAGTGCCAATACCAACGCATTGGGTAGTAAAACTTGCAAGAAGCTTTGACTGCAAAATAAAATCAGACATTGAGCTATTTCTTGAAACTAAAACTACAAGCCAGAAGGTTGTAGGCATCACCGGAACAAATGGCAAATCAACCACCACGTCACTAATAGGGTACATATTAAAATCCACAGGGAAAAAAGTAGCTATTGGCGGGAATTTAGGTGTGCCTATTTTGGATTTAGAAAGAGATGCAGAAATTTATGTAATTGAATTCTCCTCTTTTCAATTGGAGCTAATAAATAAAATTAATGTAGACATTTCTGTATTGCTCAACATCACACCAGACCACATAGATAGACATGGAAGTATGAATAACTACATAGCAACTAAATTAAAACTGATAAACAGTAGCAAGATTGCCGTGATAGGATGTGATAACAAAATTACCGCTGATGTATTCAATAAATTCACTGGGAACAAAATTCCAATTTCAGTAACATATTCCCTGGTGTCATTCCAGCGCATGACCAGAAAAGAAAAACCATTGCCAACTACTCAGATGATAGAGGGTAGTGCAAGAGATCTAATATCATTGGCAGATAACAATTTGCTTGATTATAGTGAACAGATTACTGGTATAGATCGAAATTATCTGGATCCCAGTGTCAGCTACTTGGATGACAAAAGGAGTGCTGAGATTCAGGAGATCTCGCTAAAACTAGAGAATCACAACTTATCAATGAGTGATATGAAAGTAAACCTAGTATCCAATGTAGAAAATATAGTAGCTGCACACGCTGTGTGCAAGTTACTTGGAGTAGATAGCAGCACTATTGTCAATGAAATCAAATCCTTTCCAGGGCTAAGACACAGAAATGAATTTCTTGGCAAAATACATAATGTACTTTTTATCAACGATAGCAAAGCAACCAATGCAGAATCGACCGAAAAGGCAATTTTATCTTATAAAAACATATATTGGATTGTTGGCGGAAAAAGCAAAAAAGGCGGAATAGAATCATTAAGCAAGCATTTCACCAAGATTAGAAAAGCTTTTCTTATTGGAGAATCAACTGAAGTTTTTGCAAACATTATGGAGAACAAAATAGATTATATGAAGTGCTATAATCTAGAAAACGCATTTAAACTGGCTTTTGAAGAGGCCATAAATAGCAAAGAAGAAGTAGCGATATTACTTTCTCCTGCATGTTCTTCTTTTGATCAGTGGAAAAATTTTGAAGAGCGCGGTGAAGCATTTTGCAGAATGTTTGAAAATCTCAGGTATAATTATATGTGATGTTTAGTATAATATTGTATGGAACAAAAGTTAATAGTAGATGAGTTGATTAAGGTTATTCCATTTGAAGGAATAAGTGATGCAACCTTATTGAAAGTGTGCACGAACCTTAACCTAGCCAATAGTTTTTGTAAATTTCAAAATGGAATATATAGTGCTTTGGAGTACATAGCAGAGGACTTAAATAGCTCAATGGAAACTGAATTTTGGAATTCCAATTTAGAAAATATGAAGGTAAGAGAGCGGATAAAGTTAGCTGTCCAAATACGCCTTTCAAACTATGCTAAGTTACAAAATTACAGAGAGTTTTTAAAAAATGTTTTATCATTCTCTATATTACCCCAAAATACATATTTTTCTAGTAAACTCTTGTACAGAACTGTTAGCGCGATTTGGTATGGCATTCATGATCAATCAACAGATTTTAACTACTATACAAAAAGAGCAATATTAGCTGGAGTGTACTTAAGTACGATACTTTTTTTTATCAATGATTATTCAAAAGATTTTGCAGATACCCTGTCGTTTCTTGACAAACGTATCAACAATGTCATGACATTTCAAAAGTTTAAAACCCGTTTGAATAGAATGGTAAGAAACTTCTTATAGCCTCTTTACTTATACGAGTTACTCGTATTTATACCTAAAGCTGCCTTGATTTTTATGTTAAGATAATTGAACATCCACTTTTTGCTTGCTTAATATTTATAGCTAAAGCTTCATGGTGTCATTTCAGTGCGTGACGCAGAGATGTACGGAGATTGAAGATCAGTGCTTGACACTGGAATTCAGAAATTTTTTGAGAACAAAAGTTATGCTAAGTTTTTGTTGGTAAGAAAGGCTGGTGTCTGGGCACTGGGATGACAGTAGTGTGAAATGGGGCTACTTGGGGATGACAAAAAAGAATGTACTGGGATGACAAGAAATAGGGCAAATGTATAAAAATAAATATTTCTATATTCAGGAAATTGTGGACTTTAATATATCGGAATTTAGTAACTTCAATAAATTGTGATATATCTCTTATAGATTCATTCAAACTTAATTAAGTGGGAGTATTATTAATGCGAAAAGGGTTTAATTAAAATGGTATGGCGTGTGAGGAAGACATATATCAATTGGTAGAAAGTGGATTTGATATTAACTCAAAAGATATAAGCGGAGTCACTCTCTTACATAAGTTTACAAAAGAAGGCGATTTAGTTGGAGTAAAATCATTATTAGAGCACGAAGCTGACTTTAATGTTGTGGACAACGAAAATAGAAATCCACTGCATTATGCTATTATGCATGGACACAAAAAAATTGCTAAACTTCTTGTTAATCAACTGACAATTAATTCTAGAGATAAAAATGGATTTACTCCACTTCACCTTGCTACACTACAAGATGACACAGAATTAATGGATTTTTTAATAACAAAAGGCGCAAAAATTAATGAAAAAGATGCTGAGGAAGGCTATACTCCTCTTCACATGGCTTCATTATACGGTTCTAAAAAGAGCGTCCAGATTTTAATTGATAGCGGAGCAAATCTTGAATGTGAAGATAACAACTTTCGTACTCCTTTATTTTTGACCATTTATCAATGTACTACACATTATGAAAGTAGAGCAGAGATTATAGAATATCTGATAAAGAAAGGTGCAAACATAGAAGCAAAAGATGCAGAAAATAATACTACGCTTTTTCTAGCAGCATATAACAACAAAATGCAACTGGTAAAGCTTATTGTAAAGCAAGCAAAAGCTAGGTTAAAAGAGTTTGTTTGCACAAAAAACAAACATGGTTTTGATGCACTGGATTGCGCTATTAAGCATAATAATAGGCAAATGGTAACATTTCTTGTTTCAAAGGGAATAGAAGCAGATGACCAAGATTGTAGCGGTAACACCAGGTTACATAAAGCTAGCTATAATGGTGATACTAAAGCAGTTAAGTTCTTATTGGAGCTTAAGGTAAACGTTAATGCCGTCACTAGATGCAACAGAACTCCTCTGCTACTTGCAGCTAAAAAAGGCCATGTAGAAATTGTAAGAATGTTGTTAGCAGTAAAAGCCAATATGAATATTTGTGATCAACAAGGTTTTTCACCTCTGCATCTTACTATTCAAAAGGATTATTTTGATATAGCTCAGCTATTAATAGAAAAAGGGGCAATTAAGTGTAGTAAAGATTCTACTATAATAGACATGTTTATTGACAAGGCTCATAGCAAAAAAAACATTGAAGAAAATTACAAAAAATTTTGTAGGTTTTTGACGCTTTACTTGAAAGAGCTACATAGTAAACACAAAGCCTTTTGTGTACTTTCAATTCTAGCTCTAAGCTTAACAATTATAGGTTTACCATTTATTTTCAAGCCTATTATTAAATATAGAGAAAGAAGTAAAATATATAAAAAAATTAGGGCTATGCTGATTTATATTTAAGTATAACAGGAGAACTAAGCTAATATATGACAATTATCTGCTCGATAAAAATGGAATTAAATGTATCTGTTTAGCAGAGTGGCAAAATAAAATAGACAAAACCATAAAAATAAATGGTGTCATGCAATTTGAGCTTCGGCATAGATCCCCCATAAATTTTTTGGTACATATTTTTTCAACATTAATTTCGTATTCCATTCAAAGAATATTAATATTGGCATATAAGTATGAATATTATGCTAATATAATTACTTTTTAGGTATAAATGGCAAATTTATGCCTGGAAACAGTTTTTGGTTATTTCCTACACTTTCTTTATAAAAATCACAGGCGCCTGTTATTAGCTAAAGTAAAGGTCAAGTATCTGGAATTCTGGACATAAAATCCTCCTGTATAAAAAGATTAGAAAAAAAATGCAGCGCACATATGACAGACGTGTGTATACGCTGAAAAAGATACGCTACGTTTTTTATTGAAAGGTTAACTGAAAGTCTGCAGACAAAGATAGATTTTGAGCTCTTAAAATATCTCTAATTGTCATTATAATCAGATTCAAAATATGCGGAAGTAATTTTTTTTGACAATAGATTTCTTGCATAACCAAGTGTCATTCCAGCTGGGATCCAACTAAGTTGGTAAACACTTTACAACGTTTTTTGCGCGAAAAGGCTGGATGCCAGTGTCAGCTACTTGCATGACATCGTCTTGGATGAAAATCAGTACGTGATGCACCAAAAATTGTGCATCAAAAGGGTGTCATTTGAGTAACTTTTTTGTTGTCATGCCAGTGTCAGCTACTTTCATGACACCTATTTGTTCCTATGATAGTCTTATCTATCTATCTTATTTTGCTACTCTGCTGAACAGATACGTTTCTTTTACCTTTTTTATTCTGTAAATTTTTTAGTATTTGTATGTTTAACATAAGAACTATACAAGACTACAAATGGTGAATCAGCATTACCTTAAAGAGAGTACCCATATTTTCAGTTAACCTTAAAAATTCACTGAAGATCTTATTCTTCTGTTCATTACTTGCATTTTCCATTAAGGCTTGCGCTCTTTCCTTTATACCAAACAAATATAAAAATTCTCTTTGAGTTAAAATCTCACAATTTAAGTATTTTAATGAATCTTTTAACGCTTGAAAGTTTACAAGTGCAGTAATATCACTGTTACCAATATTTTCAAGAAAATTAGCATACTGATGCTGCCTTATCGATTGCAAAGTGCTCTTGTATGAAGGATATATATAGCCATAATCTATGATCAAAGCAGCTCCTCCATTATTGACTATCTTCTTCTCAAGCTTTCTTAATATTTCAATTCCAGTTAAGCATACTTCTACTACCGCACCATTGAAACCCCCTGTCATTCCAGTCTGGAATCCAGTTTTTGGTCTGGTTAAGCACTGGAGTGACAATGAAAGACTGCCATCATCTTGTTTCATCACTCTATTTTCATACCACTGCCCATCACGATAAACAAACTGATCAATTGGAAGAGCATCAAAGAACTCATTTGCAAGAAAAATAGTTGGCTGATTTGGTAAGTTGTTGACATCTGTGTGCCAGTTAATATCTAATCCCTTTAATTTTCCCTTTTGTGTTTTCTGTAAAAGAGGACTTATTTCAACTAGGTGAATGTTCATTGAGCTAAAAAAACAGCTGTATTTTTTAGTAACTCTTATTATATCGTGAATGAGTGTTCCTTTACCTGGTCCAAGTTCAACTAGAGAAAATTTTGATGGCTTTCCTAATTTTTCCCATGTATTCATTATCCACACTGCAATTGTTTCACCAAATAGCTGACTAATTTCAGGTGCAGTAATGAAGTCACCATCTTTGCCAAGTGGTAATTTATTCATGTAATAGCCGTACTCTTTATGATATAGAGCAGAGTTCATAAAATCACTGATTGATATTGACCCTTGTCTTTTATCAATTAATTCGTGTATATAAGTGAGCATATTATTAATAAATGTTTAACTATAGCGTGCCATACTATAAAATAGTGGAGTATTTATATATATAATATAAGTTTAAAAGCGATAGTGCTTTGGTTATGAATAGTCAAGATACGGATTATGTTATCCTTATACCTCAAGATGATGGTGTTGAATATAAATTTGAAGAAGTTGTCAATTTTATAGAAAATAAAATTATAGGTGCTGATGGATTAACTTTAGCAGAGGTGTTTCAAGCGTTGGTTCAAATGCTGAATGGTGATCTAGAATTGGTCAAAAGAGTACTAGCATGTGCTAATATTATGGTAAAGCATGGAATGAGGATGGCGAAAGAGTCACAGCTAAGCAGAGCCGATGTTCTTCGAGCTTTAGAAGGCAAAGAAAGTATGCTCAATAGACAAGATTTTATCAAAAAACCATCTCTCCCACCTGCTATAAAATCGATTAAAAAGAAAAGTAGAGGTCTTTAAATGACTGCATCCATCAAAAAATTTACTGTACAGTGTGATTTTAAAGGACAAAATTCGCCTTTTGCAATATACATAGGAGATCCAAAGGGTGATACTCATCCAATTCACCATCAAGATTCCTGGCTTGCAAAGGAGCGTGGAGGAAATATACCTAACAAAGTCAAAGAAAGTCTGCAAAAATTACACAAGTTATCTCAAGAAAACGGAATTTCTTTTTCAGAATTATGTGCATATGCTATCACTGTAGTTAGCAACAATGATAAAAAAAGTGATAACAAGTAGTGAGATAAGTTTAATCTCTCAATATTTCATTTATAGAGGTCTTTGATCTCGTTTTTTCGTCTACTTTTTTTACTATAACTGCACAATAGGTTGAAATGTTATTTTTAGATGGAATGGATCCTGGCACTACTACAGAATAAGGTGGCACTTCACCGTAAGATAGTTTACTCGTTTCTCTATCAATAATTTTTGTTGATGCTCCAATAAACACCCCCATACTGAGGACTGATCCTTCTCTTATTATGACGCCTTCGGTTACCTCACTTCGTGCTCCAATGAAGCAGTTATTCTCTATAATGACCGGAGAAGCTTGAATAGGTTCAAGAACTCCGCCTATTCCCACTCCCCCGGAAATATGGCAATTTTTTCCTATCTGTGCACAACTACCAATTGTTGACCAGGTGTCTATCATTGTACCAGAATCAATATATGCACCAACGTTGATAAAGCTTGGCATTAGAACAACATTTTTACCTATGTAAGCAGATTGGCGGACAAAACACCCAGGGACTGCTCTAATTTTTGATTGGTAAAATTTCTCCTCATTCCATTCACTAAACTTGCTACCAATTTTGTCAAACCAGCAATTGGTATTGTCTATTATTTTGCTTTCCTCAGTGAGAAAATGTAATAATATTGACTGCTTTATCCACTTATGTACTATCCATTCTCCACTTGATAGCTTTTCTGCTACTCTAATTTTACCACTGTCAAGTAACTCAATTACCTCTTTGATTATTAATCTTGCTTCGTGTTTTAGATTATAGTCGTTAAGTTTTTCTTTATCTTTCCAAATATTTTCTATCTCATCTTGTAATTTTTTAGTTGCAAATTTTTCATTTATTATATACATATTGATATCAAATTTATATTATTTTATACGCAAGCACTATGAAAATACAATGTCATAATTGTACTAAAACTTACTTAGTATCTCGTGGGCAAATAGGTGAATCTGGAAGAAAAGTGAAATGTACAAACTGCAATCACATGTGGCATGAGTATCTAAAAGAAATGTCAAGTGAATTGTGCCCTGCTGGTATACAAGAAAAAAAAGCTAACTGGAGGCAAAGTTTAACTCTAGCTTTTGCAACAGTTGCAGGGTTATGCGTTATAATTGTTGGTGGTATCTTTCCAGGAGAGGTAAGTAAGGTATATAAAGCAGTTAGTGCATATAAAGATTCAATAAGCCATAAATTAGGATACAAAAAAGTGCAAACGGAAAATTCAAGTGCGAGAGAACTTGTTGTAAATGAGTTTTATCAAGATTACCTTTTTCTATCTAATTTTAGATCTAATTAAATAGGCATAAGTCATCAATGTTATGCAAGTAACTACACTTACTCCTCTATGATAGTGTTATCCCAGTGCTCAGACACTGGGATCCAGGAATTTTGATTGTGGATAAGCATATCAAATGGTTTGGTATAATAGAAGTCGGATTCCAGTGTCAGCTACTTTCATAACACCTTATGGTTGTTATGACATTATTTACTATAGGTTTGTTTCAGAAGCTTACATTTGGAAAACCAGTATAGATTTTTCCTACTTATGTGCTACTATAAGCCTGTAATGATAAAATAAGTGAATATGGATAAGTCAGAATACGAAATCATAGAACATGAATATGATGTGGTAATAGTAGGTGCAGGGGGAGCGGGGCTTAGAGCAACACTTGGAATGGCTGCAACTAATTTTTCAGTTGCCTGCATTTCTAAAATTTTCCCTACACGAAGTCATACAGTTGCAGCGCAAGGCGGAATTAGTGCAGCTTTGAGCAACATTGCTGAAGATGACTGGCGCTGGCATGCATATGATACAATAAAAGGTTCAGACTGGCTTGGCGATCAAGATGCAATAGAGTATATGTGTAAAAATGCTGCAAAAGCTGTGATTGAACTTGAAAATTTTGGTGTACCCTTTTCTCGTACGGAAGATGGAAAAATATATCAGCGTGCCTTTGGTGGAATGACAACTCACTTTGGTAAAGGAAAATCTGCTCAGCGTACTTGTGCAGCAGCAGATAAAACTGGGCATGCAATTCTTCATACTCTATATCAGCAATGTCTTAAATTTAACGCTGAATTTTTTGTTGAATATTTTGTAATCGATTTGATTATGGACAAAGGGACATGCTGTGGGGTGATAGCTTGGTCGCTGTGTGATGGTACGTTGCATAGATTTCGTGCACATTCTGTGGTAATAGCAACAGGTGGTTATGGACGTGTTTATTTCTCTGCAACAAGTGCACACACCTGCACAGGTGATGGTAATGGCATGGTGGTAAGAGCTGGGTTGCCACTTGAAGATATGGAATTTGTGCAATTTCATCCAACAGGAATATATGGCTCAGGTTGTTTAATGACGGAAGGATGTCGTGGTGAAGGTGGGTACCTCGTTAATTCTCAGGGTGAGAAGTTTATGGAACGTTATGCACCAAAGGCAAAAGATTTGGCTTCTCGTGATGTGGTAAGTCGAGCAATAACAATTGAAATTAGAGAGGGAAGGGGAATTGGACCGAATAAGGATTACATGCACTTGAATATAGCGCATCTTGATCCAGAAGTGATCAAACTCAGATTACCAGGTATTAGTGAAACAGCAAAGACCTTTGCAGGAGTTGATGTTACTAAAGATCCGATACCTGTTATTCCAACTGTTCACTATAACATGGGAGGTATTCCAACCAACTATCATGGAGAAGTGATCACGTTGCAAAAAGGTAAAGAAGAAGTGGTAGAAGGATTATTTGCAATAGGAGAGGCAGCATGTGTTTCTGTACATGGTGCAAATCGACTAGGTTCCAACTCGCTTCTTGATCTTGTGGTTTTTGGTAGAGCTGCCGCGCTTAGGGCAAAAGAAAAATTGAAACCTGATACACCACATAAAAAATTGCATTCAGACTGCACAGACTTGATAGTAGATAGATTTAATAAAATGCGATTTGCTTCTGGAGAGTTCAAAGTAGCAAAAATACGAAGTGAAATGCAGCACACTATGCAGAAATATGCATCGGTATTCCGTGTTGCTGAAGTTTTAGAGGAAGGTAAAAAAGCTATAAAAGAAGTAGCAAAAATGATGCCTAACATTGCAGTTGAAGATCGTAGTATGATATGGAATAGTGATTTGGTTGAAGCTCTGGAGCTTGCCAATATGATTCCACAAGCAGTTATTACCATGGAATGCGCATCTAATCGCGAGGAAAGCAGAGGTGCTCATGCTCGTGAAGATTTCCCTGAACGTGATGATAAAAACTGGATGAAGCATACTATAGCATGGCTTAAAGAAGAGAAAAGCCAAGTTAGTGTAGAAATTGACTATAAAAAAGTTGCTGAAAAAACTCTGAGCGATGAGATTGATTTCATCGCCCCGGAAAAGAGAATTTATTAGTCAACCCATCTGGTTTATTTATAAATTGACGTAGTATTGATACATAGCTCATTTGAGTAGCTGGGCTTTCTGTATGCTCCGATTGATTTGACGATCTTTGTACTTCTTGCTCTGCTGAGTTGTTAGCTAAATTTTGTTGTTCAGTAACATTTTCAGGTTGTGTTGCAGTTTTGAGATTATCTTTACTGGTTTGCTGATCGTTGGTTAATTCTTTAACATGTTTCCTAATGCCGCTAAGTCCCAAAGTGACTATCAGACAGACCATGCCTGTTATAGCTATGATGGGTAACGCTGCTCCAATTGCAATTTGTCCTTGGAAGCAAGAAAGTGTTACCATTGTAATAATAGTAGTTGCTACTGTAATTGCTAACAATATGCTAGCTCTTCTGCCAGGATCAATGCATTTCCATGCAGCTTTGAGGCCATCTCCTGTTTTGTGTAGAATATGCTGACATTTTTTTGAAAAAGTTCTAATGTTATATTTTTTTTCAAGTTTTTTCCTTAGTTCTTTAGCTTTTACCTTTCCTTCTTGTGGAGTTTTTGAGTAATTTTCTAAATTACGTAAAGTGCAATAATATTTTTCAGTATGAAATTCTCGATCTTTTAGTTTCAGAGAACGGGAATCAGCACCTATTTCTAGCAGCTTTGCACAAAACTTTGTTGTATTGTCGTACTTTTTCCCTAGATCAAAAATTGTTTTCATTTGCGAAAGGTGGTTGCCTTTTTCTGCTTTTTTTGTTAGTGATACTTGTAGCGGTGTTCGTCCTTCTTCGTTAATGGCCTTTATAGCCTTACCTAACTGATCTTCAGATATTTCTTTTTCTTTTACTAAACTGGAAATCAACTCCAAACATGCAACCTTTTGTTCTCCTTTTAGCGAAGCAATATAGTGCAAAGCATTATTACCCTCTTTGTCTTGAGCAGTAATGTCTGCACTATTTTGGAGAAATAACTCTAAGGCTTTATATTTATTTGTTTTTTCAAATTTTTTATCTGTACATGATCGATTCTCATTCTTTTCTTTTATATACTGGAATAACTGATGTAGAGGTGTTAATCTTTCCCTGTTGGTAGTATTTACAGAATTACTAAATCTATCTTTGTCTGAAATTAACTCCAAACATGCAATTTTTTGCTCTCCTTTTAGTAAAGCAATGTGATGCAGAATATTATTACCCTCTTTGTCTTGAGCAGTAATATCAGCACCATTTTGGAGAAATAACTCTAAGGCTTTATATCTATTTGTTTTTTCAAATTTTTTATCTGTACATGATCGATCTTCATTTTTTTCTTTTATATGCTGGAATAAATAATAAAGAGGTGTTTGTTTTGCTGTATTTTCAGCATTTATAGCTTTTTTAAACTGTGCTTTAAGATGCTCTTTTTCTTCCTCCTTACTTACATTTAATATTATATTTGAAAATTCAAACTTTCGTTTTTGCTTTAATTCTAAAACTATTAGATGTAAAGCATTATTACCATCTGTATCTTTCAGGCTAATATCTGCTCCTTTTTGCAATAACTCCTTAAAGGATTTCTCATCTTTATTTTTAATTGCTAAATGTAGTTGATAATTATCATTACTATCCGGAGTATTTATGGTATGTGGTATAATTTCTTTAATTTTTGTTCTTATTTCTGATTTTAATTCAGGTTTCTTTACTGACTTTGCTAATTTTTCTAAGAAATCACAATAGTATGTCTTTTGCTCTTCTTTTAAGTATTGTAATTCTTTTGTAGATAATCCTAAATTGTCAGAGTTGGCTCCATACTCTAGCAATTTTGTAAGAAACTTAAATGTGTTATCGTTATCTTGGATTGTGTGAGAATCATGTTTCCCTTTTATTATCTTGTTAATTAGTGCTACCTGAAAAGGAGTCTTTCCTTCTTGATTTTCACTATCAACAAGTTGTGCTAAATTTTTCTCGTTAGCTATTTTTATCAAGGTATCTAGAAACTTAAGCTTTTGTTTCTTTTTGAGCGATGCAATAAGGTGTAAAATATTATTTCCTTTTTCATCTGTTATGCCACTGATATTTGTGCAATTTTTTAGATATTTTCTAAATTTCCTGTTGTTTCCATTTTGGATTGCATTTAGTAATTGAACGTCATTATCAGAATCCGATATTCTGTTTACTTCATCTTCAAAATCGCTATCAGAATCTGATATTCCGTTCATTTCATCTTCAAAATCGCTACCGTAGCCACTGTCTTGTTCATTGTACCTACTCAAACAACTTTTAGTGATTTCAGAAATTACTTGGTTTTTTGTTTCATTTGATATTCTTTTCGATCGTTCTACTACTTCACCTAGCACTGGAAGGAAGCACTGGATATAATATCTATAATATTTTTCCTGTTCTCTAAGTGATGCTTCTAATTTAATCAATACTTCAGGGCTAGCACCTTCCTTAAGTAACCTTTTGCATTCCTTGAGTGTTCCATCTCGACTTCTTGTTTTTTCATGCTTATGTTTTTCTTTTTTTACCTTTCTCTCTATAGTGTCATACAATTGCTTGTCTTTTTTATCTTGCTCTTGTTTTTCATTTTTGTTTATATATTCTAGTTTGTTTGCCTTAGTAACTAACACACTTAGATCTATCCTCATATTAAAACCTCAATATTAAAAGCTATTTTGCGTTAACGAATTGAATTAAACTTTTAAATTGAGCTAGATGTTGTCAAAATACAGGTAAAAAGGCAGAAAACTAGTTTCTATTAGAAAATCTGTTGTCATAATCAAATCCCCACTTTAGCACTTGTCTACTATTTTAACTATTTTATCTTAAAAAATAATAAATGTGGCTAAACTGTGAAGCATGAGTGCTGCTGAAAGAGGTAAACCAATGTTTTTATAGATCTTTCAAACTTGGTTTTTCTTCTAATTTTTTAAGCATTTCTTTACTTAGTATTGATTTTATCTCTTCTACGCTTTTATCAAGATCATCGTTGACTATGACGTAATCATATTTATTACTTTTACTTATCTCTTTTTGGGCTTCGGATAATCTCCGCTCTATTTCGCTTACATCATCACTATTACGCTTTTGTAAACGTAGTCTAAGCTCTTCCATTGAGGGAGGAAGTATAAAAACACTTACAACTTTTTCTCTTAAGATTTCAAACAAATGGAATGCTCCTTGCCAATCTATATTCAGTAAAACGCTTATTCCACTGCTCAGGTTTTGTTCTATAAAATCTTTTGGTATACCATAAAAATTCTCAAAAACTTTAGCATATTCAAGCATTTGACCAGCCTTACATAGTTCATGAAACTTTTCTTCAGTAACGAAAAAATAGTCTTTTCCATTTACTTCACCGGGACGAGGTTTGCGTGTAGTCATAGAAATAGACATAACTAAATCAGTTGATTGCTCAAGTAATTTTTCTGATATAGTAGTTTTTCCAGCTCCAGAAGGAGAGGATAGAATCAGTAGTATGCCCTCATTTTTTACGGTCATTTTTCTTTATTTAACAAGTACATTATAGAGTTTTTTAAGACTTTATATTTTTTGAGTCAAAGTTTAAAAGGCTAGAGCCTTCTAAATTAGAATTTGATAAATTGGCATCAACAAGAGAGGAATTATCAAAAATAGTATAACGTAAATCAGCTTTTTCAAGATTTGCCTTATTCAAATTAACGTTTACAAACTTTGCTCTGCTTAATATTGAATTAGAAAAAATAGCATTTTCTAAATTCATATCTTTAAACTCAAAGTAAGAATAATTTACATCAAATTTTTCACCCTGCGATATTTTCTCTTGCAGATCTTTAATTGAAGTTATAGCACTCTCTAGACCTGTAATTTTGTTCTGTCCCTGATTGTCAATCATAATTGAATTATCAAATTTGCAATCTGTTAAATGAATATCAGCAATTGAACTTTTATATATGCTTGAAGAGAGGAAAGAGACATCACTCACTGTTGAATTACTCAAATTGCTAAGAAAAAAACTAGTCTTTCTAAAGGCATTGTCATAAAACACGGAGGATTTGAAATCACTTTCAATAAAGTTTGAATTAGTGACTTTTGACTTAGACCAGCTCGAATTATCAGCTAATAATTTGAAGAATATTGAATTTTCTATCTCACTCGAATCCATATTATGGTGGGAAAGAGTACTATTATAAATTTGAGAGTCTTTAATTTTTGTCTTATAAATTGAAGTTCTAGAAAGATCTGAATCTTCTATTTTTGCAGAGGTAAACAATGAATGATCAAAGAACGAACCACTCATGTCAGAATTCACAACTTTAGTATTATGAAACTTTCCATGACAAATGTTAGCGTTATAGGTATTAACTTTATACAATTCACTAAAACTAAAATCAATATTAGATAAATCAGCATCCTGAAGGTCTGCTTCGAAAACATATGCATGTTTTATCTTGGAACCATTTAGTATAGATTTAATGAAGTTTGAATTATTCCCTTTCACATAGGAAATTTGTGAATTGATTAAATTGGCTTTTTCGAAATTACTATCAACTATAATGGAAGAGTTAAGAGAAGCGCTTGAAAGATTGCTACCTGTAAAATCCGATTTTTTTATTTCTGCGCCATATATGTTAGCATTTTTTAGTGAAGAAAATTGTATCTTGAGCTTGTGTGCATCCACTCCAAAGAAACTTGCATTGTCGAAATTATTCTTCTGCATAACAGTATCGTTTATTTCACTATCACTAAAATTTATGTAGCTGGCACTTGAGTGTGATAAATTGGAGAAATTCATTTTTACATTCAAGAATTTTGCATGCAAACCAATTATATTACGCATACTTACTTTGTTGAGATTAGAATTGATAAAATCAGCATAACTGATATTAGACTGATCAAATATGATATCTGTTAAACTTGTAGAAGCAAATTTTGAAAAACTTAAATTTGTGCCTTTTATTTTAACGCCATGTAAATTAGCATTGGAAAAATTAGCACCACGCAAATCAACATCGATAAAAGACACATCTGATAAATCGGTGTTAGAAAAATCGGCACCAATTAAACTTACTCCATCAAAAATAGATTTGCTTAAATACAATTGACTAAAATTAGCACCATTTAAATTAGGACCAAAACCTTTCTTAAAATCTTGTGGTATGCCTGCTTTGTTGCACTGTACTAAAAATTTAGCAAAATCTTTTGTATTGTAAGATACGTATTTTACATCGTGCAGAGCACTTAAAAAATCATTGATTGCATCATCTCCATAGCATAAATGACCAACTAAAATTAATATCAAAAGTCTAATTATCTTTTGCATCGCAGGTACTTTCTTTTGTTTTTATAGCAAAGTTATACATCTCTGAGTCTTCTTCATTGTTTATTTCTTTATCCTCTAAAAGGTATGGCATCATTTCAGCAATTGCATTTATTATATCGATCTGCTTTTTCTCAATTGCTATGTCAATAGGGGACTTAAAATTATTATCAACTACTCTAGGATCAGCACCTTGTAATAAGAGAAAGCGAACTGTGTCTATTTGACCTTGTTTCACTGCATAAATTAGAGGAGTATCACCCAATTTATTTCTAAATCTTAGTATTTCTTGAATTGTTAATCCAATTTTTTCTAGCTTATTTATTACTCCTCTTAGACAAATTAAGTTGCCCTTCTTGATGCAGTAAAAAAATTGCTTACTGTAATCATCAGTAAATATAGTTTTAGGAAGGTGCTCATTTAGGCTATCATATTGTCTTTTATATATAGACTTGCTTTTATGGTTCCATTCTTTTTTTATTTCTTTGTTTAGCTTTGTCCATTTTTCGCTTTCTTCATTTTCTTTGTTCACAGGTGTTATATTGTCAGGCTGTTCTTCTTTCTTTTTCTCTGTTAATTGGCTTGTTGAAGGTTCGGTGTCTTTTTTGCTAATCTCCTCTTTAGGCTGTAGGTTTGTTTGATTATTGTGACTGATTTTCTTCTCTTCAGGTTCTTCTTTTTTTTCTTCTGATAAAGGACTTGTTAGAGCTTTGGTATCTTTTATATTAGTCCCCTCTTCAGGCTGTAGGTTTGTTTGTATATTTTCATTACTTGAAGCTACTTCTTCATTGATTACATTTTGGGTTGTGCTTTCTTTTGGCTCGCTGGAAGGTATTTCGACTACATTTGTTGAGTCTGTGCTTTCTTTTAGTTCGCTCAGAAGCGGAGAAGTTTTTTCAGCATCAGTATCGCTTTTCGATACGTTTTCTTGATTTATATTTTCTTCAGGTTGCTCTATAGCAAACAGGTTAGATGATAAAAATATAGCAACTAATAGTATGAAATATAAAGTATTCTTCATAAATATTATGATTAATTAAAATGATACTATAATCAAATGATTAATCTACAGTAAAAAATACCTTAGGGTTTTATTTATAAAAAACATTTGTATTACCTTTTCTATACGAGTGTAATTTTGCAAAGACTGAATATCAAAGTTTTCCCCATTCATTTAGGTTTTACCTTAAATTGTCATTTGAGTAGTTGACACTGGCTTTTTTCTGGATTCCAGCGTCACGCGCTGGAATTACACCTTCATAATGTTATTCCATTTCTCTTGTCATCCCAGTACTTGATACTGGGATCCAGAGGACTGACCAGGTAATAAGAACTGGTCACGCGCTGGAATGATAAAGGAGGAAGTACTGGTTTGAAATTAAATTTTCTGGACTTTAGTGTCACGCATTGACCCTATAGTTTTCTTTTCTCGTCTACCTGATTCTCTCACTCTGCTGAACGGATATAAATTACTTGACACATTTTGTAGTTTGATTATTATTAGTGAAAATGAGGGTATTTTAGAGCTCGAAACTCACCTTATTCAAGTCTGCAGACTTTTCAACTAATCTCTCAATAAAAAAATATAGCACAGTCTACTTCAGTGCATACTTAATTTCTGTCATGAGGTGTGTTATATTTTTCTAAATCGTTTTTTATAGGAGGATCATTATGTCTAAAATTCCTTAAAATTAATTAAAGTTAAACATTTATTAAATAGTGCAGTACTGCCTTACGCGTTGCTAATCCAAACTTTACTTGCTGTAAAATAACACAATCTGCTATATCATTGCTAATCTCAATACCTCTGTTTATTGGTCCTGGGTGCATAACAATTGCATCGGGTTTTGCATGCGATAGTTTTTGTGCATCAAGTCCATACAAATGAAAATATTCTTTTTCTGAAGAATTATTATTCATGCGCTCTTTCTGCAACCTCAAGAGCATAATTACATCAGCATTCTTTATACCTTCAGTTAATGAATAATGAAGTGAATCTACTTCAGAAAAATGCTTACACATCAAAGCTGGTGGTGCAATTAAGCTTATTTTTGCTCCAAACATTTTTAGCAATCTTATATTTGATCTTGCAACTCTACTGTGCAAAATATCTCCACATATCACAATTTTGAGGTTTTTTATTTGCTTTTTATAATTGATAATTACAAGATAATCTGCAAGAGCTTGAGTTGGATGTTCACTGCTTCCATCGCCTGCGTTGATTAGCGAGCAGTTAACATACTTTGTCAGTGTATTAATGATACCACTACTTTTATGCCTGGTTATTATAGAGTCAGGGTTCATTGCATTTAGTGTTTTTATCATATCTTTTAGATCTTCCCCTTTGTTAATAGAAGAAGATTTTATTGGTAAAGTTATAACATTTGCTCCAAGGCTTTTTGCTGCTATTTCAAAAGATGCGAGCGTACGTGTTGAATCTTCAAAGAATAGGTTTATGACTATTTTATTTTTCAGAACATGACTATTTTCAACTTTTTCTTCAAGGTATTGGTTGGCTAATTTAGTTATATTTTCTACATCACCGATTGTGAGGTCTGAGATATTTAATAAATTCCTTCTCTTGTCCATAGCTCCTTTTTTGAGCTTATTCTACTTTCTTAATTTCAATTACACAACTGTAAAGTAAAGTAGAAGGAAGCTATAAAATTTTATTTCCACTTACATTCATCTGCTATCATAACAGCCTCAAAGAGGTGCTTTTCAAGCTCACTTATAGGTAGATCATTTTGTGGATAATTCCCCCAAGATTTTAATACATCAGAAGTTTCAATACCTTCAACAATGGGATATTCTTGATTTTTTTTAGCATATAATTCTTGAGCTTTTTTACTTACAAAAAATTCCAATAAAGCTATAGCATTTTCTCTATTTTTTGCGTTTTTTGTTACTGCTGCACCACTAAGATTCACCATTACACCATCATTAGGAAAGAAAGCTCCTAACTTTTCTGTGATATTCTTTTTATTTTCTGATGAAAGGATTCTTGCAAAGTAGTAGCTGTTTACTATTGCAACATTGCCTTCACCAGCGGCTACAGCATAAATTTGATCTGTATCACCACCGCTTGGTTTTCTTGCCATGTTGCTTACAATTCCACTCACCCATTCTTTTGTTTTTTCAAAACCATTTTTTGCAATCATAAAAGCGATCAATGATCGGTTATATGGACTTGTGGAAGAGCGTACTAATATTTTCCCTTTCCATTTTTCATCCGCTAAATCTTCATAAGTACTTAATTCCTTAGGATCTACTGATTCTTTATTATAAACCAATATTCTAGCTCTTTTTGTTAGACCAAACCAATAATCTTCATTATCTCTAAATTTTGCAGGTATGGAATTTTTTAGAGTCTCTGAATCCACTCGAGATAAGAGCCCTCTTTTTTTCGCTAAAATCAAATTTACCGCATCTGCAGTTAAAAACAAATCAGCTTCACCACCATTTTCCATGCGTGAAAGCAATTGAGAATAATCGTCAATGATATAACGTACCTTGATACCGGTATTTTTTGTAAATTCATCAAATAAACTATGTACTAATTCTTCTTTACGTGATGAATAAACGTTTACTACTTGTGAATCATCAGTTCCGCTATTTTTATATAAAAAATTAACGACTATCAATATAAATGCCACTAAAGGTATAAATACTAAAGCTTTTTTCATAAACAAACCCCTTTAGCTTAAGGTACTCAAATAGCGAGGCCTTAGCAAGTATAAAAATTCCAATCAATGGACATTGTAGGAGATTTATTTCATTCACTTATACTATAGATAGCATCCTTACAATTGTGAGATTGAACTACAACCTGCTCAAGCGTTAAACTGCTGCGTTTAGCATCTTTGCTATGATTTTCTCCAAGAACGTTTGTTCTTTCTTGTTTTATTTCCTCAATGAATTTCTCGTTAATATTTTGGGGATCAATCGTTTCTTCAGAATATACAAGATTAGTGCAATTTGTTTTTCTATAGTAATGCACGCCAAGATACACAGCTAGTAATGCAAATATACCTAAGCCTATAAGTGGTAATAATCTTATATTATTGGTCAAAGGGTTTTGGTAAAATGTTTGTATATTATTAACACCACCTTCTGCATAAAGAAATGAAGGGAGCGCTATATTTGCAGCAACTACACCAGTTAATAATGCAGTAAATAGTGGCCTATTATTAATTACGGACTCTATTTTATTAGTTTTACTGATTACTTTTTCATCAATATTGACGAAGCCTTTTTTAGATTCCCAAGCATTAAGCACAAAATTTGAATGAGTGCCGTTGCTATACTTCAGCCTTACAGACTTTATAACTTTACCTTCTGGCTGGTGTCTAAAAACATTGTCTAAAACTTCATCTGCATTTTTTCCTTGAGTTTGATATTCTTTGGTATTTACAAACTGTTTTATTCCAAGCAGCATTGGGCTAATTGCAAACAATGAAGCAACTGCAATAATCGGTACGATGGTATAGAGCGGACTGTTTGTAAAGAACGCAATAAATTTTGCTTTATCTTGTAAATATACTAAAGCTGTAGATGTGCCAAGCACGATAGCGGCCGCACCAAAAATTACAACGCCTTTCTGCTGCATGGCATATTGCGCTTTGGGCAAGAATCTGTTTATTTTTTTGTTCTTTAAAATTATATCTCTGTCCATATCAGATTTACTATTTGAAATTAAAGGCTGTTCAGAGCCATCTGTCTTATATGATGGCGGAGGAGTTGGGTGTGTATCTTGATTATCAAAGTTGTTGCTGAATGATTGTGTTAAACTTTCTAATGTTTTATTACTATCCCAAGGTGGACTATATATTGTCCCTTCAGAAGGTGATCTGCTTAGAGTTGGATATTGACTATTTGTTTCATTATCAGCTTTAGAACTATCTTCTGGAGTTTTTTTACTTTTATTTATAACTGCATAAGGAGGTTCTTCTAATCTATTTGGGCTTTGTGATATATCAAGTTGTGAATCTGGATTTCTCGGTGGAAGAGTAGGTGATATTTCATAAAGTTGTGAAGCTTGATTAGTTGGTAGAATAGGTGATGGCTTATTCGAGGTAGCTTCTTCTGCTTCTTCAAATGAATTTGTGTTTTTGCCATCTTGTTTTGGAGTACTTGTTCTGGGAGTTGGTGTTGGTGAAGTTGCTGCATCATTTTCACTCACTGGTGTATAAGAAATTGTTGTGACGTTATCTTTATTTCCTGATTCAGGCATACTCACTCCAAAATTAATTACAATGTTATGTGGATTACACTATAGTTATTAAGATATAGTGAATACTAATTTAAGAATAAGTATGGAGAATTTAATATAAGAACTGCTGATCAAAGATCCTTTCATTCAAAGGGCAATCTTTGTCAAAAAGTAGAGTGACTGTATTTTCGTGATCTTTCTGTATTTTTACCTGCGATATATCGTGAAATTCTTTATAATCTGATACTACAAGTGCTGGACGATTTTTCACATCATTGATATCAATTTGCACTATTGTATCATTTGAGATTAGCGCTCCATTCCAATGCCTTGGGTAGTAACTATTTATGGAAGTAAGTGCAAATAAATTTGAATTAAGTGGTAAGATTGGCCCGCCGGCAGAGAAGTTATATGCAGTGCTGCCTGTGGGAGTAGACAATATTATGCCATCCCCTCTGAATTTTTCTACTTTTAGCTTATCATTAATGGTAATATTCATCTCCTATGATTATTGTCCAATAGAAATTTCAAATTTTGTAAAATCTTTAAAAACCCAGTTATTTTTAAGAGTGTAGAAAATAGTTATAAGAAATTTTCTAGCAGTAGCAGTTATAGCCTTAGCAGAACCACGCTTCTTTTTTATATGTTCATAAAAGCTTTTCAAGTAAGGACTGTAACGTACAGCAATCCAAGTACATTGAACTAAAGAAGTACGCGCTATTTTTGACCCTCGTTTGGTAATTCTTCCAATTGTACATTGCTGATTAGATTGAGAAACTCTTGGTACAACTCCAAAATATGCAGTAAGTTTCTCAGGTCTACGGAAATCATTAATGTCTCCAATTGTTACAATAAAAACAGCTGCAGAAATTGGACCTATTCCCTTTATGCTGATAAGATTGCTGAACCCAGGAAGTTGTTTAGCGAAAGCTATAATTTCCTTTTCAAGCTTTTTAAGGCTTTCTCGGATAGCTTCTAAATGATAGCTAATCACTTCAATTTCAACTTTTTCTAAAGGATCCCAATTATGCTTTTGAGTAGCACGTTCAAATCCTACTTTAGTTGTAAGTACTTCTTTTTTAATTTTTATTCCATGGTAATTAAAAAGACCATGAACTTTATTGATTAAAGATACCCGTGACTTTACTAACTGATCTCTCGTTTGAAGAAGAGAAGCTAACTGCTGGCATTGTTTGTTTTTGCACCTTGCCTCAGGCAACATATCTTTGCTGAGAAAGAAAGCAATAGCTCGTGCATCATGCTTATCTGTTTTGTTCACAGAGCGACGAACAACTTCAAACTGCCCAGGAGCAATTATTACTATGCATTTAACGTAAGGTGAAACTGCATCATAAAAGAAACAGCTATTACCTGTTGCTTCTATGGCTACTTCATCTGTTTCTTGAAGATCTTTGGTGAAATTATCCAAGTCTTTTAAGCGAAACGTTTGAATATGCTCAGGTTTCCCTTCCTGTAAGTAACAAGCAGTAAAACTATTGGTATGTAAATCAACTCCAATGTGACGCATATTTTTTCCTCCAATTGCATATTTCAATATATCAGAGTAGAATATTGCCAGTTGTTCCAAACTCCTATACGAGGTCATCACATCACATTTTGTGAGCCTCACGATGATTTTCGGTGGCAGGGGCAGTTAATCTCTCCTACGAAGTCTTCTTTCTATTCTTCATATAAGAGCAGAAAGTGCTTCAGAAAAATATCCAACCTGCCACCTAGTCCACTCTGAGAAGTTATTATCTTCTCTTGCTTACAACCAAGCAATACTTATTCATACCATCTCTACTATTTGATTTGCATTTCTAAAGACATACACTTCATTTACTGCTATGTAATGGTGTTTTTTGCCACTTATGTCTGTGGCTTCCATTTTTAGTAAAGTTAGCTGAGTAGGGACTGCATGTTCTATATGATCAATTGGATCTTTAAAACATTTATTCATTAAAAACCCGACGTTGCCGGTATTTATTCCATACACATGTGTATCTTTATTTCCTATGACGTAGTCGTGCAGGGTGCGTAGCATAAAACCATCACCACCAACAACTATCAGCAAATCAACTTCAGGCTTACTTGCTTCTGCTATATTGATAAAATTAAGCTCCTGTAGTAGTTTAGATACTTCCTGAGACTTGGGTAGTGAAGAAGCAATATAGCCTACATTTTTATATTTATACATGTTAAATAAAGAGGGGAGGAACTAAAAAAGACTCCCGTATTTATCATTAAACTTAGCTATTTTACTATCCTTCTCCCCTGAACCGCTTGTCAAACTTCCAGTCCATGCAGGATGAGTAAGAGGATCTCTATCAAGCTTTATTCTTTGACCTTCTTTTCCATAAGTGGAATAGGTTTCAAACTCTTGACCATCTGTCATAACTATAGTGACTTTGTGATAATCGATTTTTGCCATTGTTCTTACAAATTTCTTACCAGCTAAAATTTTAGTGAATCTGGTTCATTTGGTCAATCATTATTGTGAAATATTGACAAAAAATAAATAAAGTAGTATTCTCAATGAAGAATGAAAAAATTTTTATGATTTTTGCTTTTCCTGGTCAGGGCTCCCAATTTGTAGGAATGGGAAAGAGCTTATATGATGAATTTTCAGTTGCAAGGAACGTATTTGATGAAGTAGATGACATATTGGGTAGAAAGCTGTCTCATTTGATTTTCAATGGTCCTATTGAGAATTTAACCATCACGGAAAACGCTCAGCCAGCTATAATGGCAGTGTCAATTGCAACGCTGCGTGTTATGAAGCACGTATTTGGTGAATCTCTTTACAGCGTTCAGTATGTTTGTGGGCATTCAGTTGGCGAGTATACAGCGCTTTGTGCTGCAGGGGCATTGACGCTTGAGTCTGCAGTTAAATTACTAAAAGTTCGTAGCGAAGCAATGCATGAAGCCTCGCTGAAATGCAAAGGTGGAATGGTTGCTCTACTTGGAGCAGAAATAAGTGAAGTAGAAGGTATATTAAAATCAGCTCAAATTGATTGTGAAATTGCAAACGATAATGGTGGTGGGCAGGTAGTGGTGAGTGGTACTGCAGAAGCTCTTGAGGTGTTACCTGATTTGTTTAAAAATTCGAGTGTGAAGAAAATGATTAGATTACAAGTTAGTGGGCCTTTTCACTCATCTTTTATGAAACCTGCTGATGAAAAACTTCTGGAATTTTTAAAAAGCATCAACATAACTCGCCCTTCGATTCCTTTTGTATCAAACGTTACAGCTAAGAAAGAAAGTGATCCAGAGATCATAAGAGCTTTGCTCGCTAAGCAAGTCATAAGCAGAGTGAGGTGGAGAGAAATGATTTTACATATGACAAGCCGTGGCACTAATAAATTCGTTGAAATTGGGCCTAATAAAGTTCTATCCAATTTAGTTAAAAGAATTGACCAATCTATCAATACAAAAAGCATAGGTAGTATTAGTGATGCTGATAACTTCTTTAATGAGTCATTAATGTTGACAGCGGAAAATTTAAAAGTTGGGTTAAGTTAAAGCATATCTATTTAATATCATTCAAGTAGCTAACACTAGTTCCTTTATGATGGTGTTATTCCAGTTACAACTGTACGAACATTATCTGTAGGGAGATGTCATTCCAGTGCTTGACACTGGTTTTTCATAATCATCAAAACGTTGTATTTAACATAAAGCAGCTACTTTTATACTCGTAAATTTAATAAAATTCCTGGGTCTCAGTTTCAAGCACTGGGATGACACCGAATAGGCTACTTGAATAATACCGAAAGAGCTACTGGAACGACAAGGTGCTACTGAATGACACCTTTGGGCACTGCCGTCATAAATCTGCTACTTTTTAGATGAACAAAGATGATCAGCTCTTGACGCTGAAATCCAGGAATCAAGAAGCCAGTGTCAAGCACTGAGATGACACCGAATGGGCTATCTAAACGACAAGGGGCTGTTTGAATAGCACCCTTCCGGTGTCTCAAACTACAACAGTTGTGAATAGAGAGTAATACGAAAAATTATACAATCAACGAACTACCTGTCATCTCGTTTGGCCTTTTGAGCCCAAGTAGCTGTAAAATAGTGGGAGCAATGTCAGATAATTTTCCATCTCTTAGTTTTAAATTGTCACAAGATATAATGAATGGAACTTTATTTAGAGTGTGTGCTGTGTGAGGTGTATTATTTTCTTCATCGAACATACATTCTACATTGCCATGGTCTGCTGTAATAATGAGTGCAGTGTTACCCACTTCTTTGACAACGTTGAGTACTTTTGCAAGGCAATCATCTACAGCGAGCACAGCTTGCTCAGCTGCTTTTATGTTACCTGTATGTCCTACCATATCAGGGTTAGCGTAGTTTACAACTATCAGCGCAAATTCTTGAGAATGAATTTTTTTTACAAGTTCTTCTGTGAGCTCAAAGGCTGACATTTCAGGCTGCAAATCATAAGTTTTAACTTTTGGTGAAGGAATTAGTATTCTTTCTTCACCGGAAAAAGGTTCTTCTCTTCCGCAATTAAAAAAGAAAGTCACATGCGCGTATTTCTCAGTTTCAGCAATGCGCAGTTGCCGTAATTTATTGTCTTCTATTATCTGTCCCAAAGTGTTGGCAAAAGATTCAGGAGGAAAAAGACAGGGAATTTTTAAGTCTGCTTTGTATTGCATCATACTTAAAATTGATGAGAATTTTGCTACTTCTATGTAGTTCGTTTTGCCTAGCAAAATACTTGCCAATTGTATCATTCGGTCAGCACGAAAGTTAGCCAATAGCAATCCATCTTCTGGTTTGATACCTTGATAATCGCCTATTATTGCAGGCCTGATAAATTCATCAGTTATGTTATTTTGATAATTTTCATCAATAAGCGATACTGCATCATCATAACGAGGCGCCTTTGCAAATGCGATGGCTTCATAAGCTTCAATTGTTCTTTCCCACCTATTATCACGGTCCATAGCGTAATAACGCCCAGAGACAGTGGCGATTCTTATATCATTTTCCTTTATGCTTTCTGTAAATTCTTGAATGCATCTTTTCCCTGAATTTGGCAGTGTGTCTCTGCCATCTAAAAATGCGTGTATTACAACTTTAATTCCGCGTTGTGATATCTTGTTTGCTAAAGATGAAATGTGCTTTTGATGTGAATGAACACCGCCATCTGATATCAATCCCATTATATGGCATATGCCATTCTTACTTTTTAGATCATTAATAAAATTCTGTAGATTTGCATTATTTTCTATCGTTTCGATTGCTTGATTAATACGCTGAAGGCTTTGCATTACCACTCTACCGCTACCAATATTCATGTGACCAACTTCTGAATTGCCTATCTGGTCTTCTGGTAATCCAACATCAGTTCCACAGGCAGATAAACTGCACTTTGGATAATTAGAGCTAATATGTTGCCAACAAGGTGGATTTGAATTGCTAATAGCATTGTATTTACTATTTTCTATTCCATTACCCCAGCCATCTAGTATACATAAAACGACTGATTTAAAGTTCATATAAAAGTTAACATCGAAACCCTCAATGGTACCAAAAACAAACTCTTCTCACAACTTTTGTGTTAAAATAAGAGATAGAAAAAGCTGCTTGGAGGCAATGGTATATGAAGTTTTTCATAAAATATTTTATTAAAGTGATTGACAGTTGCTGAAGTGTTTACTAAAACACTTGTATAGCTTTAATAGTGAGGTTAAATGAGCTCTAGCCAATATGTAAAGGATAATACTTTAGCAACATCAGGTTCTATAATTAATGTTTATAGATTAGTAAACTTTTTAAAAAGCAATACAAACATTACAAAGCTTATTTTACGATGTTCAAAAATTAATTATGAGGTTATAAAAGAATTAGCTCAGCTTTCTCATCTTACTTCACTTGATCTAAGTTGCAGTTATGTTGGTACAGAAGGTGCAAAGGTTTTAGCAAGCGGAAATCTTACAAATCTTACTTCACTTGATTTAGGAGGAAACGAAATTGGTGATGAAGGTACAGAGGCTTTAGCAAGCGGGAATTTTCCAAGCCTTGGTGAGCTTAAATTATACGATAATAAAATTGGCGATAGAGGTGCGAAAGCTTTAGCGAGTGGAAATCTTACAAATCTTACTTTACTTAGTTTAGGATTTAATGAAATCAGTGACAAAGGTGCGGAAGCTTTAGCGAGTGGAAATCTTACAAATCTTGTTACACTTAAAGTATATGATAACAGCATTAATTACAGAGGTGCACAAACTTTGACGAGTGGAAATTTGGTACGTCTTACTTCGCTTATTTTTAATTATTGCAGTATTGATAGCACGTTGCCTAAAAATTTTCTACCTGAATTAAGAAGGAAATGTAATAAAAGAAAAATAGTAGAGGAGCCAGATAGCAAGCTAAGTGAGGTGCAGGCATCTTTGCATTTTGATAGTAAAGGCTTTAACCTATATAACTTCACACGTTTTGTCTGTTTAAGAGACAAAAAAGGTAGTGAATTTTGGGCTAAAGGTGAAATGTACAGATTGTATAAAATAGTGCTCCCCGGGCCGGATTCGAACCAGCGACCAATTGGTTAACAGCCAACTGCTCTACCACTGAGCTACCGAGGAATAAACTGTTTTCAACTTATCATATTGAACGTAGATTGTAAATGATTTTTATGTGGACTTTAAACCTAGATATCATTCCAGAGCATGGAGCTGTAATCCAGTTTTTATTACCTGATATGCTCATTTGACAGTTAAGTCTTCTCTACCCCTATTTGCATAATACCTTGACGATTCTGTTCACGTTTAAAAGATACCGAGGTAGTAGGGTGTATTAATTTTTGCAAGCTGTTATTTTGCTATGGATTGCTGTAATGGCATCATCTATTTTATTGTTATCACAGCCTGTTTGGGCAAGTTCGGCATTTCCACCGCAATCCCTTCTGGTTACAGTAGATACTAGCTCTTTTGCATTGATCTTATTAGTTAAATCTTTACTTACTTTGACAATCAAAACTGTTTTATCCTTTTCTGTTACCATGAAGGCTATTACAGTTTTCGGTTTTTGTTGCTGTAGAGCAAATTCCCTTATTATACTTCCTGGAACGTTATTGAAAGTGTGGCTTGCGAAATTTATTCCATTTATTTCGGTACTTTTTACAGTTTCTACACTGATAAGCTTTTTATAAAGATTTTTTATTTTGACTTCAAATTCTTTGCGCTCCTGGCTTACAATACTGAGTCGACTTATTATTTCATTTACTGGTGCTTTTACGCATTCTGCAACTTTTTTTAAGCTAATTTCATTATTGCGTGCATAATTAATTGCTTCTTGACCGGTTAAAGCTTCGATTCTTCTTACTCCAGATGCAACGGAACATTCTGCTACTATCTTAAACAAACCAATTTCTCCAGTACGCTCCACGTGTGTACCGCCACATAATTCTTTTGAATCTCCAATTTTTACAACCCTAACCTTATCACCATATTTTTCACCAAATAAGGCCATGGCTCCTTCATCTATTGCCTGATCCATACCTTGAATTTTTGTAGATGTAGAAAGATTTTCTCTAATTAGAGAATTTACCATATCTTCTACCCAAAATAGCTGATCCTGAGTTACTGGCGTGTTATGACTGAAGTCAAATCTTAGCCTATTCGGTGCGACTAGAGAACCTTTTTGAGTAACATGATCACCCAAAATTTTTCTGAGTGCAAAGTGTAGAAGATGTGTAGCTGAATGATTTCTTCTTAAGTCTTGTCTTCTTTTCTTGTCAATACTAGCTGTAACTGTATCACCTTTACGAACTGAATCAGATTCAACTATACATCTGTGTAAATATAGGTCGTTAATCTTGTTGGTATTTTCAACTATTACCATACTTCCATCAGATTTGATAAAATTTCCAATATCTCCCACTTGTCCACCTGACTCTCCATAAAAAGGTGTTTTATCAAGTATAATAGTTATCTTTTCTCCTTCTTTTGCAGAATCAATTACTTCATTTTTAGGGGAAATTATTGCGAGTACTGTTGCATCCTTTACTTCATCACGTTCATAACCAACAAATTCCGTTTTGCCAAACTGATCGATTAAATTAAACCATACTTGTTCAACAGACTTTTCACCAGAGCCAGTCCAATTAGCACGTGCTCTTTCTTTTTGCTCTTTCATTGCATTATCAAAACCTTTTTGGTCAAAATTTATTTTCCTTTCTTTCAAAATATCAAGTGTGATATCCAAAGGAAATCCATAAGTGTCATATAGTTTGAATGCTGATTCTCCAGATAGAGTGTCACCTGATTTTAAATCTGCAGTGAATTTGTCCAAGAGATTAATGCCTTTCATTAAAGTGTCTTTAAAGTTTTCTTCCTCTGATTTTAACGTTGTTTCTATTAAGCTTTTAGCTCTGATTAGCTCTGGATAAGCATCTCCCATATAAGCCAAACTTGTGCCATCTATGAGTGCAGGAAAAACAAGGTTCAATAGAGAATCATTATATCCAAGTAGGTGGATATAACGTACTGCTCTCCTGATCAATCTGCGTAGTACATAATTTCTTCCTTCATTTCCAGGAAGCACTCCTTCTGCGATGAGAAATGCAGCTGCACGAAGGTGATCTGCGATAATCTTATGAGCTACTTTATTTTCCGTATTTCCACAGTACTCTTGCGATTTACTTACCAGAGCAGAAAATAGGTCAATATCATAGTTATCATGAATGTTCTGCATAACAGCTGCTATTCTTTCAAGGCCCATTCCGGTATCGATGCATTTTTTTGGTAATTTTTGTAAATTACCTTCTTCATCTTTATTAAATTCCATGAAGACCAGGTTCCAAATTTCAACAATTCTGTCGTCTTCATGCAAATCCTGATTTGCATGATCGTAAAAGATTTCAGAACATGGGCCACATGGACCAGTATTGCCCATGCTCCAAAAGTTATCATCTGTTGTAATTCTTATGATTTTATCATCTGAAAGGCCACTTATCTTACGCCAAATTTCATATGCTTCATCATCAGTGTGGTAAACAGTTATGGATAGTCTGTTTTTATCAAGAGACAATTCTTCAGTAATAAATTTCCACGCAAATTCTATCGCAGTTTCTTTAAAGTAATCACCAAAGCTAAAATTTCCGAGCATTTCAAAAAATGTGTGATGCCGAGATGTATAGCCAACATTTTCAAGATCATTGTGTTTACCACCTGCTCTGAGACACTTTTGACTTGAGACGGCACGTTTCATTTCAGTTTTTTGCGTGCCGGTAAAGATGTTTTTGAACTGTACCATACCAGCATTTGTAAACATGAGTGTTGGGTCATGCTCTGGAATCAAAGGAGAAGAAGGAACTTGCTCATGATTATTATTTACAAAAAATTTTATAAATCTTTCTCTAATTTCGTTTAGCTTCATCGTTTTTACTGAGGTTATCTATGGATAATAAGTTGTAACAGAAGTAAAATCAATTTATCAATCTAGATATTAATATATACATTACTTAGTATAATAAAAGTAACTTTTACATAAAAATTTTAATAAAAAGATATAGGTTTAAATATTTTATCCACTAACATAGAGAAGTATTTGTTAATTCAAATAATACTTTTATTAATTAATTTAAGGAGTGTGAAATGCCAAAAAAATTCCAAAACACTAAGAATAGCATGCGAAAGAGAGAAACAACAAATAAGCAGGAGATGGATGGTCCAACAATTAGAATTGCATCTGACTTGGAAAGTATAAAACAAAACAGAAGGGTAGAATTTTTAATTAAAGGAGAGAATTTAACAGTAAAAGACCTCTCTATATCTTCTAGAGCAGCTGAGATAGGCTTGGTTACAGGAATAGTAAATTCAATAGACATTCCTCAAGCAATTCGTGAATCGACAATAGATGGAATTATTTTAGGTCTTAAGAGTGGAGAAATAGAAAAAGGTAAAGAATATAATTATAGAGAATTTAAGAAAATATATCTAAAAAACCTTGTAGATGAATTGGGTAAGGATAGTTCAAAAAAGCTAAAAGAAAGAACTGATGAAAATAGCCAATTGAGAGAATCTACTACTGAAGAAATTGATTATCAGATGCAGGAAGATGTAACTATCGAATCAGCTTCTTTAACAAAACAAGAATTCGATTTTGCATCAAGCAAAGTAACTACTAAAGAGATTAATGACGTAATAAATGAAATAGAAGAATCAAATGCTAGTTATGGAATTGCTCCTGAAGATATAAGTAGTGTTTCCCGTTTTGATAGTAATTCACAAGAAGTGTTAGATCATTCTATATTTAATAGCACAGATGTGGAAGGGCCTAAATTACCCGAAATAAATGGAGGACAGTATATAGGAATAGCAGGGATTGCTGGTGGTATGTTGGGTGGAGTGCTAGCAGTAGCTTTTGCAGGATTAGGATACTTTGTATGGCATAGAAAAAATAGGGAAGGTAGCTACGATGTTGAAAAAGCGATGAAAAACCTTCCTGAACAAGCTCAACTTGAGCATTCCGGATCTACATCAGAAATAGAATCTTTGCTCAGCAATGCTACATCGGTAGCACATCTATCTCCTCAAATTAGCATCGAATAAAATTCCAGAGTTTGATGGCACAACAGTGCCATCAACTTAGCTCTCTAGCATTTGTAATGCTCTGGAACCAAAGGAGAAGAAATTTTCCTGTCTTACAAAAAATTTTATAACTCTTTCTCTAATTTTATATCGTTTTTACTAAGGTATAATAAGTTGCAATGAGAGTAAGATCAATCCGAATATTAATACATATACTATTTAGTATAATAAAAATCTTAGTAAAAAAATGTGGACTTAAATAATTTATCTTTTATACACAAGGAAATATTGATCAATTTGGAGGTCATATATGCCAGGAAGATTGTTACACGTTAAAGATACTGTACGAGAAAAAGGATTAATCAATAAGGAAAAAAGGAATAGATGGATTAGTATTGAATCTGAATTGCAAAATGTAGAACAAAATAGAACAATATATTTTCTATTGGGAGGAGGTGATTTAAAACTTAAGTATGTATGTATGCTTGATGATACATCTTATCGTATTCTTGTTGCTGAAGGAGAAATAGTGCGTGCAGAAAATCCAAAAGTGATGATTGATAATATCGTTTCTGATCTTAAGAGTGGAAAAATACGAAGTTATAAAGAATATAATGCCAAAGAGTTTTATGAAAAGTATCTCAAAGAGTTTTTGAGTAATGAGAATTTGCAAAAGATGGAAGCTGGTGATATTGAAAGTACAACAACAGAACTACCAAACTTAAAACAAGTAATGGAAAAAATGAAAAAATTAAACGCTAGTAATGGAATTACAATTCAAAATATAGGAAATGTTAAAAATACGACAAATATTTTGGGTAATCCTATGATTTATGATATGAACTTGAGAAGATTTAAATTATTGGAAACATCTCGATCAAATAAGGAAAATATGGGAGTGTTAACAGTAGGTATGTTAGCAGTGGTAGTAGTCTTGTTAGCAGCTATCGCAGCAGCTGTACCATTTAAATGTTGGTTTTATAATAGAAAAAATAAAATCCATAGTAGTTCTAAGGAAGAAACTCCATCTAGTAAGTTATTAAGTACAATAACCTTAGAAAGTAGAGGTAATAGTATTATTTAGCCAAAATATTGCAAAAATAGAATTTTTTTATTATTTTTTACAGTTTCCTCATTTAATAATTTTGATGTTCTAATTATTATACTTAATGTATCATTACCTGTTGTGTAAACAGGATGAGAATTTTCAATAATCTGCATCCTTTAGTAAGAAAAAATCAATACATTCACGATAAGTTTACCTCATATCTGTGTTTTATATGTGGAATTTCGAATGGAAAATTATGCAGGCAAAGAAAGAAGAATAGTGAATATAGTTACTCAACATTGGAGTGATATAAAAGGATCAGATAGAGAATGGCCAGAAAGACATGAAATAGACACTGCAGAAATCATGGAGTCATGGCAGCATTGTTTTATCATTGAAGTTAAAGAACGAGGTTATATATGTGAAAATGCAGGAGAAAAGGCTATTGAATTTTATGGTTTTGAACAAAAGATGTACATCGATAATAAGTATGCAATTGATGCACCATTTTTGCGGCTATATAAAATAGATGCAGTTATTGATAAACTTGAGACTGTAATAGAGAGTAAATGCTCAATTAACGAAGAAGAAGAAAGTGAAAGTGTTAAAATGAGGCAAGTATTGTTGCCAATTGGAGATAAAGAAGGTATAACACATATACTGGGTGTGATTACATTTAAGCTCCTCTAAAACACAATTTTAATTTGATTCTTTAACAAAATTATCTATACTCATAATTAATTACTACTAAAGAACTAAATAGCGGAACTTGTTTGGGATATGACAAAAATGAAATTAAAAACTAAATCTTCTGTCAAAAAGCGCTTTCACCTTACAGCTAAGGGCAAAGTCATCTCTACTCAGTCAGGTAAAAGACATGGTATGGTAAAGAGAAGTAAATCTAATATTCGTAATCAACGTGGTACAACGATTCTTAATAAATCTGACTCGCGCATAGTTAAGCTTTATATGCCTTATGGTATTTAACAAAATGGAGGTAAAATAAAAATGGCTCGAGTAAAACGTGGAGTCACTACTCATGCTCGTCATAAAAAAATATTGAAGCTAGCAAAGGGTTATAGAGGACGGGCAAAAAATTGTTATAGAATTGCATTACAAAGAGTTGAAAAAGCACTCCAATATGCTTACAGAGACAGAAGAACCTGTAAACGTGATTTTCGTGGTTTGTGGATAATACGTATTAATGCAGCGGCAAGGGAACATGGACTTACTTACGGTAGATTTATGCATGGTCTTAAACTTGCTGAAATTGATTTAAATAGGAAAATTCTTGCTGAGATGGCTGTTAACTATAAGGATGATTTTGCTAAATTAGTAGAAACTGTAAATAGTAAGTTAGCAGAAAATTCTTAAAGCAAAAACACCTAATGAGAATTATTTTCATGGGTTCACCGGAGTTTGCAGTTAGTACGTTAAGCTTACTATTGAAATCAAATAACGAAATAGTAGCATTATATACCAAGGCTCCAAAACCTTCAGGGCGTGGGCGAAAGTTAACAAAATCCCCAGTACACGTCGTTGCTGAAGAAAGTGACATAGAGGTATGTATTCCTACCTCTCTAAGATCTTCAATAGAGCAAGAAAAGTTTAGAAATTTTAAGTCAGATGTTGCAGTTGTTGCTGCGTATGGATTGATACTTCCAAAAGAAATTTTAAATATTCCCAAATATGGTTGTATTAATATTCATCCATCATTGCTACCTAGGTGGCGCGGTGCAGCTCCAATACAGCACACAATTTTAGCCGGAGATCAAGAAACCGGAGTTAGCATTATGCAGCTAGATGAAGGATTAGATTCTGGCCCTATTTTAAAACAGAAAAAGTTTCTTATTGAAAAAAGCGATAATTATAAGACGTTGTATGATAAATTGTCTGAATTAGGTAGTGATTTACTGCTGAAAGTACTAAACGAAATTGAAAAGCAAGTTCCCTTAAAACAGAGCGATAACGATGCGTGCTATGCTGACAAAGTAAAAGACTATAAAATTTACGCAAGTGACGCCTGTGAAATTGCTTATAGAAAGGTTAAAGCATTTTATCCAAAAGCATTCATTAAGGTAGAGAATAAACGTATCAAGATACTTGATGCTGAATTTGAAGCCTTCACTTCAGGACAAGGTGAGATCATTAATGATAATATGCATATAAGTTTAAAAGGTGGTACTTTAATTCCTAAAGTTGTACAAATGGAAGGAAGAAATCCTTGCGATATTAAAGATTTTGTTCGTGGCTTAAAATCAAGTTTAACAAAAAAATTTATAGAATAGACTACTTTGAAGGGAGGGTGAGGAGAGCTAAAGCAACTTCTACAATTTGGTATTCCGCTGCTTGTTAGCGGAATCTACAACAAGATACCGCGTTTTTGGTGTACGAACATTGCAATTTGCAGGTAATTTGAGTAGTAGATGGTGTCATTCCAGTGCTTGATAATGGAATCCAGTTTCTATTGTACAGCCACCTGGTGTGCTCATTGAAAGTGAAGTTTTCTGGATCCCAGTGTCTGGGCACTGGGATGACATCTTTCTTGGTCTCTTGTATCACAATGTTCGTACAGTTGTGGATAACGTGGCGGTATGACGTAGTAGCTATATATAGACAAATTTTCTTTTCTTAGATATAATCTTAAGAAACCTCCCATATGAAAATTAAAAGAGCTTTAATATCAGTATACGATAAGACAAATATAATTGAACTTGCATCGTTTTTGATGCAGCAACAAATAGAAATTCTCTCAACAGGAAATACTTATAAAGTGCTATCAGGTGCGGGAATAAAAACGCAAGAAGTTTCAGATTACACACAATTTCCAGAAATACTAGATGGCAGAGTGAAAACTTTACATCCTAAAATTCATGGAGGAATACTCTGTGATCGAAAAAGGCACGAAGAGGAAATGCAGAATCTAGAAATTAAGCCGATAGATCTGCTTATAACTAACTTATATCCATTTTGGAAAACGGTTAATAGCAACTCAAGTGAGAAGCAAATCATAGAACAAATAGATATAGGTGGAGTAGCATTAATTAGAGCTACAGCAAAAAACTTTCATTTCACTTCAGTGATTTCTAGAATTCAAGATTACGAAACACTGAAAGCTGAGATGATCAAAAATAACAATCAGACAACATTAGAATATAGAAAACATCTAGCAACTAAAGCATTTGCTCTGACTGCACAGTATGATTCTAATATTTACAATTGGTTTTTATCACAGGGTAAAAGCAATGAGTTACCAGAGTTTTTTACTCTATATGGATGTAAAGCACAAGGACTCAGGTATGGTGAAAATCCTCATCAAAAAGCTGCATTTTATAGCAATCAATTTAGCAAATATCCACTGGAGAAAATACATGGAAAAGAATTGAGCTATAATAATATAGTCGACATAGAGTCTGCACTTAACATAATTTCTGAGTTTCAAGAACCTGCAGCAGTGATAATAAAGCACAATAATCCATGTGGCGTTGCTGTTAGTGATAGTGCTTTAAAAGCATATGAAAAAGCTCTATCATGTGATGAAATAAGCAGTTTTGGTGGAATAGTTGCTTTCAATCGGGAGATAGATTTAAAGCTAGCAGAGAAATTAAACGAGATATTTTTGGAAGTGGTGATAGCACCATCGGTAAATAATGAGGTACTAAAAATTTTACAAAAAAAGAAAAATTTAAGAGTGATTATTCATCAATCTCTTCAGCAAAATGCAAAATATCAAATCAAAAATGTTGTTGGCGGGTTCTTAGTGCAAGAAAATAATAACCATACAGTAAAAGTAGAAGAAATAAACCGAGTGACAGAATGCACTACAACAAAAAAAGAGAAGGAAGATCTTATTTTTGCTTGGAAAATATGTAAACATGTAAAATCCAATGCAATAGTGATAGCAAAAGACGGTTGTGCTATTGGCATCGGTGCAGGACAAACAAGCAGAATAGATAGTGTGAATATTGCAGTAAAAAAAGCAGGTGAAAAATGTAAAGGCGCAGTGCTTGCTTCAGATGCATTTTTTCCATTTCCAGATAGTATAGTAGAAAGTGCAAAGCATGGAATTACAGCTATAATTCAGCCAGGTGGCTCATTGAAAGATCAAGACGTGATAGCAGCTGCAAATGAGAATAAAATTGCCATGTTTTTCACTGATGTTCGTAACTTTCTCCATTAAGCTTTGTATCCTGTCAAAATTATACCTACACAGGGCTTTGTTGCATAGCAGCTTATAGGTATGAAAATTGTAGTAAATTTATGTAGTTACTTTAAACTCAACTATACCTATCTGTAATTGTAAGCTGTACTCTTGAGCTCCTGATGCGATATAGCAAATCCTAAAATGCCTTGCTGTTTTTCTTTATAGACATTCAGCTTACCTTGTACATTAGTCTATCTGGATGACATTTTACTTTTTCTAGAATATAATAATTCCCTAGAAATTACCCCACTCAATTCTATTGTACCTTGTTTAACATTGAAACATGAGTCTGGAATCTAGAAATTTTTTAAGAACAAAAGTTATTCTAAATTTTTGTTGGTAAGAAAGACTGGATTTCAGTGTCAGCTACTCGGATGACACCATCATAGAGATCAGCTACTTGGATGATAAAAGTAAGAAATATCGAAGTGTTATACTAGACTTTATACCTCTTGCATTCAAACTCACATAAATCATGAATTGTGCACGCTTCACACAAAGGTTTTTGTGCCTTGCAAATGTATCTACCGTGTAAAACTAGCCAATGATGAGCATAAAGCAGGTATTTTTTTGGAACCACATTCAAAAGAGATTGCTCTGTTTTAAATATATCTTTTTCTTTCACAAGCCCAACTCTATTGCTTACTCTAAAAACATGAGTATCAATTGCCAATGTTGGAATACCAAGCCCCGAATTTAAGAACACATTAGCGCTCTTTCTCCCAACCCCTGGTAAAGATACCAAATCATCGAAATTAGTAGGCACTTTGCTATTGTACCTCTCAATCAATATTTTGCTGAGCCCGATTATATTTTTTGCTTTGGAATTATATAAACCAATACTGCTTATGTATTTTCTCAGCTCACTTTGCCCAAGATTTAGCATTTTTTCTGGCGTATCAACAATACTAAATAGCTCCCTCGTAATTTTATTAACACTGATATCGGTTGTCCGCGCTGATAGAACTATTGCAACTAATAACGTAAAATGATTGGTATAATTTAGCTCTATTTTCGGTATGGGATTTGATTGCTTGAATTTTTCAAATATCAATTCTACTTTTTTTGAGTTCACGTATAGAGCTAAAACTACACTGGTTACTATGCAAATTTAATTGCTTGAGGATTAGATAGTCCTTCAGTATTAACATCAGACATATCAGTTTTTACCTCATCAAAATTCCTTTCAGCAAACTCGCTTGCCACTTCTGCAAAACATTTTCTAACAAGAGGCATGATAATTGGCATCAATAATTTCCGCAAATCATACCATTTTAATAGGTCAGTTTCCTTTTGTACTCTATCTCTTGGATCCTCTTCTAGTAAATCTTTTGTGTGCTTGTCAGCATATATTTCACAGCCTTTTGAGAAAATAGGAGCTAATGCTTCAATTAATACTGCCAATAACAATAGTGGACCAAGTATAGCTCCATCAACAGTTAATCCATTAGCAATGAAATTTGTTGTAACTAAATAAACAGAAAAAGCAGCTAAAGGATAGTTGATAAGAAGTTTACTGCTTAGCGCAATATAGTTCATTTTACTCATGAATTCATCAGTAGAAATTTCTGAGTTTTTATACTTCTCCATATAATAATTCACTAATGAATTACAGAGTTTATTAATAATGATATTAAATGCTATGATCCACCATGAAAAATAGCAACCTATAGTAATTGTAGTTAATAGAGTTAAAGGCAGAAAACTTATTTTTGGGACTAACATTAGAGCATTTTTGCGCTCTATAAATTTCAATGCTAATGTCTTTTTATCTTCTTCAATTAGGCTTCTCTTTTCTTTTAGAGGAGTAATATAATTAAGTAATTGTATGCTTGGCTTTGCTATATATTGATATAACTCTTGCATTAACTTTGCAATTTGTACACTCTTCTGAAAATTATCTAAATTTGGATTTAATAAAACCCTCTCTATTTGAGCCTGAAGTTCATTATAGCTTTTGAAGTCTTCTCCAAACGAACGATCATTTCTTTTTAGTATAGCAATCAACCCATCAAAATCTTTACCTACAGCTTCTTTCTCACTGATTTTTAGCTCGTTAAACAACTTTCTCCTATAGTGAAACTCTCTTGCTGTTAAACGCCCATCACTTCCAGCGCCAATACTGACTTTAACACAAGGATTTCCTAATTCCAAAGGTTCAATATATTTTTTTAGCTCTTGATAGGCTTTATAAATTTGATCAAATCTATTTTTATCTCCACCCTTGTCAGGATGATTTACAAGAATTAACTTCCTATGCTGTTTCTTCAAAATTGAGCTAAGCTCTTCATAATTCTTGTCTACAACTTGTTTAGCTTCTATTTCCAACACATTAAACAAATCAGCATTATCACGAAACTCCTGACTAGTTAACTTAAAATGTTGACTCATTACTACGCCTCACATGAACATACTGTTAGTATAATACATTTTATGCTTTACACAAGCATAAACATGTTTAACTCTCATTAAGAGAAAAAACCCTCTTTCCCATCGTATAAATACAATTTGTCCATTCTCACTACATCAAAGTTATTTTCTTCGAGTTTTGTTAGTAAGTTATTCACGTCACTGTTTGTGATAGCTTTCTTTTCATTATCTGCAATAAACCTGCAGGTTATTTGATCGCTTGAAGATTCTGACTTTCCTGGCCAGATTGCAAGACCTTTTGAGTATATCGCTATAATCTTAGGATCACTTGATTTAAATAATTCTACTATTTGGTTAAAATTGCCAGATTTGTTCCAAGCAAGCGTTATGTCGCTACCAACTAGCTTTTTAGTTTTATAGTCCTGTTCATAGCTATCTTGTATTTTACTTGTTTTATTACTTGCACTATTGTCAATTATAAGTTCAGATAGTATTCCTGGTTTCTTTCCTAGATTATTTATAATAGCTTCTGCAAATTCTTTTGTACCCACTTTCTGTTTACTTTTTTTCTCCTTATATAAATCAGCAGTGTGTACTCCATCTTCCAAAGTCTTGAGCCACGCATCATAAATTAGTTTTGCAGTAGTAGCTTGATCTATGTAAATTAGCATATGCACTGCAGCATTTAAAAGACCAGAAGGATTAGCTATATTTTTTCCTTCAATATCAGGAGCAGAACCATGCACTGCTTCGAACATCGCATATTCATTACCTATGTTGCTACTTCCAGCAAGTCCTACAGATCCAGAGGTTTGTGCGACTATATCTGATAATATGTCACCATATAAATTCTCAGTTACTATAACATCAAAATTCTCGGGCTCTGTGGCAACTTTTGCCATTCCAATATCAACTATATAATGATCTGCCTTTATATCTGGGTATTCTTTTGCAACACGATCAAATGCTGCATGAAAAGTGCCGTCAGTCATTTTCATTATGTTATCTTTAGTCAGGCAAGTTACTTTCTTTCTATTGTGTTTTTGCGCATATTCAAAAGCGTATCTGCATATTTTCTCTGAACCGGATCTAGTAATAATTTTAGTGCATTGGTACGAGTCACCAGTGAGCCTATGCTCTATTCCCGTATAAACGTCTTCTTCATTTTCACGTATTACAACAACATCAAATTTATCGAATTTATTTTCTATAACAGGGTGATACGAAATGCATGGTCTGATGTTTGCATACAGCCCTAAATTCTTCCGCAGTGCAACGTTCAAGCTTTTGTGCCCTTTGCCTTGCGGAGTTGTTGTTGGAGATTTAAGTAACACTTTTGTCCTTTCAATAGACTCCCAACCACTCGGAGAAATTCCATGAGACCATTCCTTACTATAAACACGCTCTCCTATTTCAATAATATCTATTGAGATCTCTGCTTTCGCTTCACGCAATATCGACAGCACCGCTTCCATAATTCCTGGTCCGATACCATCACCATACGCAACTGTGACTGATGTTGACATAACTTCCTTAACTGTAAATGATTTAATGTTAATTCAAATAATATAGTGGCACAAGCAGCTAATATTACCCGAATTAGTATATTTACGATTATTTAATAACGCATCTTTATATTAGATAGTGATACTAGAAATATAAATGAGGCTATGAATATTGAAATAAATCATGTGGGCTTCATGAAGCGTACTGTAGCATCCACCCTTGATGCGGTCATATATTCACTCGCTTCTTTTTTATTTAAAGACTTTATACTTATACTATATATAGTAGTAGAAATACTAATGATAACAAGATTTGGTGGTACTCCAGGAAAATTATTGCTAAAAATATATATAAAAGATGCAAATACATTTACAGATGTTACCCTAAAACAGGTAACAATAAGATGCTTTTTTAGAAACTATTCTTGGATTATTTTTCTTCCAATTTGGCTGCTGTCTTATTATTACCTTGAACATCCTCAATTTGACTATATTGCCTTATGTTGTCTCTTGTGTCCTGTTGTAATATTAATTTTACTTTTTGTATTAGCAATATTTGATAAACGCAAACAAACGTTTTATGATAAGATTGCAAAAACAGTAGTAATAGAATATAAACCTAGTTGATGTTTTTCTTTAGTTGTCTGTATTATTGCTTACAAAGTGACTTTTTTGTTTCTGCATGAGCTAAATTAACTACCAATATCATACCTGAAGAATCCACCTGACCATTCTAGAAAATTTAATGCTGAGTACACTTTACTTTTAGCTTCTTCCATAGTGTTTCCTTCTCCTACTATATTTAGCACCCTTCCGCCATCTGAAATCCAATTGCCACTTTCATCTCGCTTAGTGCCAGCATGAAATACTAGCACTCCAGGAATGTTCTCAATTTTATCTAATCCTTTAATTACCTCTCCTTTTTGATAATCACCAGGATAGCCTTTACTTGCAACGACTACACAAACTGTAATTTTGTGATTAAACTCCACCATTTTTGTATTTAACTTGCCTTCTGCAACTGACAACATCAACTTTAGCAAATCACAATTTGGACCAAGTCTAGGTAACATAGATTGTATTTCCGGATCCCCAAACCTAACATTATACTCAAGAAGCTTTGGACTATCTTTGCAAATCATTAAACCAGCAAAGAGTACTCCTTTATAGGATGTTCCCATGTTAGTCAGTGCTTGAATTGTAGGATATATTATTTTTTGGATAATTTTTTGCTCCATCTCCTTACTTATAATCGAAGGTGATGAGTATGACCCCATGCCTCCAGTATTTTGTCCCTCGTTATTTTCACCAACTCTCTTGTAATCTTTTGCACACCCAAGGGTTATTACCTTCAACCCATCAATAAGAGCAAAAAAACTTACTTCCTCTCCAATTAAAAACTCTTCTATGATTATTTCTTCACCTGACTCACCAAGATTTTTCTCCACTAGCATTGAATCTATTGCTGAAAAAGCCTCATTTTCTGTGTGGCATATTATGACACCTTTCCCTGCTGCAATTCCATTTGCTTTAATTACAAGCGGCAATTTTATTTTATTACTACGGACAAAATTTTTAGCTAACCTCTCATCAATAAAACGCTCATACTTGGCGGTTGGTATACCATATTGTTTACATAGTTCCTTCGTAAAAGACTTTGATGCCTCAAGTTTTGCAGCTGCTTGACTTGGAGCAAAAACGTTTATCCCCTCCGCAGTTAAATCATCAGCAAGCCCATTAATTATCGGCTGCTCTGGACCAATAATTACTAGCTCTATATTTTCTTTCTTGCAAAATTGTGTAACATCAACTGAATCTTGAATATTTATATTCACAAGAACTCCAAAATTCTCCATGGCCGGGCGACCAGGAGTAACATATAACTTAGTCAAGGTAGGAGACTTCTTTAGAGCCCAAAGTAAAGCATGCTCACGCCCACCAGAACCTATAACCAAAACCTTCATCTTTATTTCCTCGCTTTTCTATATATGTCAAAATTATTGTTTGCTTATAACAGTATCATTACTCATATATCTTTGCAACACGTTTGGTATTGTAACTGACCCATCGGAATTTTGATAATTCTCCATTATGGCAACAATTGTTCTTCCTATGGCTAAAGCTGAGCCGTTTAAAGTGTGAACGTATTTTTTTGTTTTTCTGTCAGTTTCTAAGAAGTATTTAGTGTTCATTCTTCTTGCCTGGAACGTACCGCAATTTGAGCAGCTTGATATTTCTCTATATTTATTTTGCTCGGGTAACCATACCTCTATGTCATAAGTCTTTTGTGCAGCAAAACCCATATCGCCACTGCAAAGTAGCATTACTCTGTACGGTAATTCTAGTTTTTTTAATATCTCTTCAGCAACACTAGTCATACGTTCAAGCTCGTCTTTTGACTGGTCTTCAGTTGTGATGCTTACTAATTCCACTTTACCAAATTGGTGTTGCCTTATCATACCTCTTGTATCTCGTCCTGCGCTGCCAGCTTCTTTACGAAAACATTCTGAATATGCAGTAAAACGAATAGGCAGTTCTTTTTCTTCTATTATTTTGTCAGCAACTAAATTTGTTAAAAATACTTCACTTGTAGGAATTAATCTTAACTCATCGGTAGTTAAATATGAATCATCGGAAAATTTTGGTAGCTGACCAACGTTATACATCGCCTCGTTTTTCACCAGAGCTGGGTGATACACCTCAGTATAGGCAAATTCATTAACATGTGTTTCCAGCATAAAATTTATTAATGCTCGTCCAAGCTTAGCTAACTGTCCTTTTAATATTGTAAACCTTGATCCAGAAATTTTTGCTGCTTGCTCAAAATCCATCAAGCCTAACCTTTCTCCGAGTTCATAATGAAATTTTGGCATAAAACTAAATTGCCTTTTTTCTCCATATTTTCTGATTTCTACGTTGGAGCTCTCATCTTCACCTATTGGCACGTTTTGTGCAGGGATATTTGGTAAGTTAGATAAGATATTCATTAAGTTATCTTTCTCCGTTTGCTCTTTTAAGCTGATTGCTTTTATCTCATTTGTTATGTTTCTTGACACTTCTACCTCATTTTCAGAGGAGCTCTTGCTCATTTTAAGCTTCTTTATTTCCTCTGTGATTTCATTGCGCTGCCTATTTAAATCTTGCAATGTAGTAGTCAGTAATCTTCTTTCATCATCAACATCTAATATTTCTTTTGCAGTAAATTCTCTTATCCCCCTGATTTTCATTGCCCTTTCAAATCCTTCAGGGTTTTTGCGTATATCTTCTATATCATGCATATGTTGTGCTATTACTAACATCATTACTCTACTTCAAAAGCTTTGAATGCTCAATATTTTTACATATAAATGCTAATATTGATTTTACCTTCATAATTTGCTAGAATTAGTTAACGTAGTATTCATAAAATATAACATGTTGAGCGTCAAAAAAAAGCACAATACATTTAAAGAGAGTACTCACTTCACTAAACTTAAGGCTAGTGGAAGATTTGCTGTCTACGCTTTTTGTATATATTTGGCAACTACATTTACCATTGGCTGTTTGGGATTGATAATGGGATCTTTCCTCTTAACCTTACCGTTTGCTATGCTCATCTCCAACCCTATAGTTTGGATTTTAATGGGAATAGTGCTTACAGCAACATACAAGATGATTATTGAACCTTTATTTTACTTGGTAAAAGATTATGTTGATGGAAAAGGAGTTTCAGAGGGAAAAGAAAGCGATGCTAAAATTGATGAGCTATTAAAATCACCAAAGCAAGAGCAAGCTGTAAATAATCAAGGAAATCCAAAAACCCCAGATGGGGATAGTGGTATTGTACCAGGAAGTGAACCTGCCTCAAGTAACAATAGTCGTAGAAATTCTAATGCTTCAGGAGATAGTGGTTTGGGTGGCAAAGAGTTTCATGAAGATTTACAAACTCTTATGCATCAGACAAATAGAGAAAATTACTATTACTGGCTACAAGAACATGACATTTCTCATATTGCAAGAGCTGTATATAACTATTCAGAAAATTCAAGTGGCAATGTACTTTTTTGTATTCCTGGTGATGTGAGTACTTTAAACTCAAAACTGAAAGAGTATAAAATAGAACAAGGGAACACAAAAAAAATCTTTGCCTCGATTATTAATTTAGGAGGAAATCACTGGGTAACACTGATAGTCACATGTAATGGTAACAGACAATTTAGAGCTTATTATTGTGACTCATTTGGTAATAAATTACCAAATGAGGTTGAAGGAAAGGTAAAAGACGATATAAGTCTTGCTAATGAGATTGCTGAGAAGTGTCTATTACCCTTAAGTAATGAGGTGGGAAGTTTAATACGGGAAAGAGAAAATAATCCAGATAATGCTAGTCTTAAAGAGAAAAAAGATGATGTTGAAAAAACATTAGGTCATGCAAGAGAAGATAGAAATAAGTTAGTTAGTAAGCCAATTGATACTAGTTATATAGTGGGCATATTACAGGAAACCTTAGAGATAGGGAATGATAGCATAAAGAGTCCTGCGGTTGATCAGCAAAAAGATGGCTGTAATTGTGGAGTATTTGCTTTAGAAAATGCTCATAGGATTACGGAAATGCTCAACGAAGATAAATCATTTGATGAAATTGACAGAGAATTATCAAAGCACAAGCCTAGGCCAGGACAATTGCACGAGAAGAGAAGAGAGTTCGCAAAAGCACTTATGGAGGATGAAGAGTGGAAAGAATCCATTGCTGAAGGTGGAATTTTACATGATACTATACAGCAGCTCATTCCTGAAGATAGTAAGAAAGAGGAGGCAGAATCTACCACAAGTTCGATTATTCAAAATGTTGTTACAACATGTGCAAAATATTTGGGCCTCAGTAATTAATCAATAAGATCTATGTCCCTTCAAATAGGAAATTTGGCTATTGATTCTCCGGTTATTTTAGCACCAATGTCTGGAGTGACTGATTATCCATTTAGGAGTATTGTAAAAAAACTTGGTGCAGGTTTGTTAGTCTCAGAAATGATTGCAAGCAGGGCTATGATCATGCAAACTCTACAGAGTATGCAAAAAGCAAAAGTTGATGAACTAACCGCTGTACAACTTGCTGGTTGTGAGCCTGATATTATGGCGGAAGCTGCAAAGCTAAATGAGGACATGGGTGCGAAAATCATAGATATAAATTTTGGTTGTCCAGTTAAAAAAGTTGTAAACGGTTACGCAGGGTCAGCACTTATGCGTGATGAAAAAAAGGCTGCTGAGATAATAGAAGCTGTAGTCAAGGCAGTGAGTGTGCCAGTTACAGTAAAAATGCGTACTGGATGGAATGACGAAAATCGTAATGCTCCGCGCTTGGCAAAAATTGCAGAAGATTTGGGAGCAAAGATGATTACTGTACATGGAAGGACAAGGGCACAGCTTTATAATGGTCAAGCAGATTGGAAATTCGTTAGAAATGTTAAAGAGCAGGTAAAAATTCCAGTTATAGTAAATGGAGATATTAAGAGTTTGAATGATGTTCAAAGTGCACTTAAAGAATCTGGGGCAGATGGAGTAATGATAGGTCGTGGTGCTTACGGCAAACCTTGGCTGATTAATCAAGCAATAAACTTTTTGAGTGGAAATAAAGTTTCTGAGCCAACAGCCTTAGAGAGATTAAGCATAATACTCAAGCATTATGACAGTATTCTTGAGTACTATGGAAGCGATACAGGAATAAAGATGGCCCGCAAACATATAGGATGGTACAGTAGCGGGCTTCAAAACTCATCTGAATTTCGTGTAAGAGTAAATAACATAATAGACAGCACAGAGGTGAAAGAAAATATAATCGATTTTTTTAGTTAAAAACAGATTAAACATACTACCTCATTAGCTATATTCAATTTGACTGATCATAGTGCAATGCCACCACACTCTCTTCTTCATCAGAATGTAATTGATAACTATTATCACTCAGCAATTTTTCGTCATAAGTCTCAATATCAAAATATTTTTCATATTTATCTATATTTTCACAAAGCGAAAGTGCTTTCACCTTATTCATAACCAGACCCGTACCAGCAGGAATTAATCTTCCTACTATAACATTTTCTTTTAACCCACTCAAAGGATCACTCTTTCCGCAAAATGCTGCTTCCGTAAGTACTTTTGTTGTTTCTTGGAAAGAAGCAGCAGAAATAAAGGAATTAGTTTCAAGGCTTGCTCTAGTAATGCCCTGCAGAATAGGAAGATAATGAGCAGGTCGTTTTCCAGAGTTATTCATAGCATCATTTTCTCTATCAATTTCCAGCCTGTCGATATTTTCTCCAATTAAGTACATAGTATCACCAGGATCGGTAATTTCTACTTTTTGTAGCATTTGCTTTAAGATCACTTCTAAATGCTTGTTATCTATGCGCACACCTTGCAATCTATAAACTTGCTGTATTTCAGAAATCATATAGTGTGCTAACGCTTCTAACCCAAGCACACGTAGAATATCATGAAGATCAGGATCGCCATCCATCAATAAATCACCTTTACGCACAAAATCACCTTCATTGACTATTACATGCTTACTTCTTGATACTAAATACTCAACTGGAGAAGCTTGCTCATCTACAGATTTAATTACTATACTGCGTTTTCCTCTACGGTCTTTTTCAGAGAACATTACATAGCCATCTATTTCACTAACGATAGAATGCTCTTTAGGACGACGTGCTTCAAATAATTCTATAACCTTAGGCAAGCCACCAGTAATATCACGAGTTCTAACTGACTCTCTCGGCGTTCTTGTGATAACATCACCTGCATGAACCTTTTGGCCATCCTGTACATTAAGCACTGCACCAACTGGTATAAAGTAACATGCTTCCACACCACTTGAAAGTGTTATTACTTTTTCATTATCATCAAGCAGTGCAATACGAGGACGTAAATTCGCTACACCAGAGTGCAATTTCCAATCTTTTACTACTCTATTTGATATTCCTGTAGATTCATCCATCACTTCAGTGATTGAAATTCCATCTTTTAAATCCTGGTAAGATATTGTACCACTCTTTTCCGTAATAATAGGTAGTGTATACGGATCCCATTCCGCAACTTTATCACCAATTTTTACTAACTCACCCTCATTTACATAAAGTTTAGCACCATAAGGCACACTGTGCTTCAATTTTTCACTACCAAGGCTATCAATTAAGACGATTTCACAGGAACGGCTTATCACAATTTTATTTCCGTTTTTATCTATAATTATATTACTATTGTTTAATTTTATTCTAGCATTAATAGAAGCTATAATATTCGAGGATTCAACACCTCTAGTCATTACCCCACCTATATGGAAAGTACGCATCGTTAACTGAGTACCTGGCTCTCCAACAGATTGAGCAGCGATAACACCAACTGCTTCACCTATTGAAACAATTTTACCAGTTGCAAGGTCTCTTCCATAACACAAAGAACACACACCAGGACTTATTTCACAAGTTAAAGGCGATCTAATTTTTATAGCATCAAGACCTGCAATGTTGATTTGCTTTACTTTATCTTCATCAATTAATTCCCCTGCTTTTAATAATAACTCTTTGGTTACTGGGTTATACATATCATTTGCAGCTGTTCTACCCAGTACAACACTCTCTAGAGATGCAACTATAGTACTACCTTCAACTATAGCTCTTACAATAAGGCCATTTTTCGTTTTACAGTCATGTTTTGTAACTATGCAATTTTGAGATACATCAACCAAGCGACGAGTTAAGTATCCAGAATTTGCAGTTTTAAGTGCAGTATCAGCTAAACCTTTACGCGCACCGTGAGTAGAATTAAAGTATTCAAATACATTTAATCCTTCGCGAAAATTAGAAATTATAGGTGTTTCTATAATTTCACCAGAAGGTTTGGTCATTAACCCTCGCATTCCTGCTAACTGCTTCATCTGGGAAGTAGAACCTCTTGCACCGGAGCTAACCATCATATATATTGAATTGTACTTACTATTTTCATCATACACAGATATCGCTTTTAACATATCATTCGCTATTATATCTGTGCACTTAGACCACTCATCTATAACTTTATTATACCTCTCACTTTTAGTGATTAGTCCGTCTTGATACTGTGCAGAAAATTTCTTAATTTCACCCCTTGTATAATCAACGTGTGTAGCTTTAGTTTCAGGTATGACCATATCGCAACGACTAAAAGAAGTACCAGAAAATGTAGCATACTCAAAGCCAAGTGTCATCAATTTATCAGAAAATACCACTGTAGCACTTTGACCGCAGCTACGATATACTAAATCAACAATGCTAGTTATTTCCTTAACTGTTAATACCTGATTTATTAAATCGAAGCTTAGATTCTCATGTTTAGGAAAAATCTGCCATAATATTAAACGTCCAGGAGTTGTAAAAATAATTTTATACTGAATGTTTCCATCGCTATTGATGTATTCCATTTTGTACTTTATACGAGAATGAATATGTAAAGTACCGTTGTTTAAGGAATGCTCAACTTCACAAAAAGCACAGAAAAGTGGTAAATCATCCTCCTTAAGTTGCTGTAAAGTTAGGTAGTATATACCAAGCACTATATCTTTACTAGGAACTATGATCGGTCTTCCATTAGAAGGACTTAAAACGTTATTAATTGACATCATCAACACTCTAGCTTCAAGTTGAGCTTCCAATGAAATTGGCACATGTACCGCCATTTGATCACCATCAAAGTCAGCGTTAAATGCTGTACAAACAAGTGGATGAAGTTGTATTGCTTTACCTTCAATAAGGACTGGCTCAAAAGCCTGAATACCAAGCCTATGTAGCGTAGGCGCTCTATTTAGCAAAACAGGATGCTCTTTTATTACTTCTTCAAGCATATCCCAAACTTCTGGCTTTTCTGCTCTTATTAACTTACTAGCAAATTTAATAGTTGGAGCCATTCCATATATTTTAAGCCTTGAGTAAACAAAAGGTTTGAATAACTCAAGAGCCATTCTTTTCGGTAATCCACACTGATTTAGTTTCAAAGTTGGACCAACAACTATTACAGAACGTCCAGAGTAATCTACCCTTTTTCCTAAAAGATTCTGACGGAAACGACCTTGCTTTCCTTTCAGCATATCGCTAATAGACTTTTTATATCCAGTAGCGCCAGCTTTATTTACTAGAGTATTACGACGACTATTATCAAAAAGAGAATCAACTGCCTCTTGTAACATTCTTTTCTCATTACGAATCATAATCTCAGGAGGATTTAAACTTAACAATTTTCTCAATCTATTATTTCTATTAATAATAGTTCTATAATGATGATTTAAATCAGAAACTGCAGGTCGACCACTTTCAAGCGATACCAAGGGACGCAAGTCAGGTGGTAAAATAGGTATAGCTGTAAGTATCATCCACTCAGGTCTGTTTCCAGACTTGATAAAATTTTCAACAATACGTAATCTCTTTATAATTTTCTTTCTTCTTATTTCAGAAGCAACAGACTCTAACTCCTGTCTTAAATTCTTCCTAATTTCATGTAAATCAAGGCGTGTTAGCAATTCTCTTATAGCTTCAACACCTTGCATAGCTATAAAGCTATCGACCCCATAGCTATCTTTAGCTTCATTATAAGCTTTCTCACTAATAATTTCACCTTTTTCAAAAGAGGAAACAAGAGGATCTATTACAACATAATTATCACTATATAAAATACTTTCGATATCTCTAAGAGACATATCTAATAATGCTCCAATCCTTGAAGGAAGTGACTTCAAAAACCATATATGAGCAACAGGAGATGCAAGCTCTATATGACCCATTTTTTCTCTTCTTACTTTAGAAGATGTAACTTCTACTCCACATTTTTCGCATATACGGCCCCTATGTCTTCTTTTTTTGTACTTTCCACATAAACATTCATCATCATTGACAGGACCAAAAACTTTAGGACAAAATAATCCACCTTTCTCAACTTTGAATGTACGGTAGTTTGCAGTTGAAACATCCGTTATCTCTCCATAAGACATACGTTTAATACTTTCAGGGCTAGCAATGGAAATGCTAACCTCATTAAAAGATTGTGCGATATTAGTATGAGATATATCTTCAATTACTATGTCATTTTGCTTCAAATCCACATTAAAACACAAGGAACGCAACTCTTTTATCATGACATTAAAGGATTCAGGAATTCCACATTCAAAGTTACTGTCACCTTTTATTACCGATTCATAAATCTTAACCCTGCCATTAATGTCATCAGACTTCACAGTTAACATTTCCTGCAAAGTGTAAGCAGCACCGTAGGCTTGCAATGCCCAACATTCCATTTCACCAAAACGCTGACCACCAAAATGAGACTTTCCTCCAAGAGGTTGTTGAGTAACTAAGCTATAAGGTCCTACTGAACGCGCATGAATTTTACCATCTACTAAGTGATGCAACTTAAGCATGTACATGTAACCAACTGTAACTTTGCGATCAAACTTCTCACCCGAGCAACCATCATATAATACAACTTGCCCAGAGTTATCCAATCCAGCAAGTTCAAATAGCTTTACTATTTGTTCATCTTTTGGACCTTCAAATACAGGTGCAGTAACAGGAATGCCATTACGCAACTTATACGCAAATTCAATGAGGTGATTATCATTAATATCGCGAATGTTATTACAAATAGATAAATTACTGCCACAACTATAAACCTCAATCAGGAAGTGACGTAAACTACTGTGTGCATCTTTACAAGAGTTAAAATAATTCTCTACTAATGTAGTCAATTCATTATTTAATTCATCCTTATTAGGCGTGTCTAAAATAGAAGCCGTTATTTCATCATCATTAATATCCTCAAATTTTTTATTATCAAGATATAATGCTGCAAATTTTACAAAATCATCATCACTGAGAGATCTAATTGCCTCACAAAAAGCACGTTTGATTTTATTGATCTCATCAAGAATATTGCCTACTTTTTCTCCTAATTTTTTACAAGCCCAACCTACATGCGTTTCCAATATTTGCCCTACATTCATTCGTGAAGGAACGCCAAGAGGGTTAAGAATAATATCAATAGGAGTACCATCTTCTAAATAAGGCATATCTTCTACTGGAACAACTCGAGAAATCACACCTTTATTTCCATGTCTACCAGCCATTTTATCCCCTGGCTGTAAACTATGTTTTACAGCAATAAAAACTTTTACTGACATCGACACACCTTGAGGCAGATCATAGCCTTCATGCAATTTTTCTACTTTTCGCTTAAAGTTTGTTATTGCATGTGATACTTTTTCATCAAAATCTTTTTTTAAGTTCTCAACTTGCTTAGAAATAGATTGGTTTTTCAATCCTATATCCCACCATCCCTCACGTTCAATAAAATTAATACTTTCTCGATCTTGAGAGCCAGAATTAATAAGAATTTTTCTTAATTCATCATAGAAATATTGATTAATAACATTGATTATATGGTCTCGTTCTTTCTCAAAGTCGTTTGCCTCTTTTTGCTTAATAAGAAACGCTCTTTCGTTTTCTTCTTCCCCTCTGCGTGTAAAGACCTGCACATCAATCACTATCCCTTCAATATCTGGAGATGTATATAAAGAGGAATCCACACAATCGAATGACTTTTCACCAAAAATTGTCATTAACAATTTTGTCTCAGGAGGCAATGAAAGAGAATGCTTAGGTGTAACTTTCCCCACCAAAATATAACCTGGACCAACTCTTGTACCAACCTTTACTATACCACTATCATCCAAGTGATAAAGATTTTCTTCATTAACACCGGGTATGGCACAAGTTATTTTTTCCGACCCTAAAGGAGTGTCATGTACAACACATTCAAATTCTTCTATATGAATAGAAGTAAATAGATCTTTTTTAACAACTTCACTAGAAATAATGATTGAGTCTTCAAAATTATAACCTTGCCAAGACATAAAAGCGACTAGCAAGTTTTGGCCAAGTGCCAATTCACCGCTATTAATAGCAGGACCATCAGCTATCACATCACCTTCCTTAACACAATCACCTACATGCACCAGTGGTTTCTGGTTAATACAAGTATTATGGTTAGAACGCTGAAATTTTCTTAGATGATAAATATCTACATCCAAGTAGTTAATTCCTTCTTTGTCAAAAGCACGTATAACTATAGAGTTACTATCTGAGCTGTCAACTATGCCACCACGTTTTGCTAAAACTACAGCACCAGAGCCAGAAGCTACGAAAGACTCCATACCAGTAGCAACCAAAGGAGCAGTAGGCTTCAATAAAGGTACAGCTTGACGCTGCATATTTGAACCCATTAACGCTCTATTAGCATCATCATTTTCTAAAAATGGAATTAAAGAAGCAGCAACCGATATTACCTGCTTAGGAGATAAATCAATGTAACTTACTTGATTACTATTTACCATTACAAAGGTACCAGAATACCTACAGTATAACATATCATCAACAAAGCAATTGTTTTCATCAAGCTTTGCGCTGGTATCGGCTATATAATATAAACCTTCATCTATAGCAGACAGATACTCAATTTGATCAGTAACAACCTTATTAACTACTTTCTTATAAGGACTTTCAATAAACCCATATTTATTAATACGAGCGTATATAGCTAAGCTGTTAATTAAGCCTATATTCTGCCCCTCAGGAGTCTCAATAGGGCAAATTCTTCCGTAATGAGTTGGATGAACATCACGCACTTCAAATCCCGCCCTCTCTCTTGTTAAACCACCAGGACCTAACGCCGACAACCTTCTTTTATGTGTTATTTCAGATAATGGATTAGTCTGATCCATAAATTGAGATAATTGGGAAGAATTGAAAAAATCTCTTAAGACATTGGTTAACACTTTTGGGTTTATAAAATCAGATGGAGAGACTTTATCTAAACTAGAAGTAGACATAGAATCAACTACTGCCCGTCCCAATTTTAATAATCCAGTTCTAAATTGATTTTCTATAAACTCTCCAACTGAACGGACTCTTCTATTTGCTAAATGATCAATATCATCTACAGATCCTTGACCATCACGTAACAATACTATTTTTCTTATAATTTCAATAATGTCTTCATGTGTTAAAGTAGTTAAATTTTCCTCATAATTTAACCCAAGACAAGAGTTAAGTTTTAATCTACCAATGTTAGACAAATCATAATATTCCAGACTGAAGAAAAGATTACGAAAAAACTCCTCTACTATCTTTAAAACAGGAACTTCACCAGGACGCAAAACTTTATATATTTCATATAGAGCGTTCTCATAAGACATATTTTCATCTAAGAAAAGTGTGTTTAATATGTAAGGTCCAACAGAAACATTATCTATGTTCAACACTGATATTTTATCTATAGATAATAATTCAAGCTTTTTTATATCCTCTAATTTTATAGATTCACCAGCAGATAAGATTTTTGTAGAACTAGCACTATCTATTAAATCTTCTGCAAGAAATAAACCACATATAGAATCATAAGGAATTAGATACTCTTTCAACCCGTTATCATATAGATTTTTAGCTAATTTTGAAGTAATACGAACATTAGCTTTAAGTAACACATTGCCTTCAACATTCTTTAAATCGAAAGGAAGCCTCACTCCCTTGAATTTATCAGGGAAAAAAGGTACTTTCCAGCCACTTTTATGTTTTATATACTCTATTTTTTCATAAAGTCTATTAAGTATGTCATTATTTGATAAGCCCAAAGCCTTTAATAAAACTGATATTGGCAACTTTCTCTTTCTATCAATACGAAAATACAAATGATCTTTAACATCAAACTCAATATCAAGCCAAGAACCTCTATAAGGAATAACTCTAGCAGAATAGATCAATTTGCCAGAATTATAAGTTTTTCCCTTATCACTATCAAAAAACACTCCAGGAGATCTATGCATTTGTGAAACGATAACTTTCTCTACGCCATTGATGATGAAAGTACCTTTATCAGTCATCATAGGCAATTCACAAAAGCGAACCTCCTGCTCTTCAGCAGATTTTATAACAGTTGCAAGCTTAGAATGATCATCACCTTCTTTAATCTCTTGATATTTTTCAAGAGAAACACCATCCTGCATAATAACAAGACGTATAGAAGCAATAACCTGAGCAGAAAAAGTTATACCACGTTTTATACATTCAGATTCACTATATTTAAGATCATCTACCCTACAATTCAAAAATTCGATAGTAGCCCTATGCAAAGGATCAGATATTGGAAAAATTGTATGAAAGATAGCTTTAAGTCTTTCATTACTCTCATTATTAGGAGTAAAGGAATTATATGACCCCTTTTGGACTTTAACCAAATCCAACAAAGAATCTTTTAAATCAATCGACCTGGAATAAGAAACTCTAGGAACAAAAGCACTAGAAGCACACATATAAGAAGAATCAACCATTAAAATACCTTCACTAATTAAAAGAGCTATATCAACATAAAATTAATATACTAACATTTTATTCAAGCTCAACTTTAGTTGCTCCTGCTTCAATAAGTTTTTGCTTTATTTTTTCTGCTTCGTCTTTAGAAACATTAGCAGTCAAATCTTTGGGTAAAGACTCAACTAACTCTTTCGCTTCTTTTAAATTCAATGTAGAATTAACTTCTCTAATAGCTTTAATCACTCCTATTTTTTTGCTTGCATCAATCTCTTTGATTACAACTTTATATTCAGCTTTTTCTTGAGCAACAGGAGCAATAGCATTATCACTAATAGGCACCCCAGCACCAACAGCTCCACCAAGAAAAGAACCACTAGGCAACCCTATTTTTTCTTCTAGAACTTTTACAAGTTCAGAAGCCTCTAATAGATTTAAAGATAATATTTTATCAACCAAATCACTTGTTACATTATTCATACTTACCACCTTATTTAACAACAAATTTATTTTTTAGAACTACAGTAATCCAAAACTCTCATAAGCCTCATAGAAGATGAATTAATAGACAATGCTAACCGAGCAGGAATATCATAAGATATTAAACGCATAATTTTAATACGCAATTCATCCAGAGAGGGAAGCTTAGCCAATTTATTAACATCTTCCACTGTTAATAATTCATTTATATGAGCCGCACAAATCACAGACATTTTTTCTTTGTTAGCATTAATAAAATCAACTATTACCTTTGCAGCTTCTACTATAGCGCTAGAGTATATAATAGCAACAGAACCAGAAAATTTACCTGATAAATAAGAAAATTTACCAGTCCTTTCCAAAGCCAAGCAAGCTAGAGTATTTTTAACTACTAACATCCCACCCATTACAGATTTTAGACTATTCCTAAGAATTAATGAATTGCTAACATTCATAGACTTGAAATTTATCAATATTAAGAAATCATTATTTACAAACACATTCATTATGTTTTGTATAAATTCATCCTTATCTTTACGCTTCACAATTTCTCTCCCTTAAATTATATCTTCTACTTTGTTTATTTTATGAGCTTTACCCATAGTTGAATTTAAAAAAACGCTTTTAAAGTAAACTCCTTTCACAGAAGCAGGTTTATTGTCTCTAATTACTTTAAGAAAGGCTTTTAAATTTTCCAGCAAATCATCAATATCAAATTTAATACTTCCTAATTTACCATGAATAACCCCATTTTTATCCGTCCTGAATTTTATTTGACCAGACTTAATGGTTTTAGTAGCTTCCGCAATGTTAGAAGTCACAGTACCAAATTTAGGATTAGGCATCAGCCCTTTAGCACCCAATACTTTTGCAATAGGAGTGATTTTTGCCATGAAATCAGGAGTAGTGATGCACCAATCAACATTCAACTTTCTACCTTTTTTTATCTCTTCAACTAAATCTTCTCCTCCTGTAATATCAGCACCAGCTTTTTCAGCTTCTAATAAATGTTTATCTTGAGCAAAAACAGCTACTTTAATATTCTTCCCGATACCTTTAGGCAAAACTACTGTACCACGCACCTGCTCTTCAGATTTACGTGAATCTACACCTAAATTGACTGCGATATCAACTGATTCATTAAATTTTGCTGAAGCAGACTCAACAACCTTCTCCAAACATTGCTTAGAATTATCATTATATGTACTCATTTACCTAACCTTCCACAACTTCTATACCCATAGATTTTGCAGTGCCTATAACCATCTTCACTGCTGAATCTTCATTATCCACTTTCATATCAAACATCTTACACTTTGCCACTTTAATGATAGCAGACATAGATAATTTAGCCACTAATTCTTTACCAGAATTACCAGAACCTTTACTTAATTTAGCTTCCTGCTTAAGCAAATAAGCCACAGGCGGACCGCTGACAGTAAAATCATGAGAGCGATCATCCTTTATGGAAATTCTCACTGTTACTAAATCACCTACTTTATAACTAGCGTTAGCAGCGCTAGTAGCTTTATTAAAAGCTTCACAAAATTTAGAAACAGGTATACCACGCGGGCCAAGTACTGAAGCAATTTTCGGTCCTGGAACTGCTTTCCCAGCTTCCATAAGTAAGTTAATCTTAGCAACTATATTACTCATAATTAATCCTCTATTTTCTCTACTTGAGCCAAATCAAGCTCTATTATTGTTGGCTTACCTAAGATTGATACTTCAACATTAATAATTTTTTTCTCATCATTTACCATATCTATCTTACCAGTAAAATTTTGAAAAAGACCATCATTAATTTTTACTTTTTCACCTTTCTCATAACCATAACTCAACTTTTTCGTTTCTTGAGCATTGTAAAGCGCACTACACATTGAGCGAATCTCATTATCCTCAATCACCTTTGGAACATTACCATTTTTCAAAAATCCATAAACCTTAAGAGATTTTGGTATATTATTAATAAAATTTAATACCTCATCGCATAAATTCATGTATAAAAAGACATAACCAGGAAAGGACTTCCTTCGTTTAGCATTTTTTTTAGATTTTAAATCCATCTCACTTAATTCTTCACAAGGAATAAAAACCCTATTAAAATAATTATTAATATTCAATCTCATAGAATTTTCTAATATATATTGGCGCACTTTCTCTTCATAATTAGAGGCAACTCTTAAAATGTACCACTTATATCTATTAAATTCCTTGCGTTTTAAAATTACCTCATCATCTGAAATCATCTCAAAATGACCAGACTCATCACCACAAAACCCAGTCATTTGATTCAAAATATTTTTGCTTTCATCACACAGATGCATACATATATATACTTCGCATAACTCTTTTATATCAGATTTTATATCACATACTGTCTGATAAGGAATAAATACCTCCTTAAAGTAAACAGTATTGACTGCCAACTCGCATATATCCTTCTCATACCCGTAATCGACTTTAATGATATACCACTTATACTTATATTCCATAAATAATTCCAAATAAAGTCTTAATTACGTAAAGAGACATAAAATCTACGAAGCAAAAGAAAATCGAAAAGCATAATATAACAATTATTACAATAAACAAAGATGACAATACCTGCTGTTTTTTTACCCAAGCAATTCTCCTTATTTCTTGCTTTATATCACAAAAAAAAACATACAGGTTTTTTAACATTTCTACCATAATATTAATGCAGGAGCGATAGGAATTGAACCTACAACCTCTGGTTTTGGAGACCAGCGCTCTACCAATTGAGCTACACTCCTATAATTCAAAGTTTACTCTAAAATTTCCGAAACAACGCCAGAACCAACAGTTCTACCACCTTCTCTTATCGCAAAACGCAATCCTTTATCCATTGCTATTGGTACTTGCAACTCCACTTCTATACTTACATTATCCCCTGGCATTACCATCTCCTTTCCATCTAGCAATTTTATGCTCCCAGTTACATCCGTTGTTCTTAAATAAAACTGTGGCTGATAATTTCCAAAAAATGGTGTATGCCTTCCTCCTTCTTCTTTCTTCAATATATACACCTCCGCATTAAATTTCTTATGCGGGGTTATTGTCCCTGGTTTTGCCAATACTTGCCCTCTCTCCACTTCTTCTCTCTTTGTTCCTCTTAGTAATATTCCTACATTGAGTCCTGCACTTCCCTTATCTAGCAACTTCTTAAACATCTCAACACCAGTACATATCGTCTTTTGTGTCGCTTTCAGACCTATTATCTCTATCTCATCCCCTGTCTTTACCTCCCCCTTCTCTATTCTTCCTGTTACTACCGTCCCTCGGCCCGATATTGAAAATACATCTTCTATTGGCAACAAAAACGGCAAATCTATAGGCCTTGGAGGTACTGCTACATACTCATCTAACTTCTCCATCAATTTATCTATTGATTTCTTTCCATACTCACTACTATCATCCTCTAATGCTTTTAACGCAGACCCAACTATCACAGGCACTTCATCACCTGGAAATCCATACTTACTCAGCAACTCTCTCACTTCCATTTCCACCAAATCTATCATATCAGCATCAGCAACATCAGCTTTATTTATATATACCACGATATATCCAACACCCACCTGTTTTGCTAGCAATATATGCTCTCTCGTTTGTGGCATCGGCCCATCAACCCCCGACACTACCAATATCGCTGCATCCATCTGTGCTGCACCTACTATCATATTCTTTACATAATCAGCATGTCCAGGGCAATCAACGTGTGCATAGTGTCTCTTTTCTGTTTGATATTCAACATGCGCTGTTGCTATTGTTATTCCTCTCTTTCTTTCTTCTGGCGCTTTATCTATTTGATCATATGCTACAAAATTACCATAATGCTTTGTTATCGCCGCTGTTAACGTTGTCTTCCCATGATCCACATGTCCTATCGTTCCCACATTTACATGCGGCTTTCCAAATGCTTCTACTATCGCTGTCATAATTACTAACCTTTAATTATACTTTAACTTTAACTCATCAACCACATATTGTGGTACTTGTTCATAACAAGAAAAATGCATACTATACTGAGCTCTTCCCTGAGATATAGAACGCAAAACATTTATATAACCAAACATATTTGCAAGAGGAACCGAAGCAGTAATTATTTTGCTATTATTACCTAAATCCAGCATATCAACAACACTGCCTCTTCTACTATTTATATCACCCATAACATCACCCATATATTCTTCAGGAGTAATGATTTCCACTTTCATTATAGGTTCTAGCATTTTTGGACCAGCTTTATTTGCCATTTCCTTAAAAGCACCTTTAGCAGCAAGTTCAAAAGCCAAAGGACTAGAATCAACATCATGAAAAGCACCATCAAGAAGAGTAGCCTTAAAATCAATCAATGGAAAGCCGGAAATTATACCACCTTCTTTTATCAACTCTAAGCCATTTTGCACTCCAGGTATATACTCTTTTGGAATAGCACCGCCTACAATTTTACTTTCAAACTGAAAGCCAAAACCAGGCTCAAGAGGTTCGAATCTTATTTTAACTTTAGCAAACTGACCAGCACCACCTGATTGTTTTTTATGAGTGTAATCAATTTCAACAGATTTAGTGATAGTTTCACGATATGCAACTTGAGGCGCACCAACGTTAGCTTCAACATTAAACTCGCGCTTCATTCTATCAATAATAATCTCAAGATGCAGCTCACCCATACCTTTCAATATAGTCTGCCCACTCTCCGCATTTACTGACATCCTTAAAGAAGGATCTTCTGCAACCAATCTATTCAAAGCAATACCTAATTTTTCCTGATCTGAAGTGGTTTTCGGTTCTATAGCAGTTTCAATAACAGGGTCAGGAAATTCCATACGCTCTAATAATATAGGAAAATCAGATGAACATAAAGTATCACCAGTAATTGTTTTCTTTAATCCAACTAAGGCAACTATATCACCAACTTTAGCTTCGTTTATATCTTCTCTGTTATTTGCATGCATAAGCAACATTCTACCAATTCCTTCAGTCTCATTCTTTCCCGCATTTAACACAGCAGATTTAGATTTTAACTTACCGGAATAAATACGAATAAACGTCAAGCTACCTACAAACTTATCCGTCATCACTTTAAACGCAAGAGCAACGAATTTCTCTTTTTCTGAAGGTTTAATCTCAATTTTCTTTTCTGAATCTTTAGGATCAGTTCCAATAATTACATTAACATCAATAGGAGAGGGTAAAAAATCAACCACACCATCTAAAAGTGATTGCACGCCTTTGTTTTTAAAAGCTGACCCACATAATACAGGGACAAATTTTCCTTTAATGGCCCCTCTTCTCACACACTTTTTCAATAAATCAATTGGCAGATCGTTAGATTCAAAGTAAGTATTTATCGCCTCATCATCCATTTCAGCTGCAGCATCTAATAAAAGATTTCGATACTCTTGAGCCTTATCAAGCAAATCAGAAGGAATATCTTCATAAGAAAATTTAGCGCCTAATGTTTCTTCTTGCCATATAATGGCTTTCATAGAAATAAGATCGATTATACCTTTAAAATCTTTCTCACTTCCTATTGGCAATTGAATAACTAAAGGTGATGCGCCAAGCTTCGTTTTTATCATATCGACACATCGATAAAAATTTGCCCCTATTCTATCCATCTTATTAACAAAGCAAATACGAGGAACGCTATATTTATCAGCTTGACGCCAAACTGTCTCAGACTGAGGCTCAACTCCAGCAACTCCATCAAATACAGCAACCGCACCATCCAAAACCCTCAAAGATCTCTCAACTTCAATAGTGAAATCAACATGACCAGGAGTATCTATTATATTAATCCTATGATCATTCCAAAAACATGTTGTTGCAGCAGAGGTAATTGTAATGCCACGCTCCTTCTCTTGTTCCATCCAATCCATAGAAGCTGCACCATCGTGCACTTCACCAATCCTATTTTGCTTGCCAGTATAAAATAAAATACGCTCTGTTGTGGTGGTCTTACCAGCATCTATATGAGCCATTATTCCTATATTTCTATACCTAGATATTAAAACTTCCATACCACAATCAATCAGCTAATATTAAAAACGAAGATGAGAAAATGCCTTATTAGCTTCAGCCATTTTATACTTTTCTTCACACATCTTAAATGCACCACCACATTTATTATAAGCATCTAATATTTCAGACTGCAAACAATAAACAGTAGTTCTACCGCTCTTTTTTCGAGCAGCAGAAGTTGCTCTAGCAATCCACCTTAATGCCAAAGAAATTGCTCTATCTTGACGAATTTCAACAGGGACTTGATAAGTTGCACCACCAATACGCCGAGAGCGTACTTCTATAGAAGGGGTAACATTTTCTACTGCTGTTTCAAAAATTGATAAGGCATCTTTGCCTATTTTCTTTTCAGCCAAGGACAAAGCACTATAAGCAATCTTTTCTGCAATAGATTTTTTACCACATTCCATAATTATATTAATAAAACGCATAAGCAAGACACTACCATAACGAGAGTCAGGACTTGTTCTTTTTTTTGCTTTATTACGACGTGCCATAAATTTTAACCAGATTTCTTTACACCATATTTTGAACGAGCTTTCTTTCGATTTTGCACACCACGTAGATCAAGAGCACCTCTTATTATGTGATAACGTACACCCGGCAAATCCTTAACTCGCCCACCACGTATTAAAACAACGGAATGCTCTTGTAAATTATGACCTTCGCCAGGTATATAAGCCGTCACTTCACCGTATCCACTAATCTTTACTCTAGCTACCTTACGTAGTGCTGAATTAGGCTTTCTAGGAGTTGTAGTATATACCTTAGTGCAAACACCCCTTCTTTGAGGATTGCATTTTCCCAAAGCTGGCACCTTCTTCTTGCGAGTTAACCCTGATCTACCTTTACATATTAATTGATTTATCGTAGGCATATACTGTAAATTTAAAACTCTGAAAATAACTAAGTCTTAGTTATAAAATAATAAACCTCAATAGTCAATATAAAAATAAACATTACTACTCTAATAATCTCAGCCTAATTGCTTTGAAAGCTACTGATAATTATATGCTAAAGCGCACATTGGTTTTAATATTAAGAAATTATCACTTGCTGTGGTCGAATTAATATAGATATGGAACAAGTAATATACTGTGATGGCTATCAAAGAATATGCAGAAAATAATTCTTATAACTTATAATAGAGCCAAGAACTTCAACATTAATGCAAAAATACCAACCGAACTACCAGTAAAGCCAGATGATTTTTACAATCCTACTCTTGACACTTAGATTTAATGCAGCTACCTTAAGTTCAAAATTCTATACTCAATTTTGCTGTTCTTGCATACAAGGAACACGTTTTAGAACAATGAAAACAATCAGCGCTTTAATTAAAGAAGGGTCAAAGCTACTATCATCACATAGAATTGAATCACCACATTTGGATTGTGAAATCATCATGCAGTACGTACTTGGAGTAGAAAGATCATTCACAATCATGAATCACACCAATCAGGTACCAAGAAACAAAGAGCTTCTATTCTGGAAATTAACAAAAAAAAGAGCAGAAAGATATCCAATATCGCAAATAATAGGTAATCGTGAATTCTGGAGTAAAAATTTTATAGTTAACCAACATGTTCTAGATCCAAGACCAGATAGTGAGACAGTAATTTCAACAGTGTTAAAATATTACCAAAATAAGAAGCAAAAAATAAAAATTGCAGATTTTGGCACAGGCACAGGCTGTTTGTTGATCTCCGTACTTAGTGAGTATGAATATGCTATTGGAGTTGGTTTTGAAAAAAGCCTGGAAGCATACAAAATTACCTGCCAGAACACAAAGAAACATAATCTCCTAAGCAGAACTAAAATATTTCCAAATTCGTGGACAGAATGCAGAGATTTATTTGATCTCATAATAAGCAATCCTCCATATATTAAAAGAAGTAAGTTAAAAGATCTGCAAGCTGAAGTGCAAAAAGAGCCAAGAATTGCTCTTGATGGTGGTATCGATGGATTGAGCTGTTACCTGAGTATTTTTCCAATATTGAAAAAGTGCCTTAAAAAAGATGGGTTTGCGATACTGGAAATAGGCGAAGATCAAAGCAATATTGACAAAATAATACCCTTATATGGACTGGCTTTTCAAGAATACGCATACGACTTGGCTGGAATGAAAAGATGCATTGTTGTAAAGCAAGATAAAGAACATGACTAGTAGAACGCTAGCTTTCTAAGAACCCGCTCATAATCTCAAGAAAGGCATAAGGTAAGAAATAGAGTGTATAAATTAGGATATATGAGGAGTGTATACCCAAGTGACATAAGTCGAGAGAAGTTTGAGATTATTTTACTAGATCTGGAGTCTTGTAGAAAAAATAAAACCAAGAAAACTTGATTTGTATGATATATTTTGCGGAGTGTTGTACGCCCTAAAAAGTGGTTATCAGTGGAGGATGCTACCAAAAGAGTTTCCAAAATGGAGTAAAAAAGTAAAAGGAAATAAAAAAAAGTATTTTGGAGTGCATGTTAAAAAAAATAGTTAGTGTGGTCCGACAAAACAATGTTTGGAAAGAAAAAACCAGCTTTTGCATAATTGACGCTCAGAGTGTAAAGAACGCAGACACTGATGAAGAAAAAGGCTATGACGCTGGTAAAAAAATCTCAGGAATAAAACGCCATATCGCACAAGATGTAGATGTTTGCTATTTATTCTTAAGCTTATTTAAATAGCATTTACTTTTTTTAGTATGTAGAGATTTTCTAGGAATTATTCTATTGAATTCTATGATATTATTTTTTGTAACATTGTTATACATACCATAAGAGTGAACTGACGAAATTTGTAAAGGAGTTTTATGGCTTAGCTACATGATACTAACACTCAAGTAAATTTTCATCAATGACGCAATTTGCTATGTCTATATCTCACATAGCTTACAACTTGCTTTACTCCTTTTACTTTTCTTGCAATTGCTATTACAGCTTTTAATTCCGCCTTATTTTGAGCTATACCCATCAAATAAACGACTCTATCAACTGTATTAACGCTATAATTAATTGATTTAATATTTCTTTTTCCCAGAAGCCTCGTGCTTATCTCTGCTGTTATCATACCATCTACAGTAACATCTAGCATAGAAGCCATTTTAATTGGTGTGACTCTTATTTCATTTATCACTTCTTTAATCTCTTTTTGCTGCCAAGCTATTTTCTCTGCTGTGAGTTGCTTTTCATGATTATCAACATTTCCAATGAGTAATACTCTTCCTTCACTCACTTTAACTTTTATAGATGAAAACAGTCCGTGTTTTAAGAGTCCCTTATTGATTCTTATTACTATAGTTGTATCATCAATAATGTTTCCCAAGGATTTATCTTGCATTGTTATTGCTGTAGCCGCTGCAGTTGCTGTTACCACCATACCACTCACAAGAGCCGTACAGCCACTCTGTGTAATCAGAAAAATTGCGAGTAAGAAGCTTGCTATTAATCTCATTATTAATTTCCAGAGTTTAGAGCTTTAATTAAAGAATATTAATAAGCTTTTTTTATTGTGTAAATACTATAAATTGAATAAGCCTTGAATATTTCTAAGACAGTACTTATCTTAATAATGTTAGTTAAAGTAATTCAGGCTTAGATTCATAGTGGAGTTAACCAGTATTACAAGTTCAGTCTGTGGTACTAAAATCTAATCTTTAAATTGCATAAGATGACAGAAGTGGTTATCTATAATTTAATGAAGGGTTCTTGCGGATATGGCGAAATTGGTAGACGTGCCAGGTTTAGGTCCTGGTGAGCTTGCTCGTGGGGGTTCAAATCCCTCTATCCGCACTTAAAGTCATGTAACTCAGGTTTTAAGAGAAAATTTATAATCACTAAGTACACTTTTGTTTGTATAAGAACCTGTTCTTAAGGATTGTATTTAACTTAAATTCTGGTAAAATGGCTTTATTAAAACATAAATAAAATATTGATAATAGGTTGTAATGTCTAGTAATATAAGTCAAAATGCAGTCGAAGCAGATACATTAAGTAATATATATACCTATAAGGAACTTAGTGTAGATAAACTAAAGTATGAGTATGAAATCACAGTTAGTAGTGATTATATAGAACAAAAGATAAACTCTAGATTACAAGAAATAGCAAAGGATGCAAAATTGCCTGGATTTAGATCCGGAAAGACGCCTTACGATCTTGTTGTTACAAATTATAAAAACGAAGCTTTGGAATATGTGATAAAAGATACGATTGACTATTGCTCAAGTGATTTAATGAAAAAAATCGAAGTTAAGTCTCACATCCATCCTAAGGTTGATATTATGTCATTACCAAACCTGGATAAAAAGGATGAAAAAGGCGACTTTCTGTACAAATTATCTTTTGAATCGATGCCAAAAGTGCCAATAATAGATCTTGATAAAATAAATTTGAAGAAAGTTAAGGCAAAAATCAAAGAGGGAGACATAAAAGAATTTATTGATTCTATAAAAACAAAATTTCCTAACTTCGTTTCTGTTGATGATGCTTCTTATCAAGCAAAAAAAGAGGATAAACTGATAATTGACTTTGAAGGGCGAATTAGAAATAAGCTCTTTCAAGGTGGAAGTGGCAAAAATTTTACTGTTAATTTAGGATCTGGAACATTTATAAATGGTTTTGAGGATCAATTAATTGGCATGAAAAAAGGGGAAACAAAAAGCTTTAAGTTGAGATTTCCTGAAGATTACCAGGTAATTTCCCTTGCGGGGCAGGAGGCTGCTTTTTCTGTTCGAGTTAATGATATTCAGATTGCCGAAGATTTGCAAAGTGATAATGAAATAGCTAGGAAAATTGGTTTTGAAGATCATTCTTCGCTAATAAATCATGTAAAAGAAGTAATTGATAATCAGTGTAAAGAAATGGGAGATCTCTTAATTAAGAAAGAGCTATTTGATTGTTTGGATGCTAGTTATAGTTTTGATTTGCCTATAGAGGTAGTAAAACAGGAACAGCAGAGAGTGGAAAGAGAGTTGAATGCTAAAGATGATTCTTGTAAAGAAGCTGAAAGACGTGTAAAGCTTGCAATGCTATTTATGGAGTTCAGTAAAGAACATGAAATATCATTAACTCAAAGTGATATTATGAATGTTATTGTAAATCAATATGTCAGTAAAGATGTATCATTTGACAGAGTATTTAAACATTTTAAATCAGACGGACAATTTCAGGAATTAGTTAGAGGGCAAGCGCTTGAGTATAAAGTGACAGATTATATGATAGAAAAAGCTAGTAAAGAAGAACAGATTGTTTCTGTGAAAGAATTAAAGGAATTATTTGATAATATTTGATAGGAAAAGGTATGACTCTTATACCAATTGTAGTTGAACAAACTAGTCGCGGTGAGCGGGCTTATGACATATATTCAAGGCTAGTAAAAGAAAGAATAATTTTCGTAACTGGCCCTATTGAAGACAACATGGCCAGCGTAATAGTAGCACAGCTTTTATTTTTAGAATCGGAAAATCCCGATAAAGACATTTGTATGTATATTAACTCACCAGGTGGTGTTGTAACTGCTGGTTTGTCGATCTACGATACAATGCAGTATATAAATCCAGACGTTTCAACTTTGTGTATAGGTCAAGCTGCATCTATGGGTTCTTTGTTGCTCACAGCTGGTGCGGAGGGTAAACGTTACTCGCTACCTCATTCAAGAATTATGATACATCAGCCATCTGGTGGTTATCATGGTCAAGCAACTGATATAGAAATACATGCCAATGAAATTTTGCGAGTTAAGAAAAAACTAAATCAAATTTATGAAAAACATACTGGAAATTCACTGAAGAAAATTGAAGAAATGATGGAAAGAGATAAATTCATGGATCCTGAAGAAGCAATGAAAATTGGCTTAATTGACAGAGTAATAGCTGAGCGTAAAGATGTGAAGATTGAAAATATTAAAGTTAAACAAAAGGTAGTTTAATGGATAACAATAATGATTTACACTACTGTTCTTTTTGTAACAAGGCACAAAACGAAGTAGATAAATTGATTACTAACTCTTCAGATGGTTTAAAGGTGTTCATTTGTAATGAATGCATAGAGTTATCCCATAAAGCAATAAGTCAAAAGAAAGAGAGGGCTTTTAATTCAGATCATATATCTGATATGAAACTATCACTAAAGAAACCTGAAGATATAAAAAATTTTCTTAGCAAGCATGTTGTAGGTCAGGAACATGCGCAACATGTTTTATCTGTAGCTATGTATAATCATTGTCAATCCATGGTGCAACTTCATTCTATAAGTGATATTGAAATCGAGAAGTCAAATATAATGCTTATTGGCCCTACAGGTTCTGGTAAGACTTTGCTAGCAAAAACACTTGCTAAAGTTTCAGATGTACCATTTGCTATGGCTGATGCAACAACTTTGACTGAAGCAGGTTATGTAGGTGATGATGTAGAAAGCGTGTTATCACGTCTATTACAAGCTGCAAATTATGATGTTGCAAAGGCACAGCATGGTATAGTGTTTATCGATGAAATAGACAAGATCACAAGAAAGTCTGAAAGCGCTTCAATAACCCGTGATGTTTCAGGTGAAGGGGTCCAACAAGCTCTACTAAAAATCATGGAAGGTACGGTTGCTTATGTTCCTCCACAAGGAGGGCGAAAACATCCGCAACAAGAGTTTATACAAGTAGACACTAGTAACATACTATTTATTTGTGGAGGAGCTTTTGAAGGCCTCAATAAAATTATTGAGGCAAGAAAAAAGGGAACATCAGTTGGCTTTGGAGCGGATATAAGTCAGTCTAAAGCACAAAAGAAAAAAAATGCTTTACGCGATGCTCAACCTGAGGACTTAATCAAATTCGGTTTAATACCCGAATTTGTAGGACGGGTTCCGATAATTGCTGTTTTAGATGAGCTGAATCATGAGGATTTAATACATGTGTTAACGGAACCAAGAAATGCGCTAATAAAACAATATAAAGCATTACTTGCATTTAGCAAAGTAACCCTTGAGTTTTCAGATGAAGCAATATCAGCTATTGCTAAAAAAGCTATGAGCTATAAAATAGGTGCAAGAATATTACGTACTATCTTAGGGTCACTTTTGCTTGATGTTATGTATATATCCGGCAACGGAGGTTTTGAAGGTAGCACTATAACGGTTACTAAGAAAATGGTAGAATTAGGCAAAGCGACGATTAATCATAATAATAAGGGTAGTGTTATAACGGTTAATGATTAATTTGAGGCATATATTATGAGTATTGGACGTGCTGTAAATTTTAATTCTACTGTATTACCAGTATTACCTCTAAGAGATGTAGTAATTTTTCCAAATATAATGTTGCCTTTATTCGTAGGTAGAGAAAAATCTGTTCATGCACTAGAGTATGCAATAAGTAGCAGCAGTCACCAAAACGAGATTTTTCTCATAGCACAAAAAGATGGTTCTATTGATAATCCAGAGCCAGAGAATCTTTATGAAGTAGGCGTGTTAGCAAACATTATACAACCATTAATAAAACTGCCTGACAATGCAGTAAAAGTCATGATTCATGGGGTAAGAAGGGGAAGAGTTATAGAATATATTAGCTCTCACACTTTGTTACAGGCCAGAGTAGCGTTGGATGGTCATTATGAGTATGGAGAAAATGAAGATAATATTGATTTAGAAGCTTTAAGGCGTTCTGTTATAGATGCATTCGACAATTGGTGTAAACTAAGCAAGAAAAGTCGACCCGAGATTATTATTGACCCCATTGATCAAGTTAAAGAGGTTAATCAAATTGTAGATATGATAGCTTCGCACTTAAATATAAAGGTATCAGATAAGCAAAACATACTTGAAGTTTATAACCCAAAAGAGCGCTTAAAAAAAGTTTTTGCTCTTATTGAGAGAGAAATAAGTATTTTGAGTGCACAAAACCGCTTGTATAAGACAATTAAATCACAGGTTGAAAGTACTCAAAAAGTTTACTACCTTAATGAGCAATTAAAAGCTATACAGAAAGAATTAGGTGAGTTTGAAAATGGAGATGAAGGGAATATACTCAATGAATTTGAAAAAAAGATAAATGAAACAAAGCTTTCTGAGGAAGCAAAAGAGAAAGCCATAACTGACTTAAAGAGATATAAGAAAATGAATCCCATTTCTCCTGAAGCAACAGTTATATCTAGTTACTTGCATTGGTTGCTTGATTTGCCATGGGGAAAGTACAAAGATGCAAAAATTAACTTAAATGCGGCTAAAAAAATCTTAGATGAAAATCATTATGGCATAGAGAAAGTAAAAGATAGAATAATAGAATTTTTAGCAGTATTAAAGAGAGTAAAAGAGATAAAGGGTCCTATACTTTGCTTAGTTGGACCACCTGGTGTTGGTAAAACTTCTTTAGCTAAGTCTATGGCAAAAGCAGTAGGAAGAGATTTTGTTCGCATATCTCTTGGTGGTATACGTGATGAGTCTGAAATACGAGGACACAGGAAAACTTATATTGGCTCAATGCCTGGTAAAATCATTCAACACATGAAAAAAGCTAATTCATGCAACCCGCTTTTCCTGCTTGATGAAATAGATAAGATGGGTTCTGATTCGCGTGGTGATCCTGCATCTGCATTACTTGAGGTTTTGGATACTGAGCACAATAAACATTTTACAGATCATTACTTGGAAGTTGAGTTTGATCTTTCAAGTGTAATGTTTGTAGCCACAGCAAATAGCTTAAATTTACCGCATCCTTTGCGTGATAGGATGGAAATTATACAATTATCTGGGTATACCGAAGACGAGAAGATCAGTATTGCTACACATCACCTTATTCCAAAATTAAAAAAAGAGCATGGTTTGCATCAGAAGGAGTGGGAAATAACCAATGAAGCATTATACGAGTTGATACGTTTATATACACGTGAAAGCGGCGTGCGAAGCATGAAAAGGGAACTTGCAAAACTCATGAGAAAGGCAGTTAAAGCAATATTAACTGATAAAAATAAGAAAATATCCGTAGAGACTGGTAATTTACAAGATTATCTAGGGGTACGTAAGTATACCTTTGGCATTGCAGAAAATGAGAGTTTGGTAGGGATAGTAACTGGTCTTGCCTATACTGAAACAGGTGGTGATATTTTGATGATAGAGTCAGTCCTAATTCCTGGTAAGGGGGAGATAAAATATACAGGAAAGCTTGGAGAAGTTATGCAAGAGTCTATAAAAGCTGCGTATAGTTATGTGCGATCAAATTGTTTATTTTTCGGTATAAAGCCCGAAAAATTCCAAAATAATGATATACATTTGCATGTACCTGAAGGTGCTGTGCCAAAAGATGGTCCCTCTGCTGGCAGTGCAGTATGTACGTCTATTGTTTCTCTCATGACAAATATATCAGTTAACAAAAGTGTTGCTATGACAGGCGAAGTAACATTGCGCGGTAGAGTTTTGGCTATCGGAGGCTTGAGAGAAAAATTGCTTGCTGCGCTAAGAGGATCAATCAAAATTGTGATTATACCAAGTGAAAATGAGAAAGATATGCAGGAGATTCCCGCAAATATTAAAGAAGGGATCAACGTAATTTTTGCTAAGAATATTGATGAAGTTATAAAAATTGCTTTAACTCGCCCTATTACTTCAATTGATGGTGATAATCAAAATAGTCTACCTTCCTCCATAGAAAATAAAGATAGTACCTTCTCTGCGTTAGAAACATTAAAGCACTAAATTGAAAAGGTTTATGCAATTTTCGTTTCTTTTTTTTAACCTCAAAGCTCTGATTTGAATATATAAATTACAAGTAACATATATGGCAATTTCATAAGTTCATTTTTCAAGCATATATTGCAATATCTCACTAGCAATTGCAACATCTTGGCGTGGAGTTTTGCCATGTTCTATAAACACTGAGATTGCATAGCACGGATCATGGTAGGGACCATAAGCGATAAACAATTTATGACTTTTACCTTTAGAGTTTATCTCTGGTGTACCGGTTTTGCCAGCAATTTGTATACTGCCTAGTCCTTTTCTATAGTTAGAATTCACCACGTCAAACATAGCTTTTCGAACCACACTAAGATGCTCATGATTCACATCAATATCAAGAAAGTCTTGCCCTGGTTTACTCATCTCAATGTGGGGAATTACCTCCTTTCCTGTTGCAACCCTCGCTGCAAGAACCGCAAGCTGTAATGGCGTTGTAAGTAAATACCCTTGTCCTATAACTAAGTTAATGGTATCACCTAAATACCACTCTGAATATAGCTTGCGTGCACGCCAATCCACATCAGGCAACAATCCCGGAGCTTCTTCCTTAAACATTCCAATTAATGGTCCACTTCCTATACCAAATTTGCTAGCCATTTCTAGTAGAGCATCTACATTTATTTTTTTTCCTATATTATAAAAGTAAGTGTTGCATGAGAAGGCCATTGCCTCGTTTAAAGATACATATCCATGGACTTTGCTTTTTAGGCAACGAAATTTTCGTTCACCTATTTTCATATAGCCCCTACACGAGAACTTTTCTTCTGGTGTTATTATTCCATCTTTTAAACCCGCAAGCGCATCTATTATTTTAAATATTGAACCAGGTGGAATTTGATATGATAATGCACGGTTTACAAGTGGTAATGAAGGATTGTTTAAATTTTTCCAAGTTTCATTTGATAATCTGCTAGTGAAAAGATTATTATCGTAAGAAGGTGAATTATATAATGCTAAAATTTCTCCGTTATTTACATCAATTACCACTGTGGAACCTTGGTGGTCTTTAAATATCTCTGCAATTTTCTTCTGTAAATCAACATCAATTGTCAGCTGTATATCTTGTCCATCTTGCTGCGGTATGCTAGATAACTCTCTCATGATACGCTTCTTAGAATTTATTTCCTGCTCAGATTTTCCGGTCTTGCCTTTTAATACATGATCATATGTATATTCAATTCCACTAACCCCTGCTTCATTTATGTCTTGCTGTTTTTTTGTATATCCGATTATATGAGAACATATCGAACCAAACGGGTAATAACGTTTATAAAGAGCAGTTATTTTTGTACCTGATGATTTTGTTGTATCAGGTTTAATTTCTGATAACATCTGCAAATCAACTTCCCTAGTAAAGGTTTTTTGCCCATCAAATAAAACAATATACGAAATTTTGTTTACTGCGAGTTCAACGCTATTCCTATCCAAAATCCTGCCTCGTTTAGGCACAATAGTAACAACTTTTGTCCTATTATTATTGGATAGCACTTCATATTTTTGTCTATCTCGTACTTGTAAAGTATACAACCTATAACTGAAGATAGCAGAAATAGTAAGCTGAATACCACCTAATATGAATGCCCTGCGGTTGAAGACCTTGTTTTTTGTCCACATAGAATTCCTTTAGAACGCACTCATTCTCCTTTTATTGACACATTTCTAGCTTTCACTACATCACAAACCCTTTCTTCCCACTCACTTAAGGTAACAAGTTTGTAACCCGATTTTTTTAGTATTTCAATAATCTGAGATAAAGCTTCAACTGTATTTGATTTGTTATCGTGATCATGGAACAATATAATCGCTCCATTGTGTACATTGCTTAAAACTCTTTCAACCAGAATTTCTGATTTATCGCCTTGCCAGTCCAGAGAATCAACTGTCCATAATATGGAATACATATTTAATCGATTAGTATTTTTGATCAAATTATCGTTATGACATCCATATGGTGGACGAAACCATTTTACATTCTGTTCTGTTGCATTTTTAATTGCCACATTTGTCTTTTTCAGTTCTTGCAATTGCTCCTCACTTGAAAGTGATGTCAACTTCCTATGCGACCAAGAATGATTACCTAATTCATGACCTGCTTTATGGATTTTGTTTACTATTTCAGATGTTTTTTTATTGATACGCTCACCAAGCACAAAAAATGTCGCTTTTGTTTCATTGCTCTCCAGAATATTAATAATATCTCCTGCTCTATTATAAGACGGTCCATCATCAAACGTAAGTGCAACGAACTTATCTTTGTTATTCAATAATTTCTTTATATTACTTAAATTTCTATATGATAGATCCAAATCACAACTGAGCCCACGATATGGTAAGTTAAAGTTACAATCACTACAGAAAACTGCGCTTGAATATAGCAAAAGAAAAGCGATTATTCTTATAAACATATATAATCAGCAAAGTAATAGAGTACTACACTTTTTTGCTAAATTAAACCACTTTTAGCAGCTACTGTTTACTTCGTTACTTTGTCAATATATTATATTAATAACTTTATATAATATAGTATGATTGCAAATATAAATACCGTTGCTCTTCAGGGAACCAGCACAGTAAATATTAATGCACAAATTCACATGGCAAATGGTATTCCAGCTTTTAATATTGCTGGACTGCCGGATAAAACTGTTGCAGAATCCAGAGAGCGTATCAGAGCAGCGTTAAATTCAATCAATCTTCTGTTACCTCCAAAAAGGATTACGGTTAATCTTTCCCCTGCGGATTTGCTTAAAGAAGGTAGTCATTATGACTTAGCTATTGCTGTTGGATTACTTGTTGTAATGAATGTGATACCAGTTGAAAAAGTTCAGTCTTATATAATTATGGGCGAGCTTGCACTAGACAGCAGAGTCATACCAATCTCAGGAGTACTTCCAACAGCAATCAATGCAAAACAGTCAAATAAAGGAGTAATTTGCCCAAGGGGAAATGGAATAGAAGCTTCATGGGTAAAGAATGTTTCTATTCTAGCTATAGAGAAATTAACCGATATTATCAGACATTTTAAGGGTGAGCAGTTAATTCAGCCGGTAACTTTTAACTATAGCGCTGCACCCAAAGAAAAAAATTCAGTTCCAGATATAAAGGATATTAAAGGTCAAGTTGTTGCAAAAAGAGCAGCTGAAATTGCAGCAGCAGGTGGACACAATATGCTTCTTGTTGGACCTCCTGGTACTGGAAAATCAATGCTTGCTAAGCGATTTATAGGGCTATTACCTGATTTGACTGAGCAGGAGATGATTGATGTTAATATTATCTCTAGCATAACAAAAGCCGGTAACGAAACATTTAAAGTAACTCGTCCCTTTCGTGAACCTCATCATTCATGCTCCATGCCAGCGATGATAGGAGGAGGAAAAAATGCAAAGCCTGGGGAAATCACCATGGCTCACAATGGTGTGTTATTTCTTGATGAGCTACCTGAATTTCCAAGGCTTGTACTTGATTCTCTACGTCAACCACTTGAAGATAGAAAAGTAACTATCGCAAGGGCAAATGCTCACATTACTTATCCAGCTAATTTTCAACTTATAGCTGCAATGAATCCCTGCAGGTGCGGTTATTTAGGTGATGTAAGCAGATCGTGCAATAAAGCTCCAAAATGCGGCACAGATTATAGAAATAAAATATCAGGACCTTTGCTTGATAGAATAGACATATGCATTGAAATGCCAAATGTTAGCATACTTTCTCCTGAAATCTCTGTGGAGGGAGAAAGTACCGAGGTTATAAGAGGAAGGGTGATAGCAGCGAGAAAAATTCAAACTGAGCGTTATAGTAAATTTAATATTCGTTGCAATGCAGAAGTCAGTGGTGAAGCATTAAATAAATTCACTGAACCAGATCAGGAAGGGTTAGAATTGCTAAAATACGTACTGAAAGAAAATTATATTTCCAATCGAGGCTATACACGTGTATTAAGAGTCGCAAGAACCATTGCAGATCTTGCGAAAAGTGAGGAAATAAAAAGAGCACACATTGCAGAAGCGCTGAATTACAGAATAAGAATGTATAAATAAGTTAATCTGCTTGACAGACAACTTTTTTTTGCCATATACTACCATTAGTGAAATTTTAATATTTTAGGAGTACAGTTATGTGGATAGTAGAAAAAATCAAAAATAAAGGTAAAGAATTTTATTATAAGGGTAATAGTTTTGTAACAGAACATCCGTATAAAACAGCCGCTACTTTTGCAGCAATTGCACTAGTAACTTCACTTACAGCTGCTTATTTCTTAAGTCCAGCTTATGCAACTTTTGTTGGTACAGTTGGAACAAAAGCTGCAACACTTGTTAGTTCTGCTATTACTGCAATATCTGCATTTGCAGTTGCTCATCCACTCATTGCTAGTTTGTTAGTTCTTGCTGCAGTGGCAGCTTTAATAACTGCACCTGTGTATGCATATAAAAACAATAATAAAGCAAGTCAAATTGAGGAAGTAAAGCAAGTTATACTTAATGCTTGTGAGAAAGATTCTCAAGGCAATATTGAGTTAGAAGACAATAAAGTTAAAATGACTGGAACGAATGAACCATTAACAGTTCTTGCTGATATTGCAATAAATATGGGAGCTCTATCACGTTAAGTGTAGTTTCAACAAAGTAAAGGGGTAGGCTTCTATCCCTTTTTTACAATTTTTTTTTGCATTCTAAGTAGTGCTGTTTGAAAGCCTGCAATTATTATACCTACTGATTAATAATGTTAAGAATAAGTAAATCTTGTTTACTATTTGTATATATCAAAATGAAAAATATTTGCATATTCTTAAAAAGATAGTAACTTGTTATCAAGTGAATTCACTAATATTTGAGTAATTAAATGTCAATCGACCTTAGTTTACCAGAATTACCCATATTGCACCCAAGGATTACCGTTGTGGGAGTGGGTGGTGCTGGTGGAAATGCTGTGAACAACATGATTCAATCCAATTTACAAGGAGTAAATTTTGTTGTAGCAAATACTGATGCTCAAGCGTTAGATAAGTCATTATGTGATAAAAAAATTCAGCTTGGTATTAACTTAACTAAGGGCCTTGGTGCTGGTGCTTTGCCTGATGTTGGTAAAGGTGCAGCAGAAGAATCAATTGATGAAATTATGGAGCATATAAAAGATAGCCATATGCTCTTTATCACAGCAGGGATGGGTGGTGGTACTGGAACAGGCGCTGCACCGGTAATTGCAAAAGCAGCCAGAGAAGCAAGAGCGGTAGTTAAAGATAAAGGAGCAAAAGAAAAAAAGATACTGACTGTTGGAGTTGTAACTAAGCCGTTCGGTTTTGAAGGTGTGCGACGTATGCGCATTGCAGAGCTTGGACTTGAAGAGTTGCAAAAATACGTAGATACACTTATTGTCATTCCTAATCAAAATTTATTTAGAATTGCTAACGAGAAAACTACATTTGCTGACGCATTTCAACTCGCCGATAATGTTCTGCATATTGGCATAAGAGGAGTAACTGATTTGATGATCATGCCAGGACTGATTAATCTTGATTTTGCTGATATAGAAACAGTAATGAGTGAGATGGGTAAAGCAATGATTGGTACTGGAGAGGCAGAAGGAGAAGATAGGGCAATTAGTGCTGCAGAAGCTGCGATATCTAATCCATTGCTTGATAATGTATCAATGAAAGGCGCACAAGGAATATTGATTAATATTACTGGTGGTGGAGATATGACTCTATTTGAAGTTGATTCTGCAGCAAATAGAGTGCGTGAAGAAGTGGATGAAAATGCAAATATAATATTTGGTGCCACTTTTGATCAGGCGATGGAGGGAAGAGTTAGAGTTTCTGTTCTTGCAACTGGCATTGATAGCTGTAACAACAAGCCAGAAGCTTCATCTGTTAATCAAAACAAGATCCCAGCAGAGGAAAAAAATTTTAAATGGCCTTATAATCAAATTCCAATATCAGAAACAAAAGAATATGATTCAACTGAGCAAACAAATGAAAGAGTTAAGTGGGGCAGCAATGTTTATGATATACCAGCTTATTTAAGAAGAAAAAAATAATGCAATTTTGGCTACTAAAGTCAGAACCAAGCGAATACTCCTGGCAAAAAATGGAAAAGGAGCAGGTGACGCAGTGGAATGGTGTATGCAATTATCAAGCTCAAAATTACATGAGAGCTATGAAATTAGGCGATCTTGCATTTTTTTATCATACAGGTAAAGAGAGAGTTATACTTGGAATAGTTGCAGTATTAAAGGAGTATTATCATGTTTATAATTCCAAATTTGGACTAGTGAATGTAAAACTTTTGAAACCTTTAAGTAACCAAGTGACGTTAAACAGTATAAAACAAAACCCACTTTTGAAAAATATGGTTATATTAAAACAATCACGTTTATCAGTTTCTCCAGTTTTAGAGACTGAGTGGAATGAAATAATAAGGATGAGTGATGTGTAATACCTGTTGCCAAACAATATTACCTCAGCACACAACATACAGCTGTATGAGTGTTTGTTTCGAAGTAGCCGATTTTTCATCAAACACAAAGCAGTGCTTGACACTGGAATCCAGCTGTAATGCAACCACATTAAAAATGTTGTGTTTTAATATAGCTTTTATATTCACTCACCTAATGTCTAATCAGAATTCCTGGATCCCAGTGTCGGAGCACTGGGATGACATACTTCTAGTGTACAATATTCGTATAGTTGTGTGTATGATACGATGGTCTATAATTCTTCTTTTTTGGGTTCCAATGTCAAGTGATGGGATAATGTCCTTTCTGGTGCTTTATTCATGTTAGAAGTAAATATTCTTGATAAGAGGTGGCATAGTATTACGAAGGACCCACAGAGTTTTGTATTAAATATTATTAACGCTTCTCTAAAAGAATTAAAAATAGATCATTATAAACCAAATATATCAATAGCTCTCGCTGATGATAACTTGCTACATCAACTTAATCTTAAGTTTAGAGAAATAGATAAGCCAACTAATGTACTATCATTTCCATGCGAACAGTTATCTAGTGAATGTGATCTAGGAGACATAGCAATTGCAGTAGATACAATAGAAAGAGAGTCTCATGAGTACTGTATATCTATCCTCACTCACACTGCACACATGTTAGTTCATGGATTGCTGCATTTACTTGGCTATGATCATCAAAAAGAAGATGAAGAAATTATAATGAAAAGTTTAGAGAGTAAGATTTTAGCTTTGCTTGAATTTGAAAAGGAAAAGTATGGTAGATAATACCAAAATATGTTATTTACAAAAAAGGGGTTTTAGCTGTAAAAGGTAAGCAATATGGTTCAGTTTTCTTTACCAAAAAATTCTAAAGTTAATAAAAAGGGCAAGATTTATCCTACTCCTACTGGAGCAAAAAATATTAGAAGATTTCAAATTTATCGTTGGTCTGCTGATGATGATAAAAATCCAAGAATAGACACATTTTTTATCGATATGGATAATTGTGGCCCTATGGTACTTGATGTATTAATAAAAATAAAGGATGAAATAGATTCGACCTTAACTTTTAGACGCTCTTGCAGAGAAGGAATATGCGGATCTTGTGCAATGAATATTGATGGTACCAACACTCTTGCATGCACTAAATCTATACATGATATAAAAGGTGAAGTAAAAATATATCCACTACCTCATATGTATATAGTAAAGGATCTAGTTCCAGATCTAAGCCAATTTTATGAGCAATACAAATCGATTAAACCTTGGTTACAAACAGATAAATCTGCCTTAAAAAATAAAGAATACTTTCAATCTCCTGAAGATAGAAAAAAATTGGATGGTCTGTCTGATTGTATACTATGTGCTTGCTGTTCGACTGGTTGCCCAAGCTATTGGTGGAATGGTGATAAATTTTTAGGGCCAGCGATATTACTGCAAGCTTATAGATGGATTGCTGACAGTCGTGATAATAAGAAAGAAGAAAGACTTGCTTCTTTAAACGACCCATTTAAGTTGTATCGTTGTCATACAATAATGAATTGTACAAAAACCTGCCCGAAAGGGCTTAACCCAGCAAAAGCGATAGCGAAAGTAAAACAGCTTATGGTAGAGAGAGAAGGAATTTGAGTGTTATTTCTGGCACTCTTCGTAAGAAAATAGTAGACCCTCTGAAGCATAGGGTATTGTTAATACTCTAAACGTTCTTCCATTCATGAAATGTATTGTTTCACCATATGATTCCAGTAATATTTTGAATAACTCATGTCTTTGATTATTAATAGTTTGAAAATCCTTTTTTCCTAAAAGCTTTTTAGATTCAAATAGGTGAAGCATAATCTCGTGATAAGTTGGATAAGACTCCAAAAATTTTGGATCAAACTGAAAAGTTTTTATAAAAGCATTATTATAAAATTTTAGCTTTTGATTCTTACTATATATCGCTACAGCAATCGATAGCTTATCAAGCAAACTTTCTTGTGCAGCTAAACAATTGCTTAGCTCAGTATGTAATTTTTTTTCATCACTAATATCTTTTCCATACATTACTATGCTATTAGAATTTTGCATTGGAACTTCAACAAAATTAAAAACCTTAGGTTCGTTCTTGTAAGTTATTACACACTCTCCTGGTTTTACGTTATAGGAGCCACTCGCAACAGTAAATTTTTTAGAGCTGCCTATATATTTATCATAAAATAAGTTATAAAACCTTACTTTTTTATTCTTATTGTGCTTCAGTATTGGAAATGGTAAAGAGTCAAAAATTTTTTTATAGTTCTCCAATTCTCGCATAAGCTTACTATTTTCTAACTCAAGTTCATTAGCTTTTATCTTATAATCGGAGATATTCCTTATCCATAACAACACACCAATCACATTATTAGAATAATCTATTATGCTTTTACCATAACATGTGCAATAAACCTCACTGTCTTTTGACTTTAAATCTAGAGTAAAAGATTTATTTATTTCCTTTGCCTCAGCAAAACTTTTAATTAAGCTTTCTGATTGCTCAAAAAAATTTACAAACTCATTAAATGAATAAAAAACAGTATTAAGCAAAATTAGTAAATTGGGAGAAAATTTTTCTATACGTTTTTTTGCGTCCCAAATATAAAATCCATCATTCACAGTATCTATTAAATTATTTATGATAACATTTTGATGTTGTAAGTCCTTAATTTTATTACTAATTTTTAATTTAGAATATGAGAAAAAGAAGAATACTAGAATTAGTAGTAAAACTATTTCATACAAAAAAAACATAGTATTCTAAAACAGATATAAAAATTTGTAACCTCTCAGCAAAGAGATTGTACTGAAGAGGTATATAAGTGAAGATTGCCCAATACCCTAAAGCCTAATCTCTTATAAAGGTTTACAGAAGGTTTCATGCAATGTGCTACTATGTATTTGCATTCAAATTGCCTAGCTATCTTTATTCTTTCTAGAACCATTTGAGTTCCTATTCCACGACCCCTGTAAATTGGTAAAACTCCATCGCTATAAAAACCAGCTATGCTGTCTTGAATATAAAGACCGCATGTTCCAACAATTTCGTTATTTAGCATTACAAGAAAAAATCTTAACCTTGAGCTCTTATCATCACAATTCGATAATTGGCGAAAAAATGTGCTAACAATACTAATTCTGTGATAAAAAATTTTAGAAGTGTGTAAATCTAATTGCTCTAAGAGCTCACTACTATTTACAACATTGAACTTCAAATTTGGAACAGCATCATCAGGCAAAAAATAATCTTTTATATTGAGTAAAACTTTTTTTGGTGTGCTAACGTGTTTTATTTCGCATTTTTCTAAAGTACCCCCTATTTTTATACGTGGACTTATTATCCATGTTGCTTCTATATTTCGTGCTTTGAGATAATCTAGAGTTCTGCATATGGAAAGCTCAGTACATTGATCTTCACAAAACACAAAATTAAATAACGATTCTCTGGTACCATTTACTGTAAATATAACATTATCAAATTCGTCATGTATTTCCCACTTGGACAAATTCGTTGCATAAAGTATATAATCCTTCAGGTTCTGAATAATTAAGCTTGAATAACAAATTTTTTTATTCTGCATAAACCAACAATAAACAATAAAAGGCTCCTATAAAAACAAAGGCTAAAATTGCAGCTACAACATCATCTAGCATAATACCTAAAGGACCTTTTGTATTTTTATCAATCAAATTTATAGGCCACACTTTTATTATATCAAAAAACCTAAAGGAGAAAAAGCACACCAACAATACAGAGCTATTCATTTCTTGTTCTAATAATATTGAAACCAGAAGTACTGTCAGCAATTGACCAACTACTTCATCAATTACTACCTCTTTTGGATCATGCGGAGCTTTGTAATGTTGTATATAATTGCCTGTAGACCATAATCCAACTAAGAATAAAAAAAAAATAATTGCTGTACCTAAAATTCTGTCATTGAGTAATATAGGAACAATTGGGTAAGCAGCCAAGCTGCCTATAGTACCTGGCATGTTTTTTACCGTGCCAGATAGCCACCATGTTGATATTAATTTATATAAAAATTTCACAATATACCGAAATATAAAACTAATTTACAAGAACAGAAATAGTATCTTCTATAGAAGTATTTTCATATAGCAATCTATAGATCGCTTCACATATGGGCATTTTTATCTTTAGCTTTTCTGCTAAATCAAATGCAGACTTAGCAGTGTTAAAACCTTCAATTACCGACTTACCTTCTGATAAAATCTGCTGAGCACTAGAACCATTACTATTAGCTACTTTAGATCCAAAAGATAGATTTCTCGAATTTAATGATGTGCATGTCACAACCAAATCGCCTAAGCATGCTGGTCCAAGTAGTGTATTTATATCTACATTGCCGTCACCAACTTTTGCTGAGTATAAAGCCTTAATTTCACTCATACTTTTCGTAATTAATGCTGCATGAGCATTAAACCCAAACCTACCTAGAACAACCCCACATGCTATAGCAAAAACATTCTTTAACGCTGCACAAACCTGTATTCCTATAACATCGCTACTAAGGTACAATTTAATATTTTCTTGCTGTAGCTCTGATACTAATTTTGAACCTAATACTTCATTTTGACATGCAAGGACCATCGAATATGGTAATTTTCTTGCAACTTCTATAGCAAAGCTAGGACCAGAAAAAACAGCAAGAGGATTATTAGGTAAAACTTCATTGACTACTTCACTAGGTAATTTTAATGTAGATTTTTCTATTCCCTTACAAGCCAAAATTATTGCTACATTTTTTTTTAGGTTACAATCATTCAATTGATGACATATCTCCCTTAGAGACTGAGTGGGAACAGCTAGAATTATTACTGAAGCATTAACTACATCTTCAATAGCTAATTTTACTGATACATTATCAGAAATTGGACAATCAGGTAGCTTGTCACTTTCTCTTTTCTCTTTAATTGATTCAAATATGGCCTTATTGCGAGTCCACAAAATTACATTTTTCTTACTACTTAATGAAATCGCAATTGCTGTACCCCATGCGCCAGCACCTAAAACTGATATTACCACTCAATATTCCTGAAAGTATTACTTATAATTTAAAACTGTAGAATAAGTAAATTAAAAATATAACATAAAAGTATAAAATAGTTTAAATATCTATTAACCTAAGTATTCTTTTAATAAAAATAGCTTCTATTCAATATTTACTAAAAATAGTATTATTATAGTATATCTATTATATTTTAGATCTATTTGTATAATTTTGGAACGACACATTAACTATTAATTAATAAGTGTAATTTCTATTATTCATTAATAAAAATTTGATTTGTTACTTTCCTTGGTTATATATATTACTAAAATTATAAATTATTTATGGGGTGTAAAATATGCGTATATTATTAATTGAAGATGATCAAGTAAGTGCAAGGACTGTAGTTAATGCCTTAACTTCTGATGGACATTTTTGCGACGTTGTTACTTCTGCACAAGATTATAACAATAATATGGTTTCTTCAAACGGAGATTACTATGACCTAGTTATTTTAGATATACACTTGCCTGGTGATATTGACGGATATGATATACTGTTAAAATTAAGAAGTGCAAAAATCAAAGTTCCTGTTTTAATACTTTCGTGTATCTCCGCTGCCAACCATAAAGCTAAAGGACTTGGGTATGGTGCCGACGATTACTTAACCAAGCCATTTCACAAGAGCGAATTATTAGCTCGAATTAAAGCCATAGTCCGACGTACTAAAGGTCATCCCGAATCAGTGATAAAGATTGGTAATATGAATATCAATTTTGATCACAGGATTGTTGAGGTAAAAGGCAAAACAGTTCACCTTACTAACAAAGAGTATTCCATGATAGAATTGCTGGCATTGCGTAAAGGAGCAGTGTTGACAAAAGAAATGTTTTTAAACCATCTTTACAATGGCTTGGACGAACCTTCAGACAACAAAATAGTTGATGTTTTTATGTGTAAATTACGTAAAAAACTTGAAAGTGCAAATGATGGAATAAGCCACATAGAAACCGTTTGGGGTAGAGGATATGTTCTAAAAGAGTATGTTGACGATGAAGAATACTCTAGTGCTAATATAAGCGAAAGCAGTAGTGACTATCAAGCAGAACAAGTGAAGGACAGCGCATGAAATGCTTTATTCACCCATTCATTGAAGCAACAAAATAGGTAAGATAAAAACCAATTGTAAAAGTGAGGTAACGTGGTCAGTTTTTTAGAACTTTACAAAGATTTACAACAAAAAATAAAAAAGTTGTAAGCTAAGATAAAAAGTTATAGGTAAGAAAATAAGGTTTTAGAGATAGAGGGTGATGAGTTAAAGGAAAAGCTTTGTTAAGTTCAAAAGGAAATACAAAAAGAGATAAGCCAAGAAGTAAAAGGAATATAGGTGGTCAAATTGAGCGTACAGGATATGTGAAATGTTTGATACATTTACATAGTACGGCTGACATTCATGTATTGACTAGGTGAAATATAAGCCGAGTTCTGTTTATGTAGCTATTTATCTGGAGTAAATGTTACCATTTACTTCATGCGATTTACCCGAGTAGATATGAGAAAAACATAAAATCTACTTCTATTTAATCTTGCTCCTAGTGTTGGTTACTTGACTACCAATGTTGCCATTGTTATGGTGCGCTCTTACCACACCTTTTCACCCTTGCCTAATAATATTTTAGGCGGTAATTTTCTGTAGCCCTATAACTGGAGTTACCTCCGGCGGGCGTTACCCGTCACTACCTTTTCTTGGAGCTCGGACTTTCCTCTGCTGTGTTTATCACACAACAGCAGCTACTTATTCCACCTAGAAATTATACTTTAACATTAAAATCACAAAAGCAAAAGAAAATTTCCTAACAGTCTACATACTAAAAACATTCAGACAAATAGCTAAAGGTGATATTCCGGTACATCATCGCTATCCCAAGATAAGCTTTTTTCACTTTTAGACTCTAGCTCAGTCAGTCAAGATCCTGGTCCACCGCTTGAAGACGATGAGCTACTTCTTGACCGACTACTACTCTCCACCGATATACTGTTTAGCACTGTTTCAGATTGATCCATAGTTCGCATAGATATATGTCTTATTCTGTTATTAGCGATAAAAATTTCTTCATCGCTATTGCCACTTGAAGATGATCGCCTTCTATCATTGAAATTAGTTAGTTCTAACACAGGAGCAGCATTACGACCCTTAACATATTTGTATGCTATGAATCCTATAATTCCAGCAATACTTATTATCGCCCCAACCAAAGACCCTCCTATCATTCCTGCCCTATTAGACTCTATAGCAAGCTGAGTGGGCTGTGGTGAAGGAGTAGTTTGAGGAAGTAAAGTTGTAGTGAACAAAGGAGTTGTTACCTTTGTTCCAGTATTTGATATAGTGGACAATGTTTGTATAGTTTTCTCTGAGTTTGTTATTGGCGCATTAGTTGGCATTGTAGTAATCATAGTTGATTGTGAGGTCGCAATAGTTTCAGCTACTGTTGTTGGTTCTGATGACGTACTCATCTTAGTTGTTAATTCTGTTAAAGGCTTACTCATCGTAGTACTGCTTGCTGTAAAAGTTGACTCAACAGTCGCTGCTGTAGATTTTACAGTACTTGTCTCAGTTTCTGAAGTTACTATCGGTGCACTAGTTGACGTTGTAGCAACTGTGGTCGCTTGTGGAGTAGTAGTTGTTTTTGCTACTGTTGTTGGCCCCACTGTTACTGTACTTGTTTGAATTGTTGACTCTGTTGAAGGCCTACTCGTTGTAGAAGTAGGTGCAGTGGTAGTTGATGCTACTGTTGTTGACTCCACTGTTACTGTACTTGCCTGAGTTGTTGACTCTGTTGAAGGCCTACTCGTTGTAGAAGTAGGTGCAGTGGTAGTTGATGCTACTGTTGTTGACTCCACTGTTACTGTACTTGCCTGAGTTGTTGACTCTGTTGAAGATTTACTCATTGTGGAAGTTGGTACAATGATAGTTGATGCTTCTGTTGTTAATTTGGTAGTCTTTACAGTGTCGGTTTCTGTTGTGCTAGTAATTGCAGCAGTCGTCGTTTTCTTAGAAGTCACAACCGTCTCTGTAACAGTTATAGGAGCCACAGTACTGCTGGAAATAATACTAGGCATCAATTGGCCGTTAATGATATTAACAAAATCACTGAGAGCTTTGATACTGCTTGTCGGTATTATCGTTGCTTCAGAAGATTTTCCAGAGCTCTCTCTATTAAAAGTTATAATACTCTCTCCACTTACCGCAGTGACGATAAAACCTCCCTGATCATTGTCTTTAACGTACAATTGATCTACAGGATCTTTGAATTCATGAATAATAAAATTCGACTTTGATCGACTCTTAACAAGACTTGCTAAATGTAACTTTTGCATGTTAGAAGATTGATCATTTTCAAGAAAAGCAACTAAATCATCACCTTCAGTTCGTCTTACATACTGTAAAAAGTTTATTTTTCCTGGATTATAGATAGTAGATGGTGCTATATTTAATTGGCATCCTTTCTTACTAAGCAAACATTCATCTTTCTTTCCACTTTTTAGATCCTCAACCACTTTGGCCATATCGAACTTAAAAATATTTGTTCTTACTTCTTGGTTTTTAGTAGGCTTTATCTGTGTATAAAGCATCGTATTTTCATCTAGTACTAATTGCCCTGGATTGTCAAATTTGAATAATTTTCTTTCTATAATGTGTTTTGCTCCAGGTAAAGGTCTGAACTTTCCATCTCCTTTCGATTCTAAATACCAAGAAACTAAAGCTTGATCCTTTAAGTTATGAGCAATTACAACAACATTACCAACTTTTACTGCTTTTGGTAAAAAGTAACTATTGTCTTCATTTGCAAGATTATTTATATCAATGTTCTTGTATAATTTTACTTTTCCTACGTATTCAACCAAGGGAACATTAGTTGAATGCTTGATTTCGTAAGTGTTGAATGTTAAGCCTTTGATGCACTTTTCTTTTTTGTTAATTTCTTCTGTAGGAAAGATAACTCCAACTTTATCTACTTCAGCTGAATTTTCTATTAGTGTGGGAGATAATTGGCTCTTAAATTCATTTGCTATGTTGACACCTGTATCACACTCGTATGTTTTTGATTGATATGATGGGCTAATAAGTAATTTTACTCTACTGCTTCCATTGCCGTTATCTTGATAGCTGAGTCCATAAGTAACTCCATTTCCTTCAATCAACCCTACGTTTTTTGGATTAAAACCTATCGCTTCTTTAACTTTCAGTGTAGTTGTATTAACTCCAAGCAATCTACTTAATACAGACATAATTATATTTAAAATCTTAACAAAATGCTATTATGATTGTTTCCACGTGTTAATGTCAATGAAAATTTTAATTAAAGTTAAGAAATTAATACCTTTGTAATCTGCAAAGCGAAATATGGAAAATGATTAGCAGTAAAGAATTCACAAATTGGGTGCACCCACTCTACAGATATAATATTGTAGAGCTCAAAAAACCAACAATTGCAATTGTTAACTCTTCAAGTATAATTTGTTGAGATTTACAAGAGACTTATTAGATGAAAGAGAAAGAAGAGGAGTTTAGTTTTACATCAGATAACCTGAAGAAAGCGAAAAAGTCTATAGAGATGTATCCTAAAGGTAGAGAAGGTAGTGCTGTTATGCCTTTACTGTATCTGATTCAAGAGCAATGCGGATGGGTTTCTGAATCTGCTATGCGTTATGTTGCTGATATGCTGCATATTCCACATATTCGTGTATACGAAGTGGCAAATTTTTACACCATGTATAATTTAAAACCAGTAGGTAAATATCTGATACAAGTTTGTAGAACAACTCCTTGCTGGTTATGTAATAGCGAGGAAGTTTTAAGTACCTTTAAAAAGAAGCTTGGGATCAATATCGGTGAAACCACTAAAGATAATCTATTTACTTTAAAGGAAGTTGAATGTCTTGGTGCATGCGTTAATGCCCCTGTGGTGCAGATCAATAATGACTTTTATGAACACCTCACTCCTGAAAAAGTAGAAAATATCATAGCAGAGCTTTCAAGCAAATAGATGGAAAAGTTTTCGTTTAGGATAACCAAGCAATCAGGTTCTGCAAGAGTTGGCACAATTAAAACTCCAAATGGAAATATAGAAACACCAGCATTTATATTTTGTGCAACCAAAGCTGCAATTAAAGCTGCAGATATTGAGAGAATCAGGGAAGCAGGTACTCAGATAATACTTTCCAACACTTACCACCTAATGCTCCAACCAGGAGAAGATACCGTAGCAAAACTTGGTGGATTGCACAAGATGATGGGATGGAGTGGACCAATGCTCACTGATTCTGGTGGATACCAGATATTTAGTTTAGGACACGGGTCAGTTTCAGAAGAAATAAAGGGAATAAGACAGAAACAAAAAACTCTGATCAAAATTAACGAAGATGGGGCAATTTTTCGCTCTTACATAAATGGTAAAACTTATTGTCTAACTCCTGAAAAGTCTATACAAATTCAACAAAAATTAGGTGCAGATTTAATCCTAGTTTTAGATGAATGTACTCCATTCCATGTCAGTAAAGAATACACAAAAAAATCAATGCTCATGAGCCACAGATGGGCTGAACGTTCTTTAAATGAGTTTGAAAAAAATAATGATGGCAAACAGGCGCTGTATGGAATTAGCCAAGGCGGAGTGTATCAAGATTTACGTGGAGAAAGTTGTGACTTTATCAACAATTTGCCATTTTTTGGTCAAGCAATAGGTGGATCGCTTGGTCAGAGTAAAGAGCAGATGTATGACGTAGTTTCCTTTACTATGGAACGTTTAAAAAAAGAGAGGCCTACTCATTTGCTTGGTATCGGTGGAATTGTGGACATTTTTCGTGGAGTAGAGCTTGGTGTTGACACATTTGATTGTGTGCATCCAACTCGCCTCGCAAGACATGGTGGCGCACTTGTTAAAGTAAAAAACAGAGATTCTATTTCTTCAAAGCGTAAAGAGCATATTAATTTGCGAAATCAACGATTCGAACTAGATGATAACCCAATTGAAAATGACTGTTTGTGCTTTACTTGCAGAAAACATTCAAGAGCCTATATACACCATTTACTAAAAGCGAAGGAATTGCTGGCTTACACACTCATTACCATTCACAATGTTTTCTTCATGAATAAGTTGATGGAATCAATAAGACAAGCAATATTGAATGATAGGCTAGATCAGGAAAAAAATAATTGGATTAGTGAAATACCGCTGCATTGTGAATTATATACCTAGTTCATATTTTGCACATGTGCGTTGCATTTTTTAATCTTCCTTAAAAACTTGACAGTACCGCATATATACGGGTATACTAGAAATATAATTTTGTGAGGCATTTATGGTTAAAAGTAAAGAAAAACATCAAATAGCGTTTTGCGTTTCAGCCTTTACACTCTTAGCTGGTTTATCATTGATCGCAACTGGAATTGCAGTAGGTACTGTACCTGCTATAGCTTCTTGTTTAGTGACAGGAGGAATTTTAACTGCCTTGTCTATTGTGCAATCAGTAGAAAGCTATTTATTTTTACAAAACAGCGAAAAAACTTTCAATAAAATGATTAGTGGTATACACTATGGATCAGAAAGCAAACTTTTTATAGAAAGGATTTTGCAACCATTCATTGAACTTTTTAGTGAGCATAAGCAACATAACTAAAGTACACTAAGCATAGAAACCACTTTATCGTAACTTGGCAGTGAATTAATTTCTCCAATCGCAGCTAAAGTAATTTTTTCATGCTGAGATAGCAATTCTTCTGCTGCTTTTTTTATATCGTAAATAGTAACAGCACTAATTTTTTCTATTAATTCGTTTTTACTGATGTATTTATTATAGTTGCCGTAGTAATGTCCTAACGTTTCAGCACGCGAGCTAACACTTTCGCGTGACATTAAAATTTGGGATTTTACTCGCTCTTTTACTCTATTTACTTCTTCTTCCTTCAGATCGTCTGTGGACAATTTCTTTAGCTCTGTCGTTATGGATTTTAAAAGCTTATCTAGATTACTACTATCTGTACCGGCAAAAATGGAGAGCATTCCTGTATCAGCATAACTAGAGTTGAATGAGTAAATGGAGTAAGCAAGACCCTGCTTTTCTCTTACTTCCTGAAATAGGCGTGATGACATTCCGCTTCCCAGTATGGCATCAAGAACTTTGAATGTGTGATATCTATTATCATCACGAGAAACACTAGGTAGACCAATTAATAAATGTACTTGATCTAATTTACGATGTTCTAAATACTCACCACCGGTATAACTTGCATTCTCGCTTTTTTTCAGCTCTCTTGAATGAATCTTTGAGAGAAAGTCTTTGATTAATTGAACAACTTCCTCATGTTCAACATTTCCTGCAACAGCAAATATAATGTTCTCGCCAAAGTAATGCTCATTTATGTAGTTATCTAGATTAGCTCGGGTAAAAGATTTGACAGTATCTTGCGTGCCCAAGATTGATCTACCAAATGGTTGATCTTTATAAGCTGCTTCAAAATACTTATCAAAAATGATATCGCTCGGTGAATCATTAGTTTGAAAAATCTCTTGTATTACAACGCCCTTTTCGCGTTCCAATTCATCCTCTGGAAATATAGAATTCATTAATATATCTATTAATATATCAATGCCAGTCTTTATATCTTTTTTAAGAACCTTTGCGTAATAACTTGTACTTTCTCTACCGGTGCAGGCATTGAAAGCTCCACCTATGTCGTCAAAAGCTTTTGCAATTTCAAAAGCAGTTCTTGTCTTTGTTCCTTTGAAAGCCATGTGTTCTAGGAAATGAGATATTCCATTTTGACTTGCACTTTCAGCTCTACTGCCAACACCAACTCGTATATTTAAAGCTACAGAATCAACATCATGCACTCGCTCAGTTATTATGCGCAGACCATTATCTAATTTTGTTACCTGTGGTACATTCATTTTATATACTCTTTTTTAAATTCTCTTCTGCAAAACCCCAATTGATCAAATGATCAAGAAAAACTTTTATATAGTCAATTCTACGATTTTGGCAATCCAAATAGTATGCATGCTCCCACACATCCATAGTAAGCAGCGGTACTTGATCATAAATTAGCGGCAAGTCCGCATTTGGAGTTTTAGTGATTTTGAGTTTTCCTTTTTCAAGCACTAACCATACCCATCCACTACCAAATTGGCTTACTCCATAATTTGAAAATTCTTCACAAAATTTATCAAAGCCACCAATATCATCTTGAATTTTTTTTGCTAGAAGACCATCATCTTGAGGCTTACCACCACCATTCTTTTTCATTGAATTCCAATAAAAAGTGTGATTCCAAACTTGTGCTGCATTGTTAAAAATAGGAACTGTATTATTATTTCCATGAACTTTCGTTACTAATTCCTCAATTTCCATATGTTGATAATCTGTGTTTTCAACCAGTTCGTTGAGTTTATTTAAATATCCCTTATGGTGCTTATCATAATGAAAATCTAATGTCTTTACAGATATATAAGGCTCTAAAGCTGCTTTATCATACGGCAACTCAGGTAAAGTAAAACTCATGCTGACCTCTTTATTTTCGATGGTATGGTAATATGTGCTTTTGCGCAACAGATAATTTAGTTAGGTAGTGATTGCATTTATTCTAAAACAAGCGATATTAGTAAGATAATTATGTTTTTATTTTAGAGGGGTAATATGTCAAGTTTATTCAAGAATTTTAGTAGATATGCTAAGTTCGGAGATATTCCTAGAAAAAGCGTTGGATATTGTGGTAACGAAGTTTCACAAAATAGTTTCTATAAGTCCGTTTATTAATAACCTCACTGTTTTGTAATTGGATAAAAGTAAGATTTAAATCCGATTGAGAAGTTCTGGTTTGCCATTAAGCATGTCATAAGAAAAGTGCTGCCAAGCTTTTGGCCCAATATTAATTCGGCTATTGATTTTTTCTTTCAGTCCTCGGAAAAATCTTACTTAGCTTAGCTATAGATGTTTACAAAAGAAATTCAAGTGAGTGAAGAAAGAAAAATTATTTTTGCAATACCGTAGGTACGCTCCACAATTATATTGAAGTTTTTATTGCACTCAAAACCTTCATTTTTCCTCATTTCTAGAATTATTAACGCATTATCATTTAACCAGCCTGAGTGAGCTAATTCGTCCAAAGTTGAGTTAACCAGATTGATATTATAAGGTGGGTCCATAAAAACTATATCGCACTTTGAAATAGGTCTTGGTAATCCGTTAGCATTGCAACAAATTAACGTGATATCGTTCGTAATTCCAAGATCTTCTGCGGTTTTTTTAGGCAGTTGCAAATTGTAATAATCTGAATCTACCATGAATGCATGTTTAGCACCTCGAGAAAGTGCTTCAAATGAAAAAGAGCCACTTCCGCAGAATAAATCAAGTACATTTAGGTTATAAATAGGTTTTCTTGAAGAAAGTATACTAAATATTGCTTCTCGGACACTACTCATAGTGGGCCGTGCAGCTAAATTCTTGCCTGTAGTTATTTTTCTTCCACGATATTTACCCGCAATAACACGTAACATATAAAACAAGTTCGAAGTTAACTAATTATTTATAATACACATTTAATGTCAACATAGCTTCAGCAGTCTAATAGAAAGAAGGTTGCTTGTGGAGAAACGCAAGATCAATCGCTTTTCTTTGATTTATTTTCTATACTGATTGCACGACCAATCTCATCTTGTAAATCATCATGGTTGTTTTTTTCATCATGACCCATCCCTTCAATTCTACTTTCTAACTCTAACTTAATTAGAGTATTGATTTTCTCTATATTATCGAGGAAGTTTTTACATTCTTCATCACTATATTCCTCACCAGATGCTTTTTTTTCTATAAATAAACTTTTTAACCCTACTAGATCAAAACTCTGATTGGCATTTAACACAATATTTCTCTCTATAAAACTAAGATCTGATAGTAACAAACTAACCTCTAATAGATCTTCACTTTTAATGTTTACAAGATTATCAAGATTATCTAAAATAGAGAACATCTTAAGCTCCTTTTGTGCAATTTCTTTGTCTTCTTTGTCAAATTCTGACGATAGCCCTTTATCATCTATAAGTCTCTCATTCAGAGCTTTATTTAGCTTTGAAAGATTAACATCACCTTGCTTAGTGCTATCTAGTAACAAATCTACCCTCGCTCTGCGCGCATTTAAAACATCATTGTAATCGTTTAACTTGATATTACCATCTTCGTCTTGCTGAAGACCATAATAACTTAGCCCTTTGAAATTACGATTCTTCATCATTCTCTATGTTCTCATTCCTTTCATTATCTTGACGCTCTCTATCTTCTCCGGCACGTATAGCTTCTGTAGTGTTTTTTAAATTTTCTGGTTCCGTGCCTAATTTTCGCGCTACTCTATTTGATTGGTCAGGCTTATTTTCTTTTGATGATTCACCCTCTTCTTTTGGTTCTTTTGTACGTCCAATAGTGTAATCATGAAGCCTTTCCAAGAACTCACGTCTGTGCGTTTTTGCTCTATAAAGCAAATTATGCTGATAACCATCCTTTTCTCCTTTAGCAGGGTTAATTCCTATAGAGTCGAGACCATGTTCCCAAGCAAACTTCATAGCATCTTCTATTGTATAGCCCAAATGTGATCCTACATATCCTTTATAATATTCTAAATATTTATCAATTCTTCTATGTGCAATATCTTCTTTATCAATTCCAAACGCCCTGTAGATTTTTTCCTCAAGCTTATCAACATCATTTTTAGGTGATGTTGCAAATTTTGTTGCTTCAATAGTAGCACCTACAAGCTTACGTGGTACATTAATAGCATATTTCAGCACACCCCCAACTCCTGGTATTCTACCTAGCAAATTAGCTTTACCTCCAGCTAATCTGTCCGGTACATGAGTAGCCCAATCACCTAAAGACTCTAACTTTCCGCCAGCAAAGTTCTGCCACTGCTGCTTTAATCCATCTGTAACACTAGCTAAAGGTGATGCTTGATACATACTAGATATACTGTAAACACTAAACCCACCACCGGCAATGCTTGAGCCCATCTGTTGTACAAACTCCTTTAAAGAAAACATCAAAAACGAAAGCAAGAACAGCATAAAGATCTCTCCTACGTTGATTAAATAACCTCTCTGTATGTCCTGTACCCTTTGGTAATCGCTATTTTCTTGATAGTTTTGATTTATATCATAAAAATTCTCTGATTGGCAGCTTACACTTTGCGTAATTACACCTTGCACTAAAGACTTTATTTCACTTTTTGAATTTGATTGAATGATACCCTTTTTGTAATCGTCTATTATTTTCTCATAATTCCTGCATTCTTCTTCATGCTGTTGAGATTGACAATAACGCCTTTTTATCTTACCATTTATATTATCTATCAACAATAAGATATCAGCCTTTTCTGATGCATGTAATAAACTATTCGTTAGACGCACTAGATCTTTTTCACTACAATTAGCATCAACTACTATATCACTTTCTGCTATATAATGGTCTGCTGGATTTTTCTCAGTACCAGGCACTGGATTAAAGAAAGGGTAATCTATATAACGAAAACCTTTATTAATGTAATCTGGTGGAAGAGGGATATATCCAGCGCCACCAGTAAACTTTACTGTACCACCTATTCTGCTTAGTTTTTCTATACCTTCTATATTCTTATCTACGTTCAACGGAGAAGCCTCCCCGATAGTATAAGGTACAAAAATTTGCCCTGGAGTCCAGCTAAAGTATTCTTTATCAATTATACAAAAACCACCAAATACCCATTTTGGAGCACATAACTTTATTTCAAGCCATTTATTATAGCACACAGTAAAGCCTAACTGTTTATAAAAGGTATTCATTATCATTGCAGCAAGTAATGACAGCAGGGTAAATATCATAATTGATTGCAAACAGAAACTAATACAGAATTTTATCCAACCCTCAAATAGACTTTTCAGTGGTGAAAATAAAATAGAGATTAGGAATAGCGGCATTATAGATACAAGAAAAGCTATACCCATAAAACCAGAAAGGAATATTATGTAAGCATACATATACAGCAGGAAATATAAGACAATCCCTATAAAAATTGCCGGTATCATAAAGAGACTTGCCCACATTTGATAATGTAAAAATGCTGCAAACTTTTTCCAAACAGAGTAAGCAAAAAACTTATTAAACATATCCTCCATGAAGCTAAACAATTTAGCTTCATTTCCTTGAGCAACGTTTGAATTACCTCCGGTGTTCATGTTGGGAGCAAAATTAGTAATTATGCTTATCAATTGTTCAAGACCTTTAACAAATAAAACAAGAAAATGATCATAGAAAAATCTAAAACTTCCAGGAGATATAAGCACTATTACTAGAGTGATTTTCATCATTCTGATGAGCATATCATGCTTAGTTTCTCTTATCATTCCAAAAAGATAAAGAAGCGATGAAATCACTATAAATAGAACAAGCAAGGAAAGAACAAAATTGTGAAAGCTCGTACTTTTTTCAGCTATATTTTGAAACATCGCTTGTGCAGCTGCAGGATCATTGCTATCAAAATGCTTTTTACAATTTTCGTTAATCAATAATACACATTTTAGATAGTTATAAACGTAATCAAAAAATCCAAAGTTACTTGGTTTCTGCACTCCGCTCAAAAATTCAAAAGAGTAGCCACCTGCATTATCTAGATAATATCTATCTAATATCTTTACATATATTTTCCATCCTTTTTCTAACCTCACCGTATTACAATTCCTGTCCTGTAATGTGGTGTTATCTCTGTCTAAAGTAAAAAGCCCACTTCCATCTTCCGCTACGGAATTGTAACCTAGATGTACAGTAGGAGACTCAGGGTTACGCATGGATTTTAAATTTTCGTTAGGACTAGAATCGCTAGGCCTTTTAAATAAAAGATAAGCACCATGGCCGTTAGTAAACCAACATGGAGCACCGCGTTTTTCTCTGTTATCATCTTCACTAATACACTTGCAATTTACAGTACAACTTGCATTAGGATTACTTGAAATTTTTTGTGTACTAGATTTGTAATCATTACAAATTAAGTGAAAGTCAGGCAAACTATTATCGCCCTGTTTACCTTCAAACTTAGTCACATATTTTAGCTGTTCCAAGCTTTGCAAATTATAACTACCTTTAGATTCTTTCTTATTATTATTACTCCAAGATGTCCATGCACCATTTACTCGTACTACTAAACTATCTCCATTGGTTTCAAATCCAGTATCTTTCCACTTCACCACTTGATTAGAGTGAAAACCATAATTAATTTCGCCAGTATCAGGATCTATAATTTCCTGATCTTCCGGAATAAAAGCATCGTGATCTTTTGAAAAATGAGCACCAACTGCAACCGGTTCAGGACCAAAATAATCAGCAGATATGCACCTTGGAAAAGGCATATCATTCTTACTACAACCTGTAACCAGCACACAGATTACCAAAATTAATAACCTAAACCAACATTTGCCTAAGCGTGATTGCATACCTAAACTTTTTCCAATACAGAATAAATTTCTAAAACCTTACTTCAAATATCTTTTTAATTAGTTACTCCATATATCTCATCAATCTTCCTTAACTTGTCCTTTTTTTATCAGAATCCTTTTGCTTATCTTGCTGGCTTAGTGTTTCAGATTTGCTCATTTCTTTGCCAGAACTCCCTTTTTCATCTGCTTGCTTTGGTGTATCAGGCAATTTAGCTTCAATTTTTCCACGATCTTTACTCATTCCCTGCTTGATGTTATGTATCATATTTTGGGTTCTATCATCAAGGCCAACAGTTGACAGCATAGCTTGTGATGCGCTCCTAGCAATATGACTAACACTTTGAGCAACTCCATAACCAGAGCTGAACAACGCCTGCGCCATAGTTTCTGATATGGAAACAAAAGCTTCCATTGCACTAGCAATGATGAGATATATAAATGCCTGGATTAGATCTATAGGTAATGCTGCAAAGTGCCCACCAGCCCTTTCTCCAGTACTGAGCGCAACATCAACACTAGTACCAGGACTATACCCAAGAGGTAATATTGATTTCATAAGACACAGATCATACGATAAAAAATTTACACTAATTAAGCATTGATAGCATGCAGAAAAATTTGTGAGGTTGTATAGAACTGAATACATTAACTGATTTAAAAGAGACAAGGATGAAAATAAAATGACTGGTTGCAATGAAACATGAGCCAGCGTTTTTATCCAATTATCAAATAATGTTTTAGTTTGTTGAAATAGAATAAATACGATAAATAAAGGTGCCAATGACAATAAAAATGCCACTAAAACAGTAGATATTACATACTTAAACGTAGCACTAATAATGCATCTTAAAAACACAAAAGTAGCATAAAGTATTGCCAAAAATGCAATAAAGCCAAAAGGTCCTGATAGCATTAAAGATAAAAATTTCAGCCATGTTTCTCCTGTAAATAATACTCCCGCTGTTAAATCTAAGAATGCAAATTTTTTACCTCCTTCCCCTATATAGCCAGAAAAACTATCAACTAAATAAATGCTACCATCAACAAAAAGCCCAGACAAAGTTGTACCAAAGAATTCCCAACTTCTATCACTAAAAGCAAAAGCTATAAATGCTATTTTGAATATTCTTATAATAAAATCGAATTTACTTAATTGTATTGTTCCAAGCATATAGCCAACAACAGTAAATATAACGTATAGAATAAGCAAAGCTCTTATTCCTTGTAGAAGCCCCTTTCTATATCCTTCATATGGAATTTTAATTCCGTCTTCACCCCCATCTGTTATGAAATCAAAAATCTTGTTTACAGTTGATGAAATAAAATCGTTTATTTTTCTTTTTAAAAATAAATTTACTGTGTATTTGTTATCTTCATAATATTTGGCTTCTTTGTCCGTAATATCATCTTTCTTTACGTTTTCTACATTAATACCAAAGTATATCTTTTTAGACTCTTTATCCTTTAAATGACTTCCATCTATTGCATAATAGATTACATTATCCTCTGTTATTTTATCCAACTTCTCTACTTTTCTGAAATCATTAGTTTCCGGAATAGATGGATCTCCTGGCGGATTATCACCCAAGTACATATACAGTTTTTCACCACTATCGAAGTTACATGATCTAGTCACTGCAACATGATATCCACCTCTATGAAGTTGGTAGTTGCCATTACTTGCTATAGCAAGCATCACACTACTACCATGTAGTATATCTTTTTCATCTATTTTATAATCATGATTTAATTTCAAAGAAAAATGTTCAAAATTATCACCAATTTGCGAACACACATTATCTCCTTTTGCACCCTTTTTCTCTGGAAAACATTGAATACCTTTAGCAGTATTCTGATCATCAAGATCGCCAATTTTTGCAACAAGAGCTTCGGCCCAAGAAATATCTTCTCTGTCCTCTTTGAAGTTTAATTTAGAATTTGATATTAAATTAATGTCAATCTGCTTAGAATCCCTCTTATTTTCTTCAATCTCTTTTAGTTCATCCTCAATACGTTTAAGGTGAGAATACATGTCACATGTATTTCTTTTATCATACTTCTCATACCTTATAGAAGAGACGCAATTCTCCCCTATACCTTTTGCGTTGTAACATATATTCTGATAGTAACAATTAAGCTCATAAGAGCTGTACTTGCTTATCTCATTAAAATCACATTTTTTCCCATTACATAATTTATCCAGTCCTATTTTAGTTCGTCGTAAATCTAACAATGCACCATTTATCCATGAATTTTGAATATAATCCTTATTAAAATGTACCTTATTATCATATGGAGTGTAGCCATTACCAACTAGCACTCTTCTTTCTTCTATGTTCTCTTTATTAATCTTAGGAAATTCTACTTTAGTCCTCTTACCACTTTTTTCACAAAAGAATGTTCCTCCACCAAACATGTCTTTTATTGTAACTTTATCTTTTTCATCCCCTCTTTCAGAGCTATAACAATTGCCATCAAAACTGATTCCTTTTCCTTGTGGATTGTCATAATCAATCGTTATCTCTCTGGGAATTAAGCTAAAGCTTAACTTATCACCAGGATTTGCTTTAATTCCAGTATCTACATAACGTCTATTGCTATAGAATTCATTATTTCCAAAGCCTATATCCCCACATATTTCTCGTTCATCAAGACTAGCATTATCAATTAACTTATTACTGTAATTTGGTATTAAATCATTAGTACAAAATACAGCGGGCACAAGTACTCTCTTTGGATTTTTCCCTTCTTTAAGAGGACAAAAATTTACTGACCCACCAAGAGTAATTTTGATTTTCTCATCCTTGCTAATTACTTGACCAGAATCAACCCAATGAATTTTAACTCCTTCGCCACCTTCACGAACTGGAACATCTATACTGACACTAGTATTTCTGCTCTGCAACCCAGGTTCAACACAATCCATTGTGCAGCCAGTAATTACAAGACATAGTATCAATAATAATGATTTTCTGCTCATCATTGATTTCCTGTGTTTGTCGGTATTTTAGGTGCTGATCTTTGAGCTGATTGTGGTATTTGAGGTCTTCGACTTGGTGTACCAGATTGCTGACCTGCTCTTCTTTGGATACTTTGTTCATCTAAACCTACTGTTCCCATTAAGCTTTGCTGATATTGCCTTCCTGGTTCGCTTGCTACATAAACACCAAACAGCGAATCAGATATTGTTGAAGATGCCTCAACTAAAGCTTTCATGGCATGTCCCAAAATCACAAAAGCCATCATAGCTGTGATGTTAGGTGCATGTTTGGAAGCATAACCATAAAGAATACAAGGATTAAAAATCTTTAAGTTAAGATTAAGTATACATGTAGGGCAGACCTCAAAATTAAAGACCGAATACACAATATAATCCATAACCTGGCTTATTAATGATATAAAAATTAAAAGCACTACCGGATGAATTGCAAATCTTGCTAAATTTTTGACCCAATTGTGAAACATCTGTCTAGTATATCCAAATAGAAGGCAAATAATAAAAAGAGGCGCCAAGGAAAGCAATAATGCAACTATTGCTATAGATGTGATAAAAGAAAATAAGGCGTTAAACATCGATAAGCTCACTGTTATCAAACCCCAAATCACCAAGCAAAACGATACAATACCCAAAGGACCAGAGAATATAAGAGATATTATTAGTAACACTGAGTGTGCTGATAAAAACCTATTGAGCGGTAAATCAAGAAATTCAAAAACATTTGATGTTGTACCTCCGAAATTTGCTATTTCTATTAACTGTTTTGGAGCATTAACAAAAATAGAAAATGCATTGTTATAAAAAAAACTCCAACTGTTATCGTTCAGCAATTGGGTAATAACTCCTATCTTTACACATATAATTAAAAATTCATATATAGAAGCATGAGATAATCCAAAAAAGTAATAAAGGGTGTATAAAACTATATATAATACTAATAACGACACTATTGTAGATCTGATGGTATTTGTTCTATTTGATGCTACAAAACTTTGATAAAGAGACTTCACAGGGCTAGTATCAGAGTGAATCGCGTTAGTGTCTTTGTAGCTAGAACCGAAAAATGCAGTTTTTACTTTTTCATCAAAAAAATTATATATCGCACTAAAAGTTCTTACAGGTGGCTCTTTAGTTGTAAGGTTAATGCTAAATTGACCTTCATTTTTCTTATAATCACACCCATGATCTCTTATTCCGTAATATATAGTGCCACTCTTGTCCTTTAGCTTTTCTTTTAAGCCTTCCATATATTGAGTATTATAAACTTTGCTAATGTCTACAGGTATATCTCCCTGAGTTTCATCAGGGTTGTGCTCGGGAAATTTGTCAGAAACATGTATATATAAGCTTTTTTCTAAATTAGGGATTTTTGTTACTCTTATGTTGAAACCACCTTTATCTCTGCTATCACCCAACTTGAAAATTAACTTTGATGTTTGATGGTCATTACTTATCTTGTGATCACAATTAGTACATAAACCACCACTAGGAATGTGTTCAAGATTTTCACCATCCATAGAAACATTTAAGAATGGAACATCAGTTTTTACTTCTGCATTCTTTAAAACATTATCAATAATCTCAGTATTAACAGATTTGCCACTAGAGTTAGTTGAAGCGTTAGTAATGGATCTAAATATTTCATCTTCTATATCATTGTATTCAACATGCACACAATTACTGTCACGGCTACCGGAAGAAAACTTACATATCTTTCTACAGAGTAAATTTAAAATGCGCGTATCCATCTTACTTTTCTGATCGCTTGAAAGCTTGCTGCAGTCTATATTTTCTCCCTGCTTTATAGAGTTAATATTTTCAATCTCCTTTCTTTTTTCTTCTTGGTCTGGTTTTGAAAAATCTGAACTCCAGTACTCTTGCCCGGGAAGCCATTCTGCATTGCCTATCATGAGTTTGTTAGGACATATTGTGTACTTGTATTCTCCATTTTGCCATATTGCCTGACATTCATTTTGATTTAAAACATGTGCAAAATACTCCTTCTCTACTTCACCGCAACTCTCGTCAATTTTTTTATAGGTGACCGTGCCATTATCGTTTTTACACATTTTACTTCTAACAACACTAAAGCTTATCGCATCGCCAGCTTTAAGCGCAAACGGTAATGTAACGTTTCTTACTCCAGATTCAATTGCAAAATCTTTATATTGCGAACAAAAATTAACCTTATTAGGTACTATATTAATCTCTGTTACTTTTATTTTATCCGAAATATAGACTCCAGAATCAACCCATTTCTGCTCTGTTGACACTATATCCAATTTCTCACGCAAGCCTGATGAATCTTCTGGCTTAATACACCCGCACCCAGATAATAAAAAGAGTATCACAAAACTTATGCATAGCTTAACCAAGTTTTGGTTGCTCAAATGTTCAAACATCTGTTACTCACCTGCGCTCACTCTCCACCTGGTTTTATAGATTCACTAGAGGAAGATCCCGATCCCTTATTATCATCTCCACCTCCTCCAATAGCCCCTCTTGCCTTACTTACAGCCGCAGCAGCAACTTGACCAGCACCTCCAGCAGCAGCTTTGGCAGCAGATAAAGCTTTATTCACCATTTGTGCAGGAGTGCTACCTGAACCAAGTGCTGCTCTGTGGTTACCAGCAAGTTCAGCAGCCATACCGGGAAGAACGTTTAAAAAATGGTAAAATAAAAATAGCACCAAACATAACTTCATTAACTCTCCAAGTACAGAGTTACTAAATTCAACATACGCAAAATCAACCAGACCAAGCAGCATACTTTTCTCCCATTTATATTCTTGTAGCATGCACGCTAAAGTATTTGGATTGTTAGTACATTCTCCTCCTTTCAATTTAAACCAATATGTTTTCTTGCCTAGCATTTCAACTTGCTCTTTCTCAAAATTTAGACCTCTATAAAAGATTTTATCACATGCTATGAACATAAAAGATAGAAATGCAAAAAGGATAACTGGGTATAAACTGTAGGTAATTAACTCTTTTAGCCAACCATCAAAATATCCCTTAGTATGTTGAAACAAAACCATAGGAATGAATAAAGGCGATAAGATGATAATTACACTAAGCGCAACTAAAGATAAGATAAATACATAGCACATCCACAAAATAACCATCATCATCAAAATGGCCATAAATATACAGACAAGAGCTACTAAGATCTGTCCACCAGCAAAAATAATACCGATTACCGAACCTGCAACTAATAAGACAGGAGCAGCACCAAGCAAAACCATTAATGTTACAGCACCCCCTGCACCAATTTTACCACCAATTCCATCTAAAGGGGCACCTAAATAGAATAAAATTCTACAATCAAGCCTATCCCAAGGAGCAAGATAGCTGTAAGATATTCTTTTTCCATCTACTTTACGCATGTATTCATAATCTTTGCCTGCTTCGTAATTACATATACCTTTGCTCTCAGATGATGCTTGCAATACTATCTCCGACAAACCATTTGAAAGTTTTGTTAATTCTCCATAATAATGGAACATAGTACTGCCTGTTGTGAAGTAAATCACTAAAGCAAACTTAATAATCAACATGTACATTTCTTGAGGACTGCGAACACCACCAGACATGGCTTTTATAGAGAACAGTATTAAAGCCAAAACTAAGACAGCAGTTACGGTGTTTTTTAGCTTTTTCTGTGCTACAGATAAGAAACTGCCCTTGTTATGTCCATTTTGATCGTTAAGTGGACTGCCACTTGAATCAATACCTGCAACTAAATTATCTAACGATTCCTTAATGCATTGCACTATCATAGAAGTGATGGGAAGAGGAGCTAATGATTTACTCCCTGCCTGATTGTAGCAAGCTTCAGAGACATATGAGCTAAAACAGCCTTTATTGTCGTAACCTACAAAAATTTTTCCTTCTTTTTCCTTATTTCTTATATTAGTTTTATAGTCATTATCACTACCAATAGAAACTTCTTCTTTCCCTGTGCCATCTTTATTTTTGAATATCATCACAGATTTTTCACACATAGGAGCAATTGGATCAGGTGGTAATTCCGTGCATCCTATATCAATTCCTTGCGGCCAAGCAGTTCCAGCTGCCCTAACTTCAGCCAATTCCACACATAACCTACCCATTTTTCTCACTGCCCTGAACGTTGATCCATGTATGTCTTCGCTCTGCCCAGCTTTAAGCACTTTACATTCTAGATCGCCATCAACCTTCGGAGACCATGAACCACTTTCATATCCAGTGTCTTTCTCTCTGATATCAAAGTCTATGTATCCATCTTTCCCCCTGAAATTAAAGTCATTCGTCTTGAAAAGGTTGCCAAATGTTAAAGGATTGCGATGACACACTTCTATGTATTCACTATATTGCACCCCATTTTTTGGCCAGTAGTAGTGTTCCCTATCAACATTAACAACATCCCAGTTAGTAGAATTTAAAATCTCCTTTTCTGTTTGTTTTCCATCTCTTCCTGATCTTTTCTGTAATGCGGAAAAATACTCATCTTCTGTTCGATAATTTTTATCTGTGTCACCACTATAACCTGTGTCTTTTAGTTTAAAATTTTTATATCTCCCATCATTATCGTATGCAACTGGATGCCTAACAAAACTATGCTGACAAACAATAAGTCCCCCCACTGCCTTCCAGACTCCAACAATTGCGGCTATCATTCCAACGATAACAAGAGCAGTAAATAAACCAGCAGAAGAGACAATCAAAACAATACCAGTAAATATTGCACCAATAGCAATTACTATCCCAGCAACTGCTGCAGCTGTTTCAAACGCCTTACAGTCAGGATCAGAGGCACGGCTAAAACTACCAGTAGAATTAAACCTGCTAACAAATTCCGTTTTGTCAGTACCACTTACTGTATCTGCAAACACTGGATATGAGAGTAAAAAATCTATATTTAATAAAAATATCGCAACTAACAGTAATGACAGTTTAGTTTTAAACATTTTTCACCTTTTGATAAAACACAGGCAACCACATCTTTGGATCATCTCCGACTTCTTTCAATATATCATGTAACAATAGGACACTTTCTGCGCGTCCAGATAACACGTTGACCACATCATCCAAATCTTTCAGATCTATTCTAGCTACTACAGCATTAACTCCCTGCTTTACTAAAAAGAATCTAGTACTTGGATCTGTGTGTTTGATCAGTATGTACTCACGTTCAGTTAACATAAAAACATCTCGATAGACACTAGTAGCTTTCAGATTTGGCAAAAAAATTTGTGTTGCTGTCTGCTGTACAAGCGTATCACTAATAGCACTTTTACTTGCATCTTCAACACTCTGAGTAGCAAAAACCACAAAAGCATTTAACTTTCTCAGCACTTTCAACCAGTCTTTTATCTTAGGTGCAAAAACTGAATTATCTATTAACGCCCATGCTTCATCAAGAACAATAATAGATGGAGTGCCATCAAGCGATATACTAATCCTATGAAACAAATAAATCAAGACCGGCCCAAGAGCAACAGGATCTTTTAGCAAGCTAGCCATTTCAAAGCCAAACACTCTTGCTTTTGAAAAATCTAGCAAATCTTCTTTATTGTCAAATATTGCAGCATGAGAGCCATCATCATGCCACATAGATATTGCTCCAGCTAGAGTATCAGGGCCCGCAAGTCCTAAAAATGGTACAAGATTTCTCAAAAATCTGTCTTCTTTTTTTAATTTAAAATTTCCCTCAATTGCATCATTAATTCTAGCAATATCTTCTGAAGTGAATTTATCGTTGTATACTAAAATTAAAGATTTTATCCATTCCATCAAAAATGTTTTATTATCAGGAGTATCGTCAAGTTGCAGAGGATTAAAATTTGTCTTAGTTCTTGGTTCTATTATAGTATAGATACCACCAAGTGCTCTTAAAAAAATTTCTGCACCGCGATCTTTATCAAAAAAGAATATTCTTGGAGAAAATTTCATTGCTTGAGCACATAAAAAATTCATTAAAACAGTTTTGCCAGCACCTGTTGGCCCAATTATCATAGTATGTCCAACATCTCTTATATGAAAGTTGAAGAAAAATGGAGTGCCAGATGTTGTATCAAAAACTGTAACAGCATCTCCCCAGTGGTTATTGAATTTTTTACCAGTAGGATAATTATGTTGAGATGCAAAACCGGCCAAATTAAGACTACTTATTGTACCTTTTCTCACTATATAATCAAAATTACCAGGAATTTGCGCCCAAAATGCTGGTTCTAGATTAACCCTCTCACGAACAGGATAAACACCACAATTAGAAAGCTCCGATTCAACCAATGATAAAGCATTGTCCAATGATTTAGGGCTTTTTTCTATACATAAGATAGTTAAATGGTGTGCACCAAACGCAATTTTACCACTCATTGCATCATCAAGCGCATGAGAAATTTCTGCTATTTGAGAAATAGCTTTATCTGCAGATTGTATCATACGATTTTGCTGTATCTGCATTTTCGCAATTGCCATTTGCCTATTTGTAATTTGAAAAGACTGCGTGATAATAAATTCATAAGGAAGTTGTAAAAAAGAATCAAGCATTCCTGCAGAAGTATTATTTCCATATTCTTTGATACTAACTATTCCAGCATATTTACTTTCATTATGAGTCACAACCTGTATCATCTTATGGCCAAAAAATACCCTATGAACTGGTAAGTATCTTGATATTTCAGTTTTTAGTGGAAAAAGCGTATTTGTAACAAAGCCACAATTTACAATTCTAGATAGAAACTCCATTATTTCACAAAACAGTCCGTTTGGAGTTTCTTTTACTCCAAGGACTTTAGGCGAATAATTCCTAAGGCTTGTTACTATACGATTTGTCGTTTCCTCTAAATCTTCATAGGTATCACGCATATCACTTTCCCAAGCATGTTTTGAAGTTACATGCCCAAATTTTTTCAGTAGATGTGATAAAAATTCTACTCCCTTTGTATCTGCCCTACGAATAATCGTAATGTATAAATCATTAATAAAAGATTGCCTAGTTGCGTGTTTTTCTCTCCATTTTAGATTTACATGGTTAGCAAAAAAATTTGGTAAACTCTGGTTTGCAAATTCATCAGAAAAGATATTCTTCTTACGCCTGATGGTATGAAAGTACAAACTAAATGCTGGAGATGAAATGCTTCTTAGCATCTGATTTCTGATATTATTTTGTATCGCCAAGTCTTCATCATCGGCCGTTTCAAACGCAAAGCCATTTAATTTTATAAATTTAACTAACCAATTCTGCTTTGTTATCAAGGTTGTACTATTCCAATAGCAAGAATAAGGTATAAATTCAGCAGCGTGAACCTCTCTACTTAGAATAGATTTATTCTTTGATTGAATAGCTCTAAATCTCAACATTGCATAACATCAAGTAATGTCATAAGAATTGGCTCCATGATAAAACCGATTTAAACATTTGGAGCATTTTCCCAGCTTTACCATAAATAACTCAATAAACAACGGTTCCTTTGCAGAAGCTATATAGCCAAGTCCATGTATACCTGGTAACATCAGGAGAATTACTCTAAGATCATTTGTATTAATGAAAATTAGCATGCAAATTAGAACGTTTAATATTGCAAACATATAACTCACACCAAAGAGCATTGCAGGTCTTGTAAGACCTTTAAATAATTGATTCGTTTGTATGCTGCCAGTAGACATATCTTTAACCTTCTAATAAGAGCTCTAACACTAATACTACATCATTAATTAAAAATCTATTGAAATGAATAGCACTTTAGGTAAGATAATTAATTTAAATTCAATGATTATAAGCTGGCCATTTCAAGAAGCAGAAAAAATACTACAAGAATTCCCTAATAAAAAAGAGATAATATTTGAGACTGGTTATGGTCCCTCAGGTTTACCACATATTGGTACTTTTGGGGAAGTTTTTCGTACCACAGTTATTGCAAACGCTCTAAAAAAAATAGCTCCTAGTATAAAAACCAAAATCATTGCAGTTTCCGACGATATGGATGGTTTGCGAAAAATACCAGATAATGTACCAAATCAGGAAATGCTAAGAGAGAATCTGAACAAGCCATTAACCATGATACCTGACCCATTTGGCACTCATGAAAGTTATGGTCATCACATGAATTCGTTGTTGTGTAAATTTCTTGATTTGTTTGAATTTGAATACGAATTTAGAAGCGCTACAGAGTGTTATAAATCTGGCGTTTACGATGAAAAACTTTTACTCCTGCTGAAAAATTATGATAAAGTGATGGACGTAATGCTTCCATCATTTCGGGAAGAAAGGCAGCAAACTTACAGTCCATTCTTGCCGATATGCCCAAAAACTTCCCAAGTTTTACAAGTTCCAGTAATTGAAACAAATACAGATAAAGGAACAATCACGTATGAAGACCCAAACGGGGAAAAAATAGAAATTCCAGTGACAAAAGGAAAATGTAAACTGCAATGGAAACCTGATTGGGGGATGAGGTGGGCTGCATTCGGAGTTAATTACGAAGCTCATGGAAAGGATTTGACTCCATCTGCTGTGCTTTCAAGTCAAATATGTAAAATACTTGGAGAAAAGCCACCGCTTTTGTTTTGCTATGAGTTATTTCTTGATAAAGAAGGAAAGAAAATATCAAAATCAAAAGGAAATGGTATTTCAATTGAGGAGTGGCTAACTTATGCACCCACAGAGAGTTTAGCGTTATACATCTTTCAGAGTCCTAAAAAAGCTAAACGTTTATATTTTGATGTGATACCAAAATCAACTGATGAATATTTGGAGTTTGTTAAGCGTTATAATGAAAGTAAAGAAAAGGATGTAAACAGTCCTTTATGGCACATCCACCAGGGTAAAGTTCCAAACGTAGAAACTTCAGGCATAAATTTTTCATTGCTTTTAAACCTGGCAGCAGCTTGTAATGCTGAAAATAAAGAGATTCTTTGGGGTTTTATATCAACTTATGCACCAAACGTTACACCAGAAAGCAACAAAATGCTAGATAGACTTTCGGATTTTGCAGTTAGGTATTATCACGACTTTATCAAGCCAACAAAAGCGTATAAAGCTTCAAACGAAAAAGAGAAAGAAGCGTTACTAGATTTAAAGAACAACCTACATTCCCTGCCTATTACAGCCACTGCTGAAGAGATTCAATCTCAGGTTTTCTCCATCGGAAAAAAATATAATTACAGCAACTTACGCGATTGGTTTCAGTTTTTGTATGAAACATTACTTGGACAAAAAACCGGTCCTAGAATGGGATCTTTTATCAAGCTTTATGGGATAGATAATACAATCTCTCTTATAGAAAGTGCTACTGAACGTACACTTTAGAGTTTACCTTCTTCCATTTGAGCTCTCTAGTTTTATTACTTGACAAACTTTCCCACTTTTCTTATCATATCAATAAGAGTATTTATCCTTGTTTTTGATACGCGCGGTCTCAACGACAAAATTCAGTAAAAAACTCAGATATTTATTGGCAAATTACATAAAATTATAGCGGCTGCATGTCTTTTTTATTTTTTCTACATTCAGCCAAATCGCGCTTTAAATAAGCGTTAGCATATTATTACAACGCCAATTTACATTATTATAGGGTCAAAACTCGTTACACGGGAATTTTTTTGTCTTTTTTTTATTTAGTAAATTTCTTAATATTCATAGCTAAAGTAATTTTAGAGAGCCAGCGCGTGACCAACCTGGTCAGTTTTCTAGATCCCAGTACTGGGATGACAAGAAGAGAGCTGACTTGAATGACACCAAATGGACACTGGGACAGAGGCTACTTTAATAATATTTCACCATGTCATTCCAGCACTTGATGCTGGAATCCAGAAGTTTTTTTGAGCACAAAAGTTATGCTAAGTTTTTCTTGGTAAGAAACCAGTGTCAGCCACTTGAAAAGGAAGAAGAGACTTCTTCTTTCTACTTAACTACACTGTTGCACTTAACTCTGAAGAAACTCCTGATTGTACATCAACTACCATTTATCTGCTTACTAGGACTTGACGTTGCTTGTGCAATAGCGTCCTTTAACTCATCACAAGGCTTATACACTTCATACTTAATACCACCAGCAACAAGTCCAGTGAATACAGCAGCAGCAACAGCTATACCAGCCATAGCACCTACTGATAATGACACACCAATAAAATATGCAGAAGTAACTACTATAACAGCTACAACAGATGCAATACTAAATATATTAGCACCCAAGTTTACTGCTTTCCAAATTGCTTCTTCAGTAACTATTTTTGCCAGATTTTTGCCTCGATAATCACATAATAAAGGATCAGCACCTGCTGCTAATAGAGCTTTTACTATATTTTCATTACCTCCTTCAACAGCCAAATGTAAAGGAGCTTGTTGCAATAGATTTTGCTGCGAATTAACATCTATACCTTGTGCTGCTAATAGAGCGTTTACTATATTTTCATTACCTTTTTCAATAGCCAAATGTAGAGGAGTTTTTCCATTTTTATCTTGCAAATTAACATTTATACCTTCTACTGCTAATAGAGCGTTTACTACATTTTCTTGATTATCTAGAGATGCTACATGTAATAATATTAATTTTTTATAATTATTATTACTAAATTTATAATTTATATCAAAATTTTCCTTCCTCCATTCTTCATAAGTAGATGATTCTCTTCTTTGTAGTTGCTTTTGTATTTTTTCAACTATGTTATTACCATTCAAATCATTTTCACGATTTACTATACTTAATATATGTTTGAACAATTCTAAATACATATCAAATTCTCCTATAAAAATAATAATATACTTTAATTATTATATACTTAAGCAATAAAATCAAGAATTTAATTAATTATCATAAATATTTAAACAAGAAAAAGGGGCTTTTGCTCAAGCGTTTACAGAGTTATTAATCTTCAGTTTCATTTAAATAAGGAAGCAAGATTCGTCAACGTTTCTGTAAGTATCTGCTATACAGAAACGTTGCCACCAATAAAGCCTAAACTTACTAAATACATTTCTGTAGATTCAGATCTACTTGACTTTGGTTTGAAGTATCTTACTGTTTTGAACATTTTTTTTAGCTCATTGCAGAAATCTTTATCAGACTCTCCTTGAAAAATTTTTACTACAAATTTGCCACCATGATTCAAGAAATGCTTTACAAAATTGAGCGCTGCTTCGCATAAGAGCATAATTCTGATATGATCTAACGATTTTAAACCGCAAGATTCTGGTGCCATATCAGATAAAATTACATCAAATTTGTGATCCTTGAATTTTTCTCTTAAAATTTCAAGTTCGCTGATAATATCACACTGTATACACTCTACTCCATTAATTGCGTTTATTGGTTTTATGTCAACAGCAATCACACTCGCTCCTTTCTTAGATGCAACTTGTGACCATCCACCAGGAAAAGCGCCAAGATCAATAATTTTTTGCCCTTGTTGGAGTAGTTTAAATTTATCGTCTATTTCTATTAACTTATATGCTGAGCGCGATCTATAACCGTCCTTATTGGTTTTTTCCACATACTGATCATTCAAATGGCGATGTAGCCATCTTGTTGAAGATAATTTTCTACCTCTAGCTGTTTTTACTCTGGTCTTTATACTAATAACCTACTTATTATTGATTATATCTTTGAGCTCTTTTTCAACTACTTCTTTTACCAATGCATGTAGATACTTATTCAGCCACTCTGAAAGCTGAGGTTTTAAAAGAGATACAACTAATTCTTCAACAGTAAGATCTGCTCTTTTTTGTTGTTTATGCCGTAGTTCGCTTTGCATCTTTTCAAGCAATGTTTTAATTTCCTCCATATTTTCTTTTAAAACTAAATGCTCGTTACTTTGTTCTTGATAGCTCACTTTGTTATTACTCATTTTGATATTATCATACAAATTTTTCTCTTCTGAGTTGTAACTATGGCTATTAAATAGGTTATTCATTTTCTCACTTTGGCAATTATTCTCTTCTTCACTATTTTCTTTTTCTTCGATGTCTTCTGGGTACTCCTCTTCAAGGCATAATACGTCATCATCTTCATCTATTATTTCTGCTCTATCGCCACTTGGATTTTTACCCGATATAGCTTTTTTTATATCTCCTAGTATATCTTTTACAGATTGATTATCGCTCATACCATTAAATTTAAAGGTTTATACTATTTATCATAAAAAGCAAGTTGTAAACACTAATTACATAATTGCTTTTTGCCTGAATTAGATCGGAACGTGCTTTAAATAATTCATCTTCAGTATCCAAAAGATCAGTTGTGCTCTTTAAATTTAAGTTTACTTCTTGCTCAACTCCTTCCAATGCTAAAGCTGCTGCTTTTTCTGCTTCTTGACTTGCTTTAATAATAGCTTTTGCTGTCAGCACGTTATTCCAAGCATTTATAACTGCTTGCTCTATAGTTTTTACCGCTTCGTAATAATCATAAGTGGACTGTTTCGCATCCATTTTAGCTCTACTGAGACCAAAAATATTAACTCCTCTTTTAAAGATCGGAATATCAAGAGTAAAGACAACACTCACATTCTCTAGTAACGTGTCTAATTTTATATTGTCCTTTCCAAAATTTTTACTTGCGCTTAGATTCAAAGAAGGAAGCCATTTTGAACTTTCAGCAATCACTTCCATTCCAGCAGCCCTTTTTTTATAAATTGCTGCTTTTAGGGATAAGTTATTGGTTTTTGCTAACTGTAAACATTCATTTAATTCTGGCATAGAAGGTAGTTTACCATTAGTCTCATAAAGATTATCGGCATCTTCACCAATTAAATGATAGTAAGCAATATTAGCCAGCTTCAACTCACCTTCAGCATCAACTCTTTTGGATATAGAAGATGAAAATTTTGCTTTTGCGAATAAAACTTCAGCATTAGTAACTTCTCCAAGAGAAAAGCGTTTTTTCATAGCTGACAAGTGTTCTAAAGAAACACGTTCTTTATGTTCCCCCAGTTTTAATATTTCTGCCCTTTGTAAAACATTAACATATGCTTTCACAGCGCTGAGTGCAACTTCTTGCTTAGATTGCTGAAATCTAATTTTTGCTGCTTTAAGAAGATAATTTGATCGGCTGAATGTAGCAAAAGTGCCACCACCATCTATTATTCTTTGACTTAATGTTAGATGTTTTCCAGAGTTTTGTAGATTGTTAATAATATTAAAATTACTATCGAAATTATATTGTAAATTAATGTCAGGTAAAAACCCAGCCAATCCGGAAGATTTTAGTTGTTTTTCAGCACTCTTATATTGGTAAAATTGAGACTTTATTTTTGAGCTGTTTTTGATAGCTTTGCTTATAGCTTCCTCCAAATCAATTGCATAGCAACCTATGGTACAAAAAGCAATTACAAATATAATAATCAATCGAAACATTTTGCTTTCTAGCATGTTGTTTAAGTTATTAGCATAAATTACTTTAATAATCAATAACTAATGTTGTTGACACTATCAAGCAACTTAGTATATCATAACCTACTGTTATGTATTGATATATGAAAACTTTTTTCTTAAAAGAGAAACAAATTGATAAAAAATGGCTTGTTATAGATGCAGAAGGATTAGTAGTAGGAAGGCTTGCAGCATTTGTAGCAATGCTATTGCGTGGAAAACATAAACCTGAATATACACCTCATATGGACTGTGGTGATAATGTAATCATTGTTAATGCAGAAAAGGTAGATTTTACCGGAAAGAAACTTAAAGATAAAATCTACCACAGGCATACAGGTTATTCTGGTGGTTTAAAGAAAACTACTCCAGATAATATTTTAAATGGCAAATTCCCTGAGCGTGTGATGAAAATGGCAGTAAAAAGAATGCTTGATGATGGTCCTATGGCACGTAGACGGTTTGAAAATTTGTATGTTTATTCTGGTCCAGAACATAAGCATCAAGGACAGCAACCTGAAAAAATAGATTTTGCCTCTTTAAATCGTAAAAATAAGAAATAATGGAGTAAAAAGTGAAAATAAATAATAATGATCAGCCAAAAAAGGCAATGATTGACTCACTTGGTCGTTCATATGCCACAGGTCGAAGGAAAGAATCTGTAGCAAGAGTATGGATGAAGCCAGGAAGTGGAAAATTTAGTGTTAATAAAAAAGATGATTTAATTTCTTATTTTAAAAGAGAATCAGTGTGTCAAATGATTAAAGCGCCATTCATAGTAACTTCTATGTTAGATAGGTATGATGTGTTTGCAACTGTAAAAGGTGGAGGACTATCTGGCCAAGCAGGTGCCTTAGCTCATGGAATAAGCAGAGCTTTAAGTAGTATAAGTCAAGATCTACACTCTATATTACGTAAAGGTGGATTCCTAACTAGAGATTCACGTGTTGTTGAGCGTAAGAAATATGGTCAACATAAAGCTCGGAAAAAATGTCAGTTTTCTAAGAGATAATTGTTTCATAATGGTATTTTTTTGTAAATATTATACAAGTTCTTACAAGGGTTTATGACATTTTCTCTTTTTATGACGAATTTAGTTGACTATTGGCACTAGCATAATATGCTGTTTATGTAATTTTTCAATATTAAGGTAATTTATGAGTAAAGAAGATATAGTAAACCAACTGAGTAAAGAGTGCTCTAGTCAAGGTATAGATATAACAAAAGCTAGTTTAGGTAAGCTTCATGATATTTTTATGGAAATAATCAAGAACGATCTAACCCGTAAAGGTGAAATACGTTTGCATGGAATAGGGACATTCTCTAGTCCTATAAGTAAGGAAAGACAATGCCGTAATCCTCACAGTGGTGTGATGATGACCGTTCCTAAAAAGAAAAGGGTAAAGTTTAAAGCAAGTCAAGCTCTTTCAAGTATTTTAAATACCAAAGAGAAAGTATAAGCTACTTAGATATTGTCATTTTCATCTTTTTAGTTACACTACGTAAGCCATGAAATATAGCCTCGCTGATTAAAGAATGGCCTATATTAAGAGCTGAGATGTGAGGTGTCTCTTTTATTCTTTTAGCATGTTTATAATTTATGCCATGTCCTGCGTGGCATTCTATTCCTAGCTTATTAATGTATTCTGCAGAGTTAGTAATAAGTTTTAATTTTTCTTCTGATGGATTATCACAGTAATCCCCTGTGTGAATTTCTATTATGTCAGGCTTTCTTTCTAGCTTCTCAAGATATTTTAGTTGATTAATATTTGGATCAATAAACAGTGAGATTTTTATGTCAAAGCTATGCATTTCCTCTATTATACCAGAAAGTTTACTGTGCATATTCACGATATCAAGGCCACCTTCGGTTGTTAATTCTTCTCTTTTTTCTGGTACTATACAAATCGAATAGGGTTTTACTTCTTTTGCTATTTTGAGCATTTCTTCCGTAGCCGCAATTTCAAGATTCAACTCAGTGCTAATGTTTTGTTTTAGATTGAATACATCCTCATCTCTGATATGCCTTCTGTCTTCTCGTAAGTGTACAGTGATAAAATCTGCTCCAGCATCAATAGCTATTCTTGCTGCTTTTAATGGATCTGGATAAGAAGCTCCACGTGCGTTGCGAAGGGTTGCAACGTGATCAATATTAACGCCCAATTTCACAATTTACCTCAAAAATTATTTATAAATTATACATATTATTAGATCTTATGCATGTCATTGTTTAATGCCATAGCTGAAAGACAGAGCTAGCAGTTATACCAATTCTCATTGTTGGCAAGTCAAATAAGAAACATTCAAAATTGTTTGATTGTGGAAGTGGAAAGAGAAGTAATAAATTTGCATACACTTGCCCTTTTTTACAGTTAATCTAGTTAATAGAACTACTCGTGGTAATCCAAACAAGATTTTTTCTCATAATCAAGTTATAGTAAACGGGGACAATTTTTCGCATCTAAAAAATTTTAGATTTAGGATTGAAATTAATAAGTGAAATGATTATGTAGTGCATGTATTAGTAAAAGGAGGTACAACATGAGTAATATAGTTCATTAAATAAAAACAATAATCGTGATAATTTTAGTGTAAGAGGGTTACAAAGAGCCGTTGATGACACATTTCATAGCTTCTTTACAGGATGGAACCCAGAGCTTTACAAAAGAGGCAGTAGTCTACTACCAGTTTGTGATTTTTATGAAACAAAGGAAAGCTATTGCCTATCATTAGAGTTACCAGGTATTCCTAAAGAAAGCATAGATATTAGTATATCTGGCGATAGCTTAATAGTGAAGGGTGAAAAAACATGTGATAATGAATCAAAAGATAAGCAGTTTTACCATAAAGAAAGGTACTATGGTTCTTTCTATAGATCTATTCAACTTCCAACAAATGTAGAGCAAGATAAGGTATCTGCCAACTTTTTAGATGGGGTATTGCATGTAACCATACCTAAGTCAGAGAAACACATCAAAAAAATTGATGTAAAGTAACCAGTAAGTAATAGCAGGCTTCTGACCTTGAGGCTTGCTATTTTAATATCTGTTCAGCAGAGTGGCAAAATAAGGTAAACGAGAAAAGACAACTAAATGAGTGTCATGAAAGTAGCTGATGCTGGCTCCCTTATGAAGGTGTCATCTTAGCATCCAGACACTGGTTTTTAATTGAAAATGTTGTCTTGTTTGTGATAAATTTTGCTGGATGCCAGTGTTAAGCACTGGCATGACATTATAGAAGCTGGAATTACAGTGTCAGCTACTTGAATGACAATATTTGCTGTGTAATTTACCTTAAAAAATGAATATTCCTACAGCTACGTGTAAGCTACTTTCATGACATTCATTTAGTTGTCTTTTTTGCCACTTTGCTGAACAGATATGTAAAATATTAACTTAGCAATACAGTTTATTTCAAAAATTATCTATAGATTAGACACACCATTAGATCTTATACATAGTCATTTTTTAATGCCATAGCTGAGAGACGGAACTACTCTGCCTGCTCCCATTACCATAAAACTGTATGATACCAAAGTATAACGGTGTAAAAAATATGAAAAAATACCAATAAAAAAAGGTAAAATAACTTTAATAGTTAAAACCATAGGCGCCAGTTGGTTTTTAACTTAAAAATAAAAGTCAAGTATCAGGAATTCTAGACATAAACCCTCCTATATGAATAAAGAGCTAGAAAAAATAAACTTATATATTTTTTGCTGAAATTTGATTATTTGGTGAAAAAACCTGCAGGTGAAGATAGATTTTGGATCCTAAAAAACCTTCATTTTCCACTATAATGAAGCTACCAGAGTCTATCAAGCAATTTTTTATTTAAATTGCTTGCAATCTTTTTATACACTCATCTTTACCAAGAATTACCATGATATCAATGATTCCAGGCGCATCCATTATTCCAGTTATTGGGGCGCGTAATGAGTGGTATATATCGCTCATTTTTATATTATGTAATTTTGAAAATTCCTTAATCTGAGAGGATAAAAAATTCTTATTCCAATCTTCACTACCTACACTCGAAAGAAATGATGCAAGTAACTTAATTACATCGAGGTTAGATTTGACAATTTGCTGAGCTTCTTCACTAAAATCAAGCGGCAGATCTTGAATATAAAACTTTGCTAAATCCAGCAGTTCGGTTAGATAGTTTGCTCTTTTCTTTAGCTCTGTTAGTCCTTGTAATAAATAGTTCTTTTTTATATCACTCAGTTTTAACATCGGAGCAAATGTATTTAAAATATCCAGATTGCTCATGTTACTAATATAATGATTATTTAAATGTTCCAGTTTTTTAAAATCAAGTCGTGCAGGTGAACGACCGATGCTTTCTAAATTAAACCACTCTATTGCTTGCTCATCGCTAATAATCTCGTCATTGCCGTGACTCCAGCCAAGCCTAAGTAGGTAATTACGCATTGCCTGAGGCAATATTCCCATCCTTCCATAATCACAAACGTTTGTAGCATCATGCCTTTTAGATAGCTTATTCCCGTCTTCTCCATGGATAAGAGGTACGTGCGCGAAGCGTGGAACATCAAAATCAAGAGCCTGATATATTAGCAATTGCTTGAAGGTATTAGTGAGGTGATCAGAGCCACGTATAATATCAGTTATTCCAACTGAATGATCGTCAACCACCACGGCAAAAATGTACGTTGGAGTGTTGTCAGAACGTAGAATTACTATGTCATCAAGTTGGTCACTATTTATCTTAACTTGGCCACATATCTTATCTTCAACAACAATATCTTCTGAGTCTGGCACTTTGAAACGGACAACAGGGTTTGCACTTGATGTCGAATGAGTACACTTATGCTTATATATTTTTCCTTCTTCTCTTGCTCTTATTTTCTTCTCCGCAACTTCATTCTCGGGGCAGTAACAATGATATGCCCTACCCTTTTCAACTAAAAGATTTGCAACCTCAATGTGCTGCTCTATTTTTTTTGATTGATATATTATTTCCCCATCATAGTTTATTCCAAGCCATTTTAACCCATCTATTATTGCATCAATTGCTTCCTGTGTTGAACGTTTTCTATCTGTGTCTTCAATCCTCAGCAAAAATTTGCCGCTATGACGTTTCGCATAGAGCCAATTAAATAATGCAGTACGAGCTCCACCAATATGCAAGAATCCTGTTGGTGATGGAGCGAATCTAGTAACTATACCTGGCATATTTGTCTATTGTGATAACGTAACCGATGATAACTAAAATTTGTACTTGCAACAACGTGGAACTATAGTAAATTTGAAAGATTAATTTACATTTATTTTTAATAAACTGCATTGTATAATTTAATATTAGTGAATGCAGTGAGGTGTGTATATGGATAATTTATTTGAAATTGCAAGAGGAGTTATAACACAAGAGGATGAAAATAAATTTATTGAAGCTTGCAAGAAAAGAGTTGCTTGTGTAGCTAAGCATAGAATTGATGAAAATGGAAACCCATTTCATATAGCAGCAAGTAAAGGAATTCTGTTACCTGCGTTAAAAGAGATTATAGAGTATTTAGAAGAAGATACTGAGAGCAGAGTCAAGAAAGCAAAAGAAGCTAAAGATTGGGAGAAAGTAAAAAGCTTAAAAAAGGAACTTGAGAACAATAAGAAATATATTAAGGAAGCACTCCTCGATAAAAGCTATATTAAGGATGACGGGAAGAAGGTAGTATCACCCCTTTATTTCTTGGACCCTGCAGAGCGGAAGGAAGTTAAGCAAATTGCAGACATAAAATGCAGCTTTATATTTAGTAAAAAGTTTCATCTATGCTTATACATAGTAGGGGCTATAGTGTGTGCTATCGCTATGTGTATATCTTTGTATCTTCTATTTTCGGCTTCTCAATCTCTTGCATTGGCTTCAATAGCAACAATAGCTTCTGGAGGATCTTCATATCTGTTATTTAAGGCATGTAACGAGATATATAGCTTGAATAACGAAAGTACTACATTGACAGATCCTGATGTTATGCAACTTGTAGATGGTGGTTTAGCTCCAGCATGAAGTACTTGCAAGCAATAATATAGAAATTTACTTTCTTAACTTAAGAAAGTATACTTATAAGATGATAAGAAAGAAGTATAGTAAGATTTTAGTAGCGAACAGAGGGGAGATTGCCTGCAGGATAATCAAAACTGCGCACAAGATGGGCATATCTTGTGTGTCTGTGTACTCAGATGCAGATGCAAATTCTGTGTATGTAAAGCAAGCAGATGAGTCAAGGCACATTGGCCCTTCGCCTGCTTATCTTAGTTACTTGAATATCGAAAAAATATGCAAAGTAGCAGTTGAAACAGGTGCTGAGGCAGTTCATCCTGGCTATGGGTTTTTAGCGGAAAATCCAGATTTTCCCTGTGCTCTGGAAAAACATAACATAGATTTCATTGGTCCAAGTGCAAAGACAATAGAAGTTACAGCCAACAAAATAACGGCAAAAGAAGAGGCAAGAAAGGCTGGAGTAAATGTAGTGCCAGGATATATGGGTAAGATCGAAAACGCTGACCATGCATCCATGGTTGCTGAAGAAATTGGTTTTCCCGTTATGCTCAAAGCTGCATCAGGTGGTGGTGGCAAAGGAATGCGAATTGTACATTCCAAAAAAGAAATTGAACTAGCATTTACATCAGCAACAAACGAAGCAGAGAAAAGTTTTAAAGATGGTAGTATTTTTATAGAGAAATATATAGAGCTGCCAAGACACATTGAAATACAAATTATAGCAGATAAATACGGCAATGTAGTGTGTCTTGGAGAGAGAGAGTGCTCAATACAAAGGAATAATCAGAAAATAATGGAAGAAACTCCAAGTCCATTTATTAGTGAAGAAGTAAGACAAAAAATGTATGCTCAATGTGTCTCCCTTGCAAAACAAGTTGGCTATTTTTCAGCAGGCACTGTCGAGTTTGTTGTTGATAAAGACCAAAATTTCTATTTTCTTGAGGTAAATACGAGATTACAAGTTGAGCATCCAGTAACAGAATTCGTAACAGGAATAGACATAGTAGAAGAAATGATTAGAACTTCCTGCGGAGAAGAATTGAGATTCAATCAGGATGATATTAAACTTACTGGCTCTGCAATAGAAAGCAGAATTTGCGCTGAAGACCCATCAAAGAAATTTTTCCCTTCCAGCGGAAGAATAAAATATTACGATAAACCGAATGAAAATGATCATGTAAGAATAGATGATGGAGTTGCTGCAGGTTCAGAAATCAGCATGTTCTACGACTCAATGATTGCAAAAGTTATAACCTATGGAAAAGATAGAATAGAGGCGATCAGCAGAATGCAAAAAGCTTTGTCTGAGTGCTATATAGGGGAAGTAATAAACAACATAGAATTTCTAGAATCCATCTTCCATAATCCAAATTTTATTGCAGCAAAGCTCCACACGAGATTCATTCCAGATCATTACCCTAGCGGGTTTCAAGGTGATTTTATTACAGAGGAATATATTAAAATATTTATTTTTATTGCACTGTATGTTCACTTAGAAAATGAGGAAAAGTATTACAGTAAGTCAATAGATGAAGCATTCATAGTGAAAATAGACGATAATGAGTACTCCGTAAATGCAAAATATCAAGATAACACATTAACAACAGTATATAACCACAATAAATACTCCGTGGTAGGTAAGTGGAAACCAAGTTACAGGTTGTTATATATAACAATTAATGATGATACCAATATAGCACTTAAAATAGAAAGGCAAGGCAGCAAATACTTTATAAGACACGCAGGTATGAAAGCTAAATGTTGTGTATTGAAACCTCACGTAGCTGAACTAAGCAAATTAATGCTAAACAACAAAACAGAAGGAATTTCAGTAGACGCTGTGAAATCTCCAATATCCGGTTTATTGGTTAAATTATACGTTAATGCTGGAGATCAGGTAGAGGTAGGACAACCTCTGTTTGTTGTAGAGGCAATGAAAATGGAAAATATAATATGTGCTGAATCAGAAATGGTAATAAAAAATATCCCTGTTACAGAGGGGAAAAATGTACAGGCTGGTGATTTGGTATTAGATCTGGTTTCTTAAATAACATAAGCAGTATAAACTTGACCCAAATAAGATAAACGAAAACATTTGATGGGCTATAGCAATGGCCATTGGTATATGCAGCAATAAAGTTACTACTCCTAGAATTACCTGAATGATGACGGAGAATAGCATAACATATAATGGTTTTATACTGGCATTTTTTATTGTGAGTATTGCTGTCAGAACTAATATCAGCAATGCCAATGCCCGGTGTATGAATTGCACTGTTACTCTATTTTCAAAGATATTTAGCCAAGCAGGCTGTAAGTAAAATAAATCTTCTGGAACAATTTGTCCATCCATTAGTGGAAAGGTATTATAAATTAAACCAGCATTTAGCCCTGCAACAAATGCACCGAAGATTATTTGTATTGTAACTAGGATTAAAATTATCCATATGTAACATGTAATGTTGCTATTAATTTTAATTATCTGTTTTGGTTTGATTTGGTAATCAAAAAATTGATATGACAATAATGCAAAAATAACCAATGCAAGCAGTAAGTGCAGTGCAAGCTTATAGTGACTAACATGAGGATTGGCTACCAAACCGCTTTTAACCATATACCAACCAGCAAAAGCTTGTAAAATTCCAAATAATAGTGCTGTAGATAACCTTATTACTGCATTTTTAGGTATTCTTTTTTTTAGTGTAAAATATATAAATGGTAAGATAAAAACTAAACCTGTCAGCCTTGCAATCAACCTATGCACATATTCTATTAAGTATATGGTGCGGAACTCTTCCATACTCATACCATAGTTAAATGCTTTATATTCAGGTGTAGCTTCATATTTTGATTTTTCTTTTAGCCAGTCTTGTTCACTCAGCGGTGGCAATGTTCCGGTAATTGGTTTCCATTCCGTGATTGACAATCCTGCTTTTGAAAGTCTGGTAAATCCACCAATTCCCACCATGCAAATCACCATGAGAGAGCAGAGAAAAAGCCAAATAGCTACAGGTTTTGCTTCCATAAGCCATGCTGAGTTTTATTCCATTGCTGAGGGTGAATAACAAATTCCCACAAAGCGAGAAAAGCTGCAACGCTATGTAGTAGACTATAGACGGGAAAAAATATTGATACTATATAAAAATAAAAAGGCATTTTTTGTTGTCTGATAGCTACTATCAAAAAAATCAAGTTAATACCGTATACTATTATAAAATAATATAAGAATAATTCATTCAAAATTTGAGTCAGCACCAATGAAAGCAACAAAAAAGGAGTTGTAAAAAATATAAAAGCTGAGGAACCAACAAAAAAGTTTAATAGCAAAATCCCCTTAAGCCCAGTGTGCTTAAAAAGTAATTTTATATTTTTTAAATGAACGATATAAGTTTGCATATAACCTTTAATCCAGCGTGCTCTTTGTTTGATCCAAGCAAACACAGTAGTTGGTGATTCTTCCAACGTTTCTGAATCAATAATCCTGGTTTTATATCCCATCTGTGCAAATCTCAAACCAAGGTCAGCGTCTTCAGTGACATTGTAAGCATCCCAAAAAAGCACTTTCTTTAAAATTTCCACTGAAAAATGGTTACTGCTACCACCCAAAGGTATTGGCATGTTCATTTTTTGAAATCCAGGCAAAAAATATTGAAACCAGTTCATATACTCAAGAGAAAAGAATTTTGTAAGAAAATTGCAACCAAAGTTATAGTAATTTAATTTCGCCTGTACACAAGCCAACTTTTCGTCGCCCTTATTAAATTCAATGAGTGCTTTTTTCAACTGCAATGGATCTGGCTTGTCATCTGCATCATATATTACCACATACTTTCCTCTAATAAAATTCATAGCATAATTGCATGACTTAGCTTTTGTTTTAGGCAGAGAATGAGGCACTTTTATTACTTCAAAATACTGTGGTAAAGTGCATTTTTCTATAGCTGCCAACATTTCTTGATCATCGCTCTCTATCACAAGCTTTACATCTAATTTTGATTTTGGATAATCCAAACTTTCAATGCTCTTAATCAATTGCTTTATAACCGCATTCTCTTTAAAAACAGGCAATAAAATAGTATATATAGGTTCATTCATCTTATCATAATCTGCTTTTTGGTTAGAAATTTTACGCAAGCCAAAAATTTTAGTTACAAATTTGAATAAAGAACTAGAACATCCGATTATAAATATCAACACCAAAGCAAAATATGCATATTTTTTTGTCAGTGTTAAAGTCGAAATCATAACAAAGAAAGAGGAAAAAAAGATTGAACTGAGCCTAATGCTTTTAGCTGAAAAATTAGGATTCTTATAATATAAGTAGTTACTTGCGAATTCTGAAATACCAAAGTGTGAGTTAAGAAGATTTAAAATCTGTTTGCTATCTACTTTTATCAATACATATTCAATACCGTAATGAGATTCGACCCAAAGGTTGATATCTTGGCTTATGTCTTCAACCATAAAAAAAGTAGTATCATTTAATTTTTGCCAAGGAATTATATTAAACCTATAGTAGAAAAGTTTCTCTTGTTCTTTGCATAAACTAGAATCAAATTTAATTTTTTCTACATTATCAATTTGAAGTACAGGCATTAAACTTAATGCAACTTTTTGCTCAAGTCACGTGAAAACGAAGATATAACCTCACTACTACGCTTATCATCTTTACGTTCATGCATTATTTTTTTTACAGCATCAGCAGCTATACTCGCTGTGTTAGCTTGTAAATCCCCAAGAGCTTTTTCAACTTGGTCAGTAACTTTCTTCAAATTAGAATGGGAATTTTCATCTAACGTTTGATTGAGTTGCTGTCTATTATGCTTAATAATACTATTAGCCTTATCAAGTGCTTCATTCATCATTTTGTTAACTTCTGCATCTAATTTTTTGTATTTTTCAGAAGATTTTTTGTAATACTCCAACATATCTTTTCTGAATTTTTCAGTTTCTTCACTTGAAAACTTGCTTTTGTTACGTTTATTGTTAAGCGCGTTTTTTATTATCTTCCTTAGCAATTTATATGAGAGGATAAAACCTACTAAAAAAGCAAGGCTTATAACTAGTAATGTAGACATAAAAACCCTAAAATTCTTTGGATACCAAATCAGCAACAAATTCCTCTTCAATCTCAGAATTAGCTAACTTAGTATAGTAAATCAAAGCAATACTAGTAGCCATTTGTTTTAATTCACTAATATACTTAGATTTAAATTGTACTACCTTTTCTTCAACAAGTTTAATCATCTTCTTGTCTTCCTCTTCCAATATATCCTTAACATTCGCTCTCATTTCTTCTACTTGAGCAAATGCATCATCTATGATTTTTTTTGCCCGTACTCTAGCTTGATTTAAAGCTGCATTATACTTGGCAATTTGCTCTTCTATAAGTCTTAAAAGGTGAATAGAACTATTAAATGAATCTAACACTTCTTTACTTCTAGTGCTTATTATTTCATCTAACTTCGTTAAAAACAAACAACTCACTATAAAAAAAAGTGAAGAGAAAAAAATTAAAAACCAAAAAATTTGAGAAGAGAAAGTTGAAATATCAAGCTGTGGCATCTGTTAAGCAGCAAATATTAATAACATTGCAAGTACAAACGCAAGCAACCCCATAATTTCAACCATGGCAGCACCAATATAAACGTAACTTTTCATTTTACCTTCTGACTCAGGATTTCTCGCAATCCCATTTAACACAGCAGAGAAGATATTAGCTATACCTAAACCAGCACCGAGCATTCCAAATACAGCCAAACCAATTGCTATAAATTTTAAAGCCACTAAATCCATATATTACCTTTAACTATTTCTTTATAATATAATTGTAAAATATTCTGCAAGGAAGTCAATTACTTTACTGCATCTGACAAATATACACATGTTAATATAGTAAATATATAAGCTTGCAAAACTGCAACAAATACTTCAAATCCTATTAGTGCAATTATAAACAAAAAAGGTGCAGGTGTAAAAAATATGTTCATATTTACGACGAATCCTGCTATCACTTTGATGATTGTATGACCCGCAATCATATTTGCTGCAAGCCTTATTGATAAACTAATCGGTCTTACTAAATAAGCAAATAATTTAATAATGATGATTATAGGTGCAAGCCACGAAGGAGTTCCTTTTGGTAGCAATATACGTAAAAATTCTACTCCTCTTTCTTTAAACCCAACAATCGTTATATAAGTAAAAACCACCATTGATAAAGCGAAGGTAACTATCACATGACTTGTAACTGTGAAACTATAAGGAAGAACACCAACTAAATTACACGATAAAATGAAAATAAATACTGTAAATATCAAAGGAATGTGCTCCAAACCTTTGCTTCCAGTGTTACTTTCTATTATTGAAACAATAAAATCATATACATATTCAACTGCAGCTTGCAAATATCCTGGTATTACTGCACCTTTTCTTATTCCAAGGAGCAAAAACAGTACCATTAATATCACCGAGATCATCATAAAAAGAGATGAGTTGGTAAAGTTTATGTCATACCCAAATAATTTTGGTAGTTCTATTATTGTATATACTTTAAATTGTTCTAGCGGATTTAACGCCATTTTGACCCTGTATACTTAAACTGCAGCAGTAAATAAAGTATAAATTTTATAGAATAAAGTCAAGAATTAATATAAGGAGCTCTGTATTATTATAGCATTAACATATTAACAAAATATACAATTAAAATGCAAATTATAGTCAGCTACCAATCTTATTCTAAATTCTTGACTTAACATCTTATTTTAACTATAATTTAATTTTAATATGAGGCAATTATGAACGAAATAGATTTTACTAATCCACCTTTAAATTTAGAACAGGAATGTGGTAACGGGTACATCAAGTTTACAGATTATTCTTCTAACTCAGACACTGGTCTTTTCCACATGGCAGGTGAAATGCTAAATGAAAGCCATGATGTTATAGGAAATTTCACTGGTGATGCTTACATTTATAATTTCCATATAGATGATCACAATATGAACATTCAACTCTGCATGGAAATGGACTGCAAAGGTGATATAAAGAAAATTCTTTCTTTGTAGAAAGAGTAGGCTTCTCTGTTGTTTTTTGCAATATAGAAGCCACTTATTACAACAAACTTTAAAAACATCACATTTTACATTACAATGAATTTTTGTTTCTTGTTAGATAAATGAAGTTCACATTATCTTGGTTATTAGAGTACTTAGAAACCAATGCTAATTTAGAGGAAATTACTGATAAATTAACTCACATAGGGTTGGAAGTAGAGAATGTGATCGACAATTCCAGATTGGCCGGGTTTGTTGTTGCAGAAGTATTAGAAGTTGCACCTCATCCAAATGCTGATAAATTAAAATTATGTAGAGTAAATGATGGAAGTAAAGTTCTGCAGATAGTCTGCAGAGCAAAAAATGTTAAAGAAGGCATGAAGACTGTACTTGCATCTCTTGGTAGCACATTGCCAGAAAGCAACTTTACAATTAAGCCTACAAAAATAAGAGGAGTGCTAAGTGAAGGGATGCTCTGCTCTGCCTCTGAGCTTTCGCTGACTCAAGATGAAAGTGAAGGAATAATCGAGCTTTCTGATGATTATAAAACAGGAGATAAATTTTTCAATTGCGATCCTGTAATTGACATAAACATCACTCCAAACCGTGGAGATTGCTTAGGTGTTTATGGAATAGCACGTGATCTAGCAGCAACTGGAATTGGAACGTTAAAGACTTTAACCATTCCACAACTTACCGCTTCTATGAACTCACTAATAAACGTCAAAGTCATCGATGGGGAGAGTTTTATTAGTGGAGCATATATCACTAATGTAAAAAATAAAGAGAGTCCAAAATGGCTAAAAGATAGTCTGGAATCGATAGGAATGCGCTCCATTTCTGCAATAGTTGATATTACTAATTACATTATAATATCTTTCGGGCGCCCGATGCACGCGTATGATGCAAAAAAAATAGAAGGAGAGCTCATAGTACGCAAAGCAAATGACGAAGAAAAATTTATTGATTTAAATGATAAAGAGTACTTATTAAACAAAGACATAAGCGTTATTTCTGATAATAAAAATGTTCATGCAATTGCTGGAATTATGGGCAGTAAGTACAGTGAATGCACTCTTGAGACTACTGATATCTTTTTAGAGTCTGCTTGGTTTGACCCCATCTCTATCACTAAATCTTCAAGGCAGCTCAGCATCTCCACAGACTCAAGTTACAGGTTTGCACGCTCAGTTGATCATGGATTCATTCTTGATGGGCTGAATCTTGCAGCCAAAATGATTTTGGATTTATGTGGCGGAGAAGTGTCAAGCATAATGTCTGCTGGCAATTTGAATAAGGCTGATACCAAGATAAATTTTGATTATCAAGATGCAAACAAACTTGGAAGTGTATCTGCATCACCTAATGAGCTATTCGATATTTTAACAAAGCTAGGGTTTAGTATCGATAAAAAAACCGAAGGTAATTGGAATATACAAGTACCAAGCTGGAGACCAGACATAAAAATACCTGCTGACCTAGTTGAAGAGGCAGTAAGAATATACGGCTATGATAAAATAAAGGAAGAGCAACTAGCAGAAGACGTTACAGTAGAAGAAGAGACACAAGATGATTTGCGCATTTTAATGACAAGCAGAGGATTTCATGAAGTGATAACTTGGTCTTTTATGAGTGAATCAATAGCTGAAAAGTTTGGTTACTTGAATAAGTTATTCATTATCGATAATCCATTTAATAATAACTTCAATATAATGAGGCCAAGTGTCATACCAAATTTGTTGCAAGTCACTGCAGATAATATTGCTCACGGGATATCTGATCTCGCAATTTTTGAAATTGGACCAATTTATAATGGTGAGGCTCAGTCTAAGTACGTTTTAAGTGGAATTAGATCAGGAAATAATTCGCCGAAAAACCACTATAACACTGATAGAAAAGTAGATATTTTTGACGCAAAGGCTGACCTCATAACAGCTTTGGAACTTTTTAATGTCAATTGTGATAATTTAGCAATAGAGAGAGCAGAAAAAGAATATTATCACCCAGGAAAATTAGGCTCCTTATCTTTTAGAAGTAAAATAGTTGGTTATTTTGGAGAATTGCATCCGAGTATATTGGATTTTTTTAACATCAAACAAAAAATTGTAGGCTTTGAGTTGATATTAGAAAATATCGAAAATTTACCTATAAGTAGAAAAAAATTTATCGATTATAAATATCAAAGTGTAAAACGCGACTTTGCATTTATTGTAAATAAAGATGTAGCAGCAGGCAGTATAATCAATATGGTAAAAAAAAGCTCAGAGCTCATCACAGAAGTTTTGATATTTGATGTATATCATGGAAACAATATAGAATCGAATAAGATGTCTATAGCATTTTCAGTTACTTTCTGCTCTCCAACTCACACTTTAACTGAAGAGGAAATCCAAAAAGAATCAAATATGATAGTCAACTTAGTGTGTGAAAATACTGAAGGAACTTTGAGAGCTCATTATTAAGCCGTAATCGCCGTTTCCTGATTTTGCTGTGTCACGTTTACTTCATCCAATTTATTTCCTATCTTGAATTCAATATCTTTGAAAAATCTATCCCACATTCCATGCAAATGCTCTTCTATTTGAGGCCACACATCATTTTTAAATGTTTCTCCATCATCAGAAAATAAATTACCAAAAAAAACTCCTACTTCCTCATAACTTGATTGAAAATGTTGAAGAAATGTTTCTACTTCCTTATGAGTATCATGTGCCACACTCAACGCTTTTCCTTCTGCGCTCTTATCCCCACGCATTGCAACGGCAAGACCTGTTTGAATATATCCCAAGCCTGTCCTAATAGCTTTTATAGGCTGCAGCCATGAACTCTTATCGCTTTTTGGCACATTATTTACTATATTTTCCACCAACCTATTTATTAAAGGAGACAATAAATCTTGACAAAAGTGTTTGATATTATCTTTCATTTTAATTACAGGACTTTTTATGCACTTTTCTGCCAAGTAGTACTCAAGTTCCGCTTCCTCTAATAACTTCTTAATTGCTTCTTCATCAAAAATTTCATGCTCGAATGCTTTAAGTAAAGCATCTTCTATTATTGCAAATTTTATTTTTTCACGAGATTCCAGTTCTTCTCTATAATCATTTTTTGTTTTTTCATTTATCAACAATCCTTTTTCTTCTAATTCTAACTGTTTTAATGCTTTCAGAATTTCTTGGTTATTTTTCAAGTGCTTCTCTATTAATTTTGTACTTGGATGCTTTTCTCCTTTTCTCTTTCGTTCATCTTCTAAGTACTTATTTAAATCCTCACTTTCTTCTATTACTTCTCTTAACGATATAGGTTGATCTAAGCATTCTGCAATTTTCACTCGGTGCACATTAATCCTCTGTACTAAATCCGGCTCCTTTTCCTCTAACAGCTTACATGAATTCTCTATACCCTTTGCTTGACTTTTAAACAAATCTTGTGTTTTACGTTTCGTTATTTCTAAATACATCTTTGCTATAAAATCATTCACTTTACCTGAAGCTTCTTCTAAACTTTCCCCATTCAAAGGACCTTTTATCTCCTCTTCTAAATCTCGAAACTGGTCTATTAAGCTTAGCATGCCTAATAGGCCTAACTCACCCTTTGTTTTTTTCATTACTGATTTTACTAGCCTTCGCTCAACTTCTTGATCACCATACTCGAACTTAAAAAGACCTTCTAATTTCCTTTTTAAATCATCGTTTGTTAAGTTGTTTTTTCCTTCATTATACACTGCTTTCAGCTTTTCATGTATCCCAGTATATCTTACTTGTCCTTGTTTTTTTAAATCTTTAATTATTTCTTTAGCATCATTCAGAACTTCCTCTGTTTTTCCAAGATCTGTATCCTTATAAACATCAATTATTGTTTTCCTAGTTATTTTCCCTTCTTGTATAAGTCGCTCCCATTCTGCTTTAAATACAGGAAGCTCACTATTGTCTAGGGCATTTGGCACTTTTGCTCCTGCTTCTTTTAGATCCTTTATTATCATCTCTTTCTCATTTGGTAATTCCTTACCTTGACTTTCTAACTTCTGCTTCACTAAAGTATTTTTTAGCTCATCTTCCAGCGAAAAATCTTCTCCCCGTCTATTCTGCTGAAACTTAATTGCTTGTATAAAGGCAACTTGATAAGCATTTTCTATTAAGTGAGTTGTCAACTTAGAACCTATACTACTCACCACTTTCAACCTGAATTCGTTCAATAATTCCTTCAATTTATCACGTGTAATCTCTTCTTTTTCTAGCTTCACCAGCTCTTCCATAGTTTTTGCGAATTCTTGAATTGAAGTTGCAATCACATTCTTAATTTCATTATGCAAGGGCTTAAGACCATTGTTTAAATTGATACTAGCTGATAATTTCAGTATGATATTATGCTCTAAACCCCGCTTCACACTAAACCATTTATCATTTTCATTTTCACATAAATCTCTAAGCAGTTGTTTAAATTGCGGTGGAAATTTTATTTCCATATCCCATGTAATGTTTGGTTCAGGAAACTCCGTTTCATGAAAAGATATCTCAATATTTTGGTGCTTATTAGAATATCGCCCCATACTTATTTTAAGAACAGCAACTAAAGAGTGAGATAACTCTCTATTTAAAAGATAAAAAGTAGCCAAAGCAATTGTTGCAGGAACAATTAAGGCTACAAGCACAGTCACATTAACAAAAATTGCTATTGCAGCAAGAGCACCGTATGCAAATCTTCTCGATACACTTGTTTCACTCTTTTTTGCCTTATCTTCCACTACACCTTCTTGTGTCTTGCTGTCTGCTTTAAATCTACTGTATATGACTAACCCCATTGCAACAAAAGCAATATAAGGAAGCATTAAAACTGACAGAGCTAAATTTAATACTTTTTTCTCCGGGCAAGCTCTGTTTATCTCTTTAAATATTCTACTTGATATATTATACCAGGAAGTAAAAAAGTCAGAGTTGTAATCTTTATAATGAAATATACTGAGTGGAACATTAAAAGCAGCTACCTGTTTAGTTAACCAATCTTGCTGACTTACAGCATCAAAAAATTCTTCTCCCTCTTCTGAATTAGCAAGACCTAAATCATTCCCTTCTTCTACATTAGAAACATCTTCCATAGCATCAAAAAACTCTTCTTCCTCTTCCAAAGCAACATTAAAAATAGATTCTACTTTACCTAAACCATCACTGTTGTTATTTAAATCAATAACTTCTCTATGACCATCTGCAACAACTTGATTCATACCACCACCCTACTTAAAGCAATTTAAGTATAGCATAAACATTACTAATTTTGCAACTTTATTAACTTAATACCAACTGTCAAACCTTGGTATTCCTTAGAATAGAAATCGGCCTCGATCTCTTTATTAGTGTCCAAAGATAAGGCAAGGGTCTGCTCTTTTATATATTTATTCCATGTAGTTATTGCTTCCTTAATTTTCTCATCTTCTGCTTTAATTATTACTCTGATTCTATCTGATATATGAAAATCAGCTTGTTTTCTAGTTTCTTGAATAAGCCTCACAACATCTCTTGCGAGTCCTTCTAGAATTAGTTCGTCATTGAGCTCAGTAGTCAGAACAACAATCCCTTTATTGTTATCAAATACAGAAGAATATTCACTATTTGCTTTTAACAATAGTTCATACTCACCTTTTTCTATAGTATAGCTCTCTGTTTCATCTCCCAGAAATATTTGCTCATTCTCAATTTGTCTCCACTTTTCTTCTTTGACATATTGAACTAGTTTCTTGATTTTATCTGCAACCTTCTTACCAAGTAGCGGAAAATTTAGTTTTAGCTCTAGTGACGCAACTTCTTTCAACTCACTTACTATTTCTAGTTCTTTTACATTCACCTCATCTCTTATTATCTCTTGATATTCATTTTCAAGGAAATCGCAGGAAGACCTATGATAAATGGTCATACTGCCAAGTGGCTGCCTGATGCGCATGTTAAACGTATTTCTGATGGATAATGCAGAGTTACATATCTCTCTTACCAAATCCATCTTGGCAATGAATTCACTGTCATATCTATCTGATTGTGGAAAATCAGACAAATGAACAGATGTTTCTTTGTACTTAAGCCCTTGCCATATAGTCTCTGTTATGAGTGGCAACAAAGGAGCTGCAGCTCGAAGCATGTAATAAAAAACTGTGTACAGAACATTATAAGCGTCGGTTTTATCTTGATCTAAGTCACTTTTCCAAAAACGCTCGCGACTGCGACGAATATACCAGTTATTTAGCACTTCAAAGAAATCTGTCAGGATTTTGCAAGCCTCCTGGGAGTTATAGTTGTTCATAGAAGCTTGAATACCTTCCACAGCTTCAAAACATTTGGAAATCATGTAACGATCAATAGTACTTCTATAGTCCTTGCAAACTTCAGCTTTAATCCCATCTACATTTGCATACATAGTGAAAAAGTGATAACTATTCCAAATAGGTTTTATTACGTCCTTCAGAATATCTCGTATTGATTTTCCTTCTTTGTCGAGTAGTAAATTACCACCGCAAACAATGGAACCAGATAGCATAAGAAAACGCAGCGCATCAGAACCATATTTGTCAAAAACCTCCATTGGATCTGCATAATTATTCAAACGTTTGGATAATTTCTGACCTTTCACATCAAGAACCACACCGTGGCATATGCAATTCTTAAATGGCTCACTATCAAATAAAGCAGTGGAAAGCACAAAAAGCGTATAAAACCATCCTCTTGTTTGTGCTATATATTCAGTAATAAAATCCGCAGGGAAATTACTCTCAAACCACTCCTTATTTTCAAACGGATAGTGAATTTGCGCGAACGGCATCGAGCCAGACTCAAACCAACAATCAAACACATCAGGCACACGACGCATAACTGATTTTCCTGTTGGATCATCAGGATTTGGTCTTGTTAAAGTATCGATAAATGGTCTGTGCAAATCATCTATTTTAACATTAAAATCTTGCTCTAGTTCTGCTATCGAACCATATACATCCACTCTTGGATATTTTGCATCATCTGATTTCCACACAGGAATTGGCGTACCCCAAAATCGATTGCGTGAAATAGACCAGTCATGCGCTCCTTCAAGCCATTTTCCAAATTGACCATCTCTTATATGATTTGGCATCCAATTAACTCTCTTATTTAGCTCTACCATTCTGCTTTTGAACTTTGTCACAGCAACGTACCAAGAAGGCATAGTGCGATAGATCAAAGGAGTATCAGTTCTCCAGCAGTGAGGATAATTATGAATATGTTGCTCAGTCTTAAACCAACTCCCCTGCTCTTTTAATTTTTTTATTACTGTATCATTGGCATCAAAAACATGAACTCCTGTTAAATCTGAAACTTCTGCAGTAAATTTCCCACCGTTATCAATTGGACAAACAGCTCGAATATCATGGCTTTGGCAAAGGTAAAAATCTTCTTCACCAAATCCAGGAGCAGTGTGCACAACACCAGTGCCGTCTTCTGCTGTAACATAATCAGCACTGAAAACACGGAATGCATTTTTTGTATCTTTAAAGTAATCAAACAGTGGTTTATAGGAAAGACCTGCAAGATCACTCGCTTTAAGTTTTGTATTACAGTTTTCATATTGAATATTGCTTTGTTCACAGTGGCCGACAAATTTCTCTAAATAACTTTCAGCAAAGATGCAGACTTCACCATTTACTAACATTGCACAATACTCAATATCTTTTCCTATTGCCAGTGCAAGGTTACTCGGCAATGTCCAAGGCGTTGTAGTCCAAGCAAGTAATTTACATTTTTGTTTAAATTGCTTTGGATTTTCTAAAAGTTCAAACGCAACAGTTACAGCTTTGCTAGTTTTTTCTCTATATGCGTTATCAAGCCTTGTCTCAAAATTAGATAATGGAGTTTCACATGCCCAACTATAGGGAACAACGCGTATTGATTCATACACCAGACCCTTATCATAAAGCTGCTTAAATGCCCACATGACCGACTCCATAAATGATTTATCCATGGTTTTATAGTCATTGTGAAAATCTACCCATCTTGCTTGTCTATTTACATACTTCTCCCATTCTGATGAAAATTGCATCACAGAAGTACGGCAATGATTATTGAATTTTTCAATGCCAAACTTCTCTATCTCAGTTCTGCCAGATATTCTAAGTTCTTTTTCCGCGCCCATCTCAGCCGGTAGCCCATGGCAATCCCAACCAAATCTACGTTCAACTCTTTTTTGCAGCATGGTTTGATATCTTGCAAATGCGTCTTTGATGAAACCAGTGAGTAAATGTCCATAATGCGGAAGCCCGTTTGCAAACGGAGGCCCATCATAAAATACAAAGCAATTATCCTTAGAACGCTTCTCAACTGATTGCTCAAAAATTTTATTTTCCTGCCAAAATTTTATGATTTCCTTTTCTAGTAATGAAAAATCAGGACTACTGCTTGTATCAGGATAATGCTTCATATTCATTCTGACTGGATAAAGTTAAAGAATATAGAACTTTTTGGAAAATTACAAATTCAAAAACTCTATTTCTATAAACATAAAAAGGTATTGACATTATTATACAGCATACTAATAAATCAGACTTATTTACTTAAGTTAAAGATGAATAAAGACAATAACAGTTGGCCTTATCAGAAATTTCATAATGCTAACAAAAGCAATAGTAAAAGCAGCTTTATTTGGGGATCGCGTTCTTATGAATACAAGAATTCTGGAGAGATTGAAAAAATACGCTATCAGTGGGAAAAGAAAAAAAATCCCGCAAATCTATTATATCAAATCTCGTATGATTGCGTAACACAGAGTTGTAGTTCTTTAAGTATTAAACCTAGATAACTTGAAAAAACCACATAAAGCGCTTCTGCGCAAGAACGCAGGAGCACTTTTTTGTAATTAGGCAGCACATCCCAATAAACTATTTTGCCGAGCTTCCAACACTCTTACATTTACTATTTTATCTCCGTACTTCCCTTCAGGATCATCAATGCAAACTGATTGCATATATGGACTTTTGCCAATAATTTGAGCTTGATGTTTGCCTTTTTTATCACTGAACAGAACAGGAATAGTCTTGCCTACCATACTTTTATTAAACTCAAATTGTTGTTCACTAATTAATTTTTGTAAACGAAGAAGGCGCTCTGTTTTAATCTCTTCTGGTACTTGATCTTTTCTTTCTGCTCCCGGCGTACCTGGTCTTGGGCTATATTTAAAACTATAAGCCTGAGCATACTTTACTTTTTCCACTAATTTCATAGTTTCTTCAAAGTCTTTTTCAGTTTCTCCAGGAAAACCAACGATAAAATCAGAAGAAAATTCAATTTCAGGTTTCAATTTGCGCAATCTGTCTATTATTCCCAAGTATTCCTCTGCCGTGTGTTTTCTATTCATTGCATGCAATATTTTATTCGAACCTGACTGCACAGGTAGGTGAACAAACGGCATGAGTTTTGATTCCTCCGCATGTACCAAGTAGAGAGATTCGTGCATATCTCTTGGATGAGAAGTTGTGTAGCGGATTCTTTCTAGGTTTTCAATTTTAGCAATGTGACTAATTAATTTTCCTAAATCCCACACTTCTCCTCCGCACTCCCCATGATAAGCATTGACATTCTGACCAAGCAAAGTAATTTCCTTTGCTCCATTTGCAACTAACTTCAATGCTTCACGGAATATTTCATTTACTGGTCGTGAATACTCAGCCCCGCGAGTGTAAGGCACCACACAAAACGTACAAAATTTATCACAACCTTCTTGTATGGCAAGAAACGCAGAAAACCCTTGACTATTGCCATAACATTCATCTGGCAATTTATCAAACTTCGCAACTTCTGGAAAATCAGTATTTATTACATGACCTTTACTTCTGCTTGCTTTTACTATCAATTCCGGTAAAGCAGCAATACTCTGCGGACCAACAACAATATCAACAAAAGGAGCCCTTCTGAACACTTCTTCTCCCTCCGCTTGAGCCACACACCCGGCCACCACTATAGTAATTTCCTTATTTTTTTGTGATGAATGGATTCTTCCAAGCTCTGAGTAAAGCTTTTCTGCTGCCTTTTCTCTAATATGACAAGTATTCAATATCACCAAATCAGCTTGTTCTACATCACTAACAATGTTGAATCCTAGAGGCTTAACTATATTCTCCATTAAAACAGAGTCATAAACGTTCATCTGACAGCCGTAAGTTTTAATGTATAGGCCTTTCATATTAAAAATTCTTCATATAAATCCTAGCAAATTATAGGAAAAACTGAATTCTAGTACAACAGCCAATAAAGATTGCTTGACAAACCTTCTCGCTTTCCTTACCCTAACAGTAGAGGTATTTTAAGAGCTCAAAAATCTATCTTCGTCTGCAGACTTTTCAGTCAATTTCTCAATAAAAAGTGTACTCTTCAGTGTATACTGTAGTATGTACGCTGCATTTTCTTTCTAATCTTTCAGGGGGATTTTATGTCCATAATTCCAGATACTTGACCTTTATTCTTAAGCTAAAAACCGATTGGTACCTATGGTTTTTATAAAGAAAGTGCAAGAAATACTTTAAAGAATATGAAATAAAGGTAGAAAAGGTTCGAGTAATTAAAAAACATTTCCAGGCATAAATTTGCGATTCATACTTAAAAAGTAATTACATTAATATAATATTCATACTTGTATACCAATATAGATATAATACTAATTAAAGAGCACGTTATACAAGAAGAAGTATCAGATTTTGCAGATGCTCTTTGTCAAAATAAATGTGATTTCTTTCAGGTGACACCTCCTATATCTTTCTTTAGGTTATACAGAAGTCTAACACAATTATAGAACAAGCTTAAAAGTTCTGGTAAAGTAGTTTTATTTATAAAGAGTATGCTACTTGATATTGAAAAACGCAGCATAACAAATGCACTGTGGAAGTTACAAGAAGCAGATCAAAGGGAGATTTTAACTCTTATACAGAGATTTGAGTTGCCAGAAATATTAGCAAGAATATTAGTTAGTCGTGGTGTTAACATAGAAAATGCACATGACTTCTTACATCCACTAATCAGATCACTATTACCAGATCCCTTTCACCTACTTGATATGGACAAAGCTGTTTCTCGCATAATAAAAGCAATAAACAATAATGAAAATATTGCAATATTTGGTGACTATGATGTTGATGGAGCAACGTCATCAGCATTGATTAATAGGTATTTAAGAACGATTGGAACACACTCTATAATCTATATTCCAGATCGTGTTGATGAGGGCTATGGATTAAACGTAGATGCTTTATTACAACTTAAAAAGAACGGAATTGATTTATGTATTTCTGTTGATTGTGGTACGCTTGCATATCAACCAATAGAAGATGCAAAGGTTTTTGGGCTTGATATTATAGTTGTCGATCATCACCTTGGTACAGAAAAGTTACCAAACGCTGTAGCAGTTGTTAATCCCAACCGCCTTGATGAAAGCTCTCCTTATACTAACCTTGCAGCAGTTGGAGTGTCATTTCTGCTAATTGTTGCCCTTAACAGAAGCCTACGTGAGCAAGGATTTTTTACCCACAAAAAAGAACCAGATTTATTTGATCTACTGGATTTGGTTGCTCTTGGAACTGTTTGCGATGTTATGCAGATCACAGGCCTAAATAGGGCTTTTGTTTTACAAGGATTAAAAGTTATGTCAGCAAGAAAAAATGTTGGCTTACGTGTTTTGTTTGACGCTTTGGGAATCCTTGAAAAACCAAGTGTTTCACGATTAGGGTTTAGTATTGGGCCATGTATAAATGCCGGAGGAAGAATTGGAGAAGCATCGCTCGGTGCAAGGTTGCTTTCCACTGATAATGAAGAAGAGGCGCATTCAATCGCGCTAAAACTAATAGATTTGAATAATGCAAGAAAAATGCTAGAAAATGAGGCTCTCTTAGAAGCTACAACACAGGCAGAAAAATTTACCTTATTAGGTGTAAATTTTATAATGGTAAGTGGCAATTGGCATCAAGGAATAATTGGTATCATTGCATCAAGACTAAAGGAGCAGTTTCACCTACCAACGATAGTGATATCTTTAAATAACGGAATAGGAAAAGCAAGTTGTAGGTCAATTTCTGGAGTAGATATTGGTGCCGCGGTTCTTTCTGCAAAATTTACCAACCTAATCATTGAAGGTGGTGGTCACAATATGGCAGCGGGATTTTCGATTAAGGAAGACAAAATAAGTGATCTACATGATTTTTTTACTGAAAGATTTGCAAACTCTACAAATGACAAAATCATAAAAGCCGATGGCATAGTAACAGCTAAAGCAATAAACTTATCCATGTGGAATCAATTGCAACGCTTAGAGCCATTTGGTGTTGGCAACCCTGAACCGAGATTTATCATTCAGGGAGCAAAGATAAGAAAACCGGAAGTTATAGGAGTTGATCATATAAAATGTTTTATTGCTGATGATAATGCTATGGTAAAAGCTATTGCGTTTCGCTCTGCAAATACTGAGCTTGGCTCTGCTATCATGCAGGGTAATGTTAAAGCCATTTTGGGTAAAATCTCTATGAATTACTGGAATGGCAATGAATTTATACAACTTATGATAGAAGATGTCTTAACCATTAGTTAAGTTACTATTTTACAATAATTACCTATCAATCTCACCAAAGACTATATCGAGTGAACCGATAATTGCTGCAATGTCAGCAAGCATGTGTCCTTTTGCCATGAAATCTAAGGCCTGTAAATGCGCAAAGCCAGGTGCTCTTATTCGACATCTATAAGGTCTATTGGTACCGTCTGAAACTATATATACTCCAAACTCGCCTTTTGGTGCTTCAACAGCCACATAAGCCTCACCTTCTGGCACATGATATCCTTCTGAGTAAAGCTTAAAATGATGAATCACAGCTTCCATGGATTCTTTCATTTCTGCTCTTGGCGGTGGAGAAATTTTTCTATCTTCAGTTTTTATTGGCCCTTCAGGCATCTTCTTTATGCATTGCTTCACCAAGCTGATAGATTGTCTGATCTCCGCCATTCTTACTAAATAACGGTCATAACAGTCACCATTTTGACCGATAGGTATATCAAAATCTAGCTGATCATATATCTCATATGGCTGGCTTTTTCGCAAGTCCCAAGCAAGTCCAGCAGCACGGAGCATTGGTCCACTAAAGCCCCAATCAAGCGCCTGTTTTATTGATATTTCACTAATTCCTACAGTGCGTTGCTTCCATATCCTATTTTCTGTCAGAAGATCATCAACATCATCTATATACTTTGGAAATTGCTCTATAAATTTTGCAATATCTTCAATCAAACCTTCTGGGATATCTGCTGCAAGTCCACCTGGCCTTATATAAGCTGCGTGAAATCTTGCACCTGAGGCCCTTTCATAGAACTCGAGTATTTTTTCTCTCTCTTCAAAGAGCCATAAAAGAGGAGTCATCGCCCCAACATCAAGTGCTTGGGAAGAGATATTTAGTAAATGATTTAGTATTCTTGTCAGCTCACAAAATAGAACACGCAAATATTTTGCCCTAATCGGAACTTCGCACTGCAATAATTTCTCTACACATAACGAATATGCATGCTCTTGTGACATTGGTGACACATAATCAAGGCGGTCAAAGTAAGGCAGAGCTTGAAGATAAGTTTTATGTTCTATCAATTTTTCAGTGCCGCGATGCAAAAGCCCAATATGAGGGTCTGCCCTCTCGATCACCTCACCATCCATCTCTAAAACAAGACGTAACACCCCATGTGCAGCTGGGTGCTGAGGGCCAAAGTTTAGCATCATTGTCTTTAGATCTGGCATGTTTGGAAGTTTAAGATGTTAAAATTGTATAGGGTAAAATGTGCTTAAAGTCAATAGGCTTCTTGTACAAGCTATAACTCATCGTTACAATAAAAAACTCTCAAAAACTTCACCACTTCTTCATGATCTGATAGACAATGTTTATGTGTCACATACAATTATTGTACTTATGTTGATCAAGGCAGCGAAATTATGTATAGATAATTTTGATTGAGAAATAGTTTTTCTACTATATAAATTCTACTTTAGAGTAATCAAAATTAATGAAAAACAATAAATATAGTTTAGGCTTAAGGATCATTCATTGGTTAATGTCTGCTCTTATTATTGGTATGCTTTGTTCTGGACTGTACATGAAAAGTTTGCCGATTAGCAGTGAAATTAAATTCAGCATATACGCTATTCATAAGGCTTGTGGTATCACCGTTCTTGGATTAACTATAGTACGTATATTTTTTCGCGTCTTTACTTATGTTCCGCCATTACCAGCCAATTTTTCTCGATTCGTAATCAATGCGAGCAAAATGATACACTTTTGTTTATATGCTTTGATGGTGCTAATACCGCTATCTGGTTATGTCATGTCTTCTGCTTCTAGTAAAGAGATCAAATATTTTGTTCATATCCCTTTGTTAATCAATGAAAACAAAGAGCTAGCTAGTGCAGCTAATCAGCTACATTCGATGCTTGCATATCTTATGATAGTCTTTATAACCTTGCATATACTTGGTGCTTTAAAACACACATTTATAGATAAACAAAACATTTTTAAACGTATGATATAGGCTATATGTTGAGCAGGCTTTGGAAGAAAGGAACGAATTTTCTCGGTAGTGAGTTTGCAATAATGGGTGGTGCTATGAGCTGGGTTTCAGAGAGAAATTTGGTTTCAGCAATCTCAAATGCTGGTGGATTTGGCGTAATTGCATGTGGTGCAATGTCTCCAGATTTACTGAAAAAAGAAATCATAGAAACACAAAAATTAACTCATAAGCCATTTGGTGTAAACCTAATTACTATGCACCCAAATTTGAGTGAGTTAATAGATATATGCATTGAAACAAAAGTAAGCCACACAGTTCTCGCTGGCGGGTTACCAAAAAAGCCTAATATAGAAAAAATCAAGAATGCAGGTATTAAAGTTATGTGCTTTACACCAGCATTAAGCCTTGCGGAAAGGTTAGTAAAAATGGGAGTAGATGCATTAATAATAGAAGGAATGGAAGCAGGTGGGCACATAGGTCCAGTTAGCACTTCTGTTCTCGCACAAGAGATATTGCCTCATTTTAAAAATGAACAAATACCAGTGTTTGTCGCAGGTGGAATAGGAAGAGGCGAAATGATAGTGAACTATCTAGAAATGGGAGCAAGTGGCTGTCAAATAGGTACATTATTTGTCTGCACAAATGAGTCAATTGCCCACAAAAATTTTAAAGAAGTGTTTATCAAATCAGCTGCGCGTAATGCAGTATCTTCTGTGCAGATCAGTGCTGATTTTCCTGTAATTCCAGTAAGAGCTATAGCTAACAAAGCAAATGACGATTTTATGAAGCATCAAAGAAACATTATCGATAAATATCAAAATGGACAGATCTCAAAAGAAAATGGGCAGCTTGAAATAGAAAAATTCTGGGCTGGAGCTTTAAGAAGGGCAGTAATTGATGGAGATGTTGAAACAGGATCTTTAATGGCCGGTCAAAGTGTTGGCATGGTTGATAGAGAAAAGCCTGTAAAAGAAGTAATAGATCTGCTAGTTCAACAGGCAAGCAATTATGTTGAAATGTAAAATCAGTAATCAGCAAAGAAAATAGTTAGCAAATTGCTATAATTATCCGTAATAAGGCATAACTGCCCAGTTTTAATGTAAAATTAACGCTAAAGAGGTATTCATACATTTTATTTGTATGAGAGGAATGTTATGCTTGATTCATCATATGAGGAAAGAGTGCTATTTGATAGCGCAGTAGGAAACAATACTTACTCATCTACTAGTGATCCTATCAGAAGTTCACAAATCTCAGATAAGAGAAAGGAGAAAACAGAGAATTATTCAGCATCAAAAACGAAAGAGTTGTACGAAATTATATACAAAAAGGTCACAAAAAAAAACATAATCATGAAAATCTAAAAAAGGGAGATGGAACTATCACAAAATGCATAGAGTTGTTCAACAAAGGAGCTGATCCTAACGTATTAATTCAATTAAAAAAATTACTGAGAGAGCAAGAAGAATATAAAAAATATTATAGATATTATATTGACAACTTCCTTCCAGCATTGAAAAAAGAAGTAATGGGATCAGAGGTCAGACTTCCAGTATTTAAGAATGAAATAGAACAATCACAAGGATCACCAACAAGAAGAGGAAAAATATTAGGAATAATTTCAGTAATTACTAATAAGAACAGTGATAAAAATCATTCTAATAGCACTATTCAAAATCAGAAAGGTTCTAGAAATAATCAAACAGATAGACAAGGTAATGTTATGGGATTATTTAAGAAAAAAATTTTCCTAGTGAAGTTGCAATTGCTGAAAGTTCGGGTAGCAGTGCTTTGGAAAGGGGTTCTTTAGCTAAGGGTGTAAGTGAAAAAGGAACCCCAGGAACATACAATACATTGAGAAATTCAGGTTATTATGGTGCTTCAACAATTCCTACATCAGAACAATCGCAAGAAAGAAAGAAGATCACACAATCACAATTGAATAGTCAATCTGATCTTTCGATTGATAGTAAAGATTTAAAAAGTGAAAAGCCTAATATAACTGTAAATGCTGTAGAAGTGCCAAGCGATGAAAATACTTCTAAACTCAGTAGTAGTAGTGATTTAGATAGTGGAATAAATTCATCTAGCTTGGCATCAAGTAGCAGAAGGAACAGCTTAACTTCAGTAACAAGCATTTCATCTGAGGAAAGTGTACACTTAAAATTAAACCCTGCTGAGAAAGATAATAGTTTGCAACTAGAAGATGAAGGAAAAACAAAATTAGCACATCCGAACAAAACAAGGCCCAAAGGGCCAAGCGGAAAAAGATCCCCTTCTAAACATCATGAAAAGATTGAAGATCAAGTTAAAAAAGAATCATCTCAGTGTGTGATCTTAGTGACAGGTAGTCAGGCAATGCAATCCGAAAAAAAAGAAGCTGCTAATTACGAAAATAAGAGTAAAGTTAAAGAACCTCATAATAAAAATCTTCACGTCGCACTTGTAACAAGTTCTGCTCTCTTAGCAATAGGGTGCATTGTTGCAGGAGTAATGACATCAGGATTAGTAGGAGCAGGACTGTTTGTGGTGGCTGCAGTGTTTGCTACAGCTGCTGCTGCTGAATTTTGTTCAAATATTCTGTCAAGTAAATTGACATCCATTAGTGTGAGTCCTCTTGTTGATAATAAAGAGCTAACACGGTGATAAAAGTTAAATATGAGTTACTTATGGTGAGCAAGTGAATTCGGTTCTTGCCTATTGATGTAAAAATTGTTACATTTGAGGAGTATCTTAAAGGTATTTAGCTGATGCATATTCAATTGGGTAGAGTTTTTGCTATTGTAGCTCTGTTAAGTTTTATCTTCATGTCATGTTCTAGCAAAGCAAGTGATGAATTGAAAAATATACCAGGAACGTTGAAAGAACTTATTTCTTCATTTTCAGTTAAAGATACTGTAGAAAATATAAGTCCCTCAACAATTATAGGTTTATGTATAGCTACAGTGATACTTGCAGTAGTGTTCAGAGGCCTAATTTTTTTCATGATAATATTTGGCGTACTGATCATGATGTTTGGAAGCACAGAAAAGGCAACAGATTACCTGAAAGAAAAATTCAACTTTGCAAAGGACATACAGTTACAATCCAATAACAAAAAAGAAGATAAGGATTCAGTAAGATAGATGATTCTTTATTATCTTTTTATTGAATACGCATGATATTGTATGCAACCAAAAATACCAGCTACTAGCTCTAATTCTGAAAAAAAGAACAATTTAGCGTTACTAGAAAGTATTAATTTAGATTTTATCCCTTATGCTTGCCACTACGATGAAGAAACTATACTAACAAAACAGGGGGAATTGTTAAAAATAATCAAATTAGAAGACTATTCTTCAGTTGATAACTATGGTGATCTTAGAACTGAAATTAGAAAAAGTATATCAAAAAATATCAAGAGTTTATATTTTACCGTTTGGATTCACACTGTCCGTAAGCGCAATAAACTGATCTTACAGTGGAATAAAACTGCAGACTTTTCCGATCAGCTACACTCAACATGGTTTAATAAACTAGTTGATAGTAAACTACAGTATATAAATGAGCTATACATTGTGGTGTTACTTAGTGATTTTGGCAAACATATTAATAATGCATTTTTTTTTGGCAGGATAAAGAATAGGCACAAGTTATTTTTACAAAAAAATCATCAAGAATTACAAAAAATAACTGACCTGATTCAAAAAGATTTAGAACCTTTTGGAGCTAAAAAACTGGGCCTTAGGTCTAGTGAAGGCAAAATATATTCTCAAATGATGGAATTTCTCCATTACATTATTACATTAACGCACAAAGATTATCCGATATGTGAAAGGGATCTATCGCAGCATGTGAAAAACCTAAAAGTAGCTTTCGGTTTCAATAAATTTCAAACATCGTTTGAAGGTCAACAGAAGTTTGGTTCTATTTTTTGCATAAAGGAATATCGAGAAATCCCCTTAGAAAATATAGATAGGTGTTTGCAACTTGACTCTGAGCTTATCATCACAGAAATAATAATATTTACTAGTAATAATAAAGCAGTAAAAGAATTCAAAAAACAAATTAATATACTGCAAATCAGTGAGGACAATACCTTACTTCAAAACTCAGGAATAAATGAAATAATAGAGCTTGAAAAAATTTCTGCTATGGATTTTTGTCAACAGAAAATTATTGTTACAATCTTTGCAGATGATAAGAATAGGTTAGCTAAAAATATCAGCGATTTATCCTCTGTAATGTCGTTAATCGGGTTGATGATGTTTAGAACTGATCTGCACATGGAAAATCATTTTTGGGCACAGCTTCCTGGAAACTTTGCTTTTGTTACACAACCAAAAAATATATTAGAAAAATATGCTTGCAGCTTTGCTATGTTGCATGATTTTACATCAGGTACGTTAAAAGGAGGAAGATGGAAAGAAGCAGTAACAGTTTTTTTTTCAAAAAAAGGCAGTCCTTACTTTTTTAACTTTCATGGAAAGAAAAATAATGGTCATACCACAATACTTGGAGCTCCAAATTCAGGTAGAACCTCACTGATCAATTTCTTACTTTCGGAATCAAGAAAATTTAACCCTAGGATTGTTATATTGGATAATACTGGAAAATCAATAATATTTACTAAAGCAGTAAGCGGCCAATATTACATAATTGGTCCAAAATATAAAGATAAAAGTCTAAAATTTAACCCACTGAACATTGAAGATAGTGCTTCTAATCGCAATATGCTTGTTGAATTGATCAAAAGGATGGTTGCAGATGCAAGTTTGGTAGACATAGAAGAAAAGACAAAAAAAATTGTAGATTCTATATTTACTATACCAAGAGAATCACGCTCTATTTCTCAAATTTCTGAAGTGCTTTTACTTCTTGGAGGCAAAATAAGTAAATGGTGTGGTGAAGGTGAATTTGCTTACTTATTCCAAGATGGTGATGAGTCAGATATTGACTGGGGAACAAAAACTATATCCCTCAATACTGCAAATCTCACTAAGCAAAAAGAATGTATGTCCGTGATACTTTACTATTTCTTATACTCTTTCGAAGCAAAATGTGATGGCTCACCTGCAATACTTGTTTTGGATGAAGCATGGGAGATAAGTAATATTTTTCCTACAGAGGGAGAGTTTGACGACTGGATGCAAAGAATGACAAAGTTAAATGTTGTAGTAATTCTAAGTACTGAAAACTTAAACCTAGCATTTGCTAGCAAGTTTACTCAATATTTAGATAAGCATGTCGATACGAGGATCCTGATGCCGAACATAAATGCAAACAGGTTATACATGAAAGCATTTTCTCTGTCGAAAGAGGAACTGAATGTCATTTTGCAAACACCAACACAGGAAGGTTTATTTTTGATAAAGCAATACAAAGGTTTAGTAACTTTAAATCTAGATTTGAAGAATATAAAAGAAATACATGTACTTTCAGCTAATAAAGAGACTATAAAGTATATGTATGAGGCGATGAAGGAAAAAGGCGAGAAAGTGAGTAAGTGGTTACCGGTGTTCTATGAAAAATGTAAAGCTTAATTTTTTATTGATATTCTCCTTGATATTTTGTCTTTCTTATCAAGGATATGCTGATTGTCCGCGTTTTGTGGAAAGTAATACTGATATTGAGGCAAATGCAAGTAAAGTAGGTAAAGGCTTTTGGAACTTCTTTACTGGCAAGTGGGGTAGCCTGAATTTTGATCCTCATCTATTAAAAGAAATCAAAGTAACAATGGTGAAAGATCAAGGAGTAGGAGGTTACTTCGATCCAAAAATTAAGGTCTGCGATTACGAAGGGAACGACAACTGTTATATATTATCCAGTGGAACATTCTGCCGCAAGATATATGGAACGCAGAGTACAGGAGCTGGAATTTCTGCAGCAGCTTTTATCGATTGGGAAGGAGATAAAACAAAGGCTGGAGGAGAAATTGCTCAAGGTCTTGGATGGGAATGGGTAGATGGTGTTACTGATGAAGAAAAAGTAAAATTTGCTAATTCTCCTAAGATATGCGCTTGTAGCCAAAAGGGTGCTTGTATGTCAGGAATTTCTTCATGGGGCTCTAGAGTATTTTCTGGGGAAAATATTTTTCGTCTTGGAGAGATGGAAAAAGCTTGTGATACATGCTATCAAACAAAGGTAAAGTGTGCCCCTGTACAACTTGCACCTGGCCCACCTCCATTTTGTGAACAACTTGCGATGTCACCACCACAAGTTAGAATTGTCCCTATAACAAATGAAGACAATGATTACTTTCATCCAAGAGTTGGAGTCATTATTGGTGAGCTGAAAGAAAGAAGAGAGCTACCTTTTCCACGCGTTATTTCAAGTAATAAAAACATTCAAAGTGCTACATACTCTATTCCAGATAAAGATACCCACCATCACTTTAATACTTATAGAAAAAAAGGTCAGCTCTGCACTGAATATTATGGTACTGAGAGAGAAGAGTCCAAAAGAAAATTACAATTTCCTGCTCGCTGCTTCCCAGCGCCACCTGCTCCAAAGATTGAAGAAGTGAGCATACCAAAGCCTAATGAGGGTAAAGGCGAAAATACGCTAAAAGTAAAAATGAAGATAAGTGAGAACGTTTGTACTTATGACGCACGTGGAACTCACAGTAATGGCATCTGTACTTTTTATGTTAATAAAAATTCTCCTACATACATTGGCCATCTGCCTTTAATAGTAGTAAAGCCAGCAATAGTAGAAAAAACAACCAATAAGGGTAATAGAAAAAGTGATATCGATAACATAATAGAAGGTGTATTAAAAAATAATTCGCAATTTGAAGTTCTCAAAAAGTATGGATACGTTCCTGATGTTGAAACAGAATGTAAAGAGCTTCAGAATGGTAAGTGCAAACTAGATGGCTCAGGATATTCAAAAGTAGAAATAAAATATAAAGAAAATCCTAAAAGTAAAATGCTCTGCCTTTCTGGTTGGCAGCCGGAACCAGAAGAGCTTGTTCTTAAAAAAGGAAGTGAGCTAATATCACTGAAGTCAGTAGGAGCAAGCTATGATAAACACAATACTGTTTACTCGAAAGAATCAAATCAATCTTATTATTTTCCCTGTAACGAAACAATTGAGGTTTTAGCAAAGCCACAAGATGCACTAGATGAAATAATATTCAATAAAAAAGGATATATTTCCATTCCTGCTGAAAATAAGCCTAGAGATAATTGCATGGCAAAAGAGGATAAAGAGGTAGATACAAAACAAAATTGTGACAAATGCAAAATAGTATATGAGTTAACAGATGGAAAATATGAAGAAAAAAATTGTAATCATGGTGATGATGGTTGCCTCTGCTTTGATGGAGTGTGTAGTCGCTCAACACAGTATATAGGCAAGGATAATAAGCCTTTTTACTTAAGAGTTTTACAAGATGAAAGTGGCGTTGTAACGAAGTTAGATAATCCAATTAAAGCAAATAGAACAGAAGTCTTTTTCGCTGATAAATTATGCAGGTTCGATTTAGACGGTTTAAAAAAGAGATTGCGTGAAATAATAATAGCACAATTGAAACATAAGAAGCAGATTATTGAAAACAGGGATCAAAAACTTTATGAGCTTGGAGATGGCTATACAGATGATCTGTCAATGTATGATTACGTTGAAATAGAAGCATGGGGAGGTGGTGAAGCTGGTCATATAGCTGATAAAGCTCAGTCTACAGAAAATAGACCAGGAACGCCAGGTGATTACATTAAAGCTAAACTGAGAGTCAACCCTAGCTATCCATACATTAAAGTAAAAGTAACAGAAGGAGGTAGTGGACAAGAAAATCATATATCTAACAAGGATGGGGGACCTACTTTAATAAAAATGTGCAGAGACCTTTCAGAAACAATTTGTAAAGATTTAATTACTGTTGCAGGTGGAGGTACACACAGAATCTATGGGGGAAGGTATTACAAAGATACAATAATTCATGAAGAAAGTTTAAAATTAAAAGAAGAAATTAAGAAAGGGGAAAAGCTAAACTCTAGTAAAGATAATAAAATAGCATATATAGAAAATGGTGAGATTGGGTATAAAGATGTAACAAAATGTAGTAAAAACTACGTGAATAAAACATATGGTGCTGGTGGTTGTATCAACGAAAGCAGCAAAAGTTATAGCAAGGGCGCTCCTGGTTATGTGAAAATTAAACCTATATTTGATGAAATTAATAAAGAAAGAGTAAAAAAAATAGATGATGCTATTGAAAAAATGATACAAAATCCAGATGACATCACAGGTATTGATGATTCCTTAATAAATAAACTTGATCAAAAGATTATTGATACAATTAAAGAAGAAATTAGAAAAGAATTGTTAGGATTATAGTCAAAGGACCCTGATGGTTGCAAATGGGGTAAAGTTGAATTTACATCACTGAGAGTATCTGTTCAGATGCATGTGAAACCAGTGTTTCTTTTCTTGTATCTCAGTTCCCATAATGTCATCCCAGTGCATAACGCACAGCTGTACAGAACATTGAAGATGTCATTCCAGTGCGTGACACTGGAATCCATGTAAATTTAACTGGACGCCAATGTCACAAACTAGTTTTCTCATCTATCTTATTTTGCCACTCTGCTGAACAGATACGTCAATTTCATCTACTGATGAGCTAGGTCTGCTATCCTTTATATATTGTACCAAAAGCTCCATAATTTTTTTTTGCTCATAAAATTGCTGAAATGAATATATTCTATTCGAGCCAACTAACACGAAGTATCCTCCTTGTACATTTGGAGGATTATCATGCCAGCTAATGTTTCTTACGTACTCAGCAGCTTGTAAGGAATTATCTCCTGAAAGGTTTTTAATATTAGGATCAGCACCTTTTTCTAGCAGTAATCTTGCCATTTTTTCATTACCTTTCATAGCTGCTATATGTAGAGGTGTATTGCCAAGCTGATTGCCAATATTGACATCCACCCCTTCTACACTAAGTAATAATTGAGCTACCTCGTCATGGCCATTATTAACAGCTACACACAAAGGATTCATACTGGTATCACAGCCATTGACTTTAGCACCATTATCAAGAAGCAACTTAACTACTGCTTCATGCCCATTCTGAGCAGCTAGATACAAGGGTGTGACATTATTTTTTTTATCTACTATGTTAACATCAGCATTTTTTGTGCTAATTAATAGTTCAACTATTTCAGTATGTCCGTTCTGAGAGGCTAAGTACAGAGCTGTTATACCAAATTCATTGTCTTTATAGCATCAATCTCAATTTCTTGAGTATTAAGCAACACCTTTACAACTTCTACAAGTCCATTTTGAGCAGCAATATGTAAAGGTGTCTTACCATCAGTACAGTCTTTTATATTGGGATCAGCTCCCGCTTTAATTAACTCCTCTACTATAGCTTTGCTTTTAGCTACAACAGCAAAGTGTAAAACTGTACTGCCTTTAGTAGTTCTTGCATGAATATTAGCTTCTTTACTGATTAGTAACTTTACTACGTCTAAATGTCCTGAATAAGCAGCAAAATGCAAGGCTGTAAATCCTTTTTTATCCTTGATATTGATATCAGTTTTTACATTAAGTAATAACCTAACTTCATTTATGTTACCATTATAAGCGGCTTGATGTAATAGAATATTTTCAACCGAGAGCGATTGAGTGCTGAACATATTTACCTCTATATAATAGTATGCCTAGTGGTATTACATCAAAACAAGGAACATTCAAGAAAAATTTTTTGCATCTGGCAATCTAATTTTCTCTATTCTAATATATACAAACTCTTTAAACCCACCTTGTAATCAGGATAAACTAGAGAGACACCAAGATCTTTTTTAATTTTAGTATTGCTTACTTTTTTTGACCCTAAATAAAAACCCCGTGCGTAATTTGGTACAGAAGAAATCTCAACTGGCTCTGGAGGGCTAATATTGAGAAGCTCGGCTGCATAAGTGACCACTTCAGATTGCGTAGCAGGTAAATCATCTGCACAATTGTATATCTCATAAGGCTTTATATTTTGCATGGAAGAAAATAAAACATTCGATATATCTTCAACATGAATACGAGAAAATTTTTTTTTCACATTTCTTGCTTTGCCAAGCTGCAGGTCAATTAGCGCATTTCTACCAGGACCATATATCCCAGCCAACCGGAAAATATGTACAGGCAATTTGCTATTTAGCCACTTTTCTTCGGACTTAAGGCGCTTTTTTCCTCTAATTTCTATAGGCTTTGTTTCAGATTCCTCATTCACCCAATTACCACAGTGTTCACCATAAACATTAGTTGCAGACAGATAACCAAGCCATTTAATATTCTCCAGACAATGACCGTATCTCTCCATAACATCATCACCGTCTGGAGGAATAGAAACTAAAACATGCGTTACGCTTTTAAGTAGATCTTGGTCGACCTTTTCATAATTAAAAAGTTGTATATCTTTATTTCTTGATGTACCGCTAACTTTCCAACCTAAATTTAGTAATTTTTGCGATAAAAATTTAGCTACATATCCATAGCCAAAGCAAAACAAGTGCATGAAAATTAATTTTTAAAATTCTTCTTGATAAATTCAACCCCTAACTTTATTCCCTCTTCATTAATAATATGCCCTAATCCATGAATTGGGTATCCTTGAGCGTTTACTCCATTTTCTTTCAGAGCTTTAACCGCTAAATCAAGGGAAGAAAAAGGTACCATGTCATCAGCATCACCATGAATAACACATATGCTGGGTTTTGATTTGATCTCCGGTGCAGTTTTTGAAGGTGAAAGAAACCTACCAGAGTATGCAACAACTGATGCACAAGACTGAAGTCGGGTAAGAGCTACATGCATTGCAAGCATTGCCCCTTGAGAAAATCCAACTAAAGAAAGCTGCATATCTTTTAAATTAAGCTCCTTTAATTTTGCATCAATAAAATGATTTACAATTGATGCAGCATTTTTCACCCCATTATATAGTGCTTCCTCACTACGATCTTCTAAACTAAACCACTGATAACCATCACCTATTTCTCTCTTAAACGGAGCATTGGGAATTACTAAATATGAATCAGGCAAAAACTTGCCCATAACTTTAGCAAGATGAACGAAATTATCGCCACTTGAACCCCAACCATGAAAAAAAATAATCAAATTTTTCTTATTTCCATTTGGACAAATTTCTTGGCTCTTAAGTTCAATCATCTCTTCATCCCTTTATGTTTATATTTAATTTTACGGTAATACTAAATTTGAGAAACAAGACCTCACTACTGCTATAGCTCTTTGATATGAATAAATACTACTTAGCTTCAACTTTCTCTATCAATTTCTTGACCAAGCCTCTCAATCTTCTGCTGGAATCATCAAGCTCTTGAATTTGTGAAGCATCTTTTCTCATGAGCTCTTTGTGATTACTCTTTATGTAATCATACATTTCCTTCATCTGAGCAATCATCTTGTTGATATCCATACCACCCATATCAGGTATCATGCTAGGCATATTTCCTTCTAGCATACCACCAGCCATAAGTTGCTGAGACATTTGCATGAATGGCTTTAAGGTCTGTTGAAGCAAATTAGGGTCGCTTGTCAATTTTTCTATTTGCTCTTTGCAAGTATCCATGTACTGCTTCATAAATTCATCATCTTGTACTTTATCTGTCATAATTACACCTACTTGAAACTAATATTATATATTGTTTTTAACAATACAAGAACAACTATATTAATACTTGATTAAATGACAAATTAACTATTTTAAAGCTTCACATACTCTCTTTAACCATTCCTTGTCTTTTATGCCATTTTCTATATTTTTATAAACAAATTGGTGATAGCTATTTATCCATTTAATTTCATCTTCAGTAAGCATTTGCACATCTATTAGCTTTTTATCATATGGAATGGAAGTCAGTTGTTTAAAGTTTAAGAAGCCGTTTTCTTGCTTTTCAACATACATCAGATTCTCAATTCTTATTCCATATTTTCCTGGAATGTAATAGCCAGGTTCGTTAGAAAGTATCATACCTGGCATGAGTTCCACTTTATTTCCCTTTGATATTGCTTGCGGTCCTTCATGTACCGAAAGGTAACTCCCCACTCCATGCCCTGTACCGTGCATGTAATCCATTCCAAATTTCCATAAATGTATACGCGCTAATATGTCCAATTCTCCACCAGTAGTGCCAGGGGGAAAGACCGAACTTGCTATCGCAATGTGAGCTTTTAGTACTATTGTGTAGTGAGCTCGTTGCTCATTGGTTGGATTGCCAATTGCTATAGTTCTTGTAACGTCAGTTGTACCATCAAGATACTGACCACCAGAATCGATCAAATATAGTCCATCTTTTTTAATAGCTTTATTTGTCTTACTGCTTGCACGATAATGAATAATTGCTCCATTTTCATTAAATGCGGAAATCGTTGGAAAACTCGGTTGCTTAAACAAATCCTGCTTTCTTCTATATTCTAAAATCTTTGCTTCAGCTTCGAGCTCAGTAATTTCATTGCCAATAAGCCGATATAGAAAATTTGTAACTGCTACTCCATCTTTGATGTGCGCACTTATAGCTCCAGTTATTTCAATTTGATTTTTTATTGCTTTATGAATCAAACAAGGATCTTCTTTCTCAATTATCTGCTTATTTTCTATTAGACCTTTTTCATTACCTATTGTCATTCCAGTGCTTGACACCGGGATCCATGCTTTTTTATTTCTGGTCAAGCACTGGAATGACACCGAAGCTGATTTTTCATTTAAATAATGGTTATACAAGGGATCTATTGCATTCATAATGCTCATTGGAGTTGTGCTTGGATCTATCATCATTGAACTTAGCTTACACAGAGAGCTTTCCAATTCACAAATATCAAAAATACTAACATTATTATCTAAATCCGCTTGTATGGTTGAATGTTGTTTATCTTGAACAAACAAATCAACATTACCACTTTTGTATAATATAGCACGACCCCATATACAGGGAGTATATTCAGCACTTTCATTTCTTAAATTTAGCAGCCATGAAATTGAATTTGGATCAGTCAGAAGTACTGCTTCAGCTTCTATGCTTTTAGCAACTCTTTCGCATTTACTCTTACTACTCTCACCAGATGTATGCGAGACTATTGTTTGTGTTTTATGACTACCTTCTTTTTCAATTAAGTACGGCACTAATTTACAAATGCTTTCATATTTCCTTATCTCTTTTACAGTAAAATATCTTGAATAATAACCCAGTGAGGTAGTCAATGTTAAGTTTGCTTTTACCCACCTGTGTGGATCCTCTTCTTGTATATTATATACTTGAAAATTGTTTTGATCGAGCTGACTGCGAGCTTGTGTAATATAGCGTCCATCTGTAAAAAATGGGCAACTGTTAGTTTTTGTAACAATAAGTAGCCCATTTGTTCCTGTGAAGCCACATAACTCCGTTAACTCTTTTGAATATTCATTTAAATACTCGTCTTTAGTATGCAACATAAATGCATCAACATTTATTTCGTGCATAAAAGAGCGAAATTCTTCGATTTTTGACATGGAGTACCTTACGCAGAATTAGCAGCTATTTTCGTTTTCTTATTCCTAAGGTACACTAATATGCTAACTATCGCTGCTGGAGTTATGCCTTGTATTTGCTTAGCAATACCAATTGTTGCTGGCTTTATTGCTTGCAACTTCTCTATTACTTCACTGGACAGACCTTTAATCTGTGAGTAGTTGAAATTAGTTGGAATTTGAGTGCTAACTTCCTCTTGTAAAAACCTCATATCTGCTTCTTGTCTTACTAGATAAGGCTTATATTTTGCTTCAATTGCAACTGCTTCACATATTTCATTTTTAGCTGTGCTGACCATCGTGATGTCATTCCAGCATTCCGTTTTGTCATTCCAACACATAACATTGTTTAACTCCGGCCATATTTCTCGTAATTTATTCCAATCGATATTTGGATAACCGAGTAAATCTAGTGCTGTTTTTCTTATTCCATCATAAGATATTTTAACACCATAGAACCTGAGCTGCTCAGGAGTAATTGTTAGGCTCTCCAATTTCTCCTCAAGTTGCTTAATAGACTTAAGTTTATTCTGCAAAACAGAGTATCTCTCATGCGATACAAGGAAAATATCATAACCTTTTTGTGTTAATCTTCTATCTGCATTATCTGACCTGATTGCCAGTCTATATTCTGCACGCGAGGTGAATAATCTGTAAGGCTCAGCAATTCCCTTAGTGACCAAGTCGTCTATCATTACACCGATATATGAATCCGTACGATGAAGAACAAAACTTTTTTGAGATAAAGAGAGTGCTGCATTGATTCCGGCAATAATTCCCTGACCGGCTGCTTCTTCATATCCAGTGGTACCATTAATTTGACCAGCAAAATATAGTCCTTTAACTTTCTTAGTTTCGAGAGTATGAAATAGCTCTCGTGGATCGATATAATCGTATTCAACTGCATATCCAGGTCTTAATATTTCTGCATTTTCAAGCCCTTTTATACTCTTTATCATTTCATACTGCACTTCGATGGGCAATGAATTTGAAATTCCATTTGGATATATAGTGTTATCATCAATCCCTTCTGGTTCTAGAAATATTTGGTGATTATTTTTTTCTGCAAATTTTTTAACTTTAGTTTCAATTGATGGGCAGTATCTTGGTGCAATAACGTTATCTAAATATGAAGAAGCTGATCTGTGAAGATTCTCTCGAATTACTCTGTGTGTATGTTCATTAGTATGAGTAATAAAACATGAAACCTGAGGCTGGTTAATTTTCTCTGTAAGATAAGAAAATGGTGTAGGTGGATTGTCACCCATTTGTTCTTGTAATACTGACAAGTTTATAGTGACACGATCAAGCCTCGGTGGAGTTCCGGTACGTAATCTACCCAGTTTAAAATCATACTTCTTTAGCGTGTTTGCAAGCTCTATTGCAGGTTTATCTCCCATTCTTCCAGAAGGAGTTGTTTGCTCTCCTATATGAATCACACCACGTAAAAAAGTCCCTGTAGTCAAAACAACTCTGATTGTCAGTATACGTTCACCTGAGTCTGTTATTACAGCTTTTATATAAGATTCTCCATTGCTATCACTTTCGATAAGAAAATCGTCAACTGACTCTTCTTTTACTGTCAAGTTGTTATAATTTAGAATAATTTCCTGTATTGCTTTTTTGTATAATTTTCGGTCTGCCTGTGCACGTGGGCCCCATACCGCTGCACCTCTGCTGCCATTTAAAACGACCGAGTGTATGCTTGCTCGGTCGATAGCTCTCCCCATTATTCCATCAAGGGCGTCTACTTCTCTAACTACAACACCCTTTGCAACTCCTCCAATTGCTGGATTACAAGACATCTCTCCTATAGTTGAAATTTTGTGAGTTATAAGTAGTGTGTTTGCACCAAGGCGAGCTGCAGCTGTAGCTGCTTCACACCCGGCATGACCACCACCTACTACCACTACGTCGTACTTATTCATCTTCTTGAGTAATTCCTACTCTATAATATTCCAACTATCAGTGATTGATGTCAAATTTTACAGATTACAACATTGCACACTAACTTAGCTCAAACTGCCGTCTCTCTCGCAGAAAAAACTTTTTCAACTTTGGGAAAGATGATACTTTTATTAACTTCTTCTTCCGGAAAGGTAATACATTCATCTACTTCTTCGTGAGATACTTTGACATATGTAGAATCTGTAATCGAAATTGCACTTACTGCAGGTGTAATTGCTGTTTTATCTGCACAATACATTATAGCTACAGTTGGAAAAAGCCCTAAAATCGGTGCTATCAGCCCTATCATTCCATGTATTAATGTAAATCCTACTCTTGGATTAGGAAAAATAGCAGCTATGTTTTCAGCAAGTATCACTCCAATTGAAGAGCTTGTAGATACCATCAAACTCAAAAAATTTGCTGCTTTTTCATGCTTTTCCCCAACAGGATCTCTTTTGCAAAACTTATATAACAAACATCCTAAGTGAAAAACCGCAATCAATGCTGGAGCTATACAACCAGCAATTCCACCTATGGCTAAAGGTGATGAAGTGTCAAGACTTAACCACCAAGCTAATACTCCTAGTGCTGACACTATACTATAAGCTAACAAACAAATATACATACAATCCCTCTCACTAATTAATAGGCATCATTTTTACTCTAAATCGCAAACTTCCCCTCCGCCATCTAAATACTAGAGCAACAAGGAATGCTAACGGCTGTGCAAAAATATCTAATGTTTATATTTATGTAAAGTGGAAATTTTTAGTGGGGCGAGCGACCAGGATTGAACTGGCGACATTCAGTACCACAAACTGACGCTCTACCAACTGAGCTACGCCCGCCAAGATATAAGATTTTTAACATACGAGCACAAATAGTCAATTGATTATTTAAGCTACCTCCTTTTGCAGAGGGTTTTAAATATTTTCATTTATGCTTTTATCATTATACTCAATCGTATTGACACCGTGATATGTTTAAAAGTATTTTCACATTTAGTTTTTTTACAGCTATTTCAAGAATCTCAGGGCTAATAAGAGATGTATTGATTGCTACGGTTATTGGTGCAACCTCTCTTGCAGATATATTCTTTTCCTCGTTTCGCTTTGCTAATTTATTTCGATCGTTTTTTGCAGAGGGAGCATTTACTACCTCATTCATACCATTATACTCTGCAGAGTCATATGATAATAAAAAGGCATTTAATTTCGCAAGTAGTGTAATATCCATTACGTTTATTATTCTAGTAATTTTTTGCCTTATCACACAAACCTTCTTCCCTTACATGATCAAAATCTTCACTCCTGGATTTGACCAAAATAAATTTACCTTTACTGTAACTTTGTCGAAAATTATGATGCCCTACATAATCTTCGTGTCAATCGCATCACTTATTGGTGGAATGTTGCAAGTAAAACAGCATTTTGCTTCAACAGCTATTTCACCAATCATTTTGAACCTCTGTTTAATCATCAGTTTGTTTTTACCTTACATTGAAACACCGGCTCATAACCTTTCTATAGCCGTCCTGATTGGAGGGATTTTGCAGCTACTTTTAATAATATTTAGTGCATACAAATTAAAGGCTTTCTTTTCTTTTAGTTTAGAATTAAGTAACGAAGTGAAGTTGTTTTTCAAGCGTGTAATACCTGCAATTATCAACAACTGTGTAACTCAAATAAGCTTATGGATCGACACAATCATGGCGAGTTTTATACCAAATGCAGTTTCTTATATATATTATGCCGATAGACTAAATCAACTACCGCAAGGAGTAATTGGCACTGCAATTGGTACAGTACTTCTTCCTCTGATTTCAAAACGAATAAATGATACTGAGAATATAGTCAAAATACAGAACAAGGCCCTTAATATAGGGTTAATATTAATTATGCCAATAACTGCTGCTTTTATCATTATTCCTGACATAATTTTACTTACGCTTTTTTCTTACGGCCGATTTGATTATTATGCAGTGCAGCAAACTATTCCTACATTAGTAGCATTTTCTCTTTCTTTACCCGCATTTATTATAAATAAAGTATTGCTACCCACATTCTTTGCTAGGGGAAAGCTAAAAATACCAACTATGTTCTCATTAACGTGCCTTGGAATTAATGTAATACTAAATCTCCTATTAATGAACAAATACCAACATATAGGAATTGCTATTGCTACTTCCATTTCCACTTGGATAAATTCTATTTTATTGATTAATTATTTAACAGTAAATAAGATGTATAAGATTAGCCAAGCATTATTACTAAATATTGTAAAAATACTCACTGCAACATTGGTTATGTCAATAGTTCTTTATCTCTCTAATTACTTATCAGCAGGGTTGTTTTTCGATAGAGGGCTAGCTCGTATTGTTTATTTAGTAACTTTAATAGCTTTGAGTGTTATTATTTATTCTAGCACTCTTTACCTAATTTTTAGAGGAAATTTGAATAATTTGAAATATGTATAAATTACACCCTTTGTATTGCTATATGTCATTTCAGCTACTATTCCAATATCCACTCCTTTCATCCCATAACCTATTCCTGTCATCCCAGTGCTTGACACTGGGATCCAGAAATTTTGTTGATTATATAATCTGGAAAACCTTATTTAAGTCACACTGGATCACAGTATCACACACACAACTGTATGAGTGTTGTGGTTTGAGAGCAATTTCCACTAGGAACCCAGTGCTCATCAGACCAGCTTCTCATGTAAAAATGCTGTGTTTTAACATAAGAATAGCTACTTTTTTGCTAATTAACTTAATGTATAATCAAATTTCCTGGATCCCAGTGTCAAGCACTGGGATGACAAGAAGAGAAGGGATGCTGGAATGAGAGGTCTATTATGAAACTTTCTTTATACGCCATATCATCAATCTTGTTTCTATTAATTCTCATGCACGTTGCTGCAACTTTTAAGGATTGGAGTGGCTACAGAGAATATATCGTAAAAGAGTTAGAGAAGACGTATGATGCTAAAGTACATGTTGGAGGAAAAATTGAAGTTTCGCTCATTACTCCAAAACTTACTATTCACAATGTATATGTACAATACAACAAAAACAAGGAGCAAAAATTATCAGATTTAATTAGTGCAAAAAAAATTGAAATAAGGCCATCGCTATTATCGTTGTTTTCATTTTCATTGCAACCAAAGTCAATCTCATTTTTGGGCATGAAAAGCAACAAAGAAAATTTACTTAATATTATGAATACGAAAGCCAATGATAATACAGTTGATATATTAATAAAGGACAGCCAAATAAGTTTTGGCGCCGATACTATTAACATCAAGGAAGTTGCTATAAAAAAAAATAAGCAGTTTTTTGGTGAAGTACAGATTGGTGACAACAATTACGATTTTTCTGGAAAGGTTAATGTAACAAAAAATAATGTACACATTAGTGTTGATTCAAATTTTGCAAATTTGCTATTTAAAGGTAATAGAAATCAAGAAGAGCTCAAGGGCAATTTAGTATTGACGATTAATAATAATTCTGATTCTATGAGCGACTTGGCAAAAATCATTAATCTTAGCTTCCTTTCTTATGTGATTCCCAGCGAAAATATTGAGATATCATCCAATATCAATCTCAATGAAAGCGAGTTTACGGCAACTGATTTAAAAATTGAGTCCAAAAGCATGCAAGGCACTGGTATAATACAAAATGATAGAAAAAGTGATCATACTAATATCAATATTAGTTTTAGTAAAGTCGACCTAAAAAACGGCTCACACAAAACAACAGATATGAAGGGTCTTTTAGAATCTTTTAGAGAGGTTGTGCCAAAGAACCTGAGCTTGGATTTTAATATGGAAGCTTCAAATATTCAATATCAAAACAGGATATTGGACAAATTTCATGCTACGCTAAAATTTGCTAATGGCGAAATAAAAGTTGATACTCTTCTTCAATTTCCTGGAACCAATAATATATCTCGCTTATCAGGAAAAGTTTCAAACAATGGCAACTTGTCTGAATTTAATGGTGATATATTGATAAAGGGTGAGTCGTTCATCTCACATATTTTACCTTCTATCAAGATGCAAGAAAGAGAGAAAAGTCAATTTACAGCAAGTTCTAAACTATATTTAGCACCTAGAATATTATCTCTTTCAGATATCAGATTGCTAAATAACAAAGAATCTTGGCAAGGATCAATTAAGGTAAATCACACAAAAAAACACAATATGATCGATAGCAAATTTAGCATATATAACATTAATATAGATAAATATGATTATTCATTATTCAGCAAAGTGCAATGGCTGAAAAACCTTAAGTATGATGTAAATATAAGAACTAGTGTTAAAGATTCTATATTCAATGGTACAAAAATTGAAGATTTGGATTTTTCATTAAAAATACAAGAGAACAAGCTAGTTGCAGACAAAATAAAGTTATTCGGAGAAGATTTCGACATTACCGGTAGTGTAAAAATATTAGTGGATCAAAAATACACTAAGCCTTTATTAGACGTAAACCTTACAGGTAATAAATTTAATGGAAATATCTTTAAATTACCAAAACTATTAGAGGTAAAAAGAAACTCAAAAAATGAAATAAATCAAATTCAATGGTCAACAAAGCAGCTTAATTTTTTAGATGAGAAAGGAGATTTTGATGCAAACGTGCAAATCAAAACTACAGAATTTAAAATTGGGCAAAACGTCTTAAAAGATTTTAACTTGGATACAGTGATAAGAAACAACACTATCACCATCAAACAGATAAGTTACATACTAGAACATGGACAAATGTTTTTTCAGGGTTATCTAAAAGCAGGCTCAATTCACACAAAATTTTCTATTGCAAATTTGGACACCAAGGAAGTTATAGGAGTTAATAACATAAATGGTAAGATAAGCTTAAGTGGTGAAATCAAAACTCAAGGGACAAGCTTTAATGATTGGGCTAGTAACTTATCAGGAAATGTAAACTTTCAAGCACAGAAAATAGAGTTTACAAATGTGGATTTTAATTCATTCATCACTAAGTTGTTAAGCAGTAAGAATAAACCTGAAATTTCCAAGCTTGCTTACGTTGATATATATAATGGCAGTACGCTTTTTGAAAATATTAATGGAAAAGTAAGTATCAAAAATGGTATATGTTCAACTAGTTCACAGTTTAGTATCGATCAAGCATCAGGTTCTATCTCTTCTAATTTAATCTTATCTAACTTCTCCTTAAATTCTATATTCAGACTTTTTTTCATACTACCAAACCATAACAGCCCTCTTTATATCGAGGCACACTTAGATGGCCCTATTTGGAGTCCTAAGATGAGTTTTGACGTAGATCAAATCTTTACCACTTTTAATTGGCAAGAAAAATAGTCAACTCTTTTATATCTATTCAGATACAATTTAGGAGGCAGTAAGCTTCATCTACCTCAAGTTCATTTGTGTTTTATTAACAATAAGACTGACTAATTACTTGCAACTCTTCAATTCTTATGTCACTGCAGCTTGTACTTGGACTCTCTATATCTCCAAGCAATAACCTCGTTATCTCTGTGTAGCCTTTGAAAACAGATAAATGTAAAACAGTCTTGCTAGAATTATCTACTATATTAACATTTGCTCCGTTTTTAAGCAATAATTTTACCACATTCTTATGGCCTCCCTGAACAGCTAAATATAGAGGAGTAGCACCGAAACGATTTCTTACATCAATATCTGCTCCGTTTTTAAGCAATAATTCCACCTCCTCTTTACAATTTCCGCAAGCAGCATAATGTAAAGGAGTAAAACCATAATTGTCCACTGCATTAACATTTGCTCCGTTTTTAAGCAATAATTTCATTTCCTCTAAGCGATTTCCGTAAGCAGCATAATGTAAAGGGACAAGACCATCATTGTCTGTTGGATTAGCATCTTGTTTGCCTCTCAACGATAATTCCATATGAGGAAGATTAAATCGATAATTACTTACTGAATTTTCTTGTTCTTGATACATAAAATACCCCCATTTTATTACAGCTTAGTATAAATATCTACACTATATAAATATCAATTCAACGCATCAACACCTGGTAACGGTAAAAGTTTCCTTTTTCATAATACACGTAGATCAACTGAACCTATGCCTAACCTGGCTAGCTCCCTGCAGTTGTTCAGCACTTGGATTATCCAAATTCTGACTTGGAAATGCCTCTATAATGTTCTTTAACTCTTTATCTGTTAAGTGATAAGTTATTTCGTTAAAAACTTGACATAACACCTGCAAATTAGAATTCTCTATAGCTGCTCTACTTTTATCTAACAAATCCCTTCTGGCCAATGACTTATCAAATTGGCTTACTATCTTATCAGCGTGTTCAGGAAATTCTGATATACATTCCAATTTGTCAGAACACCTTATTTCATCATATTCTCTATCAGACAAATAACCTGCTAATTTATTCTCATCATTCTCTCGCAGAAACTGATATAATGATATATTGCTGTTATTAAGCTTGATGTTCATCATCTCATTCTGATAATCATCCCAAAATTTGGACAATTCAATATTTTTGACAATACACTCTGGTTTCGTTGTGATACCACTATGTACCACAGCATATGCAATTATAGTTCTTACTACCATCGGTTTATCGCAATACCCTATTTGGTAATCATCACTAGCTACAATAGATAAAGGGGTCCTTCCTTTCTTGTCTACTGAATTAACATTTGCTCCTCTATCAAGCAGCAACCTTACTAATTCCTCCCGATTATACTTAAGTGCAAAATGTAAAGGAGTCATATCCAGATTATCTACTGCATTAACATTTGCTCCTCTATCAAGCAGCAATTCTGCTACCTCCATCTTGCCACTTTTAACTGCAGTATGTAAAGGAGTCCACTTTCGCCTTTCTAATGCATTAATATTTGCCCCTTCATTAAGCAGAAATTCTGCTACTTCCTTATGACCATACCTAATTGCAATATGTAAAGGAGTCTCCTTTTGCTCAATTTTCACTGCATTAATATTGGCTCCAGCTTCTATCAACTCCGTAATCTGCTGTATATTCTCTCCTTTAGAAGAATTCATTAATAATTCATCCAATTCTCTTTGTTCCCTCTCATTCATAATTTACTCCACAATTTCATTGTAATTAATTTAATATGTAAAAAGAATAATATCAACCCAGCTTATCACCACCGGGTAAAGGTTGCAAGCCAAAAGCTTCTCTTTTTTCATTGAGCGTCATGAAGCTTGCGTTTTCCACGTATTTCCACATCTTTTGCCTTTTTTCCATTAGAATTTCTACCACGTCTTTATCATATGACAAACATAAATCTTTGCCAAACTTGGGCACTAGCCAAGAATTTAGGTGACAAATAATATTTTCTAGAGTCGGTAAGACTGTCTGTTCTCAAAGGGAAAGACGTGCTTCAACTAAATTACTGTAAGTGTTATCACCTGGTATGCCAAGCAACTGCGGCGGAACGCCAAAAGCTAGCGCAATATCACGAGCTGAGCTATGTTTTGACTCAATAAAATCCATATCCCTCGGTGATAAACTCATTTCCTTCCACTCTAGGCCCCCTTCAAGCAATATAGGTCTTCCAGCATTGACAGGACCTGAGTAATGATCATTTATCTGTCCTTTTAAGCGTTGGTACTGCTCTTGACTTAAGTTTCCACCACTTCCATCCTTTTCTGATTTTACAACTATTGCACCACTTGGTCTTGCTCCATTTTGCAGCATTGCCTGATTCCAAGCACCAGCCTGATTATGCTGATCTATACTATATGCAGCTGCCTCAATTGGTGATAGTCCATACCAATCATTCAAAGGGTTAAAGGTTTTAAGATGCAGTACTGTTGAACGCCCAGTCAATTTATCAACTCTAAAGTCATAACTGTTGTTATTTACGGTATAACGATAGACATAAGGAACGTTATTTCTTCCTGGAATAATTTCAACTCTATCGGGGCGCAGAAGATAAAGCTCTGTTGGTTTGTTCTGCGCCTCAATCATCAATACATAAGAATTGCCGTTAACTAATCGATAAGTCACAATCCCCTCAATAAATTCCGATTTTGATGTCATTGGATTAGGAGAATAAAGTAATTTTAGTAAAGGATGTGTTTTTAGTTGTGACTTTCCCTGATCAGTAAGCTGGCAGAGAGTAAAAGGTACCGAAGATGCAGCACTTGCGATCATATTAATTGCTCGAAAGGCAATGACATTTTTTATGTAGCCTTCCTCGGCAAAACTTGCATAATCGCGCCTACTCCAACTTGGTTCCATCATTAGTTGCAAAGCAGAGTATTCACTACTTTTCTTTCTTTGAAAAATGTTAAAATTCATATGTGCCTCCTGAAAAATCGAATGTGTTAAAAGATTGAAATTGCGATCTCATTAATATGAGATGTTAATGATTTGCTTCATTAAGAATGATGTCATCCAAGTAGCTGACACTGGCGTCTAGAAAAAAAAGAAATATAGATTTCAGCGTCACGCGCTGGAATGACAAAGCTGTGAGTGCTACCAGAACTGGAACCTCAGTGCCTTCTCCACCTGTCATCCCAGTGCTTGACACTGGGATCCAATTTTTCATACAATCTAGTCAAAGACGTTCTTTTTAGCGTAAAGCAACTATGCTTACCAGTTCAGTGTGCTATCTACAATTAAATTTCTGGATTCCAGTGTCAAGTACTGGAATGACATTGATAGACCTAAAAAAAATTGAATATGACAGAATGGCTAATCTCTAACCAATTTACTGATTATAACCATTCTGTGAAATTCATGGAAGCAAAAATTCAACAAATTTACAATAATTTATCTGACGAGCTAGTATGGCTGCTCCAGCACCCTCCACTTTATACTGCAGGAATCGGTGCAACAGATGATGACATTATTGAAAAATTATTTCCTATATATAAAACAGGTAGGGGTGGTAAATATACATATCACGGACCAGGGCAGCACATTATATATTTAATGCTAAATCTTAAAAAAAGAAACAAATGTGACATCAAGCTATATATCAGAGACCTAAGTAATTGGATCATAAATGTTTTAAAACACTTTAATATACTTGGGGAATTTAAGGAAGATAGAATAGGCATTTGGGTGAACAACAACGGAGTAGAAGAAAAAATAGCAGCTTTTGGCATTCGCTTGAGAAAATGGGTAACTTATCATGGCATAGCACTTAATGTCTCTCCAAACCTTTCCCACTATGAGGGTATTATTCCTTGTGGACTAAAAGATTACGGCGTTACATCAATGGAAAAACTAGGAGTAAAAGTTTCTCTTTGCGAATTAGATGATATATTAAAGCAAGAGTTTCATAAGATATTTTAATGTATTCCTTTATTCTTTATTTTCTATGCCTTTTACTCACTAATCCTGCACACACAATCAATCAAGTTGATATTATTGCTCCTTCTTCGAAAGGAAAAGAATCAGATCTGCCTACTATAAGAGAATACGTAAAAACTTTGGGTTTTAATCCTCACATTTCGGAGAAAATATACAGTAATGACAACCCATTTTATTCTAACTCTGATGAGTTTAGAGCGAATGATTTGGTTAATGCGCTCACTGATGATAGCAAAATAATTTGGTGTATCAGAGGAGGAGAAGGGGCTTCTCGGCTAATTCTCTATCTAGAAAAGTTACCCAATGATAAAAAAGAAAGAATTGCTCAAAGCAAAAATAAGAAAATTCTTATAGGCTATAGTGACATCACTGCTTTACATATCTATCTACAGGTTCAATATGACTGGCAAACCCTTCACGGCACCATGTTAGAGATGATAGTAAATAACTCTGTTGCTGAAAGCTCTGTTGAAAAATTAAAAGAATTAATTCTTAACCAACGCAACTCTATCAGATTTGACAACTTAAAGATGATAAATAATGGAGTTAGACTAAAAAATGGCAGATTAGAGTCTAAAATCATCGGTGGTAATATGACTTTGGTTGAAAATAGCATAGGAACTGCTTGGCAAATAAACGCAAAAAACAAAATTCTATTTTTAGAAGACATAAAAGTTTATCCATATTCAATTGAGCGCAGTCTAGATCACCTAAAACAAGCTCATATTTTTGATGGAGTAGATGCAGTAATCTTTGGAGACTTTATTAACTGTTATAATGATAATCTTGTTGAAGTTGTAAAAGAAAGGTTTGCAAAAAGTGTTAACTTTCCTGTATTTACAATAAAAGGGGTAGGCCATGGACATACAAATGACCCTTTACCTTTCAACACTCACACTACCATTAGCGTTCAAGACGAGAAGGAGTTTATGGATGTGCAACAGTTATACAAGTAGCTTTATCTAACACTCCTTTCATTCCAGCACTTTCCCTTCAACCATTCAAGCAGCCCCTTCGTTGTCATCCCAATGCCCAGACACTGGGATCCAGGAACCTGCGTCACGCGCTCTACTATGAAGGAATGCTAGCAAACTCCCTGCTGTCCATTTATTAAGGCGGCAGATGATTTCTCTGCTCCATCAACTTTAGTACTAGGCTTTAGTAATTCATATGTAGCATAACCAACTACCAGTGCTGCTGCTGTAACTGCAACCACTGCTATAACGATAGGTATCAACTGAGCTGTAATTGTTCCAGTTGTAAAAAGTGCCACTGCTATAGAAGTGCCTAATAATGTATTCACTCCACCAGCAATCATTGCCTTATTACGTGCTTTCACAAAAGAACGTCCTCCTGCGTCTAATAGAGCTTTTACTACGCTTTCACTCTTAGCATACAATTCAATATGCATTTTGGCATATTCTAAATAAGTTATTCCATTTTTATCTACTGCATTAACATTTGCTCCTGCTGTGATTAAAGCATTTTCTATATCTACGTAACCATTCAAAGCAGCATGATCTAAAGGAGTCCTTTTATCTTTATCCACTGCGTTAACATTTGCTCTTTCTTTGATTAAAACCTCTACTGTGTCTACGCGACCATTCAAAGCAGCATGATGTAAAGGAGTCCTTTTACATTGATCCACTGCGTTAACATTTGCTCCTGCTTGAATTAAAGCATTTACTGTCTTTGTGTAACCATTCCGAGCAGCTATTATTAATAATGGAAGCTTTGAGTACTCTATCCCTGAAATATTTAAGCTAAATCCATGATTTACACCAAATTCATCTTTCTCCCACTCTTTATATAGACCTTGATCCTGTTTCTCTAGTTTGGTTTTTAATTCCTTAATTATATTATCTTTATTTAAGCCTTCCTTAACCTCAATCGTACTCAGTACTTCTTCCAGTGATTTATATTCCAATGCCATAATTTTACTTTCAATATTAAACAATATGTTTAATTATTACATAGTTATGATAAAAAGTCAATTAAAACAAGCTAATAACCGAGATTGTGAATAGTAAATTAGATTCAAATAGCCTCTTTGTGTTATTTCAGTGTTAGACCTTTTCATATCCTTACGAGCAAATTAATGTTATCCTTTTATTGCTAATCTAAAGTTTTTTATGTTCATACACTTGCGTGTTCATAGCGTTTATTCTCTGCTTGAGAGTTCGGTTAAAATTGAGGAGCTGATTGGTCTTTGTTTGCAGAACAAAATGCCGGCAGTTGCAGTTACTGACTCAGGTAACTTATTTGGCTCACTTGAATTTGCAGAATATTCAGCTAATAGGGGAATACAGCTAATAATAGGATGCAATATTATCGTTCGACACTTAGAACAAAATTTATCAATACTGCTACTTGCAAAAAATGAACAAGGGTACACTAATTTAGTCACCTTGGTGAGTGAGTCTTTTAAAAAGCGCAAGAATAACAGCGATATTCCTTACGTTGATTTTGATGAGCTATTAAATTTAAGTTCAGGCCTAATCGCCTTAACTGGTGGATATGACGGCATATTGGCTCAACTGTTATTGAAGCAAGATAAAGAAACGATAAAAAAACTGCTCTCAGCATTCGATGGTCATTTATATGTTGAATTGCAGCGTCATGGGCTGAATAAAGAGCTAGAGCTTGAAGAAGCTTTAATAGATTTTGCTTATCAGCGCAATATACCACTAGTTGCAACGAATGATGTGTTTTTTCCAAATAAGTCTGACTATGAGGCTTATGACATATTAACGTGCATATCGGAGGGCAGTTATGCCCTGGAGAATAACAGAAAGAAGTTAACTACCGAGCATTACTTCAAATCTGTGGCAGAAATGGAGGAGCTGTTCAGCGACATTCCCGAAGCAATTTATAACACTTTAGTGATAGCTAAGCGGTGCTCTTACATGCCAAGAAGCAGGCAGCCTATCTTGCCTAAATTTCCTTGTCGAGAAAATAAAACTGAGAATGAAGAACTGAGGGAGCAGGCAGTTTCAGGGTTGAAGCTGCGTATTGCAAATGAAACGGACATAGACCTTAAACAATACTACGATCGGCTGAATTACGAACTAAGCGTAATAACTTCGATGAACTACGCTGGCTACTTTTTGATAGTTTCTGATTTCATTCGTTGGAGCAAAGCAAATGGCATTCCAGTTGGACCGGGAAGAGGTTCTGGTGCTGGGTCGATTGTTGCTTGGAGCTTACAAATTACAGATCTTGATCCAATAAAATTTGGTCTGATCTTTGAAAGATTTTTAAATCCTGATCGTATATCGATGCCCGATTTTGACATTGATTTCTGCCAGGAAAAGAGGGATTTAGTTATTGATTATGTTTGGAAGAAGTACGGTTATGTTGCTCAAATAATCACTTTCGGAAAATTGCAGGCTAGAGCTGTGCTGCGTGACGTTGGTAGAGTATTGCAGATGCCCTACGCTCAGGTGGATAAAATATCCAAAATGGTTCCATTTAATCCGGTAAATCCGGTAACTTTATCACAAGCGATAGAGTTTGATCAAAATCTGCAGAAAGAACGAGATAGTGATGAAGTAATTGCAAAACTCCTTGATATCTCTTTGAAGCTTGAAGGAATATACCGTCACGTTTCAACTCATGCTGCTGGAGTTGTGATATGCGATCAAAAGTTAGAAAATTTTGTTCCCGTCTATTATGATCCAAATTCGGCTTTGCCAATCACTCAATACAGCATGAAATATGTGGAGAAAGCTGGGTTAATAAAATTTGATTTTCTTGGACTTGGTACGCTAACACTAATAGATCATGTATGTCGTTTAATTAATCGTGATGAAAAAAAATTTGATATTTCCTCGGTTTCTTTGGCTGATCAAAGAACTTATGAAATGCTCTCAAGAGGTGATTCAATCGGAGTGTTTCAGCTTGAAAGTTCAGGGATGAGAGAAGCTTTAATCAAACTAAAGCCAGACTGTATTGAAGATATCATCGCTTTAATTTCTCTTTATCGCCCAGGGCCTATGGATAACATCCCAACTTATGTTGCAAGAAAGCATGGACTTGAAAAGCCAGATTACATTCATCCATTGCTTGAGGAGGTGTTAAAAGAAACATTCGGAGTAATAATCTACCAAGAACAGGTAATGGAAATAGCGCGTATTCTCTCTGGATATAGCCTCGCAGAAGCAGATTTACTCAGACGTGCCATGGGTAAGAAAATTAAGGAAGAGATGGATAAACAACGTGAACTTTTTGTTCAAGGAGCAACAAAACACGGTGTTGATTACGACAGGGCAAGTTATATTTTTGATCTTGTTGCAAAATTTGCTGGTTATGGATTTAATAAATCCCACGCTGCAGCATATGCGATTATATCTTACCAAACAGCTTACCTTAAGGCTAACTACCCGCTAGAATTTTTTACGGCCTTGATGAATCTCAACATTGATGATAGAGACAAACTGAATTTGTTTTATCATGCTGCAAAATTCAGTGGAGTTGCTGTTCTTTCGCCTGATATCAGCAAATCTAAGGCTGAATTTTCAATAGAGGGTGAGCACATACGCTACGGAATTGCTGCTTTGCGTAATGTTGGTTTTGCTATAGCAGAAGGAATAGTAAATGCACCTTATAAGGACATATGGGAATTTATTCAAAATTTGGGGCATATAATAAATAAAAGGGCATTAGAAAGTTTAATTAAATCTGGAACATTCGATAGTGTGCACAAAAATAGAAAGCAGTTATACGAGTCAATAGACACATTGATTTACTTTGCAAATAAAAATAGGCAGTCAAATCAAGCTGCTTTATTTGGTAATCTTGATATTCTGAAGCCAAAACTTGAGAACGTGGAAGATTTTAATGAAGAGGAAAAATTAGAGCATGAGTTATTTTCATTGGGATTTTACTTAACTAATCATCCACTTGAAAAATTTAGAACTCTCTTGAAAAAATTAAATATTGGGTTTATCGGAGAGAGTAAAACGATAAAAACTGCTGGTGTAATATTAAATGTGCGTATGAGAACCTCAGAACGTGGAAGATTTGTTATCCTAACACTTTCTGATCCCCACAATGTTTCTGAAATAGCATTCTACAATAATGAAATAATAGAAGAAAAAAGGAATCTATTTTCACCTGGAGCATTTGTGATAATTGATCTTGAAATTTCAGAAAACACAACGAGACTATCAGGAAAGGACATATCTGAATTTACAGAAAAGGTTACTTCTCTAATGAAAGGATTAGTTTTAACTGCTGTATGTGCAGACTCGCAAAAAGTTGCTGAGGAGTTGAATGCAGTGTTGAAAAATGGAGGCAAAACCAAAATAATGCTAAAGTTTCTTCTCGAAAAACATAAAGTCAGCATCTTGTTGCCAGGTACATATTCAATCACCCCCCAAGCTATTTATGAAATATCTCACTTAAGTTGGATTGAAGACGTAGAAATTAATACAAATAACTTGCTTATATAAAAAAGTTTTATATAATAAAGTGTTTAATTGATATTAAAGGAAGATATAGTGAATCTCTATGAATTTACTTTTATAGCACAACCGAACTTATTGCAGCAAGAAGTAGAAGAAATGGTCCAAGAATTGGCTATTTTGTTGAAAAATATTAAAGCAGATGTTATTTCTCAGGAGGTTAAAGGTCTCATAGAAAGAGAACATAGCACAGTTACAAAACAAGAGCTAGAGGCAAGTACTGAAAGCATTAAAAAAAGTCTGATTGTTTACTCTGATTTTTTAGAAACTCTGACAAAAATTTTATGGGTTGAATTGGAAGAAGATTTTTCAAATTTAAAAGAAATAAAGTCAAGAATCGATAAAGAATTGAAAAATGAACTAAGTGATACGGGAATAAAACAAAATTTTATGGACCTTCCAGGAGCTAACACTAAAAGTGCATTTATCTATAATGTAGTAAATGCTTTTAAGGAAAATATTTCACAATATCTAATAAAGCTCCTTCAAGAGGTTTTAAAAAGTTTTAAAATAGTAGACTCAAATCAATTGAATAAAACGCTGGAAGTGCTTTTGAAAAATATTGAAGCTTCAGGATTGATAAAATATGAATATTGGGGTCTACTGGATTTTGCATACCCAATAAATAAGATGAAAAGTGGTCATTACTGTATGATGTGTATAAGTTTTACTTCAAGCATTATGGATGAATTTGAGCGTAGAGTAAAACTGAATGAGAATATTATTCGCCACTTGTCTGTACGGGTTAATGAGTTTTTTAAAGGTAAATCTTACATGATGGATAAACAAATTGAGGAGAAAAGTGCATAATGATGAAAAGACGAAATAGTTTTAATAATTCTTACGTGTCTGTAAATAACAGAACTGGCTTTAGGCGTCCTAAGGTCTGTCCTCTTGCTGCATCTAAAGATGAGGACATAGACTATAAGAATATAGATTTATTGTCCAAATTCACCTCTGACTATGGTAGAATATTACCTAGAAGGTTAACAGGTGTGTGCGCAAGAAAACAAAGAAAGTTGCGCTTAGCAATTATAAGAGCACGCTTTTTAGCTCTTGCTCCTTACTGTACTAAAAAAGTTAGGTAATTTATGTTAATAATTTTAAAGGAAAATATAACAACTTTAGGTAAGCTTGGTGAAGTTGTCAAAGTTAAGCCAGGTTATGCACGTAATTTTCTTTTTCCACAAAAAAAGGCGATGAAAGCCACTAAGGAAAATTTAATAAAGTTAGAGGAACAGCGTTTATTATTGGAAGAAGAAAATACCAAAAAATTAAATGCAGCAAAAGTGCTTGCATCATCACTGCATGATAAATTTATTATATTAATAAAGCAAGCTTCAGAGGATGGAAAGATTTTTGGCTCTTTAACCACACGTGAAATTGCAAAAACTTTATTACAAGAAGGATATGATATAAGTCATCATAGTTTATCTTTGGGTGGAATAAGCATCAAAAATTTGGGCGAGTATCAAGTGAATATAGAATTACATAGTAAAGTGATAGTGCCAATTACTATATACGTTGTCAGATCTGAGAAAGATGCACATGAATTAAGGCAAGCAAAGTTGCAAAATCAGAAATCTGAGCAACAAGAGGCAGAGCAAGATGCGAGTAAAGAAGCTACTGATGGTGATGATAGCTGATCAAAGATGATCCCTTGTTATAGTCGTAAAGAAATGTTTTCCATTGCTAAGCTGGTATCATCCCAGTGCATGATACTGGGATCCAGTGTCATGCACTGGAATGACACCATTATTGGAATAAATCAAAAATGATCCCACGCTATAGCCGCAAAGAAATCTCTTCTATTTGGGAAGAAAAAAATAAGTTCAACATATGGCTCAAAATAGAAAAATTAGCATGTGAAGCTCAAGCAAAATTAAAAGTTATTCCAAGTGATGTTGCTGAAAAGCTCTCTGGTGCTATTGAATTTGATATTGAACGTATTAACGAAATTGAATCCATTGTAAAACATGATGTTATAGCTTTTTTGACATATATTGCTGAAAAAGCGGGAGTTGATGTTCGTTATCTCCATTACGGAATGACAAGTTCTGACGTTTTAGATACATGCCTTGCGGTTCAGTTAAAGGAATCATGTGATATTTTGCTCGAAAATTTAAAAAATATACTTGCAGCACTGAAAAAAAAGGCTGAGGACTATAAAAATATTGTTTGTGTTGGGCGCAGTCATGGAATGCATGCAGAATCAACAACTCTTGGATTAAAATTTGCTAGATTTTATGCTGAATTTAAACGCAATTATCAGAGATTAATTAGCGCGAAAACAGAGATCTCGATTTGTAAAATATCAGGTGCAGTAGGTAATTTTTCAAATGTTGATCCGTTTGTTGAAGAGTATGTAGCGAAAGAAATGGGACTTATACCTGAAACCATATCGTCTCAAGTCATTCCTCGTGATAGACACGCAATATTCTTTTCAGTTTTAGGAGTGATTGCAAGTTCAATAGAGAATATTGCCGTTGAAATACGTCACTTGCAAAGAACTGAAGTTGGAGAAATTTCTGAGTATTTTTCCACTGGTCAGAAGGGAAGTTCTGCTATGCCGCATAAGTGTAATCCTATTTTAAGTGAGAATTTGACTGGGCTTTCACGCTTAATACGCAGCTATGTTTTTCCTGCATTAGAAAATGTTGCATTATGGCACGAACGAGATATATCGCACTCGTCTGTGGAAAGGTGCATTGCTCCTGATGCTTGTATAGCAATGGATTTTGCTTTAGTACGATTAACAGATTTGATAGATAAATTGGTGATCAATAAGGAAAATATTGAAAAGAACTTAAATTCTTCAAAAGGCTTGGTTTTTTCACAACGAGTATTACTCGAGTTGGTAAATAGTGGTTTGGCGAGGGAAGAGGCGTATAAAATTGTTCAGAGCAATGCAATGAAAGTGAAACAAAACAATAGTGATTTTCTGGCCGAACTGAAACAAGATAAATTCTTACTTGAAGTTATTAACTCTAAAAAACTTGAATCTTTGTTTGATTTGAAGTATTACACGAAACATATAGATCATATATATAGCAAGGTTTTTAATGAGGCTGAGTAGCTCAGTGGTAGAGCAGGAGGATCATAATCTCTTGGTCGGGGGTTCAAATCCCTCCTCAGCCACTCAAGCTAAGCTATGGTTTGGCGATAGCAGCGCATTTGACAAAATAACGTGATTCATTGTCAATTAACTGAAGTTTTTTTTCAGTTGTTCATATAGTATATGGAATAATGTATGTGAAGTGATAAAGATACAACATTTGTTGTATCTATTCAGGGGAATGGCTAATGGTATCCGTTCAAGAAAGTGGTAAGGTAGATGAGAAAAGACAACTAAATGAATTTCATCCGAGTAGCTGACACTGGCATCTATATAAAGACAATCTCATGCACTCATTTAAAGTGAAGTTTTCTGGATCCCAGTGTCTAGGCACTGGAATGACAAGAAAAGAGTTGACTTGAATGACACCGAATAGGCACTGAGACAGAGGCTACTTGAATAATATTTCACCATGTCATTCCAGCACTTGATGCTGGAATCCAGAAGTTTTTTGAGCACAAAAGTCATGCTAAGTTTTTGTTGTTAAGAAAGGCTGGATAGCTACTTGCATGACACCATTTGTTACTGTGTTTTTGTCTATCTTATTTTGCTACCCTACTGAACGAATACACAAAATCTAACTTTTTTCTATACAACCAGCTAGGTCAAGAAAGGTGAATCTATCTCTTGTTACAAATGTAAGATTGACTACCTTGCAATATTGCTCTTTGTTCCAATTAAGATGCTCCGGTAAGTAGGGAATTGATAGATCTTCAAATACTTTCTGCAGGTGTTTTGCAGATAGTAAATTTTGCTTAATTAAACTAGAAATATTACTCCATTCTTTGCAAATAATCTCTTGAATTTTTTGCTGCATCATTTGCTTCTGCTTTAGAATTTTTATAAATTCGGTATTACCAAAGCACTGAGTTATATGTTTTACATCTAAAGTGATCGGTTTGGTAATCGGGTTTTGTATTGACAATATCTCCTCTTGCAAGTTAGCCATGGTAATCGTTGTCACAGCAATTTTTTCCCCATGTAACGAGGAGGAATAATCCTGTGTTACCATCTCAATTGCATGAGCTATCATATGTTCTCCTTGACTTGCAGAGTAACTGCCTTTTGACATCACCATTCCGAGTCCTGAAATCAATAAGGCTTCCATAAGTAATAAAACTACTTTTTTATCTTTTTTAGCAAGTGCCAGGTGTTCTCTGAGCAAAATTTCCTCCAGATTGCGAACAAGTTTAAAGGGGAGTTCATTATATTCTGTGCCAAGTAATAGATGAGATAATAGCCAATCGGCTTGTACTGTTGAACGGCAGATGAAATCTGCAAATCCACTTAATGTGAGACGTGGTGGTGCATTGGCAATTATATCGGTATCAATGTATATTGCCTTTGGAAGATGTGCTCCGAACGATTTTTTATATCCATCAACTAATATTGAAGCGTTTGCAGAGCTATATCCATTCATGGAAGCGGCTGTTGGGAACGATATATAATCTTTTTTCTCGAGGTAGCTTGCATATTTGCAGATATCATTAACAGTGCCACTACCAAATGCAACCATTAAGTCACTATCTTTTGCTTTATTTCTAACTAGGTTTACAGCTTGGAGGGAAGCAGCGCTGTTCAGTCTATTTGGTGTCATCCAAGTAGCGTGACACTGCGATCCATCATAGATTCCAGTGTCACGCTCTGGAATGATAGGTGTGGCTGGAATAATTAAATGAGAAACTTTATTAAGTATGTTTTTGTTTAAAAGTTTTGCTGTATTTTCATCTGCAATCAGAAAAATGTCATTTCCGTATTGTCTACATATTTCATAGATATTATCAGCAAGTACTTTTACTTCCCTAATAAGAACTTGTTCTGTGTGCTGTAATATTTGTTTTAAATATCGCATAGAATGTTTACAATACGGTAATGTTAGTATTTCAAGATTGATATGAAGATTGACCCTGTAGAACTAACTAAGAAATTAATTTCTTTTAAAAGTATAACACCAAAAGACGATGGAGCAATAGAGCATATAGCAGCCATTCTCAAGAAAAGTGGTTTTGAATGCGAGATTTTGGAGTTTGGTGATAAAGTTAAAAATCTTTATGCGAAATATATAAATGGAGTACCAAACTTGTGTTTTGCTGGACATGTTGATGTTGTACCACCAGGTGAGTTAAAAGATTGGATATCTGATCCATTTAAGCCAGAAGTTAGAGATGGAATGCTATATGGAAGAGGAGCAGCTGATATGAAAGGCGGAGTAGCTGCATTTATTTCTGCAATGGTAGATTTCGTTGCAGAGAAGTTTCGATTTAGTGGTTCAATCAGTGCACTGATTACCAGCGCTGAAGAAAGCACGGAAGAACATGGAACAAAGGCCGTTTTGGAATGGATGAAAAGCAAGCAAAAAAAGATAGATTTTTGTATAGTTGGAGAACCAACGAGTAATGAGAAATTAGGTGATACCATAAAAATAGGTAGAAGAGGTTCTGCAACATTTAAATTGATTTGCCATGGTAAACAAGGGCACGTTGCCTACCCAGACCTAGCGGATAACCCAATATATAAAATGATATCGATATTAAGTAAGATAAAAGATACCACTTTTGATACTGGTAATAAATATTTTCAGCCTTCACATTGCGAAATTACTACTATCGACGTTGGAAATAATACTAATAATCTAATACCTAGTTCAATAGCAGCAGGTTTCAATATTCGATATAACAATACACAAACACCGGACGTTTTATATAAGATGATTGATGCAATATGCGCCAATGTGACTAACGATTATAAACTTTCTATGCAGAGCAGCAGGGACGTTTTTCTCTCTACTCCTGATAGAAATACTGATATTATGCTTGATGCGATAAATAAAATTACTGGTATTGATGCTGTGCTGAGTACAAATGGTGGCACATCTGATGCTGCGTTTATTAAGGATATTTGTCCAGTAATTGAATTTGGTACGATCAACAAAACCGCACATCAGGTAAATGAATGCGTATCAGTAGACGATATACATAAATTAACAGCTATATATAAGGAGTTTATAAAAAATTATTTTTACCCCACTAATAAAATATTAAACCAGATCAATGTAATTGGTAATACGCCTGATGGTCCATTATTAGCTTGAGGTGCAGTTGGATAGAGAAGAAAACTTACTAGACACATTTTACCAACCCCTTATTATAATATTAAGGGTATTTTTGACTCAAAACTTGTCTTTGATCTGTGCAAGCTCAATAACAAAAACTCAGTAAAAAGCTTATTAGCGAAAATTATATGGTATCTGTTCAGCAGAGTGGCAAAATAAGATAGACAAAAAAAGTATAAGAGAGAAATCGGTGTCATGCAAGTAGCTGACATAGGTTCCTTTATAATGCCAGTGCTCAGACACTGATTTTTGATCGAAAATGTTGTCTTGTTTGTGATGAATTTTCCAGTGTCGCGCATTGATCATTTTTTTCTATAGTTGTCTTTTCTCGTCTACCTTATTTTGCTACCCGGCTCTACCTACCCAGATGCTTCTGAGAATTTCTTAAACATTTATAGCTCATACAAAACCCGGTCTGACTGTCATAAAGGCTTGCATGACCGCTTCAGCAAGATAACGTTCGCACTACTTCAAATTCTAATTTTCAACTTAAAGAGGTACATAATGTCAAATAACTTCAATTTCAAAGAATTTTTTCACCATCACGAAGCAAATAGCACTTTAGATGATATACAAAGGTACTTCATACTGTGGCAATCAGTGATATCACAGTCAACGATTGATGCAGCAAGTAACTGTAAAAAAACAGAAAGCTTGGTAGAGAAACGTAAAGCAATTTCCTGGCTGTCAGACTTTAGTCAAGATTTTGTTGAAACATGTATACTGGCTGACTGCGACCCGATATACGTAAAAAACAAAATACAGCCAATTTTAAAAAAGATAAAGCCCTTTTAATGAGGTTTACCCCTCTCACCAAGAAAAATATCATTTAATCTTTTTTCTATAGCTTCATCTATATCTTGGATTAATAGCTGCTTTATCATATTCACTTTCCGTTCTGCCTCTTGAAGATTATTGTTACCGTAACTGTTCTTATTACTACAACCATAACTACTACCATTTGGTTTATTACTCATTTTTCTTCTTGTGCTGAGTATCTGAACTATCTTCTCCTTGAAAAAAGACTTCCAGCCTGTGCCAGAAAATAATTTGTAGAGAAAATGCGGAGTAAGAAACGCTACTAATATTCTAATAGAAACTCCATAACCCAAATCATCTCTATTTTCATAATACCATTTTAAATATTGATATAAATGGTAAAATGCATTTTTGAAAGAGCTAAATTCTACAGCATACCAAAAGCCACTGGTGAGAAACATGAGCATAATGCTCGATGTATAAAGATACAGAGTGAAAAGAAATAGCTTAACAACTATATCTTTCAAACTGCCCAGTATGTAATTAAATAACCTTAATTTATAAAAAAGTGATATCATTTCACGCACACTTCAATAAAGCTGGGGTGGAAGGATTCGAACCTTCGCGTGGCGGTATCAAAAACCGCTGCCTTACCACTTGGCTACACCCCAATATTGTTTATATCAATAACATTATTAACCCAATTAGTAAAAGATTTATTCGCTTTTCCTATGGGTATTATCACAACGGCTGGTTGATCATAAGAATGCATTGCCTCGATTTTTTCTACAATCTTATCAGCCTGATCATTCCTACTCTTCATAATTGTCACCACTTCACAATTACTATTAATTTTACCTTCCCATAGATACAAAGAATTTACCTCAGGAAATATATTTACACACACAATTAACTTCTCATTTAACAATTCTTCAGAAATAGCCTTAGCCTCTTTCAAGTTTGAAAAAGTTATATAGACTAAAACTAAATTGCTCATTAATCGCTACATAAATGCACTTCACTATACTGCACTTAGATTTATTCATCAAGAGAAAATAGAAGAGACTTCTTCAGTGCTTGACACACAGAAATTGAAGATGTCATTTAGTAGCTCTCCTCTTGTCATCCCAGTGCCTAGACACTGGGATCCATTTTTCATCTAGATTCCAGCATCAAGTGCTGGAATGACATAGCGGAATGTTATCCAAGTAGCTGACACTGGAATCCAGCTTTCATTAGAAACATTGATTACTTTTATGCTAATAATTTTACTATTCTGCCGAACGGACACAATTGCATATAGTATAGTCTTTAGTTTTAGTGAGAATAGTTTTATTCCACTGATCAAGGAGTGCTAAATTGAAATACGTATCACCTTTATAAGTTTTATGCATTTCAGTCATAATAAATTCTGAGATTAGGTTATGCTCTAAAAAAAGGTGTGCTATTTGTGCCCCACCAATCACAAAGACTTGAGAACTACTTTGAATTGACAGAAATTCTTGCATGGAAGAGATAACAGTACATTTTGGGCCTCTATTAAAACACTTGTTACGGGAGAAAACAATAGGTGTACGATTCTTTAGTATGCTCTGAGGCACGGTTTCAAATGTCTTTCTTCCCATCACAATAACTTGCTTGTCGGTTACTTGACAAAAATGTTTAAACTCACTTGGATAACGCCAGGGCAAATCATTATTTATTCCAATTACCCCATTAGGGTCAACAGCCATAATTCCAATAATCTTCATCCCTTTAAGACAGCTTGGGCTACAAAAAATCTCATGTGGTCGCGTACATTATGCACTCTAAGGAAATCAACCTTATTTTGCAGTATAGCAGATGTAGCAATTGTTTCTAAATCTCTATTAGAGGGAGATTCTATGGAAAAAGAGGAAATAAATGACTTTCTGGAATGGCCAACTAAAACCTTGCAGCCAAAATTTTGTAAAGTTTCTATACTGCGTAAAATCTGAATATTCTGATACATAGATTTGCCAAAACCAATACCAGGATCAATAATTATTGAACTTTCATCAAAACCAAGGGCAAGTAACCTATTAATGCTCTCCTCTGCCCAATTATTTATGATATCAATTGGGTCAATATCATGTGGAATAATATTGTCCTTATGTGGTGGTATCGAAAGTGAATGCATAATAACGACACTACACCCACTACTAGCAATCGCTTTTAGAGTATGATCATTCAGATCTCCCTTCTGATCATTTACCCAGGCAATGTTGTAGTGCTTCAAAACGTTTAAAATAACGTCTGGCCAAAAACTATCAATGCTGACTTCAATATCACCATTTTTCATATAGTCGCTAAGATTATCAAGTACTGGTTTTAGACGTTCATACTCTTCCTCTGGCGTCTTTATTGAAGCTCCAGGCCTTGTTGATTGAGCTCCAAGATCAACTATGCTTGCACCATCTGATACCAGCTGCAATGCCTGCTTGGTTGCTCGATTCGCATCATAATAAAGACCACCATCTGAAAATGAATCAGGGGTAATATTGACGATACCCATAAGCTTTGGTGAAAGCGTAAAACTCTTTGAAAAACAGTCTTGAACATTGAAAGCAAAGGTTTTGTTAACCATTGCCATCAAGTGGAGCAAAAATGGTCTATTTACTAATTCTGGGTGAGGAATTTTAAGGTCAGGCGTATCAAGCGTTAAGTCATCCAATAACAAAATATCTAAATCAATAACACGAGGTGCCCATTTTTCATGAGTCTGTGGACGACCAATGTCACATTCGATTTGTTTTAAGCCTTTTAGTAGCTCCTCAGGAGAAGAAGAACAACTTCCATAGACAATCATGTTGAGAAATGGCTTGTTCCAATCAGGTGGAGCACCATTTGGTAAAATAGCCTTAGTTTCTAGAATGATCGAAGACTTTAAGTCTTTTAAATAGCGCTTCTTTAGTAACTCAGTAGCTCTTTGTAAATGGGAAAGGCGATTACCTATATTTGATCCAATAGAAATATAGATCATTCTTGCAATTCATTACAGTAAGTAAAAAAAACGCCCCCATGCACACCAGGAACTGGTGGTGCGATTTTGTGAGTAGTCACCCTGACAGAATGCTCTTTTTGCATAAAAAGGTCGTTAATCATCCTGTATATATCATGAGTTAAATGCTCGATTAAATTAAATTGCTTGCCCTGAACAAGAGATTGAATATTTTGCACTACTTCCAAATAGCAGATAGTATCTTTAAGTTGATCAGTTGTAAGCCCTGAAGGAGGAGATTTAAAAGTGAAATCAACATCAATACTCACCAATTGGGGAGAAAACTTCTCTTCTGCACTACATCCCAAATGAACCCAAAGCCGTAAATCAGATATAAGAAGATTACATGCTACCACTGAATTTAGTATCTACTTATAATTAATGACAAACATCAACATTCATCATGCCATCAAGAAAACCCCATAAGAGTTTTGCTCCTTTTTTAGCGCCTTGCATGACTTTCTCTTGCTCTTCTTCGCTTAAATCTGCAATAAGGTTTGCACATTCTTCAGAATGCCACTCATCAGCTTCCATATGAACGGTAAAAAATTTGAGAGGACGTTCGTCGTTTATTGAATAGTGTTTTTTCAGACCCTCAATTTTAGATTTAGAAACCTCTGGAGTTTGACGTTCATAAGCGTACAGAGCTCCAAGACCTGCTGCAAAATCTGATTTTACAATGTCAAAATAACCATCAACTAATTCTCGTGTCTCCTTAATTTGTGCATTTTCACAAAGCTCTGAACGTGCTACTCCCAGTCCTTCAGCAAAACGCTGCCATAATTCTGGGTGATTCTCGTCACCTTGTTCTTCCTCTATTAAATTACCAAGTAAAACTTGCCGCATTTTCAAATTCGGACACAAGGAATGTATACCGCTGATATAACGAGGAAAAGCAGCAACATGGTGATAATATTCCTTAGCATAGGTTTGCAGAGCCTGCAGGCTTAAGCTACCTTCATTCCATGACTCGTAAAATGGGTGTTTTAATAAGTGAAAACTATCTAATTGATTATTAAGTGATTGAACAAATGTCATAAATAAACACTAAATTGTTTTAGGCTACGTTTAGGTTTATCAAATGTCAAGAGGCATTTCTCACTACTACTTTAATTCCAATACATATAAAGATAGATGCGTTATTGGTTAATTTTTTAGTAAAAATTGATTTTTTTAAAAGTTCCATGTATTATTAGATCAGTGTAGTGAAAAACGCAAAATGAAGGTAACAGAAGAAAACACAATAAAAACTAGGGAAGAGTTCGTAGAAGTTCAAAATGGAATGCGAATTCAAAAGATAGTGATGTCAAACTCGAAGAGCAGTGCAGATAGCAGAAAGAAAAAGCATATAGTTTACTTTCCAGGGCTTACATATACTTTTGAAAAAGAGCCAGATGAAGACAAAAGTGAATGGAATTGGGCAGCTGAAGCAGGTATGGATGTTCACCTTATTAATTTTCCTGGTTCTGGAAAAAGCAAAGGCCATTCTTTAAACGGTCGAAATCGAGTAAATGCAGGAATTGAAGTCATTTCAGATCTTCTAAAGCAAGGCATTCACCCAGACAATATAGTACTGTATGGAAGCTGTGCTGGAGGACCAATAGCTGCGGAGGTTTATAAAAAGTTTAAAAAAGATGACAATATTCATTTAAGATGCATTATCAATAAATCCTTTAGCTCATTCAAAAAACTTGTAGTGAAATTACTACACATATCAAAACCTAAATGGCTATTTCCTCCTATAATAAAATTCATACTCAAATGCTTTGGTTGGCACTTTAAGCCACATACAATAGTAAACGATATTACTCCATACACAATTTGTTTTAATCTAGAGAACGATGGCTTTATTAGTAAGCAGGCAAATATAGGTACTAAAATTTCTGATATAGAAAAAAGTCATAGGAAAAAAAACTACCAAAAAAAAGAAACTTTTGAAGGTTTTGAGCAATACAAAGAGTTTTTCATGGAACATGCCAACTTAGCTAAAATAAAAAACCTTGAACCTGAAGTTGGAATAATGAGAAAATGCTGGAATAAGTTTCTATCGTTACTACCTATTAAGGCAGATGATATTCACTTTTCTCCGATTACAGAATTGTGCTCATCAAGTGAACACAAATACACTCTTCCTGAGCTAACTTCACTCTTTTTAGAATTCACAGATGATTACTTCAAAAAGAAGGGCTCGCTCAATCAGGAGATAAAAACAGAAGTGATATTTGAAAAGAATAGTGAAAAAGAAATAGAGGAAAAGAAACAGTATTTTACCAATTTAAAGAATTATTCAATAAGTCAGAGTATATCTAAAAAGCTAACATCTCTGCAAATATTGAAATAAGTGTTTCTTTTGTGATTAAAAAAACATTGCATCTAGAGTATCTGCCATAAGTGATAATTTTGTGCTTTCATCATAGAGATTGTTTTCACTAGCTAATAATTTCTCACTAATTTGTGGATAAAGTTTAGAAACGTACTTCTCATAGCATTTATCTAGGCATTTTTGGTCTGTCCGTTTTGCTTTGTAGGAATGGCATTTCTGCTTACATTGATTATATCTAAATTCAATCCCTTTCTCTTTGTTTGATGCTTGTTGTTCCATAATATTCTTCAATTTAAATGCTATTAATATTAGCATACAAATATGAACATTATGCTAATATCATTACTTTTTAGGTATACATGGCAAATTTATGCCTGGAAACAGTTTTTGGTTATTTCCTAGATTTTCTTTATAAAAACCAAAGGCGCCAGTTGGTTTTTATTAGCTAAGGTAAAGGTCAAATATCTGGAATTCTGAACATAAAATCCTCCTGTATAAAAAGATTAGAAAAAAATGCAGCGCATATATGACAGACGTGTATATACGCTGAAAAAGATACGCTACGTTTTTTATTGAAAAGTTAATTGAAAGTCTGCAGACAAAGATAAATTTTTGAGCTCTTAAAATATCTCTAACTTTAATTATAATTAGATTGAAAATACGCGGAAGTAATTTTTTGACAATAGATTTCTTTCATAACCAGGCGTCATCCCAGCTGGGATCCAATAAGAAAACCGCGCTGGAACTTTTGAATTCCAGTTATGCAAGGAATCTAATATCATGGAGTTTTCAAACACTAACAACCACGTACTATAACAAGGCAAAAATTTTACGTAAGAGGGTAGGCCTTGCAATTGTATCAATAGTGGTGGGATTGGTAGGACTCGAACCTACGACCAATTCGTTATGAGCGAACTGCTCTAACCGACTGAGCTACAATCCCTTTTATCAACACCTATAATACACGCAAAAGGAAATTTGTCTACTCGCTTATTTCACTATCAACCCAACTGTGTAAATCATTTATTGCGCCAATTTTGCGTGCAATTTCCTTACCATCTTGAAATATGATTAAAGTAGGTATAGATTGAACTCCATACTTACTTGGCACCTCAGTTTCTCCATCTATGTCGAACTTGCAGATCTTGATCTTGCCTTTTCTATCCTCAGCCAATTGCTCGATACGTGGCATCAGACTTTTGCATGGTCCACACCATTCTGCCCAAAAATCTACCAGCACAAATCCTTTGTGGTTAGCAACTTCAGATTCGAAATTTTGATCATTTACCGCTTTAATATCATCACTCATAAAATACCTAAATTTTTATAAATATAGCGTATCAATTAACAGCTGATCAACTAAATTTTTTTGGATTCAAGTGAAGTGATTATATCTGATGATTAAAGATATCTACATTCCCCCAACCCATTGAATCTAGCTCAATACGAGTAAGAAGAAACTCAAAGCACTTTTCGGCTAATTCTTTTCTATTTTCACGTTCTAGCATTAAATCTAGCTTTTCCTTTATTCTATGAAGATATAAAACATCAGATGCAGCATAACTTTTTTGCTTGTCTGTTAAATTTTCATTTCCCCAATCAGAAGATTGTTGTTGCTTATTTAATTTTATATCAAGTAGTTCTAAGCACAACTCTTTTAAGCTATGACTATCTGTATAAGTGCGAACTAAACGTGAGGCTATTTTCGTGCAATAGCAAGGCAGTGCCCAAGTTTTTAAATAATAATGTATTATGCTTACATCAAACCGCGCAAAGTGAAATATTTTGGTTATATTTTTATCCTCTAATATTTTTCTCAAATTTGGAGCTGTATAATCGTTTTTGAATTGAACTAAGTGAGCGTTGCCATCATTGAAAGAGAGCTGAACAAGGCATAATCTATCTCTGCTATGAAGTAGACCCATTGCCTCTGTATCAACAGCTATAGATTTTATATCATTCGGTATTGCACTGGCTGGCAGATCGTCTTTATATATAAATATTCTCATAAATTTAATATGTTTTATAACACATACAATAATCAAAAATGAGTTTTAAGTATACGAAAAGATCATAGAAAACGTGCTCTCATGATTTTCATGTATGTAGGGTTTACAAATTATGATATGCACCTATAATAAGAATAAGTAAATTTTCATTGCGGGAGTGGCTCAGTTGGTAGAGCGCAACCTTGCCAAGGTTGAGGTCGAGGGTTCGAACCCCTTCTCCCGCTCTTCTTTTAACATAAAAAAATTGCTTCACTTATTCAACTAGTTCAGCCATGCTTAAAGTAGCTAAAAGCTTTTTAGAAAATTATTATTTAAGAGGGTTATATGGACAATGATACTAAAAGAATGTTATTTAGATTAGGTATAGCTACAACAATAGGAGCACTTACAGGTTTAGGACTCAGTTTTACAGCTCTATCACCTTTAGTAATGGGTGGAATTGTTGCTGCGATTCCGGCAGCCTTACTTGCATGTCGGATAATCTCTAATAGAGGACTCTCCAAAGAAGTCTTTTTTCAGACTGCTTGTTTTTGTGCTGTAGGTACTGCAATTGGAGTTGGTCTTGCTGCAGCTGCAATGGCTATTTTCCCTGGTGCAATGCTTGGAATGGGATCGGCAGCTTTAGCAGGTGGGTTGATAGCACCCATATCAGTAATCGCAGGGTTAAGTGCAATAGCTTATATTATTGAACCAATAGCTAAAAAAGTGAATGAGTATATTATATCACCTGTAGTTGAATGTTTTTCTTCAAAAGGGGAAGAGAAAGAGCAAGTTATATAATAATCAATTGACGTTAGCATTCGGTTTTCTTTATAATTTTCTTTGTGAAAGAAGAAAAGTGCTTATTTGTAACGATAGCTGGTTTGCCAAATGCTGGAAAGTCAACGCTAATTAACAGTATCGTAGGCAAGAAAATTGCAATTGTCACCCCTAAAGTGCAGACAACAAGGACGCAGGTAAGGGGTGTTGCTATATGCAACAATGCGCAAATTGTTTTTACTGACTCTCCAGGAGTGTTTTCAGCAGAAACAAATCTTGAAAAAGCTTTAGTCAAATCTGCATGGGGAGCAGTTAAGGATAGTGACATTACTTTGTTGCTTGTTGATGTAAACAATTACCTAAAAAATATAGAAAGAATAAAAACGATATTTGCACGACTGGAGCGCACAAAAGGCAGATGCATTTTGGTTATCAATAAAACTGATTTAGTAAAGAAATCAGAGCTCAAGATGGCACATGAGCACCTAAATTTGCTTTATAAGTTTGAAAAAATTTTTACGATATCGGCACTGAAGAATGATGGACTTTCTAATTTGATGAATTACTTATCTGAAATTGCACCGATAAGCCCTTGGTTCTATGAAGAAGATCAAGTAACCGATTCCTCAGCTGATTTTTTATCAGCAGAAATTACAAGAGAGAAGTTATTCTTGAACCTACGTGAAGAATTGCCATACTCTACAGCTGTTATAACTGAACAATTTAAGGAAAAAAAAGATAAGAGTTTAGTCATAAAACAGATCATATTTGTATTGAAAGATAATCATAAGAAAATAGTGCTAGGAAAAGACGGCAGTAGCATAAAAAAAATTAATATCGAGGCGCGTACAGAATTGGAAAAGTTATTTGAGTGCAAAGTTCATCTCTTTTTGTTCGTAAAAGTGCGACCTTGGACTGATCGCCCTGAGGAATATATAAGTAATGCTTAATTCTTTGTTGGTATTTGATATTGAAACTATACCAGATGTAAATTCCTGTAAGAATTTACTAAATATTAGTGATGATAGCAGTGTAGAAGAAAAGAGGGACGCATTAACAAAATATCATCTTGAAATAACAAACGGGCAAAACTCTTTTCTGCGTCAGCCCTTCCACCTTGTTGTAGTCATTAGTTTTTTACTTTGTAATATAACACGCCAGAGCGGTTATGAAATGTTCACACTACAAGAAATAAGATCTGGAGGCACAGTAAACTCCAATGAAAAAGAGCTAGTAAAGGGATTTTTTAACTACATATCAGAGAAAAAGCCAAGACTAGTTTCGTTCAATGGACGCACTTTTGATATACCGGTACTGAAGTACCGTGCTATGGTTCATGACATTCAAGCAGAATATTTTCACAAAGCTGGCGATAAGTGGAATAGTTACAATCAGAGGTACAGTAGTGATTGGCATTGTGATTTGCTTGAATCTCTCTCTGATTTTGGAGCTTCTGCAAGAATGAAGATGAACGAAGTTTGCGCAGCATTTAATCTTCCCGGCAAGATTGGAGTTGATGGTTCACAAGTTATGGGCTTATATGATAGTGGCAAAATACAAGAGATTCGCGATTATTGTGAAACAGATGTGATTAACACTTATTTAATTTACTTGAGATTCATGCATCATCAAGGAAGAATTACTACAGAAAGCTATAATAAGAGCATAGAAGAACTGCTTTTGGAATGCGAAAAAAAAGAACACCTAAAGAAATTTAAAGAAGAATGGAAAATAACTTCTGGTGAAAATTTTTATATTGAATGTAAATGAACAGATGCTATGGAGCAATCTAATGATTGCTCCATATAGTAGTTATAAACTCCTTGTAGTAGAAAAGACATTTTGATATGCCATCTGCTTAACTTCTGCTTGTTCAAACTTAGAAAAATTTTCTAAATTTTTATCTTGGTATTCCTTTTTTACTTTCTCGAAAAAATTTTGCCTACCAAGAATATAATCACCTAAATTAGCAGCATAATATTGAGCATTACCTAAAACTGCACAGTTAATTCGACTTAATATTCTCGAAGGGTAGTAAAAGAGAGAAACATTATTGTTTGACTGGAAGTCATTTTCATCCATTATTTTAATGGCTTCATGATAACCATCTACTTGATGAACAAAACATCTTTCAGGTGCTGATATTCTCAATTGTGCACCTACATGAGCATAACCACAAATACCAGGTGATATCGCTGGTACTGGGTCTTGTCTATGTTGAGTTACTCTAATGGTTTTTTCTTGAAGAACATCATTATAAAATTCACTAGCAGTAAGATCAAAAACTCGTGGATCACCAAAAGTTGCAACATGAACATCTTCAGCTCCTTCTGTTTTATTGAGGGATAAAGCAGCTATCTTAGCAATAGCTCCTCCCATACTGTGACCTGTGAGATTAATTTTAAGATCTTTGACTTCTGATCCCTGTTTTTCAGCATGAGATTTCAAAATGCCATAAAGATTAGGCCATGAATCCACAAATGAATTATAAAATCCTCTATGCATTCTTCCACCGTTAGGTAAAAGTTCTGAAGTAGTAAAAACTACATTTATATCAGTGATTCCATCGTTTACACCATGGCTCAAACGAGTACCATGGTAAGCTATTGTTATTTCTTTACCTTTTATAAAAACATGACCAGCATCTTTTTCAAAGCTATTACCAAATGGAGTAATTTCATAACCTTCGCTGATAAGTTCAGCTCTAGTTTTATACATTTTTTCAGTAGATGGAACAATTTCAAAATCTTCTACAATTTCAAATTCAGTTTTGTATACTCTTTGAGCTAGGTTGTTACATCTTTTTTTACTTAATTTACCATCATCATCGCCATAGCTTATCTTGCAGAAATTACCCATTTCTAATAATTTCTCTCTATCAAATCCTGCAATTTTTATAATACTTTCATCTGTTTTATAGTCAGAAGGTAAAGAACATGGCTCATTTGGATCAGCACGATTTATAAATTCATAATCTTCAATGATCTCAAATTCATCGTCATATTCTTTCATCTCGTATTTGCCATCATCTACTGAAATAGAGTCTGGCTGTTCAGTATTATCTGGCTCTGAGTCTGTAGCAGCACCTGTAGTGCTAAACCAATTTCGTAAAAAACTAAAATCCATAAATACCTTGATTATTAAAAATAAAACAATAACTCACTAATTATAATATAAACTAAATATTATTGTCAATAGTTATATTAATATTTTAACCTTTGTGTACTTTCACTTGAGTAAATTTTACTTCCGTAGAAATAGAATAAGTATAGAGTTATAATACACTAACAAGCAAACCTCTGTGCTAAATTTTGGTTAATATACAAGTTGAGCATATTAAGAAAGTTGCTTTTAAAGTATTGCATTTTACTTTTATTTTCGCTATAAGGTTGCTTTAAGTTGAATTTTCAACATTTTTATACTATTTATGTTATGATTTTGAAATTTTTTGGGGGCACTTCATGAAAAAATCTATTTATACTAGAACTGCTCTAGTTTCTCTATTAACTTTATGTTCTTTCAGTGGCTTTGCTGGTGACTTTTCTGACGAGAGTATAAAGGAAGTAAAAAAGCAAGAGAGTAACGAGTCAATCAAAGCTTCTGGAAAGATGGAAGTGATGAAGACGTCAAATAAAAAACTAAAAGAAAAAATGGACAGGATATGTAATGCTGATCCAAGGAAAAAAGCTGAAGAGCTTAAGAAAAAAGAAGAACTAAGATTAGCAGCTGAACAGAAGAAAAAAGAAGAGTTAAAATTAGCAGCTGAACAAAAGAAGAAAAAAGAAGAGCTAAAATTAGCAGCTGAACAAAAGAAAAAAGAAGAAATTAGGCTAGCAAATGAGAAAAAAGCAAAACTTATAGAAGCTTCAAAAGCGAAAGCCCTGAAAGTTAAAAATTCTAATGTAGAAAAGTCAAAAATTAAGGGTTCTAAAACTAAGAATGCTAAAATTGAAGCTAAAGATATAAAAAAGGATGTAAAAGTTATTAATAGCAATACAGAGGAAAAAGGTAAGGCAAGTCCTGTTGTTTCAGTTGGTGGTGTCGATATTATTGATACTAACCAAGGAAAGGATGGCTTAAGGATAACTTTCGGTGGTGTTATTGATTCTCAAGGTTATGGTAACTATGGGCTAAGTGGCTATGAGCATTATAATATTATGCCGGGAAAATATACAGATTATTTTAATAATACTGAAGATAGTATAAAAGGAGCAAATCTAATATTTCCTAAAGGGATAGGAAATATTGGTGATTACAGCGAAAACATGGGCATGATTTCAGATGCAATATTGCACTTAAGAGCTGAAAACAAAAATGAAGACTTAGGACTTGTTTATGGCGCCAATGTGCAATTTCATGTTCCAGTTACTGAAGGTAAAGGAGCATCACAAGGTGTGAATGCTGCAAGAGGTAGAAGTGCACATTTGTTTTTGAACTCAAAATATGGTGATCTGAAACTTGGCTATCAGTTTGGTCCTGAGTCTCTGATGAGACTTGATGCAACAAGAGTTGCAACCGTTGACGGAGCTGCAGATAGTGATTGGTTTAGAAAAGTGAATTTAGAAGGAAGTGCTGCAAACTTTCCATTTTACGTAACACCACGTCTTTATACTGAAAGCTTCTCGAGCGAGAGCGAAAAACTCTCCTTCCGTATGGCAGGAAAGTATAACAAAGAGGTTATGACCACATTGCCGTTTAGAGTTGCTTACTACTCACCAAGTTATATGGGCGCAAGATTTGGTCTTAGCTACTCACCTCGCTATGATAATAATTTATTCATTGTGAAAGAAGAGAATGATGTAAGACATGTTGGACCAGATTATGAGCATATAGTAAGTTCTGGTACATCGTATGAATATGATTTTAGTCAGCATAATATAAAAGTTAAAACTTCTGTAGTTGGTGAGTATGGTAAGGCAAAAGAACCAAATAAAGATAAGCATCTTTATAAGGAATTTGTGGAGTACAATGACCTGATGGGTGTTAACTTAGGTGCAAGCGCTGATTATAAGATTGATGAAGATCAAGCCGTAAAATTTGCTGCCTCTTTTGCATATTTGGGCAAGTCTGGTCAACCAAAGGATATTAAAATCAAAGATGGTGGTAATGGCTATAAACAAATTCCTGAAAAGGATGTTCACAGCGAAGATAATGAAGAGTATAAAAGAATTGCAGGCTTAGCTCAATTCGATAACAATACCATGTATTGGACTGCAGGGGCTGGTTATCAATATGAAAATGTCTACACAAGCTTGACATACTTTGGCAGTAGAATCAATGATGGAGATATGCTTCATGATGTTGCACTTGGTGTTCAATATGATCTATCTTCTTGCAATAAGAGCAAGTTTGTTCCTTATGCAGCTCTTCATTACTTTAGAACTGATGAAAAAGGCGCAGTAAAAGATAAAAATGAAGCTAATGTACCTTCTAACCAAGGAGTTCTTTTACTTACTGGTGTGAAGTTTTCTTTCTAATTGGTCTTAGTAATACACACCACAATTTAATGTGGTGTGTACTTCCAGATGAAAATTATTTATATTGAAAAAATTTCCAATATATGGTATAATAGCTTAAAGTAGAAGTAACAATATCATGGATATAACAGTAAATCTTGATGGAGAATTTGAGGAAATAGTACAATCTCATTCCATGTTACAAAATCGTTCCGTACCACAACAAATTGAGCATTGGGCTAAAATTGGTCAAGTTGTTGAAGATAACCCTGAGCTAAGCTATAACATCATTAAAGAAATCCTTTCAGGCATCGAAGATGCAAAATCAGGTGATGTTGAGGAGTATAAATCTACAAAATTTTGAAGGTTCTTCTTACCAACACTTTTAAGCAGTCAATGAAAAAGCTGCATAACAGTCAACTACCTAAACTTGAAGAAGCTATCAAGCAAATTAAAGATAATCCATGTATCGGAGAACTAAAGTCAGGTGACCTTGCAGGTGTTCGTGTATACAAATTCTCTATTTTTAATCAACTTACTTTGTTAGCTTATTTTTATAATGAACAAAATAATGAATTAACACTTCTTGCCCTTGCTCCACATGAGAATTTTTATAGAGATCTGAAGAAGCGAGTTTAGTCAACATAGCAACCGTTTCTTTTCTACCATTATTTATAGGAGGCCCCTATGCAAACCAAATTAAAAAGTCATTTAGCTGGAGAATTACTTATCATCGCTACTTGCTGGAAATTAACACTTGTAGGTGGAGAAGTAATGGGATTTACTGACTATGATGAAGATTTAAATCTCAATAATATACTCTATAAATCTTCAAGCGGTTTTATAGCCAGCAGTATAATATTAAATAGCGATTTGAGAACTGATAATCTAGAAATTGAAGGAATATTAAATAGTGCTGATATTAAAGAAAAAGATGCTTTATCAGGAAGGTATGACTTTGCAAATATTGAAATATTTCTTGTGAATTATAAAGATTTGAGTCAGGGAATTATGAATTTGCATGCAGGAACTTTTGGTAAAGTAACATTAAATAGTGGGAGGTTTATCGCTGAAATTAGAGGTCTTGCGACAAAGCTTGAGAGAAGCATAACAGAGCTATATTCTCCTGTATGCAGGGCACAATTTTGCGATGATAGATGTAAAGCTGATGCTAAAAAGTTTAGTAGAATGAGCACAATTACTAAAGTGATAGATGAAAGAAGATTTGAAGACACTAATTTAATCGAAAGTGATGGATATTATAAGCACGGAGTGGTAAAATTCTTTAGTTCAGCAACATTTGAAGTTGTAGTTAAAGAATACAAAAATAAAGTAGTTACATTATTTGCTTCTCCTCCATATCAAATTTCTACCGGAGATAAATATTTGATACTTGCAGGTTGTGATAAAGCGTTTTTAACGTGCAAAAACAAGTTTAACAATACTGTAAATTTCCGTGGCGAACCATATATACCAGTTGTTTAGCAGCATAATTTTTAATATTATGAATAAGTATGGAAAGGTGGCTGAGCGGTCTAAAGCACACGCTTGGAAAGCGTGCACATATGAAAATATGTCGGGGGTTCGAATCCCCCCTTTTCCGCACATTATTTCTAGTATAACATAGGATTTTCCGTTTTGTTCTTGAACGTAATAACCATATAGCATTAGCACTTCAGCTCCGCAATTTTTCAGAGTCATCTACGTCAATAAAAGAATAGAGTTGATGTTCATCAAGTTGCAGAGCCTTCTTGACTTTTGATGACGAAGAGTAGTTGTTATCATAGAAATACAATCCAGTAGCCAGCATACCTTCCCTATTCCTAATAATGTCTTGCAATACGTCTGTGTCATTTCTCCCTAAAAGCTAATATTGGTATATATTTAACCTATCATAATCTATCAATATAATTCTTTATTGAAAATTTTACGAAAAAATAAAGAAGCCTCACACTTTTTTGTTAAATAGACATGTAATCGTATTCATCCAAAGATGATTCCTTTATTGTCTTTTGTGGATCAAATGGTTCAGAACTTAGATTATATATATTATTACATCTTGCCTTGCATATAGATCGCCCGGCAGGATCATACCAAGAATGTCTCTTCACATTTTCTGTGGCAGAGATTATGGAGTACTCGTTGCTCGTCTATCCAAGAAAATAATTTTTGTGTAGATTCTTGCATCTTACTTTCACTCGTAAAAGGATAAGTATGGTAGTTTTGTGTATTTTTTGACATAACATTCTCCTTAATTAAAATTAACATAATTTTAACATATGAGTACTACTAATAGTATGATTGCTTTTTAATACAGTTTTTACGAAAGTTAAAACAAATAATATACACTATACAGCCCTCCTTCCTCTTCACCTTAGGTGGCTTTGCTCAGCTCAAAAATAACTCATTTTTTTGGCTATCCCCTATAATTTTACTACTCTACAGAGACAGCTACTATAAAATAGGCTCTAATAACGAATTAGAGATCACCGTTACAAAGAATAGGAGTGGATCAACCGGAAAGGTTACAGTAAATTAATACTGGAAGGATATTAGTATGGAGCCTCAGATTCGTAAATGTCTTTTCTGTGTTTTATTGAAACAATGGTTACTTCATACTTTGCAGCATTTACATGATACGATAATCGCCAGTTCTCAGTCTTCTGTATCCTTTGAGTTTGTAACAAAACGATTCACCAAAATCAATTGGATTAACTGCAAGTCGCTCTTTTACTATCTCTTCAACTCTTAACTTTATTGTTTTTGGAAAAGCTCTTCTTACTAACATTTTCAGGAATTTAATCTTATAGCGCTTTAGTCTCACCTATAGTGGTAAGATTATCTACTTATTCTTGTATGGAAATTTACCAATTTTTAAGATGCTCAGTGTAATAAAAACATATTCTAATAGTATGGAAAAATAAAATGGGTTTTGAAAAATATGTAAACGATGGTATTATAAATTTATATGATTTGCGTAACGACACAAGTAACAAAGAAATATGTAAGCTTATCGATTTTATAAAAGAAAGAAAAGATATCAAAGAATTTGGTTTTGGAGATCATGATACTAGTCATAACATAAAATCTAGAAGAGGTAATAATATGAAACCTAGATGCATAGGTGTAGGAATTGGTTTAGTTGCTGGTCTAGTTGCAGGATGTTGTTTAGGGCAAGAAACTTTAACTCTTATTGGCGTTTCTGGTGTAGTGTTGATTGCATTTGCTATAGTTGGTGCATTACTTGGAGCTGGAGCGGGCTATGTCATAGGTAAATGCCTTGACAAAATTAAGGTTACAAATATGCAAGAAGCAATAAGTTGTTAAAGGTTCGTGTTATATTCTGAATTTCTTTCAATACTTAAAGATTTACAATCAGAGCAAACCACTTGGCCACGTGGAACTGATTTCAGCTCATCAGTTGAAACTTTACTTGAGCAGAATATGTATTTTATTTTATCACTTGGGGCGAGTGAGTGATCAACAGCAATTCTATCATCAAAAACAAAACACTCGCCTTCCCAATTACCACTTTTATTACCAGTTTTTTCAAGATAGGAAAGAATACCGCCTTTAAGATGGTAAACATCTTTAAATCCAACGCTTTTCATATATGCTGTAAATTTCTCACATCTGATTCCACCAGTACAGTACATAGCTACTTTCAGGTCTTTACTCTCAGAAAATGACTCTGCCCACTGAGGAAAATCGCGAAAACGTTGAGTGTGTGGATTGATTGCATTTTTAAACTTGCCTAATTTTACTTCGTATTCATTTCGTGTGTCTATTACTAAAACGTTAGGTTGAGAGATAAAATCATCCCAATATTCTGGATCAACGTACTGACCTCTAACGAAAGTATCGAGATTACTTACACCAAGATTTACAATTTCTCTTTTTAATCTTACTTTCATCTTACTTTCATCTTACTAAATGGTTGATATTCTGCCGAGCTCTCTTTCCACGTAAGACCTTTCAGCCTGTCATCAGAACGTAGAAAATCAAATATTTTATCAATTGCGCTCCTTTCTCCAGATACGGTTGCATTGATACCCTCTTCTGCAAGAAGTATAGTGCCTTTTAATTCAACATTGTCGCATGCAACTTTTATTTCGTCTTTCATGTCATAATAATTAGAGAGTTTTACAAAATGATAGAAAGTTGCAATGACAAAACTCATAATTAATTAGTTTATCGATTTAAAACATAATATATAAAATTATGAAGATATTCAATAGGACGGCTGTTAATTACTGGATATCTTTAGTTTTTGCATATAACATTTTAATATCAAATATAGATTCAAGTTAATGTTTCTGAGAGTATTTAAAAATATATTCTTGTTTTTAGTAAGTGTATTATTTGTCTGCCCTATACTATCGTTAATATCGATTCTATTTACAGAATCAGCAAACTCTGGATGGGTAATTAGTAGACTTTTTCCTGAATATATACTCAATACGTTGATTTTGATGGTAGGAGTAGGGTTAATATCCTTTATATTTGGAGTAATTCCAGCTTGGCTTACTACATTTTTTTCGTTTCCCGGAAGTAGAATTTTTGAGATTGCCTTATTCTTTCCGATATCAATTCCTGGATATATAGTATCGTTTGTTTATGTAAACACGTTAGAGTTTTCAGGTCCAATTCAGAGCTTGTTAAGAGATACTTTTCAATTGAGCAAAGGTAACTATTGGTTTCCCGAGATCAAATCCCTAGGTGGTGGAATATTAGTAATGGGATTTAGTCTATATCCATACGTTTATATGTTGGTCCGCTCAAGTCTAAAGAGCGTTAGTAACTCAGTCACTATTGCATCAACACTTGGGTTCTCCTCATTACAGAGCCTGTTTTCTGTCATCATACCCTCCATACGTCCATCAATTATAGCTGGGTTATCCTTGGTACTAATGGAAGTAATTACAGATTTCGGCACACCACAGTTTCTTGCTATCGATACTTTCACGACAGGAATATACCGTACTTGGTTTTTACTGCATGACAAATATTCAACTACTGTTTTGGCAGTTGCAGAACTGATTTTCGTTGCAACACTAATAGTTATCGAGAAAAAACTACAAAAAAGAGAAATATCTTACTCTTCAATCAATACTAATGCAGATTATCACAATAAACGTAGTATAAACGGTTCTATATCGTTGATCTTTTCTTATCTTATGTGTGTATTGCCGATATTAATAGGCTTTATTTTACCAATGATTCCACTTATATATTGGAGCATAGAGAAAGGCTTTTTCATATACGAAGCAAGATTTTATAATATAATAACAAACAGTATTAGTTTATCATTTATTACCGCGCTAATCTCGATCAGCATTGCAATAATTATTGGATATACAGCACGTAAAAATAAGGTAATAAGCAATATAGCACGTCTCATTTCTCTTGGATATGCAATTCCAAATGCAATTATTGCAATTAGCATAATAATGTTTTTAAGCAGAATATCTTCTTTCATTACTCAATATATTGTAGAAATTAGCTTGGTAGGAACTATTGGCGCATTAGTTTACTCATATTTATTTCGTTTTTTTGCTATATCTTTCAAGGCGATAGAGTCGGGACTCAAAAAAACACCAAATGAAATTGAATGGACTGCATATACTATGGGTCATGGGCCTATTTCCACGTGCCTGAATATTCATATTCCCCTTATCAAGAAAAGCATACTATCGGGATTTCTGCTCGTGTTTATGGATACGGTAAAAGAACTCACGGCAACACTAATTATCAGACCATTTAATTTTGAAACTATATCAACTAGAGTATATGAACTTGTCAGCGATGAGCGTTACAGAGAAGCTGCCCCATTTTCGTTAATGATAGTTATTATAGGTTTAACCTCTACAATAATCTTATTCACACTTGATGATAAGAATCAAAAATAAACTATTTTGCATCTGTTCAGCAGAGTAACAAAATAAGATAGACGAAAAAAGACAACTATAGAAGCAAATGGTCAGTGCTTTCGTGTTTATCAACTTAGTTGGATCTCAGTATCAGCTACTCGGATGACATTATGGAAGCTCAAATGATAAAACAAGAAGCATTGGTTTCAGATGCACTTGAACAAATACACTATCTTGACGATCAATGAGGCCTAGTGTTAACGTATGGACTGTCTAAAGAAAAGGATGGTACCATAACATCAAAGGTTTTTATGCTCTCTTCGTTCAGAAATTCATATTTACCCTGCATTATTCCTGATGGTGTATTTAAGTATGTTCCACTTGTATATTTGAATACCTCTCCAGATTTTATTACAGGTTGTTCTCCAATAACACCAACTCCGGCAATTTCATTTATTTTACCCTTATGATCTATTATTCGCCAATAGCGACTTAATAATTGAATAGTTGATGAGCTTTTGTTTTTTATCTTAACATTATACATCCATACGTAACAATTTTCATAAGGAATGGATTGCTCTTCAATATAAATTGGCAAAACTGTAACTTCAACAGAATTAGTAATAAGTGTGTATTTCATGGTCATCGTAAAGTGTTCATGATAAAAATTTAACACACTTCAATTATACACTTTTTTCATAGATTTTCCAAGCATATTATCGTACTCTAACTAGGAAATATTAATCTACATGATGAACAAAACAGATCCACTGGATAAAAAAGTGATAGGAATAATAGGAAGTGGGCAATTAGGTAAAATGACTGCTATCGCTGCAATAAAACTTGGGCACAAAACGCATATTTTTGCCAGTGCTAAAAACGATCCAGCTTGTTCTATTGCTGATGATTTAACAATAGCAGACTTCTGTGATAAGAGGGCACTTGAATCTTTTGCACAGAGTGTGGATTTAGTCACTATTGAATCTGAAAATATTCCATGTAGTGCAATTGATATTGTGTCGCAGCATACAGATTTTTATCCAGGCAAAAAGGCGTTACACATTTCGCAAAATAGGCTGAGAGAGAAAGATTTTATTAGAGATTTAAGCATAAAAACTGCTGATTACAAAAGTATACAAAATTATAATCAGCTACTAGAAAGTAGTGAAACTTTTAGCTATCCAGTGAGGCTAAAAACAACAGAAATGGGTTATGATGGAAAAGGACAATATGTGATTGAAAATGATTCTGAACTGAAGCAATTTGCTTCCTTCGATTGGAATAAAGAGTACATTCTTGAAGCAAGTGTTGATTTACTGAAAGAGGTTTCAATAGTCGTTGCAAGAGATAAAAACGGTAAAGTAGCTTTTTTTCCTATAGCAGAGAATCACCACGTTGACGGAATACTTAATACTTCAATAGCACCAGCTAAAATAGATAATAAATTAGCCCAAGAGGTACAAAAAACTGCAGAGAAAATAGCAACTGCGCTTGATGTAGTAGGAATTCTAGCTATTGAATTTTTCATCACTCAAAATCATGAATTACTAGTTAATGAACTGGCCCCAAGACCCCACAATTCTTGCCATTGGAGCTTGGATGCATGCAACGTTAGTCAATTCGAGCAGCTAGTTAGGATAATATGCGGGCTATCTATGCAGGAAGTAGTATTACGCTTTCCTTGCATGACAAAAAATATAATAGGTAATGATATATATAATTCTCACAAATATTTGAGCAATGAAAAAGCTAGTTTAACCATATATGGGAAAAAAGAGGTTAGGGACAAGCGTAAAATGGGACATGTCAATATAGATTTAAGTTATTGAGCTATAAATGCTCTTTGATCAAGATCTCCAAGATCTGCACTATATTTAGTGCTGCACCTTTGCGTAGATTATCAGCTACTATCCACATATTTAATCCGTGTTTAACGGTATCGTCTTGTCTAATACGCGATATGTATACGGCATCCTCTTGCACAACATCAATCTGAGTCATATATCCACCATCTTCGCGCTTATCTTGCACTAAAACTCCATCGTCTTCACTGAGCATTTCACGAGCTTCTTCTTCAGTTATATGCTGATCAAATTCTACATTTACTGCTATAGCATGACCAACAAGAACAGGTACTCGGACACAAGTTGCAGTTACTTTTATATCCTCTTCTAAAATTTTTTTTGCCTCCTCTTGCATTTTCCACTCCTCTTTTGTAGAACCATCTTCCATGAACTCTCCTATATGAGGAATGCAATTAAATGCTATTTGCTTAGGAAATATTTCAGGTTTTTTAGCTTCATTCATAAAGATTTTTTTTGTCTGATTGTAAAGCTCATCCATTGCTGCTTTACCTACACCAGAAGTTGATTGATAAGTTGAAGCAACGATTCTCTTTATTTTTGCTTTTTGGTGTAATAAATGTAATGCCAGCAACATTTGTATTGTAGTACAGTTTGGATTAGATATTATGTTATGGTTTTTATATTCCGTAATTTTATCTTTGTTGATCTCTGGAATAACTAGTGGCACGCCTTCTTTCATCCTAAAATAGGAAGTGTTATCTATCACAACGCACCCAGCCTCAGTTGCAATTGGTACGTATCTCTGAGAAACATGAGATTCTGCACAGAAAATGGCTATATTAGTTCCAACGAAGTCATAATCCTCAAGACATAAAACTGTTAACTCTTTGTCACCAAAACTCACCTTTTTTCCCTTTGATTTTTTCGATGCAAAAGCAACAACAGAATCTATTGAAATTTTTCCTTCGTCTTGAAACTCGGCAAGCGTGCTTAATACCTCACGCCCTACTCTTCCTGTTGCTCCAATAACAGCAATTTTATATCCCATATAGATAAACCTCTGACTTTAAAGCTATATTATATTTTTACTGATAAAATTTACAATTACTTTAATATTTTTACCTTGCAATTAACCATAATTTAGTTATAATTATAAGATACTAGTAATATTGCATGGTAGAATGAAATGAGTAAAAAACATGATGACACTAAGGTCAAACCTGCAGTATCTGAATTTCAAAAGCCTGAAAAAGTCAATAGATTAGAGATTCAAAATGTTCTTTCGAAAAAAAGCAAGCCAGCGATAAATTTTGATGATAAAAAGTATGGTGTGAAAATTTCTAAGATAGACCAGCATCTTTCAAACAAGAAGCAAGAATCTTTTGGATTAAGAGATTTTTTAAGTTCAATACCAATAATAGGAAGATTTTTAGTGAAAATTTTCACGCCTGAAAAAGAAGAGTATAAAAAACTGCAATCGCAAATAGGTCTTTCTAATAAAGCAAAAAATGAGATCTACATAGATAATAAACGCACAGAAGAAGTAGGTAGTAAACTTGAGAATGGTAATATTGAACAAGTAGATAAAGAGAAAAAAAATCTTGGCCCATAAATATCAACCATTTAAAGGGTATCTCTCATTACTGAATTTGTTGCACAGAAGTTTTACGATACCAAAATAAATAAATAGGCATGCCACTTACAGTGAACAGGCTCGAAATCAGCAGGGTGCTTACAGGGGTTTCTAATATCACCCAACAACAAAAGGTTGTTGCTATACCACCAATTAAAAGCTTATAACAACTCCTCTCCTGTATAATAACCTTTAGAAAGGCAAAACAGCACGCAAGATAAACGAACAAAAATGAAATTACAGAAAAGTCAATAATCGACGTAATCTGCTGGGCAAAATTGTTGTTTGAAGTGAGAATTAGTAAAATTGCAGTTCCAATTGAACTAACTGTTATTCCCAAAAAAGGAGAGCCATGCTTGTTCCTTTTAGAAAAGAATTTTGGCATTAGTCTATCTTCTGCAAGACCAAAAGCAACTTGTCCACTAGATAAAACCCAGGCATTTAGACTGCCAACACAAAAGATGAATGCAATTACAGAAATAATCAAATGCCAATTACCAGAAAACATAATTTTTATCGCATCAACATATGGTGCTCTTGAATTTGCTAAATTATTGCCATTGATCAATCCCATAATCGCGAAATTATTGATAAAATATATAACAGCAACACAAATTGTGCCAAGCACTACAGCTTTTGGTATAGTTTTAGCTGGATTATCAACTGAACCTGCAGGTGCTGTTGCCAATTCAAGTCCAATAAAACACCATAAAGTAAGGAGTGTAGAGTGGGCAAGAATTTGCGATGTTGTAAGACTTAGTATTTCTTCACTTATAATAAAGTTGTTTCTATCGAAAAAAAACAGTGCTGCTACAGGTATTGCAAGCAATACAGCAACCTTCACAACCGTGAGTAAAAACTCAATTCGCCCTGCAGTAGCTATTCCCCTTAAATTTATTAATGTAATGATTGTAAATAACAACAGCTCTAAAAATAAACGTATGCTCTTGATATCTTCATGGAAAAATGGTGTAAGATAGCCAACACCCACAACTATTAAAGCTGTTGTACTAACCCATGAGATTACCCAATATGTCCAACCAACAAAGAAAGCTGCGGTAGAACCAAAAGTATGTTTCACATAAACGTGAGGACCTCCTGTTTCTGGAAACTTTGAACATAGCGTAGCAAAAACTAGCGCAAGAGACACAGCACCAGCTCCTGATATCATCCAGCTTATAAGGCTATAAGCGCCATATGGAGCAAGGCTAATTGGAAGCATAAAAACCCCAGAGCCGATCTGACTACTAATGACTAAAGCAAAAACAGCCCAAAAACCTATTTTATTTGACACAATACCTCTTAATTCTATTAATGTAAGCCAGTAGTATAGCTTAAGAATTTTAGCAAATAAAAAATTTAAGTTAAGTTTTTAGTTTATGATACCAAAGTAGATAAATCAGTGTTCCGCTTAAAGGGAATAGACTTGATATTAACAATGTTTTTATAGAAGTCTCGTATATTATCCAACAGCAAAAAGATACAGCCACACCTCCAATTAAAAATTTGCAGTAGCTTTTGTCTTGTATATTAACTTTGAGAAAAGCAAAGCTACATGTTAAGTAGATAAACAAAAATGACACCACAGAGATATCAATTATTGAAGTTACTTGCTCAGCAAAACTTTTGTTTGACGTTAGGATAAGTAAAACTAACACCCCCAAAGTACTTAGTATTATTCCCCATAATGGAGCATCATGCTTATTTTTTTTGCCAAAAAATTGCGGCATTAACTTGTCTTTTGCAAGGCCTAAGGTGACCTGTCCATCAGCTAAAAACCAAGCATTTAAATTACTTACAGAAACGATAAAGGCAACAACAGAAATAATTAAATGCCAATTACCTGGAAACATAATTTTGACTGCGTCAACGTATGGTGCTTTTGAATTTGCTAGGTCATTACCATTTATTAATCCCATAATTGAAAGACTATTGATGAAATATATCACAGCAACACAGACTGTTCCAAGCACAATAGCCCTTGGTATTGTTTTAGAAGGATTATTAACCGATCCTGCAGGTGTTGTTGCTGATTCAAGTCCAATGAAACACCATAAAGTCAAGAGCGTAGAACGGGCAAGAGTTTGCGACATCGTGAGATTTGATACTTCCTCACTTACAATAAAATTATTTCTATCAAAGAAAAATAGCCCTGCTATGGGTATTGCAAGAAGTGCGATAATTTTAACGCTGGTCAGCAGAAGTTCAACACGGCCAGCGGTAGTTACTCCTCTTAAGTTTATTAGCATAATAGCTAAAATTAATATTATTTCTAAAAGCAAACGTATATTTTGTATATCATTATGAAAAAGGGGAGCTAGATAACCAATACTTGCAATTGTCACAGCTGTTGAACTAACCCATGAGCTTAGCCAATATGTCCAGCCAACAAAAAAAGCTGCTGTAGAGCCAAAGGCATGTTTCACATAAATATGAGGACCACCCGTTTCTGGAAATTTTGCACACAATGCAGCAAAAACTAAAGCAAGAGATATAGCGCCAAATCCTGATATCACCCAGCTTATGAGGCTATAAGCGCCATAAGGTGCAAGGCTAATTGGAAGCATAAAAATTCCAGAGCCAATTTGGCTACTAATCACCAAGGCAAAAATAGCAAAAAAGCCTATTTTATTTGACACGACAATGTTTAATTTTTATCTGAATAATTAACAATATAGTTGAAGCTCAGAAATTTCAATTGGTCTTTAAAAAATTTGCATTTTTTTAGTTTAAGCATATAATTAAAAGTATATTAATAGATTATTAAGAGGTAGCATGAATCCAAGGTTAAAAGCTTTTTTGATTATTTGTAGTTTTATTTTATTCTTACCTTTTATTTATCATTATTTAAGTCTTTTCGTTAACTATATCCTTGATCCAATTCTAGTTCGTCCTTGTAATGACTTAATTCGTAATCTTTATACCTACTTATCTACAAGTACCTCTAGTCCTGCATTAGCGTTCTTTGCTACAGGTTTTATTGTTATCGCTGCATTTATTTGCCTGAATAAAATGCTCCTGCCTTTGCAAGAGAAAATCATAAACAACTATAACTCATTTAAAAATGACAACATTGATAGTAATAACACGTTATTTGAGATTTATAATGATCCGACAATAAAACTAAAGGACAAAATCTTATTTTTCAATATACACTTAATATATTATCTACAGCTTCCATTTTTGTACGTTGCATCAAAAATATCAGCTCTACGTGGATTTCTTATATTCAATTTTGGTTTATTATTGTTAAATTATACACTGCTAATTCCAGTAGCACTTCTCGAATTAATAAAGTACCCATTGGTAAAGCTTTTTTCACCTTTGGGTTTGAATGTAAAGCAACTTAGCTTCTTGTTTAATGTAAGTGATGTAGGCACTGGCAGTCAGAGTGTCCATAATAGAAGTTTTCAGCAAAGCGTTATTGAGTGTGCCAAAAAATTAAAGGAAGAACATGGTACTCCGTCAAATGAGCTGGATGAAGAGTTTAAAAGTTATATAAGCGGGTTGACAAATCAGCAGAAAGAATTGATAGCACCTTATTTGAAGCTAGATAATTATAGAGAAGGAGAGTGGGTAAGGTGGGTAGATTCCAAAACCGGACTGACATTAACACAAGCCATAAATTTAGTTTTAATTGCAGCAAGAAAACAAAATGCAGATGTAGAGCTATTGAAATCTGTATTGCTGGTTCGTTTTGAGGAAAGTAATCGCCAGTGTGGTCCTGGAATGCTTAATCGTATCATTTATGCATTAAGTGGCCTTGAAGCAGAAAATAATTTTGCAGCTCAACTAGAACCTCAGATAATAGGAGAGTTGGCAGGTAATTCTACTAAAAGATTTCTTGAGCAATCTGTAGATAAGCACTACTTTAAAATCAAGATTTTAAAAGAAAATTTTGATGACTTATATTCACCAGGTTCTGGAGTGGATTTGAGCAATGCAAATGATGAAGTAAAGGATGGGATTTCTCATATGAGAAGTGCTATAAAAGAATTTGTATTTAAAGAGTTATATGTGAAGTTTTATAATGACTATGGAGAACATATTCGAAGAGGGCAAATAAAACAAAGGCTGAGAGAATTAATAACAGATGAAGTCATAGATGCAGCAATATTTGGTAAGATAGATGAGGTAGCAATACCTGAAAAACCATCTACTTATCTTGAAAAGATGAAAGCATTTTTTGCAGGGCATACAAGATTCTCTACTACTTAGAGCTCTGAGACTTGCCTAAGCTTTGATTGTGAGTTAGGCGTGAAGCTAAAAGGATTGGTGTTTATGGTTAACTCACAGCAAGCCAAGCAGCAGTAACCTGGCAGCACTTCTAATTTTTCCTTATTGATTTGTAGCAGATTCTTTGTTAAAGTCCATGGTTATGAAAAGAAACTTAAAATCTCATCAGTATACTTTGATGGATGAGTATTGAATATGATAATACTGATAACAAATGATGACGGCTTTGAAAGTGAAGGAATAAGATTACTCAAAGAGATTGCACATAGTTTTGCATCAGAAATATGGATAGTGGCACCAGATACTGATAGGAGTGGAGCTGCAAGATCTCTTGATTATCCAGTGAAGCAATCTATTAAAATAAATCGGCATAGTGAAAGAGAGTTTAGTGTATCTGGTACTCCCGCAGATTGTGTCATTATCGCGTTAAATAAAATTATGAATAAAAAACCAGACTTAATATTATCTGGAGTAAATATTGGATCAAATGTCGGCGATGATATTTGTTATTCAGGCACAATCGGTGCTGCAATGGAAGGTGCTGCAAGATCTATACCTTCTATTGCGCTGAGCCAAGTTTATCATGATAAAATAGACTGGAACAATACAAAAGTTTTTGCACCAAAGGTTATCAGCAAGCTAATGAAAGTTGGTTGGCCTAAAGATATAGTGATGAATATAAATTTTCCTGCTACAGAAAAAGTGAAAGGGGTCGAATTTGCTGAACAAGGTGAATATAACATTGATGGTGATTTAACTTTTACTGAAAACTTGAATGGTTCTTTGAGCTTAAATTGGTCTCGGGAACACTCAGGCAGTGGTAGTGTAGATAAAATAAAAGGAGGTTTTATTACTATTACACCGATAAAATTAGATTTTACAGATTATGATATATTAAATGCTATGAAAAATTCTTGTGCAGAGGAATTTTCTTCTATAGCTAATACTCCTATTGCTTCTGATTAGATATTTTCTACGATTTTATCGCGAGCAATCATTTTTTCTTCACCCGTGTCCATGTTTTTAATTTTTAAAGTTTTACTGCTTAGCTCTTCATTACCAAAAATTAATGCAATTTTTGCATTTGCTTGATTTGCTTTTTTCATGCGGGTTTTTAGAGTTCCACTATGTTCATAAACTACGTATAAACCATTCCTGCGTAATTCATTTGCAAGTGTTAAAGCATGTTCTTCAGCCTCTCTACCAATTGGAATTAGGTAAATAGGTCGCTCTTCTTTCGGAGAATAATTGATTAACTCCATTATGCGTTCAATACCTCCTGCAAATCCTATCGCTGGAGTGTGTTTTCCACCTACTGAAGATACTAGATTATCGTATCTTCCACCGGCAAAAACTGCTCCTTGTGCACCTAAATCTTCTGTGACAAATTCAAATACTGTGTGACAATAATAGTCTAGACCTCGAACTAATTTGCTATTTACAGTGTAAGGTATGCCAAGAGCTTGCAGTCCATTTAACACCTGGTCAAAGAAATATGAAGATTCTTTTGTATAATAATCACTGATTTTTGGTGCGTCAGAGATTATTTCTTTATCTGTCTTATCCTTAGAGTCTAGTATTCTGAGTGGGTTTTTAATCAATCTATTTTGACTATCTTCTGATAGGTCATTTTGAAACTTTTTTAAATACGATATCAAAGCTTCTCTATACTTACTTGTTGTTTCACTATCACCCAAAGAGTTGATTTCCAGTCTTACATTCTCATTGATGCCAAATTCAGTTAACAAATGCTGAGCGAGTGATATCAATTCAATATCAGCTTTTGGATTTTCTATACCAAAAACCTCAAAATTTATCTGATGAAATTGTCTTTGTCGTCCTTTTTGTGGTCTTTCATAGCGAAATGCAGGTCCTGTTGAGAATAATTTTATCGGTGTTTGCAGTTTTTTTTCAATAAGTAGCCTGACAATCGCTGCTGTGAATTCAGGACGTAGAGTTATGCTCTTTCCTCCTTTATCAATAAAAGTATACATCTCTTTATTTATGATATCTGAACTACCACCTAAAGTCTTTGTAAAGACTTCTGTGTATTCAAATATCGGAGTTTGAACAGGTAAAAAGCCGTATAAACTTGAGATTCTATTTGCTGTTTGCTCTATGTATTTAAATTTATACCATTCATCAAACAGAAGATCTTTCGTTCCTTTAACTGTTTGATTAGTCATAGCATAGTCTCTATACCTGAAACTTCTGGTATGTGATAGCTTAGCATATTCTGCACTCCTTGTTTTAAGGTAATTGCAGCACTTGGGCACCCAGAGCAAGCTCCTTGCAGTTCAACGTAAACTATTCCGTCTTTATAGCCACGGAACTTGATATCACCACCATCTTGAGCAACTGCAGGTTTAATATAACTTTCCATCAATTCTTTTATTCTATTTACAATTTCTATATCATTTTCATTAAAGAATTCTTCCTCTAGCATTTTATTATCACTTACTCCTTCTTTATCAAATGCTTTTCCACCAGAAGTAAAGTGATCCATAATTGTAGTTAAAATTTCCACCTTTACTATATCCCAATTCATTCTATCTGATTTTGTTACCGAAATAAAATCATGACCAAAAAATACTCTTACAACATGTTCTATTTGAAAAAGATTTACTGCTAATTTAGAGTTCTTTATTTCATCTGCATTTGAAAAATCAGCTGTTTCTCCTTCGCTCAGAATTTCAAAACCAGGAAGAAATTTTAGCGTGTTTGGGTTTGGTGTTTCTTCAATCTGGATAAACATGTTATTTACCATGACAATTATAATTGTTACTATTTAATCATAAAATGATAAAAAAATATACATGTCATTCATCTTCTTCCTTTTTTTGATATTCACAATAATCACGTTTGTTTTACCTAGCGTTGTTGTATTCTTTCTCTTTTTGGCAAAGAGAAATAACATAAGTTTTATGATGAACTCTATATTAAGTAAGTTTTTGAACGAATTTAACAGCAGTAAAAGTTACACCAAAAATTACACTGGTGATAATATGTCCAAAGATGAAGCATTAAAAATACTAGGGCTGAATTCCGAGGCAAGCCAAAATGAAATCAATCAGGCATACCAAAATTTAATGAAACTGGTCCACCCAGACAAGGGAGGATCGGAATATTTTGCACAAAAGTTAAACGCAGCACGTGATAAGTTGATGAAGACCTAATTTTAACCATTGTTTTCTCTGTAAATTTTGCTTGTACATATTAAGTTGCATGATATAAAACCGGAAACATTATTCTTTAGGAGGTATTTGATGAAAAAACTTGAGAGATTTAGAAAGAATTTATTTGCGGCTATAGATGAGCTTAATATTAATAAAGTTAAAAGATATGTTAAAAAGGCAAGATATATAAATAAAGAAAAAGAGATTATTAATGGTAAAAAAGATGGTATGGCACCTATACATCTTGCTGTTTATAGAGGTAGCTTAGAGATAGTGCGGTTTTTGCTTAAAAATAATGCTAATATTAATGCTGTTAGTGATGGATGTCTTGTTCCTTACTCGTACGTTACTGCCATGAATAGCAAAGCAGAAATAAAAGAAATGATATATCATTGTACTAGTAGTACCACTTCCCAAGTAATGCAAGGTTTTACAGCTTTACACTTAGCCTTTTTTTATTGTCTATTAGATATCGCGAATCTTCTGCTCAATAATAATACTATTAATATTAAAAATGCAAATGGCAAAACGGCATTTGAGGTTATCCCAGGTTATGAAAGTCTTTGCAGTGATGGCTGTGACATAGGAAAAATATTCTTAGCTGTGTTAAGATTTCATAAAAATAATTGTACAGAACTATTACTTTCTGCTAGAATTAATACTAAATTAGAGTTAGAAGCTGGTGATACTCCAGATGCAGCAAGTAGTATAGGGAACCCTTTCTCAGCCTCCACTAGGGCAAATACTAAGATAGGATTGGAAGCTGGTGATACTCCAAATCCTGCACCAAGCAGTGCAGTAAAACCTTTTTCTTTTATTAATAGTATATTTAGTTGGGTAACCACTGCCACACTCAATGGCTTATTCAGCAGTGCTCCTATTTTACTTCCTGCACAGCAATTTGTTGATCACTTGGCTGGTAGCCCAATTGGTTCTTCACAAGTTGATTTTAATGCAACAGCTCTACTAGTTGATGTAGTGGTCAAAAAGTTCACAGGGAAAAAGTATTCAAGGCTACTGGACAATCCACCTCTGACAAGACTTGATATTATAGAAAAAAAACTCGAGACGGCAATTAGTAGTTGTGAAAAACGTTATCAATGTCCTCGAAGTTCATTTAGCGATTCAACAATATCTAGGTTTTCATCATCACAGTCCCTCTAAATCAGTTAAAATAAGCACTCAAATTTGAGTGCTTATTTTTCTATCCCTTATTTCCTCTTCTAAAGCAGATTGCTTCTTATTAAGAGCAAAAAAATTTGAATAAGGAAGCTCAGCATGTCTTGTACGAAAGTTAAAATGATAGGTTGTTGGAAGACCTAATTCTTCACTATTGAAATTTTTTCTCTGTAAATTTCAATTGCACATACTAAATTGTGTGATATAAAGCCAAGGATGTTGTACTTTAGTAGGTATTTGATGGAAAGACAAAAAATAATTGAGACATTTGGAAAAAAATTAGCTTCTGCTATAGGCAAAGGTGATTTTCAAAAAGTTAAAGAATATATTGAAGAGATAGAGCATAAACAAATAAAAAATGAGGTTTTGAATTATGAAAAATACTATATGAAACCTATACATCATGCTACTCTCTTCGGTAATTTAAAGATATTACGGTTTTTATGTAAAAACGGTGCTGATGTTAATACTACTATTAGTGATCGATATTTGAGTACTCCCTTGCACATCGCTGCTAGACATAACAGACTAGAAATAGCAAAGTTTTTACTTGATAGTTGTGCTAACATCAATGCTAAAAATTATCAAGGCTGTACACCTTTGTACTTAGCATCTAACGATTGTCATTTAGATATGGTAAAACTCCTACTCTGTAGAGGTGCTGATGCTAGTATTCAAAGTCGTTACGGCAAAACAGCATTAGATGTTGTTGGAGATGCTAGAAAAGATGAATGTAGTAGTAGTGAAATTCAAAAAATAGAATCTGTATTGAGCAATGCTACTGAAGCTGACTGTGAAGCAGAATTAACTTCTATAAAAGCATGTATTAAAGACGCTAACGACAGCACAGATTTGGTAAGTAGTGCAGCGAGTCTTCAATTATTCCCTACCAAAGCAATTAAGATAGAATTGGAAGTTAGTAATACCAAAAACTTGGCAAGTAGCACAGTGAACTCTTCCTCCACTCCTACCAGAGCAGATTTTAAAGAAGCTAGCAGCATCACAAGCGGCGCAGTAAAACCTTCTTCTTTTATTAATAGTATATTTAGTTGGGTAACCACTACCACACTCAGCAGTGCTCCTGCTTTACCTCCTGCACAGCAATCTGTTGATCACTTAGATTGTAGCCCAATTGGTTCTTCACAAGTCGATTGTAATGGAATAGCTACTCTAATTGCTATGGCAGTAAGTTATATTAAAGGAAAACAATATTTAAGGCCACTGGACAATCCACCTCTGACAAGAATTGATATTATAGACAAAAAAGTCGAGACGGCACTTAGTAAGTGTGAAAAACTTTATCAATGTCCTGAAAGTTCATTAAGCAATTTAACGATATCTAAAGGCGTGTGCCATCAAAAATCTCTTTAAATCGGTTAAAATAAGCATTCAAATTTGAGTGCTTGTTTTTATATAATCCTCTTTAAGTTTAAGCTCTTATATGTTGGGAATAAGCTGCTACGCAATTTAAGTAAATTAAGGAGGTTTATGGTGTTTTGTACAAAAACTAAATGTAGCATGTGATGAAATAACAATCTCTTGCGTTGTAAAATTTTTTTTAATTTTACATATAAATTCCACTAGCATATGCCCAAATTATGTGGTATAAGGGCAAAAATTTTATCCTTTAGGAGGGTTATGGTTACAAAAACAGAAGTTAAAAAATGGAGAGATGGGTTACGTTCTGCAGTAAAGGAACGTGATTTTCAAAAAGCTGAGGAAGCTGAGGAGTATATTAGAGAAGGAAAGACACATACTACTAATGTTATTAACTCTAAAGATAGAAATGGTAACTCACCTTTATCGATTGCTGTTAGTAAACAAGATTTAGAAATGATGAGGTTTTTAATTGAGAATGGTGCAGATGTTAATATTGAGGACTTTTTTCGTGTGCCTCCTATATACTATGCTGTTACAAAGGGCACCAAAGAAATGATAGAGCTTCTAATCGATAAAAAGGCTAGCATTAGTGGTTATTTTTCATATGCTGGTGAAAGACGTACTCTTATAGGCTGGGCTATAGATAAAAATAGTTCGGAAAAAGTAGAGGTCCTACTTAAGCATGGTGCTAGTCCAGATGGCAAATTTGATTTTAATGATTCTTCACAAGATTCGTGTCTACATATTGCCACTCAGAAAGATTACCAAAAAATAATAGAGCTTCTTATTGAATATCATGCTGACGTCAATGTTCAAAACAGACGGGGGCACACACCTATATATTTGGCTATTAGTTTAAAACGTCCAAAAATAATGAAGCTGTTATACGATAGTGGTGCTGATATTGATAATGTTAAGGATATAAGGAACGAGACACCATCAGATTATGTTAAGTTATTTTATCCCGGTAAAACGATAAAAGAGATTGTTGCAGAAGCAGAGAGTGCCAATGTAAACCCAGGTGATACTACTCTTGCACCAAGTAGTGCAGTAAGACCTTCTTCTTTTATTAATAGTGTATTTAGTTGGATGGGAACTTCAACAACTGCTGCACTCAGTAGCTTATTTCAGAGTGCCCCTGCTTTACCTCCTGCACAGCAATCTATTGAACATTCAACTGGAAGCTCAATTGGTTCTTCACAAGTTGATTGTAATGGAGCAATTCTGCTAACTGCTATAGCAATCAGTAAATTCACAGGGGAAAGATATTCAATGCCACTGGATAATTCGCTTTTGACATTGGAGCAAATTAAAGAAAGAAAAGTTAGTGCTATAGAAAGAAATGTCAAGATGGCACTTAGTAATTGTGAAAAACTTTATCAATGTCCTGAAAGCTTACTGAGCAACTTAACAATATCTAAAGGCGTGCGTCATCAAAAGCCCCTCTAAATCAGTTAAAATAAGCACTCAAACTTGAGTGCTTATTTTTGAAATCTATTCTTTAAATTCAAACTTTTTATTGTGCGTTGTAGGTAAGTTGTTACAATAAAATAAGTTAAGATGAAAAAGCTTTAAGTTATGGAAGATGATAGCAAAAAAGAAATAATAGAAGAAAAAGGTATATTTGGTTGGATAGAGTATAGGCTGCCCATATTTTCTTTTCTAAAACATACTGCTTCTTATCAGGTACCAAAAAATTTAAATTATGCTTGGAATTTTGGTTCTTTAGCTGGTATAGCGCTGATTTTACAAATAATAACAGGTATATTTCTTGCTATGCACTATACTCCGCATGTTGATCATGCATTTAATAGTGTGGAGCGTATAATGCGTGACGTAAGTTATGGATGGCTGATACGTTATACTCATGCTGTTGGGGCATCACTCTTCTTTATGGTGGTCTATGTTCATATCATGCGTGGATTATATTACGGATCTTATAAGAGACCGCGAGAAATGGTGTGGTTTGTTGGCATATTTATATTTTTTGCGATGATGGCAACTGCCTTTATGGGGTATGTTCTTCCATGGGGACAAATGAGCTTTTGGGGTGCAACAGTTATAACTCAATTATTTTCAGCCATACCTTTAATTGGCGATAAAGTAGTTATATGGTTGTGGGGTAGTTTTTCCGTTGATAACCCAACACTCAATCGTTTTTTTGCACTGCATTATCTTCTGCCTTTCATTATTATTGCTTTAGCTATGTTGCATGTTATTGCTCTACACAGATTTGGCTCTGGTAATCCAAGTGGAGTGGAGGTGAAATCAAGTAAGGATACTATTCCACTATATCCTTATTATATAGCAAAGGACTGCATAACTTTTGGCCTGTTTTTTATAGCTTTGTTTGCATTTGTTTTCTATGCTCCTAATTATCTTGGGCACCCTGATAATTATATAGAAGCTGATTTTATGGTAACTCCAGTACATATAGTGCCAGAATGGTATTTTTTACCTTTTTATGCGATGTTGCGTTCAATTCCAAATAAACTTATTGGTGTACTTACCATGTTTGGATCTATTTTAGTGTGGTTTCTTTTGCCTTGGCTTGATAAATCAAAGGTTAAAAGTGGCGCTTACCGTCCATTGTTTAAGAAATTTTTTTGGGTTTTTGCAGTAAATTTTGCATTTCTTGCTTGGCTTGGAGGTCAGGAAGTTAAAGAGCCTTACATTACTTTAAGTAGGCTTTCAACTCTTTATTATTTCTCATATTTTGTGATAATTTTACCTTTACTGAGTAAGTATGAGAAACCAAAAAAATTACCAAAAACCATAAGTGATTCTGCGCCGGAGATGAAGTAATGCTGGTTAAAAATATATTTGCTGTATTTTGTGCATTATTTCTTGCTAATTATGTATGTGCGGAAGAATTCACGCCATCACCAAATAAGAAGATGGACTGGAGTTTTGATGGAATTACTGGATCTTTCGATAGAGAGTCAATTCAGCGTGGCTATAAAGTATACAAGGAAGTCTGTGCTGCTTGCCATTCAATGAATAGAATAGCGTTCCGTAATTTGCAAGATGTTGGTTTTTCTGAAGAGGACGTAAAACAAATTGCAGCCTCTTATCAAGTTAAAGATGGTCCGAATGATTTGGGTGAAATGTTTGATAGACCTGGAATACCATCAGATTATTTTATTGCACCTTTTGATACGAAAGAAGCAGCTGCAGCAAGCAACAATGGTGCAATTCCACCAGACTTATCACTCATTGTCAAAGCAAGGCACGATGGTGCAAACTACGTCTATTCACTTTTGATAGGCTATCAAAACGGCGAGCAGGATGAGAAAGGTTTATATTTTAATCCATATTTTTCAACAGGCAGGTTAGCTATGGCACCACCACTCTCTGAAGGAATGGTAGAATATGATGGTGCAAGACAAGCCACAGTTGAAAATATGGCATATGACGTGGTAAATTTTTTACAATGGGCAGCGGAGCCAGAACTGGAGCGCCGACATAAACTTGGGCTAAAAATAGTGACATATTTTATAATTTTGACGGTATTTTTCGTTCTCACTAACAATAGAATTTGGAGCCAACTCTATAAAAAAGGAAAATAGAACTTCATTTACGCTCGTTTTTATACCTTACTCATAATATCATGTGTATTATGTAATGATAAACATATTATGAAAGTATAGGGATTATGGCATTTCAAATAGTTACAAATTTCCAGCCAGCTGGAGATCAACCACAGGCAATAGATAGTTTAGTTGAAGGGCTAAATAACAACAAAAGAGATCAGGTTTTGCTTGGAGTTACTGGCTCTGGAAAAACTTTTACTATGGCAAATGTTATTGTAAGAACAAACAGGCCTGCGTTAATTATGGCACATAATAAAACTTTAGCGGCGCAGCTTTACGAGGAAATGAGAGGATTTTTCCCCCACAATGCTGTTGGATATTTCATTTCTTATTATGATTATTATCAGCCTGAGGCTTATTCGCCACAAACAGACACTTATATTGAAAAAGACTCTTTAATAAATGAAAGAATTGATATGCTACGCTATTCTGCTATATGCTCTCTTTTGGAGCGTAGGGACACGATTGTAGTTGCGAGTGTTTCTTGTATATATGGTCTTGGTTCGCCTGAGAGCTATCTCAGCATGACCTTGACTTTAAGTGCTGGAGATAAGATTCATGTTAATGACTTTCTGAATAATTTAGTTAATCTCCAATATAAACGTTCTGATGTCAGATTTGAGCGAGGATATTTCAGAGTGCGCGGCGACATTATTGATATATTTCCTGCCTATTATGAAAATAAAGCTTGGCGTTTATCATTGTTTGGTGATGAAATAGAGGAAATTTCTGAGATTGATGCCATGAACGGCAATATTATCAGACGTATAGATAAAGTCACCATTTTTCCAAACAGCTATTACACTACATCACGTGAGACTCTTTTGCAAGCAGTTCAGTTGATTAAAAAAGAACTACATGAACGCTTGGATTATTACTATTCACAGAACAAAATTGTTGAAGCAAAACGCCTTGAGCAGCGTACTAATTTTGATATTGAAATGATGATGGCAACGGGAGTGTGTAAAGGTATTGAAAATTATTCGCGTTATCTTTACGGAATGAAAGCCGGAGATCCATCGCCTACATTGTTTGAGTATTTACCTAAAGATGTAATTTTATTTGTTGATGAAAGCCATGTAACCGTTCCCCAGATAGGTGCAATGTATAGCGGTAATGAAGCACGTAAAAAGAAATTGATAGATTATGGTTTTAGGCTACCTTCTGCTTTTGATAACCGTCCATTAAAATCGGAAGAGTGGGAGGCAATACGGCCACAGACTATTTACGTTTCGGCTACTCCAGGAAAATATGAATTAGAAAAGACAAATCACGCATTTATAGAGCAAGTTATCCGCCCAACAGGACTGACAGATCCCATCTGCACCATAAAACCAACAGAGAGTCAGGTTGATGATGTGATTCATGAGGCACAAGTGACGATAAAAAAAGGGTTTTGTATTCTAATTACCACATTGACAAAAAAAATGGCTGAAAAGCTAGCTGAGCATATGAGTGAGCTCAGTATGAAAGTAACTTACCTACATTCAGATATTGGTGCACTGGAAAGAATTGAAATTATATGCAAATTAAGATCTAAAGAAATAGATATTCTTGTTGGCGTTAACTTGTTGCGGGAAGGTCTTGATATTCCCGAGTGTGGGTTGGTTGCAATTTTGGATGCTGACAAAGAAGGTTTTTTACGATCAGAGACTTCGCTCATTCAAACGATAGGTCGTGCTGCACGCAACGTTGAAGGCAGAGTAATTTTATATGCAGACAAAATTACTAATTCTATGGATCGTGCACTGAAAGAAACTGAAAGGAGAAGAAAGAAACAGACAGAGCATAATACACTGCATAATATTGTACCAAAAACTATAATAAAGCCTATATCAAATACTTTACAGGAAAAAGTGGTAATTGAGAATTTTAGTCAGGATGATCTAAATAGTTTGAAAAAGCAAATGTTGAAGCATGCTGAAAATTTAGAGTTTGAAGAGGCGGCAAAAATAAAAGGTATTATTGAAAGATTTAATAATAGGCCCGTTGCATAACTAGAAAAAAGATAAATAATTAATAGTTAAGCTGACTTTGATTTACCAAAGATTTGAAAAACTATTATCTAAGAACATATCTTGAAAGGACTTAAGTGGTTAAATATTAAAGAGTTCTTGAAGTAAGGAGAGCACACTCATACGTCAAGCAAACAACGTTTACCTAAAATTCTTTGACATTAGCAGCTTTCTTGGCCCGTTTTCAGTAAACAGTGATTTTGTAATTCTTCTATATATTAGAAAAATTTTTATTTTAATTAGCGTTAAACCATAGGCGCCTATTGTTTTTTAGCTAAAGTAAAGGTCAAGTATCTGGAATTCTGGACATAAAATCCCCCTGTGTAAAAAAGATTAGAAAAAAGTGCAGCGCACATACGACAGAGATTAAACATGCACTAAAGAAGATACGCTACGCCTTTTGATTAAAAATTTGACTGAACAGTCTGCAGACAAAGATAGATTTTGAGCTCTTAAAATATCTCTAACTGTGATTATAATTAGATTTAAAATATATGGAAGCAATTTTTTACGTTAATATTTTAAATTAGGCCTCTTGCATAACTATATTAAAGGTTAGCACCAGCAACTACTCCTCATTATATATTTTATCGCATTAATAATTGTTATGTTTTTGCTCTCCCTATTGCTCCTTGTGCAACATTTGGCCTTGTCACTTATATCACTTGTTACCCTCCTATTTCTTGCTTTATTCTTTTTTTTTCCTTTCAAGACACGTTCTGAGTGGCAAAACATAGGTCCACTTTAATGTGTATTAAACAAGATTTTATAACTCTAATTGTCTTTGCTTGTGCTGTTCAACTGTGACATCAACCATTACATTCAATGGAAGATGATCTGAAGGGTATCTCTCTTGTTGGAATTATATCATCTTTACCCAGGCCTTTCACCGTACGCTGTATACTCCTTTATAACAGGGGATAAAAAGCAAAAATCTATTCTTTTTTTGAGATCATATACAGATTCTAACAATTAAAATCTCACAACAAATTTGTTGTTTCATAGCTTTTATATAATCTATAATTGCAACTGTTTTAACATTAATCAGAGCCTAAAAGAGGCTTGTTATTAATGGATTACTTATAAAATCTTATGGAAAGTAGAGCTTGGTTCATTTGGCTGATCAGCAACTTAATTGTTATATTCAGCAATATGCAGATAATCTACACTTTTATAAGTGTGAATCTTGAAAAAGAACTTGGGCTCACGATTGCGCAAGTTGCACTAGCTAATTCAGCATATACTTGGACTTTTGCTATCTCACAATTTTTTAGTGGGGCAATGTTTAATGTTTTTTCCAGCAAAAAAATTTATTTTTTCTCGTTGTCGATTATGATCTTTGGATTTTTTATCCTTATTAGTAGTGACAGTTTTGTCCATCTAATTTTATCTCAATTCTTGATTGCAATTGGAGCATCGTTTGGTTTTATTGGCGCCGCTCATATAAGTAGCACATACTTTCCCCTCACCCAATTTGGACTGATGTTCTCATTAGTGCAGACAATTTCAAGTCTTTCCGCTTTGATGATTCAAATGTTGTTCTCTAGCTTTCTTTCTGAAGGTGCAGATTGGAAGAATCTGATTGTATGCGTAATATTATTTGGCGTGTCAATATTTGTGCTTATGTTTTTTTATCCGAAAGGATTTTCAAAAAAAAGTTTGGGGGGATACACAATAAAAAGCTCTCTAAAAACAGTAGTATGCTCTGTACTAACGGTGCTAAAATTAAGAGATATCTGGATAACCTCAATAGTGGGTGCTATTACTTTTGGAACATTTTTAGCGCTTAATATGTTGTGGGCACCAAGGTTACTAATCAACTTAGAGCTCAATACAACGGAGTCAGGTGTGGCAACTGCGATATTATGGCTTGGTCTTGCAGTTGGTGCTCCAATTGCAGATCTAATCTCAAATCTATTTAAAAATAGAAGGCACATAATCTCTGCTTTTGCTCTATTGCAAGGTATTTCAGTTATTATTTTACTATACGGCCATTTAACAGTTCATATCGTATACTTTTGTATGTTAATGTTTGGTTTTTTTGCAGGAGGACACATGCTTAATTTTACTGTTGGCAGTGAGATTGTGGAGCAGAAGTATATTAGCACATCATCATCCGTTATCAATGGGTTTATGTTTGTTATGAGTGGAATTTTAGTGTCAATTTTAGCGCTTTTTTCAGATCATCAAATGGTGCTTTTCACAATATTTGCAATGTTAACATTTGCTAGTATTTTTAATTATGCTACAAAAGAAACATACTATAAAAATAAAGTAGCTGAATCTTGAGTCGATTGTTATATTATATTAACATACTGTAATAAATTATGACAACAAAAGACACAACAGTAACTAAGGCAACAATAGCTGAATGTATAAACCAGGAAATTGGATTATCGAAAGAAGACTCTATTGCAATAATAGATGATATATTGGATGAGATAAAAACGAGCTTAGCAAAGGATGGAATAGTAAAAATATCTTCATTTGGAACATTTTTGGTTAAAAACAAGAAAGAAAGACCAGGAAATATACCAAAGACATCGGAAAGGGTAGTAATTCAAGCAAGAAAATCCATTTCTTTTAGACCTTCAAAAATGACAAAGAGATTAATAAATAATCGATGAATAAGGAAAAATTATTTTACACAATTGGAGAAGTAGCTGAAGAACTACATTTGGAGCAGCATGTTTTAAGATTCTGGGAAAGTCAATTCCATCAAATTAAACCCATAAAACGGAAGGGAAGAAGACTATATGATCATAAGTGTATAGAGGCAATAAAGAAAATAAAATATATGCTATATGACAAAGGATATACAATAAAAGGAGTACAAAAGGAATTTGGTAACGGTGTAAGAATTGATCATTATTCAAGAAATTTGTTGCAAGAACTTACCGATTTAAGAGACTATTTGACTGATAAAATAAATGAAGAAAGTAATAAATAGACGAAAAACACTATAAAGTTTTGTGAAAGTTGATATATCTAGAGATAAGTGTATGTGTCGTATAGCCTTGTTCTTTATATTATCAGCAATACTGATAAGCTGTGGCCTGCAAAAACCTGCACCTGTACTACTTAAAGGCGAAGAATTTTATGGAAAAAGAGACCTGGAGTACACAAGGGAGTATCATTTGATTAAAGAAAATGTTGATTCTTCGCTGCAAAAAGAAAGTAGAAAAGCCTTCGTAGATAAGGTATATAACAATAATGCACAAAGCATGTGTAAATTTGTAATACCGGTTAAAGGTGTAGTTACTTCTTCTGATAAGATATGTCAAGATGGCATAAAAATTACTGCTCAAAGTGGAACAAAGGTTATTGCTTCTGCGCCTGGCAAAGTGATATACGTAGGCAAAGGCCTGAGGTGGTACGGAAATTTAATTATAGTGGAACATAAAGATAATTACATGACTATGTACTCCTATTTAAAAAACATACAAGTTGAAATTGGTGATAAAGTGAAACAAGGCCAGGTTATTGGATCTGCAGGTAAATCAAGCACGCAAGATAAAGATCCGCAGATGTGTTTCACAATACGGCATAATGGTCAAGCGGTCGATCCTTTAGTACATATAAACTGTGATTGAATTTATGAAATATGATTTTAAAAACGTTGAAACATTCTACCAAAATAAGTGGAATTTTTCTGTAAGCAAAGATAGTAAACAGAAGAAATGTTACGTGTTGGAGATGTTTCCATATCCATCTGGTAAGATTCACATGGGGCATCTGCGCAATTATGCAATAGGGGATGTAATAGCACGTTACAAGAGAGCTCGTGGATTTGAGGTTTTGCACCCAATTGGCTGGGATGCGTTTGGACTACCAGCTGAAAATGCAGCAAGAGACAACAAGATTAACCCTGCGGCGTGGACAAAAGAGAATATAGACAATATGCGTGCACAGCTAAAATCTATAGGTCTTTCCTACAATTGGAATTGCGAGCTTTCCACATGTGAGCCTGATTATTACAAACACGAACAGAAATTTTTTCTGGATTTTTTAAAGCATGAGCTTGCTTATCGAAAAGAGTCGTGGGTTAATTGGGATCCAGTAGATCAAACAGTGCTTGCAAATGAGCAAGTGATTGATGGAAAAGGATGGCGATCAGGTGCAGTTGTTGAAAAACGTAAGTTATCTCAGTGGTTTTTAAAGATTACTGATTTTGCTGAAGATTTGCTTCATTGTCTGCAAAGTTTAAAAAATTGGCCAGAAAAAGTGAAAACAATGCAAGAGCGTTGGATAGGAAAATCTGAAGGGGCAACTATAGATTTTGAAATAGTTGGCTTGAATAAGAAATTAAAGGTTTTTACAGTTTGTCCTCATGCTTTATTTGGAGCTTCTTTTCTTGCAATAGCAGCAGAGCATCCTATTGTGCGAGATCTTAAGGACGAAGATATACAAGGCTTTATCGACAGTGTGAAGGCAAAGGGAGAGAATGATGAAAAAATCGGGATTTACACAAGATTAAATGTCAAACATCCATTTCTTGATAAAGAGTTGCCACTGTACGTAGCGAATTTTGTGTTGATGGAGTATGGAGAAGGTGCGATTTTTGGTTGCCCTGAACATGATCAGCGTGATTTTGAATTTGCACAGAAGTATGGTTTACCGATTATTCCTGTAGTTTGTGAAGAGAGCACAGAGATCTTAAAAGAACCGTACTTCGGTGATGGAGTGATGTTCAATTCTGAATTCTTAAACGGACTAATGATTAATGAGGCAAAGGAAGTAATCATTAAAAAGCTTGAAGAAAAAGGAATAGGTAAGAAAACAATAAACTATCGTCTACACGATTGGGGAATTTCAAGGCAACGTTATTGGGGATGTCCTATACCTATTATACATTGTAAAGATTGTGGAATTGTTCCAGTTCCAGAAAAAGACCTCCCTGTTGTTCTACCAACGGATGTAGAATTTACAAGTGGTGGTAATCCCCTGGATAAGCACCCAACCTGGAAATTTGTTGATTGTCCAAAGTGCGGAAAGCAAGCAGAACGTGAAACTGATACATTTGACACTTTTTTTGAATCTTCTTGGTATTTTGCTGCATTTTGCAGTGAAAATAAATCGATTAATAAAGATGCTTGTAATCGTTTTATGCCTGTTGATTATTATATAGGTGGAATAGAACATGCAATTCTACATTTGCTTTACTCAAGATTTTTCTGCCGTGCTTTAACTAAATGTGGCTATTTTTACGTTAAAGAGCCTTTCTCTACTTTAATCACTCAAGGAATGGTCTGTCATGTAACTTATAAAGATGAGAATGGCAAATGGCTCTTTCCCGAAGAAGCAAAAGAGTTGGTTGCGAAGGGTGCTAAGATCCAAGTTGGAAAAGTCGAAAAGATGAGTAAGTCAAAGAAGAATACAGTTGACCCAAACTTTATCATAGAGAAGTACGGTGCTGATACTGCTCGCTTGTTTGTATTGTCTGACACTCCTCCAGAAAAAGATATGGAATGGTCAGATGATGGCGTAGAAGGCTGTTCTCGCTATATAAATAAATTGTGGCGTATGGTAATTCAGCTAAGGCCCGTAAACATACACTATGATAATGAAGGAGTTACAGGCAAACTTCTAGAATATAGAAAAAAAATCCATAAACTCTTACACGGACTTACAGATGACTTGGAAAACTGCAGATTAAACTGTGTGGTAGCGAAATTCCGTGAAATGACAAATTTAATAGCTGAAATAGACGTAAAAACTGGAAAATCTCTTATTGATGAAGGTATATGCATACTAATCAGAGTAATTGAGCCATTCATGCCACACCTGGCTGAAAATTTATGGCAAAAAATAGGAGGCGAAGGCATGCTATATATGCAACCTTGGCCAAAAGCTGATGAATCACTACTAATTGATAATATGGTGACTGTAGCAGTGCAGATCAATGGAAAGTTACGTGCGACCATTGAAGTGGCAACTGATTTACCTCAAGAAAAATTGAAGAAAATAGCAACAGATTCTGTATCTGATAGAATCGATCAAAGCAAAATTCGCACTATATATGCTGTACCAAATAAGGTAGTAAACATAGTTATATAAAAATTTTGAGTAGCATGTCTCTAATTTTAGGGCTATACTTTTTTTGATATGTAGTTATATCTTTTTTAATATAAAGGATATATACTTACGCATTATATATTTTTTTGTATGGGTAGTTATATGAAAATAAAAGGATTGTGTGTTTTAGCTGTGTTGCTCACTTCATCTCTAGCAGGTGCAGCTAGTAATAGTGCAAAAGAGCAGTATTACGCAGGTTTAAATTTTGGTGGTGGATGGGGTACTAGCTTAAAAATAAAGCCTGGCTTAGTTTTTGGTTATAATTATGATAAAAGCTCTAAGTTTGAACTTGAGATTCTCACCGACGTAAGTGATATGTTTGTTAAGGAAAACAAGAAAATGGGAGCTAGTTTATTAGCAAATTACCGTTATTATCCTGACGTTGACATTGATCCTGTGAAACTATATGTCAGTGGAGGTTTAGGAGGACATCTACAAGTAATGCCTTTTTCTCTTGGCGAAGGTGAAACACTAGATAAAATACTGGGTGCTATTTCCTACAAACTGAAGGTTGGTGTTGATTATGAAGTTGCTCCACAGATAGTTGGTACAGCTGCTATTGCTGCAAGTGGTCAATTAAGTGGCTTTAAACCACCGATGAAAAAACCAGATGCAATCATAGAAGTAGGTATACGTTATAATTTTTAAGCTATGAACACTTTGAATCCTTATACACAGTTGTATGCTCGGTGCTATATATGTGCTATTTGCAAAGGTATTCTGTTTATGCTAACATTAAGCTAAACCTTAAGCAATCAAATCAGAAGGATTAACTTCCCGCTGTAAGCAAGCAGCAACTACAGTGTTCATCATTAGAAATGCAATTGTCATTGGGCCAACTCCACCAGGCACTGGAGTAATAGCTTTGGCTTTCCCTTTTATTCCCTCAAAGTCAACATCGCCTACAAGCTTTGTTTGCTCTCCTACATTCACACTATTTATGCCAACATCAATCACTATTGCACCTTTTTTTATCCAATCTGGTTGAACAAAATTTGGCTTTCCAACTGCTGCAACTACTATATCCGCCTTAGAGCAATAATCAGCTAAATCCCTACTTTGTGAATGCAAGATGGTAACAGTGCAATTTTCTTGCAACAATAGGTGAAACATTGGCTTACCCACAATATTTGATCTGCCAATGATTACCGCATTTTTACCGGACAGATTATTTTCAACTGACTTAATTAAATGCAAAGAACCTTTGGGAGTACAAGGTATCAGACAATTTTTTTCACCTTTAACTAACCTGCCAACATTCTCATCATGAAAGCCATCTACATCTTTTTCAACACTTACTGTATTAATTATTCTGCTTGCACTGATGTGCTTTGGTAAAGGTAACTGAACTAAAATTCCATGCACAGATGGATCTTCATTTAATGTATTAACTTTTTCAATCAATTCATCTTCTGAGATACTATCAGGCAAAACAATAGTTTCAGAACTTATACCTATTGATTCTGCTTTTCTTTGTTTATTACGAACGTAGACCTGACTTGCTGGATTGCTACCCACAAGAATTACTTTAAGACAAGGAAAAACATTATACTCTTTCTTTAAAATATAAATTTTTTTTGATAGCTCCTCACAGAGATCATTTGCTATTTTTTTACCGTTAATAATAATTGACATTTCCTTGCCACTCCTTGAAGTCAGGTAATGCGATATCAAATAAATTCAATACTTTACCAACAGCATGATTTACAATATCATCCAAAGATTTTGGTTTAATATAAAAAGCAGGCATCGGCGGAGCAATAATTGCTCCCATCTCCGTTAGTTTTAACATATTTCGGAGATGTCCAAGATGTAGTGGAGATTCTCGCACCATAAGAACTAATTTTCTTCTTTCTTTTAGAGTTACATCTGCAGCCCTTGTTAATAGATTGGAAGTCACCCCCGATGCTATTTCAGACATTGTTTTCATAGAACATGGAGCAATAACCATACCTGAGGTTTTAAATGAGCCGCTTGCTATTTTTTCTCCTATTTTTTCTTCAGAATAGTAAAAATCTGCAAGCGATATAATATCTTCAAGTTTTTCTTTAATCTCATGAGCTATAGTTATTTTTCCAGCACTGCTGATCACTAAATGAGTTTCATGATTGGTATTTTTTAGTGCCTCTAGAATCCGTACACCGTAAATAGAACCAGATGCTCCACTTATTCCAATTACAATCCTACTATTCACCTTCGTAATTCATTCCCAATGCACGTTTGTAGGTATCAAGTAATATTTCCTGTTCCTCCCTGTCATCATCATCCATCTTTCTTAGCCTAATAATCTGTTTCATCACTTTTATATCCCAACCTTCATCTGCAGCTTTTGCATATACATCACGAATGTGATCTTGCACATCCCTCTTTTCTTGTTCAAGTTTTTCGATTCTCTCTATATAGCTCTTCAAATCTTCAGCCGTTATTTTTACTGTATCTTCCATAGAACCCAACTAATCAATTGCTACTACAGTATTATCAGTTTTTACTTGTACTTCAATCATAGTAATAATATTTTTATCTTTTTTTAAAATCTTAAAGTAAAAACCGTACATGGAAAACTCTTCATTTTCTTCAGGAATGCGCTCTATCTCGTTTACAATCATACCTGCTAGAGTTGTAGCTTCTTCATCAGGAAGATCCCAATGTAACTGTCTATTAATATCCCTAATAGTAGATTTTCCTTCTATGTGATACATATTATCGGATATCTTTTTTATAAAATTCTCTGTGATCAAATCATGTTCATCTGAAATTTCTCCAACTATTTCTTCCAGTATATCCTCAAGAGTTACGATTCCCTGTAGTGCTCCATACTCATCAATAACAAATGCAAGGTGTTTTCTGTTTTTACGGAAGTTGTGAAGTTGTACACTGAGTGGCGTACTTTCTGGTATAAACCAAGGCTTTGACATAACTTTGGCAATCTCTATTTTATTATCCTTTTCACGCAAGGCATTTATTAGATTTTTCACGTGAACCACTCCAACAATATTATCTGGTTCTTTTTGCCATAAAGGTACTCTGCTATGGCTACTGGTTAAAATCTCTCTTATTAACTCTTCTTTGTTTCGATCTATATCAAGAGAAAATAAGTTTCTCCTGTGGGTCATAATTTGTGATATTTCTGTCTCAGCCAAATCAAGTATACTATTTAGCATATCTAAATCCTGTTGTAACATAGTGCCCTCACTGCGGTGAAGAGTAATCATATTACGCATTGCATCTGCTGCAGATATTACCTCCCTATTCTTATGAAGCCCACATAACTTCAGAATGATATTGACAATAAACTGAATGCCTAATGTCAATGGAGAAAGAACCTTGACAAAAAACAGCATAAAATAAGCAGAAAGTAATGTAAATTTTTCAGGATTTTGCATGGCGTAAGTTTTTGGTAAAACTTCACAAAATAGCAAAATACAAAACGTCATCATAAATGTTGCAAGAAGTATGCCCTCGCTCCCAAAAGAATTTATAAATATTGCTGTAAATAAAGCAGAGCAAGTAATGTTAATAATTGTGTTGCATACTAATATTGTTCCTATTGTTAATTCTTTTTTACCTAACAAAAGCTCTATTATCTTGGCTCTTTTGTTACCTTCTAGCTTTAGTTTATTCACTCGGGATCGGCTAATTGAGGTTAACCCTATTTCTGCTCCTGAGAACAAAAACGATAAAATCAATAAGAAAAAAATTGCTGACAATACTGAAATCAATAACCAATTCATTAAAGTATGATGTTATTGCGATATAGAAACAAAGTTGATTTTATATGTTGTAAGAAGCATTTGCAAGTCTATATATCTTTAATATAAAAAAATAAATCATGAAATATATCACACACTGCATTCACATGCATATTCTCAACAACAAGTGGAGGAGTTATTCTTATTACCCTATTATTTAAAATTTTAGTCATTATTAAGCCTTTGTCAAGAGATTGTTTAACAATTTTATCAGCCAAAGGTACTCTAAGCTCTATCCCTATCAATAAACCCTCCCCACGAACTTCTGAAACGATCTTCGGAAATTCTTCAGTCAAAGGCAACAACTTTTCTTTTAGATATTTACTGACCTTCTTAACATGGTCAAAAAAGCCTTCCTTTAGCATTACATCGAGTACTGCATTACCAACAGTCATAGCAAGTGGATTACCTCCATAAGTTGACCCATGAGTTCCTGGAGTGATTGCTTCTGCTATATAATCTTTTACTAAACATGCAGCCAGAGGAAATCCATTACCCATAGCCTTCGCACAAGTGAGCATATCAGGTTCAACTCCTATATTTTGATAGTAAAATAGAGAGCCAATCCGTCCATATCCGCATTGCACTTCATCAAAGCATAAAATTATTCCTTGAGCTTTTGTTATCTCTCTTACTTTTTTAAGATACTCTACATCCAATGGATGTACTCCGCCTTCACTTTGTATGGGCTCTAAAAATATGGCAGCTGTTTCGCTATTGATTTTCTTTTCTAATGCTTCAATGTTATTTCTTGGAACTTTATCAAAACCAGAAAGGAGTGGAGCAAAACCTTCGCGTGATTTTTCATTTCCCCCAGCTGAAATTGCAGCAATACTGCGGCCATGAAAACCTCCTTCAATTGTAATGATGTGACTGCGCTTTTCTTGTCCATTTAAGTAGAAATAGCGGCGAATAAATTTAATTGCAGCTTCTGTTGCTTCAAGTCCACTTGAGCAGAAAAAAACTTTATCGGCAAAGGTAAGTTCTGTTAACCGCTGAGCAAGCCTTTCCTGCTGGGGAATAGTAAAAATATTAGAGCAGTGCCATAATGAATCCAGTTGCTCCTTCAGTTTATCTGTAATGTATGGATGACAATGCCCTAGAGAGGTTGTAGAAATTCCTGCAGCAAAGTCTAAATATTTTTTACCATCCTTGTCGAAGAGATATACTCCTTCTCCTCTAACTATAGAAGCTTCAGATCTATTATAAGCATTAACAACATGATCCATTTTAAATATTATCTATACTGTGCATGAAAAAGCTTTCCCTTAATATTGCTTCAACTAAAAATTGGGCTAATATTATACAGTTCAACATAAAATTCAGAAATTTAATATGTAAAAAAGTAAAACTACACCAATTCACATTCAGCAAAAAAGAAAGCTATTTCTCTATGAGCATTCTCTAGACTATCAGAACCATGCACTCTATTTTCACTAATATCATTAGCAAAATCACCCCTAATTGTACCTTTATCTGCCTGTTTTGGATCTGTAGCACCCATGATTTGTCTGTATTTACTGACTGCATTTTCACCAATTAAAACTTGAACTATCACAGACCCAGAAGTCATAAATTCCACCAACTCTTCAAAAAAAGGCCTATCCTTATGAATTTCATAAAACAGCTCTGCTTGTTTTTTTGTCAGCAGCATCTTTCTCTGTGCTATAATTTTTAGTCCAGATTTTTCAATGTAAGAATTTATACTGCCTGTAATATTATTTTTTACTGCATCAGGTTTTAATATCGAAAGTGTTCTCTCAATTGCCATATTATTTCCTTATATTAAGATCGTATATTTATAGGTTTATTTTATTATAAACTTTGATTTGATAAAAGCAATTTTTCACTTATAGTTAAGAATAAACCATCAAGAGAGATGGTATGAATAAGTATTGCTTGGTTGTAAGCAAGAGAAGATAATAACTTCTCAGAGTGGACTAGGTGGCAGGTTGGATATTTTTCTGAAGCACTTTCTGCTCTTATATGAAGAATAGAAAGAAGACTTCGTAGGAGAGATTAACTGCCCCTGCCACCGAAAATCATCGTGAGGCTCACAAAATGTGATGTGATGACCTCGTATAGGAGTTTGGAACAACTGGCAATATTCTACTCTGATATATTGAAATATGCAATTGGAGGAAAAAATATGCGTCACATTGGAGTTGATTTACATACCAATAGTTTTACTGCTTGTTACTTACAGGAAGGGAAACCTGAGCATATTCAAACGTTTCGCTTAAAAGACTTGGATAATTTCACCAAAGATCTTCAAGAAACAGATGAAGTAGCCATAGAAGCAACAGGTAATAGCTGTTTCTTTTATGATGCAGTTTCACCTTACGTTAAATGCATAGTAATAATTGCTCCTGGGCAGTTTGAAGTTGTTCGTCGCTCTGTGAACAAAACAGATAAGCATGATGCACGAGCTATTGCTTTCTTTCTCAGCAAAGATATGTTGCCTGAGGCAAGGTGCAAAAACAAACAATGCCAGCAGTTAGCTTCTCTTCTTCAAACGAGAGATCAGTTAGTAAAGTCACGGGTATCTTTAATCAATAAAGTTCATGGTCTTTTTAATTACCATGGAATAAAAATTAAAAAAGAAGTACTTACAACTAAAGTAGGATTTGAACGTGCTACTCAAAAGCATAATTGGGATCCTTTAGAAAAAGTTGAAATTGAAGTGATTAGCTATCATTTAGAAGCTATCCGAGAAAGCCTTAAAAAGCTTGAAAAGGAAATTATAGCTTTCGCTAAACAACTTCCTGGGTTCAGCAATCTTATCAGCATAAAGGGAATAGGTCCAATTTCTGCAGCTGTTTTTATTGTAACAATTGGAGACATTAATGATTTCCGTAGACCTGAGAAACTTACTGCATATTTTGGAGTTGTACCAAGAGTTTCTCAATCTAATCAGCAATGTACAATTGGAAGAATTACCAAACGAGGGTCAAAAATAGCGCGTACTTCTTTAGTTCAATGTACTTGGATTGCTGTACGTTACAGTCCTTACTTGAAAAGCTTTTATGAACATATAAAAAAGAAGCGTGGTTCTGCTAAGGCTATAACTGCTACTGCTAGAAAATTTCTTATAACTATTTTCTACACTCTTAAAAATAACTGGGTTTTTAAAGATTTTACAAAATTTGAAATTTCTATTGGACAATAATCATAGGAGGAAATATTAAATCTAGCAAGAGAATATAAAAAGATTAATGATCAGGAGTTACGTAGAATGTTTTGTTTATTAACCCAATTTGTCCAAGTTAGTGAAAAAAGTAGTAGGAAAGCAGAGAAAGTAAAAATTGCAAAGGGTTTGGTTGAAGCAGGAGTTTCTGTTGATATTGTTGCAAAAACAATTGGTCTGTCTGCTGATGAATGTGTTGAAGAAAAAACAGGTTCTATATACTGCCAAATAGGAAAAAAGATAAAAGAATGGAGGCTAGTGAGGGAATATACTCAAAAAGATTTAGCAGAGAAAATGAATACAACACGTCACGAAATAAGCAACTATGAACAAGGAAGGACTGCTGTTCCACTTGATAAATTATATGAAATGGCAGAAGCATTATCGATTAATATTACGGATCTACTAATAGAGGAAGGGAGTAAAGTGAAAAATGAGCTACCTGATTTGATTAAAGAATACAAAGAAATTGAGAGCCAAGAACTACGTAATGCATTAATAAAATTTCTGTTTGAAGGAATACGGCTTTGTGAGGAGAAAGTGAGAGAGGTAGAAAGGATTAAAGTTGGAAGGGATTTAGTAAAAGGGGGAATTCCTCTTGATATTATTTTGCAAGTGGTTGATTTATCTGCTGATCAAATTGGATGAAAATTTATTTCTAAATAAGGTATATATGTTTGTTTCTGTAAGAGATGTTAGTCCTATAAGTTACAAAATAGGGCAAAAATGGAAAATAGCAGGTTAATGCGAGGGCATACTCAAATAGAATTAGCAAGTAAAATAGGTTTAACATACCAAGAGGTAAACAGCTATGAAAATGGGTATAGTTCTATTCCAATTGAAGTACTATATGTAATAGCAAGAGTATTATCAGTTGATGTTGTAGATTTATTACCTGAACCAGTAATAGTAAGGGAAGACAGCTATGAAGACGAGGAAATACCCTATCTAACAAAAATATACGAGAATCAAAAGTTAGGCAAAATAGTACCTTCATTAGTCAGGTTTGTTCATATTAGCGAGAAAATCAATCAAGAGGAGGCAAGATTAGAGGTAGCAAAAAATCTAGTTAAAGAAGGAGTGTCAGTTGACATAATTTCCCAAGCAACCGGCTTATCTATTTACGAGTATAATGATACAAGAAAAGAAGTCTGCACTGATTCTATATATTACAGAGTAGGGCAAAGAATAAGAGAATGGAGATTGATAAGGAGATATACTCAAAAAGATTTGGCGGATAAAGTTGATTTAACGCTCAAGGAAATACACGAATATGAAAAAGGATATACTGCCATATCATTTGATAAATTATATGAAATAGCAAGAGAATTATCAGTGAATATTAAAGTTTTGCTATCTGAAACGAGAGAAAGTAAAGAAGAGAATAAACTATTGAGTTTAATAAAAGCTCTGTTGCCTAAAATAACAGAATGTGAAGATGAGAATAGCAAAAAGCTATTGAGTTTAATGGATGAGTACAGAGAAGATGAGAATCAAGAATCGTTAGATGCATTAGTCAAATCTCTATCTGAAGATATGAAAAGTGGCAAGGAAAAAGTTAAAAAAGCAGAAAAAATCAGGGTTGCAAAGAATCTATCAAAGGCAGATGTTTCTATTGATATTATTTTGCGAGCAAGTGGCCTAACTGTTGGTGAGTTGGGTGAGTGTGAAAATTGAATTGTGTTTAAGATATAAGTAAAAGTAGTTAATTTGTATTAAACAAGACTTGATCTGACACTTTAAAAAAGTAAGTTATAAAATAATAAAAGAAAGGAGTGTTAGATATGAGTACGATACAAACAAAAATACTAAAACCAAAGTTAGGGTTATTAGAACTAGCAAAGCAATTAGGTAACGTATCACAAGCGTGTAAGGTGATGGGTTATTCGCGTGATACATTTTATCGATTTAAGGAGTTATATGAAAGTGGGGGAGAAGGAGCATTACATGAAATAAGTAAGAAAAAACCCCTATTAGCAAACAGAGTTTCCGAAGATATAGAAAGGGCAATAATTGGCATAGCTACAGAATTTCCAGCATATGGACAACAAAGAGCTGCAAATGAGCTGAGAAAAAGGGGTGTAATAATTTCCGAAGGTGGCGTAAGATCTGTATGGCTAAGAAATGACATTGAAACGTTCAAAAAAAGACTTAAAGCCCTTGAAGCAAAGGTTGCACAAGACGGCATAATTTTAACTGAAGAGCAACTTGCAGCATTGGAAAAAGTTAAAGAGCAAAGAGAAGCTCACGGTGAAATTGAAACAGAACACTCAGGTTATTTAGGGTCTCAAGATACTTATTACGTAGGCAATATCAAGGGCGTTGGGCGCATTTACCAGCAGACTTTTATTGATACATATTCGAGAGTGGCTTTTGCTAAGCTTTATACAGATAAAACTGCTATTACCGCTGCCGACTTGCTGAATGATAGAGTAATACCATTTTTCGATGTACAAAACGTGCCATTATTGCGCATTTTGACTGATAGAGGTACAGAATATTGTGGTAAACCAGAAAATCACGCTTATCAGCTTTATTTGGGAATTGAAAATATTGATCATTCAAGAACTAAAGCCAATTCACCACAAACTAATGGCATATGCGAAAGGTTTCATAAAACTATGCAAGATGAGTGTTACAATATTATCTTTAGAAAGAAAATCTACAGTTCTTTAGAAGATTTGCAGATAGATGTTGATCATTGGTTACGCTCTTACAATGAGACCAGGCCTCACTCAGGTAAATATTGCTATGGTAAAACGCCTATGCAGACTTTTCTTGATAGCAAACACATTGCTTTTTAGAAAAATATTAGTAACGTTAAACAAGAGACTGATATTAGTTTTAACTACCTCAATTCTTCTGTCAGTTAATTCGTTGCTGTCAGATTAAGTTGTGTCTAGTACATAATTTGCTCAATTCCACTTCCTGTTGTTGAGCTAAGTTTTAAAATATTGAATCTTAACTCCTCTGTTCCAGCGGCGACAAAAAACCTTTTAGCACCTTCTGTATTTCTACATAATCTTTAATACATAAATCTTCAACTACTTCTTTTGGTACGGATGCTAGATTAGCAATTAAAGCTACTTCTTTTAAAGCTTCGCCTTCTATGCGTTCTATAGCAAGTAAATCTCTTACTTTAGGTTCACGTATCGATAATTCTGAGACAGAAATTCCATCAACTGTTATTGGGTTATTAAGTGTTATAGCTTGCATACTTCTCCTGAAAAAGTTAATTAAATAAAAGTCTATATCGGCTTTTACATAACTAATTTTTGTTACTATAGTTTTTGTGTTTGATTAACGATTCTTCATACTAAATTTCTCAATATAAAGATGATAATAGGGGTTATTTCCCTTCAACTTGAATTAATTCTTGAACCTCATCGACAGAAAGACCTGTACACTTGACAATAGTGTTAATATCAACATCATTAGTCAACATCGCTTTTGCAACTTCAATCTTTCCTTCTTTTTTGGCATCATCAAGTTTTTGAGCAAGGACAGCCTGTTCATCACGAATACGCTTAGTCTCCTGTTCATAGGCTATAAACTCTTTTTCTGACCAGTTAAACCTGTTTAGCTCTTCATACGCTTTTTTGATTATTACGTCACTTCCTGTTATCCTTTCCAATTCTTCTTCACTTGTTTCATCAGCGTACTTAAAAAAATACACCCACTTCTCAACTATATTTGAAAGCTGATCTTCTTTAGTTTTGGAAAATTTAGGCAGTTCAATAAATACAAAGTAAAAATCTTTTAGATCATGTTCATTAGTATCTTCATCTCGAATGGTGTGTTTTGATTTATACTCAGACTTATCCGGAAATAGTATACAATCTGCTATAGCAATAAAGATAATTTCCTTAAGGTCATGGTATTGATCGCCCTTGTCAGCTTGTCTTGAGTAAGCTTTAGCTGCGTAGTATTGGGCACGTTTTTCAAAGCCTTTGGTTTTAGCGACCTGGTCAGGTAAGGAAGCAGTATTACTACTACCCCCTCCCTTAGAAACGCAGCATGCAGGTTTCCCCACACTACGCTTGAGCCCCTTATCTAAGTTCTTCTTTTCTAGAACCGGCTTGTCCTTCATGATTCCTCAGGAAACATCATTCTTAATGGTGACACCAACAGTAGAGAACCTTCTCTTGAGAAAGAGCTTGCTAACATTCTTGTTCGTTTCACTCTCTCATCAAAATACTTTTTCCATTTTAAGTCAAGGGGATTTGCATCCGCTCTGATTTTAACATGTCGTCTGATAGGTATATCAATCAGCTTAAGCAGTCTTAAATACCGTATCTCTTTTGGTTTGTTCTTGCATATGGGTGCAGCAAAGACCCATTGGCGTTGACCCATTACTTTGAAGTAACGATTCTTTATCCAACGTAATCCTTTACGAGGATGTCTTTTTTTTGCCCATTTCCATAAACTATGCCAAATTTCATTGTCGATCTTTCTAAACGCTTTTTTAGCACACACATGGTGATAGTAATTTCCCCATCCTCTCAGTAGAGAGTTGAGTGACTTAATTACTATAGCCTGAGTGTTCGCTATATTTGCTTTTATCAATGTACGTGCTTTATTAAGAAGTCTTTTAATACTTTCTTTCGAAGGTTTAATAATTAACTTCTTATTATATCTACGTACATTACAACCAAGAAAGTCAAACCCTGTTGTGATAGATGTAATCTTTGTCTTCTCTTCTGAAAGAATTAAACCTTGCTCATGAAGAAAAGATGATACTAAAGGCTTAACTTCATTTTCCAGTACTTCATGTGTGAAACCTGAAATAATAAAGTCGTCTGCGTATCTGATTACGTTCACTCCACTTCTGATTTTGTTTCTTCTTCTACTGCCGAGTTTACCAAATCGACTTTCCAATAACTTTTCAAGTCCGTTTAAGGCTAAATTGGCTAGTATTGGAGAAATTATACCACCTTGCGGGGTACCTGCAGTTGTGGGATACAGAGTTTTCGATTCTAGGAAGCCAGCTTTTAACCAACTATGCAGAATTTTCTTCTCCATAGGAATATGCTTCATAAGCCATTCATGATTAATGTTGTCAAAGCATCCTTTGATATCACCTTCAAGTATCCATTGTAGTTGATTACGACTTGCCAGTAACAAATGACAAGCTACTGTAGCATCTGCACAGGATCTTTTAGGCCTAAAGCCATAGGAGTGACGATCACTGATTGTTTCAGCTATCGGTTCCAGAGCAAACAGATATAATGCTTGCATGGCTCTATCTTTTATCGATGGTATTCCAAGAGGTCTTCTTTTGCCATTAGATTTACTGATATAAATCCGTTTTAGCGGAGAAGGTTTATATCCTCTTTGCTTTAACTGCTTTATTCCTTGAAATTTAGCATTGCAAGTTGACCATAATTGACGATCTACACCCGCTGTGTTTTTTCCTTGGTTTTCAGTTACTCTCTTAACAGCCAAAGCTTTTCCGCTAAAAGAGCGTGTGAGAAGATGTTGTAAAGCTTTTACCTTACCCCATCTTCCTTTTTGGACAGCCTTAACAATACGTCTTTGTAGCCTCACAATAACTTTCTGGCATTTCTTCCATGGCAACTGCTTCCATGCTTCAAAGCTTTCGGTAGATGCACTTACAGGTTTACTTGTAATCATCTGCTTTCCTACCTTAAGTGGTTAACAAAGTTTCTTGTCACGAGGGAACAAACGGAAGTCTGCTCGTTCACGCGAATTAATGTTACAAATTCTATCCATTTCGTTACAAAATGGCATTCGCTTTCTCCATTCTCCTTTACCTGCACTTCCATCAGCATTCCTTGCGGTTTGCTTGCCATGTAGGCGAAAATACAGGCTTACCCTGTTCCTTCTGTCATACAACAGTGGGTTAGGTGACTTCTCTATACCGGTGGAGTTATTATTTGCGTACATCTAGAAATGAGAAATGTAACTTATCCACATTACCTTTTTGGTTAGAGCTTATCAGCATCTTTAGCTCCTTCATAATTACGATACTTTGAAGTTTCACTTACGTTCACCATACCACTAGCCTAGCTCTCCAACCACATGATGCTTGTAGTTTATGCTCCTCTCACGATTGAGCATCTTCTTTTTCAAGAGGAGGTTCATTGTCCGCATCGCTTGGCACCAACCGGTTGCCCGATTCGCACTGATGCGTAGACTCAGATGGCAAAACATCTGGTTTAATAAGTTTTAGAATCCTTTCAGTTTCTTTCTGGAGGAATTCCTCTCCTTTTAAACAATATGACCGAAGACTTTCAGGTCGCACCATTTAGAAAATGATCCAGTTATTAATACACCACAAGATACTTTTTGGAAAGTAAGTTCTTTAGATATGGCAAAAAAACTAGGAAATAAGGGATTTTTGGAATTTATGTCATCTTTAGGCTATTCAGCAACCGTACCAAGCAATTCAAAGAATGATCCACAAAGTACAAGAAAGTATGTTGTAGCTGCTTCTGCGCTTGCAATAACTGGTATTGCCTTAGGAGCAGCTGTTGCAGTTTACTTGGAAATGTTAGCAATAGGAATAGCAGTTGCAGTTTGTTGTCTTATTGCAGCTACAATTACGTACTGCTATAGGCCTAAAAGCTCAGTTGAGGATAATGAGGTTGAAAAGGTTGATGATACAAAAAAAGTTACACCTTAGTTGTGGCTGATAATGAATAAATATAGTAGTCTATCATTTAATAATTTATTATAATTATATTGATTGTTAATAGATAAAAACTTGGTAGACTACGAAGAAATATTCTTAAATAAAATCAAAGATATAAAAGATGAGGGGCGCTACCGTGAATTTACGCACTTTGCGTCATTGCCAGGTAGGCTCCCCCACATTATGGACTATGAAAGAAATAGGGAAGTTATTGTCTGGTGCAGTAATAATTATCTAGGAATGTCGCAGAATGAAAGTGTTATTGCTGCTATTCAAAATTCATCTGTTGGTGCTGGAGGAACAAGAAATATATCAGGTACAACAAAGGAAGTTGTTGAGCTCGAGAAGTCTTTGGCTGACTTGCATCAAAAAGAAGCTGCTTTAACTTTTGCTTGTGGCTACCTTGCCAACCAAACTACGCTTAGCACTTTGTCGTCTGTTATTCCGGGTGTGGTAATTTTTTCAGATGAGAAAAATCATTCTTCAATGATAGAAGGTATAAAATCAGGAAAAAGACCGAAGCACATATTTAGGCATAATGATGTTGATCACTTAGAGCAGTTGCTAAAGTCTATAGATATAAAAACGCCGAAAATAATAGCACTTGAATCTGTATACTCAATGGATGGTGATGTAGCACCGCTTGAAGCAATATGTGATCTAGCAGATCAGTATAATGCAATTACCTATTTAGATGAGGTACACGCAGTTGGCATGTATGGACCGCGCGGTGGCGGAATTGCAGAAAGAGAAGGTTTGATGGATAGAATAACTGTTATTCAGGGTACATTATCAAAGGCTTTTGGAGTGATGGGTGGATATATAGCGTCTTCAAAGAGCTTGGTGGATGTAATAAGAAGTTCAGCCCCAGGATTTATTTTTACTACTGCTATGTCACCCGTTTTAGCAGCAGCAGCAAAAGCAAGCGTTGAGCATTTAAAATCGAGCAATATTGAAAGAGAGAAGCAAAAGCAGTCTGTTGAAAAGGTAAAAGACTCACTGAGAAATGCAGGAGTGAATTTTATGCAAACAGAAACTCATATAATTCCAATCATAATTGGCGATCCTGAGTTGTCCAAAAAAGCATCAAAATTGTTATTTGATGAGTATGGAATATATGTACAACATATAAATTACCCAACAGTTTCAAAGGGGACTGAGCGCTTCCGTATTACTCCTACGCCTTACCATACAAATGAAATGATAGAGAATTTAACAGAGTCTCTTGTAAAAGTTTTTGAGAAATTATCTGTTTGTGTCTGTTGTTGAGTTTAAAGTTGCCAAGAATAAGGTATCTATTTAAAAGCATGGTTAATGTACAAAATCAGTGCTTTATTCCTTGTCATGAAAGTAGCTGACACTGGGTATCCAACTAAATTGGTAAACACTTTACAACGTTTTTTGTGCAAAAGAACTAGATGCCATTGTCACACACTGACTATTTGTTCCTATAGTTGTCTTTTCTCGTCTATCTTATTTTGCCACCCTGCTGCAATGAGGGGTAGGTAAGACCATTTATTATTTTCACTACGTGACTTTTGCTCTTTTGAATGAACTTTAGTTTATATCTCCAGCAATGACAAGCGCGTTATCTTCCTTTAATCTCCCACCGCTTTCTTGCAGAAAAAGCCTACCGAGTGAAGTTTTATATTTATTAATTCCAGAGTAAATTATTCCATTGTATCTTCCGGCAGCAAGATATGCAAAACCTAGTACCGTTGAGCCAAGGGAGCGCAGATTATTATTGTCAAGTGGTAATTTATTTAACAAATTACCACTTATGTCTATTATTCCCCCTTCACGAGCTTTCATCCGCATTTTTACATGGCGAGATTTGAAATCTTCAAGAAAAGCTCCTTTCTTTTCCTCTGCCCAGAAAGTTTCTCTAAGGGCTGGAGCATCAATCACAACTGCTACAACTCTGTTTTTATGAATGAGACAAACTGATACTGCAAAATAAACCATACAACTAAAAAGGTTTTCCTTGCCTTCTATAGGCATAATAAACCAAGTATAACCGCCGTCTTTTAGATCTTGGCCCACATCGTCTTCAAAAATAAAGTCATAGTTCTGGTTGTAGTTTTTCAAGCAATCGTATATAAGCTGCTTGGATTTTGAATAAGTTTTATTGATAAAGTCTGCTGACTTAACGCTTGAAATTTGCAATTCATTAAAATCACGTATAAGCTGCTTGGAGGCACTGCGTACAGAATCAAGCATCACATTGATTCGTGGTGATGAAATGGCCATTTACTCTTTTACTCTTTCGTAATAGCTGTTATCAGGAGTATGTACTACAATTTTATCCCCTTCTTTTATAAATTGAGGCACGTTAACACGTATTCCGTTTTCCAAAATTGCAGGCTTATAAGAAGCAGTAACAGTCTGCCCTTTGATAACAGACTCTGTTTCTTTTACAGTTAGTGTAACGTGATCAGGCACATGTGCAGAAATTATTTTATCTTGATAAGTTACTACTTTAATTTTCATATTATCTTGCAAATAAGCCTTCTTTTCCCCTAATAAGTCTAAATTTATAACAATCTGCTCGTAACTACTTGGATGCATAAGATTTACGATATTCCCTTCAGTAAAGAGATAAACATATTCCTCTTCATCTAAAATTGCCCTTCTGATTGTTGCATCAGAGCGAAACCTCTCATAGTACTTTGCTCCTGTTTGGATATTTTTCATTTCAGCTTGTATATATGCACCACCTTTACCAGGTTGAGTATGCATAATACTTACAACCAAAAACAATCCACCGTTATGTTCTAGTACCTGACCTGGCCTGATATCATTAGCCCTTTCTGCCATAATTACACTTTTAATTTAGTCTGATGATTATAAATAACTTTATACAAATATCAAAATTTTTATTGGCCAATGAATTCTGGCATGTTGATTACTATATACCTTTCCTTCATGTTGATGTATGGAAATACTTCTTTAGTAAAAGATAACATAATGTTTTTTTTTGTGCTGATAACCAAAATTTCTAATATATCCCCCGAGCCGAAATTATGCACAGACTTCACATAACCATATAATTCATTACTCTCTAGTCTTACTTCCATATTCACAAGATCATCTTGGTAAAATTCATCCTCATCATTTAACTGTGGTAGCTTATTTCTCTCTATATATAACTTTTTATTTCTTAAAAGTTCTGCTTTATTACGGGAGTTCACACCGCTAATTGTTGCTATTACTAAATTATTACTGACAACAGACACCAAGCTTATTTTATAATTTTCACTTCCGCTTATTAGTTCATCATATAGGAAAATATTTTCGGGCTTTTCAGTAAAGGTTTTTATCTTAACAGCTCCTTTGATTCCATGGGGAGAAGTAATTATTCCGAGGCATATATTCATATTAATATGATAGTTGAAATCAGCTTTTTGTCTATAGAATTGACAATTTACTGAATTAACATACAATTAATATTGTGATAATTATAGTGGGTAATGTGTGAGTTCTATCAGCAATCAAGAAAAGCAAAGTATTATAAGTGGCTTAGAAGAAATCAACTGTAATTTGCAAGGTGAATCTATAAAACTTGATGATACAAAGGAATCTATAATAGTAGCACGTCGTAAACCTGTTGTTGAAGAGGTATTAGAACATCTACGCAACTCTTGCACTACTAACTGTAATGTTATGATCGATGCAGAAACTGGATTTGGCAAGACTTATGATATTGGATTGTGGAGTCATGTACTAGCCCAAGCAGGGTTTCATCATCTGGTTGCAGTACCAAGTAGTGACCTAGTGAATCAAGCTAAAAAATGATGAGTAGTGCATTTACTGTAAACATTAGGACACCTAAAACTGCTGAGGAAATTAAAAATGCACTGAAGGCAACTAAACCTACAACAATTATAGTGACACATGACCTGTTATTGCAGCAAGAAAATGATCGTAAATTTAAAGACCAAAATACCAAGTTGTGGATTAGTGTTGATGAAGCAGACAGTATTGACAAGCAGCAGGATTTTGAGAACATGTGCAAGCTTGATGAGGAATATCCTACAACTTACCTCACTGCAACACCAAAGAGAAGGATTTTAAATAGATGCGGAAAAGTTATCAGCCCGACAAGATTGAGTAGACGTTGTATTGCAAACGCCATCGAAACAGCAAGTGTTATTGCAAAAACCAATAGGATAACAAATTTCAATCAAGCACTTGTAGTGAACATTGCTACCTCCATCATATCTTTAGCTATATTGTTTCCTATTATAAATAGTAATGTTGCTGCTGTAATTGGTCTAACTTCAGATTATTGGCTCTATTCTGCTTTGATTGGAAACCTATATTATACAATTTCTATGTTTATATTTGGTATGGTAATGTGGCCAGTTTGGTGGACGCTAACTAAAGTAACTGGGGTAGAGTCAAGAGAATTGCTTTCTAGATTTCTTGCTAACGTGAGTAGCTTATTTACTAGAGAAAAATCGAGCCCAGCTCATGAGTATGTTGAAGAAAGCGAAGAAGTTTTTAATTACAATAAGCTTGTTGATACCGATGATTTATTAACTTCTATAAGATGGAATGTGCAAAGTCCAATTGGAGAAAGTGCTCTGCTTTTAGCTGATGATGTGAATAGTATGGTTAATCTTAACTTTGCGTTGCAGGGTAAGGATAATCTAGTATATGAAGGTGGTACGCGTTATGAAGTGTATAATAAATTTCAGCCTGAAGGAATGTCATATCAAGACTACAGGCTCCAATTACGTCAATTAAACTTTATAAACTGCGTTAAAAAGCAACATCCTAGTTTGACAGAAAAGCAGATATCTGAATTAAAAGAAAAGGTGGATTTCAGTAGTACTGCTGAATATCTAAAATATAGAGTAATGCATTCAATGATCGATCTTACTCTCTCATATTTAATGAAGTGTGATAATATTACCTTAGATAAAAAAAGAAGAGAAGGTTTGATTGGATTGATAGAAGATGTTAAAAAGAATGTTAGCACCACTAATGATAATAATATTATAAGCTACCTAGAGGAAAAAGGCTTTAGTGAGCAATTTGCTAGAAACAAGCTCTTACCGCAAATCAAGTTAGTAATTAAAGCATTGCGTCAAGGTGATAATGAGCAATGCAGGTTAATAGTTGATAATTGGCGCTTAAGCAAAGAGCTCCATGACCTCATGGAAAGAGAGGAAGGTATACTACATAGTCTCATTGATTTCTGCAAACAAAATAAATGTATCTTTGCAGGAATTGGGAAAAATGATCTTGGTATTGGAGAAAACAGACCCTTTTCAGCGATAATACGTAATCAGATAGGTGGATATCGAACTCTTTATTGTGATTATGAAAAAAGAGATTTTGATTCATTGGCTAAATATGCGTTGACAACGGTTATAGACGGATCGAAAGGTCGTGGATTTGATAGTGAATATAATCATGTTGCATCAATATTTGCAGATTCGGTTAGTCAGTTCAATAATCCATCTGAAGCCCTACAGAATCTTGGAAGAAATAGAGAGCGTAATGAGAGCAGACAATCATGGTTTTTCGTTGCTGCAGGTGAAAAAGTTGAGCTATTTGTGAATAAGATCTTAGCAAATTTTAAAAACGAACCACAGAAATTTTGTCAGAAAGTTTTGTTTCCAGCTACTAATAAATACAATAAGTTGCTAAAAAATAGAATGGGAGAAGAACTTGGAAGAAAAATAGAAATCTATATTAGTAAAAATATTGATGCATTAGGAAATATTGATGATTTAGCTCTGAAGAAGTTTTCTAGTGATTTGATAAAGGAGGCGTACGAAAAAATTCATGATATCAATGATTTTGATATTAAAAAGACAGAGGAGGACTTGCATAAGATCTTAAAGAGCACAGAGAAATACCTTCGTTCATATGAAGATAGAATTAGAAACAATGGTAAATTATCTTCCACACGCTCAGCTTTATTTTCTGTGGGGAGTGCTATAACAAAGGTAATGTATTATCTTTGGGCAGGGTTTGACTATTTAGTCTTTTTGGCTAAAGCGTACAATATAGATAAATCTGGAGATACCAGTGCAAGAGCGTATGTACACATAATCAGAAACTGTCACTGTGAAAGTAGTGTGAAGGCGCAAAATGTATTGGCTCATGCATTAGAAATTGCCAAAGAACATGACAGCAGTTTCAAAAGAAATAGTTTGTACGAAGGCAATGAGGATAGATGTAAAGAAAAAATCATCTCATATTTTCAATCCAAGCAATATATACGTGCATTAGATAGAACAATTGCTCAAATTGAAAATAAACACTTGGTAACAATTTTAAAAGCTATAGGCTACATAGGTAATACTGATAAAATGGCACAAGAAATTAAAGATTTTTTATGTGATTTAAAGAATTTAAACTGCGTGGAATTTAGAGAAAAGTATTATCAAGGCAACTTATATCAAGAAAGCAAATTATACAAAATCAATAATCAAGTTAGTACGATAATTGATGAAATTGTAAGGTGTCATAAGTGGCATCATGGAATAGAGGACTTAGAGCTCAAATTAAAAACCAATCATAATATTTTTGAAGTCAGAGTTAACAATGATTTTTCTAAGTTACGTGAGAAAAACTTTAACAAACGCTCTAAAGAAAGGACATATCTAGGTAGAGCTATGTTACTTATTGGGTTTATAATTTCAATGGAGCTTATAGGTAGAATATCATCAGGTCAGACCATGCCATTGCCTTTACTTTGCGGTTTTATAGTATTTGGACCACTGGCATTCTTGTGTGGTGCATTGTTATATGAAATAACGACCTATTTAGTGAGAGGAGCATTTTTTACTTTTGGAGTACCAGTTGTGTTAGGGGAGCTATTTAAATTCATTGTTAAAAACAGTTTAATGCAGAAGTTATTAGATGTGGCATTATCGTTTGGTAATGGTGCTTTCTTAGGTGTTGAGAAGAGTGCCGTGCAATCTTTTATATTTGAAGATGCAACAAAATTTGATTCATTAAGTGATATAAATGAGCTTACACTGATAAGAGAACAGGAAAAGGCAAAGTGTACAAATGAAGTAGCTGATAAAGTTGTAGCTACTGCTTTATCTGCAATTTTGATACAGCCAACAACTAGTGAGCAGGAAGGTTTAGTTTTTAACTAGAACTTTTCAGATAAATACTGAGTGAGGATTTCAATGCCTTCGTCAATCTCTTCTTCAGTGATAATGAGTGGAGGCAAGATTCTTACAACGTTATCTGATGTTACTCCAACAGTAAGTAAACCACGGTGACTTAGCTCTTCTGCAAATTTTTGATTATTCATTTTTACTTTTATTCCTAGCATCAACCCTTTTCCTCTCACTTCTTCTATCATTGGAAACTTGCTTGCTAAGTCCTCTAGTTTGTTTTTTAAAGACTTACCTCTAATTTCAACATTTTCTAAGAAGCCAGGGCTGAGCAATTCATCCAATACAGCATTACCTACTGAAGTTGCAAGTGGATTACCACCAAAAGTAGAACCATGCATACCGACCGCCATGTACTTAGCAACCTTTTCAGTTGCAAGACAAGCCCCCAGAGGGAAACCTCCTCCTATTCCTTTTGCAAGAGCACATATGTCAGGCTTAATTCCTATGTGTTCATATGCAAATAACTTTCCTGTCCTACCAGCACCGCACTGAACGCAATCAAAAAATAGCAGTATGTCGTTTTCGTTACATAGTTCTCTTAGCTCTTTCATGAAGACTTCACTCATTACTTTAATACCACCTTGTCCCTGTATTGGTTCTATTAATATAACACCTATGCCATTAGAAATTGCTTTCTTTACACTCTCAATATTGGGCTCTATGTTATCACACCAGTCAATATAAGGATTCAGTAATTCAGAAAATTTCTGTCTATCGTTTGTTGCACAAGTTAAAAATGTCCTTCCATGAAATGCACCATGAAATGTTAGAATTCTATAGCGATTTTTATTACCTTTTCCATTTTGATAGGCCCTAGCGATTTTAAGTCCACATTCCACTGCTTCTGATCCAGAATTTGCAAAAAATACAGTATTAGCAAAGCTATTGTTTATTAAATTTTCTGCAAATTTGTTGGCAGTAGATATATTATAGGTATTTGATATATGCCATAGTTTTTCTCCTTGTAATTTTAGGACATCAGTTAATCGTGGGTTGGCATGACCTAAACTGCTAACAGCTATTCCAGAGTGAAAATCTATATAGCGCTTATTATCGATATCATACAAGTAAATACCTTTGCCATAAGAAAAATTTATGTTAATAGGAGAATAAACTGGGAAGATAGGAGAAATTGTCATAAAAGTATGATATGCTAATTTTTTATTAATACCATAAAAGACGTTATTTCACAATGAGAAGAATATGTATAAATTAAGTAAATCAATGTTTACTACACTAAAAACAAATAGATATACAAAAATTATCTCACTATTCTTATTAATTTTTGTGGTTTTATTGGGCACAATATACCGCAATTATTCATTAAAGAATAATTTTCTTTCTTTTTACCGTAATTCAAATGCAAACTTAAAAGATCTATTGGAAAATAGTATAATAAAAAAATATCATTATTTACTAATAGAAAAACATCATATTAAATATAACAGTTTTGATTACATAAACCAGTTGGTAAAATTGCGTGCTGAATTGTTACAATCAGTAAGCAAAGCAAGAAATTTTAGCTTAATACTGTATGATCAAAATGCCAGAGTAATTTTCAGTAATTTTAATACTCAAGGTCATAACTATGAGCAGTTGCTTACAAATGATGAAATTGATAAATTGCTAAGCAATCAAGAAATATTTTACGCTACAGGAAATACATTAACTTCTACTTTCCCTATATTTCATGAAGATGACATTAAGCCTTCATTTTTTTTGAAGATCATTCAAAGCTATAATGACTCTTATATTATGGTATATAGTCTATTTTCAATATTAATGGGCTTATTACTAGTTATCTTAATACTAATAATGCTTTATTTGCACCTTTCCAACACCCAAATGCTAGCCAAGCAGCATAAAACTAATATTGAATTACAAAGGGTTAAAGAGGCATTAGAGCAAGAAAATGCAAATAAGATAAAATTTTTTGCAAGTGTTACACATGAGTTGCGTACACCTCTTAATGCTATTATTGGATTTGCAAAGTTGATCAAAAATGAAACTTTAGGTTCGGTAGATCACTCTGAATACAAGGAATACGTAGACGATATATATAATGCTGGTACACATTTACTTGCTTTGATTAATGATGTGCTCGATTTTTCTAAAGCTGAATCAAGTAGTTTAACAGTAGAGAAAGTGAAGTTTAATCTGAATAAGATAATAGATTCGTGCTTAAAAATGTTATCACCTAAACTAAAAGAAACAGGTATTAGTTTAAAGAAAGAGATATCTGATAAACAATTATTAGTTATCGCCGATCCCAAAAGAATGAAGCAAGTTATAATAAATTTGTTATCAAATGCAATCAAATTCACTCCTCAAGGTGGTTTAATAAGAATGATTATTAAAGAGAATATAGAAAAAAATTTATTAACTATTGAGTTTCATGATAATGGAATAGGGATAATGCAGCAGGACATATATAAAGTTATGTCCGTTTTTGGCCAAGCAGATTCGGGATATAGAAACGAAGGCACAGGTATCGGATTACCTCTAAGCAAGAAATTAGTAGAGTTAATGGGTGGGACTTTCAACATTCAAAGTGAAGCAAAACTTGGTACTACGATAATATTGAGCTTCTTTTATGAAGAGCAAACATGTGAAAAGTTGATTGATTTTTAGTAAAATATATTTGATATTGCACTTTTATATCTAGTACATTCCTAAGTCATACTGACGTGATACCTCTTGGCTAATAATAAGCAGCGGAATGTAAGTAAATTAAACTTTTTTAGCTATACTTCCTGAAAACACTTTATAATTCTTGAGCATAAAGAAAATTCCTTTAATAATGAAGCATGCTAATCAGGAACTTAATAAAACAAGCAACTCAAGTAGGAAATAGTGAAAACGTAATACAATATGTCAAATATCTCTATCAATTTGAGAAGTTTAGAAATATATTAAACCTCACTTTGTCACTAATAAAGCAAAATAGACTCTCGTTTGAAATATATCAAGAAGGATTAGTGGATATGGAAGAGGGAGTGTGTAAGACAATTCGTTCTTCTGGTTTAAATAAGTATGTTATTGTGCTAAGAAGGTCAAATCCTTACATCATAGTACATGAACTTTCACATATGGTTGAAAATGAACTGAACTTAAGCTTAGAGCAAGAATTTCTCTATAAAGTTTATCAGGATATTGAGCAGAACTTAAAGCAGTCAAATATTCTGGTACAAAAAATTATTGGTCAAATTATATTTGAAGAGATACAAGCTTATCAAACTCCAAAATCACGTGCGTCTGAGTTATTCGCACGCTATTTTGAGCTGTTTGCTTGGGCTCAGGAAGTTTATCCTAAAGATAAAGAATATCTAATTCGCACTCAAGATTTAAACAGAGTATTTCTTGCTACTAACCAATGGAAAAAGAGCTACCTAGATCTACAAATAATGGAGAGAATAGATAAAGAAGTAAAGGAATATAGCGATAAAACTGCTTTTAAAGATATAAACAAAGTACAAAGCAGTTGGACTAATAAATTTTCTCCTGGAAGCAAAAAAATTGGTTCTATATTTGAAGATGATAATTAGCTCAGCAGAATATAGTTAACTTCTTCAACATTTCAAGTTATAGTTCTCGCAATTTAAAGAGTTCAAATATATATGAAAACCATTTTAGCGATTGAAACAAGTTGCGATGAAACTGCAGCAGCAGTTGTAAATAGTGATAAGCAAGTGCTTGCTCAGGAAATTCTTTCTCAGGCAGAGCATAAAAAGTGCGGTGGAGTGATTCCTGAAATAGCATCACGCGCTCATATGAAGCATTTAAGTGGTTTAATAAAAAGTGCTATGGAAAAATCTAACCTTAATTTTCGTGATTTGGATGCAATTGCAGCAACATCAGGACCAGGACTCATAGGTGGATTAATAGTTGGTACAATGATGGCTAAAGCAATTGCGCATACAGCACAAAAACCGTTTATTGCAGTTAATCACTTAGAGGCACACGCATTAGTTATTAGGCTACTATATGAGGTTGAATTTCCGTTTTTAGTCCTGCTGATATCAGGTGGTCACTGCCAATTTTTAATTGCACAGGATGTAGGTAAATACATCAAACTTGGAGAAACGCTTGATGACTCATTAGGAGAAGCATTTGACAAAGTTGCTAAGACACTGGGTCTAAGCTATCCAGGAGGTCCGTTGATTGAAAAATTAGCTAAAAAAGGTGATGGTATGAGATTTAAACTGCCAAGGGCGATGACAAAACGCTCTGGATGTGACTTTTCGTTTTCTGGAATTAAAACAGCAGTAAAAAACTTAATACGAGAACTTGTAATGAATGAACAGGATGTGTGTGATATGTGTACCTCATTTCAAGAGTGTGTCAGCGACATACTACTTGATAGAGTCAAAAATGCAATTATTATTGCTTCATCCTTAAATATTAAAATTAATGATTTTGTAGTTACTGGTGGAGTTGCAGCAAATCATTTCCTGAAAGAGAGATTAAAAAAGCACATAGACTTGAACGTGCTTTCTCCTCCAAGCAATTTATGCACAGACAATGCAGTGATGGTTGGATGGACAGGAATTGAAAGGTTACAGAGAAACTATGTAGACTCTCTTGACTTTGCACCAAGGCCAAAGTGGGAATTAGAAAAATATTACTAGCACAAAAAATTATCTACTATATAATGCGGCCGCTGGTAAATTTTTGTAGGCTTAAAAATTACAGTGGTATCTACTAAAGCCTTATTCACTACCGGCATTATTATTTATGAGGCACAGTATGTTCAAAAATAAATTTGACACAGTTACTAATGTTTTCAAAGCTAAATTTAGTACAAGCGCAAAGACACTCAGTTCAGGTTTATTTGCTGTGGGAACCATTGGTATAGCCAGAGCAATTAGTAAGACTGACCTTTCTTCATTACAAGGCAATTCAGAAGATGAAGTCAATAAGCAAGATCTAATAAGCATATATGATTATATTAATAAAATAACTCAAGAAGAAAACTATAATATATATACTAATAATCTTGATCATATAAAAAGCAAGATTTTAGCAAAAAATATAAGTGATTCATTAGCTGAAAAATTTCGTCAAGATGGATGGAATATAACAAGTAATGATGGTTCTTCGCTATTAACAGTGGCTATTGAAAGAATTGAGGAAGAACAAAAGAAAAATAGGAATTATGATATTCATGTTGAAATAGCTGTATCTCTAATTCTTGGTATGGGCAAAGAATTGATTATAAAATTGGAGAATTTTGCAGATAGTAATGATAAAACACTTCTACATTATTTAACTGAGTCGGGTAAAGAAGATATTTTACGTCTTGTGATAGAAAGTTTTGATTTTAATGTTAAAGAAGCAGTAAGGAGTAAAGATAGAGTTGGTAAAACACCGCTACATTATGCGGCTAAATTTGGCAATAAAGAATGCTTTGAAACTCTCATAGAAAATGAAGCACATTTTACTAGTACTATCAATTATAAGAGTGAATTACACTATGCTGCTAGAAGCGGAAATTTTAGCCTCCTAAAGTATTTAGGGGAAGTACTTACAGCAAAAGGAATTTTTGAGAGGGAGAAAATTAAAACAGATAGATACGGAAATAACGCATTACACTTTGCTGCACAATCTGGGAATCATGAGTGCATAAAATTCTTCATTAATAATCAAGTACAATTTTTAAAAAATCAATATAGTGAGAATCCTCTTCATAAGATTGCAGGTAACTCAGAAACTCAAGAAAATGCTATAAATTTTCTTATAAAGCATCTAAGACTGTTAGGTAGACTAAAAAGTGAAACTAATCGAGAAGATGTAGATGGTAACACCCCATTGCATATAGCTGCAAAACATGGAAATGAACAGCTAATAGAATTGTTTACTCAATCAGGTGCAAAAATTGTTCAGAATAAACAAGGTAATACCCCCTTACATATTGCTATTATACATGGTAATGCATATTGTATAGAGCTATTTCATGAAAATATAGAAAATAGCATGCTTGAATCCAAAGGTGAGTATGGAAGAGATCTTGTACATTTAGCTGCAATGTACGGGCAGTATGATTGTCTAAACTTTTTACTCAAGAAATTTCCTGATTACGATTTAAGCACAAAAACACGCAAAGGAAATATGGCCCTACACTTAGCTCTATCGAGTAATACAGAAACAGAACTAAGAAAAAAATGTGTGAGTCTATTAATAAACAGAGGCATGCAAGTAAATAAGAGTAATAACAAAGGAAACACCCCTTTACATTTTGCTGCCCAACTTGATTTATCGTTTTTAAGCATGATAGAAAAAAAGTTGGAAGAGAAGAAATTTGACGTTTATCAAGAGGTTTTGCGTGAGAATAGCAACGGTGACACCGTCTTTCATATGGCAGCACGTGTTGGTAATAAATCATGCCTTGAGCACCTTTTTAAAAAAGAGAGTGTGGGAGAAATATTAAGTAAGGAAAATGAGGATGGACAAACTTTACTAGACTTATCTATTCTCAGTGGAAGAGTAGAATGCGTTAAGTATTTGGTAGAAAAAATCCCAATTAGTATTTTTTCAGAAGAAAATACACAAAAAAAGTTGTTATTTGCAGCTATTTTGAGCGGCAATAAGGAATGTCTTGAATTTGTGGCAAAAGAACTTGTAGGTAAAAAGGTGGCTGCTAGCATCAAAGTGTTATATGATGAAAACGACAATACACCGTTACACATGGCTGCTCTTGCCGACGGCATAGGATGCTCTCAGTATGTTATTGAAAGTATTGCTAAGTCAACTATTAGGAATACAGTATCACTTTTTCACACAAACAGTCAAGGGCTTATACCTCTACATTTAGCTGCCATGAGCCTTAATGCTGAGGTAATAGAATATTTTATGACAGATCATCATGATCCCTATACTGAGGAAATGTTTAATGTTGTATCTAAATCTGGAAGAACACCATTACACTATCTTGTAATAAATGATAATGATTTTGCAAGAATTGTAGATGAAGATTTTAAGCAAGATCAATTCTTGAAAAATTTAGTTTTAGAAAAGCGTAAACAAAATGAACACTTAAGGGAAAAAGCTACTAAAGCCTTATTATATCCAAGAATCAGCAACAGAAAGAAAATTGTAAATAAGAAACTAAATTTTGACATAAAAGATAATGAAGGAAAAACATCTTTAGACTATGCTCTTGAACATAGTGATGCAAATATCTTAAGGTTATTTTTAGATGCTTTTTATGAAATAAAGGAAGACAGAAAAAGGAAATATGATAAATTTGAAATAGATTATCAAGAAAAAAGGGAAATAGTTTTACGTATTACTAATGTGCTTACACCAATAGTAGGCATCATTATTTCATCTTGCATACTATCTGATCAATCAGGATCTACAGTGGAGAAAATTGTTACCTGTATCTCCATTTTCTGTTCTTTAATATCACTTATATCTTTCTTGTCTAATTTATTAGTTGGCCTTCGAAAAAAACCACTTAAAAGTGAAATAGAAAACTATACTGAGAAAATAAAAACAATTGAAGAGATAACAGGCAAATCAATCAAGGCAAAAGTAGAAGTTCATAGTTTGGAAGAATACAACACAATATTGGAACAATCAACAAAGCATGCAGAAGACATTTCACGATTGGAAAGCATGCTTAACAAACTTACGCATGAAGCTAGATTAGAGAGTAAAAACAAACTCAATACTCCTTTTCAGGAAATGAGTAGAAGTGGTAGTACAGCACCATTTTCAGATAAGTCTTTAACAAGCAGAAGAAGTTCATTTTTTTTGAATGATTTAACAAAAAAACTTGGTCTGTATGAAAGGCGCAACAGTAGAGCACAAGATATAATGGACAAATGTGATAGTGCATCATGTTTTATAACTATAAATGAGCATTCAGAAAGTAAACCAAAAGCTCCGAAAAACAAATTCAAGAATGTTGCAACCAAGCTAAAAAGAGTCAATATCTTTAGTAAGAAAAAAGAAGATCTTATTGCTTCATCAAGCTTATCAGAAGGTGCTAATCAAGAGAATATCACAAGAATGAATAAAGAAAATTATAGATTGATAAAACAATTTGGTGATATCAATGGGTGTTTTATATTTCCGACTTTTTTTAATTCAAGCTGTTCAACCTTAAGAGAAGAGTGTGGTAACAACCATAGCGCAGCGCATCATGTGAGTGATAGTAGTGAAAATAAGCTACCTTCTGTGAGTAAGAAGGTAGCTAATAAAATTCCGTCTGCAACATTTTCTAACCCTGAGACAGGGATTTTTGTTAAAGAAACAGACTTTTTAGGATTGGAATATAGACCAAGGGTATATTCAAGTCCACCTTGTATGAGCAAAAGATAATTTACAGGTAGAGTATTGGAATATGGAATACTTCCTGATCATATAGAAAGAGGAAAAGAGATGCAGATTGTAGTCACTGACTCTGATAGCATCAACTTTCAGAGGAGTAATAGTAAGCATTCTAGTAAACTGTCATTGAGTAGTAGATAAGAAAAACGTAGAACAATTGGCAAGGCTATCGTATAAGGTTATAGTAGAGAAGAAATTAGATAGCCTTGCTAAATTTCCATGAAAAAGTTTATATTCGCATATCATTAATATTTTATTACATTAATGATATGGTAAGGCAATAACTGTTAATACTTTTGAAATAAAAACTATATATGGTACATATAATTAAATAAAAAGGAAGATTGTGGAAATCACTCCGTCAATAAAAAAGGAATTAAAGCAAAGTATACTATATACTTGTCTAGAGAAGTGCAAGAGTGCGTTTTGGTTCATTTTCTGGTTTAGCTCAGGGATTAATGCGTTAATGTTATTCTTGCCACTTTATACTTCTCAGGTACTTGATCGAGTGATATCGAGCGAGAGTGTATCAACACTAGTTATGCTGACAATTATTACTTTATCTGCGTTTGCGTGCTCTGCAATGCTTGAAACTTGCCGATATTTAGCCATGGCAAAAATTGGCGACTGGATTGATAAAACTGCAACACCAGATCTAATAGTAAGGTCAATCAGGCTAACGTCAGTGCAGAGCTCAACTTCCAGCGGTGAAGCAATACGAGATCTTGGAGTAATAAAAAATTTCATTACAGGAAATGGTATATTTTCACTGTTCGATACTCCATGGTCGCTAATTTACCTTGTTGTGATCTTTATGATACATACCTCTACAGGGTTTATAGCTATTGCCGGGATCATTATATTAGTTTCAATGGCAGTATGGAATGAACTTGCCACTAAGCGTATATTGCGAGAAACCAATGAAGAAACTATACGCAATATTAATGCTATAGATGTTGCAACAAGAAACGCAGAGGTGGTTGAAGCTATGGGCATGTCAGAATTTATAGTTTCTGATTGGTGTAAACGGAATGATCAAAATCGTGCAATGCAAGTTACAGCGCAGAATCGTTCTAATGTAATTACTGGTATTACTAAATTTTTACGTTCAACTCTCCAAATTTCAGTAATTGGAACAGGTGCATTACTCGCAATCACAGCTCACAAAACTGCCGGTAGCATTATTGCTGCCTCGATTTTGATGGGTAGAGTATTGGCTCCATTTGATGCAGCAGTTCATACTTGGAAGTTTTTAAATCAAGCCAGAATGTCATATGAGAGGCTACAAAGACTTATACTAACATCCCCAAAAAGAGAGCAAACTATGGCTCTACCAGAGCCTGAAGGGAAGTTGGAATTTGATAGGGTATTTTTTACTCCTTATGGAAGCAATAAGCCAACAGTAAAAGGAATCTCATTTGTAATAGAACCAGGGGATGTTGTTGGTGTTATTGGTGCAAGTGCTTCTGGTAAGTCGACCATTGCAAAACTAACCGTTGGTGTTTGGAAACCCATATCAGGTGTAGTCAGACTAGATGGCGCTGATGTATATACTTGGAATCGAGAGAACTTTGGTAATTATGTTGGTTACTTACCTCAAGATATTGAGTTATTTAACACGAGCGTTAAAGCTAATATTGCCCGCATGAGACCAGATCCAAATCCTGAAGAAATAATCAAAGCAGCAAAAATTGCAGGAATACATGAATTAATACTGAGCTTACCAAATGGGTATGATACAACAATAGGAGGACCTGGAGGAGTAATACTCTCTGGTGGCCAAAAACAGCTTCTTGGACTTGCAAGGGCTTTCTATGGTAATACTAAGCTTTTAGTTCTTGATGAACCGAATGCTAACTTAGACAGTAATGGAGAGGCGCGCTTGATTAATGCAATCAATGTTGCAAGAGAGCAAAATACTACCACTGTTATCATCACTCATAAGCTACAGCTACTATCTGTAGTCAATACAGTGATCGTCATGTCAGATGGGGTTATTTATGCTATGGGACCAAAAGATGAGATTTTGAGTAGATTAGTTGCTCCATCACCAGATGCCACAGAAGATAAACGTTCTTCAGCAAGTGGTTAAGAAAGAGAGAAGTTGTCACACTTCTCTTTCTCTTATAGAGTACTATATGCACAGTTTATAAAATCTTAAGCAATTGTTATTCAAAAAATCCAATAATGATTAGCCACGGAACCTATTTGCTAATTCTCTCACATTACCTTAGACATTTCTGATGTAGGCTCTTGTGTATATGAGACATCAGATTTAACGCCTTTTTTGTCATGACCTTTAGTAATAGAACATACTACAGTATCAGCCTTTACATGCTTAACACTTGGATCTGATTGAAACCCATGCTTTCTTTCCATTTGTGCTTCAAACTTACTGCTATCATGTGTAACCCTACACCTTTCTAGATTACGGTCACGTTTGTCAGGAGCTACATATCCATCTATATCACTACATAAGAACGGGCGCACTTTGAACCTGTCTGAACTAACACCATTTTCAACACTTGCAGAATTATGAGCTTTTCTATTATTGCGCATTTTATCTACAGCTTCCTTTATTTTTTCTTTTGATGGTTTTGGCAGCAGTGCTGGCTTATATGCACATGCTGGTAGTTCTGGAAATGAGTCTTCCTGAGACAGCAAATGACTTTGGTTTCTCTTACTATCTGATTCTTCAATATTCTTTATTGATGTCTTGAAAGAGTTTTCATTTTTCTTTCTTAGATCTAACTCATTTAATCCGCTTCCAACATTATTTTTTCTTGTTGTAGTGTGAATAACACCTGGAAGTTTCACTTCATACTTAAATTTTTTACCAATGGTATCTATTGACTCATTAGATGAGGAATCTATTTGAAACCTATCGTTTGAAAATTTTGATTTTGCAGCATTAAAAAATATACTACGTTTTTCTATCTTTTTATCAGTCATATTTTACCTCTAAACCTATCAATTAATAAAAGTATAAATTAAGAGGTATTAATTTTATTATAATAATAAAGGCTCAAGAAGCATCACCGTAGGGTTTTCTATATAGTACTTAAAGGCATTTAAAAATTTTGCTCCGAGTGCTCCATCAACTGCTCTGTGGTCAACAGAGAGAGTAACTGTCATTATCTCTGCTATCTCTATTTTTTCACCTATAACAACCGGCTGTTTTTTAGATTCACCAACAGCCATAATGCAAGATTGCGGTGGATTGATTATAGCGCTGAAAGTTTTTATACCAAACATGCCTAAGTTGGAGATAGTAAATCCTCCTCCTTGAAATTCTTCAGGCTTTAGTTTTCCAGATCTTGCCCTACTTACTAAATCTTTCACTTCTTTTGATATAGATAAAACACTTTTTTCATCAGCATTTTTTACTATAGGAGTAATCAGTCCATCCTCAAGCGCTACAGCAATTGAGATATCTATATTTGAGTATCTTACTATTTTAGTATCTATCCACGATGAGTTTATATCAGGAAATTTTTTCATGCTGAAAGCCACAGCTTTTATAATTAAGTCATTAATTGTTACTTTATTGTTTTCATTTGCTGAATTAACCTCATTTTTGAGCGATATTAGCTTATCAACGTGGCAGTCTACAGTTAAATAAAAGTGTGGAATATTTTGCTTAGATTCAACTAGGCGCTGCGCTATCACTTGGCGCATATTACTTACTTCAACTGTTGTATTTTCCTCAAATCTCTCATAGCTTTTAGTTTGATCTAAAAATTCTAATACATCAGCTTTGATGATACGACCATATGGACCTGTACCTTTTAATCGCTTTATATCAACACCTTCATTTTGAGCTATTTTTTTAGCTAAGGGGCTTACTTTTATTCTATTTTCTGTTGCTCTATCCTCTTTTTTAGATCCCAGTGTCACGCACTGGGATGACATTGAAGAGCTAGATGAAATCGAAGGGTTGGATGATACTGAAAAATCGGCTTCAACCTCCTTCTCAACCTTGGTATTGATGGCAGAAGCTAAATCAAGTGCGCTTTTATCTTCCCCTTCCTCTAACATTAGAGCTATCAGTTGATTTACAGGCACGCCACTTGTTCCTTCCGACACTAAAATTTTTGCCAAAACTCCTTCATCGACAGATTCAAACTCCATTATGGCTTTATCAGTCTCAATTTCAGCAATTACATCACCTATTTCAACTTTATCTTGTTCTTTCTTACACCACTTTACAATTTTTCCTCCAGTTTTACTCATTGTTGGGGAAAGAGCAGGCATCAATATTTCTATAGGCATTTATTCTGCATTAAAAGATCTATTTAATTTTTAATTTACTCTTTACCCTATGTCAATCTAATCGTAAATTATGATACTTATATCATCCTAGTACATGATGCTGGAATCTTGGTTGACTACTGTTATCCTACTATTTCTATTGCTTAGTCCTAGACAGAGTACAAATAGTAAGATCATCATGAAAATAGACGAATCTGTTATAATGGAAATAGAAAAATGTAGTGCTTACTATCCTCTCACAAGCATATAGCTTGGGTACAGAAAAAATTTATATGAGGAGCTGGTTAAATTGATAAAAGATCAGAATTAACAGTAGTTTCCGAATCTTCTGTAGCAGGCTCTTCATGTGAAGCAGAGGACAGACTAACTTCTTTATCCTCTGTTCTCTGTATAGAACTACCACAAAAACTCCTTAACATCTCTTCAGCAGATGAATTTAAAATTTGTATAATAGACTTTTCACTTTGTTCTTTCAGCGATTGATCCATTTTAGAAATCAACTCGGAAAATTCACTACCTTCTTTTCTAGCTTCACTTTCTATCTTATTTTTTATGCTTTCTATATTACTTTGGTTAATTTCTTCTTTCGTTATGTTAAATGAATTAGCAATACCTTGATACTTAATCTCACAATCGCCACAGCCAACTATGCAAAGAGCAATAGAATCGGATATTTCACCTGCAGCCGAATTATGGATAGTGTAAGCTAAGCAATTGTCATGATATTTAATGCCAAGCTGTTGCTCTATCAACTCAGAAATTTCATTTTTTAAAGACATAAAGTACCTCCTTCTTACATTACTGTACCTTCTGATTAAAGTACAACAGCTGCTCCTAAATAGCAATCCATATATGGTTTACTTTAATAAATTATTAAAGTAAGAAGCTTTTACATCCTAAAACATAACTTAGATAGGCCAATGTAAAAAAATTTTTAAACGAGAATTATTGTATATATATTACTTATTTGGTAGAATTATTTTGGCAAAATAGCATATAAAAGTTGAGGCTAATTATGAATATTAAAGAACGAAAGGATTTACAACAGGAGTTATTAGGAATTGTTTTCAATATACTCATAGAAAGTGAAGATAGCGCCATAGAAGCTATGGAAACAAGAGCAGTAGAGATAATTAAAAAAATAAAAGAACACATTAATGATGATATAGAACATGGTACAGGATTTGATAGTCAAAAAATGCCAATTTTAGACTGGATCGTTGCTTGTGATTCTCAGGATCATGTTAGACTAAACAACAAGTCGCTATTAAAATTTGAAAAGACAATTAAGGATGTTGGAGGAAGATCAAAGCGAAATTCAAGAGGTTATGTTGGCGGTGAAAGAGAGACATTTCTGAATTTTCACTTCTTTGAAAACGTGAATGAAAGAAGGGCAAGGAACTATGAGAGATTAGATCATGTTCTAAATCACCCTCAGAGAGTTCGCCTTAGCAACAGGGGTGAAAAGATAGTAAGGCAAAGAATGCAAGAGATACTAAATAACATCAGAGATCTTGATAGAGCAGCTGACAGAGAACTATTACTGAATCTCTCTGGAAACAGAAGTGAAAATACAAGAAGACCAGGAGAACAAATGCAGCCAAGTGAAGTATCACTAAATCTCTCCGAAAATAGGGATGAATATACAATAATGAGAGAACGAAGAAGAGCGGGAAGGCGAATGCAGCCAAATTTTGTTAGACGTGAAAGAGAAGTACCACTTAGTTCAAAAATAGGACAATTAATTGGTGTAGTTTCATCCATAATTGTAGGTGCTTTCATTGGTATAATGGTTGGTATGGTCATTGCTGGTTTATGTATTGAGCTTTGTGTGATCACCACTGCAGAACCGATTCTTCTCATCATGGGTGCTACTGCTGTTATAGGAGCTATTGTAGCAGGAACTGCTCCTGTATTAAAGCTAATAGAGATGTTTAAAGGTCAAGAACCTAATCTTTCTCCTAGTAGCGGTCTGGAAAGCTCTAATACTGAACATACTTATTTAAATAGGCAAAGAGTTATTTAGAAAAAAATTGAAGAAATGTTCAAGGAAGTTCATTGGTAAAATACAGAGGTTTAATTATAGCTTTGTAGTTTAGGTTCTTGGTTAAAGATTTTTATTTTAGCAGTTAAATCAAAGTCAGATCTAATTAGAGAGAGGATCTCCTTATCTCTTTTTTGCCTTCGTTTTCATTTCTGACAATTTTTTTTCCACTTAATATATCACTGATTTCATCGCCTGTTAAAGTTTCAAACTCCAGTAGATTTTCAGCAATTAGCTCCAAATCTTTCCTACACTTAGTCAAGATATGCTTTGCTTCTTCATAACATGAAGACACAACTTTCTTCACTTCTTCATCTATAAGTTTTAACGTATCTTCAGAAATTATCTCAGAACCATGCATAATTTGTTCGCAATTATGATAGATCGGACCTATTTTGTCGCTCATTCCCCATTTTGTCACCATAGCACGTGATAAATCTGATGCTAGTTTTATATCTGAAGATGCGCCGCTTGTGACTTTATCATAGCCAAAAATTAGCTCTTCTGCCACACGTCCACCCATTGCAACAGTTATATCTGCTAGCATCTTTTCTCTTGTGAGGGACACTCTATCTGTTTCTGGTAGTCTCATAACTAAACCGAGTGCTCTACCACGTGGAATAATTGTTGCTTTGTGTATAGGATCAGAAGCAGGCATATTCACTGCAACTACTGCATGACCAGCTTCATGGTAAGCAGTAAGCTTTTTTTCTTCTTCTGTAATGACTAAGGACCTTCTTTCCATGCCCATCATCACTTTATCACGTGCATACTCAAAATCATCCATGGTAACAATTTTCTTATTTCTTCTTGCAGCAATAAGCGCAGATTCATTCACTAAATTTGCTAGATCAGCTCCTGAAAAACCTGGCGTTCCCCTAGCAACTGTTTTTACGTTTACATCTGGTGCTATCGATATTTTCTTTATATGCGTATTTAATATTCTTTCACGCCCATTTATATCAGGTAAAGAAATAGTAATCTGTCGGTCAAAACGACCAGGTCTAAGTAGTGCTGGATCTAGGACGTCTGGACGGTTAGTTGCAGCAACTATTATCACACCTTCATTAGACTCGAAACCATCCATCTCAACCAGTAACTGGTTTAATGTTTGTTCCCTTTCGTCGTTACCGCCACCAAGACCAATACCGCGATGCCTACCTACTGCATCTATTTCGTCTATGAAAATTATACAAGGAGCATTTTTCTTGCCTTGATCAAACATATCCCGGACACGGCTTGCACCAACACCGACAAACATTTCAACGAAATCAGATCCAGAAATACTAAAAAACGGTACATTAGCTTCACCTGCAATTGCACGAGCAAGTAGAGTTTTACCAGTTCCAGGGGAACCAATTAAAAGACACCCTTTTGGTATCTTCCCACCTAACACTTGAAATTTTTGCCTTTGTTTAAGAAAATCAACAATTTCAACCAACTCTTCCTTTGCTTCATCAATCCCAGCAACATCATCAAATGTCACTTTTTTTCCAGTAGTCATAAGCCTAGCTTTTGATTTGCCAAAGCTTATAGTTCTATTACCTCCTGCTTGCGTTTGTTTAAAAAGGAAAAGTAATAAACCGATAAAGATAAGCGTCGGAACCCATTGAATAAGTAATCCACCAATTATACCTATTGCAGAGTCTCCAATTGAAAAGGAGAACTTCACTTTCCTATCATGCAAACTTTTTATTAAGTCACTATATATAACACCACTTGAGTTAAAGGCTGACCCATCCCTAAACTTCCCTTGGATGCTTTGGTTTCTTATTGTAATATTTTCTATATCATTATCTTCTAGTCTAGTTAAAAATTCTGAAAAAGGTATGGTTGTTTTACTCTTACCTATACTTCCGCTAAATTGAATATAAGCAACTGAAATAAGAACAATAATCACTAACCAGATCAATAAGCCTTCTAAAAATTTTTTCATTTATATTTCTAATTAAATACCAATCAAGCTTACCAAATTTTGTTTTATCGTGCTATTAATAATGCATCGAATCTTATCATCACCGTATTTTTCCGTTATAATTTACATCAGGATAAGCAACCACCTTTCCATTTTTCTCACTGTTGGAAAAGAGTAGTAAACTTTAGAAAAATAATTACAAATTTAAAAAATCTTGCCCCACTCATTGTAATCCTTAATTAAATATCAGTTAACTTTAGCAAATTTTCCTTTATTATACTGGCAATAAAATATTTAATCTCGTCATCACTAGTGCTCTTACTATTATGTTTCATACATGGATAAGCAAACATCTTTCCATCTTTTAGCACTACAGGTAAAGAGTAAAAAATTTCAGGGCAGCAGTTATAATCTTTTAGAAATTCAGGAATTTTTTGCGTTTTTTTTAGCGGAGCAATAGTTACTGAACACTTCTGATTGCTAAGTATTGTACAGCTAAATCTATTGTCCCATTCAATAGGGACATTTAATGTTAGGTGTACAGTAATTTCCTGTATCTTTGATGATTCTCTCATTATCAAGATGCTCTCTCCATATTTTCTTATTTTGCACCCAGAGAGTGTACAGTTAATATCACTATCTTTTTGCGATATTTTGTTAAATATTGTGATAAGGCTACGGTACCTTGGTTTATAGTGCTTGTTGACAATTGCCATTATAGAATAAAGAAGAAGCCTTAAAGCTATTTCCTCTGGCAGTTTATAAAGTTCATCTAATTTAATTTCAATATAACCAAGATCATGAATATTAACGCAGTCATTAAGTGCAAGGCGTGTGTAGTGCATCAACGCTTTTGCAGCTCTTTTCATATGAAGTGCTGTAAGGCATATTCGCTCTGTTAGAACATCTTGATTATCACTTGCTTTAAGTAAGTTACGGTATAAAGTTCGTCTGTATTTTAAGTCATAATTGCTTCTATCTTCGATCCATCTTAATTGGTGAAGTTTAGCATACTTTTCTATTTCACTACGACTAAAATTTAACAACGGCCTAAATACATAAATACCATTTAAGAAATACTTGTAGTCCATTGATGATAATCCATCTACTCCACTACCCCGCTCTAATCTCAACAAGAACGTTTCTGCTTGATCATTTTTGTGGTGAGCAACAAATAAATATTTAACATTATTATTTTTACACCATTTTGTTAATAAGTTATACCGTGCTTTTCGTGCCTGCAACTGAATATTGCCTTTAATATTTTTCTTCTCCCAATTTAATATGAACGATTCCTTTGCCCCAAGTTCTTTTGCATAGCTTACAGCAAAATCAGCTTCTTTTTGAGATTCTAAACGTAACCCATGATTTACTGTTAATGCTGTAGGAAGTGAAGGTTTATTTTTTTTTGCCCAATTAATCATTAAGTGCAATAAAACTACACTGTCTACACCACCTGATACTGCAATCGCAACTTGATTATCATGAAAAGCAAACTTATTAACTATATTTTGAAATGACAGCTCCAATCGCATTATGTTTCTTGACGGTTAGGTAGTTTATGTCTCTCTACATTATACCGCTACGGAACTTCAATACAAGCAAACTAACAATCTGTGCAAAGAATTTGTACACTGCATCATCCCAGTGCTCAGCACTGGGATGCGGAGGAGATTAACTTTTGATCCCAGAGAATGAAAATTCTACTCTACGATTTTTAGCATGCTCTCTCTCATACTTGGAATTTCTAGAATCATCTTTTACATTAACCAAAGGCTCAGTTTCACCTTTAGAAGCAGTTTTTATTCTATTTTCTAGATAAGGTGTACAGCTGACCATAAATTTTTTAGCTGCATCTGCTCTTCTAGCTCCTAGTGCAAGATTATATTCGTGAGAACCACGATTGTCAGCATGACCAGTTAAAGTGACCTTTGCGTCAGGATTATTTTGTAACACTTCCATCACGTCAAGTAATGCATCTGCACTCACTTCACTGATACTAGATTCATCATAACCAAAGAAAACTCTTTTATCACCTATCTGCTTAACAACAGCATTCATTTTATTTGTCGTATTTACTCCTTTTTTAGGGCAAGAACTTACACCAGTAAGCAGTAAACAAAAACAACACATTATAATCAGTCTACTCCACATCACTAAACCTCCATAAATTTAAAATATAGTGCGTAATTTTAATTTTAGTATTAATAATCACTCTATACTAGAATAGAGTCAAGGGAAATAAAATACTAAATGTTTTCTTTACAATCTTATAATTAACTTTCTGATAAGATGCTCAATTCTTAGCAATGAAGTACAATAAAAGAATAAAAGTACAATTTTTTATTGTACTTTAAGCAAATATACTTTTAACTTTATTATTAATCTATTACGATATTAAGTAGATGTTTCAAAGCAATGAATAAAAATGAGATCTTATAAGTTTTTAGAGGAAGTATTACATAAGGTAAGGAATATCGAAAACACACTAAAACTACTAAGCAAAAGCCAATTGAATCTAGAGGACAAAGTTGAACAAATGTGTCTTCTAGAGGAAATCAGACATGAAATTATCTCTCATGATGCAATAAAGGAATCATTAGCAAATGCTCTTAGGAATAAAAAGAGCGCGAATATTCAGCAGCTAAAGTTAATAGAGGGGATACACAAAAGCAGCAGTGCTATTCCTGTTGATTTAGTAAAATCTTTGTCCAAAGCTAAGATTGAATGCCAAAACTTATGGAGGCTAACTAATTCTGAAATTAGTAACTTAGAAAAGCTGAAAGAATGCTTTACTAACCTAATTAAGCTTACTCGTGAAGCAGCTTCTATAAAATCGCAGCAATTAAAGCGCTCAAACTATGAGTCATTGCTTGCTGACTATGACTCTAATATCACAGAAAAGAACATAAAGGAAATATTTCCTAAGCTAGGTAAATTTTTTAGTGAAAATGTAGAGAAAGTAACTCAAAAGCAGAAGAAGGATAAAGTTACTAATATACAAAAAGTTACGGTTCAGAGACAGATTGAACTTGGTTCCTTATTCTTACAGCAAATGAGTGTTACACCAAATGAGATTTCCATTTCTTATTACGATCCTATCGATTATGATGAATCTGACCTTTGTTATGGTTTATTTTTACTTTTACGGCATACTGGTTATGCAATTCATCAAAAATGTTTAGCGCAAAATTCTATAAAGAGCTCAATTACGAAACATATTATGTATGAAACTCAAGGGTTATTCATGGAAAGGATCATTGGAACATCCAGAGAATTTATTGAGTTCATTCAACCACACATAAAGGAGAAATTTTCTACAAAAGGCAAAATTAATAGTAGTGTTGAAAATTTGTATTTGATTTTCAATAAAGTAAATCTTTCATCTTTTTTGAAGAATGCGGATGAATTTAGTTTATTGGCTCACATTATGCTAAGAACTAAATTAGAACAAGATCTAATAAATGGTACGTTAGAAGTTAAAGATCTACACGATAAATGGTTGGAAGGTATGAAGCATTACAAGATTTCAGTAAAAGCTAAAAATGAGCTAGACACTTATTTTCAAGATGAGTATTGGATAAGTGGTGTTATAGGCTACTTTCCTATTAAAGTCATAGCATTAATCGCTGCTGTGCAGTTTTTTTCTTTCATTAAGAAAAATCATTACGAATTTTTAGATTCTATAGTAAAAGGAGATTTCAGTTTACTTATCGATTGGTTCTCTAAAAATGTATATAGTGCAAAGTATGGCTTTTTGGAACAGCTAAAAAAGGTAACAGGTAGGGATTTAGATATTGAGTGCTACACTAGTTACTTATCTGAAAAGTATAATTTGTCTCAATAAATGGTTTTCTTGAGTTGTGTATGAGTTTTGTTCAGAATTTAATCAGAAATTTTTTTACTTTCAAAGGTTTATTTGCTAGCGATATTGCTATAGATCTTGGTACTGCAAATACTTTAGTTTATCAGAAAAATCAGGGGATAGTGCTTGATGAACCCTCAGTTGTAGCAAGAGTAAAAGAAAAAGGAAGTTACGTTCCTTATGCTTTTGGCAAAAAAGCTAAGATGATGCTCGGAAAAACACCTGGAGAAATAGAAGCGATCAGGCCCTTGAAAGACGGAGTTATTGCTGATTTTAAAAGCGCGGAAGAAATGTTAAAATATTTCATACGTAGCGCAAACACAAGATTCACTGTTAATAAGCCTAGTATTATCATATGTGTTCCATCTGGATCTACCCCAGTTGAAAGGCGTGCTATACAAGATGCAGCAGAAAGTGCTGGTGCAAATGAAGTATTCTTAATTGAAGAACCAATGGCTGCAGCAATTGGGGCTGGACTTCCAGTTACCGAACCTGAAGGTTCTATGATTGTTGACATAGGAGGTGGTACAACTGAAGTTGCAATTATTTCTTTAGGTGGAATTGTTTATTCACGTTCTGCCAGAGTAGGTGGTGATATTATGGATGAGGCAATAAAGTCATACATTCGTGAAAATCATAAGTTATTGATTGGTGAAACAACTGCTGAAAAAATTAAGAAAAACGTCGGTTCAGCCAGTCTGCCAGTTGAAAACAACAAAGAGGGAATGATAATTAAAGGCAGGGATTTAGTGAGTGGTATGCCAAAAGAAATGTTTTTATCAGAATATCAAGTTGCAGAGAGCCTAATAGAGCCTATACATCAGATAATTTCTGCTATTAGAACTGCACTGGAGAGTACTCCACCCGAACTTTCTTCTGATATAGTTGATAGAGGAATAATTTTATCTGGTGGAGGTGGGTTATTGCGCAACTTGAGTAAAGTTATTAGTGAAACAACAAAATTACCAGTTCGTGTTGCAGATGATCCACTTTGTTGTGTCGCCCTGGGTAGCGGAAAAGTACTTGAAAACATGGACTATTTTGGCCATGTTTTATTCAAGCAAGATTAAATTGTTTTTGAAGGCAGTTTATCGAATTGTTTTGATGGAATTATGTAATATAAATGAGATCCCAGCGTCACACACCAAGTAATTTAAAGGCAACTTCCAGCAGGAAATGTCATCCCAGCGCTTGACACTGGAACTTGACTACAAATAAGTATGCTGTTTCGATGAAATTGTGTAATAGAAACTGGATTCCAGTGCTTGACACCAGGTTTGTGTTTATAAATTATATGCTAAAAGAATTTGAAATTGAACCTTTATTAAAAGATAAAGCTCCGCATCAAACTAAGGCTATTGTTGCAATGTCCGGGGGAGTTGATAGCTCCGTTGCTGCAGCACTGCTGTATAACCTTGGGTACGAAGTGATAGGTGTGACTCTTCAGCTATATGGCACTGATGGCAATGCTAATGCAAGAAAAGGTGCATGCTGCGCTGGACAAGATATTTATGACGCCAAACGCGTAGCTGAAAGTGTTGGCTTTCCTCATTATATTTTAAATTACGAAGAAACATTTAAAAAAGAAGTAATAGAAGATTTTGCGAATACTTACATGCGTGGGGAAACCCCCATACCATGTGTAAGATGTAACCAAACAGTAAAATTCCGTGATCTATTGCAAGTCACAAAAAATCTTGGTGCGGATGTGCTCGTAACAGGACATTACGTAAGAAGATTAGAAGAAAATGGTGAGGTAAAGTTGTGCAGAAGTATTGATAAAAGTAAAGATCAAAGTTATTTTTTGTTTGCTACAACTGAGGAGCAGTTAAAGCTTTTGCGATTTCCACTAGGTGGATTCTATAAAAGTGATATAAGAAAATTAGCAAAATATTTTAGCTTACAAATCTCTGAAAAGCCAGATAGTCAAGATATATGCTTTGTTTCCGAAAGCTATAGTAAAACAATAGCTAAATTAGCTCCACAATCTGTACAGAAAGGTAAAATAGTAGATATTCATGGAAAAGTGCTAGGTGAGCACAGCGGCATAGTAAATTTTACAGTGGGGCAGAGAAAAGGTCTCTGCATTGCACAAAGTGAACCTCTTTATGTAGTAAGAATTCATACAGAAAATAATGAAGTTGTAGTAGGCCCGATCAATACTCTAATGCAAAAAAAGATATTGGTCAAAGAGTTAAATTGGTTAGAACAACCAAAAGAAGGCATGGAAGTAACTGTGAAGCTCAGGTCATCACATGCAGGAAGCTTAGCGACAATATATTCAACTGACGAAAAGAACAAAGCCTGTATTATTTTAAACGATGATTACTTTGGCATCAGCCCTGGTCAAGCTTGTGTAGCATATAAGGGCGAACAAGTTATCGGTGGAGGGTGGATATGCTCTTAACTTGGTAATTTAATTTTTTAATGCAAAATGTAAACATACAATAAAGTTTATTGCTATTTTAGCCCATACCTTGTATACTATAAAGATAATTATTATACTGTGGGCTAGAGGAATGGTTAAAGAAGTTGAAAAATTAATAAGAATTGTTGGTAAGGGCAATTTATTGGAAGCTGTATTCATTCGTAAAGGCAGTTTTCAACATGCTAACTTACATAACTGCATGGATCACAGAAATCATATAGGCCTATCTAAATTCATTAATAAAGAAGAACAAGAACCATTAGACAAATATTTTAACTTAAAATTTAGTTTACAAGGACTGTTTTTAATTTATGTTCAAGCTTATAGAATTCTTGCAGAAAATGCTCAGCTCAATACTCAAGAAGTAATTGATAAAATATATGCTGCAGTTGAAAGTGGAAGAATATCTACCACTTATAACGCACTAGGGGAATTGCTAGAAGAAATTGTAGATCAAGTAGAATTGACAGAAGATCAAAAAAAACTGAAGCTTCTTAGTATTTTAGCAAATCCGAAAGGTGAAACTTTATTTAACAATAATAATGACTTTGAGAAACAAGTACTTAATAATGTTAAAAAGTTATTAAAAATAAATTACGCAAATGAATTTGATAAAGAATTCAGCTTATGTAAAGAGGTAATAAATCATTATTATTCCATACATGATATAAAAGTCGATAAAGACATAGCATTACTGTTTTCTAGTTATGGTATATTTTCTACATGTACTGGAAATAGAGATATTTTATCACTCAATCAATATATTAATGAGAAAGCTAGAGTAATCAACACACCACTGTATTACAGTTACATTTTGAAGTTAATAAACGTATTAAGTAAAATTGAGTTACCACATAGAAATGGGTTCACTAAGTATACACTTAATTATAGAGGTATAAGTGAATTGAACGGGACATTTACAGCTGCAAGAGAGCAAGACAGTCAAGATTCTCTATATCCTAAAAATATCAAACGTACTCTAGAGCAACTACTAAAAAACCAAAATAGTGATGCATTTGAACAATTAGTAACAAACCCTGAGAATACGTATTACTCAGTGCCGCAAAGTGAATGCAGACTAAACTCTACTATCAGTAACAAAAAAAACAAAAATCATAAAAACACATTTTGTAAATTAGCTTTAGGTATGTTTATATTATCTGTTGGATTATATGCTGCTGATTATTTCTTTATGGAACAAAAATTGTTTAACTCAATGAATCCACAAACTAATCTAATAATTGCTGCAGTGCTGACTATTGTGGTAATATATGCCTTATTTCAACTACTACAAGATCCTCCACATTCAGCGGTCAAGGATACAACTATTAATGATTTTGCAAATGGTCCTACACAGCCCAATCGTTCATAACCCTCTACTTATGAATGATAAATGTAGCGTTTTTAAAGTGTATGCTATATAATATCTTCTCTTGAATAACGAGGTAATCGATGGATTTAAGTAAAATAAAGATAAATTCAGATGAAATAAATGTAGTAATTGAAATAAGTGCAAATGCTCATCCCATAAAGTATGAATTTAATAAAGAGCTCGGATTATTACAAGTTGACAGATTTTTGTCTACTTCAATGACTTATCCTTGCAATTATGGATTTGTACCAAACACCTGTGCAGGTGATGGTGATCCTGTGGATGTTTTGGTGCTCACTCAATTTCCTTTAGCGCCTGGAGTTTTGATATCGGTGCGTCCAGTGGGTGCATTACTAACTCAGGATGAAAAAGGAGAGGATGAAAAAATATTAGCCGTACCTATCTCCAGTGTTGATAGCTATTATGACAATATAAAGAACTATTCTGACTTACCTAAAAATCTACTAGATAAAATTGCTCATTTCTTTTCTCATTATAAAGATTTAGAAAAGGGAAAAACGGTAACAGTTGGAGAATGGGCTAATGTGGAAAAAGCAAAAGAAATCATTGAGAAAAGTAAAAATTAGTTTGCATTAGAGCTGCTTAAAAAAATATTGTTGTTTTTAACATTGCGTTTAAAAGCATTAGACAGGCAGTAAAGGTCTTGATATTATAGTAATAATTTGGAAGGGTGGCCGAGCGGCTGAAGGCGGCGGTTTGCTAAACCGTTATACGATTGAAAAGTCGTATCGAGGGTTCGAATCCCTCTCCTTCCGTGTATTACTGTTTAGGTATTTATTGCAGTGGTTTTCTCTCTTTCACTATTAAAAGTTAGCTAGCATTCACTCAGTATTTATTATAGAATTGGTTATTAGCTGAATAGCCTTATATGCATAAAATATTAATTTTACTATTAATAATGTTGCCGCTTAGGTTACTTGCAACCGAGATTGAAATTGTTGCAGATGTAAATGGTGAGCCAATTTCAAATTTAGATATCGAAAGACGCATCAACTTTATAAATTCATTGCCTGGTAATCAGAGTGTTAATCGTGAAAAAGTAAAACCTCAAATCCTAAGACAGCTCATAGATGAAATCATCATTGTTAGCGAAGCACAGAAGATGAATATAGAATTGAGCAACGAGGAGTTAAATAATTCTATCACGTTATTCTTAACTCAAAGTTTAAAACTTGAGGCTGATGAAGTTGATCAATACGTAAAAAAGCATAATATAGATCTCAATACCCTAAAAAAACAAGTAAAGTGTCAGCTGCTGTGGAACAAGATTATTGAAGTAGGAATTGTACCGCTTATCAATATAAGCGATAAAGAAGTGGATGACATAAGAAAACAAAAAGAGAAGCCTGATTACCTTATTAAGTTTCAGGAATTTGTAATTCCTGATCAAAAAATGGCTGAAGATTTAGTAAAAAAATTACGTACCAGTAATAATCCAGAATCTTCAATAAAGATGCGCAAAGCAACCGTTAATTTAAGTCAGCTAAAAGGTACTCTCAAGGACGTTTTGGAAAGATTAGAAATCAATGACGTAGCAGGTCCGATTAGTTTAAGCGAAGGTTACTCTATTATAAAAGTCATAGATAAGGTACAGCTCGATCATACACTGCTGGAAAGTATTTTAAAAGTAAAACAAGTTGTGGTTAAAGATTCAGAAAATTTACTCTCTAATTTTAAGGAGCAAAAGGTCAGTTGTCTAAATTTTGACAAATTAGCAGACGATTTCAAATTGCCAAGCGCAAAAGAATTTAAAATAAAAATGCGAGATTTAAATCCTGATTTACAGATTTTATTTAGTAAAACAAGTACGAATGAAATAGTAGAATTAAGAGAAAATAGCACTGCAAAGCTAATGATGTTATGTGATATCAAGAGTAATCCAGTGAATATAGAAGCAATCAAACAGGAAATGTATCAACAAAAGATTATTATACAAAGCAACCTGTTATTGGATAATATGCGTAAAAATGCAGCTGTTAGTTATCAGTTTAATTGAAGTTAGAGAATATTTTTCGTTTTTTACTCTATAAAAAGTTTATGAAGAATATAATGCTGATTGGTGGCGGAGTTGGAAATGCAGTATTATTTTCGATAGGAAAAGCTTGTCTTGAAAACAATCATAAGGTTTTATATTTCGCTGGCTATAAAAAATTAAGTGATGTATTTAAACGAGCGCTGATAGAACGCGCATCAAACGTGACAATCTGGGCATGTGAAGAAGGATTGATAGAAACAAGCAGAGAACAGGATAAATCCTTTCATGGTAATATAATTGATGCAATAGTTTCTTATCAACGAGAAAAGGTAGATATTAATTTGAACACTATAGATAAAATCATCACTATTGGTTCTGATAAAATGATGAAAGCTATAAATGAAGCTAGAAAAACAATTTTAAAGCCATATCTGAAACCAAAACACATAGCAATATCATCAGTTAACTCTCCTATGCAGTGCATGATGAAAGAAATCTGCGCTCAATGTATTCAGCAACACATAAATAAGGAAACAGGAGAAATAAGTTTTGTTTATAGTTGCAGTAATCAAGACCAGGATATGGAGCTTGTTGACTTTGATTTTTTAAGTGAGCGCTTGAAGCAAAATAGTTTACAAGAAAAGCTCACTGCAAAATGGATAGAACATGTTCAAAGACACTAAACAGCACAAAGAGGAACTAAGGAAGCAATATAGAACCATAAGAAAAGATGTTGATGAAAGTTATTCTAGTTATGCAGCAAATTCTCTTATTAATCTCTTTAACAAAAACTTAAGTTGCGTTAAAGGTAAAACAATAGCAGCGTACATTCCAACAGACGGAGAAATTAATGTTGTGCCTTTGATGCATCATTTACTCGATTTAGATTATAAAGTAGCAATTCCTAATAAAAATAAGTTATTAAAATTTGAGGAATGGAATAAAGCAGATGAAGATATAATTCCCGACACAATCATTACCCCTATTGTTGCTTTTGATGATCATTTTAATAGGTTAGGTTTTGGCGGTGGTTGGTATGATGAAATGATAAAAAAATTACGGCCACTTGGAAAAATATTTATAGGTGTAGCCTATGAGAAGCAATATTGTAAAAATTTACCTGTGGAAAAACACGATCAAAAATTGGATATTATAATTACTGAGATGTGTGTTAGACTTGAAAGCAGGTTGCTTAAGAAAACGGATAGAAAGGAGTAGCATAGTCTCCCTCTTTCTGATAGTATAGCTTTTTCACAATAATCCGAACGTATCGTAATACTCTACTGGCCTACTATCGACATAAATACATATCTTATCACGTTCGAACTATTATAAGAAAGGCCATAATTGCTTATCTGTTTAGATGCATGCAAATATTGAAACCTGTCTTGTCATCAGAGTAGCTGACACTGGGATCCAACTAAGCTGGTAAACACTTTACAACGTTTTTTGCACAAAAGGACTGGATTCTAGCGTCACGCGCTAGAATGACATCAACTTTCGAATTCCAGTTATGCAAGAAATCTATTCATTTGAAACTTGTTTGAGAAACGTAGCTATAAAAACCGCAGGTACCAGTTGGTTTTTATTAGCTAAAGTAAAGGTCAAATATCTGGAATTCTGGACATAAAATCCCCCTGTAAAAAAGATTAGAAAAAAATGCAGCGCACATATGACAGAAATTAAGTATACCCTGAAGAGGATACGCTACATTTTTTTATGAGTTTAATAAAAAGGTCTGCAGACAAAGATAGATTTTTGAGCTCTAAAAATATCTATAATTGTCATTATAATCAGATTTAAAATATGCGGAAGTAATTTTTTGTGTCCGCTTAGCAGGGTGGCAAAATAAGATAGACAGATACATTAAAACGCTCTTCAAATGTATCAACCCACTTCTTTCCCTTCTTCACTCACTTGTTCAAGATTTGGGTTCTTCACTTCAGGACTTGGCTTCATTTTCTGAGCTTTCTCATTAACTTTTTCTTCTACCTTCTCTATTTTACCCTCACCAATTGCCATAATTGCAGGTTGAAATTGATCTATAAGATCATCAAATGGTTTTTTATCATCTAGATGAGTACTGAGGCCCTTTTCCAGAAGTCTGATCATATCAGCTTCTGAAAAATTTTCAATAGTTCCATTCTTTACTAACTCTTGTATAGCAGATTGCTGCCCTTCATTTCGAAGCATTTCTACTATCTTGTTCTGATTCTTAGCTTCTTCCATGCTTTGCCCTGCTTTTAACTTACTATCGTCTGCAATACCTGCAAGCAATTCACTACGTAATCTATCAAAATTATTCTCTCTTGCTTGAATTGTAGGCAATTTATCTATTAAATCCTTATATGAACTTTTCACTGCTTTTCCTGCTTCAATCGCACCTTCTTTTATTTTTTCCCCTGCCTTTCCTATACCTATTCCTACATAACGTCCTCCAATAGCCACAAGCGCTATTAATGTGGCAAGCACAATAAGCGGAGAAAATGCTGCTCCTAATACCATTACAGCAGAAGCCATTCCAATTTTTTCATTTGCAGATGCTGATTTAAAATAATTGACTAGATTGTCCAGTGGACCTTTATTATTATTTATAACATTACCTATTGCTTGCTGATTAACAGATTTTAATGCACCTTCTATTATTTTTGAGTTAACACTTTCAGGAGTTAAACCTTTAAGCCCTTCTTCAATGAATCTTATAAATAATTCTTTGTTGACCTCCTTTTGCAAGCCTTGGTCATTAATCGCTAAACCTAAATCTTTGAGGTTCATCCCTTTAACTTGTTCTGATAGGGCTTCAAACAACTTCCTTTTTTCTTCCTGTGAGAACTGTACAATGCTTTCTATTATATCTGAAATAGCTTTTTTTAGTTCTGGGTAGTCAATGTCAAAAAACGTACTGTTTGTAGGTTCCATATTCAACTTCATCAACTATAAACATGCCTAATTATATATACTAATTATTAATTATATTATAATTGACATAAAATAATTACTCCTTTCCAAATATGGAATTTGTATTACAATACCTAGATTATATGAAATCAAGGTATTTTATGGGTGAGAAAAAATTAAGAGCTGCTGTGGTTTTATCAGGATGCGGCCACCTCGACGGCACAGAGGTGAGAGAAGCAGTCTTAACTCTGCTTGTGTTTGATCAGCAGGAAGTTGAAGTCACGTGCTTTGCTCCTAATGTTGATATCACACAAGTTATGAATCACAAAACAAAAGAAGCAGTAAAAGAAAAAAGGAATGTACTTGTAGAAGCAGCAAGAATTGCAAGAGGTGAGATAAATGATTTAAGAGAAGCTAAAGCTGAAAATTTTGACATGCTAGTCGTACCTGGTGGATATGGAGTTGCGAAAAATTTATCTGACTCAGCTGAAAATAAAACAGTAATGCCTGAGTTTGAAAGATTAGTCTCAGAGTTCTTTGTTGCAAAAAAGCCAATAGGAACTATATGTATATCTCCAGCCATTATTGTTTTAATTTTAAGTAGCAAGATGGGTAAAGAAGAAAGTAAGATTAAGGTAACTATAGGAGACGACAAAGACCAGCTGATAGAAAAGCTCGGCGGCGAACATATAACATGCGATACAAAGCTATCAATAGAAGACGAAAAGCATAATATATTTTCCTGCTCTGCTTATATGCGTAGTGATGAAAGTACACACTCTGTATATCAAGGAATAAAACACATGATTGACAGTATGGTGAAAAAAATTAATAAAAAAACCAAACAACCATTTCTCTAAAGTGTAGTTTCTTATACAATTAATTATGTTATACTTTCAGTTGCATTATTGTTGTAGCCAAAGTAATCTGTAATTGCTTATTAACAGTAAGCTATATTTAGTATGTAAGTTTAGTTCTTTTTTTTATAGATGTAAATATGTCAGACCTTTTTTATATTGAAAGTGAGTGTTGTGTAGATGGTCAGTGTGATACTTATGCAGGAGAAGTGAGTATTAATGATGTCATGTTGGGCAAGTTTAGTCTAAATTCATACAGTGGGAAAAAAGCTATAATAAATCTAGACATCGCTACATTCGATATCCATATTGCCATGGATGACCAAAATGGAAGGACAATAACAAGAGACCTCAAGGGTCCTGAATTTGTAATTAAAGATGACGGTTCCTGGTATATTAATAAGAATCTTGGTAATGATAAATTTGAAATTATAGTAAAGCAGTCATGATATGAAACATAGTGAGCGGAGCTTACTTTTTAGCAATGTTTACATACTTACTTGATTTGAAAAAAAATGGAGATTATCTTAGCTGAGCCACGCGGTTTCTGTGCAGGGGTTAAAAGAGCTGTAGACATATTAGCAATCACTTTAGAGAAATACAAAAATGAACGCCAAGTTTATGTACTACACGAAATCGTTCATAATAAGTATATAGTAGAGGATTTCAAGAAACAAGGAGTGGTTTTTGTAAGCAGCATAGAAGACATTAAAGACAATAGAGGAATATTGATCTTTAGCGCACATGGAGTGTCGAAAAGTATAGAGGATGAGGCAAAAAGAAAGGGTGTTCAAGTGATTGATGCAACATGTCCATTAGTTAGCAAAGTACATAAAGAGGCAAAAAGGTATGAGGATAGTGGTAAAGAATTAATTCTAATTGGACATGAAAATCATCCAGAAGTTAAAGGAATTATGGGAAGAGTAAGTAATCCTATATCTCTAGTGCAAACTATGCAAGACGTATACAATTTACAAATCAAAGATCCAGATAATTTATCTTATGTAACACAAACCACGTTAAGTATTGACGATACCAAAGAAATTATTGCTACACTGAAGCTCAGATTTCCAAGCATTACAGGCCCCGACTTAAAAGATATATGCTATGCAACACAAAATAGGCAGAACGCTGTTAAAAAATTGGCTAAAATTACAGACGTAGTGTTAATTGTAGGAAGCAAAAACAGTTCAAATTCAAACCGTTTATTAGACCTGTGTATTTCCAGAGGAAAAAGAGCCTATTTGATTGATAATTATAAATGTATGAACAAAAATTGGTTGCAGGGCGCAGAAAAAATAGGAATTACTGCAGGTGCTTCTGCTCCTGATATATTAGTTGATGAGCTAGTAAATTACTTAAAAATAAATATGAATACAAAAGTTTCAGTCATGCCAGATGGATTCACTGAAAATGTTCAGTTCAAGTATACTAAATGGTAATGTGCAACAAAGTGCGTCAAATCAAGTCTTTAGCTCAATTCAATTTTCAGTCTGTTGGAGAATAAAATATCAAGCTGAGATATAATTAATCCTCGTTTGTCAGGTTAAGTTGTGTCTAGCACAGAAACATTAAAATATAAAAAACCTTCACCATACAAAAGGGTTAATATTACTACTAATTTTATCAAAAACTTATAATATAAGTCATATTGTCATCTAATGTTTAATGAATTTCAATAAATTACCTTTTTAATTCTAGATGAGTATACACTTTGTTAATATGTTTGGGTCAAAACCCAAAAGTAAGTTTATGCTTTCTATAGGAAAAGAAGGCACAATGTTACTATATTTTAAAAATAATACTTTAAATAAAAGATATTTTGCTAAGGACAAAAATAATAAAGCTGTTTCTGACTTAATTTTATGTCTCTCATCAGATAAAAAAGCATCCTTATATCTGGTTCTCAATCACACTGATCAGAACTATTTGCTACAGTCTATCCCAAGAGTAAATAGGATTAGTGCTTATCTATCAGCAAAAACAAAAGTAGAGCATTTTGCTCATAATAACGATATAAATTCTATTCTCTTGGTCGAAAAGCCGAATAAATTTAATCAAAACTGGTGGTATCTATTTGTTTCATCAAAAGCAAATCATTTAATAGAATATTGGTTGGACGTGTTTGTTGAAATAGGCTCTAACTTTAAAGGAATATTAATGTTTCCTATAGAACTAGTCAGTATAGCAAAAAAGATTCTACACAAAGATCCTAGTAACTGGAAAATTATAGTTGCTGCAACTAAAACAGGTGGCTATAGACAAGTGGTTCTTAAAGAGAACAAAATGATATTTACACGTTTAATACCATTTACTAATGATAATTTACCAGGAATCATTGCTGGTGAAATATATCAGGAAGTGAAAAATACAATTCAATCTTTAACTAAGTTTGGATTTGAAAAAAATGACCCTATCGACCTTTGCATCATAGTATCAGAAGCTATTAAATCTAGTTTATCAGTTATAAATTTTTCAGAGAATAGTGTGAACATATTGACTCCATATGAGCTAGGTAAACTATTGGGAGCAGAATTAGCTATATGCGAAAAAGATAGCTTTTGTGATACTACAATTTTGTTCCATAGCTTTAAGAATAAGCCAATAAATATTTTTAACACAAAAGAAACTAAAGAATTTTATCTATTTAATTATCTTTATTTAAATTCTCCTCAAAATTTTCTATACCTACTCTTGGTTTTAGTTGTAATTAACACCTTTTGTTTGCAAAATTTGTATTCAAATTTTAATGTTGCTGATAATTTATCTGCAAAGCGGAGTGCTTTAAATAACAAACTAATAAAACTTAGCCAAAGCTATAATGTAAAAAAGATAGATGAAGTTTACGATTTTATTAATATCAATAATATTTTATCAAAAATAGAATACTCTCCTCTCATACAGGTTAAGTATGTAGAAAAGCTAAAAGTACCAGATGTAGAGCTTGAATTATTTGAGTGGAATTATAATGAGGCAAAAAGTTATATTACCACAACTTTAAGGTTTAATTTTCAATCTGGTCAAGACATTTCTTATCAATACGAGAAACTACAGAAAAATTTAAACGATAATTTCCGTACTCATGATATTAGTATTTCTAGCTTACCCACTACTAAAGAGAAAAATCTATCTATTGATGTTGAAATAGGAGAGGCAATGTAGATTGATGACTATCTCTCAACTAAAAAGAAAAGCTACAATTCAGTGCATATATTATTTATTGTTATCTATTGTATTAATAGGGTTATCAACGTGTTTTATTCTCTATAACAAAAAGGTTTATAATAAAAATCAAACTGCAGCTGAGGAAATACACTCTATTAATTTACAGATCATTGAAATTCAAAAGAAAGAAGTCGTTCTAAATAAAAACCTAGACTTATGGAAAAGAATTTCTTCTTCAAACTTACATAGTAGCAGATATGTTACAAATTTAAATTTTGAGCTTCACAAGCTATATAAAAAACACTACATGTTAGAACCTGAAATATCAATTTCTATACCTGAAGAGGCTGAACTCCACAATAAAAGTGAACGTACAAAAGTAATAAGAAGTGAAGTGGTTCTAAATTTAAGCTCAATTAGCGATAAGCATATTTTTTTATTTCTACAGTCCATTCCAAATCTTCCTGGTTATGTTATGATCAGATCTCTTACCTTGAATAAGCAGAGAAATATAGATTCTGCAGCTATAAACCAGATTTTAAGTGGTAATATGATAGAGATAGTGAGAGCTAGTATAGTTTTTGATTGGTATACCATATTAAGTAGATGAATATAAAGTTGTTTTTTATTTTTACGCTGCTATTTTTTAATGTTAGTGCATATTGCAATTGTGAAGATCTTGTAGAAAATATAGGGATTTGTAAAAAATATTCTTGCCAACAGCATATTAGTGATGAAGATTTTATTGAGCATAAAATATTAGGGTTAAATAGTGAAAATTTATGTGTATATATAGAAAGACAAGGCAATGATGAAATGGTCTGTCATTATTCTAATAATGGAATTATTATAGAAAAGAAGTACTTAAAAAGTATTTTAAAAGTTGGAAATCAAGAAATAAATGATTTCATTGATATAGCAAATTTGCGTGCGAAGGAGTGTTTTTTTATCAACAATTATAAACTAAGCTATATAGATCGAGACGATATAATAAAAGAGGCAGCAGAGAGTACTTTATCGCAATATGGTAGCATAAAAAGCATTTTTTTTGATGAAGAGCAGGTTAATAGAATAGTTAGTGAGATGGAAAAGTTTAACTTACAGTCTTCAGGAGTTACAGAGGAAGAAAATTTCAATTGTAAAGTAGTCAGTTTAGATTCAATTTTATACTTTTCCCCTGATACATGGAAAATATGGGTAAATGGAAAGTTGTTTATAAATACTAAGGATTTAAAAGTGCACTCAGTAACTGAAAATTATGTAACTTTTTCATGGGCTGTAAACCAAAAGATAACAAAAGAAAGGATAAGCAATTCTAAAAATGTAAATTTTAGACATGAAGGTATTATGTTTACTCTTTATCCAGAACAAAAATTTGATTTAGACAGTTTATCTATTAAATAATCTAATACATCTGCGCTTGTAGCTCAATTGGATAGAGCGTTGCCCTCCGGAGGCAAAGGTCGTGGGTTCGAATCCCTCCAAGCGCGTTTCTAATTAAATTTGACAATAATACTCTCACATAAGATAATAAAGAGATTTATTTTAAAGCATAATTATGTCTAGTGGTACTATAAATAAAGTCATATTAGTTGGTAATTTAGGAAAAGATCCTGAAATTAGGACTACACAAAATGGAAAAGAGATGGCAAGTTTTTCAATAGCCACTTCTGAAAGTTGGACTGACAAATTTTCTGGTACTCGCTCTGAAAAGACAGAATGGCATAATATTGTAATTTTTAGTGAAGGACTAGTAAAAATTGTTAAAGACTTTGCACGGAAAGGTAGCAAAGTGTACGTTGAAGGCTCTCTGAGAACTAGAAAATGGACTGACCAAAATGGTACTGAAAAGTACACAACAGAGGTGGTGCTATACAACTTTAATAGTGCCCTTACCCTTTTAGATTCACGAAACAGTATGTCAAACTCTGATTACAAGCCAAGTGAATACAAACAAAATGAAACAGAACAAAAAGATAAACACGGAAGTTTTGACAACGATATAAAAGACGAACTAATCGATGATGAAATACCATTTTAATAACTTCAATTGAAACCTACATTTTTATGGACTGCTTGTGTTACTCCTTTTAATTCTAATGGAGATAGCGTAGATTACCAAAGTTTGCAGTGCTTGCTTGCAATGCAGGCTCAAGCTAAAAATGGTGTAGTGTTGCTCGGTAGCACCGGTGAAAGTTTATCACTTTCTGAGTATGAAAAGCGTACATTAGTTAAATTTGTATGCAAGCTAAAATTAAACACCAAAATTATAATTGGTGTGCCAGGAGTGAATCTATATCAGACTCTTGAATGGCTTGATTTTTGCAAGGATATGCCTATTTCTGGTTATTTAATGACAACTCCCATTTATACAAAGCCCGGAATCATGGGACAGATTTTATGGTTTGAAAAGCTGCTTAAAAAAGCACATGTGCCAGCCATGCTTTACAATATTCCATCAAGAGCAGGAGTGAGTCTTCACGTTGAAACTGTACACAACTTATCCAGTCATGAAAAATTTTGGGCTATCAAAGATTCAAGTGGCACCGTTGATACTTTAACTCAGTATAAGAAAGTTGCACCAAATATTGAGGTGTTTTGTGGAGATGATAATATGATACCCGATATGGCTGCTAAGGGTGCGGCTGGTCTGGTTTCTGTTGCTGCTAACACTTGGCCACATATAGTACATGAATATGTTAAGCAATGTCTGAGTAGTAAAAACTCTCAGGTAGATGTGTGGAAACAGACTTGTGAAGCCTTATTTACCGCCAGTAACCCAATACCTACTAAAGCACTCTTGCATGATATTGGGCTTATAAAACACAAAACTGTCCGCCTACCACTCAGCGCAGAAGATTTGCCTTCTATTGAAACATTGAGGCAAGCTAATAAAATGATTCTTAGGTGGAAAGAATTGACTAATGGCTAGGACTAGAAACACAAACTACACATCATCAACTTCCATACCTGCATCAAATGAATTTACTGGTTATGACAGAATCAATCATGTAAAATCCCTGTTGATATGACTTAATGAATAACTATTTTAAGTTACCAATTTATTTAAGAAACTTTGATAATATTTATCCCACTTACTTTTCTATTTTCCATGTCACAATGAGCCTCTATTATTTCATCAAATTTATATTTTTTATTAATTCGTACAATTAAAAGTTTTTTTCTTATCATTTCAAAAATTTCCATTGCAGTAAGCACTAATGTAAATTTATCATGCTTATAGTGATATATCGAAGTTCCAGCTGCAAATAACGAACGCGAACTAAGTAAAGAGAAATTAATAGGAGCATTACCTGATATCTGCCCATAGGAAACATATATGCCAAACTTACCCAAAGATTCAAAAGAGAGCTTGCTTGTAGCGTAACCTATAGGGTCATACACTGCACCTACTCCTCTATTTTTCGTAATCTCCATGATTTTAGAAACGAAGTCTTTATCATTGTAGTTTATTGCGTATGTGCAGCCACTTTGTAAAGCTATCTTCATTTTTTCGTCAGAGCTTATAGAACCTATCACTATACCTTTTTTATCCTTTGCCCATTGGCATATTATTTGCCCCAAACCACCATTAGCTCCATGAACTAGTACAAAAGCACCAGGCCTGATTTTATAAGATTGATTAACTAAATAGTGAGCTGTCATACCTTTAAACAACACTGCAGCAGCAACTTCATCAGGTATATCATTCAGAATTTTTATCAAATATTTCTGGTGTACAATGCGCTTTTCACAATATGCCCCTGGAGGAGCTGTGCAATATCCAACTCTATCTCCAACCTTAAGTCCATCACTAATTTTTTTACCAAGCTTTTCAACAACTCCTACTGCCTCTACTCCAAGTACTGATGGCAGATCTTTAATTTTGCGTATACCTTTTCTATGTTCTAAATCATAACGATTTAAGCCGATAGTTGTATGACGTATTAAGACTTCCTCATCTTTTGGCTCACCTATGCTCTTATCTACAAATTCTAATACTTCTGGCCCCCCAGTTTTTTTAATTTGTATAGCTCTAACCATGATAAATGTAAGACAAAAACTTTAATTATGTTATCTAGCAATTAATATTTTGCAAAATGTTATTTAGAGTTTATACACTACATAAGCGTATTGTTAATAGTTTTGAGGCACAAATTATCATGAACAGAGAAATTTGGCTTTATGGTGTTTTATTCAACGTGTTGTGCAAAGTGGATGAAGATAATGATTTGGATGTTAACAACGTAATAAAAAAAATAAAAGAAAGGTTAGAATATAGAATACAAAAATTAGATAAAAAAAGAGATTATTGTAAATATTTATATACTTCTTGGGAAAAAAAAGGATTTGATATTAATCACCAATTTGACTTGAAAGATTATGATGGCTTTCCAATAGATAGTCTTTTTTCTATTGCCATTAATTATAAATTATACACTTTAACAAATTTAGCGCAAGTTTTAATAAAAGCAGGAGCTAATGTGCAAAATGAAAAAGGATATTTACATGCCTGCGTTTTGGCTCGTTCTCCAGATATATTAAAAGCTCTCATAAAAGCGGGAGTAAATGATAACCCAAATGAAAACTATGGTGGAAATACCGCTTTAGACTATGTTGCTAAATTATATGGTAGAGATAAGTCAACGAAATGCAAGGATTGCTGTAAAATTCTAATTGAGCATACATTAGAAAAAAAACCTCACAGTAAAATGCCAGACTCTATAAAAAGTAATAAAGAGTTAACTGAGTACTGGAATGCCTGTAAAGCAAATAGTGAAGAATGGGAATTCGCAATACCAAAAACCGCAATACAAGTACTTAGTGTGCAAAAAACAAATAAGCGCTTTTGCCCAATTAAATAGATCTGTCGCATAACTATTATTTAAATCAACAATAGGAAAAGGTTTGTTATTTAAGCTTAAAAAACGTATATGATAGTGTTATTTCACTTAAATCTTTTGTACTATTGTCACGCATTATTTCAGGGTCTACGTAAAAGGATACAGGCATAGCTGCTTTTTGTTTTGGTAGCAACATTTGCTCTTCAAAACAGAAGCATGCAACTTTATTGAAATATTTACCTGCTTTAAAAGGTGTGACATTATATACTGCCATTCCAAATGAAGATTGATCAGATAAATTTTCTGCATAATAAAATACTAAACTTTTTTGCCCTATATTCGTATCAATGTAGTTAGTTTCTGATTTAAATTCCCAAGGCAGACCGGACATTACATCAGCATTGAAGTAAACCCTGATTTTTTGGTCAGTTGCATTTATTGTCGTATTAGTTGCTTTTCTCGTTGTGCCACCATATCCAGTAGCTTTGCAAAAGATGCTATACAATGGCACCGAAGCATATGCAAGACATAGCATCAATACCACTAAAGATCCTAGGAGAAAAACTATAGAATTTTTATTGTTTCCTCTTAAAAAGGAAATCATCTAATCCTTATTGTTGAATAAATTAAGTAACCTGAGTAAATTGAGGAATATATTGATGAAGTCAAAGTAAAGATTAGTTGCACCAAGTACTGCCAGCTTAGTAGTTGCAACCTCTGAGCCATCATTATACCTATAATAAACATCTTTGATTCTCTGAGCATCGTACGCGGTCATTAAAGTAAACACTATTACTGACACAAATGATATTGCAAAATAGAGTGGACTACTCCCAAGGAACAGATTAACTATAGATGCAATGATTAATCCCCAGATTCCCATAATCAAAAAAGAACCCATACTGGTCAGATCTTTTTTTGTAGTATTACCATATAAAGCCATAGAACCAAACATGATCGATGTAATGAAAAATGCTCTCGCTATATTTTCTGCAGTATAAATTATAAAGATATGAGATAAAGAAATTCCCATTAAAACTGAGAATAGAAAAAATACAGTAAGTGTTGACTGAGCACTTAGGTGTTGAAGCCTAAAAGACATATAAAACACCAATGCAACTGGAGATAGCATTACCACAAGCGATAGAACAGGATTGGAATAAATCACCTGGAAAAGACCAGAAAATACTGTTAAAAACGCAACAAGCCCTGTAACACCTAAAGCTAAAGCCATATAATTGTATACTTTAGTTAGGTAACTCCTGAGTCCAGCGCTATAATAAACGCCCTGAGAGCGAATATCCTGTTCGTTTTTCATATAAGACATATGTAACTCCTTATTATCTCTTGATGATATATTATAATACAATACAGCGTTTTTATCAAGTATAAAATGACATACTATAATTGAATGGTGTGGTATGCAATTAGAGAATTTCTTCCATAACTATAAGCAAATCGGTTTTCAGCAGCATGTAACTATTATAACAACCTCTGGCAATAGAAACTACTTTCACCATCCCCTCTATCATGATTTAAGGGGAATGGTGAAAGTAGTTTTTGCATTTACTAAAGCATTCTTCTTATAGACACTATACCAACAATCCACTATTTTTTCTATGTCTCGCGGTTTAACCTCTGGACCTATACTGATTCTAATTGAACATTCTGCTTGCTCTTTTGTTGCTCCCATTGCAAGCAAAACATGAGAAGGTCCAACTTTTCCAGAAGAACATGCAGAACCATTGCTGACTGCAATATTATTTAAGTCAAAGTGCATGAGCTGCAGATCATTCTTCACTCTCGGCATATAAATGAAACTTGTATTTGGCAATCTTTTAGAATTTCTGCCAAAGATCTTGATATCACTGACAAGACTTAATAACCCACACTCCAATTGATCACGCAGCTTCTCTACTTCATCCATCTTTGATAGAAGATCTGGAATGTTTTGCAATGCAGCAGAAAGACCTACTATTGCAATAATATTTTCTGTACCACCACGCAATCCTTTTTCTTGCCCACCACCTATTATAGTAGGTTCTATTACAAGCTTTTTGTCAAATATTAAAACTCCACTACCTGCTATACCACCAAATTTGTGAGCAGATAAAGTAAGTAAATCCACTTCTAAATCTTCCATATTTAATTCGATTTTCCCAACACTTTGAGCAGCGTCAGTGTGACAGATTGCCCCGAATTTATGTGCCATTTTAGCTATTTCCTTAACAGGCTGGATAACTCCAGTTTCGTTATTAGCCATCATCACTGAAATTATTACTTTATTCCCTTCAAGTTCGCTTAGAATTTTTTCTAGCTCTAAAAAGTCAACAATACCCTCTTGATTAACGGGTATTATATGTGGATTATATGCAGAATTAAGAATTGAAGGATGCTCTGTAGCTGAAATTACATGCAGATAGCCTTTCATTCCTCTCATGACGAGATTGTTTGCTTCAGTTGCACCAGACGTAAAAACTATTTCTTTATCATCTGGAATGCTAAGAGCATCACGTACGTTATCTCTTACCTCTTTAAGAATCTTCCTCGCTTCTTGTCCTCTTTTATGCAGCGACGATGGATTTAGTGTTTGTTTTGACAAAATCTCAAGTATACTTTTTTTTACATTTTTACTCACTGGAGCAGTTGCATTATAATCAGCATACACGTAATTACTATCTTCCAGGGAGAATAAACTCACAGGCTTATTTGTCACTTACCATCAACCAATTATGTATGTTAACTTTAACACAATAAAAATTTATTGCAAAAACAGCAAAATTAATACATAATTAATAAACAATTTACATTATCAATCCCTGTCGAAACAGGTTTTTATTAGGAGTCATCATGGTAGAAGTCTTTTTAAATAATTCAACAAAAAAAATAGAAGGTAGATACCATCAAAGCAAAGATACCAATGCACCGGTTGTGCTAATTTTACATCACCATCCCCAATATGGCGGTAGTATGGATAGTAAGATTATACATAGTATATATGAATCTTTTATCGATAATAACTTTTCTGCATTGACAATTAATTTTCGTGGCGTCGAAAAATCTACCGGAACTTTTGATAAGGGTATAGGAGAATTAACTGATGCTGCAGTAGCTATTGATTGGCTTCAGGAACATAACTCTAACAACGTTCCAATTTGGATAGTCGGTTTTTCTTTTGGAGCATGGGTAGCTATGCAGTTGACAATGCGCCGTCCAGAGATAGTAAGTTTTGTTGCCCTTTCTCTTCCAGCAACTAAGTACGATTTCTCTTTTCTCTCTCCTTGCCCAGTTCCTGGACTTATAATACAAAGTAATAATGATACAATTTCAGAAGAAAGCGATGTAACAGAATTAGCACAAAGGTTAATAAATTCGGTAAAAAATAACCATATGGAATACCATATAGTAGACGATACCAACCACTTTTTAAGGGATAAAGAAGAGGAAGTAGCTCAAATTATAGATAATTATATAAAACTACGCTTAAATAGTGCAGTCACTTCTTCCAAAAAAGTAAAAAAAGAGATAAGGGTAAAAGAATATGCCTAACTTTACAAATGAGAGAAATGAATGTATTAATATAAATAAAAAAAGTCTTGTTATGTTTAGGCAATTATTATTTCTCGTTTTAGCGATGTTTATGCTGTCAGGATGCTTTCTAAGTAAACAGCGTAAGTTAAAGAGTCCGTGTATAAAAAGCAATGAAGGCATTTCATGCGAATTATACTCCGTTAATGATCATTGGTTAAATAAGTACAAGTTATAGGTAGCTTTGTATTGTACTGTTTCTTCCATTCACAGCTTTACTAATGATCGGTTTTTTAGCTGAAAAATGTGATCTGCTTCTTCTGCAAGAATATAGTTGTGTGTTACTATAAGCATAGAGCTGTTATTTTCCTTTACATATGAATGTAACAGCAAAAATACATTCAAAGAATTTGTTGGGTCTAAATTTCCCGTTGGCTCATCTGCAAGTAAAAGCTTTGGAGAGTTTACAATGCTCCTTGCAATTGCAACCCTCTGCCTTTCTCCACCAGAAATTTCAGATACCATACTACTTGCTTTACTTTCCAGACCAAATTTTTCCAATATTGCTTGCGATTTTTTTTCTGCTTCAGCTTTACTTTTTCCTGCAATGAGCTGAGGAAGCATAACATTTTCCAACACTGATAACTCCTGTAATAAATAGTGAAATTGATAAACAAAGCTAAGAAAATTTCTTCTTACATGAGTTTTATATTTATTGCTGGCTTGCGTGCAATTTACTCCATCTATTGTCACTACACCTAAAGTTGGCTTATCCAATAGGCCCGCAATTTGTAGTATAGTTGTTTTTCCTGATCCCGAATTACCAATCAATGCAACTACTTGCCCTCTTGTAAGACTCAGATTGATGTCTTCTACAATAGTAGGACTTTTTTTGAAGCTCTTACTTACAGAAGCTAGCTCTAGTGTTACACCACTACCCATATTATAAAAAGATCCAGGAGGGAGAATTAGACCGAGAAACTGTTACCACACCCACATCGAGACTTAGCGAGAGAATTCTTGATTTGAAAACCAGAACCACTTAGATCTTCAGTATAATCTATAGTTGAATTATTTAAAAATTTCGCTGAACAATTATCAACCATTAACACAGGGTTTCCATTCTCATCATTAATTACTATATCTTTACCTTTTTCACTAAAACTGGAGTGGCTTCTATAATCCTCGCTATCTTCGTCATCTTCAAAATCGTCATCCAAAGACATCTTTTTATTTATTTGATCCATAAGAAAATTATACTTGAAGCCAGAGCATCCACCACCTGAAACTGCAACCCGCAAAACAGAACTCTGATCTCCTTCTTGTTCTACAAGGGAGTGGATTTTTCTTAATGCATTGTCAGTTAAGTTAATATTGTAATCTGTTGACATAACAACCACCCTTCATTATTGATAACTTATTATACTGCAAATTTTACATGTCAAACAATAATTTTCTATTAAGTTACGCGTGCTTTCCAAATAAAACAAAAGGAAGAAATTTTAAAGAGCCAGAAGATGAAAATCGCAGCTGCTTTCAGCGTGATAGGGACCGCATTATTCACTCTAATGCGTTTAGGAAATTGGGGTACAAAACACAAGTTTTTATCAATTATGAGCATGACTACTATCGCACTAGGCTAACTCATAGCCTTGAAGTTGCACAGATTGCAAGATCCATCGCACGCAGGCTCAGATTAGATGAGGACATCACTGAATGCATAGCGCTTGCACATGACCTTGGTCATCCTCCATTTGGTCACACAGGTGAGAATGCTCTAGTTCAAGTTGATAAGGAGAAGTATAAGTTTGATCATAACGTTCAAGCTATAAGGATTTTAACTTATCTTGAACAAAAACATGCCGACTTTAATGGCATGAATCTAAGTTGGGAAGTGATTGAAGGCGTTGCAAAGCATAACGGTCCTTTACTCGGTCAAAATGCAGCATCTCACACAAATAATCAGCTATTATTAGAATACAATGAAAAATATGATCTAAAACTTGAGGAATTTTCAAGCATTGAAGCACAAGTTGCTTCAATTGCCGATGACATCGCTTACAGTGTGCATGATCTTGATGATGCACTCAGAGCAAATTTAGTAACTATTGAAGATTTGCTTAATGTTCCCTTAATTGGCAAAATGTTTAAAAACGTAAGGAGTGAATATTCAGATTTGTCTCAGAGCAAACTCATACATGAATCACTGAGTAGAACTATAGGGATTATGATAAATGATGTCGTTTTTCAGGCTGAAAAAAATATTAAAGACTACAAAATAAAAAGCGTAGAAGATGTAAGAGGTCTAAATACAATGCTAGTCACATTTTCACCAGAAATTGCAAATGCCACAAAAGAGATGAAAAAATTTAACATGGAAAAAATATACAGAAGCTATAAATTGAATAGAACAATGAACAAAGCAAAACGTATAGTACAGGAGCTTTTTCAATGCTTTTATGAAAACCCAGGGTTATTACCTATAGAGTGGAACAAGCTTGCTTGTGAATCTCAGCGTTCAGTAATAATATGTGATTATATCTCAGGTATGACAGATAGATTTGCCATACACGAGCACAGAAGAATTTTTGATACCTCATACGAAATGACTTCTTTCTAATGACCGATGATTATTTCATGTCGATCGCATTAAAACTTGCAGAAAAAAGTCTTGGAAGTGTTGCACCAAATCCCGCTGTTGGATGTGTTATTGTAAAAGACGGTATGGTGATCGGTGAAGGCTACACAGGAATCGGTGGACGTCCACATGCAGAAGTAGTTGCTTTGCAAAATGCTCAAGACTTAACTCATGGTGCAACTATGTACGTCACTCTTGAGCCATGTTGCCACTTTGGAGTTACAGAACCTTGCACTGCAGAAATCATAAAATCAGGAATAAGAAAGGTAGTGATTGCAGCAATTGATCCAGATAGTAGAGTTTCAGGTGGAGGGATAAAAGCTTTAGCAGATGCAGGAATTGAAGTAAAACAAGGGATTATGCAGAAAGAAGCAGAGAAACTAAATGTTGGCTTTTTTACCACTAAGAAACTCCATAGACCATTTATAGCTTGCAAAATCGCAACAACTCTTGACGGAAAAATCGCAACATTTACAGGTGATAGCAAATGGATAACAAGTGAAGATACGAGAAATTGGGTACATGAGCTCAGAGCAAAATATGATGCAATTATGATTGGCAGTAGTACCCTTATCAATGACGATCCTCTCTTAACTTGCAGATTACCAAGACTCGAAGACAGGTCGCCAATAAGGCTAATTATCGATAGCCAAGGGAAATTGAAGAAAGAGCATAATATTGCAAAGACTGCAGACAAAGTAATAACTTGGGTAATCACAAATAAGGAAGTAGAGAGAAAAATAAAAGACATTAATTATTTGATAGTTAATACACCTCCTGTCATCCCAGTGCCCAGACACTGGGATCCAGAAAACTTCAAGCAATTGCGTAGTGAAAACTGGATTCCAGTTTCAAGCACTGGAATGACATCAGATCGAAAAGTCTGCCTAAAAGACATGGCATCAAAACTTGTTTCAGAAATTGGTATAACAAGGTTATTAGTTGAAGGTGGAGGAGTGTTAGTTACAGAGTTATTGAAGCACGATTTAATCGACAGGTTGATAATCTGCCGCAGTGGTAAAATTTTAGGTAATGATGCCACTCCTTTTATAGGAGATCTAGGGATTCAATCCATAAACAACTGCTACCAATTCAAAAAAGTAGAGATAATAGACTTTGATGAAGATGTAGTTGAATTGTGGGATAGGCTATTGTAACTTTTACATATTCAGATGAAAGGAATAAAAAGAGGTAGAAAATCTACCTCTGGTTATGCTAATTTATTATTCTGCTTTTCCTTGAGCTGCATTTTTAATTATTTCTGTAAATTTAGGATTTTTTAACATAGTTTCAAGCTCTTCTTCATTAATTGTACCTTGAAGTCCTTGGTCACCTTTATCACTAACTGGTCCTTGGTCACCCTTATCGCCTTTTTCACCCTTAGCATTTTCTATTGCATTCATTTGCTGATATGAAGCATAAGCTGCTGCAGCAAAATATACAGCGGCAATAAATAGAACTGCAATTCCAACAGGGCTAGCAATAAGTGCTAAAGATGCAGGTCCGGCAATTACTTTAGTAGCAATCAATAATGTTGTTATTGCTGCTGCTAAAGATGCAGTTGCAACTGTACTTTCAATACTCATTTTTGTTATGGGTGCTATATTTTTCAATTTCCATATAGTAGGCATAATAACTTCCTCCTTAATTAAGGTTTATAAAAAGTTAATTGTATATTAAAAATGTAAACTAATCAAGTATTTTCATTAATAACTTGATGTTTTATCTACTTCCTAAATTGTAACTAATTATATAAGATTGATACATGGTAAATGGTTGGCTAAATCTTGATAAACCAATAGGAATTAGCTCTGCACAAGCTGTAACTCAAATTAAAAGGATTTTTGGAATAAAAAAAGCCGGCCATCTGGGAACACTTGACCCTTTGGCTTCAGGTGTATTACCGATCGCTCTTGGTGAAGCAACAAAAACTATACCGTATTTATCTTGTGACTTAAAGGCATACAATTTCACAATCAAATGGGGAAAGCAAACAACTACAGACGATTTAGATGGTGATATTATTAGAACTAGCACTATAAAACCTGAATATAATCAAATAAACTATGCAATTAAGGATTTTATTGGTGAGATAACACAAACTCCTCCTCAATTTTCAGCGGTGAAAATCAAGGGAGCAAGAGCATATAAATTAGCAAGAAGTGGGCAAAGGGTGAATATAAAGCCCCGGCAAGTCAAAATACATGAACTGAAGATGATACTTTTGGACACCATAAATAATAGTGCCGATTTTTCTATGATCTGCGGTAGCGGCGTATATGTAAGATCAATTGCAAGAGATCTTGGAATTGAATTAAATTGTTTTGGACATATTACACAATTAAGAAGAACGATGGTAGGTGATTTTAAGGAAGATGAATCAGTGACAATTGAGCAACTTACTAAAAAAAACACAACAACTTACTCTCCGATGTCATCCCAGTGCTTGACACTGGGATCCAGATATACAAATACTTACAAATCATGTAATGGACAAAAGATTCTAGGAGCATATGTCAAAAACAATGTTCGTGATGAAATAGGCTTGATCCCAGTGCTTGACACTGGGATGACAGAGGGAGGTGGGATGGCAGAAGATGATGGAGGTAATACAAAAAGTTTCATCATCCCCATTGAATCGGCTTTAAAATCGATGTTCAAAATTGAAATTTCCCTAGAGGAGGCGGAGAAAATCAGAAAAGGTCAAGGAATTATATTAAATAACTTGCGTGGTTTAAAGAATTATGATATTTTTTGTACGATAGTGGGTAATGTACCTATTGCAATTTGCAGTTTTACTCATGGTTATGTGAAGCCTATTCGTGTTTTTAATATTTTGAAATGAGGTTTAGATGTCAATAACATCCCAAAAGAAAAAAAGTTTGATTAGTACATATGCAATTAAAGAAGATGATACAGGTTCATCTTTTGTACAGTGTGCAATTTTAACCGAGAGAATCAGTAATTTAACTGAGCATTTTAAAACGCATAAGCATGACCATAATTCTAAGCGCGGTTTACTTATATTGATAGGTAGAAGGCGCAAGCACTTAAATTATATAAAACGTAAATTTGGTAATGAAGCCTATCAAGAGTTAATAGAGAAGTTAGGCATTAGAAAATAATCGAGGAATTTTGTATGTTTGAAATTATAAAAAAATCTATAGATTGGGAGGGGCGTACCTTATCTTTAGAAACTGGGAAAATAGCACGTCAAGCTGATGGTTCAGTAGTTGTAAATTATGGAGATACTTCTATCTTAGTCACTGTTGTACGAAAAAAGAAGGAAGAAAGTGTTGATTTTCTCCCTTTAAATGTGCAGTTTATTGCAAAAAGTTATGCCATGGGTAAGATTCCTGGTGGTTTTTTTAAAAGAGAAGGAAAACCATCTGATAGAGAAACTTTAATTTCAAGAGTAATAGATAGAAGTATAAGGCCGTTATTTCCTGAAGGTTTTCATGATGAAATTAGTGTAGTATGTAATCTATTAACTTACGATACGGTCAATTCTCCTGAAGTACCAGCATTGATAGGTACCGTCGCAGCTCTTGCAATTTCTGGTGTTCCTTTCCACTTTACTATAGCTGGAGTTATGGTCGGTTGTGATGAAAATAACAATTATATACTCAATCCTTCCGTTCAAGAAATGAAAGCAAGCAACTTGGATCTGTTTTTGTCTGGTGATGAAAATTCGATCTTAATGGTCGAATCGGAAGTCAAAGAGCTCTCTGAAGAAAATGTTTTGAGTGCAATAAAATTCGGCCATGAACATCTTCAACCTATTATTAAGCTTATAAAAGAATTTGCTGATACAGTAGGCAATAAACCTGAAAGCTTTGCTCCTGTTGATATATCAGATATAACTCAAGGACTTGAAAAATATCGAAAAGACTTTGAAGAAGCATATTCAAAAACAGTAAAACAAGAGCGAGTTCAAGCTCTAGAAGTAGTCAGGAATAATATATTGAATACTCTTAAAGAGGCTGAAAAAGACGAAAAGTTAATTACTTATGCAGTAAAAAGCTTTGAAAGATCTTTAGTGCGTGAAATGATTAGAAGGAAAAGTGTGAGGATAGACAACCGTAAGTATGATGAAATACGCCAGATAGAAATTGAGGCTGACATTCTACCCAAGACTCACGGTTCTGCGCTATTTACAAGGGGCACCACTCAGGCACTAGTTGTTACTGCTCTTGGTACTACACAAGATGAGCAAATTGTGGATGACATTGAAGGGGATAGACGTGAACATTTTATGTTGCATTATAATTTTCCTCCATTTGCTGTTGGAGAGGCTTCTGCTATACGCGCACCAGGAAGGAGAGAAATTGGTCATGGTAAACTTGCTTGGAAAGCACTTCATCCTGTTTTACCTGATAAATCTGAATTTCCTTATACAATAAGGGTAGTATCTGAGATTATGGAATCTGATGGTTCTTCTTCTATGGCAACAGTTTGTGGCACTTCCATTGCATTAATGGATACAGGTGTGCCAATAAAGGCTCCCGTTGCAGGAATTGCTATGGGTCTCATCAAAGACAAAAATGAGCATATAATACTTTCTGATATACTGGGCGATGAAGACTATCTTGGTGATATGGACTTCAAAGTAGCAGGAACTAGCGAAGGGATTACAGCACTGCAGATGGATATGAAAATTCCTGGTATAAGCTTTGAAATTGTTGAAAAATCTTTAGAACAAGCAAAAGTCGGAAGATTACATATCTTAGAAAAAATGAATGCAGTAATTTCAGAACATCGTAAGGATATAAAAGATCATGTACCAAGAGTGTTATCATTTTATATAGATAAAGATAAAATTTCTGCAGCTATTGGTGCTAAAGGAAAAAATATACGCAGTGTATGTGAAAGAAGTAATGCAAAAATTGAAATAGGGGATGACGGTAAAGTTTCTGTTTTTGCCATTAGTAGTACTGAAGCTGAAGCTGCAAAGAATATGATGATTGATTCAATAACAGAGCTAGAACAAGGTTCTATAATTGATGCTAAAGTTGTAAAGATAGAGAAGTCTATTGTAGAGCTAGAATTTCTTAATGGAAGAAAAGGAAAAATGCATATAAGCGAGGTAGCTAATCAACATGTAGAGTCCATTGAGGATATACTTAAACAGGGTGATACCTTCAAAGCTTTGATAATTGACTTTGAAAAAGGTGGATGTCCAAAATTATCAAGACGTCGTGTTGATCAAGAAACAGGTGAATTTTTTGAAGGTAAGCTTTACAATGAAGAAAGGAGAGATGGTTTAAATAATAGGGATAATTATTATAACAACTCGTTTAATAAAAAACCTGGAGATAATTATCATAGTAATAGACCTACTCGTCCTCGTTCTGGTTTTAGCAATAGAAACAGACCAAAATCTGGTAATAATGACTCATCATCAGGTTTCTATTGAGGTTGAACTTACTTTCTATTATCTCAGTGTCGAAGCACTGAGATAATAGGAATTTTTAAAACTGACAAGATAACAAAAATGGTTTGTGTTATCTGTAGGGTTATAACGAAAGATTTTTAAGATCGTTTATAGCCTTTTTCATGTCTTCAGCTTTAAATATTGCTGATCCAGCAACTAATATATTTGCACCTGCTTTTATTATATCAGCTGCGTTAGAAAAGTTAACTCCACCATCTACTGAAACTTGTGTTTTAAGATTACGGTCCTGTATCATTTTCCTCACGGTAGATATCTTATTCAACTGCGAATGAATAAACTCCTGTCCTCCAAATCCAGGATTGACTGTCATAATTAGCACAATATCTAGCTCATCTATTATATACTCAAGCACGCTTGGAGAAGTTGAAGGAACAATTGAAACTCCAACTTGTATTATTTTTTTTGTATTGTTTTTATATGATTTTATCTTTCTTACTAGCCTCTCAAGATGTATCTCTGCTTCTGCATGTATAGTGATAATATCAGCACCAGCATTTATAAAACTTTCAATATGGTCACCAGGAGATTTAATCATTAAGTGCACATCAAAAGGAAGGTTGCTATATTTACGTATCGCAGAGATAACATTCGGACCTATTGTAATATTTGGAACAAAATTTCCATCCATAACGTCTATGTGTATATAATCTACATTCAAGTCGCTAATTCTTTTTACTTCCTCCCCTAATTTTGCAAAGTCTGCTGAAAGTATAGAAGGTGCAATTTTAATACCCATAGACTACTTTTTACCAAAAATAAAAAAAGTAACTTATTTTTTAAACTCTGTCATCCCAATACTATATTAATCTCATTTAGAAATTTTTGTATACTTCCAGATGCATGTGCCTTTATTTTTCTCTGCCCATGCATCTGGTCATTGTAATACTCATTAGACTTCTTTCTTCGCCTTTTCTAAATATTCCAACACAGTTTCATGCAGCGCAGTCCAAGACATTTGCTTTTCCATATTCGGTATAAATTTTTGTTTCCAAGTGTCCTTAAATTCTTGAAACCACTGCTTCTCAAAATTTTGGAAATTAGATAAAACTTGCGACCTAAACTCATTAATCAAATTCGAGACTTCTATAGCCTTTTCAGGGCTTATAGACTTAAAAGATAATATTTCATTCTTTAAAATATCTAGCTTTTCAAATGCATTAAGCTTAAATGGAATATAAAGCGAGGATCTTATATTATACCTTAGATAAGAGTCGTAATATAGCTTAATCTTGTACATGAGCATAGCAAATGCAGTAGAAGAAATATTATTTTCATATTCTGCAAAAGAAGATAATAAACGCTTGTAATCCTCTTCATTCAAAAATGGTGATTGTAAACTTGATTCAATTTTATTATTAAAAGATGTGAATCTGTTGAAAATACAATTGCTATATTCGCTTAAAAATTCAGGCAAAATATCTTCCTGTTCTAATTTTAGAGGCAAGTCTTTTCTAATCTCTTTCGGCAAGTGATGAATTGAAAACTGATTGATAACCCACGCAAAATTTTCATCAAACTCATTTGAGTAATTAGCATTATTGTCAGGAAAAATCATATTACCTTCCCTATCATTCCAAGGCAGTATTTTATAAAAAAAACCGTTTAACCTTTTTTTTAATTTCAAAATATTTTCACTCTTATCGCCTACCTTATACAAAATCTCATTTACTTTTTGTTTTGCGTCTTGAGGACTGATTCTATCACCTATATGCAATCCGATACCACTTTTCTCTAATAACTCCCAATCAAATAACTTATGTGGATCAGGCTTACGCATTGCGTAACCTTCAATTGCTGAGTTGTATACTATAGTGCCTATCTCAGCGTGACTAAATATCATATCTTTTCTAATCTTAAAGCGCTTCATGAGGTACAAAATCAGATCTTTGACAGATTTCATTTGCTCTTCTGGAAAAGGCTCAAGCCCTGTGTTTACAATCTCTATACCTATAGAATAATCATTCAGTTTTCGTAGCTCTTCAACCACATTATCTACTTGAACTTTCGCATAACTTATACCAGCATGCCATGCTCGTTTTTCAAGTGGAACCATCAGAGTAATGCTACCATCTCTATCAACAATAAGCTGTACTGATATCCCTGAAGAATTTAATGCGTATTTTGTACTTTTTAATGTTGGTGATTCGGTATGGTGCACCACCACCATCAACACTTTTTTGCCTTCTCTATCATCATAATTTAAATTCGGTGCAGGATCTAAAAATATTGGATTTTTTAATGATGTTTTCAAATCTTGAAAATCGTTCTCAATATCACTTAAACAAGATTGTTGTCCATGTACAAGAGGCGCTACAAGCAGCAACAGAAATAAAACAGACAAACATTTTTTTACTATAAGTTTCATGTAGCTCTACAAATTGCCTCAATATAACTAAATTAGCATAATACACATAAAATGTTTACTTTTTTTTTCAGCCAATCAAGACTTGCTACAGCTACAATTAATACTCTTATCATTACATTTTGGTGTTAAGTCAGGATAGAATGTGAGTATAGCGTCTTTCTTTCTCACAAATACTGATTGATAATTGTCATCTTCCATTTTATATAGACACATTCCATCTTTTCCCAGCTCCTTAAACGCCTTAGTCGCAGAAACTAAAATATCATCAGCATGAAGGTTATACGCGTACCCACTTGGGCACTTAACTTTCACTTCTCCATCCTTACCTAGATATTTCATTCCAAATGTGTAAACAGGTGGCTTAATATCTAATTTATTGCACAGAGATTCATTATCCCAAATCGCACCCGCCCACTTATCTTCTTGAGCCTCAACATATCTACCTACAAAATGCATACCACCAAGCCCCAATCTATCTGGTTCACCACAAAAAATATGCCCAAACCCTATAGTTTCTTTTTCAGTTCCGCTATTTGTAAACCAAATCTTAGTCAATTCATCTTTAAACAACCCCAAGTCTGCACTAGGTGTAATCACCTGATGATCAAGCTTATCGTATATCTTTTTCACCACTTCTTGATGCTGCGGACAATCAAGCAAAATTCTGAAATCTTCTTCATCAGGCTGTGTTCCCCAATCTCCACAAACCCTTAATACTCCTCTATCAAAATCAGTCAGCTCTGGAAGTGGTGGAATGTAGTCTGGACTTGTAGAATCTGTTTTGAAAAATGGCTCAAATTTAATTCGTGAACTCGTATCGTTGAGGTAATGCTCCTTAATGTAAAAAACAAATCCTATTACTGGTATTATTAAGCATAAGATTAATTTAGCTACTTTCGACATAACCACAACACAACGTATAAAAAAGCTAAGGTACAAGTAACAGCTTAAAAAAGTTTTAATTAGATGTTAATCTCAGTCCCGGCATTTTATCACCACTGAGCCAACTTAAAAATGCTCCCCCACCAGTTGAAATATATGTAAAATCTTTATCAGTAAGACCTGCAGCATTTACTGCAGATAGGCTATCCCCTCCTCCTATTACGCTGGTTAATTTTCCTTTGTGCGTTAAATTACTTACTAATCTCATCACCTCTACTGTACCATTTGCAAAAGCTGAATGTTCAAAAACACCAATAGGTCCATTCCACAGTAGAGTTTTACTGCTTGCTATTATACTGCTTATTGTGCTTAAAGTTTGAGGTCCGATATCTAAAATTATATCACCGTCCAAAATGGATTCAGTTTTTCTTAAAATACCAGTGCTATAATCAGAATTTACTGCAACCAAAACGTCTTCTGGCACAACTATTTTGCAATTGTTTTTATTTGCCGTCTCAACAATATTGTGCAGAAGATCATCAACACCATTTTGAAAAAAAGACTTGCCTATATTAACTTTATTAAATAACAAAAAATTATTAGCAATTGCGCCACCCAGAATAAGGTAATCAACCTTTTCTGCTAGTTTTATAAGCATTTTTATTTTAGTGGATATTTTAGCTCCACCAACTATCGCAGTAATAGGTTTAGCGTCAAACGATATGGCTTGCTCAAGATACTTTAGCTCATCTTGCAAGCAAAATCCTGCATAAGAAGGTAAAAATTCTGTAATGCGTGAAATAGAAGCATGAGCTCTGTGAGAGCAAGAAAATGCATCATTTACATATATATCTGCTAGAGATGCTAATTTTTTAGCAAAATTTGAATCATTCCGTTCTTCTTCTTTATAAAACCTCAGATTCTCTAGTAATATTATATCTCCCCCACTCATCGCATTTACTGTTCTTTGTACTTTCTCACCAATACAATCATCAATAAATTTCACTTCTTTACTCAGCAGCTGCGATAAAGTTTCAAATACGTTTTTTAGCGATAGGTTATTATCTTTTGCTTTTGGACGCCCAAAATGTGAGATAATAATAACTTTTGCACCTACATTTGCCAAATACTGAATGGTAGGTAGAGCTCTCAAAATACGAGTAGTATCACAAATTCTTTCATTTTTTATAGGAACGTTGAAGTCAACCCTGAGCAGAACATTTTTATTGTGAAAATCACAACTCTCTATGCTAGGTACACTTATCATACAATTAAGGAGCTATAAAATCACTATACAATAGTTTAGTCCAAAGTAAAGAAAGGAAATTTGAATACTAAATAAATTAATAAATAGAAAAATTACTACAAATCTTTTCAACTTTATTTTTTACTACTCTTTCAATATCAAGACTATTTCCATCAATTAATCCCTGAATTACTTCATTTATTAGATTAGCTATTTCCCTAAAATCTTCTGCCTCAAGTCCTCGCGTTGTTTCAGCAGCAGTACCAAAACGGAGCCCTGAGGTGATGGTTGGTTTTTCTGTGTCAAATGGCACAGAATTTTTATTACAGGTAATGCCAGCCCTTTCAAGACTATCCACAACGTCTTTTCCTGTTAATTTCTGTGATCTTAAGTCAACTAGTACTATATGAGAATCAGTTCCACCAGTTATAACGTTTATTCCATGTTCTTGCAGTGCTTGAGCTAAAACTTTTGCATTCTCTACAACTTTTTTACTATAAATTTTAAACTCCGGCTCTAATGCTTCCTTAAATGCAACAGCTTTTGCAGCTATCACATGCATAAGGGGCCCACCTTGCAACCCTGGAAAAACCGCAGACTTAATTTTTTTATGTAATGCTTCATCATTTGTCATTATCACTCCACCGCGAGGACCGCGTAGAGTTTTGTGAGTTGTAGAAGTCATAACATGCGCATATTCAGCAGGGGATGGGTAACAATCTGCAGCAATAAGCCCTGAATAGTGAGCAATATCTGCAAGCAGATATGCACCAACTTTATTCGCAATTTTGCGAAAGCGCTCGAAATCTATTTCTCTTGGATAAGCAGAAGCACCAACAATGATTAGCTTCGGTTTATGCTCCAGCGCTAGCTTTTCTACCTCGTCCATATCGAGTAGATAAGTATCTCTATTAACTGTATACTGAATCGACTTAAACCACTTACCAGAAAGGTTTGGTGCTGCACCATGAGTTAAATGTCCACCACAGTTCAGTGACAATCCAAGTATTGTATCACCCGGAGTAAGTAATGAAGCAAACACCGCTTGATTTGCCTGAGAACCAGAATGAGGTTGAACATTTGCAAATTTAACACCAAATAGCTTACAAAGCCTATCTATAGCTAGATTTTCAATTTCATCCACATACTCACAACCACAATAATATCTCTTACCTGGATAACCTTCTGCATATTTATTGGTCAGAAAAGAACCTTGTGCTTCCATCACTGCTTTACTCGCAAAATTTTCTGATGCAATCAGTTGCAACTGTGATTTTTGCCGCCGCAGTTCTTTCTCTATAGATTGATAAACTTCATTATCAAAAGACTTCAGACTACTTTTAGAGTCACAAATCCTTTCTGAAACACTTGTCATAAGAACTTTTCTTTAACCACATAAATCCAAAAACAGCTAAAAGCAAACATACAGGAATAATTGATATTGCTTTTACTAGTAACTCAGTACCATACACAGGATTTCCTTGTACTACCATTCCATTCCAACATAAATCTATTATTTTTGCAATTCCTGTATGAAAAAAACAGCCAAAAACCATAACTATCATGTTTGATATGGCTGTGGCTAAGCCTACCAAGTTACTGTTCACATAACTTATTGCTTTGTAAATAGTAATTACCTGATAACCAGACGCAAAGCCGATAACAAGAAGTGCAGGTAGTGCAATATATAAACCACCAGCTTGCGTGAAAAGTAAGAGGAAGCTAGCAATCATAGCAAAAGAACACGCAATAATCACTTCATAATGTTTGTCTGGATATTTCTCGAGCAAGTAAGCTAAAAAGAATGATCCAGCTCCCATACCTATAAACATAAGGGAAGAAAGCGAAGATGCCAGATCCCCGGTCATTTGATATGTTTCACATAAGAACGCTTTTGCCCAACCATCAGCAAAACCTTCTAATGGTCCAACCATTAAGCCACCAAAAAAGCTGATTAGAATGATATGTTTATTGAAAAGTACAGTCTTTAAATCCTGAAGTATGTTGTCATTTCTACTCTCCTCTATGTTGCTTTTTGGCGTTATTAAAAGCAACAACAGAGCAAGCAAACAACCAAACGCTGAGAAAGTATATATAACATAATTCCAACCAAATTTATTGAGCAAAAAGTCTAGAGGTAATCCACCATAAATAGCTCCCAGTAACCCTATTATTATAGATAAACTAGCCATCCTTGCTGATTTTTCTTGTGAGAAATACATACTTGCAACTTTAAAGAGCCCAATTGCCGAAGCAGATGACCCAACTCCAACAATCATTCTACCAAATATTGAGTAATACCACTCATCAAAGCATATTAGTGGTAATGTCCCAGCAAACGTTAAGACAATGCACGCAGGCAAAACAAACTTTGGCCCAAATCTATCAAGGGCAAGACCAACAGGTATGTGAGCAAGCGTATAGCCTATATAATATAGCCCACCAAATTGACCAACATCTGTAATACTTATGTTAAATTTCGTTATTAATTCAGGCGCAATTATGTTTGGAATTACGCGTAATATATATTGGTATGCATAAAACAGTGACGCCAATAACCAGATTAAAAAATTCCTCTGCAATACTTTACCCCAAAGCTAGTATTATAGATACTCTGTTTATAGAAAACAATATTTTTATGAATACTTATTTTAATTTACCGGAATTTTATACAGTTGAACTCATAGCCAACGTAAGTAGTTTATGCATTAACTAAATTTTCCAGGTTCAAGTTTGGATGATGGAAAAAGTTCACTTTTTCTATTTTTAAAAGAGACCTTTTATTTTACTTATAATTTTTTCTACCATATCTACAACTGGCTCATGAATAAGGTATATGAAAAAAATTACACCACAAATGATAAGTATATTTATGATTTTGCCTTTATTCATCTTTATCTTAAGCTTTAGTTTTGTTACAAAGTCCATTTTATTTACGCTTTTATTCTGTGATAAAAATTATACTTTAAATAATATAATTTTTAGTAAAACTTGGCTTTAGAGACGTCTAAGTTAACTTAATATTAACCTTTTCGCGTGTAAAATATAACATAAAAGCAAGGTGAGTGAATGAACATAGATACAATAGACAATACGCTACAAAACTACATAACAAAATACATTGAACAAACATTTGCCGCACACACAGGCAATAGATACGACAAGTTATACAGGGAACTTTTAAGTAGCGCAGAAGAAATAATAAAACTTACTGTAAACGAAGCAAAACAATATGATAAAAGCCTAGAAGAACTACATAACAATTCAATATTTCACGATAAGAAATTTATTCAAGCTGTTGCTAAACACCAGATATTAGAATTTCTGAATACTCATCCAAAGAAGAAAGAAATCGTTGCAGAATTTAAAAATGAACATCATATAAACGAAAGCGATTTAAAAATTTTAAAGGAAGGAAAAGATTTAGTGAATAAAATAAACGACATTAACTTAACTCAACAAAATGAGAAAAATGAAATATTGAACATTAGAAAGGTACTTTCTAAATCAATAGAATGCCCTCTTCGAGAACTGAAAAATCCAAAGCAACTTTAGTAGAAAGTCCTGAGATGGTAAAATAGACGTACTTAACTTTTCCTAATTGGTAAATACTTTTAAGCCCACAATACCTAGTATTACCAAAACAAAGGAAAATAAACGCCCAAAATTTACTGAATCATTAAAAAACATTATTCCTATAATTGCCGCACCTATAGAACCTATACCAGTCCAAACTGCATAAGATGTACCAAGAGGAATAGATTTCATTGCTACCGATAACAAGTAAAGACTCACAGAACCGCTAACTAAAATAACTACTACAGGTATAATACGAGTAAAGCCATTACTATATTTTAATGCTGTGGTCCATATTATTTCAAACAAACCAGCTAATAGCAAATACATCCAGGCCATACTTATCGATATAAAAAAATTAACTCAGCATTTCACATGCTCTGATGATGCTGTTACATCCAATTTTCAGCTGCTCTTGAGAGGTTGCATAGGAAATTCTAATGTAGTTTTTTAGACCAAATGCAACCCCTGGAATTACAGCAACTAAATAGTCTTCCAATAAATATTCAGTAAAATCAAGATCATTACTTATTACTTTACCACTTTTTGTGCTCTTACCCAATAAACCTTCACAAGAGACAAAGAAATAGAATGCACCTTGTGGAATAGATGATGACAGTCCTGGAGCAGAATTTAGCTTTTCTATCACAAAATCTCTACGATCCTTAAAAGTTTTTTTTCTTTCTTTCAAAAAACTATGATCACCATTTAACGCTTCAACTGCTGCTGCTTGTGCTATTGAATTTGGGTTAGAAGTGCTTTGAGACTGTAGTGTAGAGATAGCATTTACCACACCACTCCTACCTGCAATATACCCTATTCTCCAACCTGTCATCGCATAAGCTTTTGACACTCCATTGACAACAAAAGTTCTATCGTAAAGCTTTGGTTCAACCTGAGCGATAGTAAAAAACCTTTCATCGTATATTATGTGTTCATAAATATCATCTGTAACAATATTTACATGTGGATACTTGAGTAATATCTGCGCTATATTTTTCAATTCATCATATGTATAGACAATTCCTGCTGGGTTATTTGGTGAGTTAAGAATTAACCATTTAGTTTTCTTAGTTATTTTGCTTTCAAGTAAATTCGGTGTCAGCTTAAAGTTTTGTTTACACTCTACAACAACTGGCAGGCCACCAAAAAGACTTACCATATCAATATATGAAACCCAATAAGGAGCTGGTATTATAGCCTCATCTCCAGGGTCAATTGTTGCCATAAATAAGTTGAATAACACCTGCTTAGCGCCAGCGCCGACACAAATTTGGTTCAGTTTATATTCTAGATTGTTATCCCTTTTTAACTTATTGATTATCGCCTCTTTAAGCTCATGCGTTCCATCAACAGCAGTATATTTAGTTTTGCCTTCATTTATCGATTGAATAGCTGCCTTTTTTATATGATCTGGAGTGTCAAAATCCGGCTCTCCCGCAGCTAAAACGCAAATTTTCTTTCCTTCGCTTTTTAATCTGTTTGCCTTATCGGTCACAGCAATTGTAGGCGACGGTTTTATCAGAGACATCCTCTTTGCAAGGTCTGACATAATCTCACTAAAGTTAAATAAAAATGATAAACTCTACACAACAAAAAAGCTAGAAGTTTTATTATTTCACATAAAGGTTGGTATTTTTGTATTCTTAAATATAGATATTAAAAAGCTTAATAAATTGAAAAAGGCAAATAAATCACTGTATAGCGAGTTTTAATAATGTAAATTGATAATGTGCTAACAAGCGTGTTTTGGCTGAAGTAGAAAAAATTTAAAAAACATGCAGCCGCTATAATTTTTATGTAATCTGCCAATAAATATCTGAGTTTTGTTGTTAAACCCGCGGAGATTAAAAACAAGGATAAATACTCTCTCTTATTGATATAAGAAGAAAAGTGGGAAGGTTTGTCAAGTAAGGTTTTCATTCCACCCTCATAAAGGCTTTTCATACAAGAGTTTTAGTAGTTTCTTACTAGGTCCACTAATGCAGCAACATTTTCAACCGGAGTATCAGGAAGCACTCCATGTCCAAGATTAAATATAAAAGGTAACCCTCTAAAACAATCTATTATACGCTTTGCTTCTTCAATTGCTTCTGACTTATTGTAGGCCAAAAGACTAGGATTAAGGTTTCCTTGCAGAGGAATTTTTAGATTTTCTTTCGCCCATTCTATTGGAACATTATAATCTATACTTACTGCAGATACGCCTGTTTGTTCGCAGTAATCTGTATAAAGATTTTCAGCAGAGCGCGGAAAACCTATTATTGGAAAATTGGGAAATCTACTCTTTATTGCCGAAACAATTTCCTTTGTTGGCTTGATGATGTATCTTTCAAACAGTTTTCCCTTCAATACACCAGCATTGCTGTCAAATAACTGAATAACATCTGCTCCAAACTCTATCTGTTTGATCAGATAAATAATTGTCGCTTCTGTTATTTTTTTTATTATTTCCTCTAGTGCCAATGGACAAAAATTTAGCACCTTGGAAAAAGTTTTACTACTACCGCCCTCTATGATGTATGAACCTACCGTCCACGGCCCTCCAGCAAAGCCTATAAGCGATTTTTCTTCTGGCAACTGGCTTCTTACTTCTTTTATAGCATTTAGGATTGGTAATGTGTTAGATTCAATTCCTTGTAGACTCTTCAAGTCTTTAGCACTTTCTATAGGTCTTATTATTGGACCCACACCTCGAATAAAATTTACATTACAGCCTAAAATGTCAGCTATTATCAAAATATCAGAAAAAATTATCGCTGCATCCATGTCGAATCTTGTTATTGGTTGTAACGTTAACTCTGTTACCAAATCTGTGCTATAACATATCTCCATGAAATTATTCATGTTTTCCACTGCCTTCCGATACTCAGGAAGAGACCTACCAGCCTGACGCATTAACCAAATAGGAACTTTTTCATCTGACTCGTTCTGGCTGATGATTCTTGCTATTTTTGCTTTGCTTCTTTTCAATCTACTTTATCTACTTTTTGTCTGAACTAAAGTATAACAGTAGTAGTAGTTCTATCAATAAATTGTTATTAACTTAAAATTCAGTAAAAATTAGTATTACTTATCTTGTGGATAAATATGTTAATAACTTCTCTATACTATTGATTTTCCTTTATGATTTATGTGTATAAGTAAGATGTCTAGAATGTTAGTAATTTTCTTTTATGGAAAAAAGCTTTATTATCATGGATTGTTATATAATTATGTATATGTCATTGAAAAAATTGTTGATCAATTGTTAGTATTTTATGTCAACAAATAATTCACAAATTAATTTGACATTATTCACATGCTTATTAAACATTTAATAACAGTTTTCTTGATAGACCTTATCTAAAGATATTTTCACCATTAAAGGGAATAAA